>DASZGB010000012.1:0-290551 GCA_035939185.1 Solirubrobacteraceae bacterium
CTGTCCGAGTAGCGGGCCCGCGCGCCGGCCGCGGCCCGCGCGGCTGGACTGGCGGCGCGGTCGGAGTACTCTTCCTCTGAGCGATCGAGGAAAGGGAGCAAACATGGCGACGGTCGAGCAGCAGGTACCCGAGACCCAGAACGGCAGCGTCGGCACCCGCGAGGGGGTACCGGTCGAAAACCCGGCAACCGGCGAGATAATCGCGACCGTCCCCGATCTCGGCGCCGAGGCCGTCGCCGACCTGGCGGCGCGCGGTCGCGCCGCGCAGCCGGGGTGGGAGGCGTTCGGGTTCGAGGGCCGAAGCCGCGTGCTGCTGCGCGCCCAGAAGTGGCTGATGGACAACGCCGAGCAGGTCGTCAAGACGATCGTCTCGGAGACCGGCAAGACCTACGAGGACGCGACCTTCGCCGAGATCTCATACGGCGGCGGCGCGTTCGGATTCTGGGCCAAGCACGCGCCGCTGTACCTCGCCGACGAGCGCGTCAAATCCTCTCAGGTGCTGGTCAAGGGCAAGAAGCTGATCCTGCGCTTCCGCCCGCTCGGCCTGATCGGCGTGATCGGACCGTGGAACTACCCGCTGACGAACTCCTTCGGCGACTGCATCCCGGCGCTGGCCGCGGGCAACAGCGTGATCCTCAAGCCCTCCGAGATCACCCCCCTGACCTCGCTGCTGATGGCTGAGGGCCTACGCGAGTCAGGTATGCCCGAGGGCGTCTTCGGAGTCGCCACCGGCCGCGGTGAGACCGGCGCGGCGCTGATCGAGCACGTCGACATGATCATGTTCACGGGCTCCACGCGCACGGGGCGCAAGGTCGCCGAAGCCGCCGCACGGCGCCTGATTCCCTGCTCGCTTGAGCTTGGCGGCAAGGATCCGATGATCGTGCTCGCCGACGCCGACCTGGAGCGCGCCGCGAACGTCGCCGTCTACTACTCGATGCAGAACGCGGGCCAGACCTGCATCTCGATCGAGCGCGTCTACGTCGAGGCCCCCGCCTACGACGAGTTCCTCGGCAAGGTCACCGAGAAGATGAAGGCCCTGCGCGTCGGTGCCCCTCACGGCCCCGGCTCGGTCGAGGTCGGCGCGATCACCTTCCCGCCGCAGTTGGAAACGATCGAAAGCCACGTTAAGGACGCGCTCCAGAAGGGCGCACGCACGCTCACGGGCGGGCACGCCAAAGAGGACGGCGGCGGGCGCTTCTACGAACCCACGCTGCTCGTCGATGTCGATCACACGATGAAGATCATGACTGAGGAGACCTTTGGTCCGACGCTGCCGATCATGAAGGTCGCCGACGCCGAGGAGGCTCTGCGACTGGCCAATGACTCGCCCTACGGCCTGGGGGCATCCGTCTTCACGCGCGACACCGCGCGCGGCGAGGACATCGCCCGACGCATCCACGCCGGCGCCGCCAATGTCAACGACGCCCTCATCAATTACACGGCCCTGGAGCTGCCCATGGGCGGCGCCAAGGAATCGGGCATCGGCACCCGCCATGCCGCTGGCGGCATTCGCAAGTTCTGCGAGCCGCAGTCGATCGTCGTTACCCCGCGCCTTGCGCTCAAGCGCGAGCTGCACATGTTCCCCTATAAGCCCAAGACGACGAAGATGCTCTCCCGCTTCTTCAAGTTCATGTATGGGCGGGGCAAGGGGATCGACCAGCAGCCCTGAGCTAATCCTAAGCTTCGTCGCTCTGGGCCGCTCCCAGCAGCGCCTCGATGGCCGTGATTAGGGTGGCGCGCACCTGCGTGCGCTCTAACCCCAGGTCGTGCGAGAGCAGCCACCAGGTATGCACGTCGCACAGCGCGATCAGCGCCGCGCGGCAGCGCACGCGCTCCTGCCCCTGCAAACGCTCGAGCTGGGGCGCGAAGGCGTACTCCACCCAGTCATAGTGAACCTGGCGCGCCGCCTGTGAGATCTTCGCCAGCATCGGGTTTCCGCCTTCCAACCAGGCGCCGATGCGCAGCGAGCGCGCACCCCACTCCTCGTAGTGGTCGAGCACGTTGTCGATCGCGCCCGCGACGTCCCCTTGGGGGACGCTCCAACGCTGGTCGAGCCCCTTCGCGGCGTTGTGCACGATCGCCTGCAGCAGCAGCCCCGTCTTGGAGCCGAAGTGGCGCAGCAGCGTCTGCTTTGTGACCCCTGCGCTGGCCGCCAGCTCGTCTAAGGAGGTCTTCTCCCAGCGGCCCGCATAGAACTCCTGCACCGCCGCCTCCTGCAGGGCCTCGCGGGTGCGCTGCTGGGACTGCGCGCGTGCCACCTGCTTGTATGGACGGTTGCCGATGTGGCGCCACGGTAGCCAGCCCGGCTGCGTGTGTCAACCGGGACAGCGGATGGTGCCTGTGTATGTGAGCGCGCTGTTGTCGGCGAAGGAGATCAGCGCCGCATACGGGAAGCCCCGGCGTGGGCAACTCTTGGGCACGACGATGCCGCGGATGTGCACCAGCTTCTTGCGGCCGTGGATGCGCTTGAAGTAGGCCGCCCGGTTGTCGCCGAGCGTGAAGCTGGCGCTTGCGATCGAGGCGTCGGAGGCTCCGGGCAGCGTCGGTATCAGCGGCACTTCGAAAGTGAAGCCCAGTCCGTAGGGCTTGGCCGCGTGGATCTCCTTGGCGGCCACGACGATCTGGTAGGAAGCCGGCGAGGAGGCGTTGACATAGGCCAGGATCACCAGACGTCCGCCTTCGCTGGGGCCAGCGAAGAGGTCAAGCGTGAATGGCTCACGGATGACTTCCCCGGCCAGTTCCAACAGCCCCGTCCCGCCGCCATAGCCCAGCCGCGAATCGGCTGGGCACGCTTCGGGTCCCCCTTCCTGCAGGCGCGTCGCGTCACATATGCCGGCGCCCCGCAGGTCGATTTCAAGACCTGCGGGCAGATAGGCCGTTACCTTTCTCACCGGCGCGGGCACGCCGCCGGCGGGCGAATGAAACTCGGCCTTCACCGACAGGCTCGTCGAGGCGCCCAGCCGGTCGGGCGTGAAGGTCAGGCGTGCCGTCAACGTCTGCGCCGCCCACGCCACCGCGGCGATCACCAGGCCGCTCCCGGTAAGCGCCACCGCCATCAGGATTGTGACCCTGCGTGTCATCGCTCTCCTCCTCCATCGCTCCCTGTATTTCGTATTACCTACGGTATCACGAAATCACGGCGGACTGAAGTTTTGTGCAAGTGCGCCGTCAGGCATAAGCCAACAGTGCGCAAGTGCGCTGACACCGGCGATGCGTTCGTAGTCGCGGTCGTAGTGGACGAGTGGGACCTGCGCGGCCTCAGCTGCGCAGCCGATCAGCAGGTCGGCCGGTGGTACCCGGCGATGGTCGCCTTTGGCCGCGAGCAACACCTGCATGTGGCGAGCGCGGCTCCACAGCGCTGTTGGCATCGGAAGCGACTCGAAGGTAGCAAGCGTGTCAGCCACCTCCTTGGCGCGGGTCTCATTGGGGGTCAGGCGGGTGAGCTCCAGGATCACGAGGTCGCACACGAGTACACGGCCAGCCGCGACCTGGTCGTTGAACCATGAGGTGAGTTGGGGGAAACGACGATCTCGCGCCCAAGTCCATACGCCTGTGTCAAACAGAGCGGGACGATCGAGCGGGGGCGGCTCGATCTCAGTTCTGGTCCGGCTCAGGGTGCCGCTCCCTACGGTTGGCCTCGACCTCCGCGGGTGTGCCATCAATGTCGCGAGTCACGTCGAACTCGGCAAGGGCGCGACGCCTCCCCACTTCGCGCAGCGCCGCGTTGACCGTGGCGCTCAGGCCTTTGGTGCCCAACTCGCTGCGTGCCGCGTCGAACGCGCGCTGGTCGATATCAACCGTGGTGCGAGCCATGAGCATCAAGGTAGCACATCAGGCATGATGCCTTTATGCGCGGTGTGCGAACCTACACCCTGTCGCTCAGGGTCACGCCCAGCAGCCGTTCGAGCTCGGGCACCGTCGTCTCGGAGCTCGTGTGATGGACCGTGGCCATCCCCAGCTTCTCCGCCGGCGGCAGGTTAAAAGGGATGTCGTCCACGTACACGCATTGGCTCGCCTCCACGCCCGCGCGCTCCGCTCCCAGTTCGTACATGCGCCGCGAGGGCTTGCGTATGCCCTCCTGTCCGCTGATCACGATGCCGTCGAACAGTTCCGCGAAGAGCTCGTGCGGATAGCGGTGTACGCCCCACGAGTTGCTGATAAGTCCCGTGCGTATGCCCGCCTTACGCGCTCTGCGCACCGCTTCGATCATCGCCTCGTCGGGGCCCACGCCGGCGAACAGGCCGTCGACCAGACCCGCGGGCTCGACGCCCAGGATCGCGGCGAAGCTCTGCTCGAAGCCCGCCTCGTCTAGCGTCCCCTTCTCCAGCGCGATCAGCAGCTCGCGGCTTTCGGGGTTCTCGCGGAAGCTCTTCACCATCGCCTGCGGATCGATCTCGTTGCGCGTGCAGTAGTCGCCGAAGGAGACCCACAGGTTCGTCGTCAGCACGCCGCCCCAGTCGATCAACAGGCCCGTGCGCCCGTTCTCAGTCCCCGTCGTCGCCATACGCCACCCCCTCCGCCTGGCGCGCCAGCTCCACTACGCCCTCGCCGAACTGCTTCAGGTAGGGGTCATCGGTGGTGCCTGCCACGGCGCGCTTGTAGTTGCCCTCCATGAACACCGCACTCTTCCACAGCGCCAGCGTCGTGTACCAGCGCAGGTCGCGCATCGAGCGGCCCGTCTGCGCTTCATAGCGCGCGATCAGCTCACCGCGCGTGAGAAAGCCGTTGGCGCGCGTCACCCCGCCCAGGTACTCGCGCATGCCGCCCTTGGGGTCTCCGCCCTCGGTCCACATCATGCACAAATAGCCCAGGTCGGCCAGGGGGTCGCCGATTGTCGCCATCTCCCAGTCCAGCACCGCGGCCAGGTGCGCGGGTGCCTGCGCGGCGTACATCGTGTTTCCCAGGCGATAGTCGCCGTGGACGATCGTCGCGGGGCCGCTTTGGGGGATGTGCTCGGCCAGCCACTTCCCCACCCGTTCCACCTCGGGGATCTCGCGCGTGCGATTGAGCTCCCACAGCCCCCCGAAGCGGCGCAACTGACGCTCCAGGTAGCCCGTGGGCTTGCCAAAGCCCTCCAGCCCCACCGCCTGCCAGTCCACGGCGTGGATCTCCACCAGGGCATCGATCAGCTCCTCGCTGATGCGCGTTCGCTGTACAGGGGCATCGAGCTCGGCCGGGACGCTTGAGACAATGACCTCCCCGGCTACTCTCTCCATTAAATAAAAAGGGCATCCGATCACAGCCTCGCTCTCGCCCACCGCCAACACGCGCGGGACCCGCGCTGCGGTCGGCCACAGCGCCTGCAGCAGCTGCGCCTCGCGCAGCACATCGTGCGCGCTGGGGGGCAGCGGTCCTCGCGGCGGGCGTCGCAGCACCAGCTCGCTGCCATCCTCGCGCGTGAGCAGGTAGGTCACGTTGGAGTGTCCTTCGCCGATTGGCTCCGCTTTGATGACGCCCGCGCCGAGGCCGTGGGCGTCGAGGAACTCGCGCAGCGGCTCCAGCACCAGCAGCGCTGGGCGGCTGTTACGCGCTGCCTGCGCGTGGGTGTCAACGATGTCGTCCGGTGCGCTTGCTGGACTCACCGCCCGCACGCTACACGCACCGCAACCCCTGGCGCGCTGTCGTGTCCTAGCCACTATGCCCAAAGCCAAAACGCTCCTCACCATGACTCAAGCGCTCCTTGACCTGCCCCGCATCCGCGTGTTCCTCGCACTGCCTCTGGCCTGCATGCTCCTCGCCTGCACGCCCGCCAGTGGGGCGCTCGCCTCCCACGGTGAGTCCGTCTACTTCGAGGCCAACTCCGAGCTGATCAATCCCGCCACGCGCGCTTCGGCCTTCGCCCAGATGCAGCACCTCGGCGTCAAGGCTCTGCGCGTGGAGCTCTACTGGCGCGAAGTCGCGCCTGCGGCCAACAGCGCCACCAAGCCCAGCTTCGACGCCACCAACCCCGCCGGCTACAACTGGAGCCAGTACGACCCGCTCATTCTCGAAGCCCAGCGGTTGCACTGGCAGGTGCTCCTGACCGTCACTTCGCCCGTGCCCAAGTGGGCCACTTCCAAGCGCCGCGACGCTGTCACGAGCCCCAACGCGCTCGATTTCGAACAGTTCATGACGGCCCTTGGACGTCGCTACGGTTCGCTCGTCGGGCTCTGGGCGATCTGGAACGAGCCCAACCATCCCGCCTTCCTGCAGCCCCAGTTCGACTCGCGCGGTCAGCCCGCCTCGCCGCGCATCTACCGCGCGCTCTTCCAGGCCGGCTACAACGGGCTGAAGGCAGCGGGCATCGCGAGCCCCAAGGTCCTCTTGGGCGAAACCGCGCCTACCGGCTCGGACAGCGTCTCTCGGCGCGAAGGGCCTCTGCACGACGTCGCCCCGTTGGCCTTTCTGCGCGGCGCCCTCTGTCTCAATTCGCATTACCGCAAGTCGGGCTCCTGCGGGTCGCTGCCCGCGTTCGGCTATGCCCACCACGCGTATACGACGGCTGCCGGCCCCTCCTATCGGCCGCCCGGCGCCGACAACGTCATGATCGGGGTGCTCTCGCGGCTTTCGCGGGCCCTGGATCTCGCTGCCAGCGCACACGCCATCCGCTCCGGCATGCCCATCTACCTCACCGAGTTCGGCGTGCAAAGCAAGCCCAACCGCTTCCTCGGCGTCAGCGTCGCCAAGCAGGCCGAATTCGACGCCATCGCCGAGCACATCGCCTGGTCCAATCCCCGCGTCGCCGCCTTTTCGCAGTATCTACTGCGCGACGACCCACTTGGCGGCAGGCCCGGCTCGAGCGTGCACGGGGGAGTCGTGCGCTTCCAGACCGGCCTCGAGTACGTCTCCGGTAAGGCCAAGCCGCTTTACTTCGGCTGGCCCCTGCCGCTCACCGCCTCCAGGCACGGCAGCAGCGTTTCGCTTTGGGGGCTCGTGCGGCCGGCGCTCGGACCCACCACCGTCACCGTGCTCGTCCAGCCTCGGGGCTCGCACAAGTGGCGCGTGCTGGCGAGCGTCCACACCGGCGCCTTCGGCGAATGGGCGTTGCGTTCAGGCTCCGCCAGCGCTTGGCGCGTGCGCTGGACCAGCCCCGCCGGGGTCAAGTACGAAGGGCCGCCCATGCACGCTTCGTAGGCCGCCCTACGATGAAGGGCGATGCCCGAGCTGCCCGAGGTCGAGATCGTCGCGCGGCGACTGGATGAGGCGCTGCGCGGCGCCGTCATCGAGTCGGCGCTGGCACCAGGGATCAATGCGCTGAAGACCTTCGACCCGCCGCTGTCGGTGCTCGTGGGGCGCAAGATCCTTGGCGTAAGCAGGCGCGGCAAGAATCTGATCGTCCAGATAGATGGCGGTATCGCTCTGCTCATCCATCTCATGTCAGCCGGCCGCCTGCAGCTCTACGACAAGCCCGCGGGGCCGCGCGATCGTACGTCCAGGCTGCTCGTGCGTGTGGATGGCGGTCGCGAGCTGCGCCTGCGTGAGTTCGGCTCCAAGCAGGCCGCCTGGGTCAAGCTGCTGCGCGCCGAGGCGATCGAGCAGGACGAGGCCGTCGCTAAGCTCGGACCCGAAGCCTGGCCGCAGCCGCCCGACGCGGCCTTGCTAGGCGAGGTTCTGAGCGCGCCCCGGCCGCTGCACACGCTGCTGCGTGACCAGCGCACGATCGCTGGCATCGGGCGCTCTTGGGTCGATGAGATCCTCTGGGAGGCCCGCCTCTCGCCGTATAAGCGCGGCAGCGATCTCGATGGTGAGGAGCTTGGGCGTCTGCGCGAGGCGATCGTGGGGGTTCTGGGCGGCGCCATCAAGCACTACGAGCAGATCGTGCACTTGCCCATTCCCGACAAGCTGCCCATGCCTTTACAGGTGCATCGCCACGAGGGCGAGCCTTGCCCGCGCTGTGGGACCGTGCTTGAGGCCGTGCACTTCGAGGACTACATCATCGCCTACTGCCCCCACTGCCAGACCGACGGGCGTGTGCTCAAGGACCGCCGCATGTCGCGGCTCTTGAAGTAGCCGACGGGCAGCGCCAGTTCTTGAAGCGGCTCAGGAGCCGATAATCAGCGCCAGGACGATCAGGGCGAGTAGGTGAAACGTCTGGTCGACGGCAATCGACACCGCCAGGTTTTCCATCGGGTCCAGGCGCTTGACCTTCTGCATATACGCGTGCAGCAACCTGCCATCATCCTGGATCAGGTGCGGCAGGAAGATCGCCGGAATCACCCACAGCACTTCCCAGCCGAGACCGAGATCGCTCAGGGCCAGTACGGGGACGAACGCAAGCGTGTAAGTGCTCACGTGCGTGAACAGCGCTCGCCGCGCCGCGGGCGGCGCGCCCCGGGCCAGGCCGCTGCGCTTGTTGCGTGCCTGCCAGTCGGTCTGCAGCAGGTAATCCCCAACCAGATGGGAGACCACGAATGCGATAAAGACTTCCACCCACGTCATCGACGCCAGAGCCTATCCGGCAGCCGCCATGCCGGGTTTGTGCCCCGCGCTTCCGGGCCACGCCCTTCCCCCGACACGTCTCGCGCGTTCCCGGCGCAGTAGCCTTCGCGCGGTGAGCGCGATACCCCAAGGCAACCCGGGGAGCCCGTTTCCGCCGATTGCCGACTACGGCTTCCTCTCGGACTGCGAGACCTGTGCGCTGATCGCTCCCAGCGGCAACGTCGAGTGGATGTGCCTGCCGCGCCTTGACTCGCCCAGCGTCTTCGGCGCGATGCTCGATCGCGACGCCGGCGGCTTCCGGCTGGCTCCCGCCGGTGTGACCGTGCCCGGCGCCGTGCGCTACCTGCCGGGCACGCTCGTGCTCGAGACCAGCTGGGAGACGCGCACCGGCTGGGTCGTTGTCCGCGACGTGCTCTGCATCGGTCCTTGGCACCACAACGAGGAGCGCTCACACACGCACCGGCGCTCGCCCACCGACTACGACGCCGACCACGTGCTGCTGCGCACCGTGCGCTGCGTACAGGGCTGGGCCGAGATGCACCTCGACTGCGAACCCGTCTTCGACTACGGCGGCCTCGCGGCCGAGTGGTCCTACACCGGTCCCGGCTACAACGAGGCCACCGCCGGCTCGGAGGGCATGGAGCTGAAACTGCGGCTCGTCACCGACATGAACCTCGGCTTCGAGGGACCCCGCGCCCGCGCGCGCACCATCCTGCGCGAGGGCGAGGCGGCCTTCGCCGCACTCGGCTGGTCCTCGCATCCCTTGCCCGCCACCTACGAGAAGGCCGATGAGCGCCTCGTGCGCACCGCCCACCATTGGCAGGAGTGGCTCAAGCAGGGCACCTTTCCCGACCATCCCTGGCGCACCTACCTGCAGCGCAGCGCGCTCACGCTGAAGGGGCTCAGCTACGCCCCCACCGGAGCGATGGTGGCCGCCGCCACCACCTCGCTGCCCGAGACACCCGGCGGCGAACGCAACTGGGACTACCGCTACAACTGGATCCGCGATTCGACCTTCATGCTGTGGGCGCTCTACACCCTTGGCTTCGACTGGGAGGCCAACGACTTCTTCTACTTCGTCGCCGACCTCGCCGAGGCCGAGGAAGGGGAGCTACAGATCATGTATGGCATCGGCGGCGAGAGTCGCCTCGATGAGCAGGAGCTCAACCACCTCTCCGGCTACGGCGGCGCGCAGCCTGTGCGCATCGGCAATGGTGCCTATCGACAGCGCCAGCACGACGTCTGGGGGGCCGTGCTCGACTCCATCTATCTGCACACGCGCTCGCGCGATCAGCTGCCCGACCGCCTGTGGCCAATCATCAAGCGTCAGGTCGCTGGCGCGCTCGAGCACTGGCGCGAGCCCGACCACGGCATCTGGGAGGTCCGCGGCGAGCCGCAGCACTTCACCTCCTCCAAGCTCATGTGCTGGGTCGCCGCCGACCGCGGCGCGCGTCTGGCGCTGTTGCGCGATGACAGCGACTGCGCCGCACGTTGGCAGGCGGCGGCGGAAGAGATCCACGCCGACATCTGCACCAACGGCGTCGACGAGCGCGGCGTCTTCACCCAGCACTACGACACCACCTCGCTCGACGCCTCGCTGCTGCTGCTGCCGCTCGTACGCTTCCTCCCCGCCGAGGATCCGCGCGTGGTGGCCACCGTCTTGGCGATCGCCGAGGAGCTCACCGAGGACGGGCTCGTGCTGCGCTACCGCGTCGATGAGACCGACGACGGGCTCTCCGGCGAGGAGGGATCTTTCACTATCTGCTCCTTCTGGCTCGTCTCCGCGTTGTGTGAGGTCGGCGAGCTCGAGCGCGCCCGCGAGCTCTGCGAGAAGCTCATCTCCCACGCCAGTCCTTTGGGGCTCTACGCCGAGGAGATCGAGCCGCGCACCGGCCGGCACCTGGGCAACTTTCCCCAGGCCTTTACGCACCTCGCCTTGATCAACGCCGTCATGCACATCATCCGCGCCGAGCACGGCGAGCACGATCCGGCCTCGGCAATCGCTACGGTGCTGCGATGAACACGTATGACGGCGCTGGATCTGCGTCCTCGCTCGCTCGTGTGCTGAGCACACTTCGCTCGCTGCGTCCTTGCCCAGCTTGTCCTACGTGTCCATCGGGGCGTAGCTTATGAGTGCTGCTTCCACCTACATGCGCCTAGAGGTGATCAGCGGCGTCGCCCCCGGCAGCACGCTCGTCGTCGAGGACGAGCTCGTCATCGGGCGTCACGCCACCGGGCCTGGCCGCCTCTCCGAGGATGAAGAGATCTCCCGCCAGCATGCCCGCATCTCGCGCGAGGGCGCGGGCAACTACGCGATCGAAGACCTCGGCTCTTCCAACGGCACCTTCGTCAACGGTCTGAAGATCCAGAGCCCCCGGGTGCTGGATATCGGCGACTCGATCGAGACCGGTGCCACCACGATGGTCGTGAGGGCAATCGTGCACCCCGAGCCCGCAGAGGCGGCGGCCGAGGCGCCAGCCACGCCGGCTTCAGCGGCCCGTGCCGCCGCCACCGTGTTCGCGCGCGTTCCCGTTGTGGCGGAGGAGGCGCCTGTGGCGCCTGCGGAACAGATCCCTGCACCGGCGCTCAAGCTGGAGATCGACTTCGACGCCCGCGAAGCACGGATCGCGCTCGGCGAGGGGGGAGAGACCGTGCGGTTGGTCTTCATCGACGGGGCCTGGCGAGTGGGCTGAGTCGGAGGCTGAGTCGGAAGTAGATCGGGCGCGAATCAGGCCGGATCGCCAAGCGCCGCGGACCAGCCGAAGCGGGTCATGTCAGTCGCGGGCGCCAGCGCGCCGCGTCGCTCGCCGCGGCGCACGAACACGATCGGCGCTGGGGCCGAGCGGGCGATCGCGCGGCGTGTCTCGCCCAGGCCCTCCTTGCGCCAGCGCTCTGAGAGGCCGATGAGCAGGAGGCCGGCGCCGGCTGTTGCGGCGAGGATGCCATCGCGGCCGGGCTCAGCCAGTACCGGCTCGGCCGTAACCCCCGCGAACTGCTGCACGATCAGCGCTGCATTGGCCAGCAGGCCGCTCGCGTCGCGACCGTCCTCGCGCTGTCCCGCGGAGCCCAGCAGGCGCAGCGGCGCGCCGCTTGAGGCGGCGATCCAGCTCGCCAGCTCGAGCGCCGCCCAGTCGTGGTCCGCGCCGCCGAACGGAACCATCACCGCGCGCTCCGGGCCGGGGCTCACCTCCACGCCCTCGCGTGCCACCAGCACCGCGACGTCGCAGGGAGCCTCGTTCAGGACCGTGCCTACCTCCTCACGGGGGATGCCATCGCCCAGCAGCGGCCGGCGCCCATCCAGCAGCAGCAGGTCGATCTTCTCGCTGCGGCACAGCCGCGTCAGGTCGCGCCCGGGATCGGCCGAGGTCAGCGCCACCGCGCGCGCGTCCAGACTCGCCTCCAGCAGTTCCTCGCGCTTGCGCGCCAGCCGCTCTGAGGCCTCGCTCACCCGTCGTGCCTCCGTCTGTAGGCCACCGCGCACCGTCGCGCCCCGCGGAGGCCTTATGAGGCGCGCCAGGATCAGCTCGCGTCGCGGCTCCGAGCGCGCCAGCGGCTCGCCCAATGCCAGCAGCTGCTCCAGCGCCGCGTCGCTCTGCGGTGCCACCAGGATCGCGTGCTGGTCTCGCTGCTCCGGGGTCAGCTGCGCAGTGCTTGCGGCCAGCTCCTCCTCGGGCTGCTCCCCGAAGGCGTTGTGTGGATCGAGCAGGCGCATCAACGGCCCTGCCATGAACGTTGTCAACAGCGCCATGATCACCAGTGCCGTGAACAACGCCGAGGTGATCGCGCCCGTGCTGAGCGCCAGGTTCAGCACGATCAGCTCGGTCAGACCGCGCGTGTTCATCAGCGCCCCCAGCACCGCCGATTCACGCCACGGCAGGCGAATCGCGCGCGCCGCGATCAGCGTCCCCCCGTACTTGCCGAGGATCGCGATCACGCACAGCAGGGCGGTGATTGCGATCAGTTCTCCGTTGCCCAGCAAGGTGACGTTCGTGCGCAGGCCCGTGTAGGCGAAGAACAGCGGCAGCAGCAGCGTCAGTACGAAGTCCTCCACGCGACGCGTCACGTCTTCGCTCAGGCCCGCGTGGCGCGGCATCACGATTCCCATCACAAAAGCGCCGAAGATCACCGCGATGCCGATCTTCTCGGTCGCGATCGCCGACAGCAGCACGCCCGCGAAGATCGCCGTGATCCAGGTGCCCGGCACGCGCCCCGCCTCGTCGTAGGCGACCGCCGCGCGCGCCAGGATCGGGCGCACCACGATGGCCATGCCCAGGCAGAACACCGCTGCCCACGCGATCGTTTCGAGCACCGCCACGCCGCTGCCGGCGCTCGCCACCGCCGTGGCCAGCGCGATCAAAAACCACGCCGAGACGTCATCGACGGCCGCGGCTGACAGCGCCAGCGCACCCAGCGGCCGCTTGAGCATGCGCCGCTCGGAGATGATCCGCGCCAGCACCGGGAAGGCCGTAATCGACATTGACACACCCACGAACAGGGCGAAGGCCGCGAAGCGGATGTCGGGAGCTAGCAGCGGGTACAGCGGCAGCGCCACCAGCATGCCCAGCATCAGCGGCACCAGCAACGCCGTATTGGAGATCGCCAACGTCATCCGCGCGCGGCCGCGCAGCAACCCCAGGTCGACCTCCAGCCCGATCAGGAACATATAGAAAATCAACCCCAGATTCGCCACCACGCCGATGAACGGCACGATGTCCGGTGCGAAGATCATCGACTGTAGTTCGGGGGCGATCGCACCGAACAGCGTCGGGCCCAGCAGGATTCCCGCCAGCACCTCGCCCATCACCCGCGGCTGGCGGATCCGCGGCATCAGGCTTCCGCACAGGCGTGCGAACAGCATCACGATCACAACCGCGATGAAGAACGCCACCACGGTGTTTTCGGCGGTACGCTGCTTCGTGGCCGTGAGGTGTTCGGGCGACGCGGTCGCGGCTGCGGGAGCTGGCTTGAGCATGAGATCGAGCGTCCGGCCCGCCGCGGTCCCAGTCACAGTACGGCTGCCGCCGTGCTCACACTGGACCGCGCCGGCCAGGGTGCCTGCCTTATAGATCAGGGTTCCCCGCGGCTTCTTGGAAGTGACCACCTTGACCGTGGAGCCAGACCCCGAGAGCTTCATCTTGCCGCCGAGGCAGGCCGAGGAGGGGGCGAGCTGGTATTCGCCGCCAACTGAGCTCGGCGCCCGCGGCTTCGGAGCCCCCGGTTCGGGAGGATCGCGCTTGAGTTCGGCGGCCACTGGTAGCCCGCCCAGCGAGCCGGCCAGCACGCCATTCGCGACGCGTGCATCGATCCGGGCGTTGCTGGCGTGCAAGCAATGCACCGTGCCGCTCAGGCGCCCGTTTTTCCACTTCAACGCGCCGTTAATCGTGGACTGGGCGTTGGAGATCGTCACGAACTGGCCCGACTGCGCCAGTTCGATCTTCGGCCCAAGGCAGACTGTCGCGGCTGAGACGTCATAGCCACCCGCGATCTGCTTCTGCGCGTGCTTGCTGGTGCCCGAGGTGAATACGAAGATCACCACGGCCGCGGTCACTGTGGCCAGCAGGGCGTAGTGCACAGCCAAGCGACGGGCTCCGCCGGAACCCTGCGTCTCAGCTTGGATCGAGTCGCTCCCCCTCTTGCTCATGCCGGGCGGCACGAGTCTAACGATGTCGTCCCCGGTGTGACTCCCAGCGCGGGCCGCTGGCGTCTGGCATATGATTGACCTCGTCCTGGTAAGTGAGGCGAGGTGGTCCGATGCGCACAACGGCAACACATACACGCTCCCGACGGGCGATCGTGGGGGTGGCGCTGGCGATGCTGCTGGCGGTGGGGGCCACCGGCACATTGACGGCGAGCGCCGCTGCTCCGGCGCCCCCGATCAACGATAACTACCTTGCGTCGTTGAACATCAACAAGCCGGGCAGCGCGCTCAACCGCACGGAAACGATTAGCGACGTGCGCGACACCACAGCCGCCACGACCCAGTCCGATATCCTCAACCCGCCCTCGCACGGCGGGCCGCCTGAGCTGACCGGCTGCAACGGCGTCAGTGAGAGCGGCACGGTCTGGTACGACTTCTATCCCGACGCCAACGGGCTCGTGCGCATCCGTACCTCCGCGAGCTTCGGCACGATCATGGCGGTCATGCCATTCGACTCCAAGACGCTGCTGCCCGACAACAGTCAGCGCCACTGCGCGGTCAACCAGGCCACGGCGGCGGGCGAACTGTTCGCCAACGTCCAGGCCGGCAAGTCCTACACCGTCCAGATCGGCGGGGTTGCCGGGGCTGCGGGCAACATTCAGTTCCTCTTCGACTACCTCGTCAAGCCTCCGCGCCTGCATGCCGAAGCCACGCTCGCGGCCGCGCCGCTATCCAACGGGGTACGCATCGTGAGCCTCTCCGTCGAAGCTCCGCGCAAGGCACGCGTCGAAGTGCGCTGCACACGCGGCTGCCGCACGCAGGCCACGACAGCCCGCAGCGTCGGCTTTCCGCGCCTGCGCGGCGCGGTGCTCCCCAACGGCGCCAGCCTGAAGATCTACGTGACCGCCAAGAACGAGACCGGCACCTACATCGAATACCGCATCCACCGCGGGGCGCGTCCCTTTACCCGGACCGAACGCTGCCTGCCGCCGGGCTCCAAGAAGCCCAAGCCCTGCGAATGACCGTCGCTGCGAGGCCCTGCGCATGATCGCCACCGCGCGTGGACGGGTGGCGGTCGCGGCGCTGATCGTCGCGCTGGCCTTTGGCGGAGCCTTCGCGGTGCGCAAGGCGACCGCCGGCAGCTCGCACGCCGCATCGGCGCCGACGCCGCTGGCGCTGCCAGCAACGTCCGTCCATGTCTCGGGTATGGCCCTGCCGGCCGTGGCACTCCCGGCGCTGCGCCATCCGCCGCGGCCTGCGGCCCCCGCTCCCAGCACGCCTGCGCCGAGCTCGCCCTCAGCGCCTGCAACCCCGGCGCCCGCCGCGCCGTCCACGCCCTCCGCTCCGCCCAGCGGCGGGGGAGGTGGCGGTGGCGGAGGGGGAGGCGGTGGAGGGGGCGGTGGTGGCGGCCCAGTGGTCGTCGGCTGACGTCGTGTCGCTGACGTCGCGTAGGCTTGCATCGAAGTGCACGTGACCTCCACTTGCCAGGTGATCTGATGGACTCATCGCAGGGCTCCACCGTCGTCGCGGGCTACCGCATCGATGGCACGCTCGGAGAAGGCGGGATGGGTACCGTCTACCGCGCCACCCAGCTCTCGTTGGAGCGCGTCGTGGCGCTGAAGGTACTGACCGCGGAGCTCAGCGCCGACCCCGGCTTCCGCGAGCGCTTCCGGCGCGAGGGCTTGCTGCAGGCCGCGCTCGATCACCCCCACATCGTCACCGTGTACGAGGCCGGCGAGGCCAACGAGCGGCTGTTCCTCGCGATGCGCATGGTCGAGGGTCCCACGCTCAAGGACCTGATCCAGCGCCACGAGCTTGACGACCGCCGCGCGCTGCGCCTGCTCACGCAGGTCGCTGAGGCGCTCGACGCAGCCCATGTGAAGGGGCTCATCCACCGTGACGTCAAGCCACAGAACGTGCTCGTGGGCGCGGGCGACCACGCCTATCTGGCCGACTTCGGGCTGACCAAGGGCAGCGACGATGCCGCCATGACCGAAACTGGCCAGTTCGTTGGCACCATCGACTACATCTCACCCGAGCAGGCCCGCGGCGAGCGCGCCACTGCCGCCAGCGATGTCTACGCTCTCACCGCTGTCCTCTGCGAGTGCCTAACGGGCCAGGTTCCGTACGTCAAGGCCACCGAAGAGCGCGTCCTGCTCGCGCACCTCTCAGAGCCGCCGCCTCGCTTGACGGAGGTGCGATCGGATCTGCCGGCAGCGATGGACGACGTCGTAGCGGCGGGGATGGCCAAGGATCCATCGCAGCGCCCCGCCTCGGCCGGCGAGCTGATGCTGCTCGCACGCCGCGCGCTGGGCGCCCTGCCCGAAGGCGCCGCGCCCGGAGCCTCCACCGATGAGACGCGCCTGCGCGCCACCGCGGGATCGCCGACGCGCGCGCCGCGCAAGGCCGCTGGCAGCGATCCCGGCGCCACGCGTCTTGCCGGAACACCCACCGCTGCCCGCCGCGGAATGTTCGTGCCGGCGGTACTCGCCGCGGCAGTGCTGGCGGCTGTCGTCGGTCTCCTGCTCGGTGGGGGTTCTGGTAGCTCGAGTGCGACCTTTGGCAACTCGGCGTCGGCCGGCGAGGTCGAACTGTCCTTCCCGGCCGGTTGGCAGCACCTCACGAATGCCCCCGCGATTCCCGGGCTCACGTTCTCGCAGCCGCTCGCGCTTGGGAATGCTTCCACTGAGCGTCTCATCGCCGGCCAGGTGAGCGCCTCCGGACCAGCGCTGCTGCCTGCGGCGTTCACCGCCTCCTTGAATGGCGCTCTGCCCCGGCCCGAACCGGTGCGGCTCGGCGGTGGTGTACAGGCCTTGCGCTACAGCGGACTTTCCGTGCACGGCCTCAGCGAACCGCTCACCCTCTACACGGTGCCCACCGCCAACGGCGTGGTCACCATCGCCTGCTTGGGCGCGACCGCCTCCGCCGCGGCTACCCAGTGCGCGCAGATCGCCGCCACGCTCAAACTGAACGGCACCACCGCGTTCGGCCTCGTCCCCAGCGCCACCTATGCCGCTGCGCTCGGGCGCACCTTCGGAGCGCTGCGTAGCGCCATCTCCACTGCCGCGGCGGGCCTGAGCTCTGCTTCCAGCGCCTCCGCGCAGGCAGCCGCGGCGGATCAGCTCGCTGCGGCTTACAGCGCGGCCTCGCGAGCGCTCGCCGGGCTATCCGTGAGCCCCGCCGTCAAGGACGTCAACGCGAACCTCGCGCGTGCGCTGACCGCTCTCGGCCGAGGATACGCTGGGCTGGCTGTCGCCGCGCGCGCCGGGAACGATGCCGCTTATGCGGGGGCGCAGCGTACGATCGCCAGCGCGCGCGGGGAAACTGCCAAGGCGCTCGCGGCGTTGGGCAAGGCTGGCTACGTCGTCTCGGCCTGATCGGCCGCCTGAGCCTCCTCGCGCTTGGCGTCATCGTCGGCCAGCGACCAGATCGTGATGTTCGCCTTGCGCCCGCGCAGCTCGACTTCGTCTACGTAGACGATGTCCTGTGGCGGCTCCGTCAGCGCCTCCCTGGTGGTCCCTGAGAGCAGCAGCTGGTGGGGGGTGCCCTTGGTGTACTGCTCGATGCGCGCGGCCACGTTGGTGGCATCGCCCACGGCGGTGTACTCGACGCGGCGCTCCGAGCCGACGTTGCCCGACATCACGTATCCCGAGTTCAGGCCGATGCCCATGCGAAAGCCAGCACCGAGATCCTGCTCGCGCAGCCAGGCGTTGAAGCGCGGCAGGCGCACCGTCAGCATCTCGCGAGCGGTCGAGAGCGCGCGGTCGGCGTGGTCGCCCTGCGCGATCGGCGCGCCGAAGACGGCCATGATGCCGTCGCCCATGTAGGCCACGAGCGTGCCACCGTGGTCGAGGATCGCGTCGCTCATCTCGCTCAAATAGCGGTTGAGCACTTCGATCACGCGGTCCGGGGTCAGCGTTTCGGCGAACGTCGTAAAGCCGCGCAGGTCGGTGAACATCACCGTGCCCTCGCGCTGCACGCCGCCCAGGCGCAGTCCCCCTCCGGTGCTGGCCAGGACCTCATCGACCACGTTCTCGGGCACGAAGCGCGAGAACAGGTCGCGCACGCGCTCGCGCTCGAAGGCGACCGTCACCAGCTGCACAGACAGCGCTCCCGCGGCGCTGAGGACGAGGGCTCCCAGCGGATACACGAATGACACGACGCGCCCGCTCTGGAAGGCGAGCTGCGCGCCGAGCGTGAACGCTGCCGCTAACGCGAGCGCCAGTACGATCGTCGCGATCGGGCCCAGACGCAGGCTTGCCAGCGGCGCCGCTACGCCCAGCAGCACGATCAGCGCCAGATCGATCCACGGCGGGACCGAGCGCAGCGGCAGGCCCCGCAGCACAGTCTCGATTGCGCTCGCCTGCACTTCGGCGCCCGGCATTTCGCTTGCCGTCGAGGTGGGGTGGATGTCCTGCAACGAGGGCGCCGAGGGGCCGACGACCACGATCTTGTCGTGGAAGAAGCCCGGGGGCAGCTTGTTTGCGTAGACCTTCGAGAAGGACACCCGCTGGAGCGTGTTCGATGGTCCGTAGTAGTCGATCCATGCGGTGCCGTCGTTGAACGCGTGCGGGTCAACGCGATGTCCCTGCGCTACTTCCGCACTCGTCACCGCGAGCGTCCTCAGCCCGCCGACCGCGAACGCGACGCGCCGCAGCACGCCGCCCGGATCGTCAGGCAGCAGCGCGTTGGCCGGTCGCGATCCCACTTCCTTCAGCAGCACCGTCCCTTCGCTTGAGCCCAAAAAGCGCGTGTTCCCGCGCGCATCGGTCTCGGTCGTAGCCATCACCGTGCGTCCGTGTGCGCTTTCAAGCGCTCCGATCAGCGCGGTCTCATCAGCCCGCGCCTGGGGGCATTCGCCCGGCCGCGGCTGTGAGCCCTTCGCTGAGAGAGGGCAGCTGCTGGCCTCGGTGAACTGCACGTCATAGGCGATGACCCGCGGACGATCGCGCGCGATATTTTCGATCGTGCGCGCGTGCACCTTGCGTGAGAAGGGCCACTGCAGGCCCAGTTCGTTGAAGGTTTCGGCGTCGATCTCCACCAGCACGACATTCTTCGGCGGCGGCTTGTGCCCGCGGATCGAGAAGCGCGCGTTGACCGTGCTCAGTTCCAGCGAGCGCAGCAGGTCGGTCTCATACGCAACGATCCCTACGGCAGTGGCGCCCACTGCCACGATCGCCAGCAGCGTCAGCCGTAGCCGCTGCGCGCGTGCCGCTCCTTCTCGCCTGCGCTTGCGCTTCACCCGTTCACCGAAATCGCCTCGGCGAAAGCTATACCCTGGCCCTCAACGATGGACGATCCCTCACGCTTCGTACTGCCCGAGGCGCTCACGCTGGCCGAGCGCTACACGGTGCAGGCGCCGATCTCAAGCGGCGCCATGGGCGCCGTCTACCGCGCGCTCGACACCCAGAGTGGCGCACCCGTGGCCGTCAAGCACGTCAATAACACGCGTCACGCCGAGCGCTTCGAGGTCGAGGCGCAGCTGCTCGCGCTGCTGCGCCATCCGCGTGTGGTCGAGGTGCTCGACCATTTCTCCGATGAGCGCGGCCAGTACCTGGTGATGCAGCTTGTCGAGGGCATCGACCTGCACGAGCTATTGGCCCGCGACGGCGATCCCGGTCTGCCGCTGGATCTCGCGGTCGAGTATGCCCGCCAGAGCTGCGAGGCGCTCGAGTACGTGCACGAGCAGCAGATGGTGCATCGTGACGTCAAGCCGCAGAACCTGATCCTCGGCGATCACGGCGTCATGCTCGTGGACTTCGGCATCGCCCGCCTGCTCCAGGACGAGGAAGAAGAAGAAGGCACCATGGGCGTCGGTACCCCTCGCTTCATGGCGCCCGAGGTCTTCGCCGGGGGCTCGGTCTCACCACGCAGCGACGTCTTCGGCCTGGCCGCCACGTTGTGGACGCTGATCGTCGGCAAACCACCCGTCTACGCCAGTCCCACCGAGCTGCGCGAGCTCGTCCCCGACGTCCCCCCCGAGATTGCCGAGGCCGTCAAGGCCGGCCTGGAGATGATCCCTGAGCGGCGCGTCGCCTCGATCGCCGCCTTCGCTCGCGCTCTTGGCGGCAACGCCCAGACCACCGTCGGCGGCTCGCTCACCTTGTCGGTCGAGGGGCCAGCTGCGCGCCGCAGCCTGATGGAGGGGATCGTGCGCACCGCCGCCGGCGTGTTCGGCGCCGCAGCTTCATCGATCGCTCTCACCGACGCCAACACCGGCGAGCTCGTCTACCAGTCGGCTTGGGGCGCCGGCGGTCGTGAGATCGTCGGCGTCAGGCTCCCGCCCGGTCAGGGTCTCTCCGGCAGCGTTGTGGAAACTGGCCAGCCGCTAGCAGTCAGCGACTGCCGCACCGACCCTCGCTTTGCCGCTCGCATCGCTGCCGGTACCGGCCACGTCCCCTACACAATGCTCGTCGTCCCGCTCGTGCGCCAGGGCCGGCCCATCGGCGTCCTCTCACTGCTCGACCGCCGCGATGGCGGCCACTACGGCTCCGATGACGCCGAGCGCGCCGCGCTCTTCGCCGAGCTCGCCGTCAGCGCCATCGAAGCCGATGGGCAAGTGCTGCCCAGCTTGGGGGCGCGGCGGCCGCGGGGGGTCACTCCGGTTTGACGCTCAGCCGCGCTTGAGCGGGGCACGGGCCAGATAGGTCTGGCCCGTGAACAGCGTAATCGTCTTGCGCTGACGGAAGTCGCGTACCGAGAGGACCCCGCGTACTACTCGGGTGAGTGTCCCGTCGCAGCGGTTGGTCACTCCCCAGATCGTTCCGCGCACGGTTGCCGCGCTGTACTGGCCACGGCCGGTGAAGTGACCGTGCGAGTTGGCCGTCAGGCGGCCGAGCACCTTGCTGCTCAGGTGCTTCGCTGCGATTGCCGCCTTCTTGCCCTTGCCAGTGGTGGCGCACAACTGGCGGGGGCTGTGGGTGTCGATGATGTTCAGTTCCGTCAGCCCGCGCTGCTTGCGCGTCTGCAGCAGCTTGAACAGGCCGGCGCCGAAGTCGCCGAACTGCACCTTGCCTTTCGTGGAGGCGGTCGTGGCTGTCGTGATTTTTGCCACGCCCTTGCTCGTATCGAGGATCGACCCAAACGGGATCTGGCGCGCCTCCGTCAGCGGAATGAACGCGCGCCCCTTCGTCAGGGCCGCGAACGCCTGCGCGGGCAGCGGTGAGCGTGCGAACGAGGCCAGCGTGGCGCCGGGCGGCAGCTCGATGTACACGATCCCCGACACCGGCGCCACATTCGCGGTCTTGCCCAGTACCGGCGGCGGTGGCGGGGGATCGGCAGGGGTCTGCAGGATCTGATCCGCGCCCTGCGCCGTGCCGAGGCTGTTCGTCGCAACCGCGCGCACGTGGTAGGTGACGTTCGGCAGCAGGCTGGTGACCGTCGCGGTGACTGTGTGGTTCGCGAAGTCCGCCGGCACCGACTGGTTGGGCGTCGAGGAGCCGTAGGTGATGGCGGCGACGCTGGCCCCGTTGAAAACCCCTCCGTAGTCGAAGTGCACGGCTGTCGGCAGTCCATGCGGGTTGACCGTCACGGTGAACGTCGCGCTCGTCGTCGTCAGGACCGACGGTGGCGCGGTCGTCAAGAGCGTGGGGGGCGCGGCTGGGGGGTTCGCGACGTTCGCGCTGCTCGTCGTTGCAGTGCTAGCGCCCCCTGTGTCGTCGATCGCGATGCTCGTGGCGTATGTGCCGGCGGCGGCGTAGGTGTGCGCGCCGGTGACCGCGAAGCCGCCGCCGGGGGCCGTGGCGACTGCTCCCGCCGAGGCGCTGCCGTCACCCCAGTTGATAGTCGCCGTGTAGTCCGAGGCTGTGCCTGCTGGATCGGCGTCGGTGAATGTCGCCACCGTGGCGCTGAGCTGCGTGCCGGCGGTCGCACTTACAGGCACTCCGGCGGCGGTCAGGGGGGCGTCGGCGACGTTCGCGAAGAAGGCGACCCTGTGCGGTGTGCCTTCGCGGCTGTGGTAGGTGACGGTGCCTCTGTAGGTGCCCTCCTCGGCGTAGGTGTGGCTGCCGTCGATGCCCCCTGCTTCATTCACTTTGCCTTCCGATGTCTGGCCATCACCCCATTCGATCGTGGGGGCGGGCGGGAAGACGCCGCCGACCGGACTCGTCGCCACCTGGCCGGAGAACTGCGACGCCTCGCTGGCCTGGATCGTGAGCGGGACCACCTCGACCGCGCCGATGTCACAGCCGGCGCCCTGCGGGCGGGTGATGCCGCGCTGATCGACGGCGGTGCAGAACGGGTAGTTGGTCGGGATCGCGTCGATCGCCGGGCTGGTGGGCAGCAACGAGAGGGTGTCGGTGTTGCCGCCGTTGTTCTTCGGCGCTGCAGAGCTGAATTGGGGATTGGTATTCTGCTGGTCCCCCGTGGTCGCGAAACCGCAGTCCGCTTCAGTCTCGATGTTGTAGCCGAGGGAGGTGATCGTCCCGGACCCTAGAGGCGTGGTCGAGCAGTTGGTGTTGACCGTCCCGGCGAGCGCGGTGGTCTCGGTGTTGTGGGCGAGAATCGAGCCCGTCACATAGGCCGTTCCCGCGCGGATCAGCAGCCCGGCGCCAGGCCCGCGCGCGGTGCATTCGGTGCAGGGCTCTGTCTGGGTGCTGTTGTAGGCGATCGTTGAGTTGACGACCGTAACCTGGTTTTCATCGGCGACGTTGGCTTCGGCCCAGCTGTAGATGCCCGCGCCCCAGCGTGCATCGTTGCCCGCAACCGTCGAGTCTTCAAGGACTAGGACCGCCTTCTTCCCGGGTTCGCACGCGGAGTGGCAGAAGGCCGTGCCGTGGTTCTGGATACCGCCCGAGTCTCCTTCGAAGGTGTTCGCGTGGTTGCCCGACACGAGCGAGTGCTCGATGACCAGGGTCCCGCCATTGTTGGAGATTCCACCGCCCGAGGATGCGCTGCCCCCCGTGACCCAGTCTTCGTTGAGCAGCAGCGAAGCGGAGTTGTAGATGTCCCCGCCGAAGGGAACCCCCAATTCTTCGCCAGCGGTCCCACCGGAGATATCGAGGCCCTCGATGACCACCGTCGGTTCTTCTGCCCCGACGGTGGGTGGAGGCGTCACCTCGAACACACGCTGCACGGGCACGCCCACTGGCACGCCCACGTTGGTCGTTCGTGCCCCCGCGCCGAGGATCACGAGCGTCTGTGTAATCAGCAGCGCGCCGTGGGTCAGGTTGTACTTGCCACTTGGAACGACGATCGCGTCGGCGGATTCCTTCTTCGGTTCAAGTGAGTTCTCGTATGCGATGAGCTGCCGCAGCGAGCAGGTACCAGAGGCGGGGCTGGGGCATGTCCCGGTGAGATCTTCAACTGTCCCCACTGTGTACGTAGCCGCCTGCGCCGAGGCAGCCAGACCGCCAGCGCCGGCTAGCGCAAGAAGCAGCGTCGCAGCGACCGCCGCCGAGCGCAAACTCCGCTGCCTCCGGGGCGAGCGAAGCCAAAACATGGTCAAGTGCTGTGAGTAGATAGCGAATCGCATCGTCGGCTAGCGGCGCGGGGCTCGCGCCAGGTAGGTCTGGCCAGTGAACAGCGTAATCGTCTTGCGCTTGCGGAAGTCACGTACGGAGAGTTCGCCGCGCACCACGCGCGTGAGCGTTCCGTCGCAGCGGTTCTGCACGCCCCAGATCGTCCCGCGCACGGTCGCCGAGCTGTACTGGCCGCGGGCTGTGAAGTGCCCGTGCGAGTTGGCCGTCAGCCGTCCCAGCACCTGCTTGCTCGGATGCCCAGCCGCGATTCTGGCCCTCTTCTTGCCCTTGCCGGTGCTTGCGCAGATCTGGCGTTCGTTGCGATTGTCGATGATGTTCAATTCCGTCAGCCCGCGCTGCTTGCGCGCCTGCAGCAGCTTGAAGATCCCGGTCCCGAAGTCACCTGACTGCAGCTTGCCCTTCGGCGAGGCCGTCGTGGCCGTGGTGATGCGCACGACACCCGCGCTCGTATCGAGGGTCGATCCCAGTGGGATCTGGCGTGCCTCGGTCAGCGGGATGAACGCTCGTCCCTTCGTGAGCGCAGCGAATGCCTGCGTGGGCAGCGGCGAGCGTGAGAACGATGCCAGCGTCGCGCCTGGTGGTAGCTCGATGTAGACCACGCCTGAGACTGGCGCCACGTTTGCGGTCTTGCCCAGCACCGGCGGTGGCGGTGGCGGATCGGCCGCGGTCTGCAGGATCTGGTCAGGACCGAGCGCGCTGCCCGCGCTGTTCGTAGCGACCGCGCGCACGTGGTAGGTCACGTTCGGCAGCAGGCCGGTGACCGTCGCGGTGACTGTGTGGTTCGCGAAGTCCGCTGGCAGCGATTGGTTGGGCGTTGATGAGCCGTAGGTAACCGCGGCGATCGTGGCCCCGCCGAAGACCCCGCCGTATTCGAAGTGCACCGTCGTTGGCAGCCCGTTCGGGTTCACCGTCGCCGTGAACGTCGCGCTTGTGGTCGTCAGCACACTCGGTGGCGCGCTCGTCAGGAGCGTCGGCGCCGCGGGGGCCGGCGTTGGCGGCGGTGGAGGTGGCGGTGTAGGCAGGTTGCCGAACTCCACCGCGCCGATGTCGCAGCCGGCGCCCTGGGGCCGGGAAAGGCCGCGCTGGTCGATGCGACCGGTGCAGAACGGTTCGTTGGCTGGGATCGCGTCGATTGCCGGGCTCGTGGGTTCCAAGTAGAGGGTGTTGGTGTTGCCGCCGTTGTTCTGAGGCGTTTCGGAGCTGAAGCGGGGATTGGTTCCCTGTAGGTCCCCGGCGCTCTGAAAACCGCAGTCGGTCCCGCTCTCGATGTTGTGGCCGAAGCCTGGGGGGGATGTGATCGTCCCCGAACCCGAGGTCGAGCAGTTGCTGGCGATGGATTCCTCCTTATTGAAAGCGAGGATCGAGTCCAACACGTTGGCCGAGCCGTCGGCCACGAGGAGCCCAGCGCCAGGCCCACGAACCGGGCCGCCTGCCTCTTCTCGCGTGGTGTTATGGGCGATCGTGGACTCGATGACCGTGACCTGGTTGCCATCGGCGCCTTCGGGGCTCCAGCTGTAGATGCCGGCGCCCAGGCGCGCGTCGTTTTCGGCGACCGTCGAGTCTTCGAGGACCAGCACCGCCTTTGTGCCGGGAGCGCCGGGCGCGCCGTGGTTCTGGATTCCGCCTGAGTCCCCGCCGCCGCTGTTGGCGTGGTTCCCAGACACGAGCGAGCGCTGGAGGAGCAGCGTGCCGGCGTCGTTGGAGACCCCGCCCCCAGAGGAGGCGCTGCCTCCCGTGACCCAATCTTCGGCGAGCAGCAGCGATCCGGAGTTGTAGATATCGCCGCCAAAGGGGCCATTGAGTTCTTCGACCGCGCTTCCGCCGGAGATCGTAAGCCCTGTGATGACAACCGTCGGCGCTGCGCCACCGTTTACCGGTGGCTTGACTTCGAATACCCGCTGCGGCGCAGGCAGGCCTGCCGGCACGTTCACGTTGGTCGTGCGTGCCCCAGCGGCGCTGATCACGACCGTCTGGGTGATCAACAGCGCGCCGTGGGACAAGTTGTATCCGCCGCTCGGGACAATGATCCCGTCGGCCGCTTCGGGGTGGGGTGGGAGCGAGTCCTCGTATTCGATCAGCTGCCGCAGCGAGCAGGTGCCCGAGGCAGGGTTGGGGCACGTTCCTGTGAGATCTTCAAGCGTCCCCACGGTGTAGACCGTTGTCGCCTGCGCAGAGGCAGCTAACCCGGCTGCTCCCACGAGCGCAAGGAGCATGGCGAGCGTGGCCGTCCCGATCGAACGTCGCGCCCCCCGGGGCAGAGAAAAACGCACACGGCAATTGAATCAGAGTCGGAGACCGGCGGTTCCATCCTCGGCGAACGTTGCCCGGCGTCTAATCCGGCGAGCAGCGCCGGTGAGCAGCGTGAGCACCCCGCCATAGCAGTGTGAGCACACCCGCCATCCTTCCGCATGCGCTACCTGGCATCCTGTAGGGATGAGCGACGGAGGGCAGGACGGCGAGGCCGATCCGCTGGTCGGCCAGAGCGTGGGGGGCTATCGGATCGAGGCCGTGCTGGGCGTCGGCGGGATGGGGCGGGTCTATCGGGCCGTCGGCGCCGATGGGCAGGCCGTGGCGCTCAAGCTCGTGCGCAGCGACATCGCCGAAGACAGCGTCTTTCGCCTGCGCTTCGAGCGCGAGGCGCGGATCGCGCAGCAGGTCAAGAACCCGCACGTCGTGCCCGTGCTCGACACCGGCGAGCACGAAGGGGTGCCCTATCTCTCCCAGCGCTTTGTCGAGGGCGGCTCGCTGGAGCAGAAGCTCAAGCGCGAGGGGCGCCTGGATGTGCCCACCACGCTTGCCATCTGCGCGCAGGTCGCCGACGGGCTCGACGCGCTGTATGCGGGGGGGATGGTGCACCGCGATGTCAAGCCCGCCAACGTGCTGCTCGATCTGGACGGCACCGCACTGATCACCGACTTCGGACTGGCCAAGGACAACCAGGGCACCAATTTGACGCGGCCCGGGCAGGCGCTCGGGTCGATGGACTATATGTCACCCGAGCAGATCCGCGGCGAGGAAGTGACCGCCGCAACTGACGTCTACGCGCTCGGCTGCGTCCTGTGCGAGTGCCTCACCGGGTCTCCGCCGTTCGCCGACCGCCAGGGCATGCGCGTGCTCTGGGCTCAGCTCCAGGACGAGCCGCCCGACCCCACCACCGGGATCGACGGTATTGCACCCGCGCTCGGGCCGGCCATCCTGCGCGCTATGGAGAAGGACCGCGACAAGCGCCCGCAGAGCGCCGGCGAGTACGCGCGGCTACTGTATGAGGCCGCCGGCCTCTCGATGCCGGCGAGCTCGACCGGCAACTGAGGTTTACTCCCTGCCGTTCTGTGCCTGAATAGCGGTGATCGCGACCGTATTGACGATGTCCGTTATTGAGCAACCCCTGCTTAGGTCGTTCACCGGCTTGCGCAGTCCCTGCAGCACTGGGCCGATCGCCACTGCGCCGGAGGAACGCTGCACCGCCTTGTAGGCCACATTGCCCGTGTCGAGGTCGGGGAAGATGAACACGCTCGCGCTGCCCGCCACCTCGCTGTCGGGCAGCTTCAGCTTGGCTACGCCTGCGTCCACCGCCGCGTCGTACTGGATCGGGCCATCGACCTTCAGGTCGCCACGCTGGCGGCGCACCGCTTCGGTCGCCTCGCGCACGATGTCCACCTGCTCGCCCTTCGCTGAATTGCCCGTCGCGTAGGAGAGCATCGCGATGCGCGGGTCGATGCCGAAGGCGCGCGCCGTGTCCGCCGAGCTGATCGCGATGTCCGCCAGCTGTGCGCTGTCGGGCTTGGGGTTCACCGCGCAGTCGCCGTACACCAGCACGCGGTCGCTCAGGCACATGAAGAACACGCTCGAGACCACCGACACGCCTGGACGCGACTTGACGAATTCAAACGCCGGGCGAATCGTGTCGCCGGTGGTGTGCGCCGCGCCGGAGACCATCCCGTCCGCCTCGCCCAGGTGCACCATCATCGTGCCGAAGTACGTCGGGTCGCCGAGCGTGTCGTACGCCACCTCCTCCGTCATCCCCTTGTGCTTGCGCAACTCCTGGTAGATCGAGCCATAGCGCTCGCGCTGCGGCGAGCTCAGGGGGTCCACGATCTTCGCGTCCTCCAGGTCCAGGCCCAGTGCGGCCGCACGCGCGCGCGCAGTATCTGCATCACCCAATATCGTCAGCGCCGCCACGCCGCGGCGCAGCAGTATGTCCGCCGCCCGCAGCACGCGATCGTCCTCGCCCTCCGGCAGCACGATGTGCGCTCGCGCTGCCTTCGCCTTCTCGATCAACTCGTACTCGAACATGCTCGGCGTCATCCGCGCCGGGCGCTTGACCATGAAGCGCATCTGCAGCTCCACCTTGTCCACGCTGTGCTCGAACACACCCAGCGCTGTCGCGATCTTGCGCTCGTTCGCCGCGCGCAGCACCGGCCTGACTGCGGCGATCGCGGCTGCCACGAGATGCGTGCGCTCATCGATCGCCAACACCGGGAACGGGGCGGTCTCCAGTAGCCCGCGCACGGTGGGAGAGGGTAGGTAGCCGCCCGTCAGCACCACGCCAGCGACCGCGGGGAACGACGGGGAGAGGGTCGAGGCCAGGCAGCCGATCAGGATGTCCGAGCGATCGCCGGGCACCACCACCAGCGTTCCCTCCACCAGATCCTCGATGAAATGCTCCGCGCTCATCGCCGCCACCCGCACCTCGCGTACTTCGCGCTCCAGCATCCCATCCACCGCCAGCAAGGTACGGGCGCCCAGAGCCTCCTGGATCTCGCCCACGCTCGGGTACGCCAGCTCCGCCTGCTCCGGCATCACATACACCCACTCCTGGCCCGTATTCGGCGCCAGCGCTCGCTCGACCTCGTCCACCTTGCCTGGCGCCACGCGGTTGACGATCACGCCGAACAGCTCGCAGCTCTTGCGCGCCAGCTCCTCGCGCGCCAACTGCACCTCCTCGACCACGTCGCCACTTGCCGCTGCGTTGACCACCACCAGCACCGGGCAGCCCAGCTGGTTGGCCAGATTCGCGTTCAGCTCGAAGTCCAGCGCTGGCGCTGAGCCCACGAAGTCGCTGCCTTCGCAGACTACGAAGTCGCACTCGCGCTCAAGCTCCTTGTAGGCGCTCAGGACCCGTTTCTCGATCTCCATGTGCGCGCCACCTGCGATCAGCGCCGTTACCTCCTCCGCACTTGGGCCGTGCATCTGCGCGTAATCGCTCTTTAGCTGATAGCGATCGCGCATCAGCTCTATCTGCGGGTCCGCCTGCTCGCCCCCGCGGACGATCGGACGGAAGAAGCCGATGCGCTCCAGGCGCGCTGAGAGCATCTCCATGAAGCCCAGCGCCACGATCGACTTGCCGCTGTAGGGACCCATCGCCGTGATGTAGATGTTCTGTGCCATTCCGTTTTACCTGGCCACGGCGAATACGTGGTGTTCGCCGAGGACGCCCTTGAAGCGATACTCGCCGCGCGCCTCGAAGTGGAAGTTGGGATCGCTTTCGGTGTATTCCTTGAGCGTCGAGGAGACCACGATCTCGCCGCCATGCGCGCAGCCCGCGATGCGCGCGCCCAGCACCACGTTGCGCCCGTACATCTCCTCGCCATTGACGATCACGAAGCCCGTGTGCAGGCCCACTCGCAGGCACAGCTCGCGCTCGCCTCCCGGGACCGTCCGCTCGGCCAGCGAGCTCTGCAGGTCGATCGCGCAGCGCAGTGCCGCGTGCGCGCTGTCGAAGGCCACCATGAAGCCGTCGTCGTGGGCCTTGGCCACCGTGCCCCCATGATGTTTGACCACCTGCTCCACGATCGTGCGGTGGTCGCGCAACAGCTCCTCCATGCGCTGCGCTCCGACTTCCTCGCGGATCTCGCCGGCGTCCTCGATGTCGCAGAACAGCAGCGTCAAAGCCCCGTCGGGTGAGCTCATCTCGCCGATTGCCGCGATGTCGGACGTCGCGTCCCCCAGCGCCGAGGCGATCACGTCGATCGATGTCATCGCTCCAATTTCCAACCCGATCCTCCTGATCCGCTGCTCAGCCTCGCGGCGCAAGCATAGCCCGTCGCCGCGAATCGACGTCAGATGGCAGCGTCGGATAGATTGCCCGGAATCGTGGCCGAGGACAGCAGGCATCGCGTCGTCGTCACCGGACTGGGGGCGATCACCTCGCAGGGCAACTCCCTGCAGGACTTCTGGGAGGGCGTCAGCAACGGACGGGTCGCCATCCGCGAGGTGGCGCACATGCCGATGGACGGCTACCGCACGCGCCTTGGCGGGGAGGTCCAGGAGCCTGCGTTGCCCGAGCACAGCTATCTGCACCCCGACGGCTTCCACGACCGTGCGCTGGACTTCACCGTCAAGGCCGCTGAGGAGGCGATGGCCAACTGCGGCGTGGGGGTAGGGCCGATTCCAGCTGAGCGCTGGGGCGTCGTGATCGGCACCTGCAACGCCGGCCTGCTCGCCGGCGAGGAGTGGTACCGCCGCCGCGAGCGAGGTGAGCATCCCGACCCCAAGCTCGTGCTCTTGGTGCCGCCACAGGCGTTCTCTGAGGCCCTCAGCGGTGTCTTTGGGTTACGCGGTCCCGTGCTCTCCGTCGATACCGCCTGTGCCGCCTCCGCCAACGCCATCGGCTACGCCGCCGAGCTCATCCGCAACGGCCAGGCCGACGCCGTGCTCACCGGCGGCGCCGACGCTTTCTCGGACATCCTCTACGCCGGCTTCAACTCGCTGGAGTCACTTTCGCCTGAGCCCGCGGCCCCCTACTCGCGCGACCGCAAGGGGCTCTCGCTCGGCGAGGGCAGCGGCATGCTGGTCTTGATGCGCGAGGACGTCGCCCGCGAGCAGGGCGCTCCCGTGCTCGCCGAGATCCTCGGCTATGGGCTCTCCGCCGACGGCTATCACCCCACCGCGCCGCATCCTGAGGGCCGCGGCGCCGCGCGCGCCATCCAGACGGCGTTGGCTCAGGGTGGCGTCTCGCCTGAGGAGGTCCGCTACGTCAACAGCCACGGCACCGGCACACCCAAGAACGATCCCGCGGAGACCGCCGCCACCAAGGTCGGGCTGGGGGAGGACGCCGCGCACCGCGCCGCGGTCTCGAGCACCAAGTCGATGATCGGACATCTGTTGGGAGGCGCCGGGGCGATCGAGGCCATCTCGACGGTCAAGACGCTCGAGCAGCAGCTCGCGCCGCCCACTGCCTCCTTCACCGAACCCGATCCCGATTGCGATCTCGACTACATCACCGAGGGTCCGCGGGCGATGGCGATCGACATCGCCGTCTCGAACAACTTCGCCTTCGGTGGCGCCAACGCCTCGATCGTCTTCGCCCGCGCCGGCGCGCGGCCGCAGGGGCCGCCTGCGCCCGCGCTCGACCGCGTCGTGATCACCGGCCTCGGCGCCCTCACACCTGCGGGCACCGATGTGCAGGCGCTGTGGGAGGCCTACAGCGCCGGGCGCGATTGCACATCTGTGGAGGATGGCGTGCGCCTCGGGCGCGTCGAATACTCGCCTGGCGACTTCCTCGGGCCCAAGGAGCGCAAGCGCGTCGATGGCCTCGGACTGTTCTCCATCATCTCCTCGCGCCAGGCCTTGGAGGATGCTGCGCTCGAGCTCGACGACGAGAACCGCACTCGTGTCGGCGCCATTCTTGGCACCGGCGTCGGTCCGATGGAGAGCATGGAGGGCTTCTCCGTTGGCGTCATCAACGAAGGCGCCGGCGGCGCCAATCCCGCTGTCTTCCCCAACACTGTCTACAACGCCGCCGGCGGGCAGGTCGCGATCAAGATCGGGGCGCTCGGACCGGCTTCCACCGTTACCGTCGGGCACGCCGCCGGCGCCTCCTCGCTCTGCTACGGCTGCGAACTCGCCGGCGCCGATCACGCCGACGCCATGCTCTGCCTCGGCGCCGACTCGCTTACCGACACCGTGATCGCCGCGTACCGGGAGCTGGGAGTACTGGGGGGCTCCGCCGCCGGCCGGGTTGGGGCTGGGGCTGGGAGCAACGAGGCCACCGCCAACGGTGCAGGACCTGGCATGGCCCTATCCGAGGCCGGGGTCGCCGTGCTCGTCGAGCGCCTCGGTGCTGCTTGCGCTCGGGGGGCTCGCATCCACGCCGAGGTCCTCGGCCACGCGGTCACCTCCGATGCCCGCGGCGTCGGTCGCCTCGATCCCGAGGGGGACGGGCTGGAGCGCGCCATGCGCCTGGCTTTGGAGCGCGCCGGCGTGTCTGCGTCCGAGGTCGCCGCCGTCTGGGCCTCGCGCTGCGGTCTCGCCGTTGCCGATCAGGCTGAGGCCAAGGCGATCGAGCGGCTCCTCGGGGCTGACGTGAAGGTCAATGCGCCCAAGCTCCTGCTCGGCGAGCCGATGGGCGCCGGGGCGTCGCTCAACGCCGCGCTCGTGATCGCTGCCTGGGAGCATGGGGAGGACGTCGGCCCCGTGCTCATCAACAGCACCTCGCTCGGCGGGACAAACTTCGCGATTGTGCTCGCGCCCTACGCGGGCTCCCCCGGAGGGGGCTACCGTCGATCTGACAGTCGCCTCGCGTGAATAGTCCGCACCCTGGAGAACTCAGGGCGCGGCTAACGATAAGCTTCAAGTGAGCTAGATTAGTTTCTCGCCTTCAAGCAATCCATTATTTTTATCTTTCCCTTCTTTCGTGGGTTTGATGCCGGGACATGTCCCACCCAATTTGTCCGTGGTGCTTTCCAATTCGCTTATAAACGAGATGTTTGAGCCTTCATTTGTAGCGTGAGCTTTTTTAAGTTCTTTATTTCCTTCTGGTTCCGCCTTGATTTCACATGTAATGCCCAGTATTTTAAAAGACGACGTACACGATGTAACTATGGTAACTGTAACTTCCGCTTCTTTTGTGATGCCTTTGGACCGTGACGTCAATTCGAGTTCGCATGAACTTGTTGTGGCTTCGATTTCTTTGAATTCTACTGATTTCACAAGGCAATTTTTCGATCCTTGGATCAACAATATCTCTTTAAGGCTTGGCGATTTTGGTAGTTTCCACTGACCCTCCTGACCTTTACAGATACCAGTTAGACCGCCGCCTTCAAAGGTGGCTTCTTTTACTGTCACTTTACCCGTGGTTGCCGTTGACGAGAATTCTGCAAAAGCCGGAGGCGACAATAACGCTATTGCGCTCAGGGAGACAACAAGTCCGACTGCTAGCTTCATCTTGCTCATATCCGTCATCACTCCTTGTCTATGTGTCTGCTTTGACTGGGCTACCAAGCAGGCGACCTCAGTCAACTCTTCCGAACGAGCCTAGTTTATAGGCTGGGACGGAGTTCTCGCAAGCAGGCGATCACAAGCAGAAGTATGGAGGCGATCTATCCGCTAATCTGTTTCCGACTCCTAGCCCTCAGGCAAGAGCAGGGCGACCTCGGCCAGCTCTCCGATAACCGTCCTAGTAGTGCTTGTTAGGTTAGGGTGGTGTGGGGCGGCAGCCGTCTGTGGCAGGTGGGGCAGGTTCCTTGCCAGCAGGCGAGTAGGCGTTGTAGTTCGCGTAGGAGCGCGAAGATGCTCAGGCTTTGCGCCACCCACGAAGGCTAGAGGGCTTGCGCTGTCCACGGCAGCACCATGCCCGCGTACTTCCACTTGCTCGTCTCGATCGCCAGGATCATCATCTTCTCGCCCGGCTTGACCTTGCCCGTGGTCCAGGCGTAGTCCACGGCGAGGGGCACGGCCGCGGAGCCCGTCGCGCCGACCATCGCGAGGTTCTCGAAGATCTTGCTCTCAAGCGCCAGCCACTCCGGCGTTAGCAGGCCCGCCTCGCGCAGCTCGTCGGTCATGTAGCCCGCGTTGCCCTCTGGGATCACGCAGATGTCGATCGCCTCAGCTGCCACGCCGCAGCGCTTAAGCGTCTCGCTTAGGCCTTCGGTCAGCACGTAGGGAGTCTGGCGGCCGCTTTCCACGACGTCCACCTTCAGCTCGATCAGGCGCTTCGCTTCGAGCTGCTTGGCGATCGGAGCGTGTGTGGCGCCGCCGATCACCTGCATTCCCGGCTTGCGGTCCGGGCCGGTGCTGCGGATCGCCGAGCCAAGGATGCCGGCGCCCTCCCCGTCCTGAGCGCGCAGCACCATCGCTCCGGCGCCATCGCCGAAGTTGTAGATGCCCAGCCGGTCGCGCATGCGCACCTTCTCGGGGTCCTTGCCTAGGAACACCGGCACCGTCAGCGGAGAAATAGTCTCGCTGCCGATCACCAGCGCCGTTTCGAAGTCGCCGCGCTCCAGGTACAACCGCGCGACGTCGAGCGCCTCCACCGCCCCCGCGCAGCCCGAGCGGATGTCGATCGCCGCGATCTTGCCCAGCCCCAAGTGCTCCTGCACCAGCGTCGAGCTGGGTGGCAGGTGGTACTCGGGGCTCGCCGTCGAGACCACTAGCAGGTCAACCTCCTGCGGGTCTACCTGTGCCCGTGCGAGCGCCTGCTGCGCCGCCTTGGCGGCCATCTGCGAGTTCGTTTCAGACTGCTCGCCGGTATTGGGATCGGCGATCCAGTAGCGCGTCTTGACCTGGATGCCCTCCAGCACGTCGTCCGGTAGCGGACCCGCTACGCGCGCGAGCGTCTCATTGTCGATCGGTTCCCCGGGCAGGTGCGCGCCTGTTGCGAGCAGCACCGCGCTACGCATGTCAGCTGTCCTCGCCGCGCACGTCAGCTGCTTTCGAGGAAGCGGTAGCCGCCCGCGTGGAACAGCAGCGGCGCCACCTCGTGGTTGAAGTCCAGCGCCAGCACCTCGCCGATGAAGATCACGTGATCACCCGCCTCGTGGCTCGTGTGCAGGGTGCAGTCCAGGTAGCCCACCGAGCCTTCCAGCACCGGCGAGCCGCTCGCCGCCGTCTTGTGGGCGATGTCAGCGAACGCATCGCGACCGCGCGGGCGGTCCTTGGAGGCGAAGTAGCGCGACAACGGCTCCTGCGCGGCCGCCAATATGTTCACCGCGAAGATCCCGTTCTCGCGGATCAGATCCGCGCCCTCTGAGAACGCCTTCACGCACACCAGCACCAGTGGCGGGTCCAGCGAGACGGAGGAGAAGGCGTTGGCCGTCATCCCATACGGATGCTCCTCGCCGCGCGTGGTGACGATCGTGACACCCGTCGCGAAGGCGCCCAGCGCGTTGCGGAAGTCCCCGCTGGCGAAGCCAGGTGAGGCGTTCGCGCTCTGCGTCGCTCCTGCCGGCAATCAAGCGTCCTCGTCGAGGGATCGCAGCCGCGCCCGGACGACCTGGTCGAAGTCCGCCGTCATGCCCAGCGACTGCGCCACCAGATCGCGGAAGACGTCGCGGTCCATCGCCAGCAGCGTCGTCGGCTCCGTCGCGCGCACCGTCGCCGCGCGCGGCGTCCCGCTCATGATCGCCACCTCGCCGAAGAAGTGCCCGCGCCCGAGCGTCGCCACCTTGCGGAAGCCTGCATCGTCCTGCTTCTCCACATCGACGGAGCCGTGGATGACGATAAAGAACTTGTCCGCCGGGCCGCCCTGGCGCACGACGATCTCGCCCTCCTGCACCTTCACCGTCTGCAGCTCCTCCGCGACGCTGTCGATGCGCTGGATCGGCAGGTCGCTGAACACGCTGTACGCGCGCTCGCGGCTGAAGTCCGCGCCGAAGGTGCCGTCCTGGCTTGGGCCGCCCTTTTCGCTGTTGTCGATGAACTGCAGTTCCGTGGGCACGATCCGGAAGAACGAGATCGACATCGTGTTCCCCGGCGAGAGCTTGGGGAACTTCTGCCCGAACAGGTCGGCGACCTTCGCGATCGTTTCGCCGTTGAGAACCACCGCGCACTCGCCCGAGCCCTGCACGCCGCGCGTCTGGCTGAGGTCCTCCGCGTACTCGTCCACCGCGAAGGACACAACCGGATTCTGCTCCAAATGGCGCGCCGTGGTAGTTCCTGGCTTGGTCCAGAAATACAGCGTCGGCCCATCGTTCACATACAGGAACGTGCTCGCGTGCGGTACACCGCTGGGGGTCGCCGTGGCGAGTGTCAGCGTGTTCTGGGCGGAGAGGTAGTCGACCACGTGGGCCGGAACGTCGACGGCAGACTGCACGTCGGTCATTGCGTCTCCTTTTCAGTGTCTGGCGCGGGCATGGCGTGACTCTATCGAGGCTCGGCGCTGATCGTCAACGTGGGCTCTCCTCCTCAGGCTGGATCTCGCGCAGCTCGCGTGTATCGACGTCGTAGACGAAGCCGCGAACCATCTCGCGGTGCAGCAGAAACGGGGATTGGCGCACGCGCAGGATCGACTGGCGTACGTCCGCGTCGAGGTCGCTGAAGGACTCGATCGCGAACGCCGGCGCCACACCTGTCGCCTCTTGCAGCTCCGCGCGAAAGCCATCGTCGGTCAGGGTCTGCATGCCGCACTTCGTGTGGTGGATCAGCATCACCTCGCGCGTGCCCAGCCGCCGCTGGGAGATCGCCAGCGAGCGGATCGCATCGTCGGTGATAACCCCGCCGGCATTGCGGATGATGTGCGCCTGGCCGTCGCGCAGGCCCAGTGCCGCGAACACGTTCAGACGCGAGTCCATGCACGCCACGATCGCCAGTTGCAGACTGGGGCGGACGTCAAGATGGTGGGCCGGCAGCGAGCTCGCGAAGGTCCTGTTGTTGGCGAGCAGCCCGTCGATCGCGCTCATCGGTTGCTCAGCCTACTCACAGCTCCGCCGCGACGAAGTGCCAAGGGCGTCTGCACAGCTCACAGCTCCGCCGCCACGAAGCGCCGATGGGCCTTCAGAGCCGGTCCGCCGAGCGTGAGCGCCGTCATGCGGTTGCGCGCCGCGCACGCCAGCGGCCGCCTCAGCGCGCCTGTACGCGCCAGCAGCGCCGACTGCTTCACCACTGGGCTCGTGCGCTTAATCCGCGCCTGCTCGTAGGCGCGCAGCGCCGGCTCGATGTCGATCCCCTCGCCCAGGCATCGCGTCAGCACCGCCGCGTCCTCGAGCGTCTGACACGCGCCCTGGCTGAGGTTCGTCGTCATCGGGTGCGCTGCGTCGCCCAGCAGCGTCACCTGCCCTGTGCCCCAGCTGGAGATCGGCTTGCGGTCGTAGATCTGCAAGCGTGCGATCTGCTCCTCCGGCGTCGCCGCGATCGCCGTTGTGAGCGGCTCCTGCCAACCGGCGAAGCGCTTGAGCAGCGCCTCCTTGCCGGCTTTTGCCTCCGGGCCGTTGCGCTTCCCGTACAGGACTGCCGCCCAGAACAGGCGCTCGCCGCCGACGTGATGCAGCACCGCCCGCGCGCCCGCGCCGAACAGCACGCGCTCCGCGCCCGGCGGCAGGGCATAGCCCGCATCGGGGATCAGGCTCTGCCACTGCGTGTAGCCCACATAGTGCGGCTCGTGCTCGCCGTGGAGCTGCGCCCTCACCGTCGAGCGCAAGCCATCCGCGCCGATCAGCAACGCTCCTTGCTCCTCGCTGCCGTCGGCCAGTCTCAGCCGCACGCCCTCCTCATCCTGCATATAGCCCGTGCAGCGTGCACCCAGGCGGATGCGATCTACGCCCACCGCCTCGACCAGCAGCGCCTGCAGATCCTGGCGGCTCACGCCCACATCAATCACGCCGTTCTCACGCGCTATCTCGGCCACCGGCCATGTGGCCAGTGGCCTGCCGTCAGCGGTCAGGTAGTCGGTCGCATCCAGCGGCGCGCCGATCGCCTGCACTCGCTCATAGAGGCCCAGTCGTTGCAGAGCACGCGCGGCGTTCGTCCAGATGTGAAAGCCGCCGCCCAGCTGGATCTTGCGCACATCGCTTGCCTGCTCGAAGACGACGACGTCTCTGCCCTGCTGCATGAGCCCATACGCGCTCGCCAGCCCGCCGATGCCGCCGCCTACGATCAGCGCGCGATCGCTCAAAACGAGTAGTCCATTTCCTTGGGGTGCTGACGCGCGAAGCCCATGCGAAAGCCTATCGTCAGCCCGCCGTTGCGCAGCGCACACGCGAGGGGGTTATGTAGGCGGCTGGCGCGCGCCAGCGACCATGACATCGAGGCGAACTTCGTCGTACGCGGGATCCGCTCCGCCTCGTAGTTGCGCAAGCCCTTGACGGGGTCCTCTGCGGCCACGCAGCGGGCAAGCACCACCGCGTCCTCGATCGCCTGGTTGGCGCCCTGGCCGAGGGCGTTCGTCATCGCGTGCGCCGCATCGCCGATCAGCGTCACACGCCCCACGCCCCAGTGCTTGGAGGTGGGTCGGTCATACATATCCGCGCGCGTGATCGCGCTCGTGTCTGTCGCCTGCACGATCGTCTGGATCGGCTGGGGCCAGCCGTGGAAGCGCTCCAGTACCGCCTGCCTGCGCTCCTGCACTGGCTCGCCGCCGCCGGCTGGGGCCGCGAACGTGCCCTCCCAGTAGACCTCCTCGGCGCCGATCCGGTAGAAGAGGAAGCGCGCGGCGCGGCCCCACACCACCCGGAACAGGCCAACCGGGATGACATCTGAGTCCACGCGCGCGATCGCCTGCCAGCTGACATAGCCCGCGTAGCGCGGCTCGGTCGCGCCGGGGAGCTGCGCGCGCAGAGCACTGTGCATTCCATCCGCTCCGATCAGCACATCCCCCTGCTCCTCGCCGCCGCTTGCCAGGCGCGCCTTTACGCCCTCGTTGTCCTGCTCGAAGCCCACGCACGTCTCGCCGAATCGCACGTTTCGCTGATCGACCGCGTCCAGCAGGACTCGGTGCAGGTCCGGGCGGCGCACGCCGAACGTCGGCGAGCCCACCTGGCGTTCGATCTCGCGCACCGACCAGCCGTACATCAACCGGCCCCCGGATGTGCAGAACTCCGCACGGTCCACCACTGCGGCGGCGCCCGCCAGTTCGAGCAGGCGCTCGCCCACACCGATCCGCTGCAGCCCGCGCATCCCGTTGTGCCACACATGGATGCAGCCGCCCACCTGGATCTCCTGTGCGGCGCTCGCGCGCTCCAGCACCGTCACCTCAATGCCTTGCTTGCGCAGGGCGATTGCGCTGCTCAGTCCCGCGACGCCCGCCCCAGCGATCACGGCGCGCATTTCAGACGCCTCGCACGGCCAGTGCTACGTTCTGCCCCTCCAGGCCGCGCGCCAACGCGAGCGCCTGGCGGATCGGGGCTGCGCGCGCCTCGCCGCTGAGGAGGCCGATCCCGTTGGCGCTGGGATCGGGGTTCTCGAGGTTGAGCGTCGGGGGGACCTGCCCGTGATGAACGGTCAGCGCCGCCACGGCGAGGTTCAGCGCGCCCGCCCCTGCGCCCAGGTGCCCCGTCGCCGGCTTTACGCTCGAGACCAGCGGAGCGGTTCCGGCGGTCACCCCCGTTGCCGCGATTGACTCCGAGTTGGAGCTGCGCTCGCCGAAGACAGCGCGCAGGGCCGCAGCCTCGCTCGCGTCGCCCAGGCGTGTGCCGCTCGCGTGCGCCGCCACGTAATCGATCTCCTGCGCGCCTGCGCCGGCGGTGCGCAGCGCGGCGCCGATCGCGTGGGCCAGTGCCCGGCCCTGCGGGTCCGGCGTGAGCAGATGGTCTATGTCCGTTGCCGCACCGGAACCAGTCAGCCGAGCGTAGATCCGTGCGTCGCGACGACGTGCGGCACCCTCCTCCTCCAACACGACGAACGCACCTCCCTCGCCCATCACGGTGCCATCGCGCGCGCGATCGAAGGGCCGGCATGCACCGGCCCCCAGCTCGTTGCTGCGCGTTGTCAGGCCCAGGGAATCGATCTTCGCCATGTTCCACCAGCACACCGGCGCATCCGCTCCGCCGGCCACCGCCACATCGGCCTCGCCGCGGCGGATCGCGGCCGCGGCGCGGGCGATCGCCGTCAAGCCTGCCTCGGCTGTGCCCGCGAAGTACGTGTTCGGCCCTTTCAGGCCGTAGGCCTCGGAGATGTAGAACAGCGAGGCGCCCTGCAGGCCTTCGATGAAGAACAACGGGTGCACGCTCGAAGAGGCCACCGTGCCGAACTGCTGCATATCGACGTGACCCTCCGCGTCGCGTACCGTCACCGCGATCTCCTCGAAATGCTCGGGCTTTGAGATCTCCTTGCCGCTCGCCGTGAACAGCGCCGCCCTGCCTTCTGGGTCCCCATCCTCGCCCAGTTCCCAGCCGCTGTCCTTGACAGCCATCGCCGCCGCCACCGCCGCCAGCATGTCGTAGCGCGTCATCGTGCGCAGCGAGCGGCGGTTGACGAACTGCTTCGCATCCAGCTCGAGGATCTCGGCGCCGAGTTGCGTTTGCAGCGAGGACGCGTCGTAGGTCTCGATCGGGCCCACCGCACTGCGGGGCTCGTTGAGGCCCTGCCACGTCTCCTCCGTGCCCACGCCCAGCGGCGTCAGCAGGCCGATGCCGGTTATGGCTACGCCGCGCGGCTCGCTGCTCATTGGGGCACCATGCGCAGCTTGCGCGCGCGTACGACCACGCGCCCATCGACTGACGCCTCGCCGCTCAGCACCGCCTCTGTATCGCTGCGCTGTGAGAGCTTCACCGTCAGCTCGAGCTGATCGCCGGGCTGCACGAAGTGGCGAAACGCCACGCGGTCGGCTCCCGCGAGACGCCACCGCTTATCCGTGTCTGCCCCCAGCAGCTCGGCTGCCAGTGCGCCGAGGCTGCCCAGCATCAGGACTCCGGGAAGCACCGGGAAGCGCGGGAAGTGGCTGTCGAAGATCGCCAGCGTATTGGGGACGTTGCGGATCGCCGTCGCGCTCTCGCCCGCTTCGACGCTGAGGACCCGATCGAGCGTGCTCCAGCGGCTCATCGCTCGACCTCCCAGGATTGGGAGGGCTTAGGGTCGGCGCTGCTCATGCTGCGTCTCGCAGCTCGGGGCGGCAGACCACCATCGCGCCGTTCGTGCCGCCGAATGCGAAGGCGTTCGTCATCGCGACCTTCACCTCCATCTCCCGCGCCTCGTTTGCAACATAGTCGAGGTCCAGCTCGGGGTCGGGATGCTCGAGATTGATCGTGGGAGAGACCACGCCATCGCGGATCGCCCCCAGCGCCGCGAGCAGGTTCAGCGCGCCCGCCGCGCACGTCGTGTGACCCGTCATCGACTTCGGCGAGGTCACCACCACGTTCTGCGCGTGCGCGCCCAGCGCCTGCTTGATCGCCACTGTCTCCGAAACATCGCCGCCGGGAGTGCCCGTGCCGTGCGCCACCACATAGTCCACGTCCTGCGCTGTGAACCCCGACTCGCCCAGCGCTCGCTTCATCGCGATCGTCGCGCCACCGCCGTCGGGCGGGGGGTCGGTCATGCGGTAGGCGTTCAGGCTCGAACCGTAGCCCGCGATCTCCGCGTGGATCTCCGCGGCGCGCGCGCGCGCCGCGTCCAAGTCCTCCAGCACCATCACCACTGCGCCCTCGCCCAGCACGAAGCCCGTGCGGTCGCGCTCGAACGGCCTCGAGGCGTGCTCGGGATCGTCGTTGTAATCCTTCGTCAGCGCGCCCAGCAGCGAAAAGCCGAGCACGTCTACCCAGCTCGTCAGCGCGTCAAAGCCGCCCGCCAGCATCATCTTCGCCTCGCCATCCTGGATGCGGCGGTACGCCTCGCCCAGCGCGTGGCTCGATGCGGTGCAGGCGGTGCTGATGCCGATCATCGGTCCCCTGGCGCCGGCGAAGCGTGCGAGCTCCGCGCTCGCGACGTTCTGGCTCACCGTCACTGTGCGCGACGGCGGCGAGCGGTGCAGGCGGTGGCCTTCGCTCGCGCCGCGCGTGTAGAAGATGTCGGAGAACTCCTGCAGCTCGGGGCGGGCGACGCTGCCGCCCATCGCGATGCCGCACTCATACGGGTCATACGTGCCTGCCGGGATCGCGGCGGCTCGCGCCGCCTCCACGCCCGCCGCCAGGCCGAACGCCGCGCCGCGATGCAAGCGGCGCATCAGGTGGCGGTCGGGAAGCTGATCGGGGGAGAAGTCATCGACCATGCCCGCGATCCGTACGGGGTACGTGCTCGCGTCGAACGTCGTTATCTGACCTACGCCGCTGCGGCCTGCCTTCAGTGACGCCCACGTGCTCGGCGCGTCGCGGCCCACAGGCGTGACGGCGCCGATGCCTGTGATCGCGACCCGCCGCATCACGCTGCCTCCGCCAGTGTCAGGGCCTGCCGCATCACTCTGACTCCGCGCGCGTCAGCATGTCCTGCAGGCGCTTCGTGTCATCCAGATCGGCCAGGGTGTCCGCGTCGATCAGCGCGCACATGATGTCCTGCGCTTCCAGCACCTTGCGACCCTCCACGCTCACGTGCCCCGAGACGACCGCCGTTTCGCCGCCGAAGGAGCCGATCTCGCCGACCATCTCCAGCACCTCGCCGGGGTGCACGTCCGCGTACCAATCGACCGAGCCGATCGACAGCAGCGCCGCGCGCTTGGCGCGTTCCGTGGAGATCATGATCAGCCACGTCGCTGCCTGGCACAGCGCCTCCAGCACGAACGGCGGCGGCATCGCCAGTTGACCCTCGGGGTCCTCCTCCCAGTAGTCCTCGCTCAGGGATGTGACTTTGCGCGCGCGCACGGACTTCGACGGCTCGTACGCGTCGACTCGATCGATCAGGTGGAAGCGCATCGCGCTCCTCTCAAGCCTGGCGAGTACTCAGCCGTCCCGTCAGCCGGCGCCGTTGGCCCGGGTCTTGACCATCTCCACGAGGTTCGCCACCGTGAACAGGGTCATCACCTCATCCGCCTTCAGCTTGCCTTCGATGTCAGCCGGGTCGGTCTGGGGCATCACCTTGTGCAGCTGCGCTGCGCCGGTTGCGCTGATGACCTCGTCGTCATCGGAGAACTCATCGTCGGGAATGCCCCCCTGGATGTACTCGCCGAGGTCCGAGGCCTCGATCTTTACGCCCGTGCTCTTCTCGATCCGGAACAGGATGTCGAGCAGGTCGATCGACTCGGCGCCGAGATCGTCCATCAACGTCGCGTCTGGTGTCACCTCGTCGTCATCGAGCGCCAGCGCCTCGACCACCGCTTCTTTTACTGCACCGTCGACGTCCGCCATGTTCATTCTCCTGTGTCGCTGGTTTGTCGCGATACTAGATGATGAGGCTCGCGCGAGACCCCGCGGGCGATCGGAAGGTTCGCTACAGCGGCTTGCCGATGCCCACCTGCGCGGAGACTCCGCCATCGACCGTCAACAGCGCGCCCGTCATGTGACTGGAATCCGGTCCCGCCAGGAACACCGCCGTGCGCGCTACCTCCTGCACCGTCGCGAAGCGTTTCATCGGGATCTGCTTGCTGATCCCCTTGCCGTCGTCCTTGTCCATCAAGCCCTGGACCATGTCCGTCGGCGCGAAGCCCGGCAGCACCGCGTTGACGCGGATCCCAAAGCGCGCGAACTCCACCGCGCAGCAGCGCGTGAAGGCGTTGATCGCGCCCTTGGAGGCGGCGTAGTTGGACTCGCCCGTCCAGCCGCGCTCGCCCATCACCGAGGAGATGTTCACGATCGCCCCCTCGCGCTGGGACATGAACGAGGACAGCGCCGCCTTCGTGCAGTTGAACGTGCCGCCGAAGTTCACCCGCATCACGTCGAGCCATTCTCCGGGGTCCATGTTGTAGATCAACGCATCCTTGGAGATACCGGCGTTGTTGATGACGATGTGGATGCCGCCCAGCTGCTCCTCCGTCTGCTTGATGACCCTCTCGGCCTGCGCGTAGTCCGAGACGTCGCCGCCGACCGCCGCGGCCTGGCCGCCGGACGTGCGGATCGCCTCCACCACCTCCTGTGCCTGCGCCTCGCCCGAGCGGTAGTTCACTGCCACTGCCGCCCCGTCGGCGGCCAGCTCTTCGGCGATCGAGCGACCGATGCCGCGGGAGCCGCCCGTCACCAGCGCGACCCGGTCCTTCAGCTTGGGCTCAGGCATGGGCGGTCCGGAAACGCCGCGGGACGAGCTGCTCCATCCAGAAGCTGCGCACCCGCAGGCGGTCGGCCACCTCGGCGGGCGAGTAGCCGCTGCCGTCATATAGGCCGTCTGCCTCCCAGCGCTTGGGGTCGAGGCTGATCGCATAGGGGTTGATCGGGGCTTCCGGGTCGAGCTCCGCGGCGCCGGCGGGCAGGCTCTCCACGGCCTTGGCGAACATCGTCACCGCCAGCGCCTCATACAGCTCGATGTTCTCCGCCAGCTGCGCGCGCAGGCGCTCGTCGTCCATGCCCGAGTGCAGGTCCAGGTGGCGCTGGGGCAACTGCGGGAACGCCGTCGGCGGGCTGAACGCGCCCAGCCACTCGCGGTGGTCGAGCTCGTCCCATTCGCGGAAGAAGCGCTGCAGGATCGGCGTCAGGCGCATCGCGCGATCGAGCAGCGGCTGCACTTCGGCCATGAACTCCAGATCCGTCAGCTTGCGGTGGAAGAACAGCAGCGCCGTCGTGGCCCAGTAGTAGAAGTAGTCAGCGGTGATCTTCGCGTTCATCACCTGCGCATTGCGCCAGATCCCATACTGACCCTCGTAGTAGCTCAGCGTCACCGCGAACAGCCGCTGGAAGCGCTCGTCGTGCGCGTCCGCGCGCGCGCCGATGTCCTCGCCGTCTAGGTCGCGGTTGATCAGGTCGGTGGCGAACGTGTTGCCCAGTGCGATGTAGTCCGAGCCGGGCGAGTAGAAGGGGTCCGCGAACGCTCCCGCCTCGCCGACCAAGCACCAGCGCTCGGCCGAAAACTGGCGCTTGCAGCCCATGGCGAAGTCCTCCACGCGCAGGAAGTCCTCGATCTGCTCGGCGCGACCCTCGAGCGCCTGCGCAAGCTGTGGCTCGTGCTCGGCCAGCCACGCCATCGCCGCCTCCTGCGTATTGATGCGCTCGAATGGATGAAAGCGCGGATCGGCGACGATGCCGATCGAGATCGGCCCCGAGGACAGCGGGATCAGCCACACCCAGTAGCCCTGGCCGCAGAGATGGTTGGTGCTCAACGCGCGCAGCCCCGGCGCTGTCATCCGCCGGTGCCACTGCTCGTCGTCGGACCACTCGTCGATGTCAAGGCCGCCCGCCAGGCGGAACCACGCCGAATTGACGTGATGGCCTACCTCGCGCGCCAAGCCCAGCTTGCGCTTGAGCAACCCCGCGCGACCGGCCGCGTCGACCACCCAGCGGCTCGTGAGCTCAGAGGTCTCCTCGCCGCGGGTGAGCGTGACGCGCTTGCGCTCGCCCTCGAGTTCGATCTCCTGGACCCGCGCGCCGCCGAGCACGGTGTTGCCGGCTTTCAGGTTGCGTGCCGCCAGCTCGTTCTCGAAGCGCCCGCGGTCAAGCTGATAGGAGTGCACCGGCGGGATCGCCGGTGAGCCGTACTCCACGCGCAGGGCGATGTCTTTGTTCTCGCCGGCGGGGAAGAAGAAGCGCAGGCCGCACTTGGGCAGCTGTTCGGCGTCGAGGTGATCGCGCATGCCCACAACATCCGCGAAGTAGTTCGTGCTCACCTCAACCGTTGACTCTCCGACCTTGAACGCCGCCTCGGGAGCCGGACCCACACGCTTCTCCGCGATTACGATCGACGTCTGCGGACGGGCGGCTTTCAGCTGCAAGCCCAGTGTCAGACCCGCCAAGCCCCCGCCAAGGATCGCAACGTCGAAGTCGCTGGGGCTATCTGACATGACTCCTCACATTCGCCTCGTTTGGTCCGTCGCCCTGCCGGGATCTCCCAACTGCCGCCGTATCCTACGCCACCGTCAAGCACGACGGGCCTGCGGTGGGTAATGTCCGTGGCGATGAGCAAGATCGCCTTTCTCTATCCGGGGCAGGGCTCGCACCGCGTCGGCATGGGCGCGGAAATCCTCGAAGCTCATCCTGAGTTGATGGAGGGCTGCTTCGCGGCTGCGCTCCAGGCGTCGGGGATCGATATCCGCACGCTCTGCCTGGAGGGGCCGATCGAGGAGCTCACGCGCACCGAGGTCGCCCAGCCCGCGCTCTTCGCCGTCTCGATGGCGATGACCGAGCTGGCGCGGGAGGCCGGCGTGCAGCCGGACTTCGTCGCCGGGCACAGCCTCGGCGAGTACACCGCTGCCGTCGCCGCCGGCTGCCTCAGCGCCGCCGACGGGATCGCGCTTGTCTCCGAGCGCGGACGGCGTATGGCCGACATTCAGTCCGAGCGCCCCGGCGCGATGGGGGCCGTCATCGGCCTGCCCGCCGAGCAGGTCGGCGAGCTGTGCGAGGCCGCGCGCGCCGCCGGCTCCGTGGTTCCCGCCAATCTCAACACGCCCACGCAGACTGTCGTCTCCGGCGAGGAGGCCGCCATCGAGCGGCTCCTGGAGTTGGCCAAGGAGGCGGGCGCTGAGAAGGCCATCCTGCTGCGCGCCGGAGCGGCGTTTCACAGCGAGCTGATGGAGCCGGTGCGCGATGCGCTCGCCGAAACGATGGCCGGCCTTCAGTGGCAGGACCCCAAACCGCCGTTGGTGTCCAACGCCTCCGCGCAGGTGGTGGACAGCGCAGCTGGTGTCCGCGAGGCACTCACTGTGCAGATCACGAGTCCCGTGCGCTGGGCGGACTGCGTACGCACGCTGCTCGATGCCGGCGTGACCTCGTTCCTCGAGCTCGGTTCCGGGCGCGTGCTCGGCGGCCTCGTGCGCCAGATCGAACCCGAGGCCGACGTGCTCTCCGCCGACTCGCCCAAGAAGCTGTCGAAGTTCCTCGAGCGCGCCGGCGCTTGATGGCGGCGCCCGCCGGCGACTCCTTCGACGTCGTCGTAATTGGCGCCGGCCTCGGCGGCCTTTCGGCGGGGGCGTGCCTGGCGAAGGCTGGGCGCAAGGTGCTCCTGGTCGAGCGCGAGCAGGGACCGGGCGGCAATGCGCGGGCCTTCCGCCGCGGCCCCTACACCTTCGACCCTGCGATCCATGTCACCGCGCAGGGGTTCAACATCGAGTTTCTCGACTTTTATTTGTCTGCGCTGGGGATCGCCGGGGAGGTCGAGCTGCTGCGCGCGGAGGACTTCTTCGGGGTTGACATCGACGGTCAGCGCTGGCGATTGCCGGTGGGATTGGATGCGCTCAAGAGCTACCTCGCTGAGCAGTTTCCCCACGAAGCCGACGGTGTCACCGGCTTCATCGAGACCTGCGCACAGACCACGCGCGAGTCCCAGGCGCCGCCGCCGCGCGTTGGCCTGAGCGATCTTGACGCCGTCAAGGCGGCGCTGCCGATGCTCTTCAAGTATCGGCGCAGCACGCTCGCCGACGTGCTCGACGAATACATCAAGGATCCGCTCGCGCAGGCTGTCTGCGGTGCCTCCTGGCCCTATCTGGGGCTGCCGCCCGGGCGCACCTCGTTCATGGCCTACGCCGGTGCGCTGATGGCGCTGCTCGATCCTGGGCCGCTGTACGTGCGTGGCAGCTTCCAGAGCCTCGCCGATGCGCTTGCGCGCTGCATCGAGGACAACGGCGGCGAGATCGCGACGGTGACGAGCGCATCGGCGATCGAGCTCGCCGACGGGCGCGTGGCCGGGGTCGAGCTTGATGGGGGTAAGCATGTTGCGGCGCCGGTGGTCGTGTCCAACGCCGATGCCCGTCAGACCTTCGAGCGGCTACTGCCCGCGGAGGCGCTGCCGGAGCGCTTCATGCGCCGCCTCGGCAAGATGCGGCCCTCGATCTCGGCCTTCGTGCTGTTCTCGGCGGCCAGGCTCGACCCCGCCGAGCACGGGCTCTCGCACGAGCACTTCGTCTACCCCAGCGCGGATCACGACGCCGACTACGAGCGGGTCCTCGAAGGCAGGCCCGGGGGCACCTGGTTCAGCCTGCCCAGCCTGCACGACTCCTCGCTGGCGCCTGCTGGCGAGCACGTGATCGTCCTCAGCAGCCTCATGCCCTATGACATCGGCGAGCCCTGGGAGCAGGCCAAGCCACGCTACATGGAGCTGATGCTCGACGCGGCCGAGCGTGTGCTGCCCGGCTATCGCGACGCGCTCACCTTTGCCGACTGCGCCACGCCCGCGACCTTCGAGCGCTACACGCTCGCGCAGCAGGGAGCCGCCTACGGCTGGGAGAACACGCCCGACCAGACCGTGCCCAAGCGCCTGGACTTCCGCACTCCGATCGAGGGCCTGTTCTTGGCCGGGCACTGGACCCACCCTGGGACCGGCAGCATCCGTTGCCTGCTCTCCGGGGCGCAGACCGCCGCGGCGATCGAGGGGCGCGAGCATCCGGTCGAGCTGCTGGGGTCGCTGGCCGGCGCTTAGGGAGGCGAGCGTGATCGTCGAACGCAACCTCGCCGTGCCGATGCGCGACGGCGTGCTGCTGCGTGCCGATGTCTATCGCCCCGAGGGCGACGGGCAGGTGCCGGCGGTGCTCGGGCGCACGCCCTATGACCGCAGCTTCGGGCCGACGCCGCCCTCGATTATCGATCCCGAAGCTGCGGTCATGGCCGGGATCGCGCTCGTCTGCATGGATGTGCGTGGCCAGCATGGCTCCGACGGCGAGTTCTATCCCTTCCGCGCCGAGGGCGCTGACGGCTATGACTCCGTCGAATGGGTCGCTGCGCAGCCGTGGTGCAGGGGCGCCGTGGCGATGGCGGGCCGCTCCTATTCGGCCGCGACCCAGTGGCTGGCGGCGGCTGCGCAACCACGGCACCTGCGCGCGATCGCGCCCGTCGTCGTCGGCAGCAACTACTTCGACGGTTGGGTGTACCAGGGGGGCGCCTTCCAGCTCGGCTTCAACCTCTTCTGGGTGCAGATCATGGCCGGGCGTGGCAAGCGCGTGCGGATGGAGGAACAGTACAGGCACCTCCCGCTGACCGCTGCCCCGCTGGTAGCGGATAGCCCGAGCGGGCGCTTCTATCGCGAGTGGCTCGAACATCATGTGCTTGACGACTACTGGCATGCCCTTTCGATCGAGGCCGGCTACCGCGATGTGCTCGTGCCTGCCTTCAACGTCGGCGGCTGGTATGACATCTTCCTCGGCGGCACGCTCGAGAACTACACGCGTATGCGCCGCGAAGGGGGCAGCGAGCTCGCACGCAGGGACACGCGGCTGCTGGTCGGGCCGTGGGCGCACGGCAGCACGTACGGCGCCTATCCCGATCACTCCTTCGATGCCTTCTCGCCGCATGACGGCGTGGATCTCCAGACTGTATGTCTGGATTTTCTCGGCGAGCAGCTGTCCGATGGTGCGTGCGCGGAACCGCGGCCGCCGGTGCGGATCTTCGTGATGGGCGTCAATCGCTGGCGCGAGGAGCAGGATTGGCCGCCGGCTCGTGCCGTGCGGGAGCGCTGGTTCCTGCACAGCGACGGTGACGCCGCCACGGCCGGGGGCGTGCTCTCTCGCGCCGCGCCGGCCGACGAGCCCGCGGATACCTACCGATTCGATCCCCGCGACCCGGCGCCGACGATCGGCGGCCCCACCTCGCTGCCGGGCAAGTTCCTACGCACCAATGCTGGCCCGCTCGACCAGCGTCCGCTGGAAGGCCGCGGCGACGTGCTCCTCTATACGAGCGAGCCCTTGGCGGATGACCTCGAGGTCACCGGGCCGTTGAGCCTGACCCTGCACGCCGCCACCAGCGCAAGTGACGCCGACTGGGTGGCCAAGCTCTGCGACGTCGAGCCCGACGGGTTCTCGCGCATCCTGGCCGAGGGCGTCCTACGCGCGCGCTTTCGCGGGGGCTGCGAGCGTGAGCGTCTCATCGAGCCGGGACGCCCCTATGAGTATGAGATCGACCTGAAGGCGACGAGCAACGTGTTCCTCCGCGGGCACCGCATCAGGCTGCTGCTCACCAGCAGCTCGTTCCCTCGCTTTGACCGAAACGCCGGCACCGGCGGTCCGCCCGGCGAGATCAGCGAGGAGGATCTGCGGGTGGCGCAGCAGACGATCTACCACGACGCCGCGCGCGCCTCTTCGCTGTCGTTACCCGTCGTTCGCGGCTGAAGCTCACCGCGGGCCTCTTGCCGTGCGAGCGGCGTGCCTCAGCTGGCCACCAGCGCGCCGCGCGCCTCCAGGTCGAACTCCTCGACGCCGGGGAGCAGCGCGATCGCCTCGGCGAGCGACATGCTGCCCTCGGCGTCGGTGAAGAGGCCCTCCTCCTCCCATTTCTTGGGGTCGAGGCTGACGACCAACGGATTGATGCGAGCGCTCTCATCGGGCGGGTCGGGGAGGTTCTTGGCGGCCGTGAAGAAAGTCCAGGTCGCCATCGCCTTCAGCAGCTCGACCTTCTTGCGCGCGACCTCGATCATCTCCTCCTGGCTGAAGGGTTGCCCGATTTCATACTGGGTCTTGGCGATCGGCTCGAACTGGTTGCACAGGACCGAGACGCCCTCCCACTTGCGCTGGTCGATGGCATGCCATTCGCGGTACAGGTCCTGCATGCGACCGAGTAGCGGGATGATCGTCTCGAAGATCTCGACGATGTCGCCGAGGTCCTCCGGCTGAGTCATCTTGTCGTGTACGAACAGGAACGCCAGCGTCGAGAAGTAGGCGGTGTTGTCGTACATCTGCTTGGCGAGCATCACCTGCGCGTTGCCGAAGAACTGGTACTGGTCCTTGTACAACCAGATCGTCGGGTCGAACAGCTGGAAGAAGAAGAAGTTGAAGAAGTCCAGGCGCTCCTCGATGTCCTCTCCGTCGAGGTCGCGCTTGATCAGGTCGCCACCGAAGCTGTTGCAGTAGGCGATGAAGTCCGAGCCCGGCGAGTAGAGCGCGTCGATGAAGCCCGCCGCCTCGCCCGAGAGCGTCCAACGGTCCATCGAGAAAATCTGGTTGGAGGCGTAGGAGAAGTCCTCGATCACCAGGAAGTCTTCCACCTGCTCGCGACGACCGTTGACCTCGGCGGCCAGCTGGGGCTCGTGCTTCTCCAACCAGCTCACCATGCCGTCGAAGGTGTTTATCTGATCGAAGGGGTGAAAGCGCGGATCGGCGCACAGGCCGATCGAGATCGGACCCGAGGCGAGGCGGATCAGCCACACCCAGTAGCCCTGCCCCACGAGGTGCGTGGTGGCGTAGCTGCGGATGCCGATCTGGCTCTCGCGATCGAGCCACTCCTTGTCTTTCACCCAATCCTCGAAGTCGAGGCCGCCCTTGAGGCGAAACCAGGCGGCATTGATGTGGTGGCCCGTCTCTGTGCCGAGCTGCAGCTTGTTGCGCAGCAGGTTGTGACGCCCCGTCGCGTCCACCACCCAACGCGCCGAGACCGTCACAGCCTCGTCTTCGTGCGTCAGCGTGACGCTGTGGTCGTCCTGTCCCTCGCCGAGCTGCACGTCGGTGACGCGCCAGCCGCGGTAGGCGTCGGCACCGTGGCTCACGCAGCGGTTGAAGAGCTCGTTCTCGAAGCGCCCACGGTCGATCTGGTGTGTCCACACGGGGTGATCGCCCGGCGTCGCGGGTGTGCAGAACTCCACGCGCTTGGTGAGATCGCTGTTATCGCCCGCGGGGTAGTAGAAGCGCAGGCCAAGCTTGCGCAGCTGGTGCTCCTGTAAATGATCCTTCATGCCCAGGATCTCGCGGTAGTAGTAGGCGCCGTTCTCGACCGTGGACTCTCCGACCTTGAACGCCGCCTCGGGCGCCGGCTCGGCGCGCTTGTCGGCCACCAGCACCTTCGTCTCAGGGCGCTGGCGCTTGAGCTGCAGCGCCATCGACAGACCGGCCAGGCCGCCTCCGAGAATCGCCACGTCGTAGCGCCCGTGCGGCGCGCGCACCGCCTTCATCTCGGGAATCGATGCCGAACGATCTGCCATCTGCTCCTCCTAGGTGCCTTGGGTGGTTTGAATCACGTTATGTCGACAGAACCGCGAGAACCTGCTCGCCCAACTGTGTGCCGCTGCCCGAGCCAAGGACCTTGCCTTCGCCGTCGAGTACCACGCCGACCGCCTCCTGATCGACGCCGCTCAAGCCGAAGCCGCCAACTACCTCGCCCGACCAGTCCATCAGCATGATCACTTCCTTGGGGGGATCGCTCAGCGGCGGCTTGCCTGCTGCCTGCAACGTTGCGGTCTCGTCCTTCACCGCCTCCTCATACGCCTTCTTGAGCTGGCTCTTGACGATGATGCGCGCCGCGCGCGGCGCGCCCTGGAGGTCTGAGACGCCGATCACCGGCAGCTCGCCGGGACCGTAGCTGGAGCGGATCTTGCCGATGCCCTCCTTCAGCTGTGGCGCGCTCTCGCGCCCGCCGAACACGACGACCACCTTTTGACCGCGAAAATCGCTCAGTGACACCTTGTGCCCGAGAATATGGTCAAGCGTGAAGTCCGGGGCCTGCGCGGGAAGCTCTTGAGTCGCCACTTGCCTTACCTCCGATAATGATGGGGCCTCGCGTGCGGAACTGTACCCGAGAGCGGCTCCTCTGGTAGGTTCGCGGGCATGACGAAGGTAGTTGTGGTTGGGGCCGGCATCGGAGGTCTTGCCACTTCGATCGCGCTGCGCGAGACCGATGTCGAGGTGCTTGTGCTGGAGCGGGCCGCGGAGCTGTCCAAGGTCGAGCTGGGGGCGGGTGTGACGCTGTGGGCCAACGCAATGCTGATCCTCGACCGACTCGGCGTGGGCGCGGAGATCCGCGAGCGCGGGGCGGTCCTCAAGTGCTTCGAGCAGCGCAACACGCGCGGGCGACTGCTCTCACGCTGGCCGTTGGATGAGATGGCGCGCCGGCTGGGCGCTCCCATTTGCGGGATCAACCGCCCCGATTTGCATGCGGCGCTCGTTCGCGGCGCCGGCGGGCAGCAGGTCAGGACCGGGTGCAATGTCGAGCGCTTCGAGCAGGGCGAGGGCGCCGTAAGCGTTGCGCTTTCCACGGGCGCGAGTGAATCCGGCGACGTGCTGATCGGCGCCGACGGCATCGACTCCACGATTCGCAGGCAGCTGCTCGGCGCGCAGGCGCCGCGGCACTCGGGCTTGACGATGTGGCGCGCCAACGTGCCCTATGACGAGTCGATCGCGCCGCCGGTGGACTTCATCGCCTGGTGGGGCTCGGGGACGAAGTTCGTCATCTTCCGCTCGGGGCCGGAGCGTCTGAGCTGGGAGGCGATCGTCACGAGCCCGCCCGGCGGTCAGGACGCCCCCGGTGCGCGCAAGCGCGCCGTGCTCGATCGCTTTGCGGACTTCACCGCTCCGGTGCACCGCATCGTGGAGGCCACCGACGAACAGGCGATCTTCCGCACCGACGTCTTCGATCGCCCGCCCGACGAGCGCTGGGGCGAGGGGCGCGTGACGCTGCTCGGCGACGCTGCTCACCCGATGACCTTCGCCGTGGGCCAGGGCGCTGCGCAGGCGCTGGAGGACGCGCTTGCGATCGGGCGCGCGCTGGGCAAAGGCGGTGAGCTCGACCGTGGCGGCAGCATCGAAGCCGCGCTGCGGGCCTACGAGCAGCCCCGCATTGCCCGTGCGGCTCGCTTTCAGACGATGGCCTGGCGTCTCGCGCGCGCCGGGGCGCTCGAAAGCCGCCCCGCACAGGCGCTGCGCAACACGGCCTTCACGCTCTCCTCGCCGATCGGCTGGCGCATGCAGGTCAAGGACATGGCGCTGCCCACATAGCTCAGACGAGCACGCCGGACTGGCACCACCAGAGGAGGGTCGCCAGGTTGGACCCGGCCCAGTGCACGGATGCGAGCGTGCCCTTGAGCACGGCCGGCTTGATCGTGGGCGGCGCCATGTACACGACCTTCGCGGCGTTGACCTCGGAGGCCGGGGGGTTCTTGACGATCTGGAAGGTGCCCATCATGCCGTTGTCCTCGTGGAAGTCGATGTGGCAGTGGAACACCGACTTACCCACGAAGTCGATGGGGTGGATGAGGATCGTGACGGAGCCGCCGGCGGGCACGTTGACGGTGTCCTGCCAGTCGACGTAGCTCAGCGGCTTGCCGTTGATGGACACCACCTGGAAGGGGTTGGTGTGGATGTGGAAGTTGTGCCACTCGTCGATCACGTTCGTGTCGGGGCTCTTGAGCGTCCACTCCTCGACGGAGCTCAGCGCCATCGTGATGTCGGTCCGACGGGGTTCGAAGAGCTTGCCGTTGATGGGGAACTGCGGTGGGCGGGCGAACGAGGGCACGCGGCCCATCACGATCGTGCGGTGCACGTCGACGTGGGCGGCGCGCAGATCGGGCGGGTTCGCCAGCGGCCCCGCCGGCATTGGCGTGTTTTCTTCAGGGCCGGAGGAGACGACGTTCACGAGCGTCTGAAAGCCGAAGTTGCGGCCCGTGTTGGGCACGCCACCGAAGGGGTCGAAGCAGCCCTTGTAGCAGGGCTGGAAGGGGACCGAGCTCAGGCCGTACAGGCCGGGCGCTCCGCCGCGCACGAGCACCTCCACGCGCTCGCCCGGGCCGATCAGGATCTGCTTTTCCGGGCGCATTTCGTGCAGCGTGTTGCCGTCCACGGCGAGCAGCTCGAAGGTCGTGCCCGGCAGCGCCAAGTGCACGTAGCGCTCGCCGGTGCCGTTGACGATGCGCCAGCGCTGCAGCTGCCCCGGGCTGATGTGAAGCGTCGGCTGGTAGGTCCCGTTGACCAGCAGCTCCCCAGGGCCGGGGGCGGGCGGCGGCTTGATCTGACCCGGCTTCACGCCGGGGATCGGCAGCGGCTTGCCGTTCGGCGGCACCGGCTTGCCGCCGTGGATCACGATCAGGCGCTCCGGGATGTTCGCCAGGGTCTTGTCGAGCCCGCCCTCGACGAGGATCGCCCCGAGCATCCCGCCGGTCGTCTCCGCGTCCACCAGCGGGTGGAAGTGGGGGTGATACCAGAACGTCCCCGGCGACTGGTCGAGCGGGAGCTTGTAGGTGTAGGGATGGGCCTGCAGCGGGTTCAGCGAGACGAAGATGTTGTCCGATTCGCCTTCGGGGCTGACGTGCAGGCCGTGCACGTGCAGGTTGGTGGGGATCGGCAGCTTGTTGACGAGGCTCACGTGCACGGTGTCGCCGCGGCAGATCGCGAGCGTCGGCCCCGGCGTGATCCCGTTGTAGTGCAGCCCTTCGTAGGTGTGGTGGTTGACGTCGATCGTGTACGTCGTCGCGGTCAGGGTGGTGCTCAGTTCGCCGTCGTGGCTTTCGATCGTCGGCGGCTCGGGGAAGCCGTCCTTGATCCAGCCCGCGAAGTGCGCGTCGCATTGCGGATTCGCCGATGCCAGCTTGGTCGAGCCCGAGCCGCCGCTCAGCAGCACGATCGCGGCCACAATTATGATCGCCAGGAGTACGACGCCCCCCGCAATCAGGGGCGCTCGCCGTCGGGGCGCTGGTCGGTCTACTGAGTCCGGCTGTGGGACGGCCGTGCGGATCTTGGTCTTGTCGTCGGGCTCGAAGACGACCTTGCGGATCTTGGTCCTGTCGTCCTGCCCGTCTCCTGGAGTCGGTGGCTGCTCGCTCATCGCGCTGCCCTTGGAAGCTCGCTGCCGTCGGCGTGACGCATCGAGCCGGCTACTCCTCGCTCAGCCCTATGCGTTCGTGCAGGCGGCGCAGCGGCGCGGGCGCCCACCAGTTCAGGTCGCCCAACAGCGCCATCAGCGAGGGCACGAGCAGAGCGCGGATGATCGTCGCGTCGATCAGCACCGCCACCGCGATGCCCACGCCGACCTCCTTGATGAACACGATCGAGGACGTCGCGAAGGCGCCGATCGCTACGCAGAACAGGACCGCCGCCTGCGTCACGATCCGGCCGGTGCGCTCGAGGCCGATCGCGACCGACTCCCTGTTGGGGTGCCCGGCGTCACGTGCCTCCTTGATGCGCGTCAGCAGGAACACGGTGTAATCGCTTGAGAGACCGAATGCCACCGCGAAGATCAGGATCGGCTGGGAGATGTCGATCGCGTGCAGGCTCTGGAAGCCGAGCAGGCTCTGCAGGTGCCCATCCTGGAAGATCAGCACGAGCACCCCGAAGGCGGCGCTCAGCGAGAGGAAGGTCATCAGCAGCGACTTCAGCGGGAGGATCACCGAGCCCGTCATCAGGAACAGCACGATGAACGTGAGCACGCAGAGGATGATCGCCACCACCGGCAGAAGGCGCGAGATCGTCGCGCGCTGATCGAGGAACTGTGCGGTGTTCCCGCTGGCCTGGATCGTGGGAGCGCTGCCGCCCTGCAGCGCGGGCCCCGGATGCCCGCGGATGTCCTTGACCAGCGCGATCGTGGTCGCTGCCAGCGGGCGCTGGGCCGGTAGAACAGCGAACGTCCAGTAGCCGCCGCTCAGCGCGGTGGGCGGGCCGCCGGCCGGCAGTGCGCCAGGCAGTCCGCGTACCTGCGCAGCGAGTGCCGCCACCTGTCCGCCCGCGCTCGGGGGCGCCTTCACCAGCACGGTGACCTGCGAGGACGTGTCCGTGGGGTATTCGCTAAGCAGCGCGTCATCGACCGTGCGCGCGGACAGGCCCTTGGGCACGCCGCTCGCGTCCACGCCGATGAACTTGATCCCCGTGAAGGGGATGCCCAGGGCGAGCAGCACCACCACGCAGATGGTCGCGATCGGCACGGGACGCTTCATCACTGTCTGCGAGAGTCGGTACCACGGGCCCTCTTCCTGCACCGATGCTGTTCGCTCCGCGGCCCGCTGCCAGCGTGCCGGGGCCAGCGCGTTGATCCGCGGGCCCAGCACCGCCAGCAGGGCGGGCAGGGCGATGAGCGCCACCATCACCGCGACCAGCGCCGTGATCGCGCCGCCCAGTCCCATCGAGAACATGAACGGCGTCGGGATCACGCACAGCGACGCGAGCGCCAGCGCCACCGTCACGGAGCTGTAAGAGATCGTGCGCCCGGCCATCTGGATCGCCCGGTGCAGGGCCTCCTGTTCGGCGGCGCGCTGCTCGGGCGGGCGGGCGGGCGACTGCGCGTCCGCGGGCGCACCTGTCCCCGTCCGCTGCTCCGGTGCGATCTTCGCCCGCTCCTCGCGATAGCGGGAGACCACGAACAGGCTGTAGTCGATCGCGAGTCCCAGCCCAAGGCCGATGACGATGTTCAGCGCGAACTGCGACAGCGACACGAACGAGTTGACGACGCGCAGGACCAGGAAGGTGCTCATCACCGTGATGGCGCCCACGAACAGGGGCATCAGCGCCGCCACCACGCCGCGGAAGACGAACAGCGAGAGGATGAAGAGGATCGGGAACGCCAGCCCCTCAGCCTTGCCGAGGTCCTTGCCGACCTCGCTGCCAAGCTGCTGCCCGGAGATCGCCGGCCCGCCGAGCAGCACGGTCGGCGACTTCTGCACCCGTTCCAGGAGCCGCTTCGCGGCGTTGCTGGCTTCGTTGTCCGAGACCTTCCTGAAGAACGCCGCCACGTACGTCGAGTGCCCATCGCGCGAGACGAACGCGCGGCTGCCCGTGCTGTAGTAGCTGAGCGTGCGCGTCACCGTGGGGTCCTGGCGGAGCGACGCGGCGACGCTCCCGACCAGCGCGCGCGAGCCGGGCGCGCTCACGCCTCCCGGCGGCGTGACGAGCGCGATCACCTGTGGGCCGGCGCGCTCGCCGGTGGCGCCCGAGATCAGCTTGTTCACGACCACGCTCTGCGAGGAGTGATCGTTGAACGGATCGTTGGCGTGCATCTTGCCCGCGACCGGCGCGCCGACCACGACCGCGATCACGAAGAAGACCCCGATGCCGGCCAGCACTCGTCCCGGATGCCGGTCGGAGATGTGCGCGAGCCGGCTCAGCAGGCCGGACTTCCTCGAGGGCGGCGGTGGCTCGGTCGGGACGCGGCGCACGCGCGTAGCCTCGGGGTCCACGACGCGCCGGACCACCGTCGCCTCAGGGTCGGAATCGCGCTGTTCGCTCAAGGTGCTGCCCCCGATCTCGATCGTGTCGCCTGGAGGAAATCAGTAGGCGACGTTCCCACCATCTCAGTGTCCGCCTTCTCCGGCGTAGATCATATGCGCCTTGCGCACCAGCGCGAACGCGACGATGCAGCCAATCGCCGCGATGATCGCCGCGAGCACGAAGATCGTGCGCAGGCCGCTCGCGTAGCTCATGTGCGCCACCGAGACGAGGCCCGGCTGGAACGCCGCCGGCGAGCTGTGCACGAGCTGCGGCGTGCCGCCCGTGGAGATCGCGTTGGCCGCGGTCTTCGACAGCGGCGCCAGCGGCGAGCCGGCGAGCGCGCTATGGACGCTGAGGCGAACCTGGTGCTGGAGCAGCGTCCCGGCCACGGCGATACCGGCCGCCGTCCCCGCCTCGCGGAAGGTGCTGTTCATCCCCGAGGCCATGCCTCCGCGCCAGGGGGGCACGACCGACACCGCCGTGGAGGCCAGCGTGGGGTTCATCAGGCCCAAGCCGATCCCGGTGAGGATCAGGCCGGGGAGGATCGCCGTCCACGTGGAGCTCGCGCTCACCGCGGTCATCGAGAGCACGCCGCCGGTGACCAGCGCGAGGCCGAGCGGGAGCACGATCTGCGGGGTGACCGAGCCGCTCATGCGCCCCGCGAGCGGCGCGAACATCAGCGCTGCCCCCGTGAACACCAGCATCCGCAGGCCCGTGCCCACGGCGGAGTAGCCGAGGATCGACTGCAGCCAGGTCGTCAGGAAGAAGATCAGCGCGAGCACCGAGAAGCACACCGCGAAGGCCGACACGGAGGAGCCCACGAAGGTCGGGTTGCGGAACAGCCCCAGGTCGAACATCGGGAACTTACGGCCCCGCTCGATCGCGACGAAGGCCGCGAACAGCAGCACCGACCCGGCGAAGCAGCCCAGGATCAATCCGCTCGTCCAGCCCTCGTCGTTGCCGCGGATCGTCGCGAACACCGCCAGGAACATGGCGCCCGAGAAGCTGAACAGGCCGGGCCAGTCGATCTTTGTCGCCGGTCCCGGGAGGTTGACCACACGTTGTTGCAGGATCACGAAGGCCACGATCGCGATCGGCACGTTGATGTAGAAGATCGCCTGCCAGCCGATGCCCTGCACGAGCACGCCGCCGACGATCGGGCCGAGCGCGACCGACAGGCCGCTCACCGCCCCGTACAGGCCGAACGCCACCGCGCGCTCACCGGCGGGGAACTCCTGCACGATCAACGCCAGCGCGCACGCGAACATCGTCGCCCCGCCGATGCCCTGCACGCCGCGCGCGAAATCCAGCACCGTCGCGTTCGGCGCCTGCGCGCAGACGACCGAGGCGATCGTGAAGATGACGAGGCCGCCGGTCAGGATGCGCTTACGCCCATAGATGTCCGCCATCATGCCGGCCGTCAGCAGCACCACCGTCAGCATCAGCGCATAGCCGTCGACGATCCACTGCAGCTGCGAGAAACTCGGCTTCAGCGCCGCCGAGATCGTCGGCAATGCCACGGCCACGATCGTTACGTCCAGCAGCAGCATGAAGACCGTGATCAGCACCACCGCCAGTGTCCACCACTTACGCGTGCCAGACTCCGCGGTGAGCAGCCGCGAGGACTGGCTGAGGACTTCGCGCACGCTGCTCACCTGCGGCGGCAGGATGCGCGCGGCCGCGCCCGCGAACACCGGCGAGCTCAGTTCGATCGTCGCCTCGCCGATCTGGATCTTGTCGCCCGGCGCCAGCGTCGTGTGTTCGAGGATTCTTTCGCCGTCTACATATGTGCCGTTGGAGGAGTGCAGGTCGTCGATCGCCGCCACCCCATCGCGCACCGTCACCTTCGCGTGCAGCCGCGAGACCTCGCTGTCCAGCACCTGCAGGTCGCACTCCGGCTCGCGCCCGATCGTCGCGCTGCCGCCGACCAGCTTGACCGTGCTGCCCGCTCCCGGGCCGCTGAGGATCTTCAATTCCCCCTCGCCCTGGGGCTGCACGCTCCTGATGCGCGTGTGTTGCGGGTCGACCGGGACCTCGCTCACCGCGAGCCTCCGTCGGCGATCTCCCAGGACCCGTCGCGCAGGCGCATCCGCACGGACTGGCCCTCGCCGAGGGAGACCTCGGCCTCAGCTCGCTCCAGATCGACGCGCAGGCGAAGGTCCAGCGGCGGGGGAGGTGGTGGCGGGGGCGGTGGGGGCGGTGGGGGAGGTGTGGGTGCGGGCGGTGGGGGCGTGGAGGCGCGGACAGCGGCCGGTACGTCGGTGACCGCGGTCGCCGCGCGCACATCGACCGCGGGGGCCTGCGGCGCCGGTGGCGCCGGCAAGCTGCGCACCACGAGCCTGGTCGTCCCCAGCTCGATCGTGTCGCCCACGGAGAGGACGCTCGGCTCGGTCAGGCGCGTGCCGTTGACGGATGTGCCGTTGGTGGAGGAGAGGTCCTCGAGCAGATACTCGCCACTCGCCTGGCGCGTCACCTCGGCGTGATGGCGCGAGAGCTCGGGATCCTCGCCCAGCTGGCCCGGACCCTCGGTCTGCCGGCCGAACACGAGCCGCTCAGCGACGGCGATCGTCGTGCCGGCGGCGTTCCCCGCTACTACCTCCAGCTGCAGCTGGCCGGCAGGCGTCTCGCTCACGGCTTCGCGGCCCCCGCCGGCTCGCCGGCGAGGAAGTGCTCGACGAAGTCGGTCGTGACGTCGCCGGAGCGAAACTGCTCGTCAGCCAAAACGCGACGGTGGAAGGGGATCGTCGTCTTCACCCCGCGGCCCTCGATCTGGAACTCCGAGAGGGCGCGGTCCATGCGCTCGATCGCCTGCAACCGGTCCGGCGCCCACACGATCAGCTTGGCGATCAGCGAGTCGTAGAAGGGGGCGATGTTCCAGCCCGGGTAGCAGTGGGAATCGACGCGCGTCCACGGCCCGCCGGGGGGGACATAGACATCGAGGCGTCCTGCCGCAGGGGCGAAGTCGCGGTCGGGGTCCTCGGCGTTCACGCGGCACTCGATTGCGTGGCCGCGCAGCACCACGTCCTCCTGGGAGACCGACAGCGGCTCGCCCGCCGCCACGCGGATCTGCTCCTGGATGAGATCGACGCTCGTGACCATCTCGCTCACCGGGTGCTCCACCTGGATGCGCGCGTTCATCTCCATGAAGCTGAGGTTGCCCTCGTGGTCGAGCAGGAACTCCATCGTGCCCGCGCCCGTATAGCCGACTGCCAGCGCGCCCGCGACGGCGCGCTCGCCGATGTCCTTGCGCTGTGCATCGCTGAGGTGGATCGATGGCGCCTCCTCGATCAGCTTCTGGTGGCGGCGCTGCACCGAGCAGTCACGTTCGAAGAAGTACACGCCGTTGCCCTGGCTGTCGCACACCAGCTGCACCTCGGTATGCCGCGGGGCTTCCAGGTAGCGCTCGATGTACACCGCGCTGTCCTTGAACACCGCCTGCGCGGTTGCGCGTGTCGTCGCGTACAGCCGCGCCAGGTCCTCGGCCTTGTACACGACGTTCATGCCACGCCCGCCGCCGCCGGCGACCGCCTTGATGATCACCGGATAGCCGATCCCGTCGGCGATCTCCTGCGCCTCCTCCGCCGTCTGCACCGGCTCGATCGTGCCCGGGAGGAGAGGGAGGCCGGCCTTCTGCATCAAGTCGCGCGCGATCGCCTTGTCGCCCACCTTCTCCATCACCTCCGGGCGCGGGCCGATGAAGGTGATGCCATTGTCCGAGCAGATCTCCGCGAAGAACGGGTCCTCGGAGAGGAAGCCGTAGCCCGGGTGGATCGCATCGGCGCCCGTCTTCTGCGCCGCGCCGATCACGTTGGGGATGTGCAGGTAGCTCTTGCCCGGGTGGTGCGGGCCGACGTGCACCGCCTCATCGGCGAAGCGCACCACCGCGGACTCCGCGTCGGCGGTTGAGTAGATCGCGACAGACTTGATGCCCAGCTCGCGGCAGGCGCGCGCCACGCGCAGTGCGATCTCGCCGCGGTTGGCGATCAGGACCTTCTCGAACATGGGCTCAGCTCCCCGGCGAGGAGGGACGCTCGACGGCCCTGCCGCTCGCCCTAGTCATCGGCGGGCTCCAGGTACATGAGCACCTGCTCGAACTCGACCCAATCGCCGTTCTCCACGAGGATCTCCGCAACCTTGCCGCCCTCGCCGGTCGCGACCTCGTTCATCATCTTCATCGCCTCGACGATGCAGACGGTCTGGCCGAGCTCGACGCTCGTGCCGACCTCCACGAAGGGCTTGGCGCCCGGCTGCGCGGAGCTGTAGAAGGTGCCCACCAGCGGCGCCAGCACCGGGATCCGCTTGTCCTGCTGCTCCAGGTCGCCGATCGTGAACACGCCCGAGGCCATACGCGCGCCCGGGGCGATGCTCATGCCCGGTCCAGCGCCAGTGGCTACGGGTCCGCCGGGCAGTGGTGGCGGTGGTGGCGTAGGGACTGAGATGCCCGCCCCCCCCGCTGCCATCGCAGGGGCGCCGCGCTCGATCTCGATCTTGTAGTCGCCTGCCGCGACGGCGAAGCGCTGCACCGTGCTGCCCTCCAGCCGCTTGACCAGATCGCGGGCCTCGGCCCAGACTGACTCGATCAACTCCCTATCCGGTGTGGTGTCCTTGGTATCGCTCATGTCTCCCCTGTGATTGGCGGAAGTGTGGGCTGGCGCCCGGGGGTGCCGAACTTGCGAAAGCGCTCGTAGCGCTGGGCTATCAACTCGTCGGTGCTCAGCGGCAAGAGTTCGCCAAGGCTCGCCACGATCGCGCTCTTGACGTTCGCGCCCGCGGCCATCGGGTCGGCCTGCGCGCCGCCCTCGGGCTCCGGCACGATCGCGTCCATCACGCCCAGCGTCAGCAGCTCGGGGCTCGTGATGCGCAGCGCCTTCGCCGCGCGCGGCGCCGCACTGGCGTCCTTGAACAGGATCGTCGAGCAGCCCTCGGGGCTGATCACCGAGTAGTACGCGTTCTCCATCATCAGCACCCGATCGCCTACTGCGATCGCCAGCGCGCCGCCGCTGCCGCCCTCGCCCGTCACCACCGTCACCGCCGGGACCGGCAGGCGCGCCATCAGCATGATCGATTCGGCGATCGCGTTTGACTGCCCGCGCTCCTCCGCGCCCAGCCCCGGGTACGCGCCGGGGGTGTCCACGATCGTCACCAGCGGCAATCCGAAGCGCGCCGCGTAGCGCATCAAGCGCATGCTCTTGCGATAGCCCTCCGGCTCGGGCATGCCGAAGTTGTGCTCCACCAGCTCGTTCGTCGTGTGGCCCTTCTGCTGGCCGATGACCATCACCGTCATTTCGCCCAGGCGCGCGAGGCCGGCGATGATCGCCTGGTCCTCCTCGAACAGGCGGTCGCCGTGCAGCTCCTGGAAGCCGTCGAACACGAAGCCCACCAGATCGAGCATCCGCGGGCGGTCGATGTGGCGCGCCAGCTGCACGATCTCCCAGGGATCGCGCGCGGGCAGACGCTCGGGATCTTTCACCAGCGCCGCGCCCTGGGTATCCGGCAGGCGTCCTGCACGCGTGGCCGCATCCTCGCCGCGCGCCGCCTCAGCCTGAGCGTGCAGTTCGAGCAGGTTGCGGATCGTGCGCCGCAGCCCTTCGCGCGGTTCGACCAGATCGAGCATGCCGTGCTCCAGCAAGAAGCCGGCCGTCTGGAAGCCATCGGGCAGCTGCTGGCGGATCGTCTGCTCGATCACCGTCGGTCCGGCGAAGCCGATGTGTGCATCAGGCTCGGCGATCAGAATGTCCCCCAGCGTCGCGTAGGAGGCGCTCACGCCGCCATAGGTGGGGTCAGTCAGCAGCGAGATGTAGAGCACCCCCTCCTCCGCCAGCCGCGCGATCGCCTGGCTGGTCTTGACCATCTGCATCAGTGACACGCAGCCCTCCTGCATGCGCGCACCGCCCGAGGCCGAGATCACCATTAGCGGCGTGCGTGTCTCCAGCGCGATCTCCGCCGCGCGTGTGATCGACTCGCCCACGGCGCCGCCCATGCTGCCGCCGATGAAGGAGAAGTCGATGCCTGCCACGACAATCGGCAGGCCGTCGATCGAGCCCGTGCCGTGCAGTGCACCCGTCTTGGTCTCGCTTTTGCGCTGCGCCTGCGCGATCCGCTCGGTGTAGGGCTTTGAGTCCGCGAAGGACAGCGCGTCCACGATCTCCAGGTCCTCGCTCAGCTCCTTGAAGCTGCCCTCGTCCAGCAGCTGGCCCAAGCGCTCGCGGATGCGCAGGCGGAAATGGTGGTTGCAGTCGGGGCACACGCCGAGGTTGCGGCGCAGGCGCTTGTGGTACACGAACGCCGCACACGAGGGGCAGCGAAACCACTCCGCCGAGGCCGCGCGGCCGGCTGTCGCGAGCTCAGCCAAGGAGATCTTCCGAGGCCAGACGGCGGTCGTCGGCGTGCATGCGCCGGTACTCTGACAACGTCGCGCCCAGCGCGGCTTCCAGTTCCTCGCGGTTTGGGTTTGGTGCTCCCTCACCTGCTGCGGCCCCGGCCTGCGCCTCCAGCAGCGCAAGCACCTCCGGAGACTCCGCACCCGGCGTGTCATCAAGTTCACGGACGCGCCCAAACGCGGCCACCGCCTCATCGAGCCGGCCGGCGAGGAGGCTGAGCTCGGCGACGTCGAGCGCGGCCACCACATCCTCAGGCTCGGCCTCCGAGATGCGCTGTGCCTGCACGAGCGCCTCTTCGTACTGCCCCAGCGAGCGGTACATATCCACGAGGCTAATCGCCGCCGTCGAGGCTCCGCGCATGCTTTGCGCGGCCTGGTTGAGCAGGTCCACGGCCTCCTCCTGGTGCCCCGTCGCCGCCGAGGTGTGACCGAGGTGACTCAGCGCCACCTGGTCCTCCGGGTTGAGCTCCACCGCGCGGCGGAAGGCCGCGCCCGCCTCCTCCATGCTGCCCTCGGTCGCGAGCGCCTCGCCCAGGTAGTGCCAGGTTTCGGCGTTCTGCGGAGCTAGCTCGGTGGCGCGTCGCAGCTGCTCGGTGGCGTCCTCGGAATCGAGCTCCACGCCCGCGCGACCGGCGAGCAGCAGCAGCTCCACGTCCTGCGGTGTGGCGGCCAGCCCTGCCAGGGCGGCCTCACGGCTCTGGCGGTACTCGCCGGCCTGGAAGTGGGCCTGCGCCTGTTGCGCGGTCTCACTCATCCCGGCCACACCCACTTGGTCAGCTCCGGCGAGTCGTCGCCATACTCGCGCGCGTAGCTACGGTACGCAGCAAGCTGCTCGCGGTACTTCGCGATCGCCTCCTGTGCACCGCCGATGCTGCGCACCGCGAACGCGCCCGACATGCCGCCGATGCCCTCGCTGATCGCCATGTCCACGCGGCTCAGCCCCTCGATCGCCAGCTGGAAGCGGTCCACGCCGTTCATCGCCAGCAGGTCGAAGGGGGTCGTCGTCGTGCCCTCCTCCGCGTACCCGCGCACGTGGAAGCGCTCCTGCTTGGGGCGCCGATGGATCAGCTGGTGCACCGCGGAGGGGTAGCCGTGGAAGTTGAACAGCACCGGCTTGTCCGTCGTGAACACCTCAGCGAACGCCGCCTTATCCATCGCGTCCGGGTGCTTGCCCGGCGCCGCCAGCGCGAACAGGTTCGTCACGTTGACAAAGCGCACCTTCAGGTCCGGCACGTCTTCGCGCAGCATGCTCGCCGCCGCCAGCAGCTCGATCGTGGGGATCGTGCCGCAGCTGGCCAGCACCAGGTCGGGCTCGCCGCCCTCGTCGCTGCTGGCCCACTGCCACGTCGAGGCGCCTGCGCGCACGTGCTCGCGCGCCTCATCCATCGTCAGCCACTGCGGCAGCGGCAGCTTCGAGCCGATCACCAGGTTGATGCAGCCGGTGGCCTGCAGGCAGTGGTCGATCGTGGCCAGCAGCGTGTTCGCGTCCGGCGGCACATACACGCGCGCGTGCTCCTCGCGGCGGTTGAGCATCGAGTTGATGAAGCCCGGCATCTGGTGGGAGTAGCCGTTGTGGTCCTGGCGCCAGCCCTCGGATGTGAGCAAGTAGTTAAGCGACGCCACCGGCTCGCGCCAGGGCGCCTCCTCGCGCGACATCTTCAGGAACTTGCCGTACTGGTTGACCATGCCGTCGACGATCGGGATGAACGCCTCGTAGCAGGGGAAGATGCCGTGGCGGCCCGTCAGCACATAGCCCTGCAGCCAGCCCTGGCAGTTGTGCTCGGAGAGCACCTCCATGATGCGACCGTCGGGCTGGTAATCGGGGCTGATCTCGGGGTCCACCGGCCACTCATAGGCGTGGTTCTCGACCTCGAACAGCGCGCCCAAACGGTTGGAGGCCACCTCGTCGGGACATACAACGCGGAAGTTCCGCTCCTCCCGGTTGCGCTCGAAAACCTGAGCCAGATAGCCGCCCAGCGCGCCCAGCGAGCTCTCCGTCGTGCCGCCCGGCTTATCGAGTCCCACGGCGTGCGCGTCCAGCTCGGGCAGCTTCAGCGGGACGCGCATGCGCCCGCCGTTGACATGCGGGTTCGCGCCCATGCGCCTATCGCCCGTCGGGCACATTGCCGCGATCTCCGGCGCTGGGCCGCCGTTCTCATCGAACAGCTCCTCGGGGCCGTAGGAGCGCAACCACTCCTCCAGTGCCTGCAGGTGCTCGGGGTTCGTGCGCGCCCCCATCGCCGGCACCTGGTGAGACTTCGAGGTGCCCTCCACGCGGATGCCGTCAAGTTCGCGCACGCCCGTCCAACCCTTCGGCGAACGCACGATCAGCATCGGCCAGATCGGCCGTTCGGGGCGGCGACCTTCCCGCGCAACGCCTTGTAGCTCGCGGATCTCGCCGTAGGCGGTGTCCAGCGCGCTTGCCAGCTCGCCGTCGAGGTCTTCGCCGTCAACGATCAGCGGGTGCCAGCCGTAGCCCTCGAACAGCTTCGTCAGCTCCGTGTCGCTCATCGAGCTGAAGATCGTGGGATTGGCGATCTTGTACCCATTGAGGTGCAGCATCGGTAGGACGGCGCCGCTGCTCGCGGGATCCAGGAACTTGTTCGAGTGCCACGCGCCCGCCGTCGGCCCCGTCTCCGCCTCGCCGTCGCCGACGATGCACGCCACGATCAGATCGGGGTTATCGAGCGCCGCGCCGAACGCCGTCGCCAGCGCGTAGCCCAGCTCGCCGCCCTCGTGGATCGTGCCCGGCACGATCGGCGCGATATGGCTGGGGAAGCCGCCCGGCCAGGAGAACAGCCGCACCAGCTTCGCCAGGCCCTCGCGGTCGCGGCTCATCTCCGGCTTGACCTCTTCCAGGCAGCCGTCGATCCACAGGTTCGCCAGGTTCGCCGGTGCGCCATGCCCCGGCCCCGTCACCAGCAGCATGCTCGCGTCGTTCTCAAGGATCAGGCGGTTCAAGCCGGCATACATCAGATTGATCCCTGGCACCGTGCCCCAGTGGCCCAGCAGACGGTGCTTCACGTGCTCGGGCTTCAGCGGCTCCTCCAGCATGTGATTGTCCTGGAGATAGATCATCGCCACCGCGATGTAGTTCGCCGCGCGTCTATAGAACGCGAGCTTCTCCGAGGTGGGCGATGGAGCTTGGGTAGACAAGACTTCCCCCCTGTTTGGGCTGAGCTTGGGCGAGCAGCGGGGACTATACCGATGACGCTCGCAGGCGCTTTCTCCCTCTCCGCGGCGTGGACGGACGGGCGGTTAGGATGCCTGGATGATCGAGCAAGGGGACGTCGCTCCCGACTTTGAGCTGCCCGACCAGGACGGGCGTACCGTCAAGCTCTCCGACTTCCGGGGTCAGCTGGTTGTCGTCTATTTCTACCCACGGGCGGACACACCAGGGTGTACTACGCAGGCCTGCGGCGTGCGCGACCATCGCGCCGATTACGCCAAGGCCCGGGCCGTCGTGCTCGGCATCTCCCCTGACTCGGTGGCGAAGGTCAAGAAGTTCCAGGAGAAGTACTCGCTCGATTTTCCCCTGCTCGCCGATGAGGATCATGCCGTCGCCGAGAGGTTCGGGGTCTGGGTGCAGAAGTCGATGTATGGACGGACCTATATGGGCAACGAGCGCACCACGTTCGTCATCGACCCCGATGGGAAGGTCGCCCAGGTTTTGCGTAAGGTCAAGCCCGCCGAGCACGACAAGCTGGTGCTCGAGGCGCTGGAGGAGTCTGGGCCGCCGCTGGTGTAGGGCCAGCGCGTGTGCTTTCGTCCAAGGCAAGCGTCTCCTGTCGAGAACTGCTTTGGCGTGTGATGGCGCTTATCTCGTCGGCGCTTGGGCGGGGGCGATGTTGTGAACCCAGTCTTGAAGGAACTTCTCGGTGGCAGCCACGTCCAGCGGACGGGCGAACAGGAAGCCCTGCCCGCTGTCGCAGTCCTCACCTCTGAGTACTGAGAGCTCCTGCTGCTGCTCGATGCCCTCGGCGAAGGTCTCGATCGAGAGCGTCTTGCCCAGCTGCACGAGGGTGTGAATCAGCGTCTCGCCCTCTTGGTTGCGTTGCAGTCCGGCGATGAATGAGCGGTCGATCTTTAATGCGTCGACGGGAAACCGCTGCAGGTGTGCGAGCGATGAGTAGCCTGTGCCGAAGTCGTCGATCGCGATACGAACACCCAGCTGCTTGATCGCTGTGAGCCGGCGAGCGGTGTCCTCGACGTTGCGCATGAGTGTCGTCTCGGTGATCTCGATCGTCAGCGCACCGGGGTCCAGGCCGCTGCACAGCAGCGCGCTTTCTATGTCGGCGATGAGCTCATCGGTGTCGAGTTGGCGGCCGGAGACGTTGACTGCCATGCTGATTGGAAACCCGGCCTTGCGCCATGCGGCGCCCTGTGTGCACGCCTGGTGCAGTACCCATCTGCCGATGTCCGTGATGAGTCCCGTCTCCTCGAGTAGGGGGATGAACGCGTCGGGTTGGACGGTGCCGCGGGTCGGGTGCTCCCAGCGGATCAGGGCCTCCACTCCGTTGGGAGTCATGTGCTGAAGATCGAGGGTGGGCTGATAGACGAGGAAGAACTCTTCCTTCCCGAGAGCTTCGCGGAGGTCCGTCTCAAGCTCCACGCGGCTCTGCACGGCGTCCTGCATCCCGGTCTCGAACACGACGAAGCGGTTCTTGCCGTCCCACTTCGCGCGGTACATCGCGATATCCGCATCGCGTAGAAGATTCTCCGCTGCGACGCGGTTCCCAACGGCGATGCCGATGCTCGCGGTCACGGTGACCTTGTTTTCGCTGTCTGCGCCGAGTTTGAATGGTTGCGTGAGCGCGTCGAGGAGGCGCTCGGCGATCAGTTCGGCGCCGCCGGCCAGCGAGATTTCCTCGGAGATCACCACGAACTCGTCGCCGCCGAGGCGCCCAAGCGCGTCGGCTCCCCGTACCACGCCGTCGAGGCGTGCTGCGACGGCTCGCAGCAGTTCGTCGCCGGCGCCGTGTCCAAGTGTGTCGTTGATGTCCTTGAAATTGTCGAGATCGATGAACAGCGCCGCGACGGGAGCGTTGCTGCGGGTGGAGCGTGCGAGCATCTGCTCGACCCGATCCAGGATCAGCGTGCGGTTCGGCAGGCCGGTGAGCGGATCGTGTGTGGCGAGGAAGGACAGCTCCTCCTCGCGCCGCGTGAGCTCTTCGTCAGTCCGCTGGCGCTCGGTCTCGAAGCACTCGCACATCCGCAGCAGGCTGAACTCGAGACTCAGCTGCAATATGTTCAGCGCTTGGGCGAGCGTGTCGGAGGACACATCCAGTTGCGCTGCGCTGTCGCGCAGCACGTCGGCCATCACGTTGCGCCACCAGAGAGAGCGTCTGGTGACCTCGTTCAACGGCGCGGCGTGGTGTGCGGCCAGCTCACCGAAGATCAGCCAAGTTTCCTGGCCGGCCTCGATCGCCACCTGCATGCCCTCGCCCGCGATCCAACGTGCCACGGCCATTGTGGAGCTCGTGCAGATCCGTTCGAAGCTTTCCTGAACCACCGAGTCCACGTCGTGCTCCGGTCCCGCCGTCAGCGCGACCGTCTCTCTCAACACGTCATCGGTCCGCGCCTTCAGCGCCTCACCCAGGCGGCAAAGATCCTCATCGTGTCGCTCCGCCGGCGGGGACGGCGGCAGGGGCACCCGCATCTCATCGCTGCCCGAACTCATATCAATCATCAAATCGGCAATCGGCGCCCGTTACATGAGTTATGCACCGTCGAGAAAGCTCCAGGAGAAGTACTCGCTCGATTCCCCGCTCGCCGATGGGATCATGCCGTCGCCGAGAAGTTCGGGGTCTGTGTTCACGCCATTAGGAACGGTGCACTCAGCGGCGAGCGAGCCGACGTCCGCTTTCAGTCTCGGGCGGGGTGTAGTTGAGCTCGTAGTGATGGTAGAGAGCAGACTCATCCTCCTGCGAGAGCTCCTCGCCATGCTGCTCGATGTTGGGCGCCGACTGGACCTGTTCCCTGGTGACCGCGACCTGCAGATCGTCGGGGCCGACCTTGATTCCGCCCAGTGGCACGAAGGTTAAATGGCGGCCGATAAAGCCCTCCTTGACGGTCGCGAACTGGGGCTCGTCGTTCTCAACGTCGACATAGACATCCTGGAGCTTGCCGATCTTCTCGCCATGGAGATCGACCAGCAGCTTGCCGTGCCATTCGGCGACATTCCACTCCGCCTCTTCTTGATGCTCGGTCATCCCGTTACCTCCTACTGATCTGGCCTGTCGGTACGATGCTCCGCTGAATCATGCTTACCCCGCTGTCGCCCACTCCACGCGCGACACGGACGCTGAGCCTTAGCTGCGTCGCTCAGGTATATGCTTGCGCCTACCGAACGCGAGGAGGTTCCCATGTATGTACGTGTGGTCAGGTTCACCAACGTGAGCGCCGAGCGGATGGAGGGGCTGCTGGCACGCATAAAGGAGTCCGACGGGCCACCCCCCGGCGTGCCTGCCACGGGCTTGACGGTGCTGTTCGACGAGACGCAGGGCACAGCGGTGGTCCTCCAGCACTTCGCAACGGCGGAGGATATGAGCGCAGGTGCCCAAGCGTTCAGCGCAATGGACGCGTCGGAGACCCCGGGCGTCCGTGCCTCCGTGGACATGTGTGAGCAGAAGCTAGAACTCGAGGCCTGACACGCCCCGGGGGTGCCGATCCGCGTGCGGCGGCTATCCATAACCACTTGGTTGGGTATGCTGCGGATGTGTTGTGTTCGCCGCCAGTCATAAGCGACCGCGAGCGCCATGTGGGGGGCTGTTGCACGCCGCTGGTTGAGCCGGACCTGTCTGGCGAGGACGCTGCGCGTCTGGCGGTTGTGGTGAAGGCGCTTGCCGATCCAACGCGGCTGCGGATCGTGGATACGGTGCGCAAGGCCTCGCCGGAGGCTGTCTGTCAGTGCGAGCTCCTGCCGTTGTTCGGCATCTCTCAGGCCGCGCTCGCCAAGCACTTGAAGGTGCTGACCGCGGCTGGGCTCCTTGGCGTCGAGCGGCGTGGGCTGTGGGCCTACTACTTCATCGCCGGGGAATCCCGGTGGGAATGGCTGCGAACATGGCTGGCCTAAGCGACATCCACGCCGCGGGGATTGCCTTCAAGCCTTTCGGTCCTCGCCGATGAGTGAGGCCCCCGACCTGCTGCGTAGGACCGTCGCCGAGGCGCTTGGCGCGTTCGCGCTTGTGTTCGCGGGCTGCGGCGCGATCATTACCAATGCGCACACCCACGGGGCCCTGGGTGCGGTTGGCGTGAGTCTCGTTTTCGGGCTTGTGATCCTCGCCGGGATCGCGGCGCTGGGGCACGTCTCGGGGGCGCACTTCAATCCGGCCGTCACGCTTAGTTTCTTACTGACTCGTCATCTTCCTGGCCGCGACGCGCTCGCGTATCTGGTCGGGCAGCTCGTGGGCGCCACGCTCGCGGCGCTGTTGCTGTGGGCCATCTGGCCCTCCCAACCGGCCGACCTGGGTGCGACGGTGCCGAGTATCGCTGCGGGGCGCGCGCTGATACTGGAGGCGGTGATGAGCGGCCTGCTGATGCTCGTGATCCTCAGCGTTGCCACCGACACGCGCGCCGTCGGTGCGCCTGCCGCGTTGGCGATCGGTGCCACGATCGCGCTCGATGCCCTGTTTGGCGGGCCGCTCACGGGAGCGTCGATGAACCCTGCCCGCTCATTTGCTCCAGCGTTGGTATCCGGCCAGTGGCGTGACTTCTGGGTGTACCTCGCCGGGCCGCTGGTTGGTGCTTCGCTCGGCGCGTTCGCCTACCAGTTCGTACGCGGTGAGCACCCCGGCATGCCGGGCGCGGCTGCTGCCCTCGAGGAGGTCTGATGGCCAGCGTGCTGTTCGTGTGCCTGCACAACGCTGGGCGCTCGCAGATGAGCGCCGCGCTGCTGGAACGCGAGGCAGGCGGGCGCCATGTGGCGCTTTCGGCGGGGACCACACCGGGCGTGCGGGTGCATCCCGAGGTGGTCGAGGTCATGCATGAGCTTGGCATTGACCTCTCCGATCGGCGTCCGCGACTCCTCACGCCCGAGCTTGCCGAGCAGGCAGATGTGATCGTCACGATGGGCTGCGGAGATCAATGCCCCTATTTCCCCGGCAAGCGCTACATCGACTGGGACCTGCCCGACCCGAAGGGGCGTCCCATCGCCGAGGTCCGTTTTATTCGCGATGACATAGCGCGCCGAATGCTCACGCTGATCGAGGAGCTTGACGTTCATGCAGGCCATAGTGCTTGAGGGTGTCGCGGAAAAGTGTCGAGAGCAGTAGGCGATTGACGGGATTCGTGGGTCGGGCGGCGGGGTGGGGCACATCCATAATGTGCGTCAGAGGCGCTGTGGTCCAGAACACAAGCCAGACGGCGGTTGCGGCGATCCGTGTTGCGGTGAGCGGCGCTGTGCAGGGCGTCGGCTTCCGCGACGCCACGCTCAGGCGCGCGCGCGAGCTCGGGGTGATGGGCTGGGTGCGCAACGGCGAGGAAGGCAGCATGCAGGTTCACGCCGAGGGGTCCGAGCCGGCGCTCGATGAGCTCGTGGCCTTCCTGCGTGACGGTCCGCCGCTGGCAAGGGTCGCTGGTGTAGCTGTGGAGCGTGTTGCCGTCGAGGGCCACGAGCAGTTCGCGATCCGCGGGATCGCTGCGGGGGTTTTTGTCGTCCAAGAGCACGCTGCCAGGGCGCATCATTTCGATCTGCGCCTGGAGGTCGACGGGGTCATGCGCTCCTGGGCGCTCCCCAAGGGACCATCGTTGGACCCTGCAGTCAAGCGCTTTGCCGTCGAGGTCGCCGATCATGCCACGACGCACAACACCTTCGAGGGAACGCTTGGAGACGGCCGCGTGATCGTCTGGGATCGTGGGACCTACGAGCAGGGCGGACGCGTCGCCTGGCCTCAGGCGCTCACGCGCGGTCACGCTGTCTTCGTGCTGCACGGGGAGAAGCTTTGCGGCGGCTTTGCCCTGCAACGCACCCGACCCGGCGCCAAAGCGCAATGGCTGCTGATCAAGCGCCGCGACGAGTACGCGCAGCCCGGCTCGGACATCCTCGCCGAGCGCCCTCGCTCGGTTCTCAGCGGCCGTACACTCGATGAGATCTCTGGATGAGCGTGAACACGACGGAGGACATCAGGTCGGCTCGCAAGCGCCAGGCGCTCGAGCTCTTCCGTGGGCTGCCGCGACGGTATGACACCGTGGCCACTGCCTTCAGCTTCGGCCAGGACCCTCGCTGGCGCCGGGCGATGGTCAAGGCCGTGGCGCCACGCGCCGAGGACCGTGTGCTCGATGTCGCGACCGGGACCGGAATGGTCGCGGCCGAGCTCGTCGCACGCGGGGGCTGCTCGGTCGTCGGACTCGATCAGAGCGCCGAGATGCTCGCCGCGGCGCGCGCGCGCCTTGCTGCACGGCCCGAGTTGGCCAAGCGCGTCGAGCTCATCGAGGGGCAGGCCGAGCGGCTGCCCTTTGCCGATGGCAGCTTCGATGCGCTTACCTTCACGTATCTGCTGCGCTACGTCGATGATCCGCGCGCGACCATGCGCGAGCTTGCGCGCGTGGTCGCCCCCGGCGGGCGCGTGGGCTCGCTGGAGTTCGGCGTGCCTGTGCGTTTACCCGCGCGCCTGGCGTGGCGGCTCTACACGGTCATCGGGTTGCCGCTGCTCGGTCGTCTCGTCTCGCGCGATTGGGCGCAAGTGGGGCGCTTCCTCGGGCCCAGCATCCGCGGCTTCTACGAGCATCACCCGCTGGATCGGATCGTCCAGTACTGGCAGGAGGCGGGGTTGGAGGACATCGAGGTGCAGCGCATGAGCCTTGGTGGGGGCATCGTCATGTCCGCGAGGAGGTCCGCAGGAGCGCGTCCCCGCGATGCCGGCCAAGGTTGAGCGTCCTCCCGCCTTCTATGCCCTCGCCGGAGGAGGCTGGCGCGATCTGCTCACCCTCCTGCACCCGCCCTACACCGCTTGGCACCTCAGCTACTTCGCTCTCGGCGCTGCGGTGGCGCCGACGGTCTATGTCGATCGCCTGCTCTGGGGCCTGGCTGCCTTCGCGCTTGCCGTCGGGGTCGCTGCGCACGCGCTCGATGAGCTCCACGACCGGCCACTGCGCACCGGTCTCTCCGATCGCACCCTCATCGGTCTTGCCACCACGAGTCTCTTGGGTGCGCTCGCGATCGGGGTCGCGGGGATCATCACGGTCTCCCCGGCGTTGGCGCCGCTGGTTGTGGCCGGAGGCTGCTTCCTGCTCGCCTACAACCTCGAGCTCTGGGGTGGGCGCTTGCACGGCGATCTCTGGTTCGCCATCGGCTGGGGTGCCTTTCCGGCGTTTACCGGCTATTTCGTCAACGCCCTCGAAGTGTCCTGGCCGGGGTTGCTCGTCAGCGCGGGCTGCCTGGCCATGAGCGTCGCCCAGCGCCGGCTGAGCACGCCTGCACGCGAGCTCCGTCGCCGCACCGTCGCGCTCAGCGGCGTGCGTACGCTTGCCGATGGGCGCACCGAGCCGCTCTCGTTTGCCGGCCTGCTCGCGCCGCTCGACGGCGCGCTTGCCGCCATGTCGCTCGCGATGGTCGTGCTCGCCGGCGCCGCGCTCGTCGCGCGTCTCTAACGCCCCAGCGTACGCACGAACTCGCGGGCTCGCCCGCGCAGATCGCCCAGCAGCATGCGCACTTTCTCGAGGCCCGCGCGTAGCTCCGGGTCGCCGACCTCCACCGGCAGCATCGAGTCCTGCAGACTCGCCAGCTCGCCATCCGCTTTGCCGATCGCGTCCATCGCATCGTCCAAGAAGCCCTTCACGCCATGCGAGGGCGCGCCCAGGGACGCCTGCTCGAACATGCGGCTCGGCAAGCCATGGCGGGCGGCGAATTCGGTGTGCGTGCGCTTCGCTCGCCCATAGGCGATCTGTACCGGACGGAAGAGCTCCTGCTCCAGACGCTCCGCGCTGTTCTCATCCAGCTGCTCGTAGGCCTCGCCCAGGGACATCAGCGCGAATCCGATCGCCTCCGTGGCGAGCGCCACCGTATCTAGCAGCTGCTGTCTTGCCTGTGCGTTGGTGTAGGCCACTTGCTCAGCATATTCGCAAGCCTTCACAGGGCCATGCTCCGATCCTTAGCGGATGAAGCGATCCAGTCGCGCATTCATGATCGTCTCCCGCAGCGTCTGCAGCGCGTCATACCGCGGCTGCCAGCGCAGCTCTCTCCGCGCCTTGGCCGTGTCCATGATCACCGGCTCGCGGAAGGCCGCGATCCACTGTGCCTGCGCCGGCAGGAAACCCAGACGGCCTACCGTCTCTGCGAGCGCGCCAACCGCCAGCTCTGGTACCGGGATCGAGTACCAGCCCAGCTCGCTCGCCAGCTGCGAGACCGTCAGCTGGCCCTCGCCCGCGAGGTTGTAGATGCCAGGGGTGCCGCGGCCGAGCACCGCCGCGCGCATCGCGCTCGCCACATCGTCGTGGTGAACCAGCTGGAAGGGCACGCCTGGGTCGGGTAGCACTGGCTCGATGATCGGCACGCCGTCGAGCAGCCTGCGCACGGCTCGTGGCAGGCGGTCGAAGATCTGGGTGTACGGGAGGCTCTCTATCAAGAGCGGCGCATTGCGGCCGCCCACGATGCACGGGCGCAGAACGTAACGCTCAGTGGCGCTATCTGCGAGCGTCTGCTCCAGCAGCTTCTCCACCTCCGCCTTCTGCGCCGAGTAATAGTGACTGGCGGTGCCGCGCGCCGGGATCTCCTCCGTCAGCGGCTGCGGATTCTCGCCATGAAAGCCATACGCGGCGACCGAGGAGGCATAGACCAGGCGCTTGGCGCCAGCGGCCACGGTCGCCTCGAACACGTTGCGTGAGCCGTCGAGGTTCACTGCGCGGCTCTCCTTCGCGCTGCCCATGATGATGAACGCCAGGTGCACCACCACGTCTGCGTCCTTCACCAGGTCCGCCACCGCCTCGCGGTCGAGCACGTCGCCGCGGCGGTACGCGACCTTTTTCAAGCCTTGCGCCGCGGGGTCGAAGGGGCGCCTGGCCATACCAAGGATGCGCCCCACCGCTCGTGAGTGCTCGAGCGCGTTAAGCACCGCCTGGCCGATCTCACCGGTAGGGCCGGTGACCGCTACGGTGAGTGAACGCGCGGAAGGGGTTGAGCTACCGGCCACCACCCCTCCTTACTTAACAGGTTCATCGACCGCCAGCGGCTCTCCGGGCAGACGCCGTGCGAACCACAGGCCCACCAGCGCGAAACCAGCCGCCCACAGTAGCGCCGTCTTCAACGCCTGCAGCTGCGCCTGCGCGTAGCTCTCCTGGATGTTTGTCGCCTGCGCGCTGCTCAGGCCGCCTGCCTGCGCTGTTTTGCCCACCGCCGCGGGGGGCGCCATATTGATGCCTTCATCCGTTGCCGCCAAGATCTGCTGTTGCACGCTCTTGGGCAGTTCCGGGTTCTCTTCGACGCGCGTCTGAAAGCCGTTCAGCAGTCCCACCAGCAGCACCGAGCCGATCAGCGCCGTGCCCAGCGAGGCGCCCAGGTTCTGGGCTGTGCCCTGCACGCCGCCCACTTCGCTCACGCGCGAGGCATCCACCGAACTCATCATCACGTTGCCCAGCTGGCTGACAACCAGGCCCATGCCGCCGCCGAAGGTCCCGACCGCGATGCCGAATGCCACACCGCTGAGTGTCGGTCCAATCGCAGCCTGCACGCCGATTAGGCCCGCGAACAGGAGTACCAGGCCCATCTGCACCACCCTGCGCGGGGAGAGGCGGCGGGCGAGAGGGGCTCCGCTCAGGGCCCCCACGATCATCGTCACAGAGACGGGCAGGATCGCGATGCCGGTCTGCAATGCGTCCTTGCCCAGCACCAGCTGCAGATACAGCGGGAGCACGAAGAACGTGCCCGCGATGATCAGCTGCTGCGCCACCGTCATCGTCGCGCCCGCCCGCAGGCGCGGGATGCCCAGCAGGTCCGGGTCCAGCAGCGGCTCGCCACCAGTTTCTTTGAGGTGTCGCTCGTGGGCGGCGAACAGGCCCACCGTGATCGCGCCCGCTGCGATCAGGAACGGGACCACCGAGAAACCGAACGGCGTGATTTTCTGCCCCGCGATTTCAAGTGCGCCGCGTGGCTTGAAGAAACCCCACTGGCTGCTCTGCAATACACCCAGCACGATCAGGCCCAGGCCCACCGCTGAGAGCAGCGCGCCTCGGCCATCGAACTTGACGCCGCGCTGGGGTGGGGCGTCGCTTATGCCGCGGCACAACGGCAGCAGCACGATCACCGTCGCCGTCTCCGCCGCGAAGACGACGCGCCATGTGAGCACCGTCGTCACGAAGCCGCCGATCAGAGGACCAGCGGCGACGGCGGCCCCGGTTATGCCGCCCAGTGTCGCAAACGCCACTGCGCGCTCTTTGCCCTGGAAGTTCGTCGCCACCAGCGCCGCAATCGCCGGGATCACCAGCACCGCGCCCAGGCCCTCGATCGTCGACCAGCCCACGAGCAGCATTTCGATCGAGACGCTCAGCGCCGTCGTCAGCGAGCCCACTCCATAGATCGCGATGCCAATCGTAAACGCTCTTCGCCGTCCCCACAGATCGCCCAGCTTCGCCCCGCTCAGCATGAACGCCGCCATCACCAGCGCGTACAGCGTTATCGCCGCCTGCACCGAGGTCACCGTCGTGTCCAGATCGCTCACGACCTGCGAGATCGACACGTTCATCACCGTCGTGTCGAGGATCATCACGAACTGGGCCACGCACAGGATCGTGAACGTCGCGCGGCGGCTCCGCGTGCGGCGGGTGCTCACCAGCGCAGCCCGGAGCGGAAGTGAGGGCTAGACAGGGTTGGGTACGTCGATGAAGACGTGCCGCAAACCATAGCGCTCGTGCAGATGCTCGCCCAGCCGCCTTATCCCCAAGGTCTCCGTGGCGTAGTGGCCTGCCGCGATGAAGTGCACCTGCGCCTCGCGCGCCTGCGCCATCACCCGCTCCGCTGGCTCGCCCGTCAGGAATGCCTGTGCGCCTCGTGTGATCGCCTCGGCGAGAAAGTCCGCGCCGGCGCCCGTGACTATCCCTATGGTCTGTACCTGCTCAGGGCCGTTTGCGAATACGAGCGGCTCGCGAGACGTGGTGTCGTGCACGCGCGCGAACAGTTCCTTCGCGGGGATGCCTTCGTGGGGGAAATGCGCGATGAAGCCGATCGGGCGGCCCCTGTGCAGGGCGAAGGATTCGAGCTGGTTGGCTCCCAACGCACGTGCCAGTAGCGCGTTGTTGCCCAGCTTTGGGTGGGCGTCCAGCGGCAGGTGGTAGGCAGCCAGGCTCATATTCGCGTCGAACAGCACTTTCAGGCGGCGCTTCTGGGCTGCGTCGATCGGGCCTGCGGGGCCTGAGCCCCAGAGGATGCCGTGGTGGGTCAGGATCAGCTCCGCTTTCTCCTCGCATGCGCGTTCGAACAGCTCCACGTGGGCGCTCACGCCGGTTACGAGCGTCGAGATCTGCTCGGCGCCTGGCACCTGTAGGCCATTCGGGCAGTAGTCCTCGAAGGCTTCCGGGTCCAGCAGGGCATCCAGCTCCCGCAGGATCTCAGCTAGTTCGGTGGGCATTCGGCTGCGGACCTTAGCGGTGTGGGATACTGGTTTCTGCGTCGGGGCGTGGCGCAGCCTGGTAGCGCGCGCCGTTCGGGTCGGCGAGGTCCCCGGTTCGAATCCGGGCGCCCCGATACAAGAAAGACCCGCGAAGACCAGCGTTCAAAGGCGTAACGCCGCGAAAACGCTGGACTTTGCGCAAGCCGTTTCGCCGCGGTTTGTGCCGCTTCGCGTCCTTGCCGATTGCAATTCGTTTGCAGCGCGCCGCGAAACGTTTGCAAATCGTTTGCAGCGGCACTCGCGTGCCGGGCGGTCTCTGTGGATCACGGTGGGTCCTCTGTGCGGTGAGCGACGCCGGCGCCAGACGGGGCGCAGGCGCAGGAGGGCGACGCGCGGGCGCATGTGGGCGTGGCAATTCGCATGGTGGGAAACGGGTCGCTCGGGCGACAGGGGGACGAGCTTTCGCCACTCGCCTTGCTGCAGCGCACCGCGCGCAGCTCCTCAAAAGGAGCCTGTATGCCATCTACCGTCACGTCAACAACCTCAACGCGGACGGGCCCGGCTCGGGATCACGCGCCCATGCTGCCCAAGAGGCGGCGCGAGGGCGTGTCGCTGGTTCCTGCGGGCTCGCCGGGTGCTGGCGGGAGCGGGAGCGTGGAGGCGTGGGTGACCAAGCGTCAGCTGGCCGCGCACCTGCAGGTCAGTCCTCGCTGGATCGAGCTTCAGTATCCGCACGGGCTGCCGCACGTGCGTCGGGACGCCATCGTGCGCTATCGGATCTCCGAGGTCGAGCGGTGGCTGCGCGAGGGCGAGCAGGCCGTGGGGTGATTCATGCCGCACAATAGGGGGACGCGACGCAAGCCGAACTTCGTCGGCGCCGCCTCCTACAAGGGCCGGCGGAAGTGGATCAGTGGTTGCGAGAGCGTCGCCGAGTACGACGAGGCCGTCAAGCAGGCGCGCGCTGAGCTGCGCGAGCAGGTCGAGAACCCGAACGCCAAGCGAATCCCGACCTGTCTTGAGTTCGCCGGTGCTGTGATCCACGAGGACGGCCGGATCACGATGACCTGGCCTGACGGGCAACGTTGCCAGAAGAAGACCGGCCGCCGCAGGACCTCGGTTGAACGTTTGCGGGACACGCTCAAGCCGTTCCTGCGGGAGTTCGGCGAGCGACCGCTTGACAGCTTCGACCGTGATGAGGCGCTCACCTGGATTTTGCCGAAGAGCGCGAATGTGCAGCAGTCGGTGCGGCAGTTCTTCAATCACGCCAAGGACCGCGATCTGATCAGCGGCGATAACAAGTTCGCGCGCACGGGCGCGAGCAAGAGCAAGCGCCGCGTCGAACGGCCTGACTTCGAAATCGTCACGGACGAGCAGTACGAGCGCATCTTGCAGTGCGCACGGACGTGTCGCGCTGATGATTACACGGTCGTGGTCGAGGGGATCGTGCTTTGTGTTGGGGAGGGCGCGATCCGCCCCAGCGAGATCTTCGCGCTGCACAAAGACAGCGTTGACCTGGCCGCTGACGTCATTGAGGTGCGCTGGCAGATCGACTCGAGAACCCGTGAGCGGGTGCCGGTCAAGGACGAGGATGTGCGCCTTGTCGTCCCGAGCCCTCGTCTACGCGCCCATCTGGAGCTGATCTTGCGGGAGCCGCGCACGATCCTCTTCCCGGCGGTGCGCGGTGGATACATGACCCGCCCGAACTGGTACGTGTACTGGAACGCTGTACGTGCCTCGGCGGGGCTTCCGGGCCTGGAGTTCTATGAACTGAAGCACCGGGCGCTGCAATGGATGATCGACCCGGTCGACGACGGTGGCTTGGGCCTCGACCACGCCACGGCCGCTGAGATGGCCGGCCACGCAGACGGCGGGTGGCTGATCGCGAATGTCTACACCAAGCTCAGTCAGCGCAGAGCGCTCGACCGTGCCCGCCGCGCTATGCGCGAGTACGCTGCTCGTCACCCCGCAGAAGAGGGCAATAGGCCCGCGGCTCCCCGATCTCCGAGCCGCAGCGCCACCGTCGATGACCAAAGGCGCGTCGCAGTGACTGCTGCGACGCTCATCACCTACGCCGAGGCCAAGCCCAAGACGTCGGTCGCTGGCTGGACAGCCGGTGGGACTGCCACCTGCCGAGAGCACGACGGACTGGACGTTCACGTGAGCATCTCCTAGCTCGCGGGCACAGGCCGCACCACCCGGCTGCGAGCACCGTGACCGGACCCGGCGGGTCTTCCGCTGCTGGTCGCTACGCGGCAGCGCGAAGGAAATCCTCGGCTTTCCGAAGCCCGCCTGAGCTCTCTACCGTCACCAGACGCAATGATTGTCCTTGTTGCTGCTGCGTTTCGAGGAACGCGCGGGTCTTCGTCGCCGATAAACCCTCTGCGAGTTTGCGTGTCTGGCCGTCGCTCGTGCTCGCGGCGCGGCGCCACCCGAGAGGGCCAGGCCGCTGCACGGCACTCCGTCGCCTGTGTATCAGCGTCCGCAAGTGCTCGTTCTCAGGCTTTTCTCGGACGATGTGCCAGTCCTCGCTCCACGGTCCGGTGTACCCGAGCCAGTCACTGTGCAGCACGTGGCGAGTCATATCGTCGAGGTGGCGGCACAGTGTGAACCCGTGGCAGCGCAACTCCCTGACAAGCACCAGTTCCGCCCACGTGAAATGTCCGAGGTCCGGTTCGAAATCCGCCATGGCCTCGGTGAGCCAATCCATCTTCGCCCGCTCGATAGGTCCGAGGTTCGCGATGGGCTCGGTGAACGAACTCAGATCCGCATGCTCACTAGTTCCGAGGATCTTACCGCCGTCCGCCCCGACCTCGGCGAGCTGATCCAGCACCAGTATCGCGCTTGGGCTGAGACCCGCAGGATGTGGACCGGCGGCAAGCCAGCGGGCATGATCTTGTGCCGCCTCGCGAGTGCGGAAGAGGGAGATAGTTGCTACCTCCACTCCGCCGTCTGGCTGTGCCTCAAGCACGGTCCATCTCTCCCTCCCAGCGGAGGGTGCGCCCACGGCGAAGTACCGCCCGCCGATTATCACGTCGTCGTACTTATACGGCGGGAATGCTAAGGCGAGGGCAACGGGGAGTCGGTCCTCAAAGTCGCTGAAGCCACCCGCCTCTAGGGCGGCGTAGACCGCAGCCAAGCTGTCGTATCGACGGATACTCACAGGTATCTGACTTATACCATCCGGTGTGGCGGGTGTTCTGAGCTAGGGACGACAGCCAGGGGTGCCTACGCCCAAGCTCGCTCTCGCCGGCCGTTGCGGCGATGCCGCCGTGCCACCTGTCGTAACCGCACAGCGTCGCCAGCCGCACACTGCGCCACGCGGTCGTGTTATGGGCGCGCTCATCGTCTGCCGTGTTGCCTGCGGTGCGCTAGGTCGAGTAGGAGGCTCGTGGTTGCCTCTGGATACAGCCCGTCGTCAGTCGGGGGGTCCGCCCACGCACAGAAGATGTATCTGGCGCCTGTTCGCAGCGGCGAGACGTTCACTGCGCTGCGCCACGGTCCGCCGGTGACGTTCACGTCGACCAGGTGCTGAGCGTCGTCGGCGGCGTAGTTGACGGGGCAGCCGCGGCGGGTGTAGGGGATGCCCTCCACCACGACCTCTCGTTCGACTTCGCTGCTGCTGAGGAGATCGAGCGTAAATCGCTTGCCGGGCGCTGGGCGGCGGGGGAAGCTCAGCGCCAGCGAGATGTGCGGCAGGCGGACATCGAGCGGCAGTGACGTGGCCACTGTGACAGGCCCTCCGTCTGTTTCCAGCAGGCCAGCTGGAAGCTCAAGCCAGCCGCAGACGGTGTAGGCGCCGGTGGATGGCGGGGTGTAGTTCGTCGTCCCCGTGTAGGCGCCGCTGTTGCCGGGTTCGAGTAGATGCCCGGGTGTTACGGTCGTTCCGTTGTCCGCCTTGGGGGTGGCGGCGCATGGCACGCCCGGGTTGTTGACGGCCACGACTGTGAAGGTGCCCCGTTCGCTGGTGGCCGTCCAGGTGATCTGGCTCGTGAGTTCCTCGACTGGTTCAGGGGCGAGCGACAGCGACATTGAGTCTGCGAGCGCCGCACCGGATAGTCCGAGGGCCGCGACGAGCAGGCAGCCGCAGGCAACCGCACACCATCCGATCACGAGGCACCGCGCGCCTTGGGGCACTCTGCGGGCCGGCGCGGTGGGGTGCTGGGTGTGCGGAGCTGTTCTCATCGTGGAGTCCTTTCCTTTGGTTGAGGTGGGCGTGCTTGCCCTGGTGCTCCGTCGGGCAGGCCTCGTGTTTGCCCCCGGACGAATTGGAGGGGCTCCTACGCGACGCTGCGCGGTGATTTGGGCGCACTTCCCCATGTCGCTGTCGTTCGGAGCGGCCGTTTCCCCCCACACGAATTAATTTCGTTTGGCGCTGCGGGTTGCGTGCGGGAGGATTGAGGCGTAGCCTCTCCTGTAGGAGAGGCTTGACCTCTCTGCAGGTTCGTCCAAGACGGTCGCTCCCGTTCCGGTACGTGGTTTGGCAGCCATGACCGGTGACCACAGCATTCATCGACACGTGTCGGCGCTCGCGCGACAGGCGTGTTGTAGCCGCGTCCTGAGTTGTCTTCTGGTGACGGTAGGGCTTGCTGGGACGTTGGCGCTCTCGCTGCCTGCGGCGGGACGCGCTGCCGACTATCACGTGTTCGTGTGCGCCGTACCGCCGGGCGACATCGGCGAACGGGCAGCCGCACCAACCGACGGCGTGACCTACTCGGCCAAGGAAGCCGGCCTCTTCGCCACATCGACCTGCGGCGAACCTAACGGGTCGATGCACGCGGAAATGCGCAGAGGCACGACCCACGAAGTTGGGTCATTCGCGACAGTGACGTTCACGGCGCCGCGGGGCCTCTCGATCGCCGGGTTCAACGTGTGGCGGTATGAGGCAACCCCCCTACCGATAGGGAAACCGGGCGTCACGCCAATGGCGGTCATCTACGAACCACCACCAGCCAACGCGACGTCGAACCTCACCTACAGCGGAGTCACGTCCGTGGAAGGGCCATGCGCTCTGCGGCTGGAATGCGAGGGACGAGGCACCAACGCCCCCTGGTATAGCGAACAGAGCAAAGTATCGGTGAGCGGCCTCTCGGGCGTCTCCGCGATCGAATGGTCCGCCGGGTGCGCCAAAGGCGGCGGTCCCTGTCCGGCCGAAGGCGAAGGCCGCTTCGCCTCCATCGAGGTCTACTCGCTCGACGCGATCCTGGACGACCCAATGCCGCCTACCATCGAAGAAGTCCGGGGACCGATCCACGCCGGCGGGACGTTCAGCGGCGAACAGGAAACCTCCTTCACCGCATCAGATGCCGGATCTGGCGTCTACAGCGCGTGGATCGACGTGGACGGCACCCCCCGGCAGGCCGGGCCAACAATCCTCAACACCAACGGCGGCGCCTGCCAAGACCTTGCCGCCACCAAAGACGGTCTGCGCTCCTTCGAGCACCCCAAGCCCTGCCTGCCGAGAGTGTCCGGGCAGCTCACCTTGAACACCGCCTCGCTCAAGGACGGCGAGCACCACGCAACCCTCTATGTAGACGACGCAGCAGGCGGCCAGGCTACCTCGACATGGGCATTCGCCAGCCACAACGCGCCGCTCATCCAGACAGCGCCGACCGTGACAGGCACAGCCCGCGTGGGCTCAACGCTGACCGCGACCGACGGCAGCTTCTCGGCACCGCCAGGTGCAGGGGCGCTTTCGGGAGCAGCCGGCCAATGGCGACGCTGCACGGCCGGAGAATGCGTCCCGATCAGCGGAGCCACGAGCACCACCTACACGCTCGTCGGCGAGGACTTGCACCACACCATCGTCTACGAAAACACGATCAGCGACAGCGACGGCGAAACCACATCTGCCTCTCTTTCCACCCCCGAAGTCCAGGAACCGCTCGCATCCAGCGGTTGCTCGAGTGCCGCCTGCTCAGGCGGTTCTGCGACGCCCAGTCTCGGCCCGATCACCCTCAACGTGCCCGGCAATGATGCGCTGGTAGCCGCCACCGGGTCAGCGGCGCTCGGAAGCACTGCGCCGTGGAAAGTGTCGCTGAGCGTCGCGCCGATCCGAGTGCATCTGCACACCACCATCCACCTCAAGGGACGTGTATCGACCTCGCCGCGGCCCGCTGGCGGCAAGCTCATCTACCTCCAAGCTCGCACGAGCAACGTGATCCGCAAGCACGGCCGTAGAGTCCGCATGTATGGCGAATGGGTCACCTTCCAGGCGCTCCGAGCGCACAGCAACGGCACCTTCTTCTTCGCCCATCTCGTCCGGGTCGGCGGCCCGCACACATACCAGTTCAGGTCAGTCGCTCCGTCAGAGGGCCAGTACAGGGACTCCACCGGCGTTTCCCCCAGTATCACTGTGACCGAGACATGATCTGAGCAAAGCAATCTGTGGCGTGAGCGGCTACACCTGTATCGAGCTGCGGCGAGGACACCTACTGGAAAAATCGACGGCGGTGCCAAAGACGCACAACGGTCACAGGGACTCCAAACCCGCACGCCGCCGCAAGCATGATCGCGGCATACGGCCACAGCTGTGGGTGGTGCTCGCCAGTCAGGCGTGGGAGCGCCAGATAGAACACGAGCACAACCCCGAAGCAGAGCACGACGTGCGAAAGATACATGCGCCCCAAAGTTCGCATCGCAGCCACCATATAGCAGTGTCGGGCCGAGCCACGACCCGCATTGCGCTCGTCAGGGTCCGGGGCCTTGGCACGTACACGACTCGATCCTCCGTCCGCTCTGCACCCGCCACCGTGGGCTGATGACCCACCCTTGAGCCTCTGAGTCTCAGGTCTGCGGCGGGATCATCTCAACTGCGGTAGCTGGCCAGGAGCCCGCTGTGGCTGTCCGTGACGGCTACCCGAGGGAGGACAAGGCACCACGGTGTTGGCGACAGCATTGCTCCCATCCAGAAAACTGAACGTAGCGGCGAAGGGGAAGCCTCCTCGTGGACAGCTTCTCGGAAGTGGGATGCCCCGGGGTTCGTAGTCCCGAATCCTCCCATCGACGCGTTCGTGGTAGGTGAGATGATGTGGTCCCAGCGTCGAGTGGAACTGCACGACTGCGACATAGGGTGCCCCCGGGAGGCTTTCGACTAGCGGTACGGCCATGTTGAGGCGTCCGCCGAATGGCGCTGGAGCGGGGAGCACTAGGCCGGGGAACACGATCTGCGCGCTGACTGGCGTCTCGCCGTCGGCGTAGATGAGAAGCGCGAGATGTCCGCTCTGCTGTGTTGTGCGAACGATGGTGACCTGTGCGGTCTCACGGACGATCAAAGGGCCGAACGGGATCTCGACAAGCGCTGTCCCGTATCCCATGAGCGAGTTGGCCGGGCATCCGTCCGGACCGTAGGCTTCGAGTGTTCCTGGAGAGCACGTTGCGAGGCCGAGTTCGCTCAGCGCGAACCCAAGGTTGACCGGATAGCTGACTTCGACGCCGGTCAAGGGAGGAGGAACCTGATCGGCCGGGGCAGCGATCCGAAAGCCGAAGCCGACTGTGGTGCCCTTGCCCAGGCGCTCGGGCGTAAGCGTGGCCTGAAGGCTCGCTGACTGCAGCGCCCAAGCCGTGCCTGAAGGGTAGACGCAGACTGCGACAACGGCAAGAAGCCCGAGGACTCGGCATACAACTCGATTTCGCCTCACTACCCGGCCGGTCAGTAGGAAAGCGATCCGGTCGTCTGCACGGTAAGGGCGTAAGTTCGGCGGTTGAACGTGCCGTAGAGGCCCGCGTGCCCGTGAGCGTGCACGTAGCGGCCTGTGCCGCCGCTGACGACCAGGGTGCCGGCGAAGCTTTCGTAGATGCCAGAGCCGTGCGGGGTGGCTGTCCCGTGTCCTGTGATGGTCCCGCCGTGGGTGTAGATCGTGAAGCTGGCGCTGAAGGTGGCGCCTAGATTGCAGTGGGCCCGCATACTGCCAGGGAGCGTCCCACGTGCCGTGCCTTCCTCGAATAAGAGCGACCCTGAGCTACTGATGTAGCGGAGCCGGGCTGTGTCGGTGGCGTTCAGCGCTCGGGCCATATGGGCTGAGAGGACGCGATCGGGCCTGCCGTGACCGTGTGCGTCTACTCTTGCGAGAGCTCCGCCGGAGAAGATCGAGAGGAGGAGGCCAATCGTCGTCATGAGCGCTGTGGGTCGTCCCACAGCCATCGCCGCCTCCCCGATACTCCGGATACGCAGTGCCGGCCCCCCACGAAGTGGAGCTTCTTTCCGGGCCTTCGTTGCTTGGTGTCGAGATGGTTTGGTCATCGAGATAGCACTTGTCTGTTGATGTCTGGAGAACGGAATCATTCGACAAAACGATAGCTTGTCCCCCGGTTTGGCTCCGCTGCCTGCCGGCTAGCTCCGCCGGTTGCTCAGATAGATCCGGACCGCTCATCGTCCCCCGAACCGACGGCGGCGCTCGCTGAACTCAGCTAGCGACTCCACCAGAGACTGACGCGTGAAGTCAGGCCAGAGCTCGTCACGGAACACCAACTCCGAGTAGGCGGCCTGCCACAGCAGGTAGTTCGACAGGCGCTGCTCGCTGCCTGTCCGGATGACCAGGTCTGGGTCGTGCATCTCCGGGGCGTAGAGGCAGCGGCGGAACTCCTCTTCGGTAGTGCCCCGAAAGCGCATTGCGGCGTCTAGGATCTCGGCGCGTCCACCGTAGTTGAAGGCGATGAACAGAGCGAGTCGCTGGTTGTCTGCCGTGAGCGATTCTGCCCAGCTCATCTGCTCGACCAACTCGCGAGGCACTCCTTCTCGGCGCCCGACGAAGCGTATCCGGACTCCTTCTCGATGAAGCTCCGGGGTCTCCCGGGCGATGCGCTGGGCGAGCATCGAGATCAGGCCGCGCACCTCCTCAATAGGACGCGCCCAGTTCTCGGTCGAGAACGAGTACACGGTCAGCTCCTCTACGCCGAGCTCTACCGCGTCTCGGAGACGAGCCTTCAGCGTGTCGGCCCCTGCCTGATGACCGTCGTTCACTGGCGCTCCACGGGACTGTGCCCAACGGCCGTTGCCGTCAGCGATGATCGCGACGTAGCGCGCCCTCTGTGGGTTCGGACCGTCGTTTGCCTCGGCGGCCCGCATCAGCGATCGACTCTGCTTGTGCTCGCAAGCCGGGCTCGCTTTGCAAGTCGCCAGGCGCGCATGACTGCGAGAGTCGGCGTGATGAGCGGCTGGAGCTCTCTGCGGATTCGCCGGGTCACAGGTTGGGCGAACGCGCTGTTGGCAGTCGGGGCCGAGAGGTAATAGGCTGCCACGCCCACCAGGGTCATGACGTGGTGTGGGCCGTCCCGCAGGGGCGCGGCGTGCTCCACCGCGCGTCGCGCTGCACTCTCAAGATCGCGTGCGAGCATGTTGTGGTTGTCGTAGTAGCGGATGTATCCATCCTGGCCCGCTTCCACGTCGCGGTCGTAGTCGACGAGGCTGTCGAGCATGGTGCTCAAGGCACAAATCGACATGTATACCGTGTCGATCTCGATGGCCTCCTCGGGAGTGCTGCGGCGGTCTGCGGCGGCGGCGATCAGCGCGTGAACAGCAAGCACCGAGGATGCCGCACCCGCGAGGAACTCTTGCCATCCAAGCCGTGTTCTCGCGGCTTCGCTTGCTGCCCACTCTTCAAGCTGCGTGGTCCCGAGGCGTGGAACCGCGTGAGCACGGATCTGTGCCTCCGCGCACCGCGCTGCCGCTCGCTCAGACGTTTCAGAGATCGCGCCGGCAGAAGGCAGCTGTGCGAGCGCTCCCCGCACGACCTTGACCAGCTCCCCGAGATAGCCGCCGTCGTCTACGTCCTGGGATGCGTAGTAGTCATCTTTGGGCTTGGCGTGGAGAGAGATCGCGTCCGTGAACGCCTGGTAGAGCGCATGGCCACTGCTGAGAGGATCGTCTGTTGGCTGCTCGGTTAGCCCGTCGAGATAGTCGTACATGACCTCATAGGCCACGATGGCTTCCACGACAACCTGGCGGTGTTCGCGCGGCACGAGTGTTGCCAGAGTTGCGGCGACCTCGGCATTGAACCGCTCCTCGCGTAGCTTCTCGAGCGCCAGCGCTTGCAGGCCGGGGTCCTCGATCGCTCGTGCGCGCTGCTCCCATCTCTTCAGCTGGGCACCGACAAGCGGAGCGACGGTAGGCCAGAAACGGGCGTTCGCGAGCACCAGGGCCACGCCGGCTCTTGCCATGAGCCGGCGATCACCAAATGCAGACACACTCTGCTCGACCTAACCGTCCGTTGGTCGCTCGTGTTCGAGCGGCGCCCCGTCGGGATGGGTGTGCTGTCTACTCATTCAGGGCGAACGTTGCAGGGATGCGCGAAGCACGCCATCCGGGGAGCGCCACGATCACGAGCACGGTCGCAATCACCAGTGCGAATATCTCGATCGGACGCTGTCCTGTGGCGACGCTTGCAACTGGAAAGCCAGTGACGTTCTTGAGGTAGCTGTCGATCACGACCTGACCATAGATGCCGGCTACTGCACCGGTCAAGCATCCCGCGCTGAGCATCAGCGCGGATTCCACGAGCAGTACGAGCCGGAGCTGATGGCGTGGAGCGCCTTCAAGACATTGTTCGGCCAGCGACACTCGGCTCTGCCAGATGCTCGATACGAGTGCCGCCGCCATCGCGAGGATCGCGGCGGCGACCAGCAATGTCGATATCTCACCGAGCTGCCCGAGCCCTTCGCTCGCCGAGGTGTCGATTGCGGTTTCCCGCGCCTTTGCGGTCAGAACTTCCAGTCCACTGCCAGCGCCCAGTTCATGTTCGATCGCGCCTCGAACGACTGCGGCATCGGCGGCAGCCTTGAGGTCGACGCCTAGTGCGGACGGAGCAGAAGACGCCCAGGCCCGCGTGTAGTCGTTGGTGTTCATCAGGATTGCTCCGGGACTCCATCCGAAGTTCGTCGTCGTTGCAGCGACCCGGAACCTCATCGTCCCGGTGGGGGTCGGTAGTGCCAGGATGTCTCCGACTCCGACGTGGTGTTCGGCGGCGATCTGGTCAGAAATTGTGATAGAGCCGCCTTCGTGCAGACTCGCTACGGCACCCGTCTCCTCGCCGTGGATGATCTGGTTGTTGAGAAGCTCCAGACGCGTGTTCATCGGCCATGCGATGACCCAGACCCGGCGATTCCCGAAGTCAAGGAAGCTCCCCTGGAAGGCATGAATACCCGCGACGCCAGGAAGGCGGGCAATACGCGCCACCCTCTCGACGGGAGAGAAGTCATTGATCGCCTGATTGTCTGCTGGGTTAACGAGCCAGATGTCGGTGCTACCCACATAGTGGGCGGTGTATCCGTCAATGCCCCGTAGGAGATCATCGCGGGAGCTTCCGAGCGCGACACTGCCAAAGAGGGCGACCGCGCCAGTCGCTGCGAGCGCGAGCGAGCGCATAGTCGCCGTCTTCAGCGACGTGAGGGCCAGCGGTAGGACAGTCAGCTTCTTGCGTACCGCAAGAGCCTCCGCGGCACGCAGGACGGCCGCGAGCACGAGCGGAACGGCGAGCATGGTGGCCAATGCGAGGACAACACACGCGACGATCGCGGCTGCGGGCACCAATGTGAACAGGACGCTCGCCAGCAGGATCAAGCCTGCCGTTGTGGCGGCCAGCCATCGTCGAGCATTCGCGGGTGCGTTGCTCGCTATGTCTCCGTCGGAGAAGATCGCATCTAGAGCACGTCCGCGGCGCAGATCCTGCAGCGGGATCATCGAGGCGAGGCATGTCGCCAGGATCCCGCCTCCGAGAGACAGCAAGACTGGCCACACCCCGATCACGGTGCCCGTTCCCAGCGTGAACGCCTTCGTGAGATACCCCGGGGACTGATGGAAGAACCCCATCGACAGGGCATAGCCGCCGAGCAGCCCAACGATTGAGGCCCCGATACCCAGGCATAGAGCCTGGAAGACGACCATCTGCACGATCGCCGCGTGCTTGGTGCCGTCAAGACGCAGATCAGCGATCGCTTCCCGTCGCTCCGGAACCGTGAGCAGCATCGCGTTGAATGCGAACAAGAAACCGAGCAGTGCGCTCAAGCCCGCGAACAGCTCGCTCGCCTGATTGCTTGGACGCAACGCCTCGTGCAGCAGCGAGACATCCTGGTCAGCTGCGGCGACCGTAATCCGGCCGTCGGCCAGCGTCTGTAGCTCGGCGCGCACGGCCGCCTGCCGCCCCGGCTTACTCTCGACGAGGATACGCGTGACGCGACCTTTCAAGCCGGCGATACTCTGCAGGCGGGCGAGCGGCATGACCGCCACGTGCGCCTGGGCGAGCGCCCCAGCGGTTTCATGGCCCAACACCGCCGACACCTTCAGTGGGATCGCTCGTCCGCGCAGATCCAACGAGACCTCGACCGGGTTTGTTTGAGAGTTGTACGGGAGACCCAGCTCGCTGGCGCTCGTCTTGCTCAGACCGATCCCGCCCGGCGACAGGGCCCCAAGAGGCAGCGTGTGAGCCAGACCGTCGAGAATGGCAAGGCTGATGTCGGTCCCGGCGACATCGACGGGAGTGCTCAGACCGTGAGGGCCGACGACGGTCGCGGTCTGTTCGAGTAGTGGAGCAGCGTGCGCGACCCCTGGTAGCCGTTCAACGCGAGCGAGCAGGTGTTCGTCAAAGCCGTCAGGGCCACGAGCGTGAAGCTGCAGGTCTGCAGGTCCGATCACGGCATGGACCACGCTGCTTGCCGACCCGGTGATGCTGCTGTTGGCGACGGTAACAGCGAAAACGAGCGCGACGGCGACGGCGACCCCAACGCCAGCCAGCACCTCCTGCACGGCATGTATCCGTAGGCGCCTCCTGTAGAAGAAGACGAGAGCTCGTGTCTGCATGAAGCCGCGCGCTTTCGAGGGCATAAAGGCTCGCAAGCTCCTCACCCCTCGGCGGGCGAAGAGTGCGCCTGCGCATCGAGAGGGTTGAGGGCGTCGCCACCAAAATTGCCCTCGGTCAACTTGCCGTCGCGAAGCGTGTAGCGACGGTCAGCGAGAGCCGCCGCCTCCTGGTCGTGGGTGACAAGTAGAACACACGCATCGCGCTCGTGAGCGATCGAGCGCAGCAGCTCGACGATTTCCTTGCTGCGCGCGCTATCGAGGTTCCCAGTGGGCTCGTCGGCGAGGATCAGGCCCGGTTCTCCGGCGAGAGCCCGAGCGATCGCGACGCGCTGGCGCTCGCCTCCGGAAAGCCTCTCCGGCGTGTGCGCGAGACGATCGCCGAGGCCGACCCGCTCAAGCCAGGGGATCGCACGGGCCTGAGCCTCCCTTATCCCGACACCGCTAAGGATGAGTTTGCGTGCGGCGTTCTCGACTGCCGACACCTTGGGCATGAGACGGAAGTTCTGAAAGACGAACCCAACCTCCCGCAGCCGGTATTCGCTTGCTTGACTCTCGGACATCGACGACACCTCGCGTTCCACGTACCGGATCACACCCTCCTCGGGCGTGATGAGAGCAGCAATCAGCAGCAACAGCGTCGTCTTGCCCGAGCCACTGGGCCCAAAGAGGGCAGCCATCTCGCCGCGGGGGATCGTGAGGCTCACGCCGTCGACGGCCCGTACCTCCTCTCCGGCGCTGCGGTAGTGCTTCACCACCCCCTCGAGCTCAAGCAACTCTGCTCCTTCTTCCCAAGAGCCGTGTTACCCGCGCGCCTGTCGCCGACGGCTGAGGTCGTCCACCTGCGCGAGGTCAGGGGTCAACTCGCCGCGCAGCTTGCCTTTGCCCAGCGACAGCACACGGTCGGCGCCCAACAGTCCGGTGCCCTCCCCAGTGCTCGTCAGCATCGCGACGCCCTCATCGGCAAGCGAACGCAGCAGCGTCAGGATCCCGTCCCGCTCGAGTAGGTCCACGCCGATCATAGGCTCATCTACCACGAGAAGGCGCGGCTCGGAAGTGAGCGCGCGAGCGACCGCCACGCGCACAACTTCATCGGTCTTTAGCTCGGTCACGCCGAGTCTTGCGCACCGCTCCACATCTACGCGCTCCAGAGCTTTCCAGGCGCGGACTATTGCCGTATATGGCGGCACCCTCCGAGCGTACTGACACGTCATCAGCTGATCCAAGACCGTGGGTCCTCCGGACGGCCGGAACGCCCTGCGGCAGTAGCTGATCCCGTGACCAAGCCTCTCGCCACCGCGCTTGGCCAAGTCGTATCCGGCAAAGCGCACCACACCTGTGTCCGGTCTCTCTATCCCGGCTGCAATCCGCAACAATGTCGAGCGTCCGGATTGTCGTTCTCCCCAGATCGCGACCATCTCGCCTGCGTCGATCACCAGCGACACGTCATCGAGCGCGACGCGAACCCCGCCGTGATAGCGCTTGCTTACGTGCTCAAGCTCGAGGAGGGTCATTGACAGGGGCCTTCCCGGCGAGGGCCTCGAATCTGGCGCGGGCGTACCGGAGCCACGAGAGCATCCCTCCATTCGCGATACGTTCCTGCTCGGCGACCAGATCGTCGATCAGCTCGGTGCGAGAATCACCTGCAGAGCCGGCCGGTGAGCGTCCGGTATGCCCCGCCCTCTTCAGGGACTGCTGCTCAAAGCGGTCGATGATGTGCAGCGCTGCATCAGGATCGTGGGCGAAGATCGCTAGTTGGCGCACCCACAGCTCCTGACGTCGACGCTCGTCCTCTACTTGCGCCACGACCCAGTCTTCGTAGCTACGCAAACCGAATGGTGTCGCTCGGTAGCGCGGTTTGGGCTGACGCCCGATCTTCGTCCCGGGGACTATCTCGACCATCCCTCGGGCTATCAACGCATCAAGCGCCTTATAGATATGCGAGTCGCCTTTGACCGGGAGCACATCTGCATACACGCGCTGGAAGCGATACGCGAACTCCAATCCATAGCTCGATCGGTCGATCACGAGGCCAAGGAGCGCCCAGTTGACCGGGGACGTCATCGCCCTTTTGGCCGTCGTCTTAGCGGCTGTGGCTCCCATGAATTGTCCAGCTTACTGGAAGTTCGTGCCCGCAGAAGAGGCGTATTTCTCTCTCGGGCAGGCTACTGAAGACATATAACCCTCAAAGCGTGCCTACAAAAGATGCGTTCAGGGTTCCATCATGTCGAAGATGGCGTCTAGGGACACGCGCTGGACATCGCATGAGGGGGGCGCTAGTCCCTTCCGTCCGGCCAATACCAGAGGAGAGGATGAACGCTGCTCTCCGCAGCGCTCCCGGAGCGCGAGCGCCGTGAGCACACGGCCGCAAGGCGAACAGCCTCGTCTGAAGGATGCCGAACGGCTGGGGCGAGTCGAATGCCACCGCAGCACTGGCCTGCGACGTTCGGCTTGCCCCGGCGCCATCACTGCAGCACGGGAACTTGGGCGACGTTGCGAGACGGGGCGCGTGTGAGCCCGCGACGCGCCACTGAGCCAGGCGGTTGGGACGATAATCGACGGGTTCCGAGTCTCTGCGAACCGCGCTACTCGCAGTCACTGGAGCGCGGCCTGGCTATCCTGGCCTGCTTCACGCCCGAGCACCCGGTGCTCGGAATCGCGGACATCGCCGACGAGTTGGGCATGAGCCGCTCGACCACGCACCGCTACGTGATCACGCTGGCGGCGCTGGGCTACCTGGAGCAGGGCCCCTCGCGCAAGTACCGACTAGGGCTGCGCGTGACGGACCTGGGCATGTCCGCGCTGAACTCCACGGGCCTGCGCGAGCACTCGCGCCCCTACCTGGAGGAACTGCGCCGGAGCACGAGCTACACCGTCAACCTGGCCGTGCTCGACGGCCCGGAGATCCTCTACGTAGATCGCGCGCGCAGCTACCGCCGCGGGCAGAACCAGATCGACCTGGGCCTGCGCCTGGGTTCCAGGCTGCCGGCGTACTGCACCTCGATGGGCAAGCTGCTGCTGGCCTACCTGCCGGACGCCGAGCGCAAGGACTTGATTGGTGAGATGAAGCTGGCCAAGCGGGCGCCCAATAGCATCACCAGCAAGAAGGCGCTGCGCAGCGAGCTGGAGCACGTGCGCGAGGAGGGCTTCGCGGTCAACGACGAAGAGTTGGCCCCGGGCCTGCACTCGATCTCCGCGCCTGTGCGCAGCGAGGACAACGAGGTGGTGGCCGCCGTCAACATGGCCGCCCACAGCTCAATGATCTCGCTGGAGGAGCTCGTCGACCACCTGGGCCCGCATCTGGTGTCCACGGCCGGCCGCATCTCGGCGCGGCTGGGCTACCGCCGCAACGACGAGACGTCTACATGAGAAGCTCATCTGTTGCAGGATCAAGAGCGATATGACCGACAAGGTTCTTGTTGCCGCCGGCCTTATACGACCTTTGCGCCTCGGCCTTCGTCGTGAGATTGGCTACGCGGCCCTGCTTATTGCGCGCCTCATGCTTGAGATCGAAGATGAGCCATCTTCTGATGAGTACGAGCAGGCGCTTGAGGTCTTCAACGCTGCACAGTCGATGTGGAGCGATCTGAGACCGAGAAGCGATCAACCGCCGGCCGACATCGAACTCGATCTAGGCGCAAATGCGCCGCTTGTGCTCAAAGCACTCGAGGGTCAACACCGAGATGAGATCGAGCGCTTACAAGAGGCGGGACTGTACGGGCCGAACCGTGACGCTGCTCGCGAGGAAGTCAAAGCTCTCGGGGATTTGGTCAAGGCCGTGAAGCTGCGCGTCCCGAAAACTCGAAGGGATGCAGCTGGAATAGACATGCACGCTCGCCGAGGAAGACCATCAGTGCGACCGCCAAGAGGCTGCAGACCCCGACGCTGAAGGATTGAGGCTTCGGCGATGTTTGGAGACGGAATCGTGGATTCCCTTTGCTTGGAATCGAAAAGCGTGACCGGCCAACATCGACGACGGCGCGTGTCTGGTCTAGCCGTTCGGGTCTGCCGGAGAAGCTCATGAGTCAGGCCGGAGACGATCAATCGATGGCGCTCGATGAAGTTCGTGCCGACATTGGCGAGCGGCTACAAGGACGCATTCCGGAGATCGTGCAGGCGATCTACGTCTGCATTCTCGACGCAGTACCCGATCCGATAGCGGGCCTGGGCGCCGACTATCAGGTGGGGGTGCTCGCCGCGATCACCGCGATCGTGGAGTACAGCCTTGAGGGCATCAAACAAGAACCGGGATGGTCAGCGCCGATCCCACAAGCTGCGGCGGCCCAGGTACGCCTGGCGGCGCGTGTCGGTGTGAGCGTGGGTACGGTGGTGCGCCGCTATATCGCCGGCCACGGGTGTCTGGGGAAATTCATCGCGCGGGAGGTTGAGCAGATCGGCCTCTCAGGCCACGGGCCAACGCTACATCACCTACACAGAACGCAAGAGGTGCTGCTGCAGAACCTTACAGCTGCCATCGAACACGAGTACAACCAGGAGTGCGAGCGGGCCCGCTCGCCCGAGCAGCGTCGCGCAGACGTCGTACAGAAGCTTCTCGCCGACGAGGCCGTTGGCCCCGCCGAGCTGGCTGAGCTGGACTACGAGTTCCATGCCTCCTGGCACCTCGCCGTGATCGTGACAGGAGCGGGAGCCAAGGACGCTCTACGAAGGCTAGAGGTCGCCTTTAGCAACAAATTGTTGCCCGTGTCGTTTGGTGACAAAACGGTGTGGATATGGATCGGCAGCCAGCGGAAGCCTGCTGTCACAGACGTCGAGCGCGCCCTATCGATCAACAGGGCCACAGGCGTTTCGCTGGCGATCGGCGAGCCAGGGAGGGGAATCGATGGATGGCGCCTTACGCACCACCAAGCCCAAGGGGCATGGTGGGTCGCCCTACGCATGCCCGAGAAGCTCATTCGGTATAAGCCGTTCCGCGCAGCTGCGATACAGGACGACACGCTGGCAAGGTCACTCAAGCAGAAGCACCTGGCGCCGCTTGCAAGTCAGCGAGACGGCGGTGCCGTCTTGCGCCAGACGTTGCGTGCCTACATAGATGCCCACGGCAGCGCCACCTCGGCGGGCAACACGTTGAAAGTCGACCGGCACACCGTCGAAAGCCGCCTGCGCACGGTCGAGGACCTGATTGGCTGCGCGCTCTACACATGCCTGGCCGAGGTCGATGTCGCCCTGTTCCTGGAGGAACTCGATGGCGCCGACGCCGACGATCCACCGCCAACCCAATGAATTTTGCCCATATGCCCGCACCGATTCTTCCGGAGTGCTGACCCCGCCACAATGGCCAGTCGTAGTGGCCGCATTGGCGCAACATAGGCTGCCCAAGAAGCGATAGTAATTCCCTGCGTATGTCTGAGGTATCCGGATCAGCGACTTCACGAGAGGGCGCAATGCAGCGTGCCTCGAGCCTCACCAGGGTCGGATGGGCCCCAAAGAGCGACATCGAGCATTCAGAGTGGATAGCGACAGGACGGCGACTCGGAGCGATAGAGCGCAGTAGCCAGTGGTGGATCGGAGATTGGCTCATCTACGGAGCAGCAAAGTGGGGCGAAAAGTATGTCGAAGCGGCCAAGATCACCGGCTATGACGTAGGGAGCCTGCGCAATATGGCTTCCTTGGCGTCGCAATTTGATTTGTCACGACGTCGTGACAACTTAACCTGGTGCCACCACGCTGCGGTCGCCGGTCTTGAGCCTGATAAACAAGACTATTGGCTTGATCGGGCCATCGCTCTGGGATTCTCGGTTGCCGATCTACGCATCGAGTTGCGATCCGCTCGGCGCGGTCCTAAGCAAGTGGCTGACAGCGACGACGACCCGCCGTGCGATTCAACGGAGCTCGACGGGGTCGTCTGTCCGAAATGCGGGACCACGGTGCCACTCCCAACCCAGTCCGAGGTTGTGACCCTGTCCCAAACCCCGGAGGAGCGACCGCAACTGCCCGTCGCGGTTTGAAACCACGAGCCATCGAGAGCGGGAGCGGAGCAGTGCTAGGAGCCTGCAGATAGCCGCGCGCGTTGGTGCTTGCGGTCGACCAACACAACGTCCCAGGCGAGCCCGAGTTTGGCGAACGCGAGGATCAGCCAGCCCGACGGATCCAACTCCCACCAGCGCAGGCCGTGGAATGCGGAGCGGGGGAAAGCGTGGTGATTGTGATGCCACGCCTCGCCGAGCGTCGGTAGAGCGAGCCAAAAGACGTTCGTCGAACGATCATTTGTCGCGAAGCGCCGGGAGCCGAAGAAGTGGCAGATCGAGTTGACGCTCCAGGTGAGGTGGTGGACGAGGAAGATCCGCACGAGGCCGCCCCACAGCAGCGCCTCCGCGCCTCCGGTGAGGGTGCCGGTCCACACAAGCCCGGCCATGAACGGGAGTGCCAAGCTCGCCAGTGCGATTAGCGGGAAGAGCCTGTGGATGCGCCGCATGCCAGCATCCTGAAGCAGGTCGGGACAGTAGTGGCGCTTTCCTGCTTGCCCGTTGGTCTCAAACAGCCAGCCGACGTGCGCGTGCCAGAGCCCATGCGCTATGCCGCCGAAGCCGGTGCCGTGGCCGATGTGCGGCGAGTGAGGGTCGCCCTCCTCGTCGGTGAACGCGTGGTGCTTGCGGTGATCGGCGACCCAGTCGAGCACCGGACCCTGCACCGCCAGTGAGCCCATTGTCGCCAGGGCGTAGCGCAGCGGCAGATGTGTCTCAAAGGCGCGGTGTGTGAGGAGCCTGTGAAATCCGACCGTGATTCCAAACGAGCTGAGCACATACATCGCAGCGAAGATCACCACGTCGCGCGGATGCAGGAAGTCGCCCCAGGCAAGTGCCGCGCCGGCCAGCATGCCAAGCAATGGCAGCACGACCGCAGCAATGTTCACGTTGCGCTCGGCCCGGGTCATCAGACAAAAATACCTCTCATCAGGCGATTGCTTGCTAGCGAACACGCGCCTGAGTGGGTCAAGCACTTCAACCACATCGGACGGATTCAGCGCGGGATGACAGCGAGCGCTGCAACGAAGCCAGCCGGCATCTCCAGCGGAACGAGTTGACAGGTCGATCGACTCGGACCTGGAAGAGCACCACAAACCCTTAAGTCGCCGTCGCCACTGCGACGAAGCCCGACAAGCGCGGGGGACACGGTCATCCCCATACCCAGCGCCTTCAGCACAGCCTCCTTCGCGACCCATCGCTCGAAGAACGCGCACTCTCCGGCTAGGGGCACCTCGGCGCGTGCCTCGGTGAGCTCGCGTGAGTCGCAGATCCGGGCTAGCAGTGAGCGCCATCGTGTCGAGCGCAGCTGCTCGACATCGACACCGACGGGGTGATCGCGGCAGAGCGCAATCAGCACTACCGCACAGCTATGCGAGACATTGAACCGCCATGCGTTTCGCTGCGCGCCAGTGAGTCGTGGCTTGCCGTGGCTTGAGGAGGTGATCGTGAGCGCCTGCGGCTCGACGCCGAGACGCTCCGCGAGCAGCAGCCGCAGCAGCGCTCTGGCGGCGATGTATTGCGCTCGCCGCTGGTCGCTTCGCAGTCGGCCCGCTATCCAACGCTCGGCTGGCGTGAGATACGCCCGCGCGTCCACGGCCTGCCAGGCATCGCAACGCAAGTCGAGCGTGAACACCTCAACGGCCCCGTCGAGCACGACTACTCGGCCAGCAGCTGCCGTGATGCCAGGATCCGCCGACTCGGCTTGCTCGCGTGGTTCTCTGCGCGGCGGCTTGCAAGCGATTTTGCGCATCGCGAATTGGACAGTAGCCGCGGGAGGGGGTTATAACCGCCGCCATGTTCAAAGTGACCAGAAGAACAACACATATCGGGGCCATGATTGCGGGCTGGCTTGCACTCGCAGCGTTTTGGTCCTCCGGGGTTGGGCAAGCCACTGCAGCGCACAGCGCATCGCGGTCAATCTCGGTGAATGAGCACGCGCAGCTACGGCTGATTAGCCATCACGCAGGCTTGCTGTACGAGCAGGGCACGTTCTCGGGCACTCCGGGAGGTGGTCTGTCGGTCCAGATTCGGATCTCCTACACGCAGGCGAGCATCAGCTTCAGCTCAACGCCGAGCGGCGGCACGCTCAGCGGCAGCGGGCATGCGTCGTTCTACGCCGAAGGACCGATTGCGCATTTCGAAGGATCTGTTGCGGTGACCCACGGCTCTGGGCGATACGCCAGGGCGTCAGCCCCAACGCTGCGCATCTCGGGCCTTTTCCAGCGCAAGACATATGCGATGTCATTGACCGTGCTGGGGAAGATGAGTACCTGACGGGCGCCAAGATGACCCGGGGGAGGATGACCACAACGCTTTGCGTGCTGTTGCCCGCGCTTTGCGTGACACTGACCGCACCGTCACCCACCACGGCTGGGCAGCTCGTCAGTCTCAAGGTCGGGTTCTCTCCGGATCGGCTGAGCGCCAGTACGACGATCAACGTCGGCTTCGACGTCAAGACCCCGACCGGTCAACCACCCTCGCCGCTGGTGGGGATCAGCATGAACATGCCGAAGGGCGTCAACCTCAGCACGACGAGCCTTGGGCTGGCGGTCTGCCATCCCGCGCCGCTCGAAGCCGACGGCCCTGAAGGCTGCTCCCCAAACGCGGTGATGGGCCATGGAACGGCGCTCGTCGAGGTGCCGATCGGGCCAGAAATCATCCACGAGTGGGCCAACGTCACGATCCTTATGGGTCCTGCGATCGACCACCACACCACGCTGATCTACTACGCCGACGGCCGCACACCGGTGTCCGCGCAGGTTGTGTTCAACGGGCTGCTACTACCCGGCAGCGGCCCGTTCGGTGGACTCCTCAACACAACTATTCCTCTGGTCCCGAGCCTCCCCGGCGCCCCCGACGCCGCAGTGGTCTATGTACGCACCACGTTCGGTCCCGCAGGTCTGCGCTACTACAAGCACCAGCACGGCAGGACCGTCGCCTACAAACCCGAAGGAATCGAAGTTCCCAGCACGTGTCCTGCTGGTGGCTTTCCGTTCGCGGCGACATTCAGCTTTCAGGACGGCAGCAATGCTTCGGCAAACGCCGCTGTACCCTGTCCGTCAGCCGCAGGGTCGGCACGAAGCGGCCGGCGCGGTCGCCGCTGATGCGCTGCGACCTTGCCACTCAACTCGACGAGGCTCGCTCGTGAAACGCATCCGTGTGGATGTGATCGGTGTGCTTGGGCGGCTGACTGACAAACGCCGCTGGCTGGTGCTCGGAGTATGGGGACTGCTGGTCGCCGCCGCGGTGCCGCTTGCGGCGCGCCAGACCAACCATCTTGCCCAGAACGGCTATTTCGTGAACGGTTCTCAGTCGGCACACGTTGACGCGCTGCTGCACCGCCAGTTCCCGCGGGAATCGCGTGCCGGGCTGGCGGTTCTGCTGTGGCCCAAGCACGGGGCGAGCGCGGGGGCTCTCGAACGCGACATCCGAGAGGTCCAACGCGCGCTGCGCGGAATCGATGGCGTTTCGCTGTCCTCACACGACGTTCAGATCGCGCTGTTCGGCACTGGGCTGGTGGAACCGGTCGTGCTGCCATTGAATGTGAGCGCCAGCGAAGCGGCGGCGCAACGAATAGCGCTGGAATTGCGCTCCCGCTTGGACGTCGGCGGCTCAACCCGCGACCGTGTCGAAATCCACCTGCTGGGCGTCGGGGCTTACTGGGCGGGGATCGACGCCGCCTCCAAGCAGCAGCTCGCCAGCGCCGAGACGATCGGTTTTCCGTTCCTGCTGGTGGTGCTGCTGCTGATCTTTGGCGCGCTCTGGGCGGCCTCGCTGCCGGTCGCACTCGGCCTGATCGCCGTGCTGGTCAGCGGTGCGATGATCTTCCTGCTCTCGCTGGTAATGCAGCTCTCGGTATTCGTCACCAACGCCGCGTCGCTGGTGGGCATTGGCGTCGCCGTCGACTACTCCCTGATCGTTCTCGCGCGCGTTCGTCAGGAACTCGCCGCCGGTCACGACTTCGAGACCGCTAGGCGCCGCGCACTTGAGACATCGGGCAGGGTCGTGATCGTTTCAGGGCTGGCGGTGACAAGCTCTCTGAGCGGCCTGTGGCTGATCAACGATAACACCGTGCGATCACTTGCGCTTGGCGCGGTTCTAGTCGTGGCGGTGTCGGTGCTCGCGGCGGTCACACTGCTGCCGGCGCTGATCAGCGTCATCGGGCCACGCCGGCTGGCTGGTGGCGCGCTCGCGCGGTTCGCCGCACGCCGCCGAGCAGTCCGCAGACGGCCATCGGTGGCTGGATGGGAGCGCTGGACGAGCCTTGTTACTGGCCATCCGCTGCGCGCGATAGCGGTCGCCGGCGGAGTGATGCTGCTGCTGTGCGTGCCGGCGCTCAGGATGCGAACCGCGACAGGCGCGCTCGAACAGTTCAGCGCCGGCAATGAGACTCTCGTCGGCTTTCAGGAGGCCCGCTCACTCGAGGGCCCAGGCGCGCTGGGACCGGTCAACGTGGTTGCCGCTGCTACGCCGACGTCCCACCCAAGACTGCCGCGCACCGTGGCCCGCCTTCGCGCACTCACAGAATCACTGCCCGACGTTCACTCGCTCGGAGCCACGCGCTTCTCAAGCGCGGGGTCCTACGCGTTCTTTACGATTTTCACGCGCGGCGATCCTGAAGCACCCGCTGCGACCACCTTGGTCGAGCGGCTGCGGGAGCGATTTGTGCGCGCGAGCGCCGGAAGTGGCGTTCGGGTGTTTGTCGGCGGCACCCCAGCGAGCCTGCTCGACATCGAGCAAGAGTTCGCGGGCAGCATCTGGAAGGTGATCGTCGCGGTTCTGGTTTTGGCGTTCATCGTCTTGACGGTGCTGCTGCGCTCGCTGCTGCTGCCATTGAAGGCGATCGTCCTCAACCTACTGTCGGTCGGCGCCGCCTACGGAGTGCTCGTTGCCGTCTTCCAGTGGGGATGGTTCAACGGGCTGCTGGGATTCCGCGCCCCCGGACATATCGAAACGATCACGCCGGTGGTGATCCTCGCGCTCGCGTTCGGACTCTCGATGGACTACGAGGTGTTCCTGCTGAGCCGCATCAAGGAGCGTTGGCTCGCTGGCGCCGCGCCGCGTGCCGCGGTAGCCGAAGGACTTGCGGCGAGTGCGCAGACGATCTCAAGCGCAGCGCTAATCCTGGTCTGTGCGTTTGGCGTCTTCGTCGTCACAGGGCTGCCGTCGATCAAGCAGATCGGGGTCGGCGCCGCGGCTGCGATTGCGCTTGACGCGACGCTGATCCGGCTAGTGCTGGTGCCGGCCACAATGGAGCTGCTGGGCAAGTGGAATTGGTGGCTGCCATCGGGACTCATGCGCATTCTGCCCACTGCGGCGCCCGCACCAGCCGACACGCCACCAGCTTCAGCGGCAGCGGAGCCCGCGCTGCGCTGACGCCAGCGGGAGGCGCTTTTTTGCCCTTGCATCGCCACTGGTTGATCCTGTGACGCAGATGAACGGTGGGACGAGAGGAATGACGGTCAGCGGACAGCGACCGGCGAGCAGCAGCGCAACACTGCGCGCGCTACTGGCGCACGACACGATCACGCGTGCGGTCGGCGCCGGCGACGGTCTTCAGGCCCGGCTTGCTGAGCGGCATGGTTTCGATGCCTTGTGGGCCAGCGGCCTCGCGATCTCGGCTGCGCATGCTGTTCCCGACGCGAGCATCCTGACGATGACCGAGTTTCTCACCGCGGCACAGGTGATTGATCGTGCGTGTGAGCTTCCAGTGCTCGCCGACTGCGACACAGGGTTCGGTGATGTGAACAACGTTGCACGGATGGTGCGCGAGTACGAGCGAGCCGGGATTGCCGGTGTTTGCATCGAGGACAAGGAGTTCCCGAAGCGCAACAGCTTCACCGACGGTCAGGAGCTGGCGTCTATTGCTGAGTTCACCGCGAGGCTGCTTGCCGCCAAGGACGCCCAGCGTGCCCCGGAGTTCGTCGTCGTCGCGCGCGTCGAGTCGCTGATCGCCGGCGAGGGGATCGACGATGCGCTCGCGCGCGCAGCCTGCTATCAGGACGCCGGCGCGGACGCGATCCTGATCCACTCCAAGACCGCCGACGGAGAGGAGGTGCTCGACTTCGCCAGGCGGTGGCGCAAGCGGTCGCAGCCGCTGCCGCTGATTGCCGTGCCAACCACCTACTACTCAGTTGGCTGGCCACTGCTCGCGCAGGCGGGCATCTCAATGGTGATCTACGCCAACCAGGCGCTGCGCGCCGCTGTGCGTGCCGTCGACGACACGCTGGAGCGGATTTCCGCGGCAGAAAACACCGCGCCCGTCGAGAGTGATCTCGCATCGGTTCAGGACGTGCTCGCACTGATCGGTATGGACGAGCTTCACTCCGCTACGGAGCGCCTGCAGGCGCTGCCCACCATCAACGCGCCAGCCGACTCCGCGGCTAGCGCGCCATCGGTGGTGGCATGACGCTTGCCACGCCCGTGCGAGCCGTCGCGCACGGGCGACGAGCGACCACGGCTGCGCCGCAGACGATGGGCGCCGCGCTGCTGAGCGCCCCGCGGCGGATCCGATGGACGACGCTCGAGGTGCCGTCGCTGCGGCCCGGTGAGCTGCTTGTGCGCGTCGGCGCGAGCGGGATCTGCGGCTCTGACCTTGCGGCCTACGCGGGCCACCATCCTTACAAGCGCCCCCCCGTCGTGCTTGGCCACGAGCTCGCCGGCACCGTCACAGGGCTTGGCTCCGGGGTGCAGTCCGTGGCTCCCGGAGAACGGGTGTGTGCCGCGGCATTTTCCCCCTGTGATCGTTGCGAGCAATGCCAGGGCGGGCGTCCCCAGCTTTGCTCGCACAAGGCGAACCTGTCAGCTGGCGGCTGGCACGGATCGTTCGCAGAGTACGTTGTGCTGCGCGAGAACATGGCGTTCGCGCTTCCGCCGGGCATCCCGTTGACACGCGGCGCGCTCGTGGAGCCGCTAGCGATCGGCGTACACACTGCCCGCGTGGCCGCACTGGGCGGTTCGCCTTCGAGTGTCGTGGCGGTCGGCGGCGGCACGATCGGGCTGTGCTGTCTGATCGCTGCCGGCAAACTATTCGGCGCGACGACGCTCGCCGTTGACATCGGCGAGACCAAGCGAAAGCTCGCGCTCGCCGTTGGCGCTGCACAGTTCGTCGATGCTGCCGCCGGAGATGCGCCTGCCGCAATCTGTGACGCACTCGATGGCGGTGCCGATGTCACCTTCCTGGCCTCTGGTCACCCGCGCGCGCTCGACGACGCGGTCGCCTGCACCAGAAGCGGCGGCACCGTGGTCGTCGTGTCCTTCTTCCCCGGCCCAGCCCGACTGGACATGAACGCCGCCGTCCGCCGTGAGGTGTCGATGAAGACCGCATCGCTGTGTACCCGCGCCGACGTCGAAACGGTCCTCGAATGGGCCGGACGAGGCGAACTCGCCGCGGAGCGGCTGGTGACCCATCGCTTCCCCTTGGCGCAGGCAGGGCGAGCACTCCAGATGCTTGCCGGTCGCAGCCGCCAGGTCGGCAAGATCCTGCTCGAGGCACCCGATACGACAAGTGAGGACGTCCAATGAGCGGGATCAGGGTCGGCATCCACGGCGCTTCAGGGCCCGTTGGAAGGGAGCTGTGCCGGCTGCTGCTCGGCCACCCGGCGGTCGCCACAATCATCCCCGCCTCGCGCGGCGCCGAGCCGCTCGAGCGCGTCCATCGCAATCTGCTCGGCAGCGGACTCACGTTCAGTGATCCCCAGATGCTGCTCGAAAGCGCCGACGAACTAGACGTCGTGTTCGTCGCGAGCCCTGCCGGCGAGGCGATGGAACTCGCGCCGAGGATGCTCGCCGCGGGAGTCCGCGTGATCGACCTCGGCGGCGACTTTCGCTTCGCAGATCCGACGCTGTACGAGCGGGTCTACCATATCGCGCACAGCGCGCCGCAACTGCTCGAACGGGCGGTCTACGGCGTCACCGAGCTTGAGCGCGATCGCGTCGCCCGATCAGACTTGATCGCCAACCCCGGCTGCTACGCGATCACCGCGATCCTTGCGCTCGCACCGCTTCTGGCCGAGCACGCCCCGGACTCGATCTCTATTCACGCGATCAATGGCACCACAGGTGCTGGCACAACCCCGCGCCGCGAGGTGATGCACGCTGCTGCGGCCGGCGACATGCTGCCTTACAACCTTGACGCTCACCGCCACGCCCCCGAGCTTGAAGACCAGCTTGGGCGGCTCGCCGACAGGCCGGTGCAGGTGGAGTTGAGCACCGCTCATGGCCCGTTCGCGCGCGGCATCTACCTGCTTGCCAGCCTCCCGGCCGCCGACGGGAGATGCGCCACGATCAGCAGGGAGGCATTGACCGATCTGTACCACAACCGCTACGGGCGTGGCGACACGGGTGAGTTCTTCGTGCGCATCAACGATCACCCACGTCGGCTGAGCGGCAACGCGAAGGAGTACGACATCTACCCGAGCATGGCAAGCGTCACCGGCTCGAACTTCTGCCATATCGGACTTGACTATGACGCCGGGCGTGGAGTGATAAAGGTCGTGGCCGTAACCGACAACCTTGTCAAGGGTGCCGCCGGCTCCGCGATCCAGAACATGAACGTGATGCTTGCGCTCGATGAGCGTGAGGGAATCTCGCACTACGGGCTCTAGCCCAAACCCGCGATGAGCACACCAACGCTGTCAAGCACAACCACCGCTGACGTTGAGGAACTGGCACGCCTAGCAAGATGGGTGCGCGCCACAAGCCTACGAGTAATCGTCGCCGCTGCCACCGGCCACCCCGCAGCTGAGCTGTCGGCCGCGGATATTCTCAGCGTGCTCTACGGCGCCGTGCTCAACGTGAACGCCGAGGAGCCGCACGCCCCCGGGCGCGATCGGTTTGTGTGCAGTAAGTCGCACGCCTCCGCTGCTCTCTACAGCGTTTTGTGCGCGCGAGGGTTCCTCGGCGAGGATGAGCTCTTCAGCTACGGCCAAGCCGGCTCGCGGCTATGCACCGCGGTCTCGAACCGCCTGCCGGGGGTCGAGTTCAGCACCGGCGCGCTCGGCCACGGGCTACCGTTCGCCACCGGTTGTGCGATCGCCGCCAAGCTCGACCGTTCGCCTCGGAGGGTGATCGTGATGACCGGGGACGGCGAGCTGCAGGAGGGCAGCAACTGGGAGGCGGCGATGCTCGCGGCAAGCCGTGGTCTGGACAACCTCACGCTCGTGATTGACCGCAACCGGGTGCAGAAGGGCGCAAGCACCGAGGAGATCAACGCGCTTGAGCCGCTCCGCGAGAAGTGGGGCGCGTTCGGCTGGGCTACTCGCGACGTCGACGGACACGACCATCGGGCCCTGCTCGACGTCTTCAACGCCACTCCGTTCGAGTCGGGCCGCCCGTCGTGTGTCATCGCGGCGACAGTCAAGGGCCGGGGCGTGTCCTTCATGGAAAACCAGCTCGAATGGCATGGCAAGCGCCTAGAGCCGCGCGAGCTTCAACTCGCGCTTGCGCAGATCGAGGCCGGCGGATGAGCGTTGCGGAGCTATTTGACTGCGCCGAGCACTTCTCCGCCGAGCTGCTTCGCCTTGCCGGCGAGGACGAGCGGATCTGCGTGGTAATCAACGACTCCGCCGAGACACATCACGCGACCGCATTTCAACAGCAACTACCGGAGCGGATCATCGACGTCGGGATCGCCGAGCAGAATATGGTTGGCGTGGCTGCGGGACTAGCCAACGCGGGACGTATCCCGTTCGTCCACTCAGCGGCGTGCTTTCTCACTGCCCGTGCCCTTGAGCAGATCAAGGCGGACGTCGCCTACTGCAGCAGCAACGTCAAGCTGTGCGGGTTTGTCAGCGGCCTCGCCTACGGCGCGCTTGGCGGGACGCACCACGCGCTCGAGGACATCGCCTGGATGCGGGCAATCCCGAACTTGCGCGTGATCGCTCCGGCAACCGCGAACGAGAGCCGCGCTGCGGTTCGCGCAATGGCAGCCTGCGAGGACCCGGTGTTCGTGCGGGTTATCAGCAAGACCCTGGTGCCAGAGTTGTTTGCCGAGAATGTGGAGTTCCGCTTCGGCGAGGCGACTCTGCTGCGGGCTGGCGGTGACGTGACGCTCATAGGCACAGGTCTGACGAGCACGCGGCTGGTTGACGCCGCGGAGTGCCTCTCCAGGCAGGGGATCGACGCAGGGGTGCTGCACATCGGGTCGATCGCGCCGCTTGACAGCGACGCGATTGCCGCCCACGCCGCACTGACCGGACGCCTCGTCGTGGCTGAGGAGCATGTCACCAACGGCGGACTGGCGGGTGCCGTCAGCGAGGTCGTCGTGAGAACCCATCCAGTGCCGCTGCTGTCGCTGGGGGTGCCCAATGTATTCGCGCCCATAGGTCCGACGGACTGGCTACACGAGCACTTCGGATTGACCGCGGAGCGGCTCGCCGGCGCGGTCGCGGCGTGGATGGACGAGCCGGCGGACGGCGATGCCTGACAGTGCCGCAGCAGCCACGCTCGATCCGCTTGCGGCTGATGCCGCCGAGGCAGAGGAGGTGTCTCTCGGTGGCGAGCGGCGCAGCCTCTTCATCGTCGTATCGGGACCCGGGGGGACTGGCAAGAGCACGCTGATCCAACGTTGGCTGGATGCCGACCCAACGCTCGGCTACGTGCGCAACTACACTACCCGGCCCCAGCGCCCACTCGACCCCGACAGCGGCATTGACGACGCCGATTGGTTTCACTTCGTCTCACCAGCGGAGTTTCGCCGCCTCGTCGAAGCGGACTTCTTCGTCCAGTGGGCCAACGCGTCGCGTGGCTACGCGAGCGGCACACCGATCGCACCCCTACACGATGCCGTCGAGCGACATCAGGATCTTGTGTTCGACTACACGCCGCAACTGTTCATCAACCTCCGACGGCTGTTTCGCGAGCATGTCGTCGGCGTGTTCATCGTGCCGCCTTCGCTGGGGGAGCTGCGCCGGCGGCTGCACAGCCGCGCCGGCGCTAGTGACGCGCAGATCGAGCTGAAGTACCGGATGGGCGTCCAGGATCTCGCGTTCATGGATGAGCACGACTACTTGGTTGTCAACGATGACCTCGACCAGACGCTCGCGACCCTCGCGGCGCTTCGCCAAGCCGAGACGTGTCGGATCGCGAACCTGCGCGGTCTGACCGAAAAGTACCGGACCCTCGCGCCGCGCAGCATGCTCTTCTACTACGACCTCCACGGTGAGCGACTCGCCTACCTCAGTGACGAATAGCACGCCACCGCTCACCCCGCCACGGTGTCCCGTGGCCCAGACGGCCGCGGACCCGTTCGCCGATGTGCCGCGCCTTGCGAGGCGGTCGCTTTGTGCCGGCGAACGGTGGGTGTTCTCCGCTGGCTTCAACGTCGAGGCGGGCCTGCACGACACCCAGCGGATCGACTGCGAGCTGGCCGACATCCGCCGGATCGCGGACGCCGGCGGACGCGTGGTGGTGCTCTCCCATCAAGGTCGCCACGGCGACGGCAGCGCCCGCCCGCTCGACGACGTCGCGGGCTATCTGCAACGGCGGCTCGGCCGCCCCGTTCACTACCTTCCCGACGCGACCTCCGAAGAGTGCCAGCGCCGCGCTCTCGCAATGGGCGACGGCGAGATCGCGTTGCTTGGCAACACCCGCCACGAGCGCGGCGAGGAAGACAACGACCCACAGCTGGCGGCGCGCTTTGCGCGTCTCGGCGACGTGGTAGCTATCGGTGGGTTCTCGAAGGCGCACCGCGCTCACGCCTCCAACGTTGGGCTGCTGCGCCTGTTGCCCGGGTTCGCCGCACAGAGCCTGATCGATGAGGTTTCGCGGCTTGAGCGTTGGGCGCAGACAGACCCGGCGTACTCGCTGGCGATTCTTGGCGGCGCCAAGCACGAGAAGCTGACCGTTGGCCTAACCGGACTGTGCGACCGGTATGACCTGCTGATCCCCGGCGGCCTGGTACTCAACGCGTTGCTGCTCGCCGCCGGGTACGACCTGGGCAGCTCGCCGCTTGGCGACCTACCCAACGAGAGGCTCAGCGCCGCCGAAGCGGTGCTCAACCGCGACCACCGCGCACTGCTGTACCTGCCCACGCGGGTGGTGGTCTCGCCGATTGAAAACCCGCGCGCCGCCCCGTGCGTCGTGCATGTCAGTGACGGCGTGCCGCCCGGCCACGCGATCGTCGACCTGATCATCGAGGGCTGGGTCAGTGAGCCCCTGCGGCGGCTTGCGCGAAGTGGCGGGCGGGCCGTGCTCGCCGGCCCACCGGGCTGTTGCCGGCTCGGCTTCAGCGCCAGCACTCTCAGTCTGTTGCGGGTGCTCAAAAGTCCGGCCGTCGAGACGATCCTGCTCGGCGGCGACACCGTCGCCGAGGTGCCCTTCAGCACCACCACAACCACATCCACCGGCGGCGGCTCCGCGCTCGAGTATCTATGCCGGCGCACCGGCCCGGTGCTCGAAGCATTGCGCACGACACTGGAGCGGCGGTGAGGTTCGAGCACCTGACACCGACGCGCGTGATCTTCGGCCGCGACCGGCTCAGCGAGCTGGGCGCGTTGACGCGCCCACTCGGCGTGCGGGCTCTCCTCGTCTGTGGACGCACAGCGATGCGCCGCCACGGCGTGCTTGACCGTGCCTGCCGCAGCCTGCAGCTCGCGGGCGTCGATGTGCACGTCTTCGACGGGGTCTCACGCAATCCGTGCTGCGAGGAAGTCCAGGCGGCGATCACCTTGGCCCGGCAGCAGCGAAGCGAGGTGATCGTCGCGCTCGGTGGTGGCAGCGCGATCGATACGGCGAAGGCGGCGGGAGCGGCTATTCGGCTCGACTCGGTCGCCGCGCTCGTCGGCACGACGCTCCCCGACGAGCAGCAAGCGCTACCGGTGATCGCAGTCCCCACGACCGCGGGCACCGGCGCAGAGGTCACTCGGGGTGCGATCATCACCGACCGCGCGCGCTGCCTGAAGTCCGGGATCCGCGGTCGTACCGTATTCCCGTCGCTCGCCCTGATCGACAGCCGGCTGAGCAGCACCACACCCCGTGAGGTTGCGCTTGAGACCGCATTCGACGCCCTCACGCACGCCGTCGAGGGATACCTCGCGCGTCAGGCGAGTCCACTCACAGACATCCTCGCTGAACGCGCTTTGGGGCTGACCGCGCCCGGTCTTCGAGGACTGGCCGCGGGAGAGGACACACCCGAGCTCTGGGATCGCCTGGCACTTGGAGCGCTGCTCGGCGGGCTGACCGTGGCCACCGCGAGCACCTGCCTGCCGCACCGCCTGCAGCAGGCGATGGGCGGGATCTCGCACATAGAGCTTGCCCACGGCCGCGGGCTAGCGGCGCTCTACCCGCCGTGGGTCGAGCGCGCTAACGCGTTCGCCGAAGAGCGCTTCGCGAGGATCGCACAGCTGATCGGTGCTGCCAGCGCCGCTGAGGGTATCCTCGACCTGCTGGAGCGCGGCGGGCTGCGCCAGGGCCTTCACGCGAGCGGCTACCAACTCGCCGACATTGACGTATTCCTGGCGAACGTCACCGGCAATGTCGATAACGACCCGATTGACGTGGTCGGCCCCCCATTGATGCGCGCGATCTATGCGGAGGCAATGTAGATGGCCTCGCACTCCACGTCGCAGGGAGTCCGCGTTGCTGATTACATCGCCAGCCACCTCTCGAGCCTCGGCGTGCGCCACGCGTTCATGCTCTCCGGGACCGGCTCGGTGCACCTCGACGACGCGTTCCTCAGCCACCCCGAGATCGCTTTCCTCACAGCCCGCCACGAGGCTGCGGCGGCGGTGATGGCGATTGGCAGCGCGCGCGTCACCAACCAACTCGGCGTCGTCGTTGTCACTACCGGCCCTGGCGGGATCAACGCCGCCGCCGGAGTGCTCGAGGCGTGGGTCGACGCCGTGGCGATCCTCGTCCTCTCCGGCCAAGTCGAGAACCGCCACCTGGCGCGCACTCGCCACTTCGGCGTGCAGGGCTTCGACATCGTCGAGGTTGTCAGCAGCTTTACCAAGTACGCCGCCGTGGTAAGGGAACCGGCTACGATCCGCTATCACCTAGAGCAGGCCGTGGCTCGCGCCCGGGCTGGTCGGCCCGGCCCGGTGTGGCTGGACATCCCCGCCGACGTCCAGTCCGCGTTGATCGAGCTCGACGCTCTGGAGGGGTTCGCCGAGAAGCTCATGCTGGAGGCGCCCATGCCTGTCGCCGCCGAGAGCATCGACGCCGCGCTAGCGTTGCTGGAGCACTCTAGCCGACCGCTGCTCGTGCTCGGCCAGGGCGTGCGCCAGGCCGGCGCCCTGCGCACCTTCGGCCAACTCGCGCGCGCGCTGGACGTGCCGGTGATCGCAACGCGTCTGGCCCAAGACCTTCTGCCTTATGACCTGCACGGCTATCACGGCCAGGGCGGCATCCGTGGGCGCCGCCACACCGCCAGCGTGATGCGTCGCGCCGATCTGGTCCTCAGCTTCGGCGCGAGCCTCGCCCACGGCTTCGTCGGTGAGGACTTCGACGCCTTCGCGCCCGACGCTCAGATCGTGATGGTCGACATCGATCCCGCTGAGCTGACCAAGCCCGGCGTGCAAATCGACCTGCCGATCCAGGCTGACGTCGCCGAGGTTCTCAGCCAATTGCTGGCGCGGATCGTCCGCTTCCAGCTGCCCGACTACTCCGCCTGGACGCAGGAATGCGAGGCCCTCAAGCACAGCCATCCCACCGTCCTGCCCCACTACGAGGGCAACCCGATCAACTCCTACTACTTCCTCGAGCGGCTTGAGGCGCACACCGACGCGCGCCACATCTTCGTCAGCGACGCCGGCAGCGCCTACTACATAACCGGCCAGGGCCTGACCTTCTCCGCCGGTCAGCGCGAGCTAACCTCGGGCGCGTTCGCGACGATGGGCGTCGCCCTCGGGCTGGCGATCGGGGCGAGCTTCACCAAACCCGAAGCCCAGGTTCTCGTCGTGACCGGCGACGGGTCGATCGAGCTGAACATCCAGGAGCTGCGCACGATCTCCCAGAACCGCCTGGCGATCAAGGTGTTCGTGATCAACAACGGCGGCTACGCCTCGATCCGCGCCTCACAGGACGCGACCTGCGGAGGCCGCTACACCGACGATCAGAGCGTGCTCGACTTCGCCAGGGTGGCGGCGGCGTTCGACCTTCCCTTTCACCGCCTCGAGCGCTACGAAACCCTCGACCGCGAGATCGCGGCCCTGCTGGAGCGGGCCGGGCCGACGCTGGTGGAAGTCGTCTGCGACAAGCACCAGGAGATCGTGAGTCCCGCCGCTGAGCTCGCCGCAAGCGCCGATCGGGAGCCCATCAGGTGAGCACGCTCACCAAAGCCGAGGCCACGCCTGCTCCGGACTGGGCCAAGCTGACCCGCCAGCCACGCAAGCAGGCCCTCTACCAGGATGAGGCGCAGGTGCTGGAAGCGTGGGAGGACTTCCACACCGCCTGGGGCCAGGACGTCGAGGGAAGCCTGCAGCGTCTGGCGGTGATCGCGTTCAAGCCGGAGTCCGTCGCGCGGGGCGCGATCCCTGCCGCAGTGCAGTTCCTCCACGAGCACGGGTTCACACCGATCGCCTCGCGGCGCGTTCAGCTGACCCGCGAGCGCTGCCACAGCATGTGGCACTACCAGTGGAACAAGGCAACGGTCGATCGTACGCGCCTTCTGACGTTCATCGCCGAGCAGTCGCCGTGGCTGGTAGTGGTGCTGCGCGACGACGAGCCCGTCGCGGGGCTTCCGGGATCGGTCCGGCTGTGGGAGCTGAAGGGCCCGACCGCCACCGAGCGGCGCCACGACGGTCACCTGCGGACGCTGATCGGCATGCGCAACCCGATGATCGGCTTCGTCCACGCGCCCGACGAGCCCGCCGACATCGTGCGCGAGCACGGGATCCTGCTCGACAAGGACGAGCGCGGGCCGTGGCTGGGTGAGCTGCGCGACAACGTCGCCGCCGACCACACCGCGCAGACGATGCGCGCCGCGGCGGCGCTCGAAGCGCAGATGCCACGCCACAGCGTCGCCATCGAGGAGGTCGCCGAACGGCTTTCGGACGGCGGGAGCTCGCCGCACATCGGCGATCTGCTCGGTGCCCTGGCGGCCGGCGAGCGGCGCGGCCTCGCCGCTGTCCGCGAGGCGTTTGGTCCGCTCACCAGCCATCAAGGCACCTGGGATTACATCGTTCTGGCGGCCGCGCTGATCGAGCTCGATCGCCCCGGCGTGACTGCGACCCTGGACGCCGCCGCGCTGGCCGACGTAAAGCGCCTGTGGGTCGACCAGCGCCAGCCGGAGAACCCGACCACGCCGACGCCCACCCCCACGACCGCAACGGCGAGTGCCCGGATCCTGATCGTCGACCCGGTCCATCCCCACGCACTGGAAGCACTCGGCAAGCGCTTCGAGGTTCTCACCCACCTGCAGCCCAGCGCCGAGCAGTTCATGCGCCTGATCGAGGACGTCGACGTCGTCGTGCTGCGCAGCGGGGTGCGGCTGACGGAGGCGCTGCTGCGCTCGGCAAAGAAGCTGCGCCTCGTGGCCCGCGCTGGCGTGGGGGTCGACAACATCGACCTTGAGAGCGCTCGCGAGCTCGGGATCTGCGTCTTCAACGTGCCCAGCGAGACGTCGGCGAGCACCGCCGAGTTCACCTTCGGGCTGCTGCTGGCGATTGCGCGCAAGATCTCCCTCGCTGATCGCCAGTTGCGCGACGACCACTGGCGCAAGGCGGAGCTGTACGGCATCGAGCTCAACGGCAAGACGCTCGGCATCGTCGGGCTCGGCCGGATCGGCTCGCGTGTCGCCCGAATCGCGCACGGCTTCGGGATGACGGTGATTGCCTGCGTGGCCCATGACACGCCCCAGCGTCGGCGTGAGCTCGCCGGCGAGGGCATCCAGCTCCATGACCTGCCCGTCCTCCTAGCGCGCTCGGACATCATCAGCGTTCACGTGCCCCTGTTGGAGAGCACCCAGAACCTGATCGGCGCGCCGGAGCTGGCGATGATGCGCGAATCGGCCTACCTGGTCGACGTCTCCCGCGGCGGAGTCGTGGACGAGGACGCCCTCTTCGAAGCATTGCGCCACCAGCGGATCGCCGGGGCGGCGAAGGACGTATTCGTCACGGAGGGCGCGCCAACACGCCTCAACGAGCTCGCCAACGTGGTCATCACCCCACACATTGGCTCGATGACCTTCGACGCCCAGCGTCGCGTCGCCGAGCGCCTCGTGCAGTCGATCATCGACGCGCTTGAGGGCACCGCGATCGAGAATCGGCTGTGCTGAGCGAGCCGAGCATCCTCGCTCCTGGTGTCACTGACGCTGAAGCGCCCGCCGACGTCTTTCGCCGGGCCCGCCGACGGCTTGCTCCCGGGATCGTGCTCGCACAGAAGCTGACCGGCAGGGGCGCCCTGGAGGTCGCTGCTGAAGGCGCCGAGGTCGAGCTCTCCGACGGACGGGTGGTGCTCGACTTCGGCTCTTACGGTGTCACTCTGCTCGGCCACCGCTGCCCCGCAGTGCTCGCCGCAGTGGAGCGACAGCTCGGGCGGCTGCCGACCAGCACTCGCGCGCTCGCCAATGAGATCACACCGCTATTGGCCGAGCGGCTCGTCGAGCTGACCGACCCGCGCCGCTTCAGTCGCGTCTACCTCGGCCAGGACGGCGCGGACGCTGTCGAGGCCGCGCTCAAGCTCGCGCGTCTTGCGAGCGGGCGCCCACGAGTACTGGCCCTTGAGGGCGCCTACCACGGCAAGACGCTCGGCGCGCTCGCCGCCACCGCTCACCCCGGCTTTCGGGCCGGGCTGGACGGCCTGCTCGGCGGGGTTACCCACATCCGGTGGGAGCCCGACGCGGTCGCTGCACAGGTGCGCCACGGCGATGTCGCCGCGCTACTATTCGAGCCGATCCAGGGCGAGGGCGGGCTAAGGGCGCTGCCCAGCGCGCTGCTCGAACGCTGGGCTCACGACGCCAGAGCGGCGGACGTGTTCGTCATCAGCGACGAGGTGCAGGTGGGCCTGCGCCGCTGCGGTCCGGTATCCGTCGCGCTCGCGATGGGCCTAGAGCCCGACGCGGTGCTCTTCGGCAAGCATCTCGGCGGCGGCGTCCTTCCCCTCTCGGCCGCGGTCTGCACCGAGGAGCTCTACCGGCCGCTGCTGCGCGATCCCTTCACACACACCGCGACGTTCGCCGGCCATCCGCTGTGCTGCGCAGCGGGCGTCGCCGCACTTGAGGAGCTTGAGCGCCACGCGTCAGCGGGCACCGCGCTCGCCGTTGCCTTGGAGCGCCACCTCGACGCGCTGGCGCGCACCTGGCCCGAAGTGGTCGCGCAGGTGCGTACGCACGGCCTCGCCGCAGCGCTCGAATGCCGTACGAGAGCGCTCACCGGTGAGCTGCTGGCCGAGCTCGGACCAAACGGACTTCTTGTTAGCCCCTGCCTGAGTTCACCTGAAACGATACGGCTGCTGCCGCCGATCGTCACCGACGACACCCAACTGGAGCGAGCGATGGGCGTGATCTCCGGGGCCTGCGCCACGGTGAGCACGACCTCAGCCGAAGGAGCGAAGCGACCATGAGCCAGCAAGCGCCACCCACAGACCCACTAGCCAGCGCCACCGACGCCCCGTCGCTGTTGGGAATCGGCTGGGAGACGCCGGTCGCGGTGCCCGCGCTCGAGGACCTGAGCGACCCGGCCGAGCGAATCCTCGCCGTCGCCCGCGGGGAGCTTCCGATCGTCGCGATCCCAGAGGAGTTCAAGGGCCTGGGGTGTGGGCTGTTGCAGACTGCTGCTGCCCAGCGCCAACTGGCGATCGTCGACCCCTCGATCGCCGTGGCGTTCAACATGCACTCGTTCACGATCGGCGTGATGGTCGACTACTGGCGCCGCCATCGCGACGAGACCTGGATGCTGCTCGAGGGCATTGCCGACAGCCACGCCCTGGTCGCCTCGGCGTTCGCCGAGCCGGGCGGCAGCAGCAACTTCATGCGCAGTCGGTCGCTCGCGCGCCGCGACGGTAATGGATACGTGTTGAGCGCCACGAAGTTCCCCTGCTCGCTGGCGAGGACCGCCGAGATATTCTGTGTTAGCGCCGCCGTCGAGGGCACCGAAGAAAGCATCGTGGCGCTGTGCCCGGCGAAATCTGCGGGACTGAGCGTCCAAGGCGACTGGGGATCGCTCGGGATGCGCTCCTCCGACACCGCTCGCGTCGTCTTCGACCAGGTCACGATCGACGATCGCTTGGTCTTTCATCGCGGACCCATCAGTGACGTCGATGACTTGGTGATAGCCGGCGTCGTGTGGTTCGCGGTGCTGATCAGCGCCACCTACCACGGTGCGCTGTCGCGCCTGCACGCGCTGGCTGTCGAAGGCGCGCTCAAGCGCGGCGCAGCGCCAGGCGGCCAACGCCAGATGCTCCTGGGGCGCGCCGCACGCGAGCTGTTCACACTGGGGGGCGCCTGCCGTGAGTTCGCTGGCATGTGGGAGCGTGGTGAGACCAGCGGCACCAGCGCCCTGGCCGGCGCGATGACGTTGCGGGCCAGCCTCAGCGACACGCGTGAGCGCGTTCTTGCCGCGCTCACACCTGTGCTTGGAGCCAAGCTCTACACCTCCACCGACCCTGCGGCGAGTCTCGCGCTGGACACGCTCGCCGTCCATCACCATCCTCCCAACCTCCTTGCCTGCGACGAGGCGGTCGGGGCCTTCTACTTGGATCGTCCGATGAGCTTCGACCCGACCGCCTAAACCCGGATACCTCGATGAGCAACCAGCCATGCCAAAAGTAGCTGTCGAGCGCATTATCAGCGCCCCGGCGGAGGAGATCTGGCGGACTGTCAACGACGTGTGCAGCTACCCCGCCTACATGAGCAATGTGCGCGAGGTCAGCATCCGCGAGGAGCGTGCCGACGGCACGCGGGTCAGCAGCTGGTCGGTGCTGTTGAAGGGATCGGTGCTCGAATGGACTGAGCTTGAGCACGTCGACGAGACGGCCAGGCGTATCGACTTCGAGCAGCTCGACGGTGACCTGGACGTCTTCCGCGGCTTCTGGGCGCTGAACGAGACCGAGGGCGGAGTCGAGGTCAGCATGCAGGTCGAGTTCGAGATCGGCATTCCGCTGCTGGCCGAGATGCTCGATCCCGTTGCCGCCAGGGCGTTGCACGACAACTCCCAGCAGATGCTCACCGAGATCGAGCGCCGCGTCGCCGCGGTCTGAACACCGCCGGCAGGAGGTGGCCCAAGCTAGGTGGGGGAGCGCAGCTCAACCCCAGCCAGCGCTGCCAGCGACTCGACGATCACGACCGGCACGGGATCGCGCGCCCTGCGGGCTTCCTCAAGGGTCGTTGACCCAGTCAGAACCAGCGCCGCGTCCAGTCCAGCGCGAGCCGCCGCGACGACGTCGCTGTCCAGGCGGTCACCGATCATCAGCGTGCGACCAGCCCCCAAGAGCCTAAGCGCACTTTCCAGCAGCGCTGGCTCAGGCTTGCCGATGACCTGAGCGCGTCGGCCCGAAGCGCACTCAACGGCGGCAAGGATTGCCCCGGTGCCGGGCCACAGACCATCGGGATGCGGGAGCGTTGCGTCGCGCGCCGCGGCCAAGAAAACGGCGCCTGCTCGCACCGAGAGGGCCGCACAGCGCAGGTCGTCGTAGACCACTTGCTCGCTACCAGCCACTACGACCACCTCGGCGCGCGTCGCCCGAGGCGAGCCGTTGACGATCGCCAGGCCCGCCGCCGAGACCCGCTCAAGCATCGCCTCGGTCCCGATCACGAACGCGCGTGCCCCACGATGATGGGCTGCCAGGATCTCCTGCAGCGTCCCGCCGGCACTCACCACGTCGCTTGCGCGCGCCTCAATAGCCATGCTGCGCAGCTTGGTGGCATACGCCTCGCCGGCGCAGCGCGAGTCGTTGGTTGCAAACACGACCTGCTTGCCCGCATCGCGCATGCACGCGATCGCCTGCGCGGAGCCCGCGATCGGTTGCTCGCCTAGCCAAACGCACCCGTCGAGGTCAACAACGAACTTGTCGTAGCGCTCAAGCAGCGCCTCGCCGCGGTGCTCCTCCGGGCGCGTGCTCACGTTGTGAAATGCCTCCACCCGAAGCCGGGCAGCCCAAGGCGCGTGCGCAGCTTCTCAAGGCCCGCGGCCGCCCGCACCCCCGGGAAGAAGCCCTCGGGGGTGCGAAAGCGCTCGACCCGCAGCGGCAGCGCAGCCTCCACCAGCGCCAGCGCTTCCCCACTGATCGCGACCGCCTCCCGGGCGTCCTCGCCGCGCGCTTCGTGGCCGTGCGGTAGGCGCCCCAATAGATCGGCGGCGGGCGAGCCATCGACCAGGCAGCGCACGAGCAGATCGGCCTCGACGGGCGCGCCGTTGTAGCCGTCGAGCACGGCCAGCACAAAGCACGCTCCGAGAACAGTCTCAAAGCAGCAGTCAACACACGTCGCCCAGTCGCCGGCATCGAGCGCCGCATGCACATCCTCGAAGGCCGGTTGAATCACAAGCGCCTCAGCCCACGCTGCGGCAGTGGCCCGCTCGGCAAACCAGCGCGCGTCTAGGCTGCGCACGACCGGAGCACCTCATCGAGCGCGTGGTGATCGACGGCGACGGCGAGCGCTCCCTCGGCCAACGCCTCCGCAAGTCCGGGCCCGCCTTCGCTAGCCAGGCGCTCGGCGCTGAGGTCGCCGGGTGATCCGGGCAGCAGTCGTGCGCCGCCCAACAGCGTCCAGCTTCGGCCGGCGAGCGCGAACTCCTCGAGCGGCGCCGCACCGGCCAATGACACCAGCTCGCTGAGCTCAAGCTGGGGCAGGCCCGCGGTGCGCAGAACGCCGGCGAGCTCCTCCGAACAGGAAACCTCGAACGCGCGACGGACCAACGCGCGGTCAACCCCGCAGCGCGCGGCTCGCGCGACAAGCCACTTCTCACCGATGAAGACGTCTCCGCGGCCACGCGCCAGCGTCTCAATCACCGCCCGCCCGGCCCGCCGCCAGGCTACCTCCGAAGCGGCCCCCAGCGGCTCCAGTACAAGCGCCGCATAGCCGGCGCGCACCAGGTTCTCGAGCGCGCCGCGGACCAGTGCCGCGAGCGCCAACTCCGCCTCGGCGTCCTCGAACACGGGCGCCTGGGAGCTCGTGAAGGGGCAGGCAGTCAGCCAGCGAGAGATTCGCCTTTGCGTCTTTAGCTCAGGCGGGGGTCCGAGTGCGCACACCGAGCCAGCGAACGCCACCCGGTCGGTCGCCAGCGCAGCGACGATCCGCCTGCTCTCCTCGGTGGCGTAGAGCTGAACGTCGACACTCGTCTGCCCGAGGAAGAACATCATCGGCGCTTCTCCGGTCGGTTCAGCGCAGAACACGTTGACGTCAATGTCGCTGCCACGGTTGCCAAGGCCGGCCGCCAGCGACCCGACGAGGAACGCCGGCCCGTCGTCGCGGATCGAGCCGAGCAGCTCGCTGACCGCGGCCGGTCGGGTGCCCACCCGCGTCAGAGCGGCATCGATGTCACAACAGTAGGCGCGGATGCGCTGGCCGGCTCCTGCGTCGATGGCTGAGTGCTCACCGCCCGATGGGCCGCCGGAGCCGCCCGGCAATCCGGTTTTTCTCACCTGGGCGCCCACGCTCTCGCTCGCCTGCGCGTTGGTGCGCGCGAAGCGGCGTGGCGGTTCACCTTGGTGGTGGTCACGGTGTTCGTGGCGCTGGCCAATGGTTGAGAGACCCTAGATACCACCAGTGCGATTTGTGAAATCGATGGGTGTCACGCAAGCTGTGCTCTTGCCGTGCACGGTTCCGACACGATCCACAGATACCCGGGAGCGGGAGCAAATGGCAGTCACCAGTAGCGAGGAGCTGATTGAGGTCGAGCATCTGATCGCTGGGGCGCCTGTTGCCGGGGACGATCACGAAGTGGGCGTGGACGCCCCCGACGCGGTCCCTTACTGCTCCTATCCGCTTGCCAGCGAGGACGAGCTTGACGTGGCGGTCATGGCGGCGCGTCGCGCGCTGCGCCACTGGCGACGCACCACCTGGCGGGAGCGCGCTGAGCTTCTACGCCGCGCGGCGCGCAACCTTTCGCTGCACGCCGGTGCGCTGGCCCAAGTAATAGTGCGCGAGACCGGCAAGCCAATCAAGCAGGCCGAGGCGGAGGTCCGCCGCGCGGCGCGCGTGTTCGAGGACTACGCGAACCTCGCGGGCGCAGAGCGCCACAGCGCGATGCCGGACTATTCAGCTGAGGTGTGGGGATTGGAGCTGCGCGAGCCAGCCGGAGTCGCGGCACTGATCGGCACCTGGAACCTGCCGGCCCAGATCAGCGCAGCGAAGATCGGCGCGGCATTGGCCGCAGGATGCACAGTGGTATTCAAGCCCTCGCCACGCGCACCCTGCGTCGCCGCCTATCTCGTAGAGGCGCTCGTCAGCGCCGGGTTGCCGCCAGACTGCCTGCAGGTAGTCCACGGCGGGGAGGCGACGACAGCGGAGCTCGTCTCCCATCCTTCGGTTGCGGTCGTATCGTTCACCGGCCGAGACGCGGCGGGCCGAGCGGTGATGAGGGCCATGTCCAGCGGCCTGGCCAAGCCAGTGCTCGAGCTCGGCGGCAAGAGCGCCAACATTGTCTTCGCCGACGCCGACTGCGACGGGGCCGTGGCGGGAGCTCTCAGCGGGATCGTGCGCAACCAGGGCGCCACCTGCACCGCCGGTAGTCGCATCCTCGTCGAGCGCGGCCTGCTCGACCCGTTCGTCAGTGGTCTGTGCAACGCCGTCGGGCGCGTACAGGTCGGCGACCCCTACCTGCCCCAGACCGAGGTTGGTGCGATCCGCCACCTCGATCTCTACCAGTCCATCGTCTCAGAGCTCGAGCAGGCCACCGCCCGCGGCGGTGAGATCCTCGTCGGCGGCGAGCCCGTCGAGGTGGTCGGGCGAACGGGAAGCTATCTGCGCCCGGCCGTTGTCATCGGTCTATCCAACGAGGACGAGCTCGCCCGCCACGAGCTGTTCGGACCCGTCGCGGTCCTGATCCCTTTCGACGGCATCGAAGAGGCGATCGAACTAGCCAATGACAGCGACTACGGTCTCGCCGCTGGGATCTGGTCGAGCAACATCGAAACGCTCGAGCACGCCTGGAGCGAACTGGAGGCCGGGACGATCTACGTGAACTCCTACGGGCGAATCGACAACATACCCCTGCCGGCAGCAGGCCGGAAGTCATCGGGGTTCGGTGCCGAGGTCGGCATACGCGGGATCGAGGAGTTCGCAACCTCAAAGAGCGTCCACCTACCGCGCCGGCGAGGCCGACGGCCGTGAGCGCGATCGCCTCATCACGCAGCCTGAGCGGCGAAGCGGTGCACGACGACGAGCCGGCCACGTCCGCCACGCCAGTGCTACTCGTCGCGGGCCCGAGCATCGGGGCCGCCGACGCGCCAGCGGTCGGCGGCAAGGCCGCCGGCCTCGCCTGGCTAGGGACGCTCGGCTTCAACGTCCCGGCGTTCTTCGTGGTTACGGTCCCGGCCTTTCGCGCCCACCTGCGCACGGACTCAATCGGCGCGCCGCTCGCCGAAGCGATCCTGGTCGCGGCCGACGCTGACCCGTGCGACCCCGAAGCGACCAACGCCCTCGCGCGGACATCGACGCGCCTCGCGCTCGCGCTGCGCGAAGGCACCCTCGACAAAGCGCTCAGCGACCAGATCGCCAGTGCGCTCAAGTCGCTCGGCGTAGGACCCTACGCTGTGCGCAGCTCCATGGTCGGCGAGGACTCTGCCGAGCACTCCTTCGCGGGCCAGCTCGACAGCGCGCTGTATCAGCGCGACATCGTAGAGGTGCTCGACAGCGTGCGCGGCTGCTGGAGCTCGGCGTTCGGCGAGCGCGCACTCGCCTACGCGAGCCGTCTCGGCCTCGCACTCGCGGACGTGCGGATGGGCGTCGTCGTCCAGCGAATGGTCAACGCCGAGGTCTCCGGCGTGCTGTTTACCGCCGACCCGATCAGCGGCGACCGCGACACGTGCGTTCTCAGCGCCACCTATGGACTCGGCGAGGGCATCGTCTCTGGGCTCTGTCAGACCGATGAGTACGCCTGGAGCGCGGCTGGGGGAGAGCTCAAAGCGTCAATCGCTGAGAAGGATAGTCAGGTCGTGTGCTGCGCTTCAGGGCGCGGAACCGAAGTCACGCCCGTCGCAGACGATGATCGCCGGCGGCGCGTGCTGAGCACACAGCAGGTCGACGAGCTGGGCCGGGCCGGGCGACGGCTCGCGGCCGCCGCGGGACGTCCGATGGATGTCGAGTGGTGCTACGCCGACGGGGTGCTGCACATCGTCCAGGCCCGCCCGATCACCTCACTACCTGGCACGCCGGACCGCTCAGGGCCCAAGCGGGTGTTCGACAACTCCAACGTCCAGGAGAGCTACAACGGCGTCACCACTCCGCTCACATTCTCGTTCGCCTCGCGCGCGTACACAACGACCTTCCGCCTATTCGCCAAGACGCTCGGCGTCTCCGAGGCCAGCATGGTCGAGTTCGAGCCCTATGCACGAACTCTGATCGGGCTGGTCCGTGGTCGCGTCTACTACAACGTCAACAGTTGGCTGCGCCTGCTCGCGCTGCTGCCCGGCGCCGAACGCAACCGCGAAGACATGGCGAATGTGATGTGGCGGACCGCAATCGACCCGCTAAGCGAGGAGCGGCCACCCCGCCTGGCCGGGCTGCGCCGCAAGGCCGAGGTCGCCCGGGTGGGGATCCGCTTGGCTTGGCGCTTTGTCTGGCTTGACCGGGAGATCAGGCGCTTCCTCGAGCACTTTCATTCAATCCACGATCAGGTCGATCGCAACGATCTGCCCGCCGCGACCCTCAGCGACCTCTACGACCTGACGCGCCGCCTCTACGCGGAGCTGCTTGACAAGTGGGAGGCGCCAAACCTCAACGACTTCCGCGTGATGATGCTCTCTGGCGCGCTTCGCCGAGCGCTCGTCAAGCTGTACCCACAGGAGGAGGTGGACTCGCGGCTCGGCGACCTGCTTGGCGGAATCGATGGCATCGAGTCGGTCGAGCCCACTCGGCTGCTCGTCGGCCTAGCGTGCGACATTCGCACCGACGCGACCCTCGACGCCGCAGTGCGCGGTGGAGAGCCGCAGCAGGCGATGCGACGGCTGCGCGAACTCTCACCGCCGATCGCCCAGCGTATCGACGCTTACATCGCTCGCTACGGCGACCGGAGCATGGGCGAGCTCAAGCTCGAGAGCAGCCCGCTGCGCGAAAACCCGGGCTTCATCATCGGCATCCTGCGCAACTTCCTCGACCGTCCCGACATCGACCCCGAAACGCTCACGCGCTCCGAGCGCGAGCGCTACCAGACGACGCTCGCGGACGTCACGCGGCGCCTGCCGCGAAGCCGACGCGCGCTGTTCGGCTGGCTGCTGCGTATCGCACGCAAAGCCATCAAGGCGCGCGAGACGCTGCGCCTACGGCGCACCCTGGCTTTCGGACTGGCGCGCGACAGCTACCGGGCGATCGGAATGCGCCTGGCGGAGGCGGACGTCCTCGAGGATCCCCGCGACGTGCTCTACCTCGGCGTCGACGAGCTCGAGGCGTTCATCGAGGGACGCGCGATCTCCGCCACGCTTGCGCCATTGGCCGCGGCGCGCAAGGCCGAGTACTCGGCTTACGAGGCCGAGAACGTGCCCAACCGCTTCGAGACCTACGGCTGCCCCTACATCGGTAACGAGCAGCGCGACCCCCTCGGCGAAAGCGCGACCAGTGCCAGCCCGGAGCGGCTGCTGCACGGGCTGGGCTGTTGTGCAGGCGAGGTGGAGGGCGCGGTGCGACTGATCTTCAGCCCCGACGACGAGCTTTCGCTAAACGGGCGGATCCTCTGCACCGTGCGCACCGACCCCGGCTGGACACCGCTCTTCCCGGCGGCTAGTGGCCTGGTGATCGAGCGCGGCTCCCAGCTATCGCACTCCGCGGTAGTCGCACGCGAGTTCGGGCTGCCAACTGTCGTCGGGATCCCCAACGTCACGCGCATCCTGGGCGATGGCGAGCGGGTCCGCGTGGACGGCTCGGCGGGGACAGTGGAGCGACTGGATAGCAGCGACACAACGGACACCCCGCGATGAGCGAGCACGAACTGCGCGTGCGCGTGCGCAGCCTGATCCATGACAGGGCGAGCGTGCCCAGCGCGGAGATCACCAGCACGTGCGTGCTCAGCGTGGACTTGGGCTATGACTCGCTGAGCCTGATCGAGCTCGTCGACGCGATCGAGGAAACCTTCGGGCTGGCGGCCGTGGGGCAGGAGACGATCGCGACGCTCGAGACAGTCGGCGACGTCGAAGCACTCGTCCTCGACATGCTCGCGGGCGTAGCGGCCGAGGCGGCGCGCTAGTGGCCGCAACGCAGGCACCTTCGCAGCTGGGGTTCGCCGAGCAACTGGCCGCCCGTGCCCAGGCTAGCCCCGACGCGACCGCGTTCATCTACCTACTCGATGGGGAGGGCAAGGAGGAGACGATCACCTACGCCCGTCTGCACGCGCGCGCCAGCGCGATCGCCAGCCAGCTCGCCGAGCATCTCTCGCCGGGGGCGCGCACGATGATCCTCTGCCCGCCGGGCCTGGACTACGTCGCAGCGCTGTTCGGATGCTTCTACGCCGCCGTGATCGGCGTCTCGGCCTCACCGCCACACCCAAAGCGCCTGCACCGCACCCTGCCACGACTGCTGGCGATCGCCGCCGACGCCGACGTCGAGGCCGTGCTGACCACGGCCGCGATCAGGGACGGCGCGCAGGGACTCCTGGGCGGCGATCACGCGCTCAGCCGCTCCCATTGGCTGACGTGCGAGGAAGAGGACGGCGGCGAAGCCCCTGCCGACTGGATGCCCCAGCCGGCAGACCCCTCCGACGTCGCCTTCCTTCAGTACACCTCGGGCTCCACCGGAAATCCGCGTGGAGTGATGCTCACCCACGGCAACCTGCTCAGCAACTCGAACTTCATCGCCCGCACGTTCGGCCACTCGCCCGCCAGCCGAGGTTTCATCTGGCTGCCGCCCTATCACGACATGGGCCTTATCGGCGGCATCCTACAGCCCGTCCACGTCGGGTTCCCCTGCGTCCTGACCTCGCCGATCACGATCATCAAGCAGCCGGCGCGCTGGCTTGAGGGCATTTCTCGCTACGGAGCGACAACCAGCGGCGGACCGAACTTCGCCTACGAGCTGTGCGTGCAACGAATCAGCAGCGCCCAGCGCGAGAAGCTCGATCTCTCTCGCTGGGAGGTCGCCTTCAACGGCGCCGAGCCGATCCGCCCATCAACGATCGAGCGCTTCAGCCGCGTCTTCGAGCCCGCCGGCTTCCGCGCCAGCGCGTTCTTCCCCTGCTACGGCTTGGCGGAGGCGACCTTAATGGTGACCGCACCGGCGAAGTCAGAGCCGCCCGTCCTGCACCCGCTCGACGCCGCCTCGCTGCTTCACCACCGCGCCGAGACGGCTGGGGAAGGGGGGGTCACGACGCTCGTCGGCTGCGGACGCGCTGACAGCGACCATCGGGTCGAGATCGTCTACCCATCCACCAGCCGGCGCTGTAAGCCCGGGCAGGTCGGTGAGATCTGGGTTTCGGGTCCCAGCGTCGCCGCCGGCTACTGGCGCTGTGAAGCCGAGACCGCCGAGACATTCGCCGCGCGCATCGACGGTGATCCCGGGCAGCACGAGTTTCTGCGCACAGGCGACCTCGGCGTGCTCGACGACGGCGAGCTGCTGGTCGTCGGGCGGCTGAAGGACGTGCTCATCATCCGCGGGCAAAACCACCATCCTCCCGACATCGAGGATCTCGCTGAGAGCGCTCACGTCCTACTGCGCGCGCATTGCAGCGCAGCGTTCGCGCTCGACGAGACCAGCGACGAGCGGCTTGCGATCGTGCTCGAGGTTGAACCTGGTTGTGAGTGCGAACACGCCGAAGCGATGAACGCCGTGCGCCGGCGCGTCACGGGCGAACTCGACCTGCAGGTGCACCTCGTCGCGCTGTGCGCGCCCGGCAGCGTCCCCAAGACCACGAGCGGCAAGATCCAGCGCCAACTCTGTCGGTCGCTGCTCGCCGCCGGCGAGCTAGAGGTGCTGGCCGAATGGCACCCACACGACCAGGCAGCGCGTTGAGGATCCTGATCACCGGCGCGACGGGCCTACTCGGAGCGGAGCTGATGGACCGTCTCGGCGAGCAGGACGGCGCGGAGCTGGTCGCTGTCAGCCGACGCGGCGCCCCCAACGTGGCCTCTTGGGATATGGCGCGAGACCCACCGCCGGCGGCGATCACGGGACGCTTCGACGCGATCATCCACACCGCCGCGGACACGCGCTGGACGATGGGTCTCACGGAGGCCATCGAAGCGAACGTCGCCACCGTCCAGGCGCTCGCGCCGCTCGTCGCGTCAGATACCCACGTGATCCATGTCTCCACTGCCTACGCGCTCGGACGTGGAGGCGACGGCAGCTCCAGCGATCCTAACGCCTACCGCAACAGCTATGAGTGGTCGAAGGCGCAAGCCGAGCGGATCGCGCTCGGTCTGGCTGAGCGCGTGAGCATCGTGCGCCCGCCGCTGATCATCGGGCGGCGTTCCGACGGGCGTGCAGCCCGCTTCGCGGGCATGTATACGATCCTGCGCGGGATCGCCTCAAGCGTCGTGCCGGTCGTCGTCGCGGTGCCCGACGCCTACTTCGACGTAGTGCCCGTCGATGACGTCGCGGAGGAGGTCATGGCCGCGTTGCATGACCGCGACAGCGGCGTAGTGCACACGATCGCGGGCGGGAAGACAGCCCGGCCGGTAGCGCACTGCGTCGAGGTGATCACCGGCGCGTTGAACGCCTGGCGGCGCGAGCGCGGCCTGACGGCGTTCGATCTGCCCCGGCTGGTGTCACCCGACAGCTGGCAGCGGTTCTATCTGCCGCTCGCCCGCGAGCACCTCTCCCCCCGCCAAGAGCAGATCCTCGACCTGCTCAGCCACTTTCATCCCTATCTCGCCGTGCAGACGCCGCTTGAGCCCACCCATGTCATTGACTGTGACGACGACTGCTTGGCCGCATCGGTGCGCTACTGGGCCGACACCCACCAGCGCCTCGCCGCTCAGCAGCCGCGTTCCTGGCAAGGCTTGCGTCAGACGACTCGCCCACCCGCAACGTGAGTGTGGGGCTGGGAGATGTACGAGCGCCTCACCCCCGCGCTGGCGCCCGCCCTTAGCTGACCCTGACCGATGCGGAGACCGGCTCGTGCTCGGGCGGCGCCGGCTGGGGCTGGCGGCAGACGCTACGAGCGACTCGACGCGCCTCGAAGCGCATCTGACGCAGCTGGCCGCTGACCTTTGAGAAGTAGCCGACGAAGAACAGGCCCGGGACCCCCCGGACCTCCACTGTGGGGTAGCCGCGCGGCAACTCGCGGGCGTCGAGGACATCGAGGTGACCAACCAGCTCAGCCAGTCCGCGGCGGTAGCCGGTCGCGCAGATCACGACCTCGGGCTGCAGGCGCGACCCGTCGGCGAGGATCACCTCGCGGCCATCGAGCGAGTCGAGGGGCGGCGTGATCTCGATCCGCCCCTCCTTGAGCGCCGCAACGAAACCGTCGTCGATCGCGGCACCGATCAGGCGGTGCTTGATCGAGGATTTCAAACCCAGTGGCGGGTGGGGCAGCCCGTACGTGGAGAGGTCCCCGAACATCATCCGCTGGCTGGTGCGGATGATCGTGTCGGCGAGCTTGTCGGGGAGGTGGTCCAAGAGCACCGCGGAAGGGTTTGTCGGCCCGCCGAGCCAGCGCCGCTTGGACAAGGTCGGAGGTGTGCGCATCGCCACGCGCACCCGCCCAGCCCCGCCGTTGGCCAGGAACGCTGCGATCTCAGAGCCGCTGCTTGCGCCGCCAACGATCAGCACGTCGCGCCCGCGGTAGGGCTCGGGATCCTGGTATTCGCCAGCGTGAATGATCTCACTCTGAAAGGACTCGAGCCCCGTCCAGCGCGGAATGTGGGGGTCGTGGTCAAAGCCGGTGGCCATCACGACGAACGACGCCTCACGCTCGCCCGCTGAGGTGTGCAGCAGCCATCCGCCCGGCGCCCGCTCGATGCGCTGGACCTCTACACCGCAGGAGATGTCCAGCTGATGGTGGCGCGTGTAGTCCTCTAGGTAGCGGACCCACATGTCGCGCGTGGGAAACTCGCCGTAGCGCCGCCGCGTGGCGCGATAGCCGGGTAGTCCCGACATTGAACCGAGCGTGTTGAGCCGCAACGCACCGTAGCGCCGCCGCCAAGCAGCACCGACTGCCTCGCCGCGCTCAAGCACCGTCACCTCAACACCAGCCTGTTTGAGGCAAGCGGCCGTCGCCAGCCCCGCCGGGCCCGCTCCGCAGACCAATGCGCGTGTCATGAGGCGATCGTCACACAACGGCAAGCACACACCAAAATCGCCGTCACCGAGCGCCAGTGGCATTTGGGGCGCTCACACCTCACCACTCTGTGGAGCTAGCGGAACGAAATTGGACGCGCGCCCGCAAAACACTCAGCATCCATCCCAACCAGTGCGCGCAACGCACAAGCAGATGAACCCCCGATCAGCGGCCATGACTGGCATGAACGAGAGGAGCGAGATGAGCACCGGCGCTAGCACCGCAACCCCCAGCAACCCCACCGAGGCCCTGATCAACGATCTGATGGCCCAGCAGTGGGTCACCGACCTGGCGGCCCTGCTCAGCGAGCGGCAAGCCACCTCGATTGAGATGGTCGAGCAGCTGCGCTCGCTGGACGCCTCAAACCACGTCTTCTGGCCCTTCCACGCGCCGCCGTTCCCGCCGGTGATCACCGATGCGCACGGCTGCCGAATCACCGATGCCGACGGCAACAGCTATCTCGACTCCTACCTCGGCTTCGGCACCCAGGCACTGCACGGGCACAATCCCAAGCCAGTGGTGGAGTTCGTGCGGGAGCAGCTCGGCACCGGCCCGGGCAATGGCTACTTTCACCCAATCACACTGCGATTCGTGAAGCTGCTGCACGAACTCGTACCTCACTGTGAGAAGTTCGCGCTGCTCAACTCCGGCACCGACGCGACACACGCGGCGATCCGCCTGGCTCGCGCTCACACAGGCCGCCGCCGCGTGGCGAAGTTTGAGGGCGCGCTGCACGGACCGCACGACCTCGGCTCGCATAACATGGCGTTCTGGTACCACGGCTATCCGACAAACCCCTTTCCGCCGAGCGACGAGAACGGGATCCGTCCGACATCAGCGATCGCCGGCGTCCCAGCGGCCGACGCGCGCGACCTGCTGGTGCTCCCGCACGATCGCGACGAAGCGCTCGCACTGATCGAGCGCCACGGCAGCGAACTGGCCTGCGTCATCGCCGAGCCGTGCTCCTCCTCATTCCCCTTCGAGGACGTAGCGATCCCGCTCGTACGCGACACCGCGCACGCCTGCCAACAGCTCGGCGTCCCGTTCGTGCTCGACGAGGTACTCACCGGCTTTCGCTGCGGCCTGGGCGGCGCCGCCGAACGTTACGGAATCCCTGCCGACCTCTACTGCTACGGAAAGGCGATCAGCGGTCTCGGGATCGCCCTCTCGGCGCTCGGCGGGCGCGCCGAGCTGCTCGACCAGATGCAGACGAGCGGCCTCTCACTCACCGACATTGGGAGCAAGTCTTTCGTCCAGACCACCCACGGAGGGAACTTCCTTGCGGTCTGCGCCGCCTACGCTACGCTGCGCGAGCTTCACGAGCAGCGTGATCGCTATTACGACGAAACGCGAGCAAAGATCGCCTCGGTGCGAGAGAAGCTCGCGGCAGCGCGAGCGACGCACGACATTCCGCTGCGCCTAGTCGGGTTCGGCGACTTCGTGGGCTCGTTCATCTTTGCCGAGCATGAGTCATATGAGCACTACCGCGACTTCGTTTCGGCGGTCAACCCGGTCGCACTGTTTCTGATGACGCTTATGCTCCGCGCGCGGGGGATTTTCATGCTCAGCGCCCCGATGCTCTTCACCGGCGGTGCGCACTCGCAAGCCGACCTCGACGAACTCGTCGCCGCCGTCATCGACAGTGCCGTCGAGCTCAAGAGCCACGGCGTGCCGTTGGTTCCCGCCGAGATGGTGGCCTGAAGGACCAGGCGCCGCCTCGAGCCGCGTCTCGCCAGGGAGCGCACGTGGTCGCGGAGGCGATTCACCGCCGGCGGTGGCTGATTCTCGCGGGGCTCGTGGCGAGCGAGTTCGTCGTCGAGCTCGACTCGACGATCGTCAACGTCGCGCTGCCGAACATGAGTCGGTCGCTGGGCGCATCGACGAGCGACCTGCAGTGGGTGGTTGACGCCTACGTGCTCCCCTACGCGGCGCTGTTGCTCTTCGCTGGAACGCTCGCCGACACGATCGGCTCGCGACGCCTGCTGTTCGCTGGCCTGGCGGCGTTCGCGGCCGGTTCGACGCTGGCGGCGTTGTCGCCCGGCGCCTGGCAGCTGATCGGCGCTCGCGCGGTCACGGGGATCGGTGCGGCGTGTGTCCTGCCCGCCACCCTGGCGGTACTCGTTAGTGTCTTTACGCCCTCTGAATACGCTCGCGCATTCAGCGTCTGGGCGGTGGTGATTGGCCTGGCGTTCGCGGTGGGCCCGACACTGGGCGGCTGGCTGGTCGAACAGGACGGGTGGAGGGCGATCTTCTGGATCAACCTCCCGATCGTCGCTGGCTCACTTGTGGCGGTCGCGATCCTCGTACCGGCGAGCGAGCGAACAGCGTCCAGCACGCCCGATGTGGTTGGCGCTTGCCTGTCGATCGTCGGCCTCACGTCCGTAATCTACGCAGTGATCGAGGCACCGCGGCTGGGTTGGACGAGCGCCCCAGTCCTCGCCACGTTCGCCGCCGGCGCTCTCGTGCTGTTCGCCTTCGCGTCCTGGGAGAACCGCGCCGCCTCGCCGATGCTAGACACGCACCTGTTTCACGACAGGCGCTTCAACGCCGCCGTTACGACGCTCGGCCTCACCTTCCTGGCGATCGCAGGAGCGCTATTCATTCTCACCCAATACCTGCAGTTCGGCCTACACGCAAGTCCGTTAGCTGCCGGGGTGCGGATGCTGCCAGTCGCGATCATCTTCGCAGCGGCCAGTCCGCTGTCGGTCGTGGCGAGCCGCCGGCTGGGCACGCGCGTCACCGTCTCCGGCGGCCTCGGTCTCGTCGCGACAGCACTTGGCCTGATGGCGCTTTTGATGTCCGATCGCTCGGGCTACGGCCTAGTGCTCTGCGCGCTGCTGATCGGCGGCGCCGGAATGGGGATGGCGCTCACCCCCGCCACCGAGATAGTGCTCGGGGCGCTGCCGCCGTCGCGAGCCGGCGTGAGCTCGGCGGTCAACACGACGTCGCTGACGCTCGGGATCGCGCTCGGCGTAGCGATCATGGGCAGCATCCTCTCCTCCCGCTACCACATAGCAGTGAGTGCGTTCACTCACCCAGCGCAACCGGGCACACTGCGATCGATCGGCTCGGCGCTCGCCGACCGCGCTCATCAGACAACGGCGCAGCATGCCCTGCTGGCGGCGACAGCTCGCCACGTTTTCGTTGCCGCAGCGCGGCCTGCTCTACTGGTGGGCTCCGTGATCGCGGCAAGCGGCGCGACACTCGCACTTGCGCTTCTGCCAAGTACGCTGGCGCTCGATAGCCCAAACCGTAAGGACAGCGCCGCCGCAATAGCGGCAAAGGCTGCCGAGCCAAGCTGAGACTGCGCGGCCCTCCCGGGAGACGCCAGTGCGCGCGCCGACTGACTATGGTGTGGAGATTACGAGCCGCAGCCCGCCGTCATACTCGGGCTGGCTGCGAAGGTGGCCGTGGCGCTCGTCCCAGGCGCCAGCGCCGAGGTCATCGCCGAGTGCCGCAACCGTGCGCTCCTCAACACCAGCGGGCAGGCGTGGCCAGACCGACTGAGCCGACCGAAGCGCCGGGTCGAGGTAGGACTCCGGTCGCGCGTAGTGCGCCGCGAGGAACCCGTCGGTGCAGTCAGAGGGGATTGGGATCGACTCAACGCGGGTGCCCCCAAGAAGCTCGCTGACGGCGGCGACCGTCGGGAAGCGCTTGCGATCGTCCTCGAGGATCTCAGGGGCGTAGTCGGTCACCATCCAGAACTGCGCGATTACGTCGATGTCAAAGGTCAGCACCACGACTGGGCCCTTGGTGACGCGGCGCAGCTCGCGCAACCCCGCCGCGGTATCCGTCCAGTGGTGAATCGTGATGATCGCCATCGCAGCGTCAACCGAGGCATCGTCCAGGGGCAACGCCTCCGCCGATGCTGCTATCGCCGGCGCAAGGTGAGTCGGACGCTGGGCGCGCATCCCTGCCGACGGCTCGACCGCAAGAACGTGGCGACCCTCGGGCTCGTATGAACCGACGCCTGCGCCGACGTTGACCACCGTCCGCGCATCACCAAGCGCCGCATGGATTCGAGCGCCGATCCGCGGATCGGCGCGCCGCTCACCCGAATAACCGGGGGCGATGCGGTCGTAGTCGATGCTCCCGCCGCGCATGTGATCAACCACGATAGTACGAGCCAGCGACCACATGGATCGCAGCCGCAGTCTCGCTCACCCTCCCTCCGAGGACGCCGACTCGAGCTCGCAGCGCAGACGCTGCATGGCGTGGATGTTCACTCGCTTGATCCAGAGGCGAACCAGCGGCGAGACGAACCGCTCAAGGGCTGGTGTTCGCTCGGCTGCAATCTCTAGGGTTACCCCAGTGTGGGCGTTGCCAAGCGGCTCGATCCGGTAGGTGCCCCGCGTGACGCGCCGTCCCTCGGCGGCGGTGGTGTGCTCGACGATCCGCGACGGGGGCTGCGCCTCGATGACCTGTACTTCGATTGCCTGCTTTCCGCCAGGCGAGCTCACTGACGCGCGTAGGCACGCACCGACTCCGGCGGCCGGTCCGCTGAGCTGCCAGTCGTGTATAAAATGGTCGGTGAAAGCCTCGTGATTGGCGAGCACGTTGAGGTAGGCGAACACCTCTGCAGGCGTTCGCTCGACGATGGTGGACACCGTCACGGGCTTCATGGGCTGATCGCCCGAGGGGGCGTCTCTCGCTCGCGGAGCTGGTCGCGGATGGGGCGCTCAAGCGTCTGGCCAGCGCGAGGTGTCATGGCCTTGGCCAACAGAGCAGGATGACCGCCGCCGCCAGCGCTGCGGCAGCGGACGTAAAAGCCCAGACGACCCTGAACCCAGCGAGCGACGACGTCCGCCCCGCAGTACCGACGACCGTGGCTACTACTGCGATCCCCACCACAGCGCCGACCTGGCGAGCGGCGGCGTTGATGGCGCTGCCGGCGGCGAAAGACTTGTCGCTCAGGTCAGAGACGGCAGCTGCGCTTAGCGTAGGGAACGCCATCCCCAGGCCGATGCCTATCAGCACCGTGGCGGGCAGGAAAGCGCTGAGGTAGGCGGGGCTCGTGCCGACCCGAACCAGCAGAAGTATTCCCGCTGCTGTGTAGATCGTGCCACCGACAGCGATCACAATGCGATGACCGCGCGTGTCTGCGACGCGCCCCGCCGGTCCCGCTACCGCAGCCGCGAGCAGTGGCGCGGGAGTCAGCGCCAGTCCCGCCCACCACACCGAGTAGCCCCAGACCTCGGTGAGAAAGAGAGCGTTGGCGAACAACATCGCGTAGAAGGCCATCGCGCAGATCGCGGTGCACAAGTTGGCGATGCGAAAGCGCACTCGGCGAAAGAGCGCGAGGTCGACGGCCGGGTTAGCACGGCCACGCGTGCGCCATATGAACGCCCAGGTGCTCAGCGCACTCGCAAGAAACGATCCGATTACTGCAGCGGACTGCCACCCCCATGCTTCGCCCTGGACGATCGCCAAGGCCAGCAGGCCGACCGCGGTGGCGACAAGCGCGGTGCCGAGCGCGTCGGGTCTCATCGCTCGCTCGGAGCGCTGGTCAGGGAGGCTGCCTGCAAGACGCAGCGTAATCAGCCCGATCGGCAGATTGATGATGAACACCCAGCGCCAGTCAGCGGCGTAGACGACTGCCCCGCCCAGCGAGGGGCCGATCGCGGCTGCGACGGCCGCCGCCGCGCCCCACAAGCCCACGGCAGTGGAGCGGCGCCTCATTGAACATGCGCGCAGCAGCAGCGTGAGCGAGCTGGGCACGATCAATGCGGCGCCGACGGCCTGGACGACGCGCATCGCAATCAAGGCCGCAAGACTCGGTGCCAGCCCGGCGCCAAGCGAAGCCAGCGTGAAGATCGCTACCCCGTAGGAGAATGCCCGTCTGATCCCGATCAGCTCGGCGTAGCGACCGGCGGGCACCAGCAACGCTGCGAACGCAACGTTGTAAGCGTTGAGAACCCACGAGAGCTCCGAAAGGTCGGCAGCCGCGAATGCTCGCCGAATATCGGGGAAGGCGATGTTGACGATCGTCGCATCCAGAAACGCCATGAATGCACCGAGACAGGCGAGGACAAGCACTATCGTCGAGGGTCGCCCGTGCGATGTGGCGGGCGGGCAGGCGCGAGATCGGCTCACGAGCAGGTTCCCCCGCGGGCGTATGCGCCAGCTACGTGCCGGCGCAGCCGCAAACTGCAACAGCGCTCGATGCTCAGCCAACCCACCAGTGCTCGCCACCAACTCACGCGACCCCGCACTCGTGTTGCACGGAAACCCCGGCAGCCAACGCCTTGGAGATCGCGACGTAGCTCGCGCGACTGGCTAGCAGCGATAGGTGGGTGCCAGGCACGACGAGGGTCCGGGCAGCTGGATCGACCGCATCCCGCCAGCGCACCACCCGGTCGTGGCTTCCGTAGATAGCGGTGAACGAGACGCCGGCCGGCCAAGGCTCGGTCAGGTCCAGCCAGAATTGCGAGCAGCAGCCACCCTTAAGACAGCCGATGCTGACGATCGAGGGCACCCCGGCGCTGCCGGCAAGACCGAGTGCGCGGATCCGCGCACGGGTGTAGCCGTTCAGGGGAGCAAGGCCGGGGGTGAAGGGGGTGCCAAGTGCGATCAGGCCGCTGACCAGATCGGGGCGGCGTGTGGCCAAGACTCGAGCGACCTGGCCGCCGCGGCTGTGCCCAAGCAGCCATGTCGGCCGGCGACTCGCCCGTACCACATCACCGACGGTAGCCAGCAGAGCTTCGTAAGAGCGCTCGCTGCAGTCCAGTCCGCTGCGATGACACGCCCTGACCGTGCGATAGCCGAGGGTGCGCAGCCACCGACTGAGAAAGTAGAGCGTCGGCGCGGGCGCAGCAAAGCCGCCGACCAGGACGACCGTCGCGTCGACTAGGGGCGACGGCGGCTTCGCGTCGAGGCCGTTTGCTGCAACGAATGGCGCGCGCCAGCCGTCGCCGAGCCGATGCTCCCGCAGGCGCCCAGCACGGTCGTTGCGGGCTAAGTCTGTGGGCAGCCTCGCACGCCGTGCTGGCAAGAGGATACTCAGCGCAGAGCTTCGCACGGGGATCGCGGCGCCTACACCATCGACCCTACAAAGCCTGCCGCACGGCGCGCGAACCCCGGACGCGGCCCAGGGTCGGCTCGGCGCTCTGAGACGACGTGATATGCCTGCAGACGATTTGTCTTGAAGGCATGCGCACCGCCCCAGAGAAACACCCTGAAAGCACGGTAGGTTTCCTCGCCCCAGCGTGCCACGATCTCCTCACGCGCCGTGTCGAAACGTTCGGCCCAGTGGGTGATCGTCAGCTCGTAGTCGCGGGTCTCGCGAGCTACCTCCACCACCTCGAAGCCGTGGAGGAGCAGCTCGCGGACCATGTCCTGCACGGCAAGGAAGGAGTGGTGTCCGGGCCAGGTGAACTTCCGGGTGAATGGGCTGATCGCGAACTTCTCCTTCACGGCGGACGCATCGAGGTACAGCCGACCGCTGGGCTTGAGGGCGTCCCAGACCCTCGCGCAGAACCGTGCGTAGTTGGGGATGTGCTCGATCACGCCGTAGATCACTGCGTGATCGAACGGCTCGGCGACCTCCAGGTCAAGGATGTCGCCGAGGATCACTTCGCCATTGATTTTCTTCTCGGATATCAGGGCGCGAATGTAGTTCGCCGAGTCTTCGACGAGGGTGATGCTTGTGACGTGAACACCGCGCGCGCCGCAGTACTCGGTCACCCCGCCCCAGCCGCCGCCGATATCGAGCAGCCGCATGCCGGGCTCAAGCCCAAGGGCGTTCCACATGCTCTCCAGCTTGTGCTCGGCGGCCTCCTCCAGCTCCTCCTCGGCGTCGTGAAACAGGCAGTGCGAGTAGAAGCGATAGCGCTGGTCGATGAACGTGAGGTAGAAGTCGTCCCCGAGGGTGTAGTGCTCGTGGATCGCCTTGCGGTTGACCTTCGTAGGCGACTTGAGCAACAGCTCGTATGCGAACCGCAACTTCTGCGCGAGGGTGGTCCCGAACGCGAGGTGGTCGCGAACGTCGAGCATCTCGCGCATATCGCCCTCAAAGTCGATCCGGCCCTCCACGTACGCCGAGCCGAGCGCCATCTCGGTGAGCGGCGTCTTCAGCGCTGCGTCCGTGCGGAAGACGATCTTGAACGCCGGCTCCTCCTTGCCGAACCGAAGCGTGCGCCCATCTGGGAGGCCCACTTCGCAGTTGGCGCCCGCGCCGGTCAGCAGCGATGCGATCTCCAAGACCGAGGCGCCGTCTTGCTGAGCACTGCGAGCGGCCGCAGTGTCCGGGGCGATATTGACTGCCATCGTGCTTTCTCTCCTCGGGGTGGTCTTGGATGAACCCGCAAGCGGTTCGCCGACCATAGACTTGCCCTCGCGGATCAGTCAAAAATCGCCTACTTTGACTCAGCCAAGCGGCACTGCCACGGTGTGGGGACGTCAGGCGCAACCGACGTGATCCGACATGACCTATGGGCGAGCGACATCGGAGTCCGTGCCTGCCGACCTTTTCGGTGAGGGACCCACGCTCGACGTCATCCCAAAGATTCCTGGGCCGTGGGGCGAGCCTCCGCCGGTCGAGGAGATCATGGCGCTAGGCCCAAGCGGCGTAGCGATTCACGCAGCAGGAGGCATCCTCAACGTGCTGGTGACGGGCCGCGCAGTCGTCTTCCTAGTCAGAAATGCCAACGACGTAAGACGCTCCTGGCTTCTACCATTGGCAGGCGTGGCGGTCGGAACGTTCGCAGCCGACTTCGTTAGCGGCCTTCTGCATTGGGCGTTCGACACCTGGTTTGACGAGAGCGTCGAACCGATGCGGCGCATGGTCTATCTCGTTCGCGAGCACCACATGCGCCCCGCGCGAATCTTCCGCTACCGACTGCGGGACGAGGCGGGGCTGCTGTCGTGGTTCGGCGTTGGGCTGGCAGCGCCCCTCTACCGAGCCGCGCGCGCTGGCGAGAAGCCGGTGAGCCCGGCGCGCTACGCACTGGCGGTCACCGGCGTCACGCTGGCGGCCGAGGTGGCACTGATGCTCGAGTTTCACAAGTGGGGCCACCGCGTTAGACGGGGCCGGGCCCCGCGGCTGCTTCAGCGAGCACACGTCCTCTTGTCGCCGGAGATCCACCTCCAGCACCACTCTGGCAATCACGATCAGAACTACTGCCTGATCACCGGCATCGCCGACCAGACGCTCGGCCGTATGGGTGTCTTTCGCACCCTCGAGAGGTTGGTGACCGCGCTCACCAACGCAGAGCCGCGCCGCGACGACCACGAGTGGGCGCGCCGCTACGGCAGGCCGCAATGAGCAGTCCGGAAAGCAAGAGATGACACGAAGCGCGCAGCAAGACGCGGTCTTCGCAACGTTTGCCTCCTGGCAGCGGGGCGATCTGCAGCTCGCCCCCGTCACCGAGCTGCTAGGCATCGAGCCGCTTGAGATAGCCGACGGTCAGGCATCGGTTCGCATGGCGGCGGCCGAGAAGCATCACAACGTGTTCGGGACCGTTCACGGCGGCCTGCTATGCGCGCTCGCGGATGTCGCTATGGGCATCGCGCTGGCCACAATGCTCGACAGCGAGGGCTTCACCACGCTTGAGCAGCACATGGATCACCTGCGCAGCACCCGCGGTTCGGTGCTCACCGCGATTGCCGTCGTCACACGCCGTGGCCGCCAAGCAGCCCACCTTAAATGCACGATCCTCGACGCTGACGAGCGCATCATTGCGGAGGCTTCCTCGGTCTGCCTGATCTTCGCCTTGGATTCGGCGTGATGAGAGCTACGGGCACACGAGCGCCGCGCCGGGCAGGTATACGTCTCTCGGGAGCATGAGAGGCAGCTCGTCGGCGCAAGGCCAGCGTATGGCTGGCTTGAGCGCCAGCCACATGGGCCATCCGGTTGTCGAAGCGCTGCTGCGCCGCCGCGATGAAGAAAGCCAGCCCGGTAGCCGCCATGACGACGCCCAGATCGCTCTGGTGATCGAGGGTGGCGGGATGCGCGGCATCTTCACCGCCGGCATGGCGACTGCGCTTGAACAGCTCGGGCTTCTTACCTGCTTTGATGCGATCTACGGTACGTCGGCTGGGGCGCTGACGGGCGCATTCGCGATCAGCGGACAGGTAGCCTACGGTTGCAAGGTTTACTACGACGACCTCGGCAAGACGCCGTTCATTGACATAACGCGGGCCGTGCGCGGCGGACCCGTGATGGATCTGCACTATCTCGTCGAAGAGGTGTACGTCACCGCTAAGCCGTTGGAGTATCAGCGAGTGATCGATGACCCGCGACGCCTGCACTGCATTGCGACCAACGTGCGCACAGGCGCGCGTGAGGTGCTCTCGCAGTTCAGCGACGTCCGCGACGTTCAAGACGCTCTGCTGGCCTCTACACGCGTGCCCTGGATCGCAGGCCCTCCAGTTGTCGTAAACGGGAAAGCGATGGTCGACGGGACGTGGATAGAAGCGATACCGCTAGGCGCGGCTGAAGATGACGGAGCGTCACACGTGCTATGCCTGCTCTCGCGCCCCGACGGGGGTGAATTCAAGACGCCGCACAGCCCACTCAGTCGCGTGGTCGTAGAGCGCTACGCCCGCAGCATTGCCCCGGCGCTGGTCGATACTCACCGCCAGCGCCCTGAACGATACAACCGCATCGTGGCTGCGATCACGCAGCACAGCGAGAACCCTGCGCGAGTCCCATTCGTGCTGGGCATCCGCCCACCGGCCGGTACGCCCGTCGTAAAGCATCTCGAGACACGCACCCGCAAGCTGTTCCCCGCCGCCGTCGCCGGAATGCAGGCTGTGTACCAGGTGTTCACAGGGGAAAGTCCGCCCGTGCACGAGGCTTTACGCGCATTTCCGCAGCTTGTAGCTGTGTCCCTCTCGTGACTACTGCTGTCGAGGCGCAAGCGGACATCACGCGATCGGATCGACAGCCTCTGCACATGCGCCGCTGCTGGCGGGTTCAGCAGAGGCACGGGTGCCGCGGCGGGGTCAATGACCGCGGCACCCGCTACACGAGAAGGTGGCGGACGATGACCACCTTCTCGTGCTCGAACGTCACCGGAGAGGTGGAGGGCAACGCTCAAGACTTGGACTCGAAAATATCGTTCTTTCCCTCCGTTGATCTGGCTAGGACCAGGCCGAGACGGGTGTCTTGTAGTTCCACACCCGTCTGCCGATCTAGGTGGGATCGATCCCCTCTCCCGCTAAAGAGGAAAGGGGGCGAGTTCAATCTTTTACCTCTATTTCTTCTTGACTATCGATTTCGGGGCGTGCTTTTTACGAGCTTGCTTTTCGCAACTCTGGCGCTTCGTCCTACTCTTGCCCTTCTTACACCGCTTCAGCGCACGCACGAGTGCCGTAGCGCGAGTCACAGTCACTCGCCTTGGCTTCCCCTTCGTTTCTTCGAGGAGCTCTTTGAAAGGGGCGGCGGTCAGGTTTCCTCCGGGTTGTTGGGTGCCGCTTCCTCCGGGTTTCAGGCCTGATGGCGGTGTCGACGGATTGCCTTGGCAGGCTTCGCCTTTGCAGCTCGCGGCTGCCGCCGGTGGTGCCGGAAAGCCGCCGTCCACTCGGACGTCGTACAGATCCATGAGTTCGTCGGTGTCCTGGCCCACGAGGCTCGTGCGGGTAAGCAGGAAGATGTCCGAGCCCGATTCGGACATGCCCATGACGCCGGCATCAGTCTGGGTGCTTTCGGCGTCGTTGCCTGGGGAAAGCATGTTCACTTCGCCGTGCATCGCATCTTCGCACATGCCGGTCGGACATTCGTGCCACTCATACACGTTGCAACTCGTCGCTCCCGGTTGAGTCGAACATTCCGGTTTCGCACCGCCGGTGTTCGTGTCATTCGCCTGCAGTTGCTCTGGTGTGGAGAAGACGATCGTCGATCCACTGGCGCTGATGGCACGACCCCAATCGTTCACGCTCGCGAACGCACCGTCTACCTTGTTATCGGGCGACGCGATCGTCGCGCTCATCCCAGGCGTATTGCCATTTTTCGAGGCTGGAAAAGACGGCTCGCCGACAGAAACCCGGACCAACTGTCCGGTCTGCGAATCGTAACGGTAGACTTGCTGCGCTTCGTCTTCGGGCAGCTGCGCTTCAGGACCAGTCGTGATCAGATGCGCGTAGGTGTCGAATACGAGGTAGCGCCCATCCGGTGTCGTCTGCGCACGTCGCGCGCTGTCTTCACCCCATAGTTCTCTATCGTTGATTGGTACGTTTGGTTTTTCTTCGATGGCCAAGCCATTTAGTGTCGCCGGGCACTGCGTGTCGCTGATCGATCCCGACTCGCTCGCGTTCGAACACAACTCCGCGACAAACCGAGTCTGTCCTTCTGGATGAGCCGCGTTACGTTCCCACGCATACAGATTATCCACACCTTCCTGCGCCAACTGTCCCAAAGCGTTCGGGATCGTCGTCAAGACGCCCTGCGCGACGAAATACACATGGGAGCCGTCGGAGGATGTCCGCACGACGCCCTGTACGTTCGCACCTGCGCCCGGTGTCGGATCGCCCGCTCCACCACCAGAGACCTGGACGATATTCCTCCCGAGCGGATTGTCGAAGTCGTACTCGTACAGGTCCAGCGTGCGGTCCGTGTCGGCGTTCGTGAGCTGCTGGGCCGTCAGGAAGAACGCCTTGTAGCCGTCCGCGGAGGCGCCCTCGAAAGCAGCGGACGCCGCCGTCGGTTCGCACGTCGTGCATTGCGACGGAGAGGGACTGGAGATGGCGACGGTTTCCCTACCGTCGATACGCGCGTAGATCGTGTTCACACCGCCTTCCACGTTGCTCGGACATGCGGTGAAATACACGGTCGCTCCGCTTTCTGAAATAGCATGGTAGTCAGAGCTACTGTGGCTAGAACCCAGCGACTTGCACGATGCCGGCTGTCCTTCATTGTTGTCGACACCCCCCAAACGAACCCCCTCATTAGGCCCGATCTGGTTACCGTTGGTTTCGACGTTCACCAACCTGAGTTCTGGTGAGGGGCCGCCCAAGCCGTTGACTTCGTATAGAGCACCACCGGTTCCAGTAGAGATGTCTGTCGGCAGGTACGCTCCACCCCCACTCGCCCCCCCTCCCGACTGGAAGACCATATGCGAAAGGTCAAGCGAGCTGCCTTCGTATGAGATCCCTGTACGATTAAGGTCGCCGGTCGTATTCGGGAACAGGGGGGACGGAACCCATGTCCCATCCGGCTTACGGATAGCGCAGACCGCGCTCGCACCGTCTCCAAAGTTGATCGTACTTACGATGCCACAACTCGATTGCGTCGAAAAGGACCCAGGTGAGATATCGCCGTCTAGCCCTTCCGCCTCAGTATTCGGGATGACCCCAATCGGCGGCAGGGCCGGAGATGTGAACCACCCGCTCACGGCACGTCGTGCCAAGTATGGATTATTAGCCGCACCAGCCCCTCCACCTTGGTAGTTTTCTGCGCCGCCAAAAGCGTTCTGTGAAAAGAACCCAACCGCTTCCCCGTCGGCCGCGACCGGCAAGCCAGGACCGAGCTGGCTCGGTGGGAGGGCGACGAACTCCGCGGCATCGCTGCCACCCTTTTCCAGCGGGCTGACCATCTCATACGCGCGGCATTCGGGCAGGCCCGTATCATACGGTTGGCCGGTTGTCGGATCGATGTTGCTTTCCCTGCGGGCCTGTTCGTTGGGGCAGGTCGGGGCTTCGTAGGCGAGAAGCCGAGTCGGGCGGCCCCATCCAAGCATGACGACACCGATGGCGATAGCCAGCCCACGGACATAGAGACCGGCATCCAGCCTCGAGGCCCTCCACGGCTCCACTACTGAGCACAACCTGTGACCGTTATGCCGGCTCGGGCTTGTAGCACGGCCCTTCATCCAGCGGGCCAAGTTTAGGTTAAACATCAGTGACCCCTCCGGTCGGTCTTCTTGGCTTTCCTAGACTCCGCCTTCGCGCCATACTTCTTACGTGCTTGGCGTTCGCACACGGCTCGCTTGCGCTTAGGCTTCTTCCTGCACGCCTTCAGTGCCTTGGCGAGCTTCTGAGCTCGGGTGAGCAGCTTGGTCTCGGCGCAACCGGTCACGGTGATCTTCGTCTGCTGGGTGATCTGCTTGCCGTTTTGGGCGATGATGCTCGTAGGCATGACGAGCTTGCTCGCACACAGATCCCCGTTCGCGGCGAGCGCGGAGTGCGGGCCCTCGGGTAGCGTGATCTGGAAGCTCGAGATAGGCGCGTCGGGCACACTGTTGAACGTCGTGCTCGTGACGCTCTGCTTGGAGATGAACGTCGACCCGTCGAGAATCACCGTGACACCCTCACCCTGCAACACAACCTCGAGGTCCGGGAATGCCGCGCCACCGTGGCTTACGAAGTACGCCGGACCACTCAACGGGACATCTAGAACCGGGGAGACCGCCGTCGCTTTGCCGAGAACGGACCCTGGAGGACAGCCCGCGGGGTTGGCTTCGAACTGGGCGGCCACACAGGCTTTCTGCAGCGTCGTCAGTCGTGAGGGGAGCTGCTTGGGTAGATCGACCTTGACATACCTGATGTTCGCCTCAGACCCCTGCGGATAAGCGACTTTGACGGTCAGGCTCGCACCGTCAGCTTTGCTTGTCCTGCCCTGTGTGGAGGCGGCGAAGGACGGTGCGAACGCCAACGCACCGCAGTCGGCTGCGGCGAACTGGCTCGCCAGTGTGCTGCTCTTGTTCGCTTCCCCCGGATTGATGTGTTCGCCGGTGAGAGTCGCGGTGATCTGCTGCTGCGCACAGTTGGTTGGGTTGAACGTGAATTCGGGACGGTTGACTTCGACGTTGATCCTGTGCAGTCGCAATGGCACACCGTCCACGATCTGAGGGAACGGGTCGCTCGTGATAGTCAGGTGCGCGTCGGCCGGGTTGACGTTGATCGACGCGCGCGCCACGACAGTCCCGAGATTGAACGGTCCAGCGACAGCTGGGACAACGATGCTCAGCCCGAACGGGGCGCCCTTGTACGGGCCTGTCAAATAGACCTTCCCGCTGACGTAGAACGGGTGGGAGCCCGGGCCCGCCCCGGCCGTTACCGTCCCTATCTGTGATGCCGCTGCGCACATCCCCGTGCTTGCCTGTGGTTCTTCGCACAACGGGACACCCGCGATCTTCCCCAACAGTCCCGGGGGTGTCACGAGCGTGATCCCCGCGAGGTTCTGTTCGTCGCGTTCTTCGGATTCATGCGCCGATTCCGGACGACCGAACGCCACGGCAAGATTGCTGTACGCGCCTGCAGTCGGGCTGGCGCTCTGCGCCAGAAACGACGGGCTAGACGGCAGGCTTCCAGGACAAGCTCCGCCGTGACCGTCCCAGTCGACATTGAACGATGGTTCTTGCGCAATCGCATCCGGGGTGCCGGGGATCTGTCCTGTACCGGACAGCCCACCGAGACCTGGAGCGCTCCACGGCGCCATGTCCCCCTCAACCGTCGCCGTCCCGCACGTCTGAGGGTTAGCCAATGGTGCCCGCGGACCACCCGTAAAGCTCAGTTCAAGGACGCTGAAAGGCAACTGAGGCTGATCTTCAAACACAGCCGTCAACCGACCCGTGACCGGATCAGCCATCACCCTACCGGCGACCTTCACGATCACACCCGAGCCTTGCGCCTGCAGAAACAACCGGAAGATATGGCCTTCTTTAGCATCGGTGTTCGTGCACGGCGAGCACTGCGGCTGACCAAGGAACACCTCGCCCGCAAGCGGCTTTTCAAGCAGCGGCGAGACAATCTTCACCGTCGCGAGCTGCGATGCCGCAGGACAGTCCGCCGGTTCGGCCGGTTCGGTCTTCGACCCCAACCCAAACTGCGCATCGCTGCACGCCTGCAGACCATCCGCTGCCGACGGTGATACCGACATCCCCGCGGGCAACGTGACCGTCGCATTCTTCAGCTCCGGCGTCGCATTCACACTCGCTTCGTTGGTCTGCGGAACATTCAGATCGACCTTCATCCCAGTGGGCTGCCCCGCCTGCGTCGTTTCCGGTTCAAACACAAACTTCGGGTTGAACTGCAACAGGTCACAGCCGGTCAGGAACGACGACGCGACCGGGCTCGCCTCGCTCCTCGCTGCGCCCGCAAACGCCGGGACTGCCGATGGAGCGCCCGTGTAGGAAGTCATCGAAGCGTAATTGGCTGGGTCCTGATAGCTGTTTGCGCTCAGCGTCGTGATCGGCGCCGTCGAGGAGCACTGCGTCGGGTTCGTCAAGAACGGCCTGCCGGTCGCAACCGCCGGAGTACAGGAATATTTGGGAGCGGTAGGAGTACCGCTTTCTGTCACTCCGTTATCACAGAACGTCAGTTCGACGGCCAGCGGGGTCGGCTTGGCCGTATAAAGGCTGCTGACCGTAATGCCGTAGTCACCGTCACTGCGCACCCGCGCCGTGAGCGTGAAGTGAGCCTCGCTAACGCCGGCTATGAAACCAAATGCGGCCGGAGACCCGGAGGTCGTCAGGTTGTAGATCGCATTCGTGGGGGCAAAGCTGGGAAGCGGGTTGGCATGGCCACCTTCGATGCTGCCCTGTGAATATGAGAAATGAATGAAGCCCACCGCCGTGTCAACTGGGCATGGCTCTTGGGTGCCGCTGGTTTCGAAGGTCGGGGCAGAGCACTTCGGCTCATCCTGTGGGCTACCGATGAACCCCGGCGGTAGTTCCGTCTCAATGTCCTTCGGACTACCACTAGCCGTTCTCAGTTCCCCCCCGTCAGCGGGCACATAGTCGAGCACGAACGACGCGCTCGCCGCGAACGGATGGCCGCCGGCCTGCGTGAACGGGTTACCGAGGGCTTCGGTCACGCTAGTCGTGAACGACTGCACACCGAAAGGCACCGTCGCTATCATCGTCGGGTCGTTCACGGTAGCCGTGGGCGCGCCACCTCCGCTGACGGACGCCACGTTTGTCGAGAGATTCGCCGCGCCCAGATTCAGGTGCACATGCAAGATGATCGGTGGGGCTTCACCCGGCGCCAATCCGTTGGTGCGGGTACAGATGACGGTGCCGGCACCCGTGGCGATCGTGCAACTCCAGCCTTCGCCCGACACCTCTGGCTCACGTTCGCTGCCAGCCAAGACCATCCCTTTGGGCAGCTGGTCAACGACGGTCACGACGCCGCTGGTCGCGGCTTCTCCCGTGTTCGTGACGATGATCTTGTATTCGTTGGCGCCGCTTTCGCGATCGAACGTCGTTCCACTCCCAGTGAACGGATCCACTCCACCCTGAGCGCCATAGGCGTTGTGATGTTCGAGCGTGAGGCCCCATTTAGGGGCGGCGAAGGCGAACGTCGCGGTGATCGCGCGATCGGCAGTGCCGATCTGGACTTCGCATGTCGGCTCGGTACCGCAGCTGCCGGCATCGGGCCCGGACCAGCCCGTGAACTTGCTGTCGCCTATGGGGGTGGCGGTGAGGGTGACGGTGCTGTTCTGCACGAATCCGGCTGAGCAGGTCGCGCCGCAGTTGATCCCCGCGGGGGAGCTCGTCACAGCACCGGTGGTACCTTCGGTCGTGACGGTCAGCTTGTGTTCCAGGAACGTAATAAGCGGCCCGAAAACGGCAATCTGGTGTCCTCCGCCGGCATCGGAGAGGTAGACCTTTTCAGAGGCCGCGTTGACCGCCAGGCCTTCAGAGGCAGAGACCGCGCCGGGACCGGTAGCGGCGAACGTCGCGAGCAGTTTGCCGTTTTCGTCGTACTGGGCGATCTGGGTTGTTTCGTCGACGTAGAGATCGTTGGTGGTCGGGTCTGTGGTGACCCCGAAAGCATTGTTGCTGTCAACCGTGCCTGCGGAGGCATACATGGTGGCGAGGGTCACGGGGTAGCTCGAAGGGATAACCTTTTCCACCGACCGCTCATAGCTGTTGACGTAGACATCGCCGTGAGTATCGACCGCGAGGTTGCAAGCATTGAAGGAGGAGAAATGGGCCAGTTCTTCGCCCGTCGGGGCATAAACGCGGACTACGTCGGGCTTGGAGAAGTTGCCGGCGTAGATGTCGCCGTTCTGGTCAACAGCAACGCCGCAGAGGTCTTCAAATCCGCTGATTTCGCTGGAATGCAGGAATGAGAATTCAGCGGGTTCGCCGTTTTCCTTGAAGGCTTTTAGCGACGAGTGTTCGCCGCCGGCGACGTAGATGACGTGACTGGCGGAGTCAACGGCGATCTGGCTTTCTGTCGCGATGAGGTCGAGGCCAGTGATCTTGTTAGAAGAGAGAGCGGAGAATACGGCTTCTTCTCCTTTTTCGTTGAACTTGTAGACAGCACCAGCGCCGTAATCGGCGATGTAGACGTCATGGGTGGACTGATCGACGGCGACGGAGCCGGGGTGTGCGAACTTCGTGCCCGAGGTGCCGTCGGGGCCGAACGAAACACCGCTGTATTCGTGGGTCGATTCGGCGAGAGCGGGGATTGCGGAGAAAAGAAGAGCTGCACATAGTGCTGGGGCTGGCATCCAGGCTATAGGCCACCTACGCCATGTTTGAATACAAGCTGTGACTGCCTCACAGTGTCGGGCAGCTACGTTCACCCGACGCGTTAGGGGCCTTACCCTGAGGAGGTGGGCCGAACCGTCGCATCCCCGATTCTGATGGTTCCTGTGTCCCAACTCGATACCCCCGTCCTCGCGCGATCACCATACGCGCAGTCTTCGACCGCGCTCCTGCCGGATCATGGTGACGCCGGGGAATGACATTCTCAACTGCGGGTGTATGGATCGCAATCCCGGGACGGCGATGGACGCTGATATGCCCACTTGCTGTCAGGCAGACTCACGACCCCAACCAACTGGGCTGGGGTCGTGTTGCCCTCGGGCTAGGCTTAGGCTTAGCCCGAGCTAGCATTCTGTTACTTCAGCGGCTCATCTATTGTTGCGCCGCCACGGCCCAGCCATTTTCTTGTTCGACAGCATCTTCTCCTGTAACTGTTGCTTCATTTCCTGCTTCGTCTTTAAGTGCTCCGGAACCTGTACCGAAGGTCGCAGTGCCATTTTTTTCGCTGATTGTAGGTTCAAGGGTCCCTTGGAATATATCCACGGCTGCCCCGCTACAACGCACTTCTATTTCTATGTTTTCGATCACATCTCGGATAGGCGGACCTTGGATAAGCCGCGAAGGCCAAGGCAGACTAACTTGAAGAGCGTTAATTTCCGGTTTGAGGCATTCGCCTTTTTCTGTTTTACAGTTGCTGTTGATAAAGTCGGTTATCGAATCCTTACCTACGCCAAGCACGTTCCAGATGAATCCTTGATCTTTGACTTCACACTTGATTTCGTCTTTGAGTACTGCGATGCTGAGAGCGAGAGTACCGTGGGTTTTTACTTTCTCCTGATTGGCCCGGCCGTTTGGGATCCTTGTCAATTCCCAGCCACCGTTGGCCACGGTTGTACCGCTACATGTGTGATCTTTGAATTTGCCGATTTTGTTTTCTATACAGTGATCCCAATGTGCGGCCTGAGCCACGGCAGGGACGATCGCGAATGCGACCACCGCCAGCACCGGTGCCAGGCTCATGATGAGCTTCCTAAACATGCTGTAGACTTCTCCTTGTGAATGGCCCTCGGTTGGTAGCCGAAGGCTGTTGACGATCGGCTCTGGAGCGCTCAACTCTTGAGGTACGGGCGCTCTGGAGCCTGTTGTTCTAATACTCTTTTGGTCGGTGTAGACCGCATCCGTCTCCGCGTCCTCCACGCCCTCTCCTCGCTAGGATCGTGTGACTCCTCCGCTATGTCGAACGGCTAGCGTGGTCCTGATCCAACGGGTCAGTGGGCTTTGAGAGACGAAACTCGGATGGGCCTGCCGCGCGGCGATGAGCTGTTGGGTGTGGTGCTGCCTCCTTCCACTCTTTGGTCTTGTGTGCTTGTGTCGATCTGCTCGCGCGGATCGCACACTCGTCATACCACATGATTCGGGCTCTGGCGAGAGGCGATCCCGTCCCGGAATCCTGGGATTTGGAGTGGCTATGAACATGCGCCTTTGGTAGAGCGATGACAGGGGCAGTCGGGGGTGAAAATGATCGGGATTGAGGATTGCAGTAGTGATTCGAGCTATGGTGTTACCGTCAAACTCAAAGATTTACGGAAGTTTTAGGTTGGGCTTAGCTTTCGAGCCGTTTGCGGCACAGTTCGGGGGCGCGAGCGGCACGCTGGTAGACGCTCGGTGGCATTGAGTAGACGGCCTCGCAGACCGGGCGCCTGCCCTTCGACTGCTCTGGCGTTGTGTGGCTACCTGGCCTCGCGCTGTACTGGCGCGGTGCAGGGACGAGTGCCAGAGGCGGGCAAAGCGGGCGCTGAGCGCCCCACACGGTCGGCAGCCCGCATGACTCGGCTATTTGGGGGTATCGTCCGCGTCGGGAGATGGGTGATGGCCGCACCTGGCGAGCAACAGAGATCAGAGCTTGGCGACGCGGGGACACTGCGGGACCCGCAGGTGCCGCTGGTTGTCCTCGATTTGGCCTCGGTTGAGACCTATCTCCTCCTCCAACCGTTGACTGGGCTCGCGCGCGAGTCGGCTGGAGCGATTTGGTGCCCTCTGGCGAGCGATCCTGCTCCGCTTGACCTTGACCGCGAGAGCGTGGCGCAGGTAGCCGCGACGGTAGATCTGCACCTGAGCTGGCCGGTGCGTCATCCCGCGGCGGTCCCCAGGGCGATGCGAGTGGCGGCGCTCGCGTGCAGCCGAGGGCAAGGCGCGTCCGTCATGTTCGCCTTGAGCCGAGTCGCGTTCGGCGGCGGCGGCGACGTTGACGAGCCCGCGGAGTATCTGCGGGCGCTCAAAGACACTGACCTGGCCGCGCGGGAGGCCAGGCTCGCTGCGGAGAGCGGGTCTCATTGGGAGGGCGAGCTGTGCAGGCTGGCGCGCGAGCTAGCAGCGCTCGGTATACAGCGCGCCCCCGCGCTCCGTTGGGGCGGGCGGTTGTATCTCGGAAGCCGCGCCATAGCTTCGGTGCTGGGCGAGTCCTCGAGCTCTCAACCGCCTCTGCGTCTGCCTTAGCGACCTGCCCGCGAGTCCGGGTATCGCCCTCGGGGACACGCCCTCGATCAACGAATAGACCGCCACTCGCACCAAGATCAGTCAGTATCGTTCGTTCTGATATGGGGAACACAGATAGCCTCGCCGCCGGGATCCGCATCTAATGAAGGCTGGGCTGGACGATGGCCAGCAACCGTGGGCAGCTTGGGGCGTCGACCATCCGGTTGCTGTCCGAGCGGTCGGCCGTCCGAGTGCTGCGAGCTCTGACTGATCACCCTGCGCAACCGAGCGAACTTACAGCGCGGTTCCCGGACCTTACGCGCTCGTTGCTGATGCGCCGCCTCGGCGAACTTATGCGTGCTGGTGCCGTGAAACGAATCCGCGTGGCGGACGTTCCTCCGCGCGCCTACTACGCGGTCAGCGATGCCGGGCGGGAACTGCCCCCGATCTTCGACGCTGCAGTGCGCTGGGAGCGGCGCTGGTCCTCGCTCGCACGACCGGACGAGCCGGGTACGTGGGTGCTCGGAGTGCTCGCAGACGAAGCCAACCGGACGATCCTGCTCGCTCTAGCCGACGGTCCGCTACGGCCGATCGAGATAGACCACCATCTGCCTGGCCTGGCTCGATCGGCAACGAGGCGCAGGTTGAGAGATCTGCTGGGCGACGGCATTCTCATCCGCATCCACCACGGCCGGCGAGTGCGGTATGCGCTTGCGCCTGGCGCGCGCCGTCTTGGGCTTATCACCGTGCTCGCAGCTCGGTGGGCGTGGGAGTGGTCCGCTCCCGCGGCGGCTGGTGATCTCCCCGGCCTGCTCCATCTGCTGGCCCCCGCTGCCCACGTTCCCGAGCCGCTGACGGGCGTTTGCCGCGTTCACATCGACGCGGAGGGGATTGACTCGGCCGACGTGTATCTTCACGCCAAAGCAGGCACCTTGGTCGCGCTGCGCGTCGCACCCAACGATCCGCCGCACGCCGTTGGCCACGCGCCGCCGAAAGCATGGTGCGACGCTCTCCTCGAGCGCAATCCCAGCGGCATCATGACCCGTGGCAATACCGCCCTCATGGTCGGCGTGTTGACGAGCGTCAGCGCTGTGCTGGTCAGCTAGCTGGTCGGCCTCTAGGCTCGATGGACGCCACGGCCGGTCTACCCGCGAGACAGCGAAGGCTCTCGATAGCACGCTCTCCGCCGAGCGTCGGGACAAGCACGAGGTAGGCCGCCAAATAGGCAAGCTCGGGGAGCCGACGCGCGGCGCCACGCACGACGTAGTGGTGAACGAGCTCCCAAACAGCACCCACGATCGCTTCCGCGACCAGCTCGGACGGTCGCTCATCGACGGGTGAGCGCTGAAGCAGCAGGTCGCTAAAGCTCTGCATCAGCCGAGCCCGGCACAGCAGGCTCGCCGGGCCGACTGAGAAAACCTCAACGAATGCGACGCGAGTGAAAACGGGGTCATCTGCGATGCGCCACAGAAGCGCCGTCAGGGTCGCAAAAACGGCGCGATCCCACTCCTGAGCCTGCGACGCCGCTTCGGCCGCGTAAGCGGCGACTTCGCCGCCCATCCGGTCGTAAGCGAGCATGAAGCAGTCCTCGACGCCCCCTGGAAAGGCGTCGTTGAAAGCGGCGCGTGACACGCCCGCATGGTCAACGATCGCATCGGCGGTCAACTCGGCGTAGCCGTAGCGCGCCGCGAGCCGAACCGCGCTGCTCAGCATCCGCTCGGCCTCATCCTCGATGCTCTCTATCGGACGATCCCAAGCCAATCGGGCCGGCTGCTTCGACGCACGAACCATCGAAGCCCGAGGCAAACCCGCCGCGGCGTTCGTGTGATGAGCAAGCATCCACCCCAGCAACTCATCGGCGTGTTCTGGCAATTCCTCCGCGCAATCGTCAAGAAGGCGCTGACGCACAACCCTAGAGACCCCACCCACGATCCCCTTCAGCACGAGCGGCGAGACACGCGCTTTCTCCGGGGCCGCCTCAAAGCTGCTCCCGATCAACCGCTCGAACACAGAACTGGTCGTCGCCATCGCATTAACCGCCTTGGGCCCCGCGCCTAGCGCCTCTACGAGCGCGAATCGAGCGGCCTGCGGCTGCTCAACGACATAGGCAATGAAAACCTCGGAGCCGCGGCTAATCTGGCAGGTCCACTCAGTCTCCGCCCGATACGCATCGTTTACCCGTCGGATCGCACGGCGGATAACGAGGCCGTAGGTCTGAAGGAAGAACGCTTCCTTGCTCTTGAATTGATTGTAAAGAGTTCGCTTTGAGACGCCAGCACGGAGCGATATCTGATCCACACTGGTCTTGGCATACCCGCGCGCTGCAACCAGCTCAATCATCGCCGCGTGCAGCCGCGCCCGCTGGTGTTTTTCAACCTCGTCTCGCGGTGGCCCGTTCCGTAGCGGCTTCAGCTGCACAAAGGCCCGCGCCAGATCATCGTTGATGTCTGCTATCGGCGGCATCGCAACCCTGTTGGGTCCGACGCTGACTGCCGCATGTCCAGCTCTCCTGCAGAGCGCTGTCCGCTATCTCGCCCAGTTTTACGAGGCAACCTGACCTTCTCGACCCGACTATTTATCTCCTCCGGCCCCAGCCGGGCGCCCTCCGACGCTATGAAGAATTATACATATCCACGCTGGCAATATGAAAAATAGTAGATAGCGCCGTTGCCATCCATAGATGAGGGTTCGGTGCTCATGCGACCAAGCCCGGACCCTCAAGTCGCGCTCGGACGAGCAATACGGCTGCGCCGAGAACAAGTCGGCATTTCGCAAGCCGAGCTCGGCCTAGAGATAGACCTAGAGCAATCTTGGATATCTAGGATCGAGTCCGGGACGCAAAACCCTGCCTGGGGTACTGTAGAGCGGATAGCACGAGCACTTGGCTGGTCGATATCGGACCTCGCTAAATCCGCTGACGAACTTCAGACCCAAGACAGAAGACCTACGAACCGGCCACTCCGCCGACGCTCACGTTCCGCTCAAAGCAAACGGCGATCCTGATCCGACAAGGTGGTCGTCCGCCTGCCTATTCCGTCGTAGCCAATTGACCTCCATCCACTAGCTCCTCTTCTCTGCCGGTCAGATTGACGGCCAAAGGCCACCATCTCAACGGCGGGTGTATGGGTACGTCGATTCATCGCACCGCCGACGGGCCGATTGTGGGATCACCGTGGAACCTGGCTCGGTGCCGATGCGTAGGCTCAGAACTACGTTTGACATCGCTGCGAATTGGAGGATCATCGGTCCGGGGAGAAGTTCGGCGTAATGCGGAGGGTCGTACACGGTGGAGACCTCACACCGAGACAACATGCCGGCGGAGTGGGCCGGGTCGATGACCGGCGCAGCGAGCTGCGCCCGGCTTTGGAAAGCGCGGAATCGTGCTTGCTCTGGCTCGACTCGTTCATAGCGCCTCTGAGTCTGAGATTGATGAGGAGAGGACGCGATGAGGGACCGCCAGTCTCTTGCTCGCGAGGCGGATGCTCTTGCTAGTGCCAACCTGAAGAGGCTGGAAGGCGATGTCATTGGGGTTGTTCGTGGTCGTCTTATGGCGCGGAAAATGCGGTTGGACGTCTCTGATTTGGAAGAGGCTTACAACATTGCGTGGCACGGCGTCTGCGAGCAGATCAAGCGCGGAACCAAGGTGCGCAATCTCACGGGAATGCTCGTGGAGATCACCTTCCGTCGAGCCACCGACGCATATCGCGCGGCGGCGCCTGCCCAGCACGTTGACGTGCCGGTCGAGGAGCGGGGAGCGGACTTCGACATCGACCAGCAGATCGATGATCAGGTCAAGCTTCGGCGGTTCATCGCGAGGCTCAAGGGGAGACTCAACGAACAGGAGCGCAGCGCGGTCAGTTTGACGTTGATCCATGGGTACACGCGTCCTGAGGCGGCTAGGCGTCTCGGTATCTCGCCGCGCCGGATGGAGAAGATCATGGACGGAGCGACGCTGAAGATCGGGGCTGTAGTTGCGAGCATCACCAGTCGTGGATGTGGTGATAGCGAGTGGACTCGGATGATGCGTGATTATGCGCTTGGGTTGCTCGCCGAGGATCACCGTGACTACGCCCGAGCGCAGGCCCACATCGAGAGCTGCGATGCGTGCCGACGCTACGTGCTGGGGCTCCGTGGCATCGCTGCGATCACCCCGCCTTTGCTGCCGTTTATGCCGCTTGGCGGCCATGAGGGGTTGGTCGCGCATCTCGAAGCGCTATTCGGCGGAGGTCACGGCGGAGCAGCTGCGGGCGCGGCGGCGCAAGGGAGTGTCGGCGCGGGCGCCGCTGGCGGCTCCGGTCTTCTGGGGCCAGCTGGAGCCGGGATCGTCGCCAAGGGAGCCGCCGGCGTCGCTGTGGCTGGTCTCCTGGCGGCGGGGATCCATGCCGTCGCCGTTGGGCATCGCTCCCACGGTGTTGCTCGCCACAGTCTCGCGCGTGAAGCGCCCCTGGCTTCCGACGCGCACACCGCGCCTCTCGGCTCGCTGTTTGCCGCGAACGATCTTTCCAGATTCCCGGCTGGGCTGGGGACCTTCTCGCCACACCAGCCAGCTAAGCGTCCGCAATCCAGAAGAGCCTTCCGGTCGCACAGTCATTCAGCCGGCGGGGCCAATCGAGAGTTCAGCTTCGAGCGGTCCGCATCCTCAAGACCCCACCATACCGCCGTTGCCGCGACGGTCAGCCTGTCTGCTACCTCATCGAACCACGCTAGTTTTCCGAGCAGCACCGAAGCGCAGCCGCGGCGCACCTCATCCCGCACATCGTCGCCTCCTACACAGAACGAATACGCATTTGAACGGTAAGACCAGCCTGTCGAGTGAGCATAAGTCCGATTGAGTAAACCTATGCTTGACGGTTAGCCAAACCTGCTCTTGAGGGTGAGTGTTACCTTTATCCGCAGGTTAAAGAAATCCGGATAACGGCCACTAGCACGGCTCGCGATGCTCAACGCGAGCTTGGGCGCGGTTGAGCAGATATATGTAGGGGTCCCGCCTGGTTCCGGCGTCCGCAATGCCGAGCATCCGGCTAGGCGTTCAGCCCAAGTGGGTGTTGGCGCTCTGTCGATGTGGGCTACGGGGAGTTTGTCTACACCCGCCGCTTATGGTGCTCAGATGGCAGCTGCGGGCAAGAAGCTTCACGGTCATGGTGCTCGGAGGCGGGCTCGGAGCCCGGCTGCGTCGGTCAGCGATGGCGGGTATGGGCCGCCGTGTCATCCCGTGCGTGTCCTGGTCGGACAGCGGTTCTGGCCGCGGTATGGTCTGCGCCGCCGGCCGTTCGTGGTCTTTAGGGTCGCTGCGGACGGGACGGTGTATGGGCGGCGCCTCGATAGCGCTGGGGGGCGCGTGAAGAGCACTGCCTTGCGGTTGACGGCTACGCGCGTTGACGGCGAGGGGCTCTACTACGTGTTCTTGGGGTGGTCTGCGCGCCGCTACCGGACGTGGGCGGTTCTGGTGGGCTCTCAGGGGGGCGAGAGTTGCCTCGTGTTCCCGGAGTGGCACCCGGCGCGTTGCGTTGTGTTCCCGAGGCGGTTGCTGCCGCCGGACGCTGATGCCGGCGCATGGATGACGGTGCGCGCGAGCTTGTCGGCGGTCGCTGGCGGCCAGCTGAACCCGTGTGCGTTTGCTTGCTGTGAGGACCCGGGGGTCGAGCGTTGCCCCCGTCCAGCGGTAGCGGCTGGCTGAGCGCCGCGAGGCTGGTGGATGATCCTGTCTGGCGCTCCTCAAGCTCGCGGCGGTGCTTGCCGACTTAACCGGGGAGCGCATCAGTTTGACATTGCTGATCTTGGAGGATTCGCCTCAGACACAAGGGATTCGACGACGGGCCGGGAGGATGCCGAGGTGTCCCTGAAGGGACCTGCGGGACCGGCCCGTGACTCGAACGGCCGTCATTCGGTGCGTTTTACCGAGCTGTGCGACTGCCTTTCGCTGAGGATGACCGGGTGACGAGTCGTGAGCAGCCTCTACTACAAGTCGCTGGCGGAGCAGGCGGACGCTACCGTGAACGCGCATTACCGCGAGCTTGAAGGCGAGGTGCTGCGGGCTGTGCAGTCGCGGCTGGCGGCGCGGCGTATGCAGATGGATCGCTCGGACGTCGAAGAGGCGTATTGCCTGGCGTGGAACGGCGTATGGGAGCTGATCAAGCGGGGGGAGGAGATCAGGAGCCTCACGGCGACGCTGATCGAGATCACTTGGCGGCGCGCGGTCGATACCTACCGCGAACTGCGGACCGGCCAGTACGCGGACGTGGAGATTGAGGAGCGCCCGGGCGAGCAGGACTTCATCGAGCAGTTGGATGACCGTCTGAAGTTGCAGCGCTTGATCAGGCGACTTCGGGAGCGCCTGAACGCGAAGGAGTGCGAAGCGGTCAGCCTGTGCGTGATCCAGGGGTACAGCCGGCGAGAGGCCGGCGAGATGCTCGGTATGGAGGAATCGGCGTTGCAGCGACTGATGGACTCGGCGACCCTGAAATTGGGCGGGGTCATCGCGAGCATCGACGCGCGGGGCTGCGGGGACGGTGAGTGGACGCGGCTGCTGCGTGCGTTCGCGCTCGGTGTGCTGAGCGAGGAGGACCGGGATCACAGTCGCGCTACGGCGCACATCGAGACCTGTGCGCCGTGCCGGCGCTATGTGATGTGCTTGCGTGGCCTGGCAGCGGTCATGCCGCCTATGGGCCTGCCGTTGATGCCGGCGGGTGGCCACGAGGCCGGGATTCTCGCGCACCTGGAGAAGGTGCTCAGCTCTGGCCACAGTGGCGCGGCGGGCGCCGCGACGGCCGTCCAGGGTGGCGCGGGCGTCGGAGTCGCCGGCGGTGGCTGGCTTGGGTCGCTCAGCACGGGAGCGGTGTTGAAGGGTGCGGCTGTGCTCGCGGTGGCAGGCGTCGCGGCGGTAAGCGTCGGTGGCCACTCTGGCCGCCAGCCCCGTCATCCGCCTGCCAGGCCCGCTGTGAGCGGGGTCAGCACACAGGTCGCGGGTCTGGTGCCCACCCAGCCCATTTTCTCGACCACCCATGTCGCTCGGCGTGTCGTCCGTCATGCTCGCGGCTACCCTCGCTCGAGGACAAGCTCCGGCGGTCGTGTCGTTGTCGGTCACGCGGAGGCAGCGGCGATCAGGGAACTCGGGTTTGAACGTCAACCCTCGCCGAGCACAGCTCCCGCGCGTCCAGCGAGCGCCCAGCCTGCGTCCGCGAGCACTGGTGGCTCGGGCCAAGTCAGCAAGGCAGCCAGGGAGCTCCAGTTTGAACGCTGAGCGCCTCCTGTTTGTGGGCTAGAAAATTATTAAAAGAAGTATGGGGGTAAACCGCGGTTCGCTCCGACAGCCCTCCAGTCCCGATCTGGAGGCGTCGAAATGCTGGACCGTTCTACCCACAATCTGTTTGACCCTGACGAGCCTGCTGGCGACCCTGACACCGATATCGGTGACGGTCGTGTAAGGGTCACACCTCGGCCTGCCGCAAGGCAGGCCCGGCCGCGCCGCAGGCCAAAAATACGGCCCGCTGCCACTGGCACCGCCGGTGGTGTCGAGCGTCGTGTGCGGAGCCTGCTTGCACGCGCCCGTCCGTTCGCGCGGTATCTGCCGGTCGCTGTGTTCATGTTGATTCTGCTCGCGCGCTCTGGCGGCAACTCGATCCCCGCGCCGAGTGTGACTGACACTCAGAGCACCGCGTCCCCCGCGCTCATCCGACCGAGCGCACAGCCGCGTGCCAAGACGGTGCGCAGCGCTGTGCCCGGCGGGCCTGGCCGCTTGAGGCGATCTCACACCACACGTGTGACTGCCGCATCGCATACGCACGGCCGCGCAGCCCACCCGGTTACCACACATGACACGCGAACGAGCGCCGCGCCAGTCACACAGAGCACTTCTGCCTTGCCAGTGACGGTCACTCAAGCACCGTCTCCGCCTCCAGCTCAGGTGGCCGTGGCCCCTGCGCGGGCTTCGGGTGAGGAGTTCACCTTCGAGCGCTAGCCGCATGGTGCGGCCGGCATTCATGTCCCAACGGAAAGGAAACCAATGCAATCCCATCCACGTAACTGAACAAGCTCATGTGCTGTTGCCGGTCGGTCAAGCCGCCTGAGGCGATCTCACACCACACGCGTCTGCGATTCGCCAGTCACACGGCCGCGTAGTCCATCCGGCTAGAGCACTTCTCCCTTGCCAGTGACGGTCGCTCAAGACCGTCTCCGCCGCCTCCAGTTTAGGCGGCCGTAGACCCCTGCGCGGGCTTCGGGTGGGAGTTCACCTTCGAGCGCTAGCCGCATGGTGCGGCCGGCATTCACGTCCCAACGGAAAGGAAACCAATGCAGTCCCATTCACGTATCGAACGAGCTCGTGCGCTGTTGCGCCTTGCGGTGCTCGTGAGTCTCTGGGAGGCCGCGGCGATCGTCGTCTGCAAGACGCCGCTGTTGCCATTTTTGTTCAAGTCGGATCTCGGTGTCCCGGACTCATCGAAGGTCGAAGGCGTCGCGAAGTTCGCCAAGTTCATGGCGTCGCTGTCTGAACCGTTGTTGATCGCGCTCGCCGCAGTCGCGCCGGTAGCGCTCATCTTCGGTGCCGGTGCGCTGATGCTCGGCAACCGCAACGCGCTGAAGATCATCGCCGGAACTATTGGTGCGCTCGCCCTCGCGGCCAGCGCGACGGGGCTCGTCAACTAAGGCCGATTGTGTTCGCCGCAGCTGACAGCCGTGTGCGCCGGAGGATCGTGCCAGCCGTCCGCGACGACGTGCCCGCAACCCACCACAAGGGGCGCGGCGTCGCGGTAACCGGCGCGTTCGTGCTCGTGGCGCTGCTCGCGCTCGCCGTGTCACTCGGCGAACCCGCTACCGCGCACGCGGAAATCCCAGTCATCGGTCCGGTCATTCACACGGCCGAAACGATCGGCGGCGCGATCTTGCATCCCGCGGACGCTGTGCTAAGCGCTCTGCTGAAGATCCTGCAGGCGATTTTCGGTGGTATCGAGGCGAAATTCATCAGCGGGGTAATCACCGCGCTGCTCGCTACCCCGACGTTTGAGACAGGGCATGTCGCGGAACTGGAGCACACGACGGTCGCGCTCGCTGCCGGGATGCTCTCGGCCGTCCTCACCCTCTCGATCGTCCGCTATTACCTTGCTGGCCTGACCGATAGCGGGTCGGGTGGGTTCGAGGCGCTGCAGGGATTGGTCCGCGTCGTCGGTGCCGTCGGGTTCATCATCTTGTGGCCGGGGATCTTTCACGAGGTAAGCCAGATCCCGGGGATGTTCAACTCGGCGCTGCTGAACAGCGGCAGCGTTCAGAAGAACGTTGCGCTGCTGTTCGATGCGGCGCTCGTCGTCGGTGCCAGCGCGTTCGCTTTGAGTACGGGCGTCGGCCTCATTTTTGTGATCCTTATTGGGTTCATCGCCGCGATTGTGTTTATCGCGCTGTTGTGGATGAAGGTCCTGTTGTCGGTGATGATGATATTTTTGTATGTGACGATGCCGCTCGCTGCGGTGTTGTGGCCGGTCCCGGAGTTCGCTTGGATCGCCGGGGCCGCGATGAAGGCGCTGATGGTCGGGTTGATCGTGCCGTGTGTGTGGGCGATCCTGTTCGCCCTCTCAGCAGCGGTTAACGCAGACATCCTCACTTGGACTGGTACTCACAGTCTTATTGACACGGTGATTATCCGGCCGCTGGCGGGGATCACGTTGATGTTGTTGTGCATCACGATCCCGCGGTTTTTGATGAAGACCGCGATGATCGGCCCGCACGGCGGGTCCGGCGGATGGCGTGTGTGGCGGACCCTGACGTTCGGGATGATCGCAAGCCGCACGGCCACCGGCGCCGCACAGACGGTAGCCGGCGCCGCAGCGGCAGGGAACGCGGGCGCACAGCGCGCAATCGACTCGCTGCCCAGCGGGTTTCAGCCTCCCAGCGGGCCAGGCGACGGAAGCCTCGCCGGGCGCTTCGTGTTCGGTGACAGCGCCTACAGAGAGGACTCAAAGAGAGAACGCGCCAAGCGCAGCCAGAGCACCACAGGCAGCGGTGACAGTCAACGCCCAGGCTCCGCGGAGAGCCAGCCCGCTGACGAAACCGCCGCGACGGGTGGGAGCTCTGGGAGCGACGGAGGGTCGGTGAAGGACTACGACCTTCCGGGGGTGGCGCGTCCGGAGACCAACTGGGCGCAGGTCGACGCGGACGGCTATCAGATGTTCACCCGCTCGCAGGATGAACGCATCGCGCCGGAGGGGGTGGCGCAGGCGATGGCTGCGCTCCCACCGGAGACACAGCGAGCGATTGCGGCTTTTCACCAGAAAGAGCCGCTGAAGCTCCGCGACATGCTCGCCCACAACATCGACTCTCCGTCCTTGAACGCGGGGCAACGCGACGCGCTGATGACAGTAGGCAGTGCTCGCGGCAAGGAGGTAGACGAAGGGATCGGCCAGGCGATGCGCGCACTCGCCACGCAACCAGAGCCCTCCGATACACGGGGAGCCGGCGGCTCCACTGACGGTGAAAAGCCGGTCGGCGAACAGAAGCCCTCCGGCGGCGGTCAGGCTGGAGGAGCCGGTGATGAAACGACCGTGGCGTCGCGACCGCAGTCCGTTGATACGCAGGCCCCGCCCGAGGACGCGGACAGCCTCGGCACTGACAGGCAACAGCCGGCGAGTGACCAGTCCGACGCCGGCGGCGGTGCGGTGGAGGGCGACATCGGCGGTGGCGTTGACGACCTTCCGGATTTCTTCATTGCGTAGCGGCAGAGGTGACTGATGAATCCTGCTTACAAGCATCTCTCGGATCGCATGAGGATCGCGGAATTGACGATCCCTCAGATCGTCGGGTTGTCCTGCGGGTTTTTGTGCGGGCTGGTGTTCGCGTTGTACGTGTCGCCGTTCGGGGCATATCCGACTCTTTTTCTTTCCATCTATATCGCGACGATTCCGGCGGGCGCGGTGCTGTTGGCGAGTACCACCGAGTTCGACGTGTGGCTTTTCTTGCGCGCGTGTGTGCGTGACCGTCTCAGCGAAGGGCGGTATGTGCCCGGCCCCGGTCCTGATGGTGAGGGGTATGTGATCGAAGGGGATCGTGACGGCCAGCGCCGTGGTGTGGATGAGGACATGCAGGCCCGCGACCTGGAGGCGATATGGGACTTCTAAGACGCGGGACGGTCGATCCGCAGAAGATGAGAGAAGCGGGCGAGCTGCTCGCCTTGGAGGCGATCGACCGGACAGGCTTGGCGGTCACCAGTGAGGGCGCGTTTGTCCGGGTGATTGAGGTGATACCGCCCAACCCGCTGATCCTCTCCGTAGAGGACCGCCGGCATATCGCTAACGGCTACTGCCATCTGCTCTCGCGGCTGCGGGCCGAGCAGAGCCTGCAGTTCTATGTGCAGTCAAGGCCAATCAACCTCCGTGACGTTCTCGCTACCGCCCGCAAGGAAGTCGCGTATGCGGCGGGCAAACCACCGGAGAAACTAGCTGGGGAGGACGTGGACCCGCTGTCGGTGTCCCGCTGGCGACTGTATGGGGCGCTTGAGGAGTCACTGCGCCTGCACGCCGACTACCAAGCCGCGGTGCAGACGTCCTTTTATGTGATCTGCCCGTATCTGCCGGTGCGGCGTGGCCGCTACGCGCTGCTGCGGGAACTACGCTCGCGCCGCGGACGGCTACCAACCGCACCCCTGGCGCGGGAGCTGAAAGCGCACCGCCGCGCGGTCCGCGAGAGCCTTGCTTTCACCGAAAGCATCCGCTCGGAGCTCGACACACTGTCACTGCCGACACGTCTCGTGAACGGCGAGGAGTTCGTGTCGCTTTTGTGGTGTCGCATGAACCCCACCCGTGCGGACCGCGGGCTATCCACTCCTCCCGCCACGGAGGTTTTCGGTGAGCTTGACCGCGAGGTCGAAAGCGCGGAGGCGGTCGAGGTCGCACGCCGGTTGCGTGGCGTTCTCGCGCAGTCCCCGATGGATTTCGACCGCTCAGCTCACAACGTCGAGATCGACCGTGATGTGGAGCAGACGATCTGGGTAGCCACGACGGCGGATAACACAAGGCTGGGGTGGCTGATGGGGTCAATGATGGCCAGAGAGCCGTTCGCGCTGTCCGTGCACGTCAGGGCGCTCGACCGCCGCCGTGAGCGGAGCCGCCTGAAGATGCGCTATCGCCGCGTGTTCACCGTCAATCGCGGCGCCGAGGCGAGGGGCAGGGTCCCCGACTGGGATCGTTACGCCCAGGAGGAGGAGGTCTCACACCTACTGCGGGACATGGCCGGCCACGAGCGGACCAGCCTCTTCCAAACAGGTATCTACCTGACGTTGCGGGCGTGCGGTCCTGACCCTGATCTCGCGGCGTTGGGTGAGGCAGTCGATTTCTGCGCTGAGCAGCTGGAGAGCAACTCCGATGCTTCGGTGAACAGGGGTGCTCATCACCAGAAGACGTTGTGGCCAGCGACGCTGCCTTTGGGGCGGGATGTGGCGGGCTACACCTGCACGTATGCCACGCGCAACGTCGGTGATTGCGTGCCGCTGGTGGGGACGAGCTGTGGCAGCCCGACCGGTATCCCGTTCGCGTTCAGCTCTCCCGGGCGCACCCTGCAACTGCTGAACCCCGCGGACCGGACGCACAACAACCACACGCTCGTCATCAGCGGCGAATCCGGTGCGGGGAAGACGACGGCGGTGAACACGATCATCGCGCGGTGCATCGCACTGGGTATCGGCCCGGTGTTCGTGATCGACCGCGCGGGGCACTACCTGACTTTGACGCGGCTGGTGCATGGGGCGTGCCAGGTAGACATCGGCTCGGAGGCTTCGGAGTGGGCGATCAACGCGTGGGACACACCTGACCAGGGGATCGTGCCGCGGGAGAAGGTCGCGTTCCTCGTCGCTTTGCACTCCACGATGATGGGCCAGGAGGGCCTTACCGTCCTCGAGCGCTCGCACCTTGGGACCGCGATCCGTGAGGTATACGCACGCGCGCACAAGCAGGGTGTCAGCGCTCGCGAGTCGATGCTGCGTGACGTTCTCCTCGCCCGCGCTGAACAGGAAAAGACCGCCGGTGCCGTCGAGATCGCAGCAGCTTTGCGGAACCTCGCCGAGCGTTTGGGTGAGTTCTGCGGCGAGGGGTCCTACAGCTATCTCCTTGACCGCGAGACGAACGTCCCCCAAGACAGCCCACTGGTGGTGTTCGACACCAGAGAGTGCCCGGAGGTCGTCCTTGGCCCCGTGATGTTCACGTTGGTTGAGTACGTGACGCGGGCGGTCGCGCGCCACCGCGCCAAGCACGCCCACCTCGTCGGCGAGCCCGGCGTGCCGATCCTCGCCTTGTTGTGCATGCTCGTGATCGACGAGGCGTGGCACAAGGTCGCAGGCCCGGAGGCCGGGGTTCACGTCAACGATCTCGCCAGACGCGCACGCCACGCCGGCTTGTTCCTCGTCGTCCTCTCACAGCTCCTATCGGATTTCGCTACTGAGTACGGCGCCGCCCTGCTGCGTAACGCCGCGATGACGATGTTCTTCCGCCAAGCGCTCAGCGCTTTGGCGTCCGCCCGCGATGCCCTCGCGCTGCCTGATGAGCAGGCATTGATCGTCAGCAATCTGAAGACTGTGAAGGGCCGCTACTCGGAGTTTTTTTGGCGCAACGGGACGCGCGGCTCGGGCCGCGCGACGCTGCCGTTGGGTCCGACGGAGTACTGGTGTTTCACCAGCGAGCCGTTGCGGGATGTGCCTGAGCGCGACCGGATGATCGACGCGCGCGGTGGCGAGGTGTGGCTAGCGATCCGCGAGCTCGCGAGAGCCGGTGTCCCACGCGGAACAGACGGCTAAACGAGGAGCTGACTCCGTGCAAGATGACACTCACACACGGTGGATTGCCGGGGTCCTCCTCGGCCTGATGGCAGCAGCCATGACGGTCGTTGGTCTGGTGGTCGCGGTTATCGCGATCATCGTCCCCACCTCCGCGGCGTCCTGCACCGCCAGCGTGCCGCCGCCGGCTGGTGGCGGGGAATGGCTGGCGACTTCCTACGGGCCACCGTGGGAAGGGATCGAGGGGACGGGTGTAACCGCCACCAGGATCGACCTGCGACCAGACAAGCAGGCGTACATCATCGCCGTGGACCCGAAGGTGATCGCGCTCGGCAGCTACGTGCACGTCTCACCCAACCCCTTCGGGAACGACGCGATCACCTTCCAAGCAGCCGACACCGGCAGCGCGATCACCGGCAAGCACATCGACATCTACGACTGGAGAGGCCGCAACGACCAAACCGCCTGGGGATCACGCCACGTCACCGTCACCCCAGTCGCAAAGGCGGGCGCCGGGAACATCCTCGAAGCCACCCCCAACACGGCCGCCACCGAAAGTAACAGTGAAACTGAAGGTGAAGATTCGGGGTGCCAGGGTGTGCAAGGGCCGCTGCCGCTGACCGCGGCGCAGTCCGCGCAGGTCCTCTCGGACGGGCTGGCCGCGGCACCACGCGAAGCACCAGCACGGGTGCAGGCGATGGTCGCCGCTGGGAACGAGCTGACCGGTAAGCCGTATGCCTGGGGTGGAGCGCACGGCCCTCCATTGAGCGAGGTTCAGCCGGCGTATGACTGCTCATCGGCCGTGTCGTTCGTGCTTCACGCCGGCGGTGTGTTCGGTGGCAGCGCACAGGACTCAGGTGAACTTGAGTCTTACGGTGAACCCGGCCCCGGCCAGTGGGTGACGGTTTACGCGAACTCCCAGCACGCCTTCATGTATGTCGCGGGCTTGCGGTTCGACACGAGTTTCAACGGCACAGACGTTGGCCCTAACCAGGGCAAGAGCGGCCCGCGATGGCGAGTCCTCGACCACGTACCCAACTGGGCTCAGTGGGTGGTCCGCCACCCACCCGGCCTCTAACCAGGAGCAAAACCATGACCCGAACGCATCACACACTCCCTCTCACCCTCATCGCGGCCGTCGGGTGCGCGTTGCTGTTCGCCGGCTGCGGTCTCGCCGGACAGCTCGGCGGGCACCCCACGCGAACCCAAGTGAGTAGCGCGGCGAACCCTGGCGAGAGCCAAGGGACCATACCCCAGGGCTCCCCTGAAGCACCCCCAAGGCGGCCCGCATCCACACCTACCGGGGCGATCAGCCAGGTCGCCGCCATGTATGTCAACTGGAGCTACCGGACGCTTGCCGCCCAGCAGATGAGGCTCGCCGGGGTCACTGTCGGTGAAGCCCGCGCGGCGGAGCTCCAGGCCGCCCAGCAAACCCGGCGCGACTCCACGCTCAAGCGGGCGCGGATCTACAACACGGGGAGCGTCCTTTCGATCAGCCCACTCCTCGGCGGCACCCCAGGCCAGTACGTAGTTGTCACGAGGGAGGAAGCCGGTGGCAGTCAGGAATATGCGGGGCTGGCGGCCACCTATCACGTAACCCTCGCCGCGGTCCAACGGGTTCGCGGAGGGTGGAGTGTCGCGCAATGGCAACCCCAATCCTAGCCGTGGTGAAAACAGCAACCGGACCCACAGGCGATGAGCCCCTTCTCTTTCACCCAGCGAGGACCGCGCGCCTCTACACGCCGCCGCCAGCGTGGCAGCGCCGGATGGCGCTCCGTGCCTGGCCTGTCGTTCGCCCAGACCCCAGGGCCGTTGTTGCAGGTCGTGGGGCTGTGCGGTGGCGCCGGCGCATCCACCCTCGCGTGTCTCATAGCCGCTACCGCCGCCGCGCAATCCAAAGGACGAGTCCTGGTGTGTGACACGGGCGGACCGACCGCCGGCCTCGCGCTCTATACAGGCGTCAGCGCGCCGCGTACGTTGGCGGACGCCGCGCAGCGCCTCGCCGCCGGCGAGCCACTTACCGGAGGACTGTACGCGGCCACCGATGGCGGATTGCGGGTGATCGCGGGCGACCCGCAGTTCACCATTGCGGGGGACACCGCAGGGTTGAGGAGGGTCCTCGCGGACGCCCGCGCCACGCACGCCTTGACGGTCCTCGACGGCGGCACCCTCGCACGCGACGCGGAGAAGATCGCGCTCGCGCAGGCCACCCACATCGCGTGGGTGCTGCCCGCGACCGCTGGTGCGATAGCGCGCGCCAGAAGGACACTGGCGCGCGTCAAGGCGCTCTCGTGCCGGGAGCTGATCGTGGCGCGCGCCGAGGTCTCCACCCCCAAGCCCCCGATCGCGGCGCTGCGGGATCTCGCCGCCGAGCGCCGCGCCCCGCTCGTGCTGATGCCCCGCATAGGTGACCTCGCGCATACCCCGGTGGCGCGGGCTGCCGAGGAAGCAGACCTGACGCTGCAGGCGATCGGCTGGTGGCTGAGACGATGACCTCCGCCCGCCATCGTCGCCGAGCAGGGGCCGCGCGTTTGGTGGGCGTGCTGTTGGCGCTCACCCTCACCGTGGCGCTCTCGACGCACCTGGCGTTCGCCGGGCCGGCCCGGCGAATCCTGGCTGTGCACTTCGCGGTCGTGCCGCATGAGGCGCGGCAGGCCCTGGTGATCTGGTTGCACAACGCGCGGATACTGCTCGGGTTCGTGGTGTTCCTCGTCTGCGCGAAGTTCACGCAGGCAACCACATCGGGGGCGCGTTGGCTCACGGCGTGGTTTGAGCAATTGTTGCTGCGGGTCTGTGACGCGCTGGTCTGTGTGTGGGCGCTCGGCACAGCGACCCTCGCGGGGGTCCTGCTTGGCGCCTATGGCACGCGGCAGCTGCGGGTGTTCCTGCCGGATGGGCCGGTTGAGATGGCGGCGTGGGCGCTTTTGATCGCGCTCTACATCGACGTGCGCCGCGAACGAGCGTCCCTGAAGGCGTGCGCCGCGCGGCTCGCGGTGGTGCTCGTTCTGCTCACGCTCGCCGCGGTGCTGGAGCTGTGGGTCTGATGGTCCGCCCTCGCCCAAGCCACGTGTTGCTCATCTTGCTGGGGCTCCTCATGTCCGTGGTGATGCTCGTGGTGCTGATCCCCCGCGTCAGCCACCTCGCCATACACCCAGCCAAACCCCCCATGCCGCCCGCCACGACGCCGGCGAAGATAGCCACCGCGCCGGCGCATCATGGGTGGCTGACGTTCGGGCACATCCTCCTGCTGTTCGGGGTCAGCGGCCTGCTGAGCGTGTTCTCGCTCGCGGGGTGGGTGGTGTATCTCGTGCGCCGGCGCCTGGCGAACCGTCTGAGCCGCGAGTACGGGTTGTACGAGCTGAAGCTCTCGATGCACGACGAGACCAAGCCGCAGGACCTCATCGACATGATTGAGGCCTTGGGGAACGCTGTGCGGGAGTTCCCCGAGCAGCGCGCCCGCGATGGGCAGCCGTTCATCGCGTTCGAGGCGCACTACGGCCCCGGCCAGGGCGGCGAACCGGAGTGGGTGCTGTGCGTGCGGTGCGAGACGGCGCTCGTCTCAAGCGTCGACGGGATCATCAGCGGCGCGTACCCCGACATCCGCGTTGGCTACGAGTTCATCGGGCCACCCCAAGAGATCACTGGCGTGATCCCGACGCCCGGTCATGTCCTGCGCTACCGCAAGGAGCGCAGCTTCGTCTACCCGATCGTGGATGACACCGAGCGCGCCTCCTCAAGCCCGCTGGAAGCAATCGCGCAGGCTCAAGTTGCCCTAGCCGTACCCAGCACTGTCCGTTTCCAGCTCACTCCCTGCGCGGTCACGGTGGAGCGCCTGGCACGCGAGCGGTTCCGCCGGCACGAGAACAAGCTCGCGCGCCGCGAGTCGTTTACGCGCGATGCGGGGCTGATGAGCACGCTCAACCGCGCGGAGATGACGGCGGCGTCCGAGGCACAGGATCATTCGTGGTTCTGGTTTGAGGTGCAGGTCGCGGTCGCTGACAGCCGCGAGAACGCAAACCGCGTCTCAGCGGCGCTGCAGGGCAGGCGGGGAGAGAACAGGCTCAAGCGCCGCTGGATGATCGTCCGCGAGGACCTATACCGCCGGCGGTTCCCGACCGGCTACCCGCCGCTGCTGCCATCGCCGACGCTGCGGACACTGGTATCCGCCAGTGACATTGCGCACCTGGTCGAGCTGCCCGGCGCTCGCATGAAGGGTGTGCCCGTGCGGCGCCTCGCGCTGCCAAGGGTCCCAGCTCCACCCGAGGTCGGGTTCGCGCGGGATGACCCACAACCCGAGCTACCACCCCCAGAGGACCCCGACCAGGGCGGTTCACCGTGACACCGACCCTGCCATCCGAGCGGCCGACACTCCCACTGCAGGTGCCCGACGAACGCCGTTCGGGGAGAACGCGCCGGGAGGCCAAGAGTACCCCGCCGCTATGGGTACCGGGCCAGGGTCAGCCTGCCGGCGTGCTGCGGGCGCTGGACTATCCGATGCTGCCTTTGCTGCGCGCGTCGAACGGCCCGGTGTACCTGCACCCGGACGATCGCAAGTACGGCGTGCTGTTCGTGGGTGGCCAAGGGTCGGGGAAGACCTCGGGGATGTTGCGGCTCTACCAGTCGGATATCAGGGACCCCAACGCGGCGCCGATCGTGATGGACCCCAAGAGCGAGCTCGCGCGCCTGTGCCTTGAGCTGACACCACCCAGCTGCGGCAAGCGGGTCTGGTATCTGGACCTCGGCCGCCCGATGTTCGGCATGTCCCCGCTGCGATTGGACCCCCAGCGCGGGCTCTCCGAGCAAGCCTCCGCGGTCGCGGACAACATCGTGCAGGCGATCAGCGACACCGCCGAGGGACAAGTCTTCCAGTCCAGTCGCAGATATCTGTATCACGCGGTAATTGGAGCCTTGGCGCTCGGCCACAAGCACGGTGGCCTGGCGATGTTCGAGGACGTTTTCGCGCTGCTGCTCCCCGGCCGTGACGATCTTCGCCAACAGGCCGCGAACGCGTGCCAGGAGTACGCGGACCTCGACCACACCACCGAGTTCTTCGCGAAGGTGCTCCCCGAAGAGCTCGAAAACAACCGGTCGAACACCTACCAGCGGCTTGACCCACCCAGGAACAAGATCGAGACGATCCTCGCCGCCCCGGCGCTACGACGATTCTTCAACCACCCCGTCGATGTTCGCCTTGCGGAGATCGTGAAGGCCAGGGACATCCTGATCGTCGACGCGAACATGGCCGCGGTCGGTGAGGAGAACGCCCAGGTCTGCATGCACTTCCTCTTCCAAAGCCTGCACGCGCTGATGCAACAACAAGTCCACCTCCCACCCGAGGAACGCGCGCGCGTGCCCGTTCACTGTGAGGAGGCCGGGTACATCGCCAAGCGCAACGTCATCAAGCAAGCCGCGACGCACCGCGAGGCCGGCCTGGAGATGACAATGGGCATCCAATACCTGAGCCAGCTCGGCGCTGGCGCGGAATCAGCGTCGATCACCGAAGAGATCCGCAAGGGCGTCACCAATCTCATGCAATCCCGGTGCCTATTCCGGCTGGGGGAGCCCGAGGACGCTGAGGCAGCAACACGGATCGCGATGTCGGTCTACCAGACGATGATCCGCGCGGACCTGGAGTCCCGGGAGCTGATGGGCGTCACCCCCGAGCAATCCCTGTACCTGAAGGTCTGGTACTGCCTCGCATCATGGATCGCCGGTGGGGCGCGCGCTCCAAGGTTCTTCGGGCGCACCTACCCGTTCCCCAAGCTCCGCGGCGGCGCATGGGCCCAACACCACCTCCGACGCCTCGAAGGGGAGGTCGGGCCCTACCCGGAGATCCTGCCAAAGACCTACCGGCGGGAAGGCAGCAGCTCCCTCACCCGACCACAGCCCAGCCACCCGGAGCCGCTCCAGCCAGTCGAGCGGCCCGCCGGAGCGACCGTCGCCCCGCGCTCGGCAGAGCCAGCGCGCCGCGAGCAGCCCCCACAGCCGCCCCCGGCAGCACCCGAGCAGACCAGCCAGCCGTCGGTGTCCGCAGCGCCTGGGGAGGTGGCGGGCCGGGAGGACGTCCGGCCGCTCATCCGCGAAGCGGGCGATATCCCGGAGATCAAGCCGAGCCGGGTGCGCAAGATCGTGGGCGCGAGCGCCGTGCCAAACGCCACAACCCCCAACGCAGAGTGTGAGGCGCCGGAAAGCATCCGTGAACTCGCGGCGTATGTCGATCCGCTGCTCGGTGTCCGCGATCCAGAGCAGAAACCGCCATCCACCCGTCTACCCCGCCTCTACGACGAGGACTACGCGATCCTCGCCTTGCTGGATCGCGTCGGCTTGGCGTTGCCGGGGATGATCCGCCGCGCTGTGACCCCCGGTGTCACGGAGCGCACGATGCGTGCCCGTCTTCACGACAAGCTGCACCGCCACGGCCTCCTGGCTCGCCGAGCGATCATCCTGCGCGAGCAGCCACGCGGCGCTCTGCCCTACCTGTACTCGCTGAGCAAGCACGGGATGGAAGTCGCGCAGCGCCGCCAGCCCGCCGCGATCCCCCTCTCACGGGAGTTCCGCGAAATGGAGGTCCAGAAGGACGGGCGCATCCGCCACGACCTGCACCTCCTCTCATGGGTGATCGAGCTGCACGAGCAACTCGGTTCCTACGCCACCGACAAGTGGCGCACCCCACGCTGGCCAGCCGGCACCCTCCCCGTACCCCAAGTCGGTAACGGCCGCAGCCGCCACCCCGTCACGCTGCAAGACATCCCGCGCCCCAAGCACATCGCGATCTTCGACGTGGACAACACCGCCTTCGCGCGGATTGAGCCCGACGCGATACTTGAGATTCACATCCCCGAGGACCAGCTGACATTCGATGTGCTCATCGAGATGGACCTCACCAACCAGACCTCCCACAACACCCCAAAGTTCGCCAAGTACGACGCGTTCCTCACAGCATGGTGGACACAGAACCGGCGCTATCAGCAGCTCGACAACCGGCCCGTCGTGGTGTTCGTCTGCCCAACCACAGACACCGCGATCGCCTATGCCCGCGCCGCTGACCAAACCCTGAAAGGCAGCATCGGCGTGACTGGCAGCGCACCACACGACCGCTACTACCCCGCCCGCGACCACATCTTCTTCGCAGTCGAGCGAGACCTCCACCAGGGAGACCTAAGCGCGCTGATGCTGCCCGCGCTCCCACCCGACGCACGCGACGCACTGGAAGGCACCAGCCGGCTAACCCTTAGCCGGGTTCTGCTTTTCCCCGAGCGGCTCACCCGCGCCGCGACGCAACCAGCGGAGCGCCAGGGGGCTGCGCACTGAGCTGTGGCGGTATCGTGGCCGGATGGCTGACGCCCAGTTCGTTGAGGAGTTGCCCGACGATCCCAGACGCTCCGGGTGGGGCCAGGAATGGCATGCGCCTGATGGTCGGGTCTCGCACATTCAAGAAGTCGCCGTCGCAGGAATCCTGCGCATCGGCCAGCAAACCGAGGCGCTGGCGGCAGGCGACTTCATCGTCTGGCAGGACGGGGAGTACAAGGCAGTACCCCATGACGAGATCATGAACGGCAGTTGGGACCAGGCAGGCCCCTCGGCGATTGAGTTTGATGCTCTCGCTGAGCAAGAGGGCGGGACCGAGGGTGCAGCGAGCGAATAGCTCCGCCGCTACTCGACAAGAGTCCGGATGCTTCGATTCACGCCGCTACGAGGCCCGCACGCACGGCGCGGGCGGGGGCCACAGCACGAGGCCGTGACTCCGTTCTCGCCAGCACCCGGGCTCGAGCCGCTGACCGTGGTGGTTGACTCGGACTTGATCGACGAGCTCGACGAGAACGACCTGCACAGCCCGGAGGTGTTCCTCGGCGGTTTGCTGAGTCACGACATGGTGCGCCTGCTGAGGTACGCCGACGACGGCCCGCCGCGTGATCTCCCGCGTGGCAGCGAGCTCGAAGCTGACGCAGTTCACGGATGGGTGGTCGTCAGGGGATATCAGGCCGACGTTCACACGTGGAGCGTGGTCGTGGACGACGGGGAATCGGTCACGGACACAGGGTTCGGGGGTGACTTCCCGAACGCGGCCGAGCAGGACCGCGATGACTCGGCGTACTCGATCCTTGACGAGGCCACTGCCTCAGCCCGCCGCTGTGCCGACGCTATTGCCGCACAGGCTGCCGTCGCGGCGGGGGCCGACATTTACATAAGCACCCGCCCCTATCTATTCAGCGTGGGATGGGAGGTCGCGTACGGATTGTTGGTCGCAACGCCCCAGCAGGCTCTCCCGCTGGTCAGCCTCTACCTGCGGGCTCAGGGCGAGTTCATCGACTACCGGAGTCTCGACGGCACTGGCACGTCGATGATGAACCGTGGTCTGTTCTACCAGCGGAGTGTGATCTCGCTCGTCCCGCGACTTTTCGGTTCGATTGTCTACCTGGGCGAGCGCGCACGGGCGGACGGTGACGCACGCGCGCTTCAGCTCACCCAGGCGATCTTCGGGAGGCTCCAGCAGACGCTTGTCGCGCGGGATGAGATGTACTGGGCGCTCAATCGGCCACAGAACAGCGATGTCGCGTTCGAGGCGCTCACTGCCTTCGACCTCGCCTTGCTCACAATCATGGGCGCAGTGGATGCGTCAGCCCGGCTCGCGCACAGTGTGCTCGGCCTCGACAGCAAAGAATACGAAGCTGGCTGGCAGCGGGCCGCCTGGTTGGGGCAGGTCGCCGAGGTGTGCCCTGGTGTGGCGGCTGTGGTCCGGGGCGAGAATCGTCTCGACGCGCTGACGGTGCTCAGGAAGCTGCGAAACACGATTCACGCGGCCCTCCTCGATCCCATCGCGGTATTGCGGGGTCGGGTACAGGTGGAGACGAGGATCGAGTTGCCTGCAGATGACGCCGAGCCGATGCTCGCCGCAATCGACCGGCTTGGCGGGCGGGACGCGTGGGGTGTCCAGAGCCATGCGCCCGGTCGCTACCACGCTGATCCTGCCGAGTTGCTCGACCGCCTGATCGCACGGCTCACACCAATGTTCAACGACCTGCTCGAGACGATGATTCCCGCCGCGAGGGCTGCACCCGGCACCGAGTATTGGGGTCTCGCGGGCGATCCGGCGCAGACATACCGATGGCAGATTGACCTCTCGCCAGTGCCCGTGGCGTAAGCAGTGGCCTGCGATCAGGAGTTTTCGACCATGTACCCACAGACCTTCTCGGCGACAGCGATCGACGCTGCGGCCTCATCCGGGGTAACGGTGCCTCCCGCGTGGACGATCTGGTTTCTTCGGCCTATGTGCGCGTTGTAGTCCCGCCAGAAGTCCGCCTCGCCTAGATTGTCTCCGGTGAGGCTCGTCCATACCGTGCGGACCCGCTTGTCGGTCATGGCCCAGCGTCCGCCAATCAGCCCTTCGACTGAGCGCAGCAGGATCGAGGACTGCATCGCAAACTGTCGCCGCACAGCGGCGGCGATCACGACCTCGCATGCGGTCTGCGCGGCGACCGTGGCGTACTCGTGCTCACCGGCTTCGTGAAGGGCATACGCCTTGTCGAGCAGTCGGCGGTAGATCGGCGGAGGCGGCGGGGGCGCCGGTGGAGCGGAGGGCTCGATCACCGGCTCCCTGAGGGTTGTGACTGTTCCGCCGAGTGGGGCGGCCTGTGCTAGGCCCGCGTCCGCTCGAAGAGTCGCGTAGAGCCCTTCGGCCTCCTGATATGCCTGCTGGGGGTTGAACGCTTCGATCTGGAAGACGGCAGTTGCGCTCCCGTTGCTGGGTTCGCTCGTCACGACGCCCCCAACGCGCTCGTCGGCCGAGGCGGTCGCTTCTTCTAGCTCTCGCGCCTCCGAGTCGAGAAAGTCAAACGTCACCCAGTATTCGCCGTGGGTGTTGGCCATGCACGCAGGGTAAGCAAGATTGCCCTCCGACCGCAGTACGCCTTCGCCCCCGGACGCCCATGTGCCCGAGCCTCCGAGTCAGTCCAGAATCGCCGCTGAGGTTACGGCACCTGGCGAACTCGGAACGCTCGGCGATGCGTCCTCGACGGAGCGCTGCCCGCGCATCTGTGGTTCGCTTGCCCAGGTCGTCGGTAGTTCACCGTTGCGCAAGCTCGCCACGTCGGGGCTCCCGCCGCGATCAGCCGGTTCATAACCGCAACGCGACGCGAAGGGCGATGCGCTCACAGTCCTCCCGATCCCGAGGCCGCTGGGCCTCTCAGGACGTGCCCAGCTACCAGACAAGTTGGATGGTGAAGACGATGAGGCGTCGTGCTCAACCGTTAACCCCGAAAAGTCCTCCGGTAAAACCACCGGAGGACTAGGGAGAAGTGGCTCTGGCAAGCGGAAAATCGCCGGGCGGCGAGCACGTTGGGAAGAGGGCAGCAACTCTGCCGGTGAACGGCATACCCGCGGCAGAGGGCAGGCGCGAGAAACCGCACAGGAGAGCGGAAACCAGGCGATCACCGGCAGAGAACGAAACGACGACTAGATATCTGTGTGTTTGGCTGTGTGTCGTGTCCTCCTTCGGCTCGACCCCTCGCTCTCCCCCCGTCCCCTTTGAGACCCGCCGTCTCTTTGTTGCTTGTCTAGGCTCCTAGCTTCACTGCTCACCTGTTGGATACCCGCCCTCGATATGGGGTCTCCCGGCTCCCGTTGGCCCTTGTGGCTGTTGGCATTGATTGTGGGTAGATCGGTTTCAGCTACAGGCTCGCAGTACAGTTGCCTCTCTTTTGTTGCCGTGACCTTGTGTCTGGCTTCCCCCGCTTGTCGGGGCCTGTAGCACCCAGTAGTCATAGGCCGCATCTCTCGCCCGTGCCTCTCCTGGCGCGGGCTGCTGTCGTCCCCTCATGCCCTCGCCGGCGCGGACGCGGTACCCGGTTGCTCTCCGTCGCCTTAGCGGCACCCCGGCATTGATTCTCGCTGGGTTGGGCAGCCGGTCGTTTCGTCGTGCTCTGACGCGCACAACCCACAGCTGCCCCTGCATCCCGCAGGTCGGCGTTGCTGTCTGACCGAGAGGAGTTCCCCCGTTGAGCCATTCATCTGATGAGACCCGTGCAGCATCCGCCAGGCAGGTCGCCGTCACGGTGACAACGATGCGCAACCGAGACCCCGGCTGGGCGTTTGACTGGATACGCCGCAGCGCCGCAGAAGGAGACTTCGCGGCGACTGTTCGTGCAGCTCTAGCGGAGCGCCTTGGGCCTGAGGGGTTGCATCAGGTCCTCGGGCGCATCCTCGCGCGCCCTCCAGCCGCCGAGCAGGCCATCGAATACGAAGGCTCATTCTCGCCGCTAATGCATCTCGTGGTGCTCGTGCATCCCCGTGGCTGCGACGGCACCGAGCCAGGGGCGCGCGTGGAGCACATCGCGCTCCAGGGGCTGCAGCTCGCGGACGGCAAATGAACGACGACCGCAGGAGCGGCTCAGGCAGCAGGGCCACGCAGCCCCTGCCACTAGGAGGCTCTGTCCCGCTCCCGCGAGGGCGCGGCACTGACTGCACGGGCGCTCATGCACCTCGGGGCGGCGATGCCGCCCACCCACCACAACCGCGGCCACCTTGGCCGCACGAAGGGAGGCACCCTTATGGGAGCCAGCATCAACTCTCCGTCCCCGCGCGAGCGCGTGCGGCACGTCGGAATCAGCGATAGCCAACTCGATGCGGTGATCGCCGCACTCGAAACGATCGACCCCGGTGTCGACTTGGCGCTCCGCGGCGGCCTTGCGAACCTCAAGGACGGTCGCAGCGAAGTGTCTGCCAGCGAGGCTCGCCCCGGCGATTGGATCACTGGGATCGGCCTCATCAACAGTGTCGAAGAGCGCCCCGGGGCCGTGACGTTCCGGGTCGCCGGCGGCGACTTCTCGTGCTTCGACCACCATCAGCTCCGCATCGTGCGCGATTGGGTGGTGCTCTGAGCACAGCATCAAGCGATTCTCGACCTGCTGGTCGTGCACAGACTGTCTCATCGGCCCGGTCCCCAAGTCTCAGGGGGCCGGGCCTTTTGCGTTCCCGGGACCCGCAGCGCGGCGGACACGCGCCAAACCCAAGGAAAGGACAGCAGTCATGCAAAGAACCGACAACACCTCGCGCCGCACGCCTCCTCTCAACAGCGCGTGTACCTCTCGACAGGGCACCCAGGACACCCGCCCCGCGGAGCTGGACACCCAGGGCCTTGACGCGCGGGACGTGATGTGCCGTCCGGCGGCGTTCTTCGGTCTCAGCAAGTACGCGAGCGACCCCGCCTCGCGGCTCATCCGCGGGCCGCTCGCCTACCGGCCGATCTAGCGCAGCACCGCGACGCAGTAAGCAGCACAGCCGCACCCCTCAAGGCCCCCCTCCGACCGGCGGCGGGCCCCACACACGCAGAACAACCCATCAACCAGGGAGAACGACTCATGTTCGCAAGCCAAAAGATCAAGCAGTACGGAACCCGCCTAGCGTGTTGGGTGCTGGCCCTTGGCGGCCGCTTCGCACCCTCTCAACGACGCCGGGAGAACTCTGCGGGTGGGGACCTCGCCGATCGCCTCGAAGGACTTGCCCGTGAGGTGAGCTACAGGACAAACGGAGCCGAGGACTGGATCACCACGCTCGCCCTGCAGCTCAGTGAGCTCGGTCGCGACGCCCGCGAGAACTACGAGCGGCTGCTGCCGGCGGAGGGCGATATCCCGACAGCGGCTCAGGGAGTCGCGCTCGCGCGTTTCCTGCGCTGGCGTCTGCGCGAGAGCGGAAGCTACGCCACCGTCACACGCGGGGATCTCGGCCTGCCCGACACCTACCTACACATCCAGTTCCCCGACGGCTACGAAGGCGGCATCGACCGCGAGGGGCGACTCAGCACCTAATCGAAAGGCCGCCGGCGACGTGTCCGGCGTGATCGCCGGCGACACGGCTTGAGGCAAGAACACCCTCCGGCGCGGTCAGACGGTCGTTCAAATCTCCGCCAGTCGGATGCCAGAGCCGCGTGTCAACCGGCACGCGGAGATCCACCAACCCCGTGATCCCGCCTGTGAGCGGGAGAAAGGACCAATGTCATGAGACGCACGATCTGCTGGGTCATCGTCGGCCTGGCGTTGCTCAGCGCGGTCAGTCAACTGGACTTCGCGCCGCTCGTACAGCTGATCGCGTTCCCACTCGCGATCAGCCTCTTTGTGATCGCGCCCCTGTTTGTCCTGGGTGTCCTGGGCGCCCCCGTCCTGACCCCGCTCGGCGTGTGGCTCTATCTACGGTTGCGTCACGGCGAGCGTGTGCCCGGCTGGCTTGCGCGTCTGGTGCCCGCCCGGATCAGGCGTGTAGTCCGCCGGCGGCGCCCTAAACCCGCAGCGCTGCTGCGGGTTGTGGTCGATGAAGACCCCACGGTTGCGCCTGAGCGCACGGTACGAGCGGGTTACCTGCACAGCGATGAACTCGCGGATGTCCTCGGCCTTGACAGCGTGGAGGCGCAGGAGGTCATCGCCGCGCTTGAGCAAGGTATCCCCTACAGCGAGCCACCCGGGGACCACGAACGCATCTTCGTGATCCCACGCGCGGCTGTCGGCCTCTTGGACACCGAGCAGGCCGACTAGACCGGGTTGCCTCGAACGCGGGCACCCGACGCTTCTCTCTCCGAGAGCGGAGAAATCAACCAACGAAAGGAAGCAGTGATGTCAAGTATCACCGTTGAGCCGAAGGTCCTTGCGGATGCCCTTGTGGCCGTGAAGCCTGCTGTAGCTGTTGCTCGCGTGCGAGCGTTGGCGGGCGTGCGGGTCACCGCAGGCATCGCCGGCGCCAGTCTGACCGCAGCTGCGGCGGACGTTGCGATCAAGCGTGAGTTCCCGACCGCTGGCTGTGATGGTCAGGTGGACTGCGTGGTCTCGCACGGGGAGCTGGTGAAGGTCAGCAAGGCGTTCGCCGGGCACCCCCGAGTCGATCTCACCGTCCAGAGTGACATCGATGGCCTGCAGATCCTGGTGTGCTCGCATGAGCAGCGCAGTATCACGCTCCAGACATTGCGGTTGGAGGATTTCCCTGTCTTCCCCGAGACGGATGGTCAGCCGCTGGTCAACGCGAACGGTGGGGAGCTCGCCGTGGCGATCGAGCGCGCCGCGGTCTTCGCGGGCAACGACCCGACGCGGCCGATCCTGTGCGGCATCGACGTGGATTGGGAGGACGGTCTTGTGTTAGTCGCGACCGACGGTCACAGGCTGTGTGTGATCGCGGCACCCGGCGAGCTTCAGGACAGGGGGCAGAACGGGCAGGGCCGGGAGCATCCAGAGGCGAGCAATGTCACGATCGGCGGTCGTGGTCTGCTGCTCGCAGCGAAGGCGATGCGCAAGGCGGACATGGTGAGCGTCCTGACGCACGAGGGGCATGTGATCGTGCAGTGGCGCTCGAATACATGGGCGATTGGGAAAGTGGTCGGCAAGTTCCCGTACTGGCGGGAACTGATTCCCGATAGTCTGCCGAGCCGGATCACTATCCCGCTGGCCGAACTCCGGTCGGCGTGCGATGTAGCGGTCACGTTCTTGGCGAAGGGCACACCGGCGCGGCTGCAGGTAGACATGGGCGTGATACTGCACGGCCGCACCCCGAACGGCCCTTGCTTTCGAGAGCATCTGAAAGGCGCCAGCGCGCAGATCGACGCTGAGGACTGGTTCGAGATCGGTTTCGAGCCTCAGTTCCTGCACGACATCGCACGTATCTACACCAGCGACATCGCGGTGGTGCACTTGAACACCGCACTGCGCCCGGCGGTATTCGAGGACAACACCGACCGTTACGTGCTCATGCCTCTCCCTCTCACCGTTTGAGCGACACCACAACCCGACGCACCACAGCGTCGGCACATAGACGCATCACGGGCCCCGGAACGGGGCCCTTTTTCGTTAACGCCCACCTCGGTACGGCCCTGGGTGCCCGTACCGGTATCGAAAGGATCGAAATGAACACCGAAGCTGACGCATCCCGCCAGCCTTGGACGACGATACATACCCCGGAAGGAGCCACGTATGTTCCTTGGACGGACGGTCACGCGGTTGGGTTTCGGGTGTCCAATCCCGGCGAGCCCGACACGTATGTGTACCTGTATCTCAATCCGAGTGGGGAAAGCGATGATCTGACCCCGAATGTGTTTCTGTATCAGGGTCCCGACGGGGACCCGAGCACGGACACCGCGATCATCCACAGCGTGGTCGGCGAGACACGCCTTGAGGTGTGCCTGACCGACAGCGACCTCAGGGATCTACAGGCACACGCCACGATCAATACCCTCGATGTGAACGGTGAGGAGATCGTTTTGCGTGGCGGGGACATCGCCGCGCATGTGCCGGCGATACGCGACGGGCACCCCGTCGTCGTCACACACCATGAGCGAGACGTCACGCTGCTGCTCACCGCCGAGGGCGACCGTTCGGTGCCCGTGGATGGCGTGTCGCGGGGCGGAGGGGGTGATGGCCCGTGAGGCTTCTGCGGGCGCGGGAAATGCGCCGCACGGCGCGTGATATCGGTATCGCCGCGCGGATGGCAGCCCGCCTGCAGACCAAGCTCCAGCGCATCGAGTATCGGATCGCCGACGCGCAAGAGCGCCGGCTGCTGCACCAGCACCTGCAGGTCGTTCAGGTCGCCGCGGAGGACCTCGACAGGCTGCGGGTCCTCGCCGAGCAGCAGGCCGGCATCACCGATCACACCCTGCCTGACGGACGGATCGTCAGGCGCTGAAACCCTGACGGATAGGTGAGCCCGCCCTGTGCGGCTCACCTATCCGCCTCCTCGGCGGGCGGCCCGCAGCGAGCGCGCTGTGCTGCGTGGACGGCGCTCGCAACTCGTATGGGGGCGCACGTCCCCTCTCCCCGACAGCAACACGATCCAGGCGAGGTAAAGACACATGGCCCCTGTCATCAAACAACGCGCTGAAGCCCAACGACCACCCGTCCCTGACCGGCTTTCTCATGCCGATGTCGCACGGCTGGAGCTGTTGGCGAGCCTGCCAGCCCATCTTGAGCCTCAAGCAAGCAAAGAGCTCTTTGAGTTGCACAGCGAGGGGTGCTCCACCAGCGCTATCGCGCGGCGTCTGTGTCTTGACCGGATCGTGGTGGAGATGGAAGTGTCGCGGCAGGACACAGGTGAAAGCGATCCCGGTGTGCGGTCCGGGATACCTGTGGGTGAGTCCGTGGCCCTGTTGACGCGCCGGGAGATGAACCGGCTAGCCAAGGGCGGGCATATCCCCAATGTGCAGCTGCGTGGCCTGGTAGCCATCGCGCTGGCACGCGACCCCCTCTTGACGTTGAACGCTGTGCTCCGCGGCGCCGGGTTCACCAACAGCCAGGGGCGCCGTGCGCTTGGCTATGCGCCTCACCCCCGTCGCTCGGGGGTGACGGGCCGCCCGTGCCAGACGGTCGCCGTAAATACCGCCGCGCGTATCGCACGCGCGCTGGGGCGAGCGCCATCGGAGGTCGCCGGGCTATGACCGCGACCACGAAAACCCACACACCAGCGACAACGACCGTCCGCCGCGGTAAGCGCAAACCGCCAGCAGGCGCCTGGACCTATGAGCGCCGCGATGGCAGCCGCCGGCTCGTGGCTGTCGGGGTTGATGTGACGGGCGTCTGGTTTGTCTATGACGTCCCGACCGTCGGGGGCGAGCGAACAGCGCTGGTCGTGGAGCGCCTCCCCGGCTTCGACGACAAGCTGCGCCAGGCCACGGCGCTAGCTGCGGAGTACCTGTGCTGCCAGCGAGAGTTTCACCTGGGGCTGCGCGAGGAGTTCACCTGCCCCGACCCCCTACCCAAACCACGGCGGATCGCTCTGCGGCTCGTCGCACTCCAACGCGCCCGCGCGCTCGCCGCTGCCGCGCACGCCGACCAGCTGCACCCCGCAGCGGCGACCGGCACCGCCAGCGATGCGCAGAACAACAACGACGGCAGCCGCCCGCAGGGATCGCCCCCGGGACGGCGCCGCAGAGAAAGGACCAACCAATGACCGGGCCAGTAACCCTCGTCTCTCCGTCCGCGCGAACTGGGCATAGCGACGAGCCGCGGCTACCGATAACCGTTCGTCTTCCTGACGGGCGGATCATCGAGACGGAGCTGCCCGCCAGCCGCCATCGCTCCCTTCACTTGGAAGTAATCCACAGCAGCACTCGCGGGCTTGTGGAGATCGCCGCCGGCCGCAGAGATGCCACAGGCAAGATAAATATGTTCACTCGCCGGTGGCCTGGCCATTTCCTGCCCGGTGGCGCGAGCGGCGGCTCCAATTGGCTTGGGCCACTACTTGCCCTGGTGGACCGGCATCGCGGGACCGGCGCGGAGGTGTTCTTCGGCCCCGCCCCGCGCGTCCTGCCGACGGCGAGGAGCGAGCACATCCGCTGGAGTCGATGGGCGTGGGTTGATATCGACGGGCCTGAGCATCTCGGGCGCATAGACGCGCTGCTCGTGACCAAGCCAGCCAAGCTGCGGGTCTACAGCGGCGGGTCAGGCGGGGAACACATCTACTTCCCGCTCGCGGAACCGTTGCCTGCCCGCACACTCACCCTCCACGATCGCCGCGTCCTCGTCAACCCCTCCGAGGTATGGGACACCTTAGGCGAAAGCGAGCATCCCCACTTGATCGGCTACCGCGACACGAGCACCGGAGAGGTGATTACCGGGCGGCCCGCGGTGCACTGGATCGAGCGGGCGAACATGCGGTTGATACACAAGCTCGGGCACGCCACCAAGAACGAGCAGACGGTATATGTGGCCGACACTAAGTGTCAAAACCGCAGCCGGGTGATGCGCCTCGCGGGGACGCTGCACCCGGTCTCCGGCGAGTACGCCCGGATCTCCTACCTGGACCTTCGACTGGCGCCCTACCTACCACGGGTGCTATTCGGCGACCTGGAGGACCCAACACCGCTGTTCGTGCGACGCCGATCCGAGTTTCACCAGTTCAACGCGCACACAGACCCCTACCGGCGAATCCCCGCTGCCGTGTACTTCCCAAGAATCGCCGGAATAGAGCTACCGGCATACGGCAACATCTCCTGCCCTTCACCGTCACACCCCGACGTGAAACCTTCGTGCCACGTCAGCGACTACGTGTTCTACTGCCACAGCAGCCATTGCGGAGTAAAGGGCACGATCTACGACCTCGAGTCCCTCGTTGAAGGTGGCCCCTCCGGCGACGCCCTAGCCGCGGCCCCTCGCGAGGAGTTCTTGGCCGTCAAGCAACGCGTCATCTCCAAGTTCGGCGACCTGTAACGACACGCCCTAGACCGGACAGTCCGAAAACCGTCAACGCAACCCCACTCGCGCGCCGCGGCGTGCGAGCCCAACACAACTAGGAAAGAGGAAAAGTGACACATCACGCTGTGAAACATGAAGGTGACTTTGAGGAGCTTCTGGCTTCTGATGAGGAACTCGATGAGGCCGGGTTTCAGATCCGCGACCCGGACCCGGGCGAGGAGCACGAGTCGGAGTTCCTCGCAGACCCCATGGAGCGCATCCGCAGGCCGCTCGGGGAGCTGATCGAGCTACGCGACATCGATCCCCGCGCAAGCCGATAGCCGCCTGGCGTCGGCAACAGACGACCCGGTAGGGGAGGCCATAGAGACTTTAGTGGCCTCCCCGTAGCCCGGGCGACCAACAAACCGTTCGGCCCTTTTCGGGGCGAACCAGATGCATCAACTGAGCCCCGTCGAGGGGCTCTCGTCATTTAAGGGCCGTGCGGCCCTGTCACCTTCGATAAAGGGACACATTCAAGGAGGAATCTCGATGAGCACGCAAACGGTTAACCAGGCAGACGACACGTTGACACGAGTCCTCGCGTCAGACCTGTGTCAGTTCGGGCGGGATGTCGGGTCGTGCGTGACCCGCGTGTACCTGTCCTACCGCCTGATGGTCGTGTTCGCGGTCGGTAACGATGTGGCGTTCAGTACCGCACTGATGCTGGGCGGCGCACGGGTGTTTGACACCTCCACAAACTGGATGCAGCGATCACGCGCGCACCTTCTCACAACCTTACGAGGAGGCCACAAATGAGCGCACCACAGTGGTTTTTCACGCTCTGCCTAGCCGTAATGCTCGCCGTGAAGCGGCGCAAGGACCGGTAGCAGTTTCACCGTCAATCATGCAGTCACAGGGAAAGGAACCCCGATGTCAACATCAACAAGTACACGTGCTTGTCGTCGCGAAGCCCAAGCAGCGCTAGTTGACCATTTTCGCTGGCGTTGCACTCTCGATAAGCGTTTGATCGCTGAATACCGCGTGAACGCGCCGGCGTGGCTGCGGGCTGTGTTGCCGTTGCTCCCGCTGGTGTATGGCCGCCGCGCGAACCGCCGTGACCGGATGCATCGGCACGCGCGGCACCTTCGCCGCTGTGTGAAGACCGACGGATGGCAGGCCGCTGTCGAAAAGTGCCTGAAGCTCGCGCGCATTTGAGGGCGATAGCGAGCCGGCATCCCGGCATGTCACGTGATGGCCCGTTCACGGGTCTCACACAAACAACCCAGGAAGGAGCCCGATGGGCAACCTGACGAAGATCTCTGACGATGTGATCCGTGCCGTAGCCCGCATTTGGCGCCGGCGCGATTCTATGGACGCTGTAGCGTTGGCGTCCGAGCACGCCATGCCGAAAGCACTGGTGGACGCTATCGGCCACTACGTTCGTAACGACTGGCCCTCGGTGGAGGCATCGCCTGAGTACGGTCGCGTTCAGCGGGCACACGCACGTGAGCACATGCGCGAGCTGCCCAAAGAATGGATGTTCCCCCCTGGAGTCGTCGTGTTGACACCGGGAGCCATCGCGGCCCTACGACCCAAGGACGTGGAGGAGTCATTGCCGTTTGATATCGAGTGGGCCGAGCCGCTGATTGACCGCCACCTCCGCGGCGACTGGGGGGAGATGGACGATGAGGACAAAGACGCCAATGACCAGGCCATTATCCACGGTGCCCGCGACCACCGTAATGCTCCTCGAGGAGTATTAACACCACACTCCGCTCGACTAGGCCGCCGCTAGGCAACCCAAAGCCCGTGCCCCCAGGCGCGGGGCTTTTGTCGTTCCAGAGATCACGCCGTCAGTGGCGTGCATGTCTATTTGAGGTGTTCACGAGCTAGACCAGGCCGCGCACTCCTTGGCAGAGGGCGCGGCTCGGTGTGGCAGTGAATTGCTGTCACGCAGTGCCAATTCACACATCAATACAGGAGGTTGCTTTCATGAGTATCACCGTCAATGTCTCAGGCCTGTGCGGTCGCGTCTCGGTGGAGTTGCCGAGCGGAGCCACTGTTGCCGATGCCCGCGAGGCCGCGGAGATCAACGACGGGCTCCAGGTGCGCTGCGCTGGGCACCCGGTCCCCGACGACGCCGAGCTGTCCGACGGTCAGCAGCTCGTCACGGCGCCGCCCGCTGCGAAGCACGGCTCGGTCGGGTAGTACGAACGCGAACCGTCGTTGTAGTCAGCCCGCGGCGTCTCATATGACGCCGCGGGCTTCCGTCTTTTTAGGAGCAGTATCCACCCACCAGTAAGGAGGATTAGATGACGGTATCCGATGAAGCATCGACCTCAGTTGTCCAGATGTTGAGCTCTCAACAGCAGGTCGTGCTCGACAGTGAGATCGCGAGTCAGCGACGCCAAATCGACCGCAGCCTGTCGCAGATCGAGGAATGGCGTAGCGAGATCACGCGCTACATGTCGATAGTGCGAAGCCAACAGCAGATGCTTGATATCGCACTACAGGCGCGGAGCGACGCGAGCTACGCCGAGCACCTGCTCGAGGAATGGGAGCAGTTGCGGGCACATCCGCGCTTGGCCGGGGCCGAGGTACGGACCTCGACAAGCGGCCTCGAACGGGAGTCGCTGTTCCTGCTGACCACCGATGATCTTCGGCTTCGCCGCAGCGACACCGGCGAGTCGCGTTGGCTCGGCGCGTTCGAGATCGAGCTCATGATCGAGACCGGCACCATCAAGATGCGCAATCTCAACACCAGGCGCGGTGGTCGAGATCACCCGCACGTCGTTGACCATCTGCCCTGCTTCGGTGGGCACTCCGACGCCTTTGCCCAGCTCATGAGCAAGGGCGACTTGTTCGTGCTCTACGAACTGCTCATCCAGTACATCGAGACGCTCAATCTCGAGGACGAGTACGGTCGCTACGGCGCCTACTGGTTCGAAGTCGAGGACGAGCAGCCGGTGCAGGACAGTGACGGCGAGAGCGATCTCGAGGACACCAACGTCGAGGCGGTGGCCGTATGAACGTCCTGATCGAGCCGAACACGGAGCGGCGCCTGTGGGCGCTGATCCGGGCCGTCCAGACGGAGATCGGCGGCTGGGGCTATGCCCGGCTAGACGGCGGTGACCTCATCTGGGAGAAGGTTTTCCTCGTCCCGCAGGAGGTCTCGCACAGTGAGGTTGACTTTGAGGGCACCGGCGGCGACGTCGCGGCCGTCGAGCGGGCCATCAGCGACGGCGTGCTCGATGACCCCGCGTTCGTGTGGGTCAGCTGGCACTCGCATCACTCGATGAAACCGTTCTGGTCAAAGACGGACAATGCCCGCATCGCCGCGATGGCCGAGACGGGGATCACCCGGCTGCTGTCATTCGTCGGCTGCCACGACGGCAACCACAGCCTGCGCCTGGACGTGTTCAACGTGCAGGCGCACGACATCAACCTCGGCCAGGTGTTGTTCGAGGATCTGGAGCTCGTCAGCGCTGATGCCGAGTTCACGGAGTCGATCGGCCATGAGATTGCCGCCAACGTCAGAGAGGTTAAGGCGCAGTCGTTGTGCGGCACCTTGACCTCGATGCCGGCTGGTCAGACAGACGATGAACGGACGCTCAGCTTCGCCGAGGCGTTCGCTTTGAAGGAACTCATGGATCATGGGTTCACCCACGCTCAGGCGATTCTGACAATTGATGAAATCGGCGTCGGAGGCGTTGATGGCCTCATCGATAGCGGCGATCTCTTCAGACCACAAGAAATGCTCCCTTTAGGAGGAACTGACTAATGGACTACACCCGACAACGTGCTTGGTTTGACCCGAGCACGACCAACGCTGCTGCGACCATCGTAGGTTGCGGCGGCATCGGGAGCTTCGCCGCGTTCGCGCTGGCAAAGCTCGGCGTTCAAACGCTCAAGCTCGTTGACTTCGACACCGTCGACGAGCACAACATCCCGAACCAGCTATTCGAGCCCGACCAACTCGGAGAGCCCAAAGTCAGCGCGCTGGCCAAAAACATCAGCTCCGCGACAGGCATCTATCCCACCGGCATCAACGCGCCGCTGCAGGATGGCATCCCGCGATCACCGATCGTGGTCTCGGCGCTGGACAGCATGGCGGCGCGCGCCGAGCTGTGGAAGCAGGTGCGCTACAAGCTGGACGTCAAGCTGTTCCTCGACGGCCGGCTCGGCGGCGAGCACATCGTGCTCTACTCGGTCGATCCGAGCAACCCCACCGACGTCGCCGGCTACGAGACCACGCTGCACAGCGACGCCGACGGGGAGGATCTGCCCTGCACCGCCCGGTCGATCATCGACGTCGGCTTCGCGGTCGGCTCGCTGATCACGCGCGCCGTGCGCCGGTACTACGCCCACGAGCCGGCGACCCCGACGGTCTACCTGAACCAGCAAACCCTCGACATCTTCAAGGGAGGCTGGGACACATGAGTGTGACCGTCGAATCCGAGCAGCTCTGTTGCGAGAACTGCAGCGACCCCGTGGACGCCGTCGACGAGAACAACCGCGGTCGCTGCTGCCAGAACCTACCCGGCCCGTGGCAACGTGGAAGTGACGGACTCTACACGCGGCCATCGGGCTCTGAGGCCGGAGACGAGGATGTAGACCGGCGACCGGTTTGCCCGCACTGCGACGCAAGACGCTTCGTCATCCACGCTCGCGAGTGGCGTCGAATTAGGCTGACCACAATGGTTAGTGGGCTCGACAACGACTACGAGGACTCCACGCTTTGGTACTACCACTCCAACTTCGAGGACGAGGGGACGGTGGAGACCGACGACTTCGAGATTCGCCGAGTCGTCTGCGTTGGCTGCGGTAACGAGGTGACCGATTACGTCGACGTCGAGCAGCGGTAGTGGGCTAGCCTTGTCTCACTCAGCTTTGCCTGCTTTCCCAATCACGGGGGCGCGAGGCAGCCGGGGGAAGACCTCCCCCGTATAAGGACGCAGCCCTAACGGCAGCGTCCTGTAGTGCCGCGTCGCGCGCGTTCGCGCTCGACCGGCGCGTCGTTCCTGTTGCAGATGGCGGGAGTGGCGCACTTAAACCAGCCATGCCGACGGCCGCGGCCGTCACGGCATTACATGAAAAGGAGGCCGTAATGGCCCAGAACCCAGCGTGGAGCGGTGCGCTTCACATAACCGCGCTTGTGCGTGGACAGGTATCGATCTACAAGGGCACGGAGGACTACAAAGGAAAGGAGGCGCTACGCGAGCTGTGTGAATGCCATCATCAGCCGTTCACCCGCAAGACGGTGTGCGTCAAGGGCCGCCGGCGCCTGACGAAGGACATGGAGAAGGCCGGGGATATCGTCAACACGACCAATATGGTCAAAGGCGTCGCCAACGGCGTCGGCGAGGACGGCGAGGAGGCATTCAAGGTCCTCCCGGATAAGGCGCTGGCGGAAATCGCGGAGGCCGGTATCTCAGACACCATCGCGATCGTCGCGGTGCTGAACCCAGACGAAGTGCCGTTGGAGCGTACGAGCGGCATGTATTACCTCGGGCCTGACAAGAAGGTGAAGGGTTCGGATGGTCTGGTTGACGTGGTGCACGGCGCTCTGGCGAAGTCAGGCAAGGTAGCCATCGCGAAGTGGGCTCCGCGGGGCCGCGAATACCTCATCACGATCCGTGCTCGCGACGAGAAGCTCGTTGTGGGCCTGCTGGTGTATGAGTCGGAAATGAAGCAGCCTGAAGCGCATCTGTTGTTGGGCTCAAGCGGTGTGTCGGACGCTGAGATAGACCTCTCCGTGAAGTTATTGGAACAGCTGCCGGGGGAGTTCGACTTCGCGGCAGCGTGTGACGAGGCGGTCCCCGTTCGCCAGCGGGCGATCGAGGCGGCCAGGGAAGGCAAGCCGGTACCCACCCGCGAGCCGCAGGCAGAGCCAGAGGCCGTCCCGAACCTGATGGCCGCCCTTCAGGCTGCCCTCGACGCCGGACCCGCAGAGCAGCCCTCCGGTGCGGCGCGGAAGAACGGCAAGGCGCTCGCCGGCTCAGCAACCTAGCCCGCCGGCGACGCACAAAAGGTCATAGAGAAGCCCCGCAGCCGGGCGGCGCCCTGCTCCCGCTTGCCGGGGGTAGGACGCCGCACGCGGGGCATGAGCGCGCCAGCAATGACGCGAGGAAAGGGGCTCATCTGATGAGCAATACACCCGACACACCCACCGCTGCGCCTGACGGTCCGGGCGGTGGCGATCTGACAGTCACCCACACCAACACTGACGGGACGCTCGTTATCGGCACTCGGCGTGGTGATGGTTCTCGGGATGTCCTGAAGGCCGCGGGGTTTCGCTGGTCACGGCACCTCGGGGCGTGGTTTATGCCGCAGACCCGCGGACGGCCTCCGCGATACAGACGAATCGACGAAGTGACTGCCGCGCTTGAAGCTGCCGGGTTCACGGTCACTGTTGAGATCGAGCGGTACGACGCGGCGAAGGCGTTCGAGGCGCTCCAGGCAGCTGGTGAGGATCGCGCGGACGCGCTCGACGGAAAGGCGGCCCGTGAAAAGGGCCGCGCCAACCGGCGCTATGAGGCAGCAGAGGAGATCGGATCGATGATCCCGATGGGACAGCCGATCCTCGACGGCCACCACTCGGAAGGTCATCACCGGCGCGACCTTGCGCGAGCGAGGGGCCATAGCCGCGCGGGGTTCGAGCACAGCGAGAGATCCGAGCGGGCAGCTGGTCGAGCTCAGGCAGCGCGAGCGCAGGCTGCAAGACGCGAGGACCCAGTTGTGATGGGCCGCAAGGTAAAGCGTCTGGAGGCTCTGCAGCGAAAGCTCCCTCGGCTAATCGCTGACGCGCTCCGTGACGGTGAAGAACTACGCCACCAGCAACTCTGCGATGAGCTGGAGATAGTCGCTGAGGATCTGCGTTTCCTGCGCGCCGAGATCGCCGCCAGCGGTGTGCGGCAGTACACACCCGAGGATTTCACCAAGGGCGACATGGCACTAATACGGCGCGAGTGGCGGCTGGTCATGCGAGTGAACAAGAAAACTCTCGCGGTCCAGACCGCCTATTCGTGGACGCAAAAGTACCCCTACCACGAAGTTACGGGCCACCGCGGCCCGACCCAAGATCCCGCGGCCTGAAACGCACGCAGCGCTTGAAAGCGCGCTGCGGTGGCCGTGAAACACACCGTCGCAAAAGCGACATCAAACAGCCCATAACCCAGCGGTAGCCCCTGCTCTTTAGGGGGCCATCGCGGGGCGGGCACGAACGCGCGTCTAGTGGCGCGAAAAGGAGAATGTTGTGTCGATTGACCGTTTGTTACCTGAACCGATGTTGGCAGCAAAGATGACCGGCATACCGACAGGCCCCGGATGGCTGATGGAGCCGAAGTGCGACGGATGGCGAGCGCTGGCCGGGATTCTCGGCGGCGACCGGGGAGTGAGAATGGAGACGCGTACCGGCAACGCGATCACGCAGGTCCCCTATATCGCGGATGCGTTGCGAGCGCACTTCCCGCCGGGGACGATCGTTGACGGGGAGCTGGTGGACCTCGCCTCCGGGGCACGCCAGTGGAATCGCACCCAGACGATCCTGTCAAAGACCAGAGGTGGATACCAGCACAGGCCCAAACGCCACGATCCGGCCTTGACCTACGTCCTGTTCGACGTGTTGCAGGTCAAGGGCCTGGACGTGCGCCGCCAGATACTGATCGAGCGAAAGCAGCAACTGGTGGCTCTGGCCACCGGGATCGAGCAAGCCACGGGCGGCCTCATCACCCTCTCCCCGGTTCAGACCCCCAGTGAGGAGGGGCTTGAAGCCCTGATCGAATTTGGGTTTGAGGGCGTGGTCGTCAAACGTGTGAACAGCCCATACATCGCTGGTCGCCGGGGCGGCTGGGGCAAGATCAAACCCGAACTCGAGATCGAGGCAGTGTGCACCGGAACCTATCCACCGAAGCAGGACAGCAAGTACGCCCTACCCGAGCCTTGGGCGGTGGGTGGCCTGCGATTCCGTGTCGAATACCTGGATGGCAGGGTCTATGAGGGGCGTGCCGCCGGGATGGATGACGAGCTGCGCCGAGAACTGCACGAGCATCCCCAACGGTTCGTCGGAAAGGTCGTCGAGCTCGTCCACTGGGGCGTACAGCCCACAGGAGCCCTCCGTCACCCACAGTACCGGCGGTTTCGCTCAGACGCGGAGAAGCCGGCGCCCACGGTCCAGCAGCGCCCGGCGATCGCCGCGGCCAGCGCAAGCAGAAATACGGCCGTCGCGCGCACGGCAGCAAGCGGACGGCCAAGAATGCGCAACTACGGTGCGATGCGCGATACGAAGCTGCTCGACTGCATAGACAGCTTGCGCAGCGAGTCTGGCGACGCATATACACGCTGTGTGAACTCCGGCGGTGACCCAGCCGAGGACCTCGCCGTCGCCGAACGCGTCGCACGCGAAAGGAACCTGCTCTAACCAGCAGGCGCCGCGGCGATGACGCCGCGAACCCATGCCCTGACGGGTCGCACCCCACAAACACCGGGTGCGACCCGTCCACTCTCTTCGCCCCACAGCAGGGGGCGCAGACCCAACCTCTAGGAAAGGAGGCCGCTCACTATGGCCGCGATTCTCCCTGCGCGCTCCCAGCGGCGAGCATCCGCACTCGCACCCGCCGAAGAGCCGCGGATGAGGTTCCTGCTCGGCACGCACGAGACCTCGTGGCTCGCGAAGGTCGATGTGCCTCTGTTCGTCTCCCACCGGCGGCTGCGCGAGCGCGCGCGCCTCCCTGTCGCGGTCTGTGACTGGGCGCTTGACTCCGGTGGCTTTACCGAGCTCAACCTTTACGGTGGCTGGCGCACTTCTGTCAGCGAGTACGTCGAGGCCGTTCAGCGCTACAGCGAGGAAATCGGGCGGCTGCTGTGGGCCGCGCCGATGGACTGGGTGTGCGAGCCGTCCACGCTCGCCGAGACCGGGCTGAGCGTCCGCGAGCACCAGCAGCGCACCGTCGCCAACTATCTCGAACTGCGCCTTCACGGCCCGTTCATCCCGGTCCTTCAAGGCTGGACACCACAAGACTACCTGGGCTGCATCGAGCTCTACCAGAGCGCCGGCGTGAGCCTGACCGACATGCCGGTCGTCGGCGTCGGCTCGATCTGCCACCGCCAAAACACCGTGGAGGTCGCACGGATCATGCAGATGATCCAGCGGGCGGGGATACGCACCCACGGATTCGGCGTCAAGAAGACCGGCGTCGCGCACTACGGCGGGCTGCTCACGTCAGCTGACTCGATGGCCTGGAGCTACAGCGCGCGGTACTCGCCGCCGCTGCCCGGCTGCACCCACAAACACTGCTCCAACTGCCTGCGCTACGCGCTCGACTGGCGCAATCAACTCCTCGCCGTAGCCCGATAGCCGGTCTGAAACACGGCTGAACAGCACTGATTTACCTCTTTTGTTGATCCACAGGAAAGGAGTTTGAGATGTCCGTATCTGATCGTCATGCCACGTGGGTTGACCCCGACGAGCCCGACGAGGAGGTCGGGTTTGACGAACCGATGGAGCCGTGGGAGTGGCAAGAGCTCCGTGAAGAACGCGAACGGCTCTACCGCCGGGCCTCACGCTCCGGCGATGTAACTGACAGACGACAACCACTAGGAGATAACTGAAATGTCTAGCACACCAACAGCGAGCCGCGACGGGGTGGGTGACACCATGTCGCTGCTCTCCAGGCGTATCGGAAAAGTCCCGCTTCTAACGCCCCGCGAGGAGGTCGAGTTGGCCAAGCGCATCGAGCGTGGCGACCTCGACGCGAAGCAGAGAATGATCGAGGCGAACCTGCGGCTCGTCGTTCACCAAGCCAACCGCTATCGCGGGCAGGGACTCCCGCTGCTAGATCTAATACAGGAGGGCACGCTCGGTTTGATCCGTGCGGTCGAGAAGTTTGACTACCGCAAGGGCTTCAAGTTCTCCACCTACGCAGTGCTCTGGATTCGCCAGTCCATCGCCTACGGGCTGCAGAAGCGGGGGCGCCTTGTGTATCTGCCCTCCCAAGCCGACCGGGCGACCAAGCGCATCCGCCACATCCGCCAGGAAGTGCTGCACGAGCTCGGACGCGAACCCACAGACAGCGAGCTGGCACAGGCCACCGGCCTGGACCTCGATGAGGTACAGGTGATCCTCGCCGCGGATGGCACCTTTGCGTCCCTTGATGCCCCAACCGGCGAGGGCGATGGTCACACGCTCCTCGATCTGGTCGCCGATGTGAGGTTCCTCGACCCGGAAGCGCTCGCCAAAGCCGAGCACGCGCGGGAAGCCGTCAGCAGCGCGCTGAGAGCCCTCCCGGACTGTGAGCGTCGCGTAATCGAACTGCGCTTCGGTGTCGGCGATGAGCCCGCCGAGCACACGCTAGCCGACACAGCGAGCCGCCTGAACCTGAGCATCGCGCAAATACGCGCGGCCGAGCGTCGGGCGCTTGATCACCTACGCGACACGCACGCGATCGCCGCGCTCGCCCCCTGCGCCGACGAGGCACAGGCGGCCTGAGCCACGACCGGCGAAGGTCACCAGTCGCGCTCCCACAGCCGCATATCGGCTGACCGTCGGGCCTAGTCCAACCGTCTTTGGCGGGTTGTACGCCGCCATAAACAACCAAACAACCTGTACCAGGAGGTACACAGATGAACCGTTTAGCGAAGTGAAAGCGCCAGGGGCGCGGCGGTCAGTTGTGGCCGCTGCGCCTTTGGGTGTGCCGGTGAACCTACGTATCAACCAGCGAAAGGAGTGGGGCGATGTTTGAGCATCAGCCAGCCTCCGGGCCCAGCGTGGGGTCGGCCGAGACGCCACCACCCTCGCCGGTCGAAGGCGATGAGAACAACGGGGTCGGTATTGACGAGATCCTTGACGGGCTCAATGACGAGCAGATGGTTGCCGTGACGCACCCTGCGGTGCCGCTGCTTGTGGCTGCGGGGGCGGGAACTGGGAAGACGCGGGTGTTGACGCGTCGCGTCGCTTGGATGGTGAAGAAGGGCGATGTGCAGCCCGGTGAGGTTCTCGCGATCACGTTCACCAATAAGGCCGCGAGGGAGATGCGCGGGCGCCTCGCGCTTCTATGCGGGTCTGTCGCTCGCCGGATCGATGTGGGCACGTTCCACGCGATGTGCGCGCAGATGCTGCGGCGTCACCCCGACCTGATCGATCGCACAGGCGATTTCTCGATCTATGACGCGGGCGATACGAAACGGTCGATTGGGCGAATGATGAATGAGGCAGATCGTGCTCACATTAAGCCCGATGAAGTGACACGAGAGCTCATGCTGGCCAAGAACCAGACCGTGAGTCTCGAAGAGTATGAGTCCTACGCGCTCGATACGGCGAGCCAGATTGTTGCGCGTGTCTGGCGGCAGTACGAGGAGGAGCTAAAGAGCGCTGACGCGCTGGATTTCGATGATCTGCTCGTCGGCTGCGTGACGCTTCTTACTGAGCACCGTGAACTGCGCGAAGCGTATCAGGACAGGTGGAAGGCGGTATTCGTTGACGAGTACCAGGACACCAACCCGCTGCAGGCCCGGTTGTTGCGCCTTCTCACAGCGATTGGGGGCGGGCGCCGCAACCTGACGGCTGTCGGCGATGACTGCCAGACGATCTTTGGGTTTCGCCTATCTGACCCGCGGCTGATCGTGCGGTTTACAGAGGACTACACGGATGGGCAGGTCGTGACGCTCACCACCAACTATCGCTCCTCGCCAAAGATCCTCGCCGGCGCGAATCGGCTGATCGCCAACAACGAGCTGAAGATCGACAAGGTGCTCCAGGCTGCCGAAGGCAACCCGGAAGGACCCGATATCGCCTGTCACACTGCCAGCGACGAAGAGTCAGAGGCTGCGTGGATCGTCTCGCAGATCCACCGGATGATCGAGAGAGGGATAGAGGAGCGAGATATCGCGGTCCTCGCGCGTCCCCGTAAGGTCTTGCGGCGGGTGGAACAAGCCCTCGCGGCCGGTGGTATCAGCTACGAGCGGATCGGTGGACAGGGCTTCTTCGCGCACAAGGAGATCAGGTGCGTCATCGCGCATCTGCGGCTGCTAGTCAACCCGCGCGACGAGGCAGCGTTTGAAACGGCGCTGGAAATCAGACCGCAGGTTAAAGAGAAGACGGTCGCGAAGGTCTTGGCCTACGCCGAGAAGTACAACCTGACGCTGTTGGAGGCCGCAGCCGCGGGCGATGTGATCCCCGATATACACAGTCACACAGCGCGGGAGAATGTCACACAATTCGCGTTTGACATGCTCGCGCTGGCTGGTGAGCAACGGACTCGCTCGGTCAGCTCCATGGTGCATGAGGTCATACGCATGCCGCTCGGAGTAGCCGACGCGATCGCGACGGGAGAGGAGGATGAGCAGAGTGCTGAGCGGCTTGAGGCTTTGCGGGAAGCAGCCCGCACGTATGAGCGTCAGCGTGAGAGTCCGTCACTCGCGGGTTGGCTGCGCGAGGCGAGTCTCGCCGACCAGAGCGAGGACACGGGCGAGGACACTGGCGGTGGACGTGTAACTGTCGGCACGATACATGGCGTAAAGGGATTGGAATGGCTGATTGTGTTCGGTGCCGGGATGGCCGAGCAAAACCTTCCGAGCTTCTACGCGCTGACGAAGAGTCAGATAGAAGAAGAGCGACGTATGGCTTATGTGCTAGAGACGCGAGCCATCAGGGTCCTAGTTTTCACCTACGCCCTAATCCGTCAGGGACGACCAGCAGCAATGAGCCGGTTCATCCGGGAGACGCTGGCTGAACCACCAACGAAGACACAGCCTGCGGTAGTGGCGCCCGGCAAGGAGTAGTAGCCGGGCGCCTGTTGGCGCCGATGGCGGACTGTCAGCAGACCCCTCTTTGTTCTGAAAGGAGCAGACATGAATGCGACCCTGCCCGTGAGCACGTTCAAAGACGCCTATCCGTATCTACGGGCGCCCCTTACATCCGATCTCGTATACGGCCTAATCCAGACGGTCCCCAAAGATCTGAATGTGCCGTGCACTATCGGGCTTTACACCATAAGTGAGGCCCTGACGGATCGTCTGACGATTATCTGTGGTGGTGCGTGGTCTCAGGAGTCAAAGGTATTGGTGCATCGCACAGCGCAGAAGGATGGCAGGACGATTCACTACATGGAGGTCGAGGCAACGATCGAGGTGTTCGGTGTGGTCCGCCACGATTTCGGGAAGTCGATGCACGAAGACCCGGGGCAATGCAGGATGAACGCGAAGGCCCAGGCGTTCAAGCGCGCGTGCCGCTGGGTTGGGTTGGGGCTGTATCTCTACAGCATCAGACCGTACATCAAGATGTGGCGCGGAACCGGCGAGGGCAAGCTGCGGATACCTAATGGCGGCAATGACCCGCACATGCGGCCCTTCATCGACCTGGCCGCGGAAGACTACATCCGCAAACAGTATGAGCAACGGCTGGCAGTTCGCATCACCAAGATCTACGGGCATCCGCTCGATCATCTACTGGCAGCGGGCGTCGCCGAGGTGCCCGTTATCGACCCGAGCCGAACGCTCGCCAGTGCGCAGCCCCGCCTTATCGATCCGCCGCCGCCCGCGCCGGATGACCAGGCGAAAACGACACAGGTGCGCACAGCGCACCGATCGAGGTTGCAGGCCGACATCGGCAGAACCGCTGTAGACGCGGGATACACCGAAGTAGTGGCGGTCCAGCTGGATCAGCTTGTCCGAAGTGAGGGCCAAGCCGGAGCTCTCAGCGCGGCCCAGATACGCACAGTGCGCAGCTGGATTGCGACCATCGCACGTATGAAGCTTCCCGAGGAAACGGTGCTCAAGACGATCGACTTCGTGCTGGAGAAATGCGCTACCCGCGAGCGCGCGCAAGCCAAGTTCGTCAAGTGGCTCTCGGCCAAGGCGATGGACGGCCACGGCACCCAGGCCAGCGAACCCAACGAGCGTCACGGCCCCTCGCGCGCCAGCGCCGTGGTGTCGGACACGCCGGCAATCCAGCCGCAAGATCCAACCCAGGACACGGTGGCGATCGAGAGCCCGGAGTCAGCGCAGATGGCGCCCTCGGAGCCGCCGGAGGAGGTGTTGGCCGACCTGCTGGGGAGGGCCACCTACTACGGCTATCCCGAAAGCGTCATTGTGCATTTGCGCTCGCTCGCGCTAGGCGCGAGCCCCGACGCAGACATCGACTGGGCGACGGTCCCGGTCGAAGCGATCCGCAAGCTCTCCGATGTCCTGGACCACGCCGGGCTCCTCTTGAAATGGACCCCGGCGCAACTGGATGCCGAGATTATGCGAGCGCATAGCAGCGGCCCACAGTGCACCGCCGCTGGCCGGTTCGCGGCGCTCGCGAGATACGTGACTGAGGCATCAGCGACTCACGCCGAAGAAGCACAGAGAAGCGCCGTCGGCGCGCTCGCCTGAACGCCACAGGTGGGAGAAGCACTTGCACCGTAGCTCTGCTGTCCGCTAAGGGCACAGACCACACGCCCGTCTTATCCCACACGCACCGGCTCTCACGGCGACACCCCATTCCGGGGCACCCACTGAGAAGCCTGAAGGCAGTACCTCATCAAACCGGCGGCGGGGGATACCCGCCGTCTCAATCACAGATAAGGAGTCACACATGGCCACAAATATTAACCGTGTCGTTCTGACCGGAAACCTGACCGCCGATCCGGAGTTGCGCTCACTGCCGAGCGGAATGTCGGTGTGCAGTCTGCGGATCGCGTGCAACACACGCCGCAAGGACAGCGCGAGTGGAGAATGGGTAGACAAGCCCAACTACTTCAACGTCACCGTGTGGGACGCGCAGGGCGAGAACGTGGCGCGCTACCTCTCAAAGGGACGCTCGGTCGCGATCGATGGACGCCTCGAGTGGCGCGAGTGGGAAGCACAGGACGGCACCAAGCGCCAGGCCGTTGACATCATCGGGGAGTCAGTGCAGTTCCTCGGCTCACCAGGAGCACCAAAGCAAGAAGCGAGCACCGCTCCACAAGGCCAGCCAGACACGGACTTCCAGCCCGAGGAGTTCCAAGAGGTCGGTGTCGGTGTCGGGAGCGCCCCCGAAGACGACGACGTCCCATTCTGAGAAGCCACCGGGGTGGAAAGTGGCCCTCAACCCCTTTGAGGGCCACCCACCCCGAGACGCGATGTCGATTGAGGCATCAGCCATCAACTAGGTGAAGGGAGCCATACATGCCCAGTGAAAATATGCAGGGCAAGGACGCCGTGACCCCGATGACTGTCCGAACATGGACGGTCATCGGAGATGCTTACACCAGCGGCACGAAACGCGCGGCCGTTACCCGCACGATCGAGTTTTTGGAGTGGCACACGCTGGAGAGCACTGTAGAGCGGGAGCCTCCGTTTTTCCAAGCACATGCCGTCCGCGACGCGATCCGCCAACTGGATCTACGCGGAGTTCTACGGGTCGCATGGAGCAGCCAGCCGTTCTCAAACCAGTATCCCCTTACGGACGCTGGTGAGGTGAGCACCGCAGGAATATACGGAGTCGAGTGCGACTACGGGCACCGTCAGTTGCGGATCTACCTGTTGGATCGCGGCATGTTCACTGTGGTGCTCGCCACGGACGTATGGGCGACGGCGCCGCGCACCCCGACAGCAACGGCCTGACCGGTGCCGCGCGCGGCCGTCTTCCGCGCGCCGCTGGTCCTGATTTGAGCTTCTCGGCTACTGGCTGAGCGACCGCTCAAGCCAACAAGCAGTAGCCGCAGAGGACCCGAGCCACGGGCTCGGGTCGCAACGCCCCCGGCGGATTTCAACTTGCCCGGAGGCGTGAGAACCCGGCGGTCCGCAACCCGCGACCGCCGCCTACAAACAACAGAAAGAGAGTAGACGTGTCTACGACCGCTACACGCACCACCAAGAAGGACCCTTCCACAAACGGGAAGGCCGCGAGCAATGGCCGTCCCCGCACAGCGAGAAAGACCACGGCGAACGGTCGTCCGCCCGCCAACGGAAACGGAAACGGCTCCGGCAGCGCGAACGGGGGGAATGGGCATCAGCCGTCGAGCGCCGTCAAGGGGATGGAGCTGCGGATGCTCAAGCTCGATGAGATCGTGGTCCCCAAGGACCGCCACCAGCGCCGCGGGAGGCGCCTCGTGGGCCAGCTTGAAGCTTCGATGAAGGAGCACGGGCAGAACGAACCGGTCACGGTGACGCCCAACGGGGATGGCAAGTTCCGTCTCATCGCGGGCGGCGGCCGGTTGGAGAACGCCCACAAGCTGGAGTGGACGGAACTCCTCACGCTGGTCAAGTACGACGTTGACGCGAAGGCCGAGGCGGCTGCCGTCGCGATCGAGAACATGGTTCGTGAGAACCTGTCCCCGGCGGAGGAGGCCGACGCGATGGAAATGATGATCCACGCCGGCCACACCCAGGACGAAGCGGCCCGCAAGCTCGGGCTGAAGGGAAAGGCCAAGAAACCGCGTCTCGCGCTCGTCGGGTTGCCCGATACGGTGCGCGCGGCGTTCCACGAAGGACTGCCTGTCAGTCACGCTGAGCTCGTGCACCAGCTCTACACCGGCAACCATGCCATCGGCGAGGAGATCGGCGCGCTGGCGATGAAGATCCCGGCCGAGGTCGCCTCGGCACTGAGTAGGGGAGTAGGGAACCTGTTTTCGCAGATGTCCTATCTGCACGGTCGCGCGAAGCTGAGGGGTGCGCCTCCGTTCATCGCGTCGGTCAGGCGCGGCGGCCTCTGGTACCGGTCGCTGGAGTGGACGGGCCCCAAGGACCCCGACGGTATCCAGCTGACGGGTGACGCTGGGGACTGGTTCCGCAAGCTGTGGGAGAAGAAGCACAACTACGGACACTCCGTGTTCGAGCTCAGCGAAGAGGATCTGGACACAGCCGTCGCGGTCGGTGCTGCCTTCCACGAGAAGGGAGAGTTCGGGTGCGTGTTCATCCACGACCAAGCGTGGCTGACCGAGCACATCAACACACAGGTTCTCCCGCGGATGATGAACGAGCACCAGGAGAATGACGCCGCGGCAGCCATCAAGGAGGCCGAGGTGACCCGGACCGTCGATGGTCTGCCAGCGGACAAGCTCGCCGCCAAGCTCAAGCGTGCGTTCCTGCGGGACCTCAAGCCGCAAGCCCACAGCGCCAACCTCGACCTCGGCGCGGCGCTGATGAACAACCTCGCCTCGGTCAAACTGGACCGGGACACGGCGATGTTCTTCGCGTATGAGGCGCTCGGCTCGCCGAACGGCACCTACGGCTACGGCGGGTCTGACCAGGTGCGGTACATGAGCGAATGCCTCGCCCGGGTGATGCCGGGCTGGCCGACCGTTGACCGGAAGCCCCTCAAGAGCGGGAAGGTCAAGGAGACCATCATCTACATGGACCCCGAGGACGCCGAGAAGCGGATGTGGGAGTTCATCAAGGGCGCACGGACACCCGAGGAGATCCTCGGACGTGTCCTCACGGTGTTCGCCGCTGCCGGCAACTTCTGCCGGGAGTGCGGACCCAACGGCAAGACTCCCCACCGCCAGCGCCCGAGCAACCCCGAAGCACAGAAGGCGCTCGCGCGGATCGTCAAGCCACACATCCCCGCGACGATCAAGCGGGTGGACACCAAGCACGGCCGCTTCAACCCGGACAAGGAAGCCGACCGCCTCATCGAGAAGGCCAACGCCGCCACCGAGACCCCAGAGGACCAGGCCGCCCAAGCGGCCTGACCCGACAGCCCACGCGCGCCCGGCACCTGTTGCCGGCTGAGTAGGGCTCCACACGCAGCACGGGCGCAAAACGCAAAACGCCCAACTCCCAAGGACGGCGCAGCCGTCCCGAAACGACGTGGCCAGGGCCGCGCTCAGCAATGAGCGCGGCCCGCGCCGCTTCACCGACGAAAGAGAGAAAGCATGGCCGCCACATCCACAAAAGCCGCCGCGATCCAGGCATTGGAGGACCTCGCCGCGCACCCGGACGTTCGGGCGCTGCTCAGCGACTCGTTCCTCGATGCGTACGAGCTCATGATGGGGTTCATGGGTTGGGGGGAGGATCACATCGACGCGATGTGCCGCTCTCACCCCGAGCACGCCGACCGTATCTGGCACAGCTTCAAGCTGCTGAGACCCACCGCCGATCTGATGAGAACCGAGGCGGTGTATCGCGCTCACTGCACAGAGATCCTCGAGCGTGTCATCGCGCGCGAGGACACCCGGCCAGGAACCGCCGCGGAGTGCTGCATAGCGTGCTGTGAAGCCAGCCTGCTTGCGCCGCTCACCCCCGCCGGCACCGGCGTCTATCTGCGCCTCTGGGCCAAGGCGGGACTCCCAGGGATGGACGATATTGCCCGTGAGCCCTATGAGGCGCTCAGGGGTAAGGCGATCGACGAACACGAGCGAGTCCTGCGCCGCAAGCTCAAGCAGGACTGGCGCACGCTGCCGAAGGTGATCGAGCACTTGCCTGGCTGCCCGGAGACCAAGGCAGCCACCGCTGGGCAGCCGGGATGCGTCGATGCCTGAAGCCTTGCGTTAGAACAAGTCAGACCGGGCCATCTCGACCGAGCGACGCACCGCAGGACGCGGTGCGAGTTGTTCTCCCTCACTCAGAGGTCCCAGGCAAAGGGGAGACCCGAACCGTCACCCTGAAGGTCGAGTTCCAGCCCGCCGGGATCGCCGCGCGGAGAAGCACGCGCCGTCGTGACAGCGATCCACCAAAAGCTCGGGGTCTGACCAGCGCAGCGCGGTCCCCTACCCCTCAACACCTAACTCAAAGGAGAACCCCATGTGTGTATTCGCGCGCCCTGCGCGTCCGGTGAAGGTCGTACCCGAGAACATCACCGCAAATATGTCAGTTCCGGTGATAGTGGACAGCACCCACCCGGTAGGAGACCTGCTCTCCGGCAAGAGCACGGAATGGCTCTTTGACCAGGCCGTGGCCGTCGGTGCTCTTGTAGGTGCCGGGCTACGCCTCCAGTGCGTCGGCGACGACGAGGGCTATGGCAACACGTTCGTGCTAGTCGCACTCGTCGGGAACGGCGAGAGCCAACGTGGAGCAACCACGGGCCGGCAGCCAACGTGGCGAATCGGCGCCTCCGACGATGATCCTACGGATCAAGAAACATTGGTCCGCGAAGCCCTCGACTACTTCGCAGCCGAGTTGAACTACGCGATCGCTGGTTGGCGCCTCGCCAACCGCATCCTGCGGGTGCGAGAAGCGGCCCGTTCAGTGTGCGTGCTCGGTAGACGCTAACCCAACCGCACACCCGCCGGCGGCGGCGGGTGTGGCCGCCCGCGCGGCAACCACAAGCCCGGCATCGCGCCGGGAGCACTCCTACGGACGGCCACTGTCGTCCGACCGTCACCGTCTCTGGCTTCCCTGAGCCCAAGGACGGCGGCGGACACCATCCGAAAGGAAGGCACGCCGATGGGCGAGTTCGCCACATACCAAAACGAACGATTCAAGATCGGGACCTGCGAGGACCTGACTGGCCTACGCGCAGACCAATGGCATCTGGTCACCGTCGAGTTTGATGGCTGCGACGAAGCGACTTACCTAAAGCAGAGTCGATTCCGGTTCCCGTGGCCCGACGAGGACGCGATCACGCCGGGGTGCTTCACCGAACACAATCGCTCGTGCTTGCTCCGCGGTCTCACGCCGCCGGAGGAAATCAAAGATCGCCACCGGTCAGTCCAGTTCTCAGCACGAGGAGGCTACCTATGCTCGCTGCCGTGCCCTGAGTCGGGGATCGAGCTCGACGGGGTGAAGATTCACCGCAACGGGTACCAGGGGGCCGTTCATCTCTGCGCGCAGCGATGGTGGAACGGCTTGCTCGTCGGGGTCCTCAGGTGTGATGCCTGCGGCCTCATGTGGAGGCTCGAGACACTTGCGGACGCTGAGCCCGTCGCCGTGGCGCTGCGCTCAGAGGCTGACCGGCACGGAGCAAGCCGGGCGTGGTACCACACCGTCGCCGACCGACTGCTCGCCGGGTACCGCAAGCCGGCCGCAGACGCTCCCGAGACACCCTCGGAAGGTGGCAGCGAATGACCAGCGAGATCGAGCAGGTGCCCGAGCGCTGGAGATACCTCGGCCGCCGCGAGACGCGGAGCGGGCGACTCGGCGCGATGTGGAAGACCAGCGACGGCGAGGAGCTGCTGTTCGCCGCGAAACGGCCGCCGAAGGTGGTCGGCGGAATCTACGAGGTCACCGTCCACCGCAACCCCGGAGCGATCAGCATCGGCGCGTCTCCGACGTTCATGGAAGCACCGGACGGCGAGGACACCGGCGTCGCCAAGTGGGAGGCCGAGGACCGGGCAGCTGTGACAGCGGACGCGCTTCGCAAAGCAGAGGCGAAGGCTTACCGCTCATCTCTTGAGCGGTTCGGCGAACTCACGCTCGCTGAACTGCGGGAGATCTACCTGCGCCAGCCGCGCCTTCGTGGTGCCGCGCTCATCGGACAGGTCCTCCGCTACATCGGCGCGGCCTGAACGCAAGCCGCCCGCCGCCAAGAAGTGACACCCGAAAATCAAAAGACAGGAGATCACCTATGAAGGTCTTGATGCACAACGGAAACGTACTGACCCTGCCGTTCACCTTGGGCAGCAGACCAGCCGGGAGCTTCGACCGCCTGGACGCCGAGGGCACCGCCGCAAAAGGCAACGTCTTAAGCATCGACGACGCCGCACTGCCCGGACTCCTCAACAGCGCCGCTGCCCGCGAGAACTCCATCGCGACACCAACGGAGCTGATGAAAGATCTCCGCTTCATCCACAAGGCGCTGATCGATGTCAGCGACGGCGCCGAGGTCGGCATCGAATCCACACGCTCGGGGCACAGGCTGCTGATCCCCGAGCACGCACGCGCGCCACGCGAGTCGGTCGCGGAGGGCGATCGGTGCGCGTTCAACGCCCATGCGCGCCCCAAAGTCCTCCTGAATGCTCACGGCGTAGTCGAGAGCATCGAAGGCGGGAAGGCGACCGTCAGGTTCGACGAGGGTGACCGTCAGCGGTTGATTCGCGCGACCGGCAAGGACTATCCGGTCAGCGCGAGCGCTCCGATCACGATCCTCGACAAGGTGAACGACAACCAATAGCCGCGATGCTGTTTCGCAAGCCACTGGCCGGCCGCCCCCTCAAAAGGGGTTGCGGCCGGCCAACGGCACCCTTTTTTTGCCCTTTTCCGGGATCGCGGGCAAAGCCAGGCTTGCGCCGCCCTAGAAAGGGACCTCGTCCTCGGACGGTGCTCCAACCGACACCGGATCGGCGTCCTCCTGCTGCGGCGAGTCTCCTGCCCTCGCCGAGTCTTTCTGTCCAGCCGGGCGAGGCCCGATGAACTGCACCGAGTCGGCGATGATGCTGACCGCCTGGCGCTTTGTTTGGTCCTGTGCCGTCCACTCGCGCCACTCAAGGCGCCCGTCGATCGCGACGGGCCGCCCCTTGCACAGGTACTCCGCTGCCGTCTCGGCCTGCGGACCCCACGCGACGACGTTGAAGTAGTTGGGCTTGTCCACCCATTCCCCGGAGTCCGGGTCTTTGCGCCGCGTGTTGCACGCAATCCGCAGATCGCAGACAGGCGTGCCGCTCGGCAAGGTCCGCAACTCCGGATCGTGGGTCAGGTTACCGGTCAAAACGACCCGGTTGATATTAGTCGCAGCCATAAGGCTCCTTTCGGTCTAGGTTCGCCTCGCTGTCGGTGCAAGCTGCCTCTTGCCCCCGTACAAATACCCGGCCAAACTGGAAAGTGGCCTGAGTGGCGACACGGGCGGGTCTGAGCATCCCAGGGACGTCGCCGCGCGGCCAGCCCGGCTCGCTCAACTCAGGCCGATGGCTCTCAGTGCAACGCGGCGGACGTAGGCTTGCCGTCCTGAGTCCAGTAGAGCGTGTTGCCTGCGACTGCGAGGGAGTGCGGGGAGATGTCGGAGCCGGTGGCTAACACATGGTTCCCGGTCTTGTCGAGGGCGTGTACCTGATACGTTGCGTGTTCCTGGACGGTTGTCAGAATCCATGCCACCGCGCCGTCGCTCTTGACCACGATCGCGGTCGTGGGACCGTCGCCAACAAATTGCGGGTGGGCCGGTGACTTCATGCCTGTCGGCGCGTCGTGCAACGCTCGCCCTGCCCGAAGATCGCGCACAACCACACGCCATTCCTCGGGGTTTTCCTGTTCCTCGGTGTATCTGCTGCCTCCGTAATACGATTCTTCGTAAGCGACCATCGTCCCGCTAAGAGCGAGGTTTGCTATCCCGCTATTAACTTCGGTCGGCTGCGGAACGTATTCTTCATTGATCTTGTAAGAGTGCTTGCGACCGTAGACGCAACCGCGTGTAGCGATAACCCGCTGGGCTTCGCCCCCTCCTCCTTCAAAAGCTGTAAAGAAGCTTTCACGAACCGTGTAGATCTCTGCCTGGGCGTCGGCGAGCAGGACGCGGGAGTGTGCCCGAGGGCACGTAGAGGCGACCTTGTAAGGCACACCGAACCCAACGGCCGGCTCCGCCGCAAGAAGAGCCGCTAACAAGACGATCAGGGATAAGCCAAACCGCTGCATCGCCTTAGACATCGGCGGTTCACCGCTCGAACACGGTCACGGTGTTCGAGGTGTTTTTGAGGTACGCGAAATCGGCCTCGGGTTTGGAGATCACCCTGAACTGGTAGCGCATCGGGCCCGGTAGGCGGAAGCGATGTTCCGCTCGGAAGATCCCATGCGCGTCGGTGGTGACATCTTCGAACTGAATCCACTTTTCCTTCAGTGCGCGGCCCTCCAGCACTAGCTGTTTGCCGCCTGGGGGTATAGCGCCCGCGAGCGTCCCGCTGAGCACGATGGTCTGCCCAACGCTCGCGATGTGTGGTTTGACGGCTAGGTGCAGGCTCGCGGGGACTTGTAACTTCACGGCCGCCGAAGCTGCTGGCTGGGCGTCCCCAAGGTGGCTACGGTAGGCGAGCTGGATCGTGCTGGACGCGTTCGCGGCGAGTCCTACCGTGAACGTCCCGTCAGGGCCGGTGTGGGTGCTCGCCAGCGAGGACGCGACGGCCCCGAGAGATGCCGGCGTCTGAGTGACTTCGACCAGGGCTGCTGAGATGGCGGCGCCACTGGCGCTCGTCAGCCTTCCGGTGATCTTCTGCCGGTGTCGGTAGCTGCTCGTCAGTCGGCTGGCGGACGTGTCGTTCCAGTGGGCCGCCAGGACCGCGTTTTCAGAGGCAGGATCGCCGTTTGCGGGACCGCGTGAAGGCGCCGGCGACACCAGCGCCGGCGCGGTTGGCGCTGGCGCGGCGGGCGTGGCTGGGTGGTTTGCGATCGTGATGGTGTGGTCGTAGACGACGGCTGTGTTGCCGGCCGCGTCTTCGACTTCGGCCTTGAGCTGGTGCTGGCCGTCGGTGATGGCGGCGGTCGGGATTTCGGCGCGGACGCCCGTTTCCTGCGGGCACGGCTGGCTGTTGCGGAAGTTGAGCGCTTCGGCGTAGGTGCCGTGTGCCACGCACTTGTTTTCGTTGAGGCTAGGTGTCGCTGACCAAAAGACCTGGCCGTCGACTTGGATGCTCACGCGGTAGACACCAGGGCCCTTTTCGTCGTGCGCCTCGAAGATGAGGTTCGCGGTGCCACTCGCGGGGTTGTTCAGGAGGCTGCCGGAGAAGCCGGTCCCGGTGGGTGTCGATTCGTTGCGGAACAAGACGGTGGCGCTCGTGATGTTCATTTCGGCGTTGATCCCGCTGGTGGAGCACACGTTTTCGCCCGGTGGGGGCGTACACAACGCGGCGGCAAATAGCAGCCATCCACCGGCGTGCGTGATTGGGACGGTCGCCGTGGTGACGCTCTTGCAGAGTTCGTTGCAGTTGGTGAGGAGATCCTGCGGGTCGTACTGGTTGTTCGGGGTTGCGATGTACGCCTCGCCTTCGGGGCTCATCATCGTCAGGTGCAAGACGCCGCCGGCGATCGTGGAGACCGCGGGGGCCTCTTCGACCCACATCGGTCCGCTTTCGGCCTGGGAGTCGCGGGCGCCTTCGTCTCGCAGCCGCAGCGAGCCGCCGATCTCAAGGCAGGTGTCGATCGCGCCGTACTCGATGGGGTACTGCCCGAACGACGCCGACACCCACCCTTCGGTCGGCACAGCTTCGTTCCCTTCCGAGCAAGAGGTCTTCGCCCAAAACCCCGCGCGCCCGGGCGTAGGGATCGCGGCGGGCCGAACCACGGGCGTGGAAGCCTTGGCCGGGGCGGCGGGGCCGGCGCACAGCGCCGGCAGGGCAAGCACGGCGAGTATCAGCGTCAGCAGTAGGGCTCGATTACGACTCGCAGTCTGGCTCATGGATTTGGATTCCTTTCCGCATCGGGTCAGCGACAAAGCGTTGTCGCCCTGACCCTCAGTCGGCCAAGAGGCACGGATGCCCCCGCCCCAATTTCCTCGGCCCAATGGAGTTCCTGCCTTACGAATCCGGGGTAGGCGGCGAACGTTCGTCCAAACACCCCCTGGAGTGGCGCTCACGGTGCTATGCGCCCGCCCCCCTTTTTTTTGCGTTCGGGCTACCAACCGGGTTGGATGGCCGCCCAAGGGCATGGACTGGACCGCGGGCGCCGCCACCCCGACAAACCGCAGGGGGGAAAGACGCCGGCCGTGCCGACGAGCGGGTAGAGCCTGCACACCCCGACCCCGTGGTGCAGGCGAAAGGCGACCCGTGAGCCGGGCTAGGAAATGCACCCAGAACCAAGAGATGTGCGAGTGGTGCGCCAAGCACCCCGACCGCGTATGCGTCGCCTGCACCCACCGCAGGCGCAAGGCGATACGCCTCCTCGAAGACGGGATGGCGCTCGAGGACATCGCAAACGACATGCGGATCAGCCTCCCGCGGGTACGGCGCCTCATCGAGGAAGAGAAGGACTTCCGCGACCTCCAGCGCTACCGCTGCGAGAAGGTGCCCGTGCAGCGCATCCAACAGTTGGTCGAGCACAGCAGAAGACAGGACCCGACGCTCACGCCGGCGGCGATCGGGACGCGAGCCGGGTACACCAGCCGCATCGAGTTCGAAAGGCTCCTCGGGTACGCGCCGACGAGCGAGAGCCAGCGCAACGGCAAGGTGTACCCCAAACGGCTACGGACCTCGATCAGAGTCGCGAGCGCAGGCCGGATCGTCCGCGCGCTCGGCCGAGCACCCTGGGAAATCGAGGACCTGTAGCCGCCAAGACGACGCGAGCAGCCGCACGCCCGTCAGTCCACCGCGCGAGCGGGCTGTGATAGCGAACCCTCCACAGCGGGTTGTGGAACGCCGCCGCGCCGTCCTGCTCACCCAGCACTACCGGCACGAAGAGGGGCTGACCGTTCCCCAGATCGCCGCACGTATGGGCCTCTCTGAGGGGAGCATCCGTGCCTATCTGCACGACCCCGACGGGAGCAAGGCACAAGCGATCAAGGAGAGCTACCGAGGCGTATGTGAAGTCTGCGGCTCGGCGACCAGCGGCGAAGGCCCGGGACGCGCCCGACCCGTCTGCACCCGCTGCGCAAACCAAGACAACGGTACATGGAGCCCGCGACGCATTCACGCAGCCCTACGAGCATGGAGACAGCGCTACGGGCAGCCAGCGACCAGCACAGACCTGTCCGCAGCGCACGCATACAGCGACGGCGGCGCCCGCCTCCGACGGCTACGTGAAGGATGGGACGAAGGACCCTGGCCAGCAGCCAGCGTCGTCCAATACCACTGCGGCAGCGTCCAGAAAGCCAACAGCGAAGCGCTCACAGACGCATGAGGCAGCCTGCCCCCCGTTGATGGGCGTGCGCCTGGTGCTCGTCCGGCTGGCACCTGCGCATTGCGTTTAGTCTTGCGCCGTGCGCCGAGCCTCCAGCGGAAGCATTTCGGTCGAGGACCCGAGAGCGATCGACGTCCGCGAGCTGCTGTTGGCGCATTTGGCGTTCACCGGGTCTCACAGCCCGCCCGGGGACATGCACGCGCTTGACTTGGACGGGCTCCTCGACCCATCGGTCACGTTCTTCAGCTACCGGGAGGATGGCGAACTGGTGGCGGTCGGAGCTCTCAAGCGGCTCGACTCAAGCCACGCCGAGCTGAAGTCGATGCACGTGGCCCAAGCTGCCCGCGGGCGCGGGATTGGCCGGGAGATGCTGGACCATCTGCTTGGAATGGTCCGCGAGCGCGGCTTTGACCGGGTGAGCATCGAGACGAGCGCCCAGCCGGCGTTCGCCGCGGCGCGGGCTCTGTATGCAAGCGCCGGGTTCACGCGCTGTGGCCCATTTGGACAGTACGTTGCGAGCCCCCGCAGCACGTTCATGACACTGGAGCTAGCCGGCTCGCTAGATCCTCCTATCGCCGAGCAGCTACGCTCGGCTGTGTTCGACGCCATGACGACTCCCGCGAACTACTACCCCGTCGTGGTTTTCGACCTCGACGGGACACTCTTGCGACGCACCACGGTGTCCTTGCTTCTTGCTGAGTACCTCGGCCACACGGAGACGTTCGATGAGCTCGAGCGCTCCTTTGCCGCCGGCGAGATATCGAATCGAGCCATCGCCGATGCATCCGCCAGGTGCTACGCCGGCCGCACCACCAGTGAGATCAGATCGGTCTTGGCTGCCGCAAGCTGGATCGATGGCATCGACGAAACCGTTCGGACCCTCGCGGAGACCGGTACTCATGTGCTCCTCGCTACGATCACCTGGAGACTTGCCGCTGAGCTGCTGCAGGAGCGTCACGGATTTACGTCCGTGAGCGGCACTGAGCTGCAGATCACCAACGAAGTTGTCGGAGACGTCGTTAGCCGTTATTTCGACGAGCACGACAAGCTGCGCTTCGTTGAAGGATGGTGCGCGGAGCGCAGCATTTCCCTTGCCGACGTAGCCGCTGTCGGCGATTCCCGCTCAGACATCCCGCTCTTTCGACGGGTAGGTCGCGCTGTGGCCCTCAACGCTACTCCTGAAGCCCAGCGTGTTGCGACCCACGTGATCGACACCGAGCACCTACGCGAGGTCCTCCCCCTCCTCACGCGGTGAGCGTCTTCCCTTGGCTATGAAAGGACGCGCTCGTACACGCGGTAGCGGCGCTTGATCTCGCCGCCCATCCCTTCCATCGCGCGGTTCATCGGCGTGTTGGTCTCCAGTATCCAGCCCATCTCGCCACCCTTCTGCGGCGTGCGCTCGGCCGCCTCGAAATGCAGTTGGTAGAAGCGAGCCGCTACCCCGGTGTGCTGGTAGGCGGGCTTGACGCCGAGCGCGAACACACGCACCGCGTCGATCCTCTTCTTCTCGCGCAGTGCGGTGATCCAGCCGAACGGCAACAGCCGTCCGTTGAGCTTCGCGAGGACCTGGTTGTAGTCGGGGAGTGTCAGCGCGGCGCCGATGACCTCGCCGGTGTCCTTGCGTTCGGCGACCATCGCCCAGTTCTCATCCAGCACGGGTTTGAGGTCTTTGGCGTAGTGGCGGACCTCCTCCTCGGTGAGCGGCACGAACCCCCAGTTGCGCTCCCACGAGGAGTTGTAGACCTCAAGGAAGCGTGTCACCTCCTGCTGCAATTCAGCCTTGCGGAAGCTTCTGCAGATGATCCCGTGCTCTGACTCCAGCCGGTCGGCTGCCTCCCAGATCGCGGGGTGGACCCGCTCGCGGCCCGTTACGTGCAGGCTCCACATATAGAGGTCCATCGCCTTCGCCATGCCGGCGTCCTCGAGGAGGCGCTGGTAGTAAGGGTGGTGCCAAGGGCAGAGGATGATCGGCGGGTACTCGTGGCCGGCGATCAGGACACCGATCTCGTCGTTGGTCGTGAAGTCCATCGGGCCGACCATCCTGTCCCGGCCACGCTCACGTAGCCAGCGCGCGGCGGCGTCCAGCAGCGCGTGCGTCGCCTCGGGGTCTTCCTCGCACTCAAACCAGCCGAACATTCCCCACTCGTTGCCCTGGAACTCGTTGAAGTTCTGATCGACGTGCGCGCTGATACGACCAACCGGCCGCCCGTCGCGGTACGCGAGGAAATACTGCGCCTGGGCGTGCTTGAAGAACGGGTTCTTCCCTGGGTCGAGGCGCTTCTTCACGTCCATCAAGAGCGGCGCGACCCACATTGGCTCGTCGCGGTAGAGCCGCCACGGCAGCCTTTTGAATACGCCGAGCTCGCGGCGGGTCCTGACTGGTCTGATCTCGACGGCCACCGGCCGCGAAACATATCTGTCGTCCCAGGGGCTGGGCGCACGGCCACACTTGGGGTCTTGCTGGCTGACTGGGTGGCCGCGTAGCCTGCGGGGCGATGTCGGATGCTGTGCATGAGGCGGCGGCCGAGGGGTTTGCCAGGGGAGCCCAGGCTTATGACACCAGTAGCCTGCGCGTGATCGCGGTGAGTGGCTCAGCGCTCCCCGGCGAGCTGGCGTTGAGCGCCATGGACACCTTTGGAGAGGTGCTCTACAACCTGTACGGCTCAACCGAGGTCGCATGAGCGGGGGCGGCCGCTCGGCGAACGCGCCGAGACGCTCGGCTTTGACGCGATATGGGTCGGTGACGGTCCGCTCGCACGGCCGCGCCACGACGCGCTGAGCATGATTGCGGCGCTCGCTACCCACACCGAGAGGGCCTTTCTCGGCACGGGGGTGCTGATCGCCGCGTTGCGTCCCGCTCTTTTGCTCGCCCAGACCGCGGCGGATCATCAGCGGAACGATACAAATTACTGGCACTGGGCCACTTCTCGGCGGGCCGGCAGGCGAGTGATCCGCGCGTCATCATTGAAGCTATGGACCAGCCTGATTCGGACGGGCGGATTCGCGTTCGGCGTCGATCAGTCCCCGAGACTGTGCTCAGCGCGCGGGCGGAGCAGAGACGCGCGGATGAGAGGAACGCGGCAGCTCTGCGGCCTCGCATTGAGGCACACGTCCGCGTTGCAGAGTCAGTTCTGGCAACGTTGGGTCAGGAGCACGCTCGCTGGGTTGATGAGACAGACTTCGACCCGCTCCAAAACACAAAGCAGAGCGCAGCGTGGCTTCTCGCTGGACGCTGTCTGTCTCTGGGTTACGCGGTCATCTCGGGACTGAGGACGGGACTGACCGTCGAGGTTGCGCCGCTCGCACGAACGATGCACGAGGCGAGTGCTGGCGCTCGGATCATGCTCGACCGTGAGGAGACGCTGCTGCACGCGAAGTGGCTCCGAGGCTCTTACTTCAAGCCAAAGGATCTTGAGCTGGCTCAAAAGCGCATGGAGCAGCGCCAAGCTGAAAGCATGATCAGGCAGGGCTTCGCGCCGGTCGGACGAACCGACGAGCTTGATCGGCGGATCTATCACGAGTGGTCACGTATTGCTCATAACGTCCGATCGGGGATCCTCGAGAACTACAGAGAGGATCTTCGCCAGCTTGCCATCGGACCGCACCCAGACCCGCGGCGTCGAGGGATCTGGGTCGGATACGGAACCCAGCTGATGGTCGAGGTCACGGTGACCGTCGGCGGCACCCTGGCGAAGCTGGGCGGCCCCGATCTATGGAACGCGCGCGTCGAGCCTGCTCTCGACGCGTTTGGCCTCCTGCAGCGAGATCATCCTCTCGATCCCGTGGCGCTTGGCTTTGACTCGGACGAATCGTCTACCGTCGTCTTATAGGACTGCCAAGAGAGGACGATCGCAACCGGCCCACAAATGCATGAGTGGGGCTGGGATGACGATGTGGCGCCTGGGTTCGTCCTAAGTGGAAGCGTCGGCCTCGGCCAGGAGACGCCTCCCATCAGACGAGCAGCGGGCGTCGTCACCGATGTCCGCGCCCGACGGGACGAGTTCGCTCGCCAAGATGTGCGCCAGAGCCGCCACTATCGTGGCCCCATGAACTTCGACCCCTTTGACGATGGCGGCGAGGCAACAACACGAGCCGAGGTGGATGCCATCCGGCGCGGCGACTCATCCATGCCCGAGGCCCCCCTGTCGTTTCGCGGGATCGCCCGCGATGACATCGACGGGCTTGCTGCCCTGGTCGCCGATGCGTTCGTTGGTTATCGCGCGTTCGCGCCAGCCGGCTGGGAGCCACCGGGGGCGGGCGAGCAGATCGACGTGCTGGCGCGTTGGATCGCGGACCCAGACTTCTGGGGAATCCTGGCCCGCGAGAGGCAGACGCTTGCCGGGCACGCGACATTCATCCCCGCCGCGCGCCACTCGCTGCGCGCCGCACCAGACCCCGCCCTTGCTCACCTCGGACACCTCTTCGTCAAACCCGCGTACTGGGGGTCGGGCCTCGCCGCGCAGCTATTGACGCGCGCGAGGACCGCTGCGAGCGCACGCGGGTTTCTGGCGATGCGCCTGTTCGTCCCTGCCGGCCAGGCACGCGCTCGGCGCTTCTACACCCGCGAGGGGTTCACCCAAGTCGGCGAGCCCTTTGACGCCGGCCTGGCTCTGCCCGTGCTCGAGTACCGCCGCTCACTCTGAGCCGACCTCACATACGGCCATGCACAACCCATAAGGCCGCTCGATGGCCAACCGCAGGGATCACGCCGAGTGCGCCGTGTATCTCGCGCGCCTGATCTGAGGCTCAGGAAGCATTTAGCGCGATCACGTGCAGGTTCGGGGTGCGCCGCCTCCCACGTAGCGGGCAGCCATGAACGCCTTACTGCTCCAGCCGGCGACCACGATACGCCCGTCGCGCTGGACGACAACCGCGCTCGCGCCCCCGAGTTCCCCTTCGACCACGGCGCCTTCGGCGCCGAATGAGCAGTCCCGGCCGTGGGGAGTGAAGCGCGCCAAGAAGGCGACTCCCAGAGGCGTGTCCTTGGTAGGGCTAGGAAGCTCGCCAGCGACGATCGCGTCTCCCGCGGGCGATCTCGAACACCGCGCGGTCGCGAACGAGGTGTTCATGACCGGGTGCTGCCTGTTCGTCCTGGACCCGAGCCTGTGTCCTCGGCAGTTGCCTGACCCGCGAACGGATGGTGCATAGGCATCATCGACCCGTACAGGGGACCAAACGCGTGCTCGACGCTCGGGTGGAGGCTCGTGGCCTGGCCTGTGCCCCATGAGTGGAGGACGATCGACTTGATGTGCTGGGGCGCGTGCGCCAGCCCGATCGGGTGCGCGAGGACGAAGTTGACGAGGAGCTCCTCCGCTGGGAAGACGTTGCCGTGGGAGTCCGGGCCACCAGCGGTCACGAGCAGCACGTCGACCCCCTGCTTGTCGTGTTCGTCAACGAGTCGCTGGATCTCACGCCACGCCTCATCGGCTGTGATGAGCGTCGTATACGCCAGGGCGATGTCGAACCCGGCGAGGGTGTGGAGCATCGAGCCCGGCGCGCCGCCGAGCAGCGGCGCCGCGTAGAACTTCGCTCCGGCCGTCGTGTCTGCCAAGGGAAGCTCCGGCATCCGCTCGGCGGCGACGGCGCCGCCGGTCCGCAGCGCGTCGGGGTCCGGCTTGTATGCGGCGAGAGCCGAAACCAGTTCGTCGAGCGCTGACACGTCGGACCGCTTGTGGGGCAACATCGGTGGCCCTGATGCATCGGGGTTCTGGAACCAGACGTAGACGACGTGGCCAGCGAGCTTGGCGAACGCCGTTGACTCCGCCGCCTGGAGCCGGCGGCGCAGATCCGTGAACAGGCCATGGATCATCCTGCGACTCTGGATCGCCAACGCGGTCGACTCCACGCCCACGCGACCAGCGCCCGTCATCACGGTCGCGTCGGGGGGGTCCGGGCCGGGCTGGACGTCGCCGAACGCGTGCGTGCCGGTCGCGAGCGCGCAGTCGGCGCTGAACCGGCGCAGGTACACGTACTCGCGCTCGAACTTGGTCAGCTGCTCCTTGGTGCGCAGCCAGATCTGCGGCCACTCGGTGGCGATCGATAGCAGCGGCACGCCCGCCGGGTTCGTCCCCAGCCAAGCCTGGGCCGCCGTGCCGCCCCAGGGCAACGGGAGGAGCGTCACCGCGTCGAGGACGGTGCCCAACTCGGTCTGCATCGGGAGTGAGATCACGTAGGTCGCGGTGTCCGGCGACACTGGGCTTCGAGGTCCTTATCTGGCAGTAGATGGCACATGGCCGCCCGAGTCGGCAGCTTTGAGCGTGCGAGACCCCTCGTGCTGTGCGGGTCACGCCCGGCAACTCTTGCAGGGAACAGAAGCGAACCCCCGCGAAGCGGCAAGAATGTTGGCGTTCTGCAGCGAATGGTCGCGAGCAGGAGCGAACAGCGCCGAAGCTAGGATTCCCGGCCACAAGCTGGCAGGGCTACAGGTGCGAGACCATTCTGCGCTTCGCGGGCCACGGAACGCGCCGTGGGGCCCCGTCTGGTGCCGTTTTTTGGCTTGCGGTAGCGGTTTGGATCGATCCGACAGCCCTCGCTGTATAATGTGCATTGGCTGTACATCGCACGACCCAAGAGCGTGCATTTTGCGTACAGGAAGTTTGCAAATCGTTTGCAGACCCCCTAAAAACCGCGTAGGAAAGCCAAATTTACCCGGTCGCCCCGATTGAATTGCTGTTGGCAGCACAAGGCCGCTGGCGGCCCCTGAAGCCCTCGAATCTCGCTCTGATGCAGGGGTTCAGGAGGCTTGATCTAAACAATGGCAAGAACCAGCCGACGCCTCGGTTCTGGGGCGGACCACCCACGAACCGCACACGCGGGCGTCCCCAGCCGCACACGCTTCCTAGGCTTACTCTGTCGTCAGCCGTTGGCTCACCATGCCAGCCAAGATCCGCTGAGGATGTTCAGGAGCAGGCCCTCGATGAAGATGACTGTCTCCTCGCGTCCAGGCGTGTATTGCGTCGGATGACCGCATAGGTTTCGCAGTCTGAGCCGCTCATGGAGGAGCTGGCGGGCATTGCGATTGAACATCCCAGCATCCTCGCCTAGCTGGATGAAGTCCTGCTCGCCAACGTAGAGGAAGTCTCCCTGCTTCTTGATCTCGCGGTACTTCTTTGACTGGCCAAAGCGCGCGTGGTTCGCCTTCTCGATCTCTTTGATGCCGCCGTGATGTGATGCCGCCTTGGAGTAGAGAGTCTGGACGACCGCTGACCAGACCATCAAGATTGAGGCTCGGTAGAGTCCCCGACGGTAGCATTCAAGCGCTTCTTCCAAGTAGGGTCTGTAGTCGGATGGCGCTGTGGCAATCGCGCTCTCTAGCGAGTCAAGAGCTGCGGCTGGTGACTCCTGCGTAGCATCGACGACCTCTCCACCGAATTGGGCTTGGAACTGCCTAAGCCCCGCGAGTAGCTGTTGTAGATCGGGCGTGGAGCTATCAGCCGCCATCGGCGGTTGAGTCCGACCCGTCGAAAAGGTACTTACGCATGTTCTTGAAGATCTCCTCGATGGTGGCGGCCTTTGCGTCAGCCGCGATATGGATCTCAACATTGATGTTGAGGCCCGCCGCGACAGTGGCCTGCCTATTTGATGCGATTTGTGGCGCCGCTGGTGGCTGGACTTGCGGAGGATCCTGTGGGGGCTCCTCCGCCGCAGGAGCAGGAGCCTCGCCGGTAGCAAACTCCTCAAGGCGCTGCTCGTCCATCTCCAAGTGAGTCTCGCGTCCGATTCCCGCAGGAACGAAGCGCCCGAGTTCCGCGACGCCCACCATCCGCATAAAGAAGACGGTCGAGTCCGTCAGCGCATCTCCTCTTGCTCCAGCTATTTCGGAATCGTGATGGTCGTGCCAATAGTTCGCAACGTCAGTCTTCGTGGCCTGGGTCTTCTCATTGAAGTGCATCCACTCCAAGGTCGCGTTGTACAAGGAGTCAGCTCGCAGTCGCTTCCGCATGATCTCGGCCCGCTGGTTTGCGTCACCTGACGCATAATCGCGTCCTTCGGTCGTGAGCTTCACGTTGCTGCCATCGCGATCAAGGAGTCCAAGGTGCCGCATCGCCTCGATCTTCATGGCGTTCGTGTGCTTGGCGGGAATCGCCCTCCGGATCTTGGCGAGGTCGACCCAGCCGACTTGATTCTTCAGGTAGTTGGAAACCTTCTCCAAGTCAACCTCTGTCGTCTTCATGGGAAGCGAAGTGGACATAGAAAAGAAATGCTCCCCGATAGGTCGGACGACTCGCCATCGGTACGTGTTTCCGGCCGCTTAAGGGCGAGTCCTGCGGTATGGCTCAACGAGATGAGATCGCTCGAACTGTCGGGCGCTGAGAAGGGGTGTCCGCACAGTAATTCCACAGCAAAAGCATGGCCGTGCATCTAGTCTGTGCAAGATTTCGCTGCTGCTGTGGGCAGGCCGGGAAGCGAGGGAGGACAAAGCCTGTGGTTGCTGTTCAGGAGATGGTCCAGCGCTTCTGTGTGGGGTTCCAGCGGCCTGTCGCGGCATCGGCGAGGATGGGGTCGAGGAAGGTGGCGGCCTCGGCATGAGCTGTCCTGAGGTCGGTTGGTAGCCCGATGTCTGCTGTGGCGCGTGCGTAGGGGCTTGCCCACGAGGTCGGCGGCGATGGGAGCGCGGTGGGGAGGGGCTGGCGCTCGCGGCGGCTGAATGTCGTGTCGAGGCTGGCTCGTAGGCGGCCGGCGTGTGGGGAGGCGAGGTCGGCGATTAGGAGGATGTCGATGAGGTCCTTGATCCTGGTGCTCTGCTGTTCTTGTGGGCCGTAGGTCGCGGTGTATGCGTGGACCTTCTCGGCGATGTGCTGCTCTATGGCGATCACGGGCATCTCGATCGGCTGTATGTCGGCGAAGTCTAGGAGGCTCGGGATTGGCAGGCGTTCGGATGGGGCGGTTGGCTGCTCGTCGAGCGCGACGTCTACGGGGAACTGCTCGAAGCGTCGTCCGGCGACTTCGGCGGTCACGCTGTAGCGGACGGCGCGGAATGCTTCTGCTTGGTCGAGTGCGGCGGTGCGCGCTATGTCGAAGCTGAAGTGGTCGTGGAGATCGATCGCCTGTGCGGCGATGAGGCTTGTGGTTGCGGTCAGCTCGTTGTCGGCTCCCGCGAGGTCGATGTCCTTGGTCATTCGTGTTCCCACACCGAGCCGCAGCTCGAGTGCGAATGCTCCCTTGAGCACCCAGCTTCCTGATTCCGCGACGGCGAGCCTGGCGAGGAAGCGCTCGAAGGCGACTCGCTTGCGCAGCCGCATCACCGGCAGGCTGGTCGTCGTTGCTTCGTTGCGAATGCGCTGGTCAAGCGCGGCTCGGAATGCCTCGGCGGTGTCGTACTTCACGCGGCGGTAGCTTCCTCGGTTGTTTGCTTCACGAGTGCGGCGACGTGTCCGCCGTTTCGCTCGGCGTGCTTGGCGAGCTGGTCCGGCGTGGTGCGGCCTTCCTGGAGGGCCTGGCGGACTGCCATCTGGATCTGCTCTGGCGCGGTGCCTGAGCGTGCCGCGTCGATGATCGTCCTCGCCGGGGTTGTGACGCGGATGCCGTGGCGGGTCGTGATGTCGCCGTCCGGTATGGACGCGGTAGCGGTGTGCAGGGTGACGCCGCTGGGCGCCCGGACTCCCCGGTGCTCGCGGGAGACGAGAAGATGCACTGTGTTTGGCAGGACGTCGGAGAGTCCATGCAGCACGAGCGCGCTCTCGTGCGAGACGACGGCCCTCTCCATCCCGACGGTGAGCCATGCGGCGCGTATCTCATCGTGTTCGCCTGCTGGGTAGTCGCTGAGGCGGTAGAGGCCCTGTCGCATCCGCTGGAAGCGGCCTGAGCGGGCGTGGTGAGCGAGAAGCTGGGCGCTGACGCCTCGTTCTTGGGCCTGTCGTGTCGTGAAGAGGCCATCCTGGGAGTAGGCGAGGCGGTGGAGTGCCGGGAGATCGGGCTTCTGTTCTACGTCAGACATTTCTACAGCATTCTTTTAGTGTATGCTGACAAGCAAGTCGTAGTGCTGATCGCATCTTGGCGCTCAGCTTGACGGAATCCCAATCAAAAAGTGCCCCGGCGCAGCTCGAACTGCCCGGGGCGTGGCAAGGAAAGGAAGGACCTTCCCATGCAGGATGAGATTAGCCGGATGGCCGCTGATGACGAGGAGCGGGCAGAGAAAGGAATCCTCAGTCTGTTGCTGGCTTCCGATTCGCAGCGGCCTTGGTCGATTGCGGAGCTCGAACGCGAGCGCGGCGAGCATCTCGGGACTGTCGATGCAGTCGCAGGTCTGCACGCTGCGGGCTTGATCCACCGCTGCGGAGAGTTCGTGTTTGCCACCCGCGCTGCTTTGCGCATGGATGGCCTCTCGCTCTGACGGTGGTTCGCCTGGCTGTGCCGGATCGTTCGGGATCGACCCACCGGGTTCATGCGGCGATCCGGCAAAGGGTGCGTCTCGCAATGGGGCAGCGATTGGCTGTTTCGGGAGCCGAGTGCAAAGTCGGTGGCCGTTTTCGGCCGCTCACGGTCATATACCCGTGTGAGGGGACAAAACCCAAACCCGGAAGCCCGAGCAGCCGCCGTGCAACATGTAGCGCCTGAGCGCTACGTGGCGCGCGCTGAGCTGGCCGCGATCATGGGTGTGAGCTTGGCGACGGTGGATCGAATGGTCGCCGAGGGTATGCCGTCTGTGACATGGGGGCGGCGCACGCGCCGTTTCCGGCCATCTGCGGCTATCTCCTGGGCGTCAGAACGGGAGAGGGCAGCGTGAGCGTTACACGGCTCCCGTCGGGTCGGTGGCGAGCGCAGGTCTACGACCCCGCGACCGGAAAAGAACCTCAGCGTCTCGAAGGTCGTTGGCGGCCCTGGCACGTTCGCGACTAAGACCGAGGCGAAGCGGGCGCGCGAGAAGGCGCGCGAGCGGTTGGGGATCGTCCGTACGAGGGACGTTACCGTTCATAGTTTCTGGGAGCGCTGGACAACCGATCCGCTGTTCGCGCGCCCAAAGGAGTCGAGCGACATCCGCCGTCGCGAGCTGACCAAGAGCTTCGCCGAGCGCTACCGCGATGTTCCGATCATCCAAGTCGGGGATGAGATCGTCGCCGACTGGCTCGCTGGTGGTGGCCGTGCCGGGTCGGTCCAAGGACTGTGTTCGATGTTCAACGACGCAGCATCGGTGAAGGCTGGTCGGCTGATCGACCGCAACCCATTCCAGAAGCTCGGCATCTCACGCGGCAAGGGCCGACGCGACCAGCAACCGCCGACCGAGCAGAAGGTATGGGAGATCATCGCGCACGCCTGCAAACTGGCGTGTCCGTCGTTCGCGGCGTGGTTGCAAGTCGCCGCTTTCACCGGCCTTCGCCCCGGCGAGCTTGACGCGCTGCGGTGGGAGCGGATCGACTTCGATCGCGCGCGCATCATCGTAGCCGAGCAGTTCAGCGCCGCGACCCGCACGTTCGACACGCCGAAGAACCACTTGAGGCGCGAGGCACCACTGACCGCGCACGCCCGCGATGCGCTCTCCAGCCTGGCGCGTGAGGGCGAGTTCTGTTTCGTTTCGCTGCGCGGCGAGCACTGGACGCCCAGCTCCCGCGCCTACCACTGGAAGGCCGTCAGAGCCGCCGCAGGCTGGACAGGCAGTCTCTACCTTGCCACTCGACACTTCGCGGGCTGGTACATGGTCAACGAGCTTGAAATGTCGTCCGAGGACGTAGCCATCGCGCTCGGTCATCAGGACGGCGGGAACCTCGTTCGCCGCCTCTACGGCCATCGCGACAAGGGTCGGGCACTCGATCGGATCGTTGGAGCCTACGCTCATGCGGCTCAGGAGCGGCCAACGCGGGAGCGCACATCGGTAATGCTCCAGTCTCAGAACGGCCGATCCACGCAGGGGCGATTGTTCGATCCAGATCGAGGCTCGACCGATCATGGGTCCCAGTGAGCGATGAAGCATCCGCCTAACTGGGCACTATGCGGAGGATGGTGATCGACCCGCCTATCGGCACTGGCACATCCAATATCTCGATCCACCTCAGTAGTCCGACGCTTACCGACTGGCTCGCGACGGGTGCGTCGCTTCTAGCTGCGGTGGCGACAGTTTCCCTGGTGGTCTTCGCGTGGCGCCAGATCAAGGCTATGCGCCAGCAGACTGACATCGCATCTCGGCAGTGGCATCCGCTGGTCTATGCCCATGAAGGAGAGCCGCCTGGAGAAGATCCCGATCTCGATAGTGATGACCATATTGGATGCTTCTATTACCTTAGAAATGACGGTCTTGGCCCCGCCCTCAATATCGAGCACGGTGTTGAGGTGTGGGGTCAGGTATGGGCCTTCGGTGGACATCAGACACGTCAAATTTCGGACCATTCAGCCAGGCGCATCCATTCCTCCCGCTATGAATGGCGAGGAGATTCCTGGTGATCTGATCGTCAAGCACATCCCAGAAAACAACTTCTATCCAGATGACGAGGTGCCAGAAGAAGTCATCTATTGGTGTCGCTACGAGTCGCTGTTCGGTGAGCGCTGGGAAACGCGGAACTCAAGTGATCCGACACAGCCCCCCGAGATTCGTCGCCTTCGGCGTGAGGTCTAGCACGCGACCTGAGTCCGCGCCTATCGCAGCGGAAGTCCGCCGTCGGTATCGGCAGTGATCAGAAACGCGATCGCCGATCCGGCCACGCGGACCACATAGCGCGCCTCTGCATCTATGAGCCCAGAAGGTGCGTGAGCCCCATGCCTAGCACCTGGCACTGCGCTGGCGTAGTTAAAAAGCTGGTTGATCGAATCGCGTAGGCACTTGCGCTCGCCCGATGGCATGAGCCTCTGTAGGCCTGCATTGATCGACCTCTCGCCGCTGATGATGCGGACTACTGCCTCGATGGCGTTAACGGCCTCGGACACGGCCTTCTCCAAGTCGGGTGGTCGGCCATCGAGGAACGCGACGGCCTTGGCGTATTGGGCCATTGCCGACTTGAACCGACCCGTCGGGTCGCTCGTAGCCAAAGCGTCGTAGGCGACGGAGGAGACCTCAAGCTCATCGGCTACTGGCTCCCACGGGTACACTGTGCCATCCATGACTTCGTAGGCCACGCCCGTACGGGCGAATACCTCATTGAAACGGCTGCCGCCTGAACCGTCGAGAACCTCCTCGATCACGTCATAGACCTGGTTCCAGGCCATTTGGTTGACCAGCGAATCGACCTCTCTCAGCTCATTCTCACCCCAGATGCTTGAGTCGGGCACCTTTCTCAGCATTCGACACAGGTCACGGTAGGCCTGGAACTCGCCCTCGCTGCGTTCCTGACGATCCCACAGCAGCTGGATCAGCTCGGCACGGACCTCCTCGGGGGCGACCTCGCGATTGGTGCGCGACGGGGACTTTTGGCCAACCCCAAGTCGCTTGGAGAAGCTGCTCATGCTTGTAGCTTGGCACGTCGAAGCGGCCAGGCATTGCTCCGCGGCGCGGCCTGCGATCTGTGTGCTCGAATGGCCTTCCGGCGCTGCCCGCTCGTGCTATCCCAACACCCTGCTCCTTAGGAGGTCGGAGGGAGGAGTTCGATGCCACGGGTGGCGCGTGCCCAGCCCACCACGGCTCGTGAATCCCTGCATGTCCTTTCAGGTCGCACACGAAACCGCACACGACCTTGCTGATCGCTAGTCACAAAGCCGACCACCACCAATCGCCCCGATATAGCGAGTTGTCTGCGAAGCAAGGCGAAGTCCCGCGAACGCAGGCGAAAAGGCCCGAAGGACGCTGGGGTTGGCGTCGGTTGTTTCGCCCGTGTTTGCGGACTTTCGGTGGTCGCGGTCCCCGCAAATCCCCCGCAAGGGAGCGCTGATCTCCCCGCAAATCCCCCGCAGGGCAAGAGCGAAAGGAACGTCCTCTCTCTAAGAGGTCTGTACCAGGCCGAGGAAGCTCAGTTGGTTCCTCGCGGCAGCGTTGTGGTTGCCTCGGGGTTGGAGCTGCCAAACGAGATGCGCCTTCCCGGGCTCCTGCCCATCTTCGCGCGACTGTGCTCATTTCGAGTGCCCAGATTATGTCGGATAGTTCCAGAGAACCGAATCGACGAGGCTAGGCTTTGTGCTCTATGCGCCCGGATATAAGGTCCCGCGGCAGCTTGATTGGCGAGGATGACCCCGCCCCTGATGCCTTTCGGGTGTGGGATCTGTGTCGTTCGAGGCCTCCGCTGCCCCATTACATAGATACTTGCTTATGCGCAATCGAACAAGGAGTGATTGACTATGTCAGGACCGACGCGACGGGTTATTCCCACTGGTTACCATGTTTGCAAGCTCTCGCTGGAAGGAGAAAGCCCTCTCCTAATGTCTTCTGGTGAAGCGGATCGCGAGAGCGATACGTTCAGAGCTTACAGAGCGCTATCCAAGGTTCGTAGCAAGTCGGAGGAGGAGGAGTCACGCCTCCGCGAACTTGAGTGGTACACCCGGTTGTACTTCGATGAGCAAGTTGGTGTGTACATACCCGGCAAGAACGTCAAGGAGCTGCTGCGCTCGGCAGCTACTAAGTGGCGTAAGGGGGAGGACATCAAGCGGTCTCTCGTTGTCCCCGAGTACCGTATCCCGCTCATCTATCGTGGGCCGACGAAGCCAGCCGCATTGTGGACTGCTGGATTCCGTCATACGTCGATGGTCGCTAACTCGGGTGCCGGCAGTGGTCGTGTTACTCGCACGCGTCCATGCTTCGAGGAGTGGATGCTTAAGTGTGAGATTGCGTATGACCCTGAGGATCTCGACTTTAGCCTCATCGAGGATGTCGTAGCGCGGTCTCAGAAGTATGGGCTCGGAGACTACCGGCCCGAGTTTGGTGCCTTCACCGCTACCGTTGCATTCGAGCGCGAGCAGCGCGAAACTGTCCGCGCGAGCGGTGCTAAGCCCCGCGACAAGCGAGCCGAAAAGGCCGTAGAGACAATGACTAGGAGAATCAAGACACCCCGATAGGCTGAATGCCGGCATGGCGAGGCGCGGCCCGGCGGGGCAAGCCAAGGTTTGGCGCGGCACTGTCCTGGCCTGGCGGGTCATGGCCCCCAGCGCAGAATGGCATAGCCGGGTCATGCTGGCCTACGAAGGACAGTCAGGCTGGCGCCGTCCGCGATGGCGCCAGCCTGATGGGCCTTGATGTCGTGCCAAGCCGGGCCACGCCATGCCCTACCGCGCCATGCCCTACCGCGCCGCGCCGCGTGCCGCCGTGCCAAGCCGGGCCTGGTCCGGCCATGCCATGCCATGCCGCGCGCCGCCATGCCAGGCCCAGCCCCGCCATGCCTGGGCGTGCCGCGACATCACAACTCTAGCGGGGCTTTAGATCGCCGCCTGCATCGATATTCGCTGGACATGGGTGCGGAGAAGAATCACTGCTGCTGGGAACGTGCAACGTCGTCGCTGGCTCGGCAGGCGAAAGGTTCGGCGCCCGACGCGCCTGGTTCCGGCAAACCCACGTAGTCGCAGGCGCACCACGCTCGAGCGCTCAGGTGTCGAGTAGTGCTTTGGCCCAGCTACAGGCGCTCTCGGCCAGCGCGAGCGCCGCTGTGCGATCGAGCGCAGTCGGCTCGTCGTAGCGCAGCGCGACCGCCCACGGCGTCAGCCAATCCACGCCTGCAAGCTCGGAGGGGAGATGTGCTCCTGTAGCTTCGACTTGCTCCCTGAGTTGTTCGAGGTCGTGGTTGCGGGGCAGTTCAGCTTCGGCGAGGACGATCGCAACCTTGAGGGCCTTCTCGACTGCCTGCTGCGCATGGAATCCAACGGCGCCGTCCGCCAGATCATCAGCGTCGGCGAGCACCCGGCAGGCGTAGAGGTCGGCGTCGGCAAGGCGGAGCAGCGTCTCGGCGTACTCGACGTGCTCAGGACTCGGCGACAAGACGCCCCTCGCGCAGGGCGCGCTCGACCATCGTGCCTCGGACCTTGGCGCGCCGTTGCGCTAGCGCCTCGTCCATCACGATCACGTCAACCGGGGCGCCGAAGCCTTGTAGTGCGCTCCGCAGCCGGACGGCCTCAGCGAGACGGTCCTCGACCTCGCGCTCGATCACGAGGAAGTCAAGATCGCTGCCTGCATCAGCGTCGCCGCGAGCGTGTGAGCCGAACAGGATCACCTTGGCCGGCACGGGCGCAGCGTCGAGCAGCGCGCGGCCGGCGCGCTTGATCAGTTCCTCGGTAGCGATGCTGCTCATGGCCTTGAGCCTATCGGGGTCGCGGGACGTTCGGAGGGGCATCGGCTGGTACCGGAGAGAGTCTCAGCCGCACCTACCCAGATAGCGGATCGCCCGCGCTGAGGATACGTCCGTTCACGATGGCATACACGTGGTCTGAGCGGGTGCCAAGCCGGGCATGAGCTTGTTCTGGCCCCCCGCAAATCCCCCGCAGGCGGCCCGAAAACCGCATAGGCAAGCCAACTCTAACCGTTTGCCCCGATTGCCTTATAGAACCGCGAACGGCAGCGAACACGGGCGAAAGGCGCGAAAACGCTGGGGATGGCGGAGGCGGCATTCGCGGGTATTCGGGGATGTTCGTGGGGATGGGACCGCAGAGGGACCGCAGAGAGCGCCTCGCGGTCCCGGTTGCGGTCCGTTCAGATGCAGGGACCCGCCACCGGGTAAAGCGGCGCGAGACCATTCCCTCAGGGTCTGGGTACAGCTCTGCTGGATCGTCGCAAGACGCGTGCGCACCCAACTTGCGGTCAGACGGCGTGCCTAACGACCGTGAGGCGTGGGGCTCGGCGTACGCCTGCGAAGTGCGTATGAGCGGGCGTGACCTACAGAATTCAAGTCGCGCACCCCGCAAACCCGACCGATCAGCTACATAGCATCGCAGCGTGCTTCAAGACCCCTCATCACAGACCGCTCGGACCATGGCTCCGGCACCGGCTAGCCGTCGCCAGTCATCGTCCGTGACGTTCAAGGGCGGCCTGGATCGCCCCTTCCATCGCTGGTTCCGACTCACGCCAAGCTACTCCCCGGAGTTGGTGCACGACTGGATCTCCGAGCACCCGCCCACCCCAGGTCTTCCGCTCCTCGATCCATTCCTCGGCGCAGGGACAACGTGCATCAGCGCTGCCTCGCTCGGCGTCTCTTCTATCGGGTTTGAGATCAACCCATTTCTTGCCTTCGTCGCGCGAACATCCTGCGACTGGTCGATCCCAGCACGGCGGTTGGTGGCGCTCCGAGACGATGTTCTCGCGATGTGCGCGGACTGGCTCGCTAACGGCCCCCTGGACGCCGAGGCGTTCGCCAGCTCTATCGGAACCCAGCTCCCAATCATTCACAACGTCTTCCGCTGGTGGCGTCCTGACGTACTTCGCGAGCTTGTCGCCATCCGTCATGCAATCGCCGCTTGCGGCCAAGAGGGCGATCAACACCTTCGCCTTGCCCTTGCCCAGATTGTTTATCCGACGGCGAGTATTACGCTTGGGCGCCTACAGATCGCCTTCAAGGATCGGTCAAATGACGACATCGACGCCATAGAGCTCTGGACAGAAGCCGTGAGCCTTATGGCCGATGACCTCGAAGCCCGCGTTCCCGACTCGGTAGGTGACACGTGGGTTGTTCACGGGGACAGTCGAATGCTGGATCTGCCCACCGATATGGCGATTGGAGGCGTGTTCTGCTCTCCCCCATACCCCAATAGGTACAGCTACGTGTGGAACACGCGTCCTCATCTTTATCTACTAGAGCTCATCGACACACCCCGGGCGGCAACTGAGATCGATCTGGAGACCATTGGCGGCACTTGGGGCACGGCCACGACCCGCCTACAGAAGGGCGAGATAGACCCCCTCCCACGTGTCTCAGATGCCCTAGGCGACGTGTTGTACCGCCTCGCCACACATAGCCTTCTCATGCGCAATTACGTCTGCAAGTACTTCAACGACCTGGACGCGCACTTGGAAGTACTTGTCCCCAGACTTGCTGCCGACGCCGCCGTAGGGTACGTAGTCGGCAACACAGAAACGAATGGGATCATGGTCGACACTCAGCACGTTCTTGCGGATCTCCTCAACATGCATGGGCTTCACCACGTCGGGATCGAGCCCTTGAGGACCAGGAATAGCGGAGAGGGTCTGATCGAGGCGACTGTTTTCGGCAACGCATGAGCCAGCCAGCCGTCAAGATAACTATATTCTGTAGACAGCGGTGGGCAGATGATCCAGGCTGGCAAGCCTCATGGCCACCAGCTCGAACCAGCTTTTTCTATAGCTCGGTCGTCGCGGAGCGCCGCCGCCTTCGACTGACCCAGGAGGAACTCGCTTATGCGGCGGGCCTTCACCGCACTTACGTTGGGGCTGTCGAGCGCGGAGAAGCCAACGTCACACTCGACGTCGTCGACCAGATCGCGTCAGCGCTCGGCGTTCTCCCCTGCCAGCTCGTCTGCCCGGCTACTCCGTAGCGTGCCGGCGAGTCCGCAACAGACGGAGGAACGCTTTCTCGCCCTGCTCAACCGTGCATACGACGGCTGGCTCTTGAAGATTCAAAACGACTTTTCGCAAGACTCTTACGAAACGGAACTCGCCAACCTCGACTCCGACGGCGTGTACCGCTCTTTCGGCCTCGCATGTCCCGAGTATGCGCTAATCCGACTCATGGGGCGAATGAGCATTAGCATCGGACGTCGGCTCGGCGAGCTGTACGACAACCTCCCCCGATACGTAGCGGCCGCCCGCTTCGGCCTCGAGCCAGGACAAGTCGCGGCAACGATCAATCGCCTACAACTTGACGTCTGTGTGCCTTTCGATCGGCTCAAAGAAGAGGATCTCGAAGTGGTGAAAGACTCAGTTGTCACACACTTCGGCTCACCGGCGCCTGGAGCGGGACTGGGTATCGAGATTAGATACAACTTCAACCCCAACGATAGCGCCCGACTGCGAAAGGATGTGGCAATGGCGGAGGGGCTCAAGCAGGAGAGACTCTTTCCCATTTACTTGGTCTACAGTGCGATCTCGCCGAGAGCCGAGGCAATCGCGCGGCTGAAGCGTGCAGGATGGCACTTCCTGGTCGGCCCTGATGCCGTCGCCTTTACTAAGTCCCTTCTCGGCCTAGATCTCACCGAGCTACTTGAAGACGTCAAGGTGCAAAGCCTGATACGACAGAAGATAGACAAGATTATGGGATCGCTCGGACAATCGCACGCATTCCGTGCGGCGACCGCGAGAATGTCCGAACGCTCCGATCCGAGCAGCTAAGCGCCACCGACCTCGCCTCCGATGGGACAACATCGTCGTTGGCGCGAGCGCAGGCTGTGTGTGCTCCGGGCGCTTCGCAAGACTGCTGATGAGCGGTTCGCGACGACTATTGGCGTGCGGCGTGCTCGCGAGCCGAACAGCACGGAGCTGGCGCTGATGCAGGCCCGCCAGCAGGGCAACGCGTCATGCCTGCTGAGGCTATCTGCGGTCCCGAGCCCGACGCCGCAAGCGAAGCCGGCGCCGGGCGCCTTGGACGCCCCCTTCGAAAGGGAGCTCGCGGCGCTCTGCGAGCGCCTGCACGAGCGGCTCGGTCCATAGGTGCTGGTGTATGTCGATCTTGGTCATCGTTCGGGGCGTCTCGGCAAGTCGCAGGAGGGGCTCCCCCAGCAATCTAGAGCTTGTCGATCAGCTTTATGTGGATTAGCATAGCGCACCTATTGGGGGGTAGTCTGGCGCGGTGCGTTGCCGCCCACTAACCGGGACCGCGGCGTATCATGTGCTCCATGTGTGTTGGGTGCGCGATGGCTGCGGCGTCGGCGGCCACGGGATTCAGGACGTGGCTACAGACCCATCATCTTGGGTGGCTGACCCCACGTCGGCTGAGGGCGCTGACAATCGCTGTGATGTGCGCTGCGGCGCTCGTCTCCAGTATCGGGATCGCTGGCTCCTCCGCGCCCGGTGCGACACATGCTCTTACTAGTCGTGCCCACTCCGCCGCCGGACAGCGTTAGCAGCGCGCTCAAAGAGACTTTCTCTAGTGCGCGTGCGCATGTACGCCGCCGAGGGCGGTGGCTGGCACGCGCGAGATCAGTAGTGCGGCCAGGCCCGTGGTGAGCGGGACGGCGCAGACGAGTCCGAGGCAGCCGACGAGCGTCGCTACCACTGGCTGTGCGATGTCTTGGGTGCTGAGTGCATCGGTCAGCGACACGCCGGCGGAGCGAGTGATAAGCAGCAGCGGCAGCGACGCGCCGACGTAGGCGAGGACGAGTGTGTGGATGGTCGCGGAGAGATGGTCGCGCCCCACCCGGAACGCGCCTTGGTAGAGCTGGCGCGGCGTGAGTTGCGGGTTGGCGTGGCGCAACGCCATCACGGCTGATGCTTGCGTGACGGCGGTGTCGGCGAGCACGCCGAGCGCACCGACGATCATGCCCGCGAGGACGATGCCCTGTAGGGAAAGATTGGGATTGACCGCAGCGAGGTATGCGGAGAGCTCGTTGGTGCGCCCGTCGATGTGAGCGAAATGCACCGCGAACAGCGCTAGCAGGCAGATGAGCAAAAGTGTCAGGCCGATCCCAAGCGCCGCGGCGAACATTTGCGGGCCGACGCCGTTGGTGAGGACGAGGGTGATGAACATGACGGCCAGCGCACAGACGAGCGCAACCGGCAGCGCGGGCTCACCCGCGAGGATCGCGGGAACCAAGAAGGTCGTGAGCAACAGCAGCGAGAGTCCCACGCCGATTGCGGCAAGCAGGCCACGCAACCGGATGACAATCACGGCGAGGATCAGCAGCGCCAGACCTAGCCACATGAGCGAGCCGTGGCGGTCGATATCAGCGAACTGCCACGGTTGATAGCCCGGTGGAGCTGCCTGGCCGCGCTGGAGCGGGACGGGACTCACGCGAATCGGTGTGCCGGGTGTGATCTCTGGAGCGGTGCTGGGAGGACCGAGGGTCACCCGCGAGCGTTGGCCGTGGATAGAGATTTCAAGTTCACGACACTGGCTGGGACCGCAGGGAGCTGTGAACGACTTGCCGGCTGTCGCGGACACGCTGGGCGGCAGACCGTGGACGTTGCGGCGAGCGGGGCCTGATGGCCACAGCGCGAGCAGGCCGATTACTGTGGCGAGGGCGAGCAGCGCGGTCGCTGCGATCAGTAGACGCCCTGCGGGTGTGCTGGCGAGCGGTCCCGACATGCCCTGCGGCCGGGGTAGCCGATGGCGGGAGCGACGTTCGCGGCGTTCGCGAGCACGCCGGTCATAGTCGGCGAAGAACTCGTCCGGGTCGAGCAGATCGAGCTCTGTGCTGGCCATCCATGAGAGGTTCGGCTCGGCGGGGGATGCTCCTGCCGACTCTCGGACCACACCTAAGCAAGCTGCAGGTGCTGGCTGTACATCGGCGACTATCCGTTGGCAGGTGATCCTGAAACTGCGTCGAGAATCCCAAACAGATAGAGTGAAGCGCGGATGAGGTTAAGCGAGACTGGGATCGTGGGGCCGTCAACCGATAACCGCGGAGCGGTCGCAAGGATGGCGTGCGAGCGCACTGGGAAGTGGCGGCGACGATGGCGGCGACGAGCGCAGGTCCCCCGGCGTGCAGTTGTCGTGGCGCTGATCGCGCTTGCACTCGCGTGCAGTTGGCCGCTGGCGGCTCAAGCCGCGACAATCACGGTCACCTCGACGGCCGATGACGTCATACCCAATGACGGCTCGGTCTCGCTGCGCGAGGCGCTTGCTGCGACGAACGCCGGCAACAACCTCGGCGACCCGGACATCATTGTCCAGAACCCGGGCACGTTTGGCGTCGGCGACGCGATCAACTTCAACATCTCCGGCAGCGGCCCATTCACGATCAACGTAGGCAGTGACGCCTCCGCCCTCAACGTGCCACTTCCCTCGCTTGCCAAGCCTGTCCTGATCAACACCGTGTCGCCCCAGCAGGTCTACCTCAACGGCACGCACGCAGGCGCGAGCGCCAACGGCTTGACGCTCGCAAGCGGTGGCAGCCGCGTCAACGGCCTGTCGTTCGGGCATTGGTCCGGCGCCGGTATCTATATCGGCAGCGTCAGCAATGCCAGCAACAACCTCATAACCGGCAACTTCATCGGCACCAATTTCGGCGGTACGGTCGCCACCGCCAACGCCACCGGCATCATCATCGCCGCGGGGTCGGGCAACACAATCGGCGGCACGACAGTGACTGCCAGGAATGTGATCAGCGGCAACACGCTCAACGGCATCGTGATCAGCAGCAGCGGCGGCGGAACGACTGTCGCGGGCAACCTCATCGGCACGACCCTGCCGGGCACCGGCCACCTGTCCAACGGCGGCGATGGCGTCCTGATCAATGGTGGCTCTCCGAACAACTACGTCGGCGGTATCAGTGTGGGCGCGGGCAACGTGATCAGCGGCAACGCTGCCGATGGCGTCCTGATCACCGCTCCCGGCACGACCGGCAACCTGATTGCCGGCAACTTCATCGGCACCGACATATCTGGTTCCACGGCGCTCTTCAACGGCAGCAGTGGGGTAGACCTCACCGCGGGAGCGGCCGGCAACACGCTGCTCAACAACACGATCGGCGCGGGGACGTCCCCAATCAACATGAACGGCCTCGCCAACCACGACGCCGACAACAGCTTCCTTACGCCGCCGGGGGTGCCGAACTTCGTGATCGGGGCGGTCAACCCAGCGACCCTCACACTTGGCTCGCCAGTGACGAGCGGCTCGAACGTCAACGTCCCCTACACAGTCACAAATGGGATCCCCGGCGACTCGCTGTTCACGACGCTCTATCGAGCTCAATGCGGCACAATGGCGAGCGCGAACCCGATCAGGGACGATTCTCTGGTGCTGGGTGGCAGCGGCGGCAGTGGAACCTTCACGGTTCCGGCACCGCTGCCGGGTGGCACACTCTTCGGTGGCGGCGATGGCAATACAAGCGCGACCAACCTGTTGAATCCGTGTTTGGTGCTGCCAGCGACCGGTGGCGGCAATACTGGCGCAGGCCCTGGCGGCACGGGAACCGTCTTCTCACCACTTGATGTCTCCGGGAACCCAATCGGCGGCGACATCAAAATGCAGATCTCCCACGATGGCGGCCTCACTTGGACCGAGGTCAATCCGAATCCTATTACCGACACGTTCAGCAACAGCGCGGTGATCATCGGACTCGAGGGTGCGCACGCTGGCGCGACCGTGAGCGCAGTCAAGCATAAGCGCAGGAAGGCGCAGAAGTTCGCACTCAGCGTTGTCACGGTGACGTTGGTGCCGGGCCAGAAGACCACGGTGCATGCGTCCCTGACGACTAAGGCGAAGGCTTACCTCAAGCGCGATAGGGCCAAAGCGGTGACGGTCGCGCTGACAGTGACAGCGAAGGATGCGGCCGGAAACAGCAAAGCGTTCACGCGAACGCTGACTATCAGGCTGCCTAAGAAGAAGACGAAGAGGCACTAACTAGCCTCCCATCACCATGGGCGTAGAGGCGCGCCGTTTGAAATACGCCGGTACGGCGATGACGGCCTCGTTGACCTTCTCGCCGAGGAACTTCGCGGCCGGCGAGCACAGCTCGCCAGGTTCCTCAGTCAGCGCCTCCGGGAGCCATGATCGTCCTAGGTGGCTATACGCTGCTAGCCGATGGCCGACTGGTCGACGATTGCTTCGCTGGCGACCGCGGGCGGTACGCTCGTGCTCGCTGTGGCGACGTTTTCCTCGGTGCGCTTCGGACAGCGCTCAGCGCGTATCGCGGAGCGTTCGACGGCGATCGCCGAGCGGGCGCTATTGCTGGGCTTGCGCCCAGTGCTCGCTCCCTCCCGCGTGACCGATCCGCCCGAGGTGGTGCGCTTCGGCGACGGGCGGATGGTGAGCATCGATGGCGGGATGGCCGCCGTCGAGCGCGACGGCGAGAGGTACTACCTCGTGATTCCACTGCGCAATGTCGGCAATGGCCTCGCAGTCCTCCAGGCTTGGCGCTTCACGACACGCCCGACAGGGCTCGACACGCCGCACGCCGAGCCGGTCGAACACCGTCCGCAGACACGCGACCTCTACGTACCTGCCGGCGACACCGGTTTCTGGCAGGGGGCGATACGCGAGCCCGACGACCCCTTCCGCGAGGGCCTGCGCGAGGCATTCCTCGCCGGTGAGATTCTGACGGTCGACCTGCTCTACGGCGATCACGAGGGCGGCCAGCTGACAATCAGCCGCTTCATCCTGACGCGGGAGGATGACGGTCACTGGCGCCCCGGGGTCGTTCGCCACTGGGCGCTCGAGGGCACCGATCCACGGCTGCGCTAGATGTAGGTTCTCTCCAGGCGGGAGGAGTCGTGGGTACCGCGACCGTGTTACCGCTAGTTGCTGCTTGCCTGCGCGTGCACGAGCTCGGATGCAGGCGAGGCTGGCTCGGAGGGCAAGGCTGGCCCGGATTTGGGTGAGGCTGGCTCTGAGCTGTAGAGCGCTCGTGTCAGGAGCTGCCACAGGATCGCGCGCTCCTGCGGGTCAAGCCCGTGCAGGACCTCATCCTCGATGCTTTCCTGCGCGGTCTCCGCGCTCTTCAGCGCCCCGCGCCCGGCCGCGGTGAGCTCCACGAGGTGGCGGCGGCGGTCGCCGGGGTCGCGACGACGGGCTATGTGCCCACGGTCCTCGAGCTCGTTGAGTAGGAGCACCACGTTGTTCGCATCCATGCACAGCGCCTCAGCGAGCTCCTGCTGGGGACAGCAGTTGTGGTCGCGCAGGTAGCTGAGGGTCATCAGATGACGCAGGTGCATGCCCAGCAGCTCCTCGCTGCTGCGCCGGTAGACCTGCTTGGCCAGGCGCGTAAGCAGCACCATCGATCCCGGAGCACACACACTGCTCTTTGCATTCATAACGGGCCGATTATACCACGATGTAGCAATCATCCATTTTTTGTAGATCATACTTGCACCAGTGATGATCCATGCTATGGTGTTCTACCTCGCATCTCCCAACTGCACAGGAGCCTCATGAGTAACGCCACCGCCCTCGACACGGACTCGCCCGATATGACCAACTCCAAGCTTGCCAATCCCGAGCTTGCGACCGACTTGATGCGTGACGCTGGCCTCCAGCATGGGGCCCGCTCGCAGCGTGAGACCGACACAGAGCTCGCCCACAAGCGCGAGCGGCGCCGCTGGACAGCGCTTGCCGTGCTCTGCCTCGGCCAGCTGATGATGGTCCTCGACGCAACCATCGTCAACGTCGCGCTGCCCTCGATCCAGCGCGATCTGCACTTCACCCAGAGCAACCTCACGTGGGTGATGAACGGCTACCTCATCACCTTCGGTGGCCTGCTGCTGCTCGCCGGCCGGCTCGGCGACCTCGTTGGTCGCAAGAAGGTCTTCCTCTCCGGGCTCATCCTCTTCACCGCCGCCTCGGTGCTGTGCGGTGTCGCCGGCAGCCAGACGATGCTCATCGCCGCGCGTCTGCTGCAGGGAGTCGGCGGAGCCGTCGCCTCCAGCGTGATCCTCGCGATCATCGTCACCGAGTTCCCCAACGCCGCCGAGCAGGCGAAGGCCATGGGTGTCTATGCATTCGTCTCCGCCGGCGGCGGCTCCATCGGGCTGCTCGCTGGCGGCGCCCTCACGCAGTCGCTCGACTGGCACTGGATCTTCTTCGTGAACGTGCCCATCGGTTTGCTGACGTTCATCTTCGGATCCGCGCTGATCGACGAGAACGAGGGCATCGGTCTCGCCGGCGGCGTCGACGTGCTCGGCTCGATCCTCATCACGCTCTCCACGATGCTCGGCGCCTTCGCGATCGTCAAGTCGACCGAATACGGCCTCCTCTCTGCGCGCACCCTCGGCGTTGGCGGCGCCTCGCTCGGTTTGCTCGCTGCCTTCTTCGCGCTCGAGTCGCGTATCTCCAATCCGATCATGCCGCTGCGCATCCTGCGCCTGCGCATGCTCATGGGGTCGAGCCTCGTGCGTGGCCTGCTTGTCACCGGCATGTTCACCGCCTTCTTCCTGGGCTCGCTCTACCTCGAGCGCGTGCTTGGATACAACGCCATCCAGACCGGTCTGGCCTTCATGCCCCTGACCGTCGCCATCGGTGTCATGTCGATGGGAGTCTCCGCCAGGGCCATGGCGCGCTTTGGTCCCCTGCGCACGCTTGCCGTTGGCCTCAGCACGATCGTCATCGGACTGCTGCTGCTGGCCGGCGAGGGTATGCATGCCAGCTATTTCCCCGGACTCTTCTTCGCCTTCCTGTTGCTTGGGCTGGGCGCCGGCGCTTCCTTCCTGCCGCTGCTCACCGTCGGCATGGCCGATGCGCCGCGCCGCGACGCCGGTCTGGCGTCGGGGATCATCAACGTCTCCGTCCAGCTCTTCGGTGCCATCGGCCTGGCCACCCTCGGAACGATCGCTACCGATCACACCAAGGCCTTGACGGCCAAGGGCTACTCGCTGCACAGCGCGCTCACCGGCGGCTACCACCTGGCCTATCTGGTCGGCGCGGCGGCTGTAGCAGTCGGAGTCCTCGCAGCGCTCGTGGTGCTGAGGCCGCCTGCCGGTACCGTGCCCCAGGAGGCGCACCCCGGCGCGGAGCGGGCGGGCACGCCCTCGCCTTCGGCGCAGCCTGCCTGAGGCTGCAGACTGCCTGAGGGGCGCAGACTGCGTAAGGGGTATCCCGGACGCGATCTCGGGATATGTCGATTTCCGCGCTCCCCATCCATCAGGACACCGTCCCGACGCCGTATCGCGGGGTTTTGATGAGTTTTGGGCTCCATTGAGCGGGTAGTGAAATCGGGCCAAGGATCGTTCGAGGAGGCTGTGATGAGCAAACAGGACAAGAAGTTGACAAAGAGTCTGCGTGAACGTGGCGTACGCAAGAGGCTCGCCGGCCAGATGGCCCGAGCCACCACCGGAGCCGCCAGCCCCAAGGTTGCTCGACGGGCGATCTCCGATCTGACCTCCGTGGTGGAGGAGATCCATGACCGCCTTCGCGGGGGGCCACAGAAGCGCAGTGCCGCCGCCAAGCAGGCAGCGCACACGCGCAAGCGCAAGGCGCAGCAGCGCAGTGAGGCTGCCAAGCGCGCCGCCCGCACCCGGGCGCGAAGCTGAGCGAAGCCAGCCGGGAGAACCCAGCGGGAAGGGGTAGGACACCCAGCGGGCAGTGGCAGGACAGAGCGATACGAAGACGATGACACAGCAACGAGCACTCTCAACCCACAGACACAGCGATAGGAGTATCTGATATGAGTCGGGCCGAGCAGAAGATTGTGCAGTACCTCCATGAGGCGCATGCCTCCGAGGTTGGATTGATGCGGGAGCTGCAGTCTCAGATCGCGATGACTCCTCGTGGGAGCTACCGCAACGCCCTGCAAACGCACCTGAAAGAGACTAAGAATCACGCGGCGCGCATCGAGGATCGTCTGAACGCTCTGGATGGGGGCGAGAATCTCCTGCAGCTGGCGGTCGGATTCGCCGAGAGCAGCGTCAGTCAGATCCTGGCGCTCGGCAAGACCCCGCTGGGACTTCTGCGCGGCAGCAGTGGCGAGGAGAAGCTTCTCAAGAATGCAAAGGATGCCGCTGCGACCGAGGCGCTCGAGATCGCCACCTATACAGCGATCGAGCACCTCGCCCGTTCGGTCGGCGATGACGCCACAGCCGAACTTGCGATCTCCATCCGCGCCGAGGAGCAGAAGATGCTCGATCGCATCATGCGCGAGATCCCGAAGCTGACCGTAGCCGTTGTGCGCGCCGAGGTGCACGATGACTCCTCCTACGCCATCTCCGACACTGGCGCGGCCGATGCAGTGCGCGACGTCGCCGACGCCGGTAAGCGCGCTGCTGGCAAGGTCGGAGGGCAGGCCCGGCAGACCGCCCGTAGCGCTCGCAAGGTGCCCGGCGTCGCCCGCGCTGAGGGACAGATCAAGGGTGTCCTTGCCTCCGAGGAGGATCTCGCGATCAGCGGTTACGACGATCTCACCGCAGCCGAGGTCATCGACAGGCTGCCCGAACGCTCGCAGATCGACCTCGCCAAGATCGACTCCTATGAGCGTCGTCACCAGGATCGCTCGACGATCCTCAGCAAGGTCGCCGCTCTGCGTGGCGAGGAGCCCTGGCCGGGCTACGACGAGCTTGGCGTCTCTGAGATCCGCTCGGTGCTGGCCAAGGGTGATGGGCAGCAGGCGGAGCAGGTCCGCGCCTACGAGCGCTCGCACAAGAATCGCTCAGGCGTCATAGACGCCGCTGAGCGCGAGGTCGCTCATGCTTGAGTTGGCGCAGGTAGAGTCTGCGGCATGCCCTTTGTCCTGCTCACCGGGGCCACTCGCGGGATCGGTCGCGCGGCTGCCATCGAGTTCGCCCGCGAGGGTGTCGAGCTTGCGCTCGTAGGTCGCGATCGCAAGCGCGTTGAGGCTGTTGCTGCAGAGGCCCGCTCGGCCGGTGTAGGTGCGCCGGTTCACGAGCACGTCGCCGACCTGAGGCTCATGACCGATGTTCGCGCGCTCGCGCAGGACGTTCGCGAGCGCCATGAGAACATTGACGTCCTCGCCAACAACGCTGGGGCGCTGTTCGCCTCGCGCAAGGAGACCTCCGAGGGGTTGGAGCAGACCTTCGCGCTCAATCATCTGGCGCCCTTCCTGCTCACCAACCTGCTGCGCGATCGCCTGGAGGGAGGCCGTGTCGTGATCACCGCTTCCGACGCACACCAGTCTGGGCGCTTGGATCTATCCGACCTGCAGTCCGAGAGGTCCTACTCCGCGATGCGCGTCTATGGCACTTCGAAGCTCTGCAACATCCTCTTCACGCGTGAGCTGGCGAGGCGTGCGCCGCAGCTGCACGCGAACTGTTTTCATCCCGGCGTCGTGCGCACGGGCTTTGGCAAGAACGACAACGGCATCTGGAAGGTTCTCACCACGCTAGGTGGGCCTTTCTTCCGCTCGCCGGCGCGTGGCGCCCGCTCGTTGCTGTGGCTATCGCTCTCCCAGGAGGCGGCTGCCCTGACTGGGGAGTACGTTCAGGATGAGAAGGTGTTGGCCCCCAGCGCCCAGGCCCAGGATGAGACTCTCGCCGAGGCGCTCTGGGAGCGCAGCGCCGACCTGGTCGGACTCGCGGCAAAGACCTCCGCCAGACAGTCGGCATAGATCTCCGCTTAAACGGCTGCATCGCGCGCTTCTGGCTCACGCCGGCTCAGCGATCAGCAGAAGCGCTCGCGTCGCCTTGCTGTCCTGCCATTCGCGGACCGCTCGTACCGATCGCGACGACTCATCTGCCGCAGCTGGCGGGCTTGACGACGGCCTGCCTCGCGAGTGGCGATTTCCAGAGCGTCCGGGACGCGGTCAGATAGCTGCTCGGTTGGCTGGTCTTCCAGCGGCTGATCGAAGGATTTGGGTTTCTCGATCATCATGCTCCTCTCTCATTGACCCAGGGGCTTCCAATGCCGGCCTACCCATTGCGGAGAAAGCGAAACAGCTTTTCACTGCGATGGGAACAGCTCGCCGGGATGCACTGCGATGACTCGCATCAGCATCAGGCTTGGCCGGGCCTCGGGTCAGAGTGGGCTCTCGACGGGCCTCGTGCTACTTAGATGCTCGGCGGATGGGTGACCTCGCTGCTGCGCTCCTCGTCGGCTTCGGAGTCCTCTCGTCCGGCGATCGGCTCCTCAGGTTTGCCTTGGTCGTGGAGGATCGTGTGGGCGGACTGCTGATCTGCGTGCGAAGCATGCTCGATCAGCGCCTGCTCTGTCTCCTCAAAGCCGCCCCCGTCGCCACCGCCACCCTCGATGACGGGACGCTCGGCCGGGTCGAAGTCCTCATCCCCTGCTACGCCGCCGATCTGGGCGGCTTCTGTCGCCGCTGCCTCCGTCTCTTCCCATTCGAACCTCTGGCTGGACGTCATTGCTGCCACATCCCCTTACTTGACTCTTAGCCTTGCTGGCTCCTTGCTTGGTCCCCGAAAGGGGTCCTAGCTCTCGGCTACCCAGCAGGACGCAGCTGAAACCGGCGGCGCCGCTGGGGAGGGATCATGTTGCATTGCGGGTAAGTGAGGGACTGCATGGCTGAGAAAGGACAGCGCGAGCTGCGTCCTGAGCAAGGACAGCGCGAGCTGCAGCGCTATCGCGCCAAGCGCGACTTTCGGCGCACGCCCGAGCCCGCTCCAGCAGGAGCGGACGCTCCCAACGACTCTCGCATGCGCTTCGTCGTGCACGAGCACCATGCGCGCAGATTGCATTGGGATCTGCGCCTAGAGCGCGACGGTGCCTTGATGTCCTGGGCTGTGCCCAATGGGATCCCCCCGGACCCCCGCGAAAATCGCAAGGCCATTCACGTCGAGGACCATCCCCTCTCCTACCTCGACTTCGAGGGGGAGATCCCCAAGGGCAACTACGGCGCTGGACGTGTGCTCATCTGGGATCGCGGTAGCTATGACTGCGAGAAGTTCTCCGACGGCAAGCTCGTCGTGGTTTTCCACGGCCAGCGCCTGCGCGGGCGCTATGCCCTGTTCCGCACGCATGGCGAGGAGCAGGACTGGATGATTCACCGCATGGATCCACCTGCGCAGGAGCGCGAGATCATGCCCGAGCATCTGCTGCCGATGCTCGCCACCCCCGCCGAGCTGCCGCGTGCGAGCGAGGGCTGGGCCTTCGAGGTCAAGTGGGACGGCGTGCGTGCGCTCACCTACTGGCAGCCTGGGCGCCTGCGGATCGAGAGCCGCAACCTCAACGACATCAGTTCCCGCTACCCCGAGCTGCGTGCTCTGGGCCATGAGCTCGGCGCGCGTGAGGCCATCCTCGACGGCGAGATCGTCGCCTTCGACGAGCACGGGATTCCCAACTTCGAGCGCCTACAGAAACGTATGCATGTGGCATCCGATAGCGTCATTCGGCGACGCGCCCGCGAGACGCCCGTGGTGTATGCGATCTTCGATCTGCTCTATCTCGACGGTCGCATCACGATCGGGCTTGCCTACCACGAACGGCGAGCGCTGCTCGAGCAGCTGGACCTCAACGGCCCTGCGTGGAGAACGCCGGCGTATCACACGGGCAGTGGGCGCGACTTCTTGCAGGCCACTGCCGCCCACGGCTTGGAGGGGATCCTCGCAAAGCGCCTCGACTCCCCCTATCGACCCGGTGAGCGCAGCACTCACTGGCTGAAGGTCAAGAACGTCAACCGTCAGGAGCTCGTCATCGGCGGCTGGCTCGAGGGCAAGGGCCGGCGCTTGGGCGCAATCGGGGCGCTGCTCGTGGGCTACTACGAGGGCGAGGGTAAGCAGCGGGAGCTGCGTTATGCCGGTCGCGTCGGCACAGGTTTCGATGACTCCGAGCTCGAGCGCCTCGCCCGGGAGCTGGCTCCTCTACAGCGCCGCTCCAGCCCCTTCAGCAAGCGCGGTGTTCAGCCACCGCGCGGCGCGCACTTCGTTGAGCCGCAGTTCGTCGCCGAGATCGAGTTCTCACATCGGACGCGCGAACGGATCCTGCGTCACTCCTCCTACAAGGGACTGCGCTTGGACAAGCCCGCCGAGGAGGTTGAGAGGGAGATTCCCACCACGGCCGCTGAGGACGCAAGCGGCAACGAAGCTCCCCATGACACTGCCTCTGAGACCGCGCGAGGCGTGTCTGCTCGGTCCCCTCTCTACGAGATCCTGCGCGAGACCAAACGCTACACCGAGATCGCTGTGCAGGGTCGGACGCTACGCCTGTCCAACCGCGACAAGGTCCTCTACCCCGACACTGGCCTCACCAAGGGCCAGATGATCGACTACTACGCTGCCATCGCGCCGCTGCTTGTGCCACACCTCGCGGAGCGACCCCTCACCTTCAAGCGCTACCCCGATGGGGTGCAGGCGCCGTACTTCTACGAGAAGCGCTGTCCCGGCCACAGGCCCGAGTGGGTGCAGACCGCCGCGATTTGGAGTGAGCGCCAGAAGGAGCCGATCGACTACTGCCTCGTCGGGGATCTGCCCACTTTGATATGGGTCGCAAACCTCGCCAGTATCGAGCTGCATCCAAGCCTCTCGCTTGCCTGCGACATGGACACGCCAACTGCGCTCGTCTTCGACCTCGACCCCGGCGCGCCTGCCGCCCTGCGCGAGTGCTGCCGCGTCGCTCTCCTGATCAGAGAGATGTTTGAAGCGCTCGGTCTCACGGTGCTCGTCAAGACCTCGGGCGCAAAGGGCCTGCAGATCTACCTACCGCTCAATACACCCATCGGCTATGAGCAGACCAAGCCTTTCGCTCGCGCCGTCGCCGAGCTGCTCGAGAAGGAACACCCTCGCACGGTGCTCTCGCGCATGACCAAGAGCCTGCGCCCCGGCAAGGTGTTCATCGACTGGAGCCAGAACGACCCGCACAAGACCACCGTGTCCGTCTACTCCCTACGCGCCCGCGAGCGCCCCACCATCTCCACGCCACTCACCTGGGAGGAGGTGGAACAGGGGTCGCGCCGCCGCAAAGAGCAGGAGCTCAGTGCCGAACCACTGGCGCTGCTGGAGCGCGTCGAGCGCCACGGTGATCTCTTTGCGCCGCTGCTCAGCCTCACCCAGACGCTGCCCGATCTCCTCGGCAGTGGCTCTAAACGAGCAGCTCGTCGGGCGAAGCGATGATCCGCAAATGCTCGCCCACGCCCGTAATCGTCAGTAGGCGCTGAACCTGCTCGGAGGCACGGGTCAGGGCGAACTCTCCTCCGCGCTCCTGTGCGCGCTCGTGCGCCGCAAGGACGATGCGCAGGCCCGTTGAGTCGATGAACCGCAGCTCCTGCAGATCGAGCACAACCATCGCCGTCGTCGCGTCGCTTGCGTTCTCAATCTCCTGTGCCAGCAGCGGGGCGCTGGCCAGATCGAGCTCGCCGTGTAGGCACAACACGACTCTGTCCGGCGCATTGCGGGTCTCGATCCGAAAGTGATCCTGAGCAGCCATTCGTGCAACGTTAGCGCATCGCTTTTACGTTTTGCAGCGCAGCGCAAGCAGGGCGATATCGTCGCGCAGCTTGCCCTCAGTGCGTGCCAGAGCCGCGACTTCGATGCCCTCAAGCAGCTCTGCCAACGTCAATCCGGGGGCCTCGGCGCAGAGCGCGCGCAGTCCGCGCTCGCTGAGCGGCCGATCCGGTGCGCCCGCCTCTGAGACGCCATCCGTATAGAGCAGCAGCGTCTCATCGTCTTGCATCCGCACCCTGATCTCCTCGATCTTTACCGGATCGATCACGCCCAGCAGCGTGCCGTAGTGACCGATCTCCCTCACGTCACCATTGCCGTCGATCAACAGTGGCGCCGGATGTCCCGCGAGGGCGACCGTCAGCATTGCTCCCCCCTCGTCGTCTCGCTCCAGCATCACCAGGCACACAGTGCACAGGTCCATCCCCAGCGGCTGGCTGCGCAGGGCCTCATGCAGCGTGGAGAGCATGCCCGCCGGCGACTGCCCATTCATGGCCACCGCGCGCAGCGTGTGGCGTGCCAGGGCCGTCACCCCGGCCGCCCGCGGTCCCTTGCCGCAGACGTCGCCGATCATCAGCATCCAGCGCTTCTCACCCTGGCGCATCACATCGTAGAAGTCACCACCGACCTCATTGAACTCGCCCGCGGCCGCGTGCAGCGCCTGCACCTCGGCGCCCGGGATCTCCGGCAGCGATTCCGGTAGCAGCGAGCGCTGCAGCGTGTGCGCGATCAGGCTCTCCGCCAACTCCACGCGCCGCAAGTCGGAGAACAGGCGTGCGTTGTCGATCGCCAGCGCAGCCCGTCGCGCCAGCTCGCAGACCAGATCAAGGTCCTCCTCGTCATAGGGCAATCCATCGCCCAGGCGCAGAACCGAGAGCGCGCCCAGCGTGCGCCCGCGGGCAACCAGCGGCGCCACCACGGCCGAGCGGTAGCCGTGATCGATCATAAACTGCGCGTGCTCGGAGCCCTGCGCGAAGGACCTCAGCAGTGTGTTCGTCATCTCTGGGAGCAGCACCGGATCGCCACTGCGGATCACGCGCGCCACTGGATGCTCGCCATCCGGATCGAGCTGGTGTCGCTTGCGCAGTTTCTCCAGGTTGCGGGCGATCCCCTGATTGCTTGCCGCTACCGCTACATCCCTGATCGAGCCATCCTCGTCGCGCAGATCTATCACGCACAGATCCGCCAACCGTGGCACAGTGAGCTCTGCCACCTGGCCCATCGTCGTCGCCGGGTCCAGGGAGGTGGCAAGCACAGCCCCTGCCTCCACCAGGAGGTCTATCGCGGCGCTGGCACTGGATTGAGTATCGATGCCGACTGCTCCTCTGCCGATCATACGGACCGCGCGCAAACACCCAGTTGCGGTAGTCCAAACAGCGCGGTGCAAACCGTCTGTTGTGCAGTATTCCAGGCTGAGCTGCCCCCGTCGAGCCCGGCAAGGCTGCCCGTCGAGCCCGGCAAGACCTAGCGTGCTAATCGCTCAGCCGCAGCCAGAGTTGTGGCGCTAAGCGCTCAACCGCAGCGAGAGCGCTTCAGAAGAGCCCACGGCCACCACGCCAAGATCGCTCACCACCTTCTCCACCACCGGGCTGAGGCCCGCGACAGTGCAATCAACGGTGCGCCATATCACACGGCCCGTGCGCAACGGTCCCACATGCAACTCGAGGTTGCGCGGCTGCACGCTCACGCCAATGCCCAGATGGTTCCCATCGATCGATGCGGGGGTCTGCGCCATGAGCGCGTCTGCCAGCAGCTGCGCATCGGAGATCCGATCGGTTGAGAAGTGCGCTCGCGCCGCAAGCACGCAAAGTAGGCGCGGCAGGATTGCGCGCGCCAGGCTCATTGGCGCGATCGCGATCCCCAGCGTCCTGGCCAGCTCGGCTTGCACCACAGCAGGGAGCTCCGGCGCCTGCTCGGGGATCGACTCGAGCGCCACCGTCCGCGGTGTGGCGAACCGCATCCAAACCCCCGTCCCCTCACTCTCGACGCTGCTGAACTCGACGCTTTGGGCCAGCGCCTGGATCACCGGCACGCCGATCCCCGAGGCGCCATTGTGCGCATTTGGGATCCGCGGTCGGATGCCGCTGCCGTGGTCGCGCACCACCACATCGACTGCGTGCCGCGGCACATACATCTCCACCTCCATCGGCCCCTCCCTGCCTTGGTAGGCGTGCAGCACGACGTTATTGCAGGCCTCTGTCACCGCGGTTCTGATGTCATTCAGATCACCGTCGTGGAGTCCGACGGCTTCTGCCAGGCCCGTCAGCGTCTCGCGCACCAGCAGGACGTTCTCGGCGCTGTTTGACAGGTTCAGGCAGACGTTGGGCGCATTGGCTCTCGGCGTGTCATCGTTGGGGGGAGGGGACGACCAGGTCAAAGCGAGCTCCCAGTCGTTCCCCGGAAGGCAGTAGGCGCGTGGACGTGGATGTCCTTAGGCCACCCCTTCGGTGGCTCGTGTAAGCACTCGCAGCTGCTGCAGCGAGCGGCGCAGCAGGCGCGAGATCTGCATCTGGGAGATACCCAAGCGAGCTGCGATCTGCGTCTGGGTGAGATCCTCGACGAAGCGCATACGCAGGATCGCGCGCTCGCGCGCTGGGATGTGCTTGAGGGCGGCCGTCACAGTCGCATCGAGCTCAATCAGCTCATAGCGCTCGTCCTCCTCCCCCATCGTGTCGCTGTAGGTCATCACGCCGTCTTCGGCGCCCGGACGGGGGGTGTCCAGCGACAGCGTCTCGTACGCCTGTGTCGCCTGCAGCGCGTCGATGACTTCCTCGCTGTCGAGCTCGAGGTACTGCGCGAGCTGGCTGACTGTCGGCGCGTGGCCGTGCTCGCTGGCTAGATGCTCCTGCGCGTCGCGCACCTTCAGGGCACGCTCCTGCGCGCCGCGAGGGACGTGCACGGCCCAGCCGGAGTCGCGAAAGTAGCGTCGCATCTCGCCGAGAATCGTCGGCACTGCGAAGGACTGAAAGGAATGGCCGCGCTCCGGGTCGAAGCGGTCGAGCGCCTTGAGCAGGCCCAACGAGGCGACCTGCAGGAGGTCGTCAAAGGGCTCCGAGGAGCGCCCATAGCGCCTTGCCAGGCTGCGCGTGAGCGGCATGAACTGGCGCACCAGCTCTTCTCGCGCCCCCTGATCCTCCCCCTGCTGCCAGCGCACGAAAAGTTGCTGCGGATCGTCATTGGCGCTCGGCAGAGGGCGCGGCTTCGGCATGGTTGTCGCGATTGCAGCCATCTCGATCTCCTCCGTCTGGGTTCGCCCTTATGGGGGGTTTCGCCGGCTGTGCCGGCCTTGCACGGGATGTCTCTACCCTCATCGGCCACGAGTTATGCCTCGTGTTTGGCGCTCTGTCCGATCACCAAGCAATTGTTTGCTTTGTGCACTAGTTGGGGACTTTTGATGGACAATGCATGTTTCCGATGACCTCCCAGATCTGGAACATGACTACAACCCGGGAAGGACCGGCGTGAGTACCGCCACGGAAGGATCTGCGGCGGGCGGGAGGGCAGAGGGCGCGGAGGCGAAGGGGCACCCCATGTGCGCGGAGGACTACCGCCACGAAGCCCTCTTCTATGCCGGCGAGGCGCAGTTCATGCAGGGCACGCTGCCCTTCATCCGTGAAGCCCTCGCTGACGCCGAGCCCATCCTGGTGGTGCTCGGCAGCTCGAAGATCGAGGCTTTGCGTCGCGTGCTCGACGCTAACGCCGAGCACGTCCTCTTCGCCGACATGGCCTATGTCGGCGCCAATCCGGCTCGCATCATCCCCGCCTGGAAGGACTTCCTTGCCGCGCACGGCGCCCCCGGTCGGCGGCTGTGGGGCATTGGCGAACCGATCTGGGCTGCTCGCACGGCGGCCGAACTGGCCGAGTGTCAGCGCCACGAGGCCCTGCTCAACATCGCCTTCTCAGATCCGGCCTTTTCGCTGCTGTGCCCATACGACACCGTCTCGCTCCCCGCAGAAGTGATCGCGCAGGCGCGCCGCAACCACCCGCTCTTGCGCCAGGGCGACCGTTTCACGCGGAGCGCCGACTACCCTGGTGCCGAGTTTCTCGCGACGCCTTTCGACGAGCCGCTGTCCGATCCGCCGCAGGGAGTGCCCGAGCTTGCCTTTGGCCCTTCCACGCTGCGCGATGTCCGGGCTTTGGTTAGCGCTCATGCCGTGCGCGCAGGTCTCACGCGGGAGCGGACCGCCGACCTCATGCTTGCCATCAATGAGGTCGCCACCAACAGCCTGCTGCACGGTGGTGGACGAGGCACGCTGCGCGTCTGGCGAGAAGACGCCGCCCTCGTTTGCGAGGTGCGCGATGCAGGGCGCATCGAGGACCCCCTCGTCGGTCGCCGCCGACCCGCCTCGGACTCCGAGGGCGGCCGGGGCCTGTGGCTTGCAAACCAGCTCTGCGAGTTGGTCCAGGTGCGCACGTTCCTCGCCGGCGGTGTCGTGCGGCTGCATATGCGCGTGGCCGATGCCAGTAGTTGTTAACACTCGCTCGGGCAGCTCCCTCCGCCGCTGTGAGGTCGGAAACAAATTGTCTGAGACGCTTGGAGACCGATTCAAAATGTTCTATCTTGTTCGAGCAGGCAACGAGTACGTCGCGGACGCGAAGAGAGGAGTCTCGTATGCGGCGGCCGGCATCGGAGAGTGCCAGCAGGACCAGATTCGGGCGACCAGGTAAAAACCGGGAGAACACTGGAAGTGCCCTCCCGCTTGGGGGCAACAGCGCCGGTGATCTCGAACGGATCACCGTGCCAGGCAACGGCAGCGGCCGGGTCTACCTCGATGGGGCCGGCAGGGTCTCTGAAGACCGCTCCAGCAAGGTGCCCGACAATGACGGGCGCTACTCGCTCTCCCTCGGCCACGGCCTGGCGATCCTCGCCAGCTTCAGCGCCGAGCGTCCCACGTTGGGTATCGCCGACATGGCCAGCGTGCTCAGCATGAGCCGTTCCACCACCCATCGCTATGCCGCCACGCTGGCGCAGCTTGGCTACCTGGAACAGAACTCCTCGCGTCGCTATCGCCTGACGCCGCGCTGCGCCGATGTCGGCCTCGCTGCCTTGGGTTCGATGGCCCTGCACGAGCGTTCGCGATCCTTCCTGCACGAATTGCGTCGCGAGACCGGCTGGACGGTTTCGCTGGCGATCCTCGATGGCTCCGAAGCCATGCTCCTCGAGCGTCTGCGCGGCTGGCGAGGTCTGCACGAGATCGATCTGCGCCTGGGCTCCTCGGCGAGGCTGCCCGTGCACTGCACCGCCATGGGCAAGGTGCTGATCGCGGGACTGCCAGATCCCGAGTTGCGTGAGTTGCTCGTCACCCTCATCCTCAAGCGCCATGGCCCCAACTGCATCACCGGTAAGCGCGCGCTGCGCGCCGAGCTCGAGCGGGTGCGCGAGCAGGGCTTTGCCATCGATGATGAGGAGCTCATCGACGGCATGCGCTCCATCGCGATGCCCGTGTTCGACCCACGAGGCAGGGTGCTGGGCGCACTCGACCTCGCCGTTCCCGGCGCGCTCTTCGCCGGCGATGAGCTCCACGAGGAGTTCGGCGCTGTGCTCAGCGAAGCCGCCGAGGGCATCACCGAAGAACTCGCCAGCTAGCTCGAGCGAAGAGCTCGCCAGCTAGCTCGCGAGCGAAGGCGAGAGCTTCTCACCGACCGTGGCCGGGTGATCGGCCGGAAGCTCGATCACCGCCACATCCGCTGCCACCACCTGATTGCGTCCCGCGCGCTTGGCGTCATACAACGCCGCGTCGGCCGCCCTGAAGAGGGTGTCGTACTCGACGTCCTCGCCGCTCCCCGCGCTCAGGCCTGCCGAGATGGTGATGCGGATGCCCTGCGGCCGCGTTTGCTCCACGGCGTCGCGCAAGCGTTCGGCGACCTCGAGGCCAGCCTCTCTATCCACGCCTGGCAGCACGATCAGGAACTCCTCGCCGCCCAGGCGGTAGACGAGCTCGAAGGAGCGCAGGCGCTTGCGCAGCTCATACGCCACATCGCGCAGCACCGCGTCGCCGCGATCGTGACCATACTCGTCGTTGATCGCCTTAAAGCCATCCACATCGCACAGCACCATGCACACCGGCTGCTGCGTCAGGCGCGCCTGGTGGGAGAGCTCGATGAAGCGCGGCATCAGCGCATGGCGGTTGAGTAGCCCCGTCAATGGATCCAGGATCGCCTCATCGCGGTGATGCAGCTCGGCTGCCTGTAGCGCCCACACGATCGACACCACACCAGCCAGTAGTGCCAGCGTGGCGATCACCGAAACGGGGTTATCTACCGTGGAGGCGGGGTTCACGCCCACCGTCGCCACCAGGATCAGGAACACCGTTCCCACCAATCCCGCGATCACCACGCGCGGGCGGAAACGCGCCGCCACCATCCCCGCCGGTAGCACCATCCAGGGCAGCGCCGGGGAGTGGGGGCCGCCGCTCATTGCCACTCCGCCCGCCAGCAGCAGCTCCGTAATCACGATCGCGCACGCGCTCACACGCTCGGGGTGCGGGCTCGTGCGCAGGCGCCTATCGACGTTGAGGAAGTTCAGCGCTGAGAGCGCAAACAGGATCAGCGTCCACCACCCGATCCAAGGCGCGGAGATCAGCAGCGCTGCGCCCACCGCGCCGGAGCCCACCATGCGGATGGTGCGCACGCGGTCGTTCGCGTCCACGACGCGGCTGCGGTCAAGCTCGGTGGGGCAAAGCCAAGATCCCTCGCTCATTTGCTCATTCCTTCGGTAGGCCATACGCGAGGCTTGAGAAGAGCCGTGTACGCGACAACACCTGTATCACCCAGACGAGTGTCTACGGTCGTGCAAGTCGCCTCTCAGCATTGCTGTTTGGCTTCCTAGAGCCGATCCAGCCGACAATGGTTGTGGCGAAGGCAGGACCTTTCGAGTATTCGGGCATAGTGGACGCCGTGCGGACACCCCTTGCTCAAGTCGGCTGTGCCTGCTTGGGCTGCGCGTCGCGACCTGCACACAGACCGAATCGCGCAGGGCGGCAGCGGTGGATCCTACGGAAGAGCTAAAACTTCCCTGGATGGCCCCGTTGTTTCCATCGGGCTCCGACGGCGGCCCTCGTGAAGATCCCGAGGATTCCGCCGCTTGCGACCCCGACTACGACGCCGAGCGGCTCGCCGGCTTCGACGTCGTGCGTCTGCGTGCTGAGAACCCGGGACCGTTCACACTTTCGGGCACCAACACCTGGGTCGTGGGTGATCATCCCGCGTACGTCGTCGACCCCGGTCCAGAGCTGCCCGAGCATCTGGAGCGCTTGCTCGAGGTGATCGATGCCAAAGGCGGTCTCGGGGGAGTGGCACTCACCCACGACCACATCGATCACTCCGAGGGAGTACAGGCGCTGCTGCGCGCGCGCGCCGCGCCGCTGGCCGCCGCTCGCGGCCAGGTCGACGTGCACCTACGCGAGGGCACCCGCTTTGGCCCTCTGCGCGCCGTACCCACTCCCGGTCATGCGCCCGACCACTTCGCGCTCAGCACCGAGCGCGCCTGCTTCACCGGCGATGCCGTGCTGGGAGAAGGCAGCGTCTTCGTCGATGCCTACCCCGGCGCGCTCTCTGGCTATCTGCTTGGGTTGGCTCGCCTCGCGACTTTGGAAGTCGACGTGCTCTGTCCCGGCCACGGCCCACCCATCTGGGAACCCGAGACCAAGGTCGAGGAGTACATCGCCCATCGATACGACCGCGAGCACAAGGTGATCCTCGCCCTTGGCGCCGGCCGGCGCACGATCGCCGAGCTGCTCGCCGAGGCCTGGTCGGACGTGCCCGCCGAGTTACGTCCCGCGGCCGTCGTCATGCTGGCCGCCCACCTTGACAAGCTTGAGGAAGAGGGTCTGCTGCCGCGCGGCGTCGAGCGGCCCGATCTCGGCCACTGGCAGTGAGCGTGACCATGCCGATCCCCGAGGATTCCCCATTTCCTCCCATCGCCGACTATGGCTTTCTCTCTGACTGCCACACCGGCGCGCTGCTGGCCTCCGACGGTTCCATCGAGTGGATGTGCCTGCCGCACTTCGACTCTCCCAGCATCTTCGCCGCCATGCTCGACCGCGGCGCCGGCAGCTTCCGTGTCGGGCCTTATGGCATCTACGTGCCTGCCGGCCGTCGCTATATCCCCGGCACCAACGTCATCGAGACTACCTGGATGACCCCGCAGGGGTGGCTCAGGGTCATCGACGCCCTCACCATCAGCGACTGGCATGACGAGGATCGCAACACCAGCCATACGCGGCCCCCCACCGACTTCGACGCCGACCATCTGCTGGTGCGCATCGTCGAATGCATCCAGGGGCAGGTGCAGCTCGAGATGCTCTGCGAGCCCATGCTCGACTATGGCGCCATCCCTGCCAGCTGGGAGTGGGTGGGAGATGAGCACGGCGAAGGACTTCAGGCCAGCGGCGGCGACACCGCCTTTCGCCTCTTCAGCGACACCCACATGGGAATCGAGGGTAACCGCGCCCATTCCCGTCATACCGTCAAGGAGGGCGAGCGGCGCTTCTGTGCGCTCTCCTGGACGCAGGAGCTGCGCGGTCCTCGCACAGTCGAGGAAGCCCAGGGCTATGTGCAGCGCACAGAACAGTTCTGGCGCAGCTGGATGGCCGAAGGCACCTACCCCGATCATCCCTGGCGCTTTCAGCTGCAGCGCTCCGCGCTCGCGCTCAAGGGCCTCACCTTCATGCCCACCGGCGCGATGGTCGCCGCGCCCACCACCTCCCTGCCCGAGACTCCCGGTGGCTCGCGCAACTGGGACTACCGCTACTGCTGGATGCGCGACGCCAGCTTCACCCTCTGGGGCCTGCACGCATTGGGCCTCGACTGGGAGGCCGACGATTTCATCCAGTACGTCGCCGACATGGAGCGCAACGAGGACGGCTCGCTACAGATCATGTACGGCATCAAGGGGCAGAAGGAGCTACCCGAGCGGACCCTCGATCATTTGAAGGGTTACGAGAACGCCAGGCCCGTGCGCATCGGCAACGGCGCCTATAACCAGCGTCAGAACGACGTCTACGGCGCCGTGCTCGACTCCGTCTACCTGCACTCCAAGCGCCGCGACCACATCCCCGAGCGTCTGTGGCCCGTGCTCTCCGATCAGGTGCAGTGCGCCTGCGCCGTCTGGCGCGAGCCCGATCAGGGCATCTGGGAGGCCCGCGGCGAGCCCCGCCACTACGTCTCCTCCAAGCTCATGTGCTGGGTCGCCATGGACCGCGGCGCGCGCCTTGCCGAACGGCGCGGTCACGACGACGTCGCTCAGGACTGGCAGGCCGAGGCGGAGGAGATCCGCGCGGACATCCTCGCGCACGGCGTCGACAGCCGTGGCGTCTTTCGCCAGCACTACGACACCGATGCGCTCGACGCCTCCAACCTGCTGATTCCGCTCGTGCGTTTCCTGCCGGCGGATGACGAGCGTGTGCACGCCACCGTCTGCGCGATCCGCGACGAACTCACCCAGCATGGCCTCGTCCTGCGCTACCGACCGGAGCAGACTGATGACGGGCAGAGTGGTGAGGAGGGGACGTTCCTGATCTGCTCCTTCTGGCTCGTCTCCGCGCTGTCAGAGATCGGCGAACACCGCGAGGCTCGTCAGCTCTGCGAGCGCCTGCTCTCCTACTCCTCACCCCTCGGTCTCTACGCCGAGGAGCTCGAGGCCTCAAGTGGGCGTCATCTGGGCAACTACCCGCAGGCCTTCACGCATCTTGCTCTGATCAACGCCGTCACACACGTAATTGAGGCACAGCTGAGCTCGAGTTAGGTATGCGCTACGCACCTGCCTCATAGCCCGGCTCTCCGGGCAGCAACACGCGGCCACCCCTCCCCTCCAAAACAATTCGCGGCTGCACCGGGATCACATCCCTTCCCGCCGCCTCGCGCAACAGCTCCGAAGCTGTTTTGAACTCACTGAGCTGCTCCAGGTGCTTGATCGTCGGGAACACCAGCGCTATCTCCTCGCGCTCATTGGCTTCCAGCGCCTGTGCGGGAGTGAACCAGCCGAGGTCCACGCACTCCTCGCCGTCCACCTGCGGCTGCTGGCCGGAGGGGAGGGACGCCAGGAAGAAGTGCGTGTCGAAGCGCACCTTCACCTCCGCCGGCGTGATCCAGCGCGAGAACTTCACCAGTTCGGCCGGGCTCTCCAGGAGGATGCCCGCCTCCTCGTGCAGCTCCCTTACCGCCGCTGCGCGGTGGGCCTCGTCGTCCTCGCCATCGCCTGCCTCGACCGCTCCACCCGGGAACACCCACACGCCGCCCATGAAGCGCGCCTGCGGCGTGCGCTTCACCAGCAGCACCTCCAGCCGCGTGTCCTCGCCGCGCAGCACTATCACCGTCGCCGCCTGGCGCGCTGGGGTGGTCGGGCCCGGGTTGTACTCCTCGCCTGCAGCGGGCCGTGCGTCTGCCTCCCTCGATCCCATGTGCTGACCCTACCGCTGCGCTAGGCGGTCGGTGACGTAAACTGCGGCTCATGAGCACTCAGACCCTCCAGCGCTGGATCTGCGAGTCCTGTGGCTACATCTATGACCCCGACGAGGGCGATCCCGACGGCGGCATCCCCGCTGGCACCACCTTCGAGGACATCCCCGACACCTGGTTCTGCCCCGTCTGCGGGGCGCGCAAGCGCGACTTCACGCTTTACGAGGACTAGGAGCCGCAGCTGCCGGGCGAGGCCCCAGGCACGGGCAGCGGGGACACGGGCAGCGGGGACTGGGCCAAGCTGCTGGCCTTCGATCGCGAGCACGTCTGGCATCCCTATTCGGGGTTGCCGCCCACGCTCGCGCCGCTACCTGTCGTGGGCGCCGAGGGGGTGCGTCTGCGCCTGGCCGACGGGCGCGAGCTCCTCGATGGCATGTCCTCGTGGTGGTGTGCCATTCACGGCTATCGCCACCCCGTGCTGGACAATGCTCTGCGCGAGCAGCTCGATTGCATGGCCCACGTCATGTTCGGCGGGCTCACGCATGAGCCGGCAGTGCTGCTCGCCCAACGTCTTGTTGGGCTCACGCCAGCGTGCTTGGAGCGCGTCTTCTTCGCTGACTCCGGCTCCGTCGCCGTGGAGGTCGCCCTCAAGATGGCGCTTCAGTACCAGCGTGCCGTCGGTCAGCCTTCACGTCGGCGGCTGTTGACCGTCCGTGGCGGCTACCACGGTGACACCTTTGGGGCCATGGCCGTCTGCGATCCCATTGGCGGGATGCACAGTATGTTCGCCGGCGCGCTTTCCGAGCACGTGTTTGCGCCTCGGCCTCCCGACGGGTTCTCTTTGGAACTGGATGCGGCGTGGGTCAGGCAGGTCGAGGAGTCAGTTGCTCGCCACGCCTGCGAACTGGCTGCCGTTGTGGTTGAGCCCGTGGTTCAGGGCGCGGGGGGGATGCGCTTTCATTCGCCCTCCTGCGTCGCGTTTCTGCGGCGTCTATGTGATCAGCACGGGCTGCTGCTGCTGCTCGATGAGATTGCCACGGGGTTTGGTCGCACCGGGGCGTACTTCGCCTGTGAACACGCGGGGGTCAGCCCCGACATCATGTGCGTCGGCAAGGCACTCACCGGTGGCTACATGACGTTGGCGGCCACGCTCTGCACGTCGGCCGTAGCCGACGCCATCTCCTGCGGCGAGGGTGGCGCGCTCATGCACGGTCCCACCTTTATGGCCAATCCTCTCGCCTGCGCCGTCGCGCTCGCCTCTTTGGATTTGCTCGAGCACGAGGGTTGGCGGGAGCGTGTGGCGCGTATCGAGCTCGGTCTGCTTGAGGGTCTCGCGCCCGCCCGCGAGCTACCCGGCGTCGCTGATGTGCGCGTGCTCGGGGCCATCGGTGTCGTGCAGATGCAGCGTGAGGTCGATGTGGGGGCTGCCACTGCCGCGGCGATCGAGCGCGGGGTTTGGCTGCGGCCCTTTCGCGACCTCATCTACACCATGCCGCCCTACGTCATCGGGGAGGAGGATCTGGCCGTGGTGGCGGGGGCTTTGGTGGATGCCGCAGCTACAGTATGTCCCTGACGGTCGCCGGGGTCGTCTGCGCTGCAACCGTCAGGTGAGCCACCGCCTCCAGGGCAGCTCAGCACCGGCCTGGGTCAACTCACTGCGATCTGGCTGCGCCACAGTGGGCAAGGTCGAGACCTCGACGGCCCCCATGTGCGCGATCGTCTCGCGGTTGGACTGCTCCATCGTCGTTGGCTGCTGTGGCCACGGCGTTAGCACCACCGCGCGTACGTCCAGGCCAGCCGCGCGCACCGCACGCAACGTGAGCAGCGTGTGGTTGATCGTGCCAAGGCCGGGACGCGCGGCGATCAGCAGCGGCAGCTTGAGCGCGATGGCGAGGTCGCATATGGTGAAGTCCTCGCTGAGGGGCACCAGCAGACCTCCCACGCCCTCCACGATCAAGGTACCACTGCGGGCGAGGGTTCGCGCGTGCTCGATCAGCTGGGTCGGGTCTATCCGCTCTCCCGCCATCGCCGCCGCCAGATGCGGCGAGACCGCTGGCTCGTAGCGCAGTGGCGCCACTTCCTCTGGGAGCATGTTCGCCACCTCCGCCAGCAACTTATGGTCCTGCGGCCACGCTCCCAGCGGCTCGCTCATGCCGGTGACCACTGGCTTGTAGGCGCTCACCCGCTCTCCTGCGACTGCCATCGCCGCCACCAGCGCTGCGCTCAGGATCGTCTTGCCGACGCCCGTATCGGTGCCGGTGATGAACAGGCCCTGCACGCGCGGCTAGGCCGCGCGGCGGATGCGGATCTCGCGCTCGATGTCGAAGGGGGCGGCCGTTGTCATCTCCACTGGGTCCAGGCCAACCGCGCGCGCAGCCTCGCCCAGGGTTCGTGCCGCCTGGCGCAACTCCATTGGGGTGTGCGAGGCCATTGCCGCCAAGCGCAACCGCGAGGTGCCGGGCGGCACCGTGGGGGGGCGGATGGCCTGTGCGAACACGCCCCTGCTCAGCGCCGCCGCGCACATGCGCAGCGCATCGCGCTCCTCGCCCACCACCAGCGGCACGATCGGCATCTCGCACGTCTCGATTGGGAAGCCCTCCTTGGCCAGCTCCCCACGCAGCGCTCGCGCCGCGACGTGTAGTCGTTCCACGCGGTGGGGGCGCTCCTGGAGGAGCTCCAGCGCCGCCAGCGCTCCCGCGATGGCCGGCGGGCCCGGGGCTGTAGAGAAAATCAACGAGCGAGCCGTATTGATGAGGTAGTCGCTCATCTCCGCGCTCGTGCATGTGTAGGCACCGTAGGAGCCCAGTGACTTACTCAGCGTGCCCACCAGTACATCCACCTCGCCCTGCAGGCCCGCCGCTGCTACCGCGCCGCGTCCGCCTGGACCCAGCAGGCCCGTCGCGTGGGCCTCGTCCACGATCGTGCGCGCACCGTACTCCTGCGCCAGTTCCACGATGTCCCTCAGCGGCGCCACATCGCCGTCCATCGAGAACACGGCATCGGTCACGATCAGCCGCCGGCCCTGCCCACCGTGGCGGCGCAGGCACCACTGCAGGTGCTCGCTGTCGGCGTGCTGGTACACCACCACCTGCGCACCGCTCAGGCGGCAGCCATCGATGATCGAGGCATGGTTGAGCTCATCCGAGTAAATCGTGTCGCTCTTGCCCGCCAGTGCGCCTATGACCCCGATATTGGCCAGGTAGCCCGAGCCGAACAGCACGCACGCCTCGCTGCCCTCCCACTCCGCCAGGCGCTCCTCCAGGCGGCGGTGGATCGTCATCGTGCCCGACACCAGCCGCGAAGCGCCCGCGCCCACGCCCCAGCGCATCGCCGCCTCCGCCGCCGCCTCGCGCACCCGCGGGTGGTCGGCCAGGCCCAGGTAGTTGTTCGAGCACAGCAGCAGCACCGGCTTGCCATCGAGCAGCACCCGCGGACCCTGCGGGCCACTTATCAGGCGCAGGCGGCGGTGCAGGCCCAACTGCTCCAGTTCCGCCAGGCGCGCCTCGATCTCACTCATGCGCTGCTCAGAATCTCATCCGGGCGTGGGGGCACTTCGCGCTTGGCCTTGTAGCGCAGCTGCGTCGAGGGGTCCCACAGGCGGATCTTCAGCCCCTCCGCACCCTGCGCTTCGGCGGCGGCGTTATCGAGGTCCAGGTACTTCTCCACGACATCCGGTGTCTCTCCATCGAGCCACCCCGAGCGATTGTCGGGCCGCGGGTTGGCGCCGTTGTCGGGCTGGCGCGCCACGTTCAACCCCAGCTCCTCGAACATCGCACGATCGGTCTCGGGTTCGTTGCCGAGCGTGGTCAGGAAGTTGCCCATCATCACTCCATTCAGGCCCGCCTTCACCGCCAGCGGCTGCAGCTCACCGAGGTTCTCCACGCGGCCTCCACACAGGCGGAACAGCGCTTCGGGGAGGATCAGGCGGAAGATCGCGATCCACTTCACGGCTTCCCACGGGTCCATGTATTCGCGGTCGCCGAACTTCGTACCCGCCCGCGGGTTCAGCAGGTTAATGGGCACGCTCGTAGGGTTGATGGCCGCCAGCTCGAAGGCCATCTCCACGCGCTGCTCGCGGCTCTCGCCGAGGTTCAAGATGCCCCCCACGCACGTCTCAAGGCCCGCCTCACGCACCGCCTCGATCGTGCGCAGTCGGCCCTCATAGCGAACGGTGCTCGACACCTCGTCGTAGTAGCTCTCCGCCGTCTCCACGTTGTGGTGCACGCGCTGGATGCCCGCCTCCTTCAACGCCTTCGCGCGCGCCGTGGACATATGCCCCACCGAGGCGCAGCGCTTGAGGTTGGTGTGCTCCGCCACCAGCTTCGCGCCCTCCAGGATCTTCTCGAAGTCGCGCTTGGACAGGCCCTGGCCCTGGGTCACCATGCAGAAGCGGTGCGCGCCCGCCGCTTCCGCTGCGCGCGCGTGCTCCAGTATCTGCTCGGGGTCCATCATCGCGTGCATCGGCGTCTCCGCCTCCGCGAAGCGCGACTGCGCGCAGAAGCCGCAGTCCTCCGCGCAGCCACCGGACTTGGCGTTGACCAGCGAGCACATGTCTGTGGAGTCGCCGAAGCGTTCCGTGCGGGCCTGCCAGGCGCGCTGCACCAACGCCTCGATCTCGGCGTGATCCTCGATCTGGCCGAGGCGCAGGGCTTCGGTGCGGGTGATCAGTGGGGGCATGCGCTTGCATCCTACGACTAGACGAGAGCAACCATATGGGGTTGGGCGGACGATCGTCCGGGCGATGATGAGCCGGCGATCAGCTCATCCGGGTTCGCGCCTGCTCCATACCACCTGCGTGCCTCGCAATGGCACCATTGTGGGACGGAGGAAGATGGGTTCTCCTTTGCGGAACATCCGTCCTCCACGTCGCGGAAGCGATGGTTGCAACTCCTTCAGCACGGTGCCCAGGATCATCTTCATCTCGAGGGTCGCGAGCGACACGCCTAAGCAGCGGCGGACGCCGCCGCCGAAGGGAATCCAGGAGAACGTGTCCGGCCTCGCGCCGACGAAGCGCTCCGGACGGAACTCGTCCGGCGCCTCGTACACACGCCGGTCACGGTTGGTGAGATAGGCCGAAGGCAGCACGCGCGTTCCTCGAGGCAGCTCGTGCTTGCCCACTTGCAGCGGCTCCTCCAGGATGCGCAGCACCGTCGTCACTACCGGGCGCACCCGCAGGGTCTCACTGATCACGGCCTGCATGTACTCGTCGCTCTCGCCCGCGTCAAGCTCCGCGACCAGGCGCTGCAGCTTGTCCGGGTGTCGCACCAGCCGCTCGATCGCCCATGCCACTGCGGTGGACGTCGTCTCGTGGCCCGCCATCAGCAACGTCACCAGCTCATCGCGCAGCTCCGCGTCGGTCAGCTCCCGGCCCTCTTCGTCGCGCGCCTGCATCAGCAGCGAGAGGATGTCCCCCCGCTCCTCCAGATTCGCCTCAGCTCGTCGGTGGGCAATCTCTGCATAGATCACACTGTCCAGGCGGTCCAGTTCCCGCCCGAAGCGCCCTTTGGGGCGCTCCGAAGCCGACCAGCGCAGGAACAGCAGCAGGGCTGAGAGCACCCCTGCCGACTCGTACAGGTCTCTGATCGCCTGCCGCAGCTCTCCCATGCGCCCCATGTCCACCCCGAACACCGCTCGCAGGATCACCTCGAGCGTGATCTCGTGCGCGTAGTCCTGCAGGCGCATTTGCTTCCCCAGCGGCCACGAGTGCATACTGCTCCTTGTCGCCTCCACGATCACCTGCTCGTACTCCTGCACTCGCTCCCCGTGAAAGGGCGGCAGCAGCAGGCGCCGTATGCGCATGTGCTCGGCTCCCGTCAGTGTCAACACCGAGCTGCGCCCCAACGCTGGCGCGATCACCGTGGTCGCCAACCCCGAGGGCGCGACCTCCGGCGGCGCTGTGAACACTGCCTTGACGGCCTCTGCTCCGCTCACTATCACGCTCCCCTTCCTGCCTGGGACGATCTTCAGCGTGAAAGCATCTCCGTAGCGTGCGGCACAGCGGTCGAGCATCCACGGCATCGCCACCAGCCAGGTCACCAGTTGCATCAAGCCCGGCCAGCGTGGCCCCCGTGGCAGCGCGCTCGCTGGTGGCTCCGGCGGGGGAAGATATGCCGGGGGCAACTGTGTCGCCGCTGCGGGTCGAGGTGCCGGCGCGTCGGGGAGATGTGTCTCCGCGTTGCCCATCTCGCTACGCCCCGTGTCCTCCATGCCGCAAGGGTGGGCAGGGCACTGTGTAAGGAACTCTCAGCTCGGTCCCATCCTCGAAGTGCATATCCGTCACGAACGGGAAGCCTCCGTGCGGACATTTTGAGGGCAGTGACACACCCGATGGGCGGTAACTTGTCCACCTGCCATGGATGCGCTTGTAGTAGGTCAGATGTTCAGGGCCCACGGTCAACGACATATCGGTCACCGAGGCGTCGGGGGCGCCCGGCAGGGTAGGGGTCGGAGGGAAGGTGGTGTTGAGGCTCTCCGGCCCCGAATCGATTAGCAGGATTCCGGGGAAGACCAGTTGCGCGGACACCGGCGTGAGGCTTTCGGCATAGATCAGCACCCCTACCTGTTCTTGCAAGGGCGGTCCCATGAGGAGATGGATGTCAGCCTTCTCGCTCACGACTTCCGGGCCGAAAGGCACCGCTACGGTTGCGCTGCCCGATCCGATGCGGGCGTTGGGTGAGCAGCCGGTCAGCCCGTCTCTCAGCAACGCGCTGGGTTGACAGATGGCCAGGCCCAGGGTGGTGCCGACGAGTTCCAGCTGCGGGGGAAGGTGCAGGTCGAAGCCGGTTACCGGACTGGGCAGGCCACCGTTGGTGTTGGCGAGCGTCACACGCGTATGGATCGAGATCTGCGCCCCCGGTCTGTCGGGCGAGAAAGTGATCTTGATCTTGGCCACATCTGACGCATGCGCCGTCGCCGACAGGCATCCGAGGGTCACCAACAGCGACGCAGCTAGAGATGCGCAGGTAAGCCGCCCGAACATCGTGCGCCGCGTGCCCCGCGCCTTCCCTGCCGTCGTCACTGCACACATATCGAGCATCAGTAACGCAGGGTGCCGGTCAGGTGATCGGTGACACGAAAGTTCTGGCGTTCCATGAAACCGCTGTAGTGCATGTTCGAGCTCGACGCGTGCGCCCAGACGCCGGTGCCCCCGGTGACCCTCGCGGTGCCCGTGAAATATATTCTCGCGCCCACCACATGGCCGCTCGTGGAGGCCTCGCCGGACATCGAGCCACCGCCCTTCGGGTAGAAGGTGAATCTGCCTTCTCCACGGGTCGAGGAGAGCGCCGTGTTGCGAGCATATGCCGCGCCCGCCAGGGTTCCGCTGATGCTGCCCTGCTCGCTGAGCACACGTCCGGGACGACCGACGAGATGCAGTTTCGTGGTCAGGCTCAGGGACAGGGTCCTTGCCACGATCGCACGTGGCCCTCGATGTGAGGCAACGGCGCCGGAGGGTGCGACCATCGTGACGGCCCCGAAGCCTCCCGGAACGACCGCGAGCGAGATTCCCAACAGCACGCGTCGCCATGCACGCGTCAACGCCAGGTGAATACCCATCATCAACCCTCCAATGGAGATTGTCCGCACCCGCCGCTACCGTGACGTTGCAGACAGCCGATTACTCATTACCCATGATGCCACTCGACCCCTCTGAGCGGTGCGACCGGAGCACCACGCTATAGCATGGGAACCTGGTTGTCAACGTTCACCTGGAATATCTCTATTTGGTATCAGGGCGTTGTGGTCGCTCCTATTAAACGCTCCCCGGGAAGTTGTCTTGCTCTAGTGTCATGCGCCCATGGCTGTCTCACGTGTTACGGATGCGACGCTTTTCGCGGTCAGCGATCTTCACATCGGTCACCCCGAGAATCGCCGCATAGTCGAGCAACTACAGCCGCGATCGCAAGCCGACTGGCTGATCGTATGCGGGGATGTCAGCGAGGCGGTCGACGACGTCGAGTGGGCGTTGAGCCTGCTCGGCGAGCGTTTCGCCAACGTCATATGGACGCCGGGCAATCATGAGTTGTGGACGCTGCCGGATGACGGCCCGCATCTGCGCGGCTCGCAGCGCTACCGGTATCTCATCGACGCCTGCAGGCGCCTCGGCGTCATCACCCCCGAGGACCCCTACCCGGTGTGGGAGGGCGGCGGCGGGCCGGCGCTGATCGCGCCTCTGTTTCTGCTCTACGACTACACCTTCGGGCTCAACATCGCCCCTACGAAGGCAGCGGCGCTTGCGCGCGCTCACCACGCCGGCGTGGTTTGCAGCGACGAGTTCCTCCTACATCCCGCGCCATACCCCAGCAGAGAAGCATGGTGCCACGCGCGCGTGAGGGAGACCGAGTCTCGTCTCCAAGCCCTCGACGCGGACCTACCGAGCATCCTCGTCAATCATTTTCCGCTGATCGATGCGCCCACCCGAGCGCTGCGTCATCCCGAGTTCGCGCAGTGGTGCGGCACCATACGAACCGCCGACTGGCACCGTCGATTCCGGGCCATCGCGGTGGTCTATGGTCATCTCCACATCCCGCGCACGACCTGGCACGATGGCGTCAGATTCGAGGAGGTCTCGCTCGGCTATCCGCGCGAGTGGTCCCGTCGCCCCGTCTCTCCCGAGCCGCTTCGCCGGATCCTGCCGGCACCGTCGCGATGATCGAGGAGATCCTGCCCGATACGGTCCTCGCCGTCGAGGCGCGCGAGGATTCAACGGAGGTCGTCCTGTTCGCCGAGGAGGAGGCGGCTCTCGGGCAGGCCGTCGAGAAGCGCCGCCGGGAGTTCACCACCGCTCGCGGCTGCGCGCACAGGGCGCTTGCGGAGCTCGGTCTTCCGCCGCTGCCCATACCCAGCGGGCCTCGTGGCGAGCCGTGCTGGCCGGCGGGCGTCGTGGGCAGTATCACGCACTGTCACGCCTATCGCGCCTGCGCGGTGGCCTCCGCGACCGAGGTCATTGCGCTCGGCATCGACGCCGAGCCCCACGAGTCCCTGCCGGATGGCGTGCTTGCCGCAGTTGCGAGGGCCGAGGAGTTGCCCCTGCTGCGCCGGCTTGCGCGCAGCGCGCCGGGGGTGCACTGGGATCGTCTGCTCTTCAGCGCCAAGGAGTCCGTGTACAAGGCCTGGTTTCCCCTCGCCCGGCACTCGCTGAGCTTCGAGGACGCGACGCTCGAGATCGACCCCTTCCGCCGCCGCTTCAGCGCCCGCCTGCTCGTGTCCGCGCCAACGCTCACCCACGGACCCCTCACCACGCTCTCCGGTCGCTGGCTCGTACGCGACGGGCTCGTGCTCACAGCAATTGCGCTGACCTCACCAGGAATTTCGACAAAATGAATGCTCTGCTGATCTCACAATGGGGCGGTTGACAATGAGCTCATGCTGACCTAGAGTGCCGCGCAAGATAGAAACATTCAGGGTCGAGGGGTACACATGTATGCTAGGGCGGGCACGCTTCATGGGGAAGTGGTGGCCACGGTTGGTCGCGGGGGCGCATGTGCGGGCGAGGATGCCCGCGGGGTGGTGCTCGTGTTCTCCGGTCACGGTTCGCAGTGGCCGGGCATGGCGCTCGAGCTGCTGGATGCCTCGCCCGTGTTCGCCCGGCAGATGCAGGCCTGTGGCGAGGCGCTTGCGCCACACGTCGACTGGTCGCTGTCCAAGGTCCTGCGGGGCAAGCGGGGCGCGCCGAAGCTCGAGCGTGTGGATGTCGTGCAACCCGTGCTGTTCGCCGTGGCCGTGTCGTTGGCCGAGTTATGGCGAGCCTGTGGCGCGCAGCCCGACGCCGTCGTGGGCCATTCTCAAGGCGAGATCGCCGCGGCATATGTGGCGGGCGGCCTATCGCTGGAGGACGCAGCTCGGGTTGTCGCGCTGCGCAGTCGGATGTTGGCCCGCCTGTCGGGCATGGGCGGCGTGGTCTCCGTCTCGCTCGGCATCGAGCAGCTCGACGCGCGCCTGGGGCGCTGGGGTGAGCGGGTCGCGATCGCCGCGCTCAACGGACCCTCCTCGGTGGCTGTCTCCGGCGACTGCGACGCGCTCGAGGAGCTGCTCGAGGAATGTCGGGTCGAGGGTGTGCGTGCGCGCCGGGTGCCGATGGACTACGCCTCGCACTCTCCGCAGGTCGAGGACATTCGCGATGAGCTGCTCAGTGAGCTGTCGTCGATCGCTCCCCGTTCAGGCGCCATCCCATTCTATTCGACGCTCACGGGCGAGCTGCTCGATACGGCCGAGCTGAACGCCGAGCACTGGTATCGCGGCGAGCGCCAGACCGTTCAGTTCGAGCGCGCGCTGCGCGTCTTGCTCGACTCCCGTCCACGTGCGTTCATAGAGCTCGCTCCACATCCGCTGCTGACCGTTGCTGTGCAGGACACCCTCGACCAGCTGCTCGGCGAGTCCAACGATGTCGCTGTGCTCGGCTGCCAACGTCGTCATCAGAACGGCATGGAGCGTTTTTCCGTGGCACTGCACGACGCTCACGCTCACGGAGTCGACGTGGATTGGGATGCGGCCGGGCGTGAGGGTCTGCAGGCCGCATCGCCCGTGCGCGAGATCGGCGACGGAACCGATGACGGCGAGGATCGGCGTCGCGATGGGACGAGCGATGGTGCTTTGCACGAACCGCTCGCCCAGCGTCTCCAGGGCATGCTCGCGGGTGAGCGTCGGCATGCCGTGCTCGAAATGGTGTCGGCCCAGGTGGCGATCGTGCTTGGGCACGGCTCCCCCGAGCTTTCCGATGTGAGTCAGTCCTTCAGCGGGCTCGGCTTTGACTCGACGGCCGCGGTGGAGCTGCGCAATCGCCTGAAGGCGGTCACGGGACTGCCTCTGCCGTCCACGCTCCTCTTCGATCATCCCACTCCGGCCGCGCTGGCCGATCATCTGCTGGCGCAGGCCATCGGCGATCGCCCGGCCACCCGGGCGGTGGCGCCGGCCGCGTCTCGGGACACCGAGCCCATCGCGATCGTCGGCATGGGCTGTCGCTATCCGGGAGGTGTGCGCTCCGCCGAGCAGTTGTGGGAGCTGGTTGTCCGCGGCGCCGATGCGATTGGAGGATTCCCCACCGATCGCGGCTGGGATCTGGAGGGCTTGTACGACCCCGATCCCGCTCATCCGGGCACGACCTACGCCCGCGAGGGCGGATTTCTCCATGACGCCGGGGAGTTCGACGCGGGCTTCTTTACAATCAGCCCACGCGAGGCGCTGGCCATGGATCCCCAGCAGCGGCTGCTGCTGGAAGTCGCCTGGGAGGCCTTCGAACACGCCGGCATCGACCCGCAGCTGCTGCGTGGCAGTGACACCGGCGTGTTCGCCGGCGTCACCGCCCAGGACTACGGCCCGCGCCTGCACGAGGCACGCGACGGCGGCGATGGATACACGCTGACGGGCAATACCGCCAGCATCGTCTCCGGGCGCCTCGCCTATGCCTTTGGTCTGGAGGGGCCGGCGATCACGGTCGACACGGCGTGCTCGTCTTCCCTTGTCGCGCTGCACATGGCCTGTCAAGCCGTGCGCGCGGGAGAGTGCTCGCTGGCGCTCGCCGGGGGCGTGACGGTGATGTCGAGCCCGGGCATGTTCGTGGAGTTCAGCCGCCAACGGGGGTTGGCCGTCGATGGACGCTGCAAGGCCTTCGCGGCGGCGGCCGACGGCACGGCCTGGAGCGAGGGCGTGGGCGTGGTGCTCGTACAGCGCTACTCCGAAGCGCGCCGTCTCGGTCGTCGGGTGTTGGCGTTGGTGCCCGGCAGCGCCGTCAACCAGGATGGCGCGAGCAATGGGTTGACTGCGCCCAGCGGTCTCTCGCAACGGCGGGTAATACGCCAGGCGTTGGCGAACGCCGGCCTCGGCGCAGCGCAGGTAGACGCCGTCGAGGCGCACGGCACCGGCACCACGCTCGGCGATCCGATCGAGGCCCAGGCGCTGCTTGAGACCTACGGGCAGGACCGTCCCGCGGAGCAGCCCCTCTGGCTTGGCTCGATCAAATCCAACATCGGCCATGCTCAGGCAGCCGCCGGCGTGGCCGGGGTGATCAAAATGGTGATGGCAATGCGTCGCGGCCTGTTGCCGCAGACGCTGCACATCGATGAGCCCTCCGCACACGTGGACTGGGACTCCGGTGCGATCTCGCTGCTGACCCGGTCTCGGCCCTGGCCTGAGCGAGACCAGCCGCGCCGGGCCGGTGTCTCCTCCTTTGGCATCAGCGGCACCAATGCGCATCTGATCCTTGAGCAGCCCCCGGTCGCCGAGCGGACCACGCGTTTGCCAAGAGTCCCTGGTGTCTTCGCGGCGGCCGGGCTTGCCGGTGAGGCCCTGGCGTCCTCCGGTGGGGCTCCGGCGTCCTCCGGTGAGGCCTTGGCGCCCTCCGGTGAGGCCCTGGCGCCCTGGGTGCTCTCGGCAAAAGGCGAGCAGGCGCTGGGCGATCAAGCGCAACGCCTGTTGGACCATCTCGAGGGCGAGGCCGGTCTCAGGCCGGTCGATGTTGGATATTCGCTGAGCGCTCGGGCGTCGCTGAAAGATCGTGCGGTGCTATTGGGAGACGACTGGGCCGGGCGGCAGAAGGCCCTGTCGGCCTTGGCTCGTGGTGAATCGGCCCCGGGGGTGGTGCGGGGCGTCGCCGATGGCCAGGGCAGAGTCGCGTACCTGTTCTCCGGGCAGGGCAGTCAACGCCCAGGCATGGGCAGAGAGTTGTATGAGTCCTCGCCCCTCTTCCGCGAAGCGCTGGATGAGGTATGCGCAGAGCTGGACATCCACCTCACACGCCCGCTGCGCGAGGTGATCTTTGCGGAGTCCTCCGATGCTGGGTTACTGGATCAGACGATGTTCACCCAGCCAGGCCTGTTTGCGCTCGAGGTGGCGTTGTTCACCCTGCTTGAAGGTTGCGGCCTGCGTCCGGACTTTCTCTTGGGCCATTCGATTGGCGAGCTGGCGGCTGCCCACGTGGCAGGGGTGCTCTCACTCCCCGACGCATGTGTATTGGTCGCGGCTCGCGGACGGTTGATGGGGGATCTGCCACCTGGTGGGGCGATGGCCTCGGTGGCGGCTTCCGAGGAGGAGGTGCGCGAGTCGCTGGCCGGTTTCGAGGAGCGGGTTGTGCTGGCGGCCGTGAACGGTCCTTCCTCGGTGGTCGTCTCAGGCGATGAAGACGCCGTTCTGGAGCTGGCCGGGATCTGGCGGAAGCGCGGACGCAAGACCAAACGGCTGCGGGTCTCGCACGCTTTTCACTCCCCGCGTATGGATGGGATGTTGGCCGAGTTCCAGCAAATCGCGCAAGGCCTGTCGTTTGCCGAGCCACGCGTGCCGATCCTCTCCAATGTCACCGGCGAGCTGGCATCTGCCGAGCTGATCTGCCGCCCTGACTACTGGGTGCGTCACGTGCGCGAGCCCGTGCGCTTCATGGCCGGGGCGCAGTGGCTCTACGCCCAGGGGGTCGGGAGCTGCCTGGAGTTGGGCCCCGACAGCGTGCTCAGCGCGATGGCTCATGCGTGTCAGCCAGGCCTTGTGGCTGCGCCGCTGTTGCGCGCCGGAAGGCCCGAGGCGCAGTCGCTGATCGCCGGATTGGCCGAGGTATGGGTGCGCGGCGTCGCGCTCGACTGGAGTCGGCTGTTTGAAGGACTGCACCCCGTGCGGGTGCCATTGCCGGCCTATGCCTTTCAGCGCGAGCGCTACTGGCTCGGAGCCGCATCCTCATCGGCCGCAAGCGTCGCCTCGGCTGGCCAGTCCGCGGCCGGTCACCCATTGCTTGGCGCCGCCATGAGATTGGCTGGAGGCGATGGCTGGGTGTTCACCGGCCGCCTCTCGCTCGATACCCATCCATGGCTCTCCGACCACGCGATCTTGGGAGTGGTGCCGTTGCCCGGCACGGCGTTCGTGGAGTTGGCTCTGCGTGCCGGTGGCGAGGTCGGCTGTGAGACCCTGCGGGAGCTCGTCATCGAGGCCCCCCTGCTGCTGCCCGCGCAGGGGGGGATGCAGGTGCAGGTGCTGGTCGGCGAGGCCGATGAGCTCGGCACGCGCACCGTGAGCGTGCACTCGCGCCTGGAGAGCTCCGCGCGGGATGGCTTGACCTCTGGCGAAGCGTGGACGCGTAACGCCGCCGGCGTCCTTGCCCGCGAGACGCAGGCGGGTGCGAACGCACACGTTGCCTCCTCCTCCTCCTCCTCCTCCTCCGAGCACGCGACTGCGTCGCTGGACGGCGTGTGGCCTCCCCAGGGCGTCGAAGCGGTTGCCGTCGAGGATCTCTATGACCGCCTTGCCGAGCGCGGATTCGACTATGGGCCGGCGTTTCAGGGGCTGCGGGCGCTATGGCGGCGCTCCGGCGAGCTCTTCGCCGAGGTATCCCTGCCGGAGGCCCAGTCGGGGGCGGACGATCCGTTTGCAATGCACCCCGCGCTGCTCGATGCGGCGCTGCACCCAGTGGTGGTCGGCCTGCTTGAGGAGGCCGGGGGCGGTGCGGTCGGGGGCGATGCGGCCGGGGGCGATGATGAGGCGCGGATCCCGTTCTCGTGGAGTGATGTGAGGCTGCACAGAGCGGGAGCTTCCTTCCTGCGGGTCCATGTCACCTCGCCGAGGCAGGACACGGTCTCCATGGCGCTGGCCGATGCAAGCGGCGCGTCCGTGGCCTCGGTGGGCTCATTGAGCATGCGCCCGGCGTCTCGGGAGCAGTTTGGCAACGCCTCCACGGAGCTCCGCGAGTTGCTGTTCGGTGTTTCCTGGGAGGCGGTTGGGACTCCCCGCGAGTCATCCTCGGTCCAGCGAGCGGTGCTCGGCACGGACAGCTGCGCGCTCGTAAAGGAGCTGCAGGCTGCCGGTGCGCACGCTGGGGTGTTCGCCGATTTGACATCTCTGGGTGGGGCCGTGGACGGGGGAGCCACCGCGCCCGATCTGGTCTTCGTGGACTGCGCGCCGCATCAGCTGGTCGGCGGCGATTCCGATGAAGTCCTCGGGTCGACGCATGAGATTGTGCGCCGCACCCTGGACGTGGTCCAGCGGTGGCTCTCGGACGAGCGCTTCGCCGAGTCGAGACTCGTCGTGGTTACGCGGGGTGCGATGAACACTCGCCTCGGGGAGGGCGCCGGTGGCTTCGGGGAAGGTACGAGCAGCGTTGCCCAGGCGCCTGTGTGGGGCATGGTGCGCTCGGCACAGTCCGAGCACCCCGGTCGGTTTGTGCTCCTCGACATCGGCGACAGCGGTGACGGCGACGTTGCATCATGGCCGGCATTGCTCGCCGCGCTCACCCTGGATGAGCCCCAGCTGGCAGTGTGTGAGGACGGTGTCTTCGTGCCGCGATTGGCGCCCGCCGTCGTGGCGGATGACGCACGACCGCCCGCTTTCGATCCGCAGGGCACGGTGTTGATCACGGGCGGCACCGGTGGCCTGGGCGGCGAGATAGCGAGGCACCTTGTGGAGGTTCATGGGGTGCGCAGCTTGCTGCTGGCCGCTCGCCGAGGCTCGGACGCCGAGGGTGCGCCGGAGCTCGAGCAGGAGCTCATCGGACTTGGGGCGAGTGTGAGGATCGCGGCCTGCGACGTGTCCGACCGGGCGCAGCTGACAGCGCTGATCGATTCGATCCCAGCCGAGTTTCCGCTGTGGGCGGTCGTGCACGCCGCGGGGGTTCTCGATGACGGTGTGATTGGGTCGCTGACGGCCGAGCGGTTCGATCGCGTGCTGTCTTCCAAGGTCGATGCCGCGTGGCACCTGCACGAGCTGACAGAGCACATGGAGCTCTCGGCGTTCCTGCTGTTCTCCTCCATGGCGGCCACCTTTGGAAGCATGGGTCAGGGCAACTACGCGGCCGGCAACGCATTCCTGGACGCCCTGGCGGCGTATCGCAGATCGCGAGGTCTGCCCGCCTGCTCGCTGGCGTGGGGGCAGTGGGCCCATGCGGGCGGTATGGCTGGGCGTCTGGAGGAGGCCGACCTTACGCGTATGACACGCATGGGCACGAGCGCCCTCTCCGTCCAGGATGGCTTGAGGCTGTTCGATCTCGCCCCGGCCGTGGAGCAGCCTCTGGTGCTTGCATTGCGCCTGGACATCAGGGCGCTGCGTGCCCAGGCCGCGGCCGGGACGTTGCCGGCACTGTTGCGCCGTCTGATCCGTGTGCGTTCACGGCGCTCGGCTGAGGATGTCGGTGAATCGTTCGTGCGGCGTCTGGCCGGCGTGCCCGAGGGCGAGCGCCGGGATGTGGTGCTGGAGGCGCTGCGCAGCGAGGTGGCGATCGTGTTGGGGCACACCTCACCGGAGGCAATCGATGTGCAGCTCACGTTCAAGGAGCTCGGGTTCGATTCGCTGGCCGCCGTTGAGCTACGCAATCGGCTGGGAGCGGCCATGCGCCTGCCACGGCTGCCCATGACGCTCGTCTTCGACTACCCCACCCCGCTGGTGTTGGGGGGCTACCTGCTGGGTGAGCTGACGGGGACGCGCGAAGTCACGGCGGCGATGTCGAGCGTGTCGGGCGCTGAGGATCCGATCGCGATTGTCGGCATGAGTTGCCGCTACCCGGGGGACGTGCGCTCGCCGCGGCAGCTGTGGGAGTTGGTGACTTCCGAGCGCGATGCCATCTCCGCCTTCCCAGCGGACCGCGGGTGGGATCTTGAGCGCCTGTATGACCCCGACCCCGACCACCCGGGAACGAGCTACACGCGCGAGGGCGGCTTTCTCTACGACGCCGGCGAGTTTGACGCGGGGTTCTTTGCCATCGCTCCGCGCGAGGCGCTGGCCATGGACCCACAGCAGCGGTTGCTGCTGGAGGGCGCCTGGGAGGCCTTCGAGCACGCCGGCATCAAGCCGTCCTCGCTGCGAGGCAGCCAGACAGGCGTTTTCGCGGGCGTCATGCACCACGACTACGGGGCGGGCTCTGACCCCGCATCCGGGGGGATCGACGGCTACATGAGCACCGGCGGCAGCGTCGTCTCGGGCCGAGTGGCCTACACCTTCGGCTTCGAGGGGCCGGCGGTGACCGTGGACACGGCCTGCTCCTCCTCTCTGGTGGCGCTGCACCTGGCCGCCCAGGCGCTGCGTGCCGGTGAATGCTCCCTGGCACTCGCGGGCGGTGTGACGGTAATGGCCACCCCCGGGGTGTTCATCGAGTTCAGCCGCCAACGCGGGCTTGCTGCCGATGGCCGCTGCAAGTCCTTCGCCGACGCCGCCGATGGCACTGCCTGGTCGGAGGGCCTGGGTCTGATGCTGCTGGAGCGCCTCTCCGACGCGCGCCGGCTCGGCCACCCGGTGTTGGCGCTGCTGCGGGGCAGCGCCGTCAACCAGGACGGCGCCAGCAACGGTCTGACTGCTCCCAATGGCCCCTCCCAGCAGCGGGTGATCCGCCAAGCTCTCGCCAGCGCCGGGCTCACGCCCGCCCAGGTGGATGTGGTTGAGGCGCACGGCACCGGCACGACGCTCGGCGATCCGATCGAGGCCCAGGCGCTGCTGGCGACCTACGGGCAGGGTCGCGAGCGCCCCCTCTGGCTGGGGTCGATCAAATCCAACATCGGTCACTCACAGGCCGCGGCCGGCGTGGCCGGGGCGATCAAGATGGTCATGGCGATGGGCCACGATGTGCTGCCCGCGACCCTGCATGTCGATCAGCCCTCGACGCGCGTGGACTGGTCCGCGGGCGCGGTGTCGCTGCTGCGGGAGGCCACGCCGTGGCCCGCGGGGGCGGAGCCGCGCCGCGCCGGAATCTCCGGCTTCGGCGTCAGCGGCACCAACGCGCATGTCATCCTCGAGGAGGCTCCGGCCCTCTCTCCGGCCTTCTCCGGCAATGCGCGCGGTGGCGTGCGAGGAGCCGCAGTTGTGCCGTGGGTGCTCTCGGGTAGAGACGAGGATGCCCTACGCGGCCAGGCGCGGCGCCTGCTCGAGCATCTGCAGGCCAACCCCGAGCTGGGTATCGCCGATGTCGGGTTCTCCCTGGCGAGCGCCCGTTCGCAGTTTGCGCGGCGCGCCGCTGCAGTTGGCGCAGACCGGGAGGGCCTGCTGGCGGGTCTGCACGCGCTGGCCCAGGGTGAGTCTGCCGCGGGCGTCGTGCGGGGTTCTGCCCCGGGCGCCGCCGGCGTTGCGAAGGTGGCATTCCTCTTCACCGGTCAGGGCGCCCAGCACGCGGGCATGGGTCGGGAGCTGTATGAGACGTTTCCGCGGTTCACGCAGGCGCTGGATGAGGTGTGCGCTGCCCTGGACACTCATCTGCAGCGCCCACTGCTGGAGGTCATGTTTGCCCCCGAGGGGTCGCCCGAGGCGGAACTGCTGGACAGGACGGAGTGCACCCAGGTTGGGCTGTTCGCGCTCGAGGTCGCGTTGTTCAGGCTGCTCGAGAGCTGGGGCATGCGTCCTGATTTCCTCATCGGGCATTCGATCGGCGAGCTCGCGGCCGCACACGTCGCCGGGGTCTTCTCCCTGCAGGACGCGTGTGCGCTCGTCGCCGCTCGCGGGCGACTGATGGGAGAGCTTCCAGCGGGTGGCGCGATGGTCTCGGTGCAAGCCTCCGAGGAGGAGGTCCTCGCCTCGCTCGCCGGCTTCGAGGGGCAGGTGGCGCTGGCGGCGGTGAACGGCCCTCTCTCCGTTGTGCTCTCCGGAGATGAGGAGGCGCTTACGGAGCTGGCTGGGTCCTGGCGGGAGCAAGGGCGCAAGACCAAGCGGCTGCGCGTCTCTCACGCGTTCCACTCTCCGCGCATGGACGCGATGCTCGGCGAGTTCGAGCGGATCGCCAGCGATGTGTCCTTCGCGGAGCCGGCCATCCCGATCGTCTCCAATCTGACCGGGGAGGCCGTGTCGCCCGAGCAGGTGGGCTCCCCGCGGTACTGGGTCGAGCATGTTCGCGAGACGGTGCGCTACTGCGACGGGATCCGCTGGTTGGCCGCGCGTGGCGTGAGGAGCTATCTCGAGCTCGGGCCCGACGGTGTGCTCAGCGCGATGACCCAGGACTGCCTGGCCGGCCGGCCGCAGGCAGAGGATGAGGCTGAGAGGGACACCGAGGGCGAGATCGCCACGACCGTGTCGGTACTGCGTGCCGGACGCCCCGAAGCGCAGGCTCTGCTCACGGCCCTGGCAGAGGTGTGGGCGTCCGGGACGCAGATCGACTGGGGCGCACACTTCGCGCCAGCCGCAGCCAGGCCGATCGAGCTGCCCACCTATGCATTCCAGCGCGAGCGCTACTGGTTGCGCTCGCGGCTGTCGAGCACGGAGGATCTGGAGTCGGCCGGTCAGTCCTCGGCGGATCACCCCCTGCTGGGCGCGACGGTGAGAATGGCTGACGGCCAGGGCTGGCTGTTCACCACCCGCCTGTCGCTGTCCTCGCACGCCTGGCTCGCCGATCACGCCGTCCTGGGGGCGGTGCTCCTGCCGGGCACGGCGTTCCTGGAGCTGGCGCTGCACGCCGGCCGCCAGGTCGGCTGCGATCTGCTGCGCGAGCTGACGCTCGAGGCGCCGCTGGTGTTGCCACCGCAGGGCGGGGTTCAGGTGCAACTCCTGGTGGGCGAGCAGGACGACTCGGGCCAGCGCTCGCTGAGCATCCATTTCCGACCGGAGCACGGCGCCGGCGATGGGTTGCGCAGCGACGAGCCAAGGACCGAGGATGAGTGGACTCGCATAGCCGGTGGCGTGCTTGCCAGCGCTCAGCAGCCTGGCATCGGTGAGGCCGAGTCATCCCCCTCGCAAGGAGGACCGGCCCTCGGCGAGCAGGCGGCGTCGCTCGCGGCGCAGGCCTGGCCCCCCGCGGGCGCGGTCGCGGTAGCCATCGACGATGTGTATGAGCGTCTGGCTGAGCGGGGCTATGACTACGGGCCCGCCTTTCAGGTCCTACGCGGGATGTGGCGGCGCGGTGAGGAGATATTCGCCGAGGTCTCCCTACCGGAGGACCTGCGGGCCCAGGCAGGACGCTTCGGCGTTCATCCCGCGCTGCTCGACGGCGCTCTGCACGCCTTCTCTGCCGGGGCGATCGACGATGGCGATCACAACGACGCGCGCTCCGCAAACCTGCGACTGCCCTTCTCGTGGAATGACGTGTCTCTGGCTGTTCCGGGTGCGTCCCGCCTACGCGTGCGCCTTGCGCCTGCCGCCGAGGGCGTGGTGTCGCTCGTCGTGGCCGATGAGAGCGGCGGATTGGTTGCAGCGGCGGACTCGCTCGTGTTGCGCGAGGTCTCCCCCGAGCAACTGCGCGGCGCATGGGAAGGTCGCCAGGAGTCGCTGTTCAGGCTTGATTGGACGGCCGCAGCTCCGCTCACCGCTCCAGATACGCACCTCGAGGAGTTGGTGGTCGTGGGTGTCGATGGGCTCGCGCTGGATGCCGCGCAGCACGCGGCCGCGCCCGCCAGGCCTGCCAGGGTGTATGCGGACCTCGCGTCGCTGGGCGAGGCCGTGGACGGGGGCGCCTCGCTACCGGAGGTCGTCTTCGCGGACTGCACGCCCAGTGAGGGCATCAGCGGCGAGCTCCACGCGCCGGGGCTGGCTTTGGCCGCCCATGCGAGTGCGCGTCGTGGGCTCGAGCTTGTGCAGGCCTGGCTTGCCGACGAGCGATTCTCGGGCTGCCGGCTGGCTCTCGTCACGCGCGGCGCGGTGGCAGTGGACCCCGGGGAGGAGATGCCTGGGCTGGCCGATGCGCCGCTCTGGGGATTGGTGCGTTCCGCGCAGGCGGAGAATCCCGGACGTTTTGTGTTGATCGACCTCGACGGCCGGGGGGCAGCTGAGGAGATTCCCCGGGAGGCATTGGGCGGGGCACTTGCAGTGGATGAGCCACAGTTGGCGATACGCGAGGGGAAGGTGCTTGCTCCGAGGCTTGTGCGCAGTGGATCGGCCGGGATGCTGGCGGCGCCCGCGGCGGTCGATCCCCGCGGTACCGCGTTGATAACCGGGGGCACCGGTGGGCTTGGCGCGCTGGTGGCGCGGCATCTGGTCTCCAAGCATGGGGTGCGCAGCGTGGTTCTCGTCAGTCGACGGGGCGCCGAGGCTGCAGGCGCGCCGGAGCTCCAGGAGGAGCTCAGCGCACTGGGCGCCGAGGTGAGGGTCGCGGCGTGCGACGTCTCAGACCGAGATCGACTGGCGGAGCTGATCCGCTCGATCGGAGGGGAGCATCCGCTCAAGACCGTGGTGCATGCAGCAGGCGTTCTCGATGATGGTGTCATCGGCTCTCTGACGGCCGAGCGCCTACAGCGAGTGCTCGCTCCCAAGGTTGACGCCGCGCTGCATCTGCACGAGTTGACCGAGCATCTCGATCTGTCGACGTTCGTGATGTTCTCCTCGATCTCGGGGACGTTGGGCAGCGTGGGCCAGGGCAACTACGCGGCGGCGAATGGCTTCCTGGACGCCCTGGCGGCGCATCGCCGCGCACGTGGCCTCGCCGGCACCTCGCTGGCCTGGGGGCTGTGGGCAGCGGCTGAGGGCATGGCCGGCGAGTTGAGCGAGGTCGACCTCGCCCGGCTGCGGCGCACGGGTCTGAGCGCGCTGTCCTCCGAGGAAGGCCTCGATCTGTTCGATAACGCCTGTGGCCTGAACGAGGCGCTGGTGATCCCGGCCCGCCTGGACAGCGCGATCCTGCACGCACAGGCGCGTGCCGGCGAGCTGCCGGCGGTGCTGCGCAGCCTCGTTCGCGCGCCTTCGCGGCGTATCGGGCCTGCTGCCGGCGCGTCGCTCGGCCGTCGCCTGGCCGGTATGAGCGGGAGCGAGCGCAAAGGCGCGGTGCTCGACCTGGTGCGCGCCGAGGTGGCCACCGTCTTGGGGCACTCCTCCGCGGCGATGGTGGATGCCCAGCTGGCGTTCAAGGACCTTGGGTTTGACTCGCTGGCCGTGCAGGAATTGCGCAACCGTTTGAATGCCGCCACTGGGCTGGCGCTGACGACCGCGGTCGTGTTCGACCATCCCACTCCCACGGCGCTGGCGGCCCATCTGCTGGATGCGATGCAAGGCTCGCGGCCCCCGGACCCTGTACAGGTGTCGGCCCCCGCATCGGATGAGCTCATCGCAATCGTGGGCATGGGCTGTCGCTACCCGGGCGGAGTGCGCTCGCCCGAGAGCCTGTGGGATCTGGTGGTGGCCGGCGGCGATGCGATCTCGGGGTTCCCCACCGATCGGGGTTGGGATCTGGAGGGCCTCTATGACCCCGATCCCGATCGACCGGGCAAAAGCTATGTGAAGGACGGCGGGTTTCTCCACGACGCGGCCGAGTTCGACGCCGCGTTCTTTGGGATCAGCCCCAGAGAGGCCCTGGCGATGGATCCCCAGCAGCGGCTCTTCCTGGAGGTCGCGTGGGAGGCCTGCGAAGACGCCGGCATCGCCCCGGCATCGCTGCGCGGCAGCCAGACCGGAGTGTATGCCGGCAGCATCCCGCAGGAGTACGCCGCCGCCGCCGGATCGGTGCCCGCGGACATCGAGGGCTATCGGCTGACGGGCAGCACCGGCAGCATCCTGTCCGGCCGCGTCGCCTACACCTTCGGCCTGGAGGGTCCGGCGGTGACAGTCGATACTGCGTGCTCCTCCTCGCTGGTGGCATTGCACATGGCCTGCGGCGCACTGCGCGCCGGCGAGTGCTCGCTGGCTCTGGCCGGGGGTGTGACGGTCATCTCCACGCCGGGGCTGTTCGTCGGCTTCAGCCGTCAGCGGGGGCTCGCGCGAGATGGGCGCTGCAAGCCATTCGCGGCCGCGGCCGACGGCACCGGCTTTTCCGAGGGCGCCGGTGTGGTGTTGCTGGAGCGACTGACCGATGCGCGTCGCCTTGGCCACCAGGTGTTGGCGGTCGTGCGCGGCAGTGCGGTCAATCAGGACGGCGCCAGTAACGGGTTGACCGCGCCCAACGGGCTCTCCCAACGGCGGGTGATCAGCCAGGCATTGGCCGGCGCGCGGCTGACCGCGGCCGATGTCGACGCGATGGAGGCACACGGCACCGGCACCACGCTCGGCGACCCCATCGAGGCGCAGGCGCTGCTGGCCACCTACGGGCAGGATCGTGTCGCGGGACACCCTCTGTGGCTGGGGTCGATCAAGTCGAACATCGGGCACTCGCAGGCGGCGGCGGGCGTGGCAGGCGTGATCAAGATGGTCCTGGCGATGCGCCACGGTCTGTTGCCGAGGACCCTGCACGTCGATGCGCCCTCCGGACAGGTCGATTGGTCGGCCGGCGCGGTGGCGCTGCTGCGCGAGGAACAGCCGTGGCAGCGCAATGGCAGACCGCGCCGAGCGGGAGTGTCTTCGTTTGGCATCAGCGGCACCAACGCGCATCTGATCCTCGAGGAGCCGCCGCCGCCCGGCTCCGATTCACCGACGTTCGCGGGCCTGCCGATCCTCACCTGCTCCGTGGTGCCGTGGGTTCTCACCGCGCGCGGGACGCCTGCGCTGCGCGCCCAGGCCGGTCGCCTGCGCGCCCGGGTGCAGGGCGATCCCGCTCTGGAGCCCGCCGATATCGGTCACTCGCTCTTGCTGGGACGTTCTTCCTTTGAGCACCGCGCGGTCGTGCTCGGTGACGAGCGCGAAAGTCTGCTGGGAGGGCTCGGCGCGCTGGCCGAAGCTCAGCAGGCCGCGGGGGTGATCGAGGGCCTCGACGCCGGGGGCGACGAACGGGTTGTGTTCCTGTTCCCCGGGCAGGGTTCGCAGTGGGAGGGCATGGCGCGTGATCTATTGGAGGCTTCGCCGTTGTTCGCGAGCCTCGTGGGCGAATGCGGCGATGCGCTCTCGCCATTCCTCGACTGGTCGCTTGCGGATGTGCTGCGCGGCGAGGAGGGCGCCCCCAGCCTGGATCGGGTGGATGTCGTCCAGCCGGCGTTGTTCGCCGTGATGGTCTCCCTTGCGGGGCTGTGGCTGGAGTGCGGCGTGCGCCCCGACCTGGTGGTGGGACATTCCCAGGGCGAGATCGCGGCCGCGTACGTGGCCGGCGGCCTGTCGTTGCGTGACGCGGCCCGGGTGGTGGCGTTGCGCAGTCGCGCGCTGATGGACCTGGCCGGAAAGGGAGGGATGGTGTCGCTTGCGCTGGACGCCGCGGAGCTTGGCCCGCGCATCGAGCGCTGGGAGGGACGCATCTCGGTGGCGGCCGTGAATGGCCCCGCATCGGTGGTGGTCTCCGGGGAGCCCACGGCGCTCGAGGAGCTGCTCGCGGAGTGTCAGGCCGAGGGTGTCAGGGCGCGCAGCATTCCGGTCGACTACGCGGCGCACTCCACGCAGGTCGAGACGATTCGCGAGCAGCTCCTGGAGGGGTGCTCCGGTATCTCCCCGCTCTCTGGGGCGATCCCGTTCTATTCGACGGTCACAGGCGGGTTGCTCGATACCGCGGCGCTCGACCCCGCGTACTGGTACCGCAATCTGCGGGAGACCGTGCAGTTCGAGTCGGTCACTCGCGCCCTGCTGGGAGATGGCTGCCGGCGATTTGTCGAGGTCAGCCCGCACCCGGTGCTGACGACGAGCGTGCAGGAGAGCGCCGATCGTGAGCTGAGCGACCCGGAGGAACTGTTCGTCGCCGGCTCGCTGGGTCGTGGCGAGGGCGGCCCCCGGCGCTTTCTCACCTCGCTCTCGGAAGTGTTCGTGCGCGGAGTCGCTGTGGACTGGCAGCGGCTGTTCGCGGGTTGCGCCGCCAAGCGCGTCGACCTGCCCACCTATGCCTTTCAACGCGAGCGCTTCTGGCTTGAGTCTTATGCGGCCGGGTCGCAGGGGACCCTCTCAGCCGGCCTGGGCGCCGCCGATCACCCGCTGCTGGGCGCTGCCGTGGAGCAGGCCGACGGGGAGGGGTGGCTGTTCACAGGCCGGCTCTCGCTCGACACCCATCCCTGGCTTGCCGATCACGCGGTCCGCGGTGTTGTGCTGCTGCCTGCCACGGCGCTGCTCGAGCTTGCCCTGTGCGCGGGTCGCATCGCCGGGTGCGAGCGGGTGGAGCAGTTGACGCTGGAGAGCCCACTGGCGCTGCCCGAGCACGGCGCGGTGCAGATCCAGGTCACGCTGGGGGCGCACGAGCAGGCCGGCGGTGGGCGGATGCTCAGCGTCTACTCCCGTGCGCTGGGCGCTTCGCAGGAGGACGGGCTCTCCGTGCAGAGCTGGACGCGCCATGCCGGCGGGGTGCTCGCCGCCGGCGATGTCGGCTCCGCCGCGCCGGGTGAGAACGGCGCATGGCCTCCGGCTGGGGCGGTTGAGGTGCAGGTCGAGGATCTGTATCCGCTCCTTGCCGAGCGGGGGTACGACTACGGACCCGCATTCCAGGGATTGCGGGCTGCGTGGCGCCGTGGAGAGGAGCTGTTCGCCGAGGTGGCCCTGTCCGACGAGCAGCAGGCCCAGGCCATGCGGTTCGGCGCGCACCCGGCACTGCTGGACGCCGCGCTGCACGGGATGGCCTTGACCACGCTCCTCGACGGTGACGATGCAGAGACCTCCGGTCGGATGTTGTTGCCTTTCTCATGGGGCGAAGTGGAACTGCATTCCCGCGGTGCCTCGCTTCTGCGTGTCTGCCTGTCACCTGTGGGAAGCGACGCGATGTCCCTCGTTGCCCGTGACGAGCAGGGCGCTCAGGTCCTCTCCGTCGGCGCTCTGACGCTGCGACCGGTATCCGAAGAGCAGCTCATGGGCGCGCGCGATGGTTCTCGCGACTCGCTGCTGCGGATGGACTGGGTGACGGCTGCCCACGACCCCACGGTGGAGCCTCCCGAGGCAGGATGGGTGGTCCTGGGCGCAGATGGCCAGGGGCTCGCCGCCACGCTGAGGGCGACTGGGGTCCAGGCTCAGGTGCTCACAGACACGGTCTCGCTCGGCGATGACGTGGAGCACCGCGGCGGCGCAACAGCGCCCAGTTTGGTGCTCGCTGACTGCACGCTCGATGGAGCCGGACCGCAAGACGGCGACACGGCAGATGCGGTGCACGGCGCGGCCCATCGCGCGTTGGCTCTGGTGCAGGAGTGGCTCGCCGACGAGCGCTTCTCCACAAGCCGACTGGTTTTCGTCACGCAGGGCGCGCTTGCCGTGCAAGCGGCCGAGGACGTCGATGTTCACGGTCTGGCGCAGGCGTCGGTGTGGGGGCTCGTGCGCTCCGCACAGTCGGAGAATCCCGACAGGTTCGCGCTGATCGATCTCGACAGTGATGACGCATCCTGGCGCGCGCTGTCTGCGGCGGCTGCTCTGCAGGAGCCGCAGCTGGCGGTGCGCGAGGGGCACGTGCTCGTTCCTCGCCTGACCTCCGCGAGCGCCGATGACGTGCTGAGCGTGCCGCTGGATGCGCAGGGGGCGTGGCGGCTTGACACCACGACCAGCAGGGGCGCGCTCGAGAATCTCGCGCTTGTCCCTTATCCCGAGGCCAGGGGAACGCTCGAGCACGGGCAGGTCCGTGTCGCCGTGCGCGCCGCGGGTCTGAATTTCCGCGAAGTCCTGGTGGCCCTGGGCGTCGTCTCCGTCCCCGCGACCGCTCTGGTCAACGAGGGCTCCGGGGTCGTTCTCGAGGTCGGCCCGGGTGTCAGCGACCTCGCTCCCGGCGATCGTGTCATGGGTCTGCTTACGGGCGGGTTCGGCCCGCTCGCGATTGCCGATCATCAGACGCTTGTACGGATGCCCGCAGGCTGGTCCTTCGCCGAGGCCGCATCGGTTCCGATCGCGTTCCTGACCGCTTACTACGGGCTCGTCGACCTGGCCCACCTGCATGGAGGCGAGAAGCTGCTGATCCATGCCGCTGCCGGCGGAGTCGGCATGGCCGCGGTGCAATTGGCGGAGCATCTCGGCGCCGAGGTGTTCGGGACCGCCAGTCCCGCGAAGTGGGCGGCGGTCGGATTGGACGAGACTCATCTCGCCTCCTCTCGCACCCCGGAGTTCAGGCAGCGCTTCCTCGACGCCACTGGCGGCACGGGCGTGGACGTGGTTCTCGATTGCCTTGCCGGAGAGCTCGTTGACGCATCGCTGCAGGTGCTGCCCCGGGGCGGACGGTTCATCGAGATGGGCAAGACCGACATCCGCGATCCCGATGAGACGGCTGCCCGCTATCCGGGCGTCTCATATCGCGCTTTTGATCTCTTCGAGGCGGGGCCACGGCGCATCCAGGAGATGCTCGTCGAGCTGCTGGAGCTGTTCGAGCGCAAGGTGCTGCGGCCGCTGCCTCTCACAACGTGGGATGTGCGCCATGCAGTGCGGGCGTTTCGCTTCATGAGCCAGGCGCGTCATATCGGCAAGATCGTCCTGACACTGCCATCCCCCATCGATTCGCGGGGAACGGTGCTGATTACCGGCGGCACCGGTGCCCTGGGTAGCCTGCTGGCGCGGCATCTCGTGCGCGAGCACGGCGTGCTGCATCTCCTCCTGGTCAGCCGGCAGGGACGCGACGGCGCGGATGCGCCACAGCTTCATGATGAGCTTGCCGAGCTCGGCGCCCAGGTCACGATCGTCGCCTGCGACGTGTCCAATCGCGAGCAGCTGGCGGCGCTGATCGACACCGTGCCCAGGGAGCATCCGCTGTGCGCCGTGGTGCATGCCGCGGGGGTGCTCGCCGACGGCGTGGTGCAGGCGCTGACGCCCGAGCTGCTCGACACGGTGCTGACCCCCAAGGTCGACGCGGCCTGGCACCTGCACGAGCTGACCGCGCACATGGACCTGTCCGCATTCGTGATGTTCTCCTCGATCTCCGGGACCCTCGGCACTTCCGGCCAGGGCAACTACGCGGCCGCGAACGCCTTCTTGGACGGCTTGGCTGCACACCGCCGGGCACGCGGGCTGCCCGGGACTTCGCTGGCGTGGGGGCTGTGGGCCGCGAACTCTGGCATGACCGCCGGCCTGGGTGAGGTTCAGCTGAGAAGGCTTGCACGCGGGGGCGTCGCCGAGCTGTCCTCCCAGGGGGGTCTGGCGTTGTTCGATGCGGCGTACGCGGGAGCCGAGGCGCTGACGTTCCCGGTGCGCCTGGACACGGGAGCCCTGCGCGAGCAGGCAGAGAGCGGAGAGATATCCCCGATGTTGCGTGGTCTGACTCGCGTGTCGGCGCGCCACGCGCCGAAGGTGCCCGTGGGCTCGCTGGCACGGCGCCTGGCGGGCGCCTCTGCCGCGGAGCGCCTGGACGTCGCACTTGAGTTGGTGCGCGGCCAGGTGGCCTTGGTCCTGGGGCATGGCTCTCCCACGCGGATACCCGCCCAACGCGCGTTCAAGGAACTCGGCTTCGATTCATTGACGGCCGTGGAGTTGCGCAACAGGCTGAGAGCTCTGACGGGGCTGCGGCTGCCCACCACCGTCGTCTTCGACCATCCCACTCCGGCGGCGCTTGCGGACTTCCTCCTCCAGGAGATCGCCGGCGTCCGGGAGAAGGCGCCGGCGCCGGCATCGGCGGTGTCCCTGGATGAGCCGATCGCGATCGTCGGCATGGGTTGTCGCTTCCCGGGCGGGGTGCGCTCGGCGCAGGAGCTCTGGGGGTTGATCCGTGCTGGTGGGGATGGAATCTCGGGGTTCCCCACGGACCGCGGCTGGGATCTACAGGAGCTGTTCGATCCCGATCCCGATCGTCCCGCGAGCAGCTACGTGCGCGAGGGCGGATTCCTCTACGACGCCGCGGAGTTCGATGCGGAGTTCTTCGGGATCAGTCCGCGCGAGGCGCTGGCGATGGATCCCCAGCAGCGACTGCTGTTGGAGGTGGCCTGGGAAGCCCTCGAGGATGCGGGCATCGAGCCGCTGTCGTTGCGCGGCAGCTCCTGCGGTGTGTTCGCCGGGATCAGCTCCCAGGACTACAGCCTGGGCTTTGGGCTCGTGCCCGAGGAGTTAGAGGGCTTTCAGGCGACCGGTGGCCTGGGCAGCGTCGTGTCGGGCCGGGTCGCATACGCCCTCGGCCTGGAGGGGCCTGCGGTGACCGTGGATACGGCGTGCTCCTCCTCGCTGGTGGCGCTGCACCTGGCGTGTCAGTCCCTGCGCGCCGGGGAGTCTTCGCTCGTGCTCGCGGGGGGCGTGACCGTGATGGCGACCCCCGCGGCGTTTGTCGAGTTCAGCCGCCAGCGTGGCCTTGCCGGCGATGGCCGTTGCAAGTCATTCGCCGAGGCCGCCGATGGCACGGGCTTTTCCGAGGGCGTCGGAGTGTTGGTGCTCGAGCGCCTATCCGAGGCACGCCGCCTGGGTCATTCCGTGCTGGCCGTGGTGCGCGGCAGCGCGGTCAACCAGGATGGCGCGAGCAACGGCCTGGCCGCTCCGAATGGCCCATCGCAGCAGCGGGTCATCGAGCGAGCGCTTGCGAATGCCGGGCTGTCCGCCGGGGATGTCGATGCAGTGGAGGGTCACGGGACAGGCACCACGCTTGGCGATCCGATCGAGGCGCAGGCGCTGCTGGCGACCTATGGACAGGAGCGCGTCGCGGATCGCCCGCTGTGGCTGGGATCGGTCAAGTCAAATATCGGCCACACCCAGGCGGCGGCCGGCGTGGCCGGGATCATCAAGATGGCGATGGCCCTCCGGCACGGCGTGCTGCCAAGGACGCTGCACGTCGATCGGCCCTCGCGGCAGGTGGATTGGTCGGCCGGAGCGGTGTCGCTGCTGACCGACGAGGTTCCCTGGCAGCGCAATGGGAGGCCCAGGCGCGCCGGCGTGTCCTCGTTTGGGATAAGCGGGACCAACGCGCACGTGATCCTCGAGGAGCCACCGCTCGCCGATGGCGTCTTCGATGGGGGCCATGGCGTCTCGGCAGGCAATGCCCAGGGCGCCGGCGAGGGCGTCGGCGCCGGTGGGGTGTTGGGCGGCGGCGGAGTGCTCGGCGGCGGCGGAGTGCTGGGCGGCGGCCGTGTGATCCCGTGGGTGCTGTCGGGTCGCGGCGCGGGGGGGGTGCGGCGGCAGGCCGGGCGCTTGCGGATGTTCGTTGAGGGCGACGCGGAGCTGGCGTTGGGCGATGTCGGATCTTCGTTGTCGGATCGCTCGGCATTTGAGGATCGGGCGGTGGTGGTGGGTGACGGGCGCGAGGGGTTGTTGGAGGGCTTGGCGGCGCTCGAGCGGGGCGAGCCCGCGCGGTGCGTGGTCGGGGGGACCGTCGGGGAGGCCGGTGTGGGAGGCCCCGTGTTTCTGTTCTCCGGCCAGGGTTCGCAGTGGGAGGGCATGGCGGTCGAGCTGCTCGATTCCTCGCCGCTGTTCGCCGAGCACATGGGCGAGTGCGGCGCCACGCTGGCGCGCTTCGTGGACTGGTCGCTCGAGGATGTGCTGCGCGGCGTGGGCGGCGCGCCGGGGCTGGAGCGGGTAGATGTGGTTCAGCCGGCCCTGTTCGCGGTGATGGTTTCGCTGGCGAGGCTCTGGGGCGCCTGCGGTGTGCGGCCGGGCGTCGTTGTGGGTCATTCGCAGGGAGAGATCGCCGCCGCGCATGTGGCGGGCGGTCTTTCGCTCGAGGACGCGGCGCGTCTGGTCGTGGCGCGCAGCCGGGCGCTGGTGGGATTGATCGGGCGCGGTGGAATGGTCTCCATTGCCCTCCCCGAGAGCGCGTTGAAGAGCTGGCTCGAGCGCTGGGATGGGGTGTCTGTTGCCGCCGTCAACGGCCCCGCCTCCGTCGTGGTCTCTGGTGAGCGCAAGGCGCTCGACGGGCTGCTCGCCGAACTGCTGCAGGCGGGCGTTAGAGCGCGGGAGATCCCGGTCGGCTACGCGTCGCACTCGCCGCAGATCGAGGAGATTCGCGACGAGCTTCTGGAGGGATGTCGGGGGATCGCGCCACGCGCAGGCGATATCCCGCTCCTCTCTACGGTCACGGGCGGATCGCTCGACACGGCCTCGTTGGATGGCGAGTACTGGTATCGCAACCTGCGCGAGACCGTGCGGTTCGAGCGCGCCGTCCGGTTGCTGCTGGAGGAGGGGCACAGAACGTTTATCGAGATCAGCCCGCATCCGGTGCTCGCGATGGGAGTGCGAGAGACCATCGACGGCGTGCTCGAGGACACACACAACGACGCGCTCGCCGCTGGGCGAGAGGAGGAGCAGCGACGCGGATCGGAAGTGGGCGTGGTCGCCGGTTCGCTGCGCCGGGGGCAGGGTGGCCTGGATCGCTTCCTGACCTCGCTCGGCGAGGTGTGGGTGCGGGGAGTGGACGTCGATTGGACCAGCGTGTTCGCGGGCTCGGGCGCGCGGCGTGTGGGGCTGCCCAGCTATGCCTTCCAACGTGAGCGCTACTGGCTTCAGGCTCCGGCGGCGGACACTTTGCGGGCGGCCTCGACTGAGTCGGAGGTGCTGGAGAGGGAGTTCTGGGAGGCGGTCGATGATGAGGATCCCGAGGTGCTGGCAGGCGTGCTCGGGGTCACCGGCGAGGATCAGCGTTCCTCGCTCGGCCAGGTCACGCCGCTGCTCTCGGCGTGGATCGAGCAGCGACGCGAGCGCTCGGCCGTGGACCGGTGGCGCTACCGGATTCAATGGAAGTCCACGGCGGACGAGCCCGCTGCAGGGCTCGCGGGCGTGTGGCTGCTGGTTCTTCCCCTCGGCTCCTCCGAGGACGAGCTTGTCCAGGCCATCGTGCGCGGCCTACAGGCTCGGGGCGTGCGGGTGCTCACGATCGAGCAGTCCCCGTCCTGGACAGAGCGAGGTGTGGGGGCCGAGCAACTGCGCGCGCTGCTCGCGCGGGAGCTGCCAGAGACCGCATCGGGGGAAGGCGGCGCGCCGATAGCTGGCGTCCTGTCGTTGATGGCCTGCAACGAGGACCGCGGCGACAACGAGGACCGCGGCGAGGGTGTATGGGCGGGCATTCCGTGCGGTGCGTCTGGGCTCTTGCTGTTGGCACAGGCCCTGGCTGATGCCGACATCGCCGGGCGGCTGTGGATCCTGACGCGGGGTGGCGTGTCGGTGGGCCCATCGGATCGACTCGAAGACCCCGTCCAGGGGATGACATGGGGCCTCGGCCGGGTCGTGGGCCTGGAGGATCCCCGACGCTGGGGCGGGCTGGTGGACCTGCCCGGCCAGCTCGACGAGCGTTCACTGGAGCGGCTCTGCGGTGTGCTCGCCGGGACGGGTGAGGAGGATCAGGTGGCCGTGCGCTCGGATGGGGTCTTCGTCAGGCGCCTCGTGCGCGCCCCGTTGGGAGAGCGGCCGGCAGCGAGAGCCTGGACCCCCCGAGGCACGGTTCTCATAACCGGCGGCACCGGCGCGCTGGGCGCCCATGTCGCGCGCTGGCTGGCGCGCAGGGGCGCCGAGCACATCCTCCTGGCCAGTCGCCGCGGGCGCGATGCAGCCGGTGTCGCGGAGCTCGAGGACGAGCTCGCAGCGCTGGGCGCCGCGGTGACCGTGGCGGCGTGTGACGTCGCCGAGCACGAGCAGCTGCGCGGGCTACTGGAGGCAATATCCGCAGAGCACCCGCTGTCGGCGGTGTTTCACGCGGCCGGCATAGGCGAGCGGGGCCCGATCGATGCCTTGACGCCCCGGCGCCTGGAGGAGGTGCTGGCCGGCAAGGCCCAGGCGGCTTGGCATCTACACGAGTTGACCCGAAATCTCGATCTCGGCGCGTTTGTCCTGTTCTCCTCGCTGGCCGGCACGCTGGGCTCCGGCGAACAGGGTGGCTACGCGGCGGCCAACGCGTTCCTGGACTCCCTGGCCGAGTATCGCCGTCAGCAGGGCTTGGCCGCGACATCGATCGCCTGGGGACAGTGGGCCGGAGAGGGGATGGCGGCTGGGGTCGGCGACTGGCTGCACCGGCGCGGGCTGCGCGAGATGCCGGCTCGGCTGACGATCGCTGCGTTGGGGCAGGCACTGGACCACGACGAGACCACTGTGGCCGTCGCCGATCTGGACTGGGAGCGCTACGCACCCATATTCACCGCCGCGCGAGGGCGCCCGCTGATCGGTGATCTGCCCGAGGTCCAGCGGGTGCTGGGAGAGCAAGCCGATGCCGAGCGCTCCGAGGAGGGCGGTGGATCGCTGAGGCAGCGGCTGAGTGGCGTGCCCAAGCATGAATGGGAGCGCGAGATCACGCAGGTCCTCGCCGCCAATGTGGCAGCGGTCCTGGGGCATGCCGGTGCCGAGACGATCGACACCCGGCGGACCTTCAAGGATCTCGGGTTCGATTCGCTGCTGGCGGTCGAGTTGCGCAACCGGCTGAATACGGCGACGGGGCTGTTCCTGCCCGCGACCCTCGTCTTCGACTACCCCACCCCTGCCGCGGCGGCCGAGTATCTGCTGGGCAGGGTCTCGGGCAGGCAGCTCGCCACAAGCACCCGATCGGTTTCGTTCGCGGCTGCCGATGAGCCTGTGGCAATTGTGGGAATGAGTTGCCGCTATCCGGGCGGCATACGCTCGCCGGAGGAGTTGTGGGAGCTGGTCTCCTCGGGGGTGGACGCGATCTCCGGCTTCCCCAGCGATCGCGGATGGGACTTGCAGGGGCTCTACGATCCCGATCCCGATCACGCTGGGACCAGCTACGGGCGCGAAGGCGGGTTCCTGCGTGACGCCGGCGAGTTCGATGCGGGCTTTTTCGGGGTCGGCCCAAAGGAGGCGCTGGCGATGGATCCTCAGCAGCGCCTCCTGCTGGAAGCCGCCTGGGAGGTATTCGAAGACGCCGGTATCGCTGCGCATTCGCTGCGCGGCAGCCAGACCGGCGTGTTCGTCGGAATCAGCTCGCAGGACTACAGCGTGCGTCTGCAGGCCGCGCCCAAGGAGCTCGAGAGCTATATGAGCACCGGCAGCCTGGGCAGTGTCGTATCGGGCAGAGTGGCATATACCTTCGGGTTTGAGGGGCCGGCCGTTACGGTCGACACCGCGTGCTCCTCCTCGCTGGTGGCGTTGCACCTGGCATGTCAAGCGGTGCGTTCCGGTGAATCCTCGTTGGCGCTGGCCGGCGGAGTCACAGTCATCGCGACTCCCGGGCTGTTCGTAGGTCTCAGTCGCCAGCGCGCGCTCGCGCGAGACGGGCGATGCAAGTCGTTTGCCGCGGCGGCGGACGGCGCCGGGTTTTCCGAGGGCGTGGGCGTGGTGTTGTTGGAGCGCCTGTCCGAGGCGCGCCGGCGCGGCCACGAGGTTCTGGCGGTCGTGCGCGGCAGCGCCATCAACCAAGACGGTGCGAGCAACGGGCTGTCGGCTCCCAACGGGCCATCGCAGCAGCGCGTGATCCAGCAGGCGCTCGCCAATGCGCAGCTGTCAGCTCGCCAGGTCGACGTCGTCGAGGCCCACGGAACTGGCACCACGCTTGGCGATCCGATCGAGGCGCAGGCGCTGCTGGCGACCTACGGGCAGGATCGTGACTCTGATCGTCCCCTGTGGCTCGGATCTGTCAAGTCGAATATCGGCCACGCGCAGGCCGCAGCCGGTGTCGCCGGGGTGATCAAGACCGTGATGGCGATGCGCCACGGTGTGCTGCCAAGGACGCTGCACGTCGATGAGCCCAGCAGGGAGGTGGATTGGTCCTCCGGCGCGGTTTCGCTGTTGACCCGGGAGCGGCCGTGGTCCACAGGCGATGGTGAGCCACGTCGCGCGGGGGTCTCGGCGTTTGGAATCAGCGGCACCAATGCGCATGTGATCCTCGAGCAGGCTCTGAACGTCGAGGACGACGGCGACGGGGACGGCGGCGACGACGACGACGGGGATACCGCGGTGCTGGGTGGTGGTGTGGTTCCCTGGGTGCTATCGGGTCAAAACGCCGAGGGACTACGGGATCAGGCTGGACGCCTGGGGGCATGGGTGCAGAGCGATGCCTCGTTGGGGTTGGCCGACGTCGGACATTCGCTTGCGGCAGGTCGCTCGGCGCTCGATTTCCGTGGAGTCATGGTTGGTGGAGACCGTGGGGTGCTGCTGGAGGGGTTGGGTGCACTTGCGGGGGGCGTCTCGGTCCCCGGTCTGGTTGAGGGAGTTGCCAACGCCGGCGACGGTGACGTTGTGTTCGTGTTCCCCGGTCAGGGTGGGCAGTGGGAGGGGATGGCGGTCGGGCTGCTGGAGTCCTCGCCGGTGTTTGCTGGCTGGATGGCGTTGTGCGGCGAGGCGCTCGCCCCGTTTGTGGATTGGTCGTTGGAGGGCGTGCTGAGGGGCGAGGGCGGAGCGCCCGGCTTGGATCGGATCGATGTGGTGCAGCCCGTGCTGTTCGCGGTGTTGGTGTCGCTGGCGGGGTTGTGGCGTGCGTGCGGCATCGAGCCGGACGTGGTGGTGGGTCACTCCCAGGGTGAGATCGCGGCCGCCTTTGTGGCTGGGGGGTTGTCGTTGCAGGACTCCGCGCGGATCGTCGCGTTGCGCAGTCGGCTGCTGATAGGCCTGGTGGGAGAAGGCGGGATCCTGTCCGTGGGCTTGGGCACCGGGGAGTTGGCCGAGCGTCTGGCGGATTGGCAGGATCGGGTCTGGCTTGCGGGGATGAATGCGCCCGGTTCCGCGGGGATCGCGGGGGACCTCGACACGCTGGGGGAGTTGTTGAAGGTGTTCGAGGGTGAAGGTGTGAGAGCGCGGCTGGTCGCGGCGACCGTCGCCACACATTCACCACAAGCCGAGGTCGTGCGGGAGGAGCTCCTGGACGCCCTGTCGGGGATCGAGCCCCGTGCCGGCGGGATCCAGTACTTCTCGACGGTGACGGGAGGGTTCCTCGATACGGCGGAGTTGGACGGCGAGTACTGGTATCGCAACATGCGCGAGCCGGTGCGCTTCGAAGCGGCCGTGCGGACGCTGTTGAGCGACGGCGCCCGGGCGTTTATCGAGGTTGGCCCGCATCCGGTGCTCGCCACAGCGGTCCAGGAAACCGTCGATGAGGCTGACGAAGAGTCGCGGGAGGTCGTCGTCGCCGGCACGCTGCGCCGTGGGGAGGGCGGCCTGGAGCGGTTCCTGCTCTCGCTCGGCGAGGTGTGGGTGCGCGGCGTGGATGTCGATTGGACGCGAGTGTTTCGCGGCCAGCATGCGCGGCGGGTCAGGTTGCCGTCCTATGCGTTTCAGCGCGAGCGTTACTGGTTTGAGGGCGCGGCGACTGGCGCGGGGAATGTCGCGATGGCCGGTCTGCTCGACACGGCCCATCCCCTGCTGGGTGCCGCTGTCGAACTGGAGGGCGGAGGTTGCCTGCTCACGGGGCGCATCGGGCTGGATACGCACCCCTGGCTTGCCGATCACGCGGTACGGGGTGTGGTGTTGTTGCCGGGCACGGCATTCGTTGAGTTGGCGTTGCGCGCCGGCGGCGAGGTTGGGTGCGCCCAGGTGGCGGAGCTGGTGCTGGAGGCACCGCTGGCGCTGGAGGAGGGAATCGCAGTGCAGGTGCGGGTGTCCGTCGGAGCGCCCGGTGAAGGGGGCGAGCGGTCCTTCAGCGTGCATTCGCGCTCACAGGAGACCTCGCAGAGCGATGTGGAGCGCTCGCAGAGCGATGTGGAGCGGGTCGTGGGTGCCGGCCTGAGATCGCGGGAGGAGTGGACGCATCACGCGACAGGGGTGTTGGCTGTCGGCGACTCGGCCGAGAGCGCGCCACTGGAAGCGCAGGCAGGGGCGTTGGCCGACGCTGTCTGGCCTCCCAGCGACGCCGAGGTGGTGAACCTCGATGATCTGTATGACCGCTTGGCCGAGCGGGGCTATGAGCACGGGCCGGCCTTCCAAGGGCTGCGGGGCCTGTGGAGACGTGGTGCAGAGGTGTTCGCCGACGTCGCCTTGGCGCAGGAGCAGCAGGCGCTGGCGGGGTCCTTTGGCGTACACCCCGCGTTGCTGGACGCCGCGCTGCACGGGATCGAGGTGGGTCTGCTGGGCGATGGCGAGCTCGCGGACGGGCTGGTGCGGCTGCCTTTCTCGTGGAGCGGGATACGTGTATATACCCCTGGCGCCTCTCGCCTGCGGGTCCGCCTCTCCCCGACCGGGGGACACGGGGTCACGGTCTTGATGGGCGATGAGAAGGGGAGGCTGCTCGCGTCGATCGACTCCCTCGTGCTGCGGGAGGTCTCCGTGGAGCAGCTCGACGGTGTGCATCGGGGACTGATCGACTCGCTGTTCTACGTGGACTGGGCAGTGGCCGGGAGCGATGACGCAGCGGCTCCGCGGGCCGCCCTGGGTGAGCTGGCTCTGCTCGGCGAGGATCCTTTCGGGCTGGCGCCGGCGCTGGAGAAGGTCGGCGCGAGGCCCGACGTGTATGGGGATCTGGCCTCCCTCGGCGATGCCGTGCTCGAGCCAGGCATCGCTGCGCCGAGAACGGTGCTCGTGGCCTGCGCCGCGGGCGCCGGCGAGGATGAGCTATCTGCCGGGCAGCGGGCCGATGCGGCGGCGCGGGCGAGCGTGTGTCGAGCGCTCGAGCTCATGCAGGCGTGGCTTGCGGATGAGCGGTTCTCCTCGTGCCGTCTCGTGCTCGTCACGCGCGGCGCGGTGGCCGTGGAGGCAGCACAAGACATATCCGACCTCGCCGCGGCGGCGGTATGGGGTCTGGTCCGCTCGGCCCAAGCGGAGCATCCTGGCCGGTTCGGCCTGATCGATATCGATCGCCACGACGCATCCATCGAAGCGCTGCGCCTCGCGCTCGCGCTCGATGAGCCGCAGCTGGCGATCCGGGAGGGCGGGGCGAGGGCGCCAAAGCTGACACGCGCCAGGCGCGCGGTTGGGGGCGGCGCGTCCGGTGAGTCTGGCGAGTCTGGTGGGGTCGCCGGTGAGCTCGCCGGGCCGCTCGCCGTCAACCCGGACGGCTCGGTGCTCATCACCGGCGGCCTGGGGCGTTTGGGCATGGTGCTGGCGCGTCATCTGGTTCGCGTGCACGGCGTGCGCAGCCTGGTTCTCGCCAGCCGGCGGGGACGCGAGGCCGCGGGCGCCTCGGAGCTCGAGGCAGAGCTGGCCGGGTTGGGTGCGAATGTGAAGATCGTCGGTTGCGATGTGTCCGATCGCACCCAGCTGGAGGACTTGATCCGGTCGGTGCCCGCGGAGCATCCGCTGACCGGCGTCGTGCACGCGTCCGTCGCGCTCGACGACGGGGTGCTGGAGTCTCTGACGGCGGAGCGCGTGGATCGCGTGTTTGCCGCGAAAGTGGACGCGGCGTGGCATCTGCATGAGTTGACCGCGCATCTGGATCTGTCGCTGTTCGTGCTGTTCTCATCGGCGGTCGCGACCCTTGGCAGCGCCGGCCAGGGGAGCTACGCGGCGGCCAACGCCTTCCTGGACGCGCTGGCGGTGCACCGTCGTATGCGCGGTCTCCCGGCCGTGTCGATGGCCTGGGGGATGTGGACTTCGGAGTCAGGTCTGACCGCCACCCTTGCGGAGAGCGATCGCGCGCGTTGGGCGCGCCTGGGCGTGAAGGCGTTGTCCTCCGAGGAGGGTCTGAAGCTCTTCGACACGGCGCTTGAGCTGGGGCGACCGCTGATGGTCCCTCTGCGTCTGGATGGCGGGGCGCTGCGCGCCCAGGCGATGAACGGGGCGGGGATGGCCTCCCCGCTGCTGAGCGGACTCGTGCGTGCTGACCGACGCGCACCACAGCGTGAGACGCTCGCCGGGCGTCTGGCGAGCGTGCCGAAGGACGAGCGAGAGGGGATGCTCCTGGAGCTCGTGCGCAGCGAGGTCGCCACCGTGCTGGGGCGTGCTCTGAACGAGACCATCGACGCTCGACAGGCTTTCAAGGCTCTCGGATTTGACTCGCTGACCTCGGTGGAGCTGCGTAACAGGCTGGCCGCGGCAACTGGGCTGCGACTGCCGGCGACGCTCGCCTTCGACTACCCGACTCCCGCCCTGCTGGCGGCCCATCTGCTGCGCGAGGTCGAAGGGATCCATGTCCGTGCTCCTGTCGCGGTGTCGGCCGTCGCCTCCGACGAGCCCATCGCCATCGTCGGGATGAGCTGCCGCTATCCCGGGGGTGTGCGCTCGCCCGAGGCCCTGTGGGATCTCGTGGCCCGCGGGGGTGATGCGATCGCCGGGTTCCCGACCGACCGCGGCTGGGATCTCGAGCAGCTCTACAACCCCGATCCCGATCATGCGGGGACCAGCTATGCGCGCGAGGGCGGATTTCTCTACGACGCGGGAGAGTTCGATGCGGCGTTCTTCGGGATCGGCCCCCGCGAGGCGCTGGCGATGGATCCACAGCAGCGCCTGCTGCTGGAAGCGTCCTGGGAGGTGTGCGAAAACGCGGGCATCGATCCACACGCGCTGCGCGGCACGCAGACAGGCGTGTACGCCGGAGTGCTCTCTCAGGACTATGGAACCGCGGCCGGGTCGGTGCCCGAGGGTTTGGAGGGCTACCGGCTGACCGGCGGCTCAGGCAGTGTCGTGTCAGGTCGCGTGGCGTACGCGTTTGGATTTGAGGGGCCGGCTGTGACCGTCGATACGGCCTGCTCCTCCTCGCTGGTCGCACTGCATCTGGCGTGCAGCGCGTTGCGCGCTGGTGAGTGTTCGCTGGCACTGGCCGGCGGCCTGACGGTCACCGCGACTCCTGGCCTGTTCGTGGCCTTCAGCAGGCAGCGCGGGCTGGCTCGGGACGGGCGCTGCAAGTCCTTCGCGGCCGGCGCGGATGGCATCGGTGTATCCGAGGGTGCGGGTGTGCTGCTGTTGGAGCGGTTGTCCGATGCGCATCGACTGGGTCATCGCGTGTTGGCGGTCGTGAGGGGCAGCGCGGTCAACCAGGACGGGGCGAGCAACGGACTATCGGCTCCCAATGGCCTTGCGCAGCAGCGGGTGATCGCGCAGGCGCTCGCCAACGCGCGTCTATCGGCCGGGCAGGTCGATGTCGTGGAGGCCCACGGCACCGGTACTGCGCTCGGGGATCCAATCGAGGCGCAGGCGCTGCTGGCGACGTACGGGCAGAGCCGCCCCGCCGAGCGTCCGCTGTGGCTTGGGTCGGTGAAGTCGAATATCGGTCATACACAGGCCGCCGCGGGAGTGGCTGGGGTGATCAAGATGGTGCTGGCCATGCGCCACGGCGTGCTGCCAAGGACGCTGCACGTCGATGAGCCCAACGGCGAGGTCGACTGGTCGGCGGGGGCCGTGTCGTTGCTGACAGATGAGGTGGCCTGGCCGGTGAATGGTGAGCCGCGTCGCGCGGGGGTCTCCTCCTTCGGGGTCAGTGGCACGAATGCGCATGTGATCCTGGAGGAACCACCGGCCGGGGCCATGAGCTCCGGGGAGGCCGCGACGCCCGCCGACGGTTCCCTGGCGGTGGATCGCGCCGGCGGCGTTCTCGCGGCCGACGGTGTGGTGCCTTGGGTGCTGTCGGGCAGGGGTGTTGGCGGCATGCGAGGTCAGGCCAAGCGGTTGCTGGAGTTTGTCCGTGGAGACGCCCGACCGGGTACGGGCGATGTGGGGATCTCGCTGGCGGATCGGCCGGTATTCGAGCATCGCGCGGTCGTGGTCGGCGGAGATCGCGAGGACCTGCTTGATGGGTTGGAGGGCCTGGTCGAGGGCGAGTCCGCGGTGAACGTGGTCCAGGGAGTTGCCGATCCTGACCTTGGTGGTGTCGTATTCGTCTTTCCTGGACAGGGGGGGCAGTGGACGGGAATGGCGGTGGAGTTGCTCGATGCTTCGCCGGTGTTTGCGGAGCAGATGCGGCTGTGCGGTGAGGCTTTGGCGCCTTTTGTGGACTGGAGACTGGAGGACGTTCTGCGGGGCAAGGAGGACGCACCGGGACTGGAGCGGGTGGATGTGGTCCAACCGGCTCTGTTTGCAGTGATGGTGTCGGTGGCGAAGATGTGGGAGGCATGTGGTGTGCGCCCGGCCGCGGTCGTGGGTCATTCACAGGGCGAGATCGCCGCGGCGTATGTGGCGGGCGGCTTGTCCCTACAGGACGCGGCCCGGCTTGTTGCTGTGCGCAGTCAGGCACTGGCTGGACTGGCTGGTTCGGGCGGGATGGTCTCGGTGGCGGCAGGGGTTGGCGAGGTTGAGCGTCTGCTCGAGGATCAGGACGGCTGCATTGGAGTTGCGGCGGTGAACGGTCCTTGCTCAGTGGTCGTCTCCGGCGAGTCCGGCGCACTCGAGGAGCTGCTTGTGAAAGCGCAGGCGCAGGGGGTTCGCGCCCGGAGGATCCCCGTCGATTACGCGGCCCATTCTGTGTTGGTTGAGGGTGTTCGTGGGGAGTTGTTGGGGGTGTGTGAGGGGGTTGTGTCGTGTTCGGGTGGTGTGCCGTTTTTTTCGACGGTGACGGGTGGGTTGTTGGATACGGGGTTGTTGGATGGGGAGTATT
>DASZGB010000013.1:0-144150 GCA_035939185.1 Solirubrobacteraceae bacterium
CCACGGGCCACCCCGCCAGGCCGCGTAGCTACGGGCCACCCAGCCAGGGTCACGATCGTCATCTGACCAGACCCGCCTGACTCCTCCCGGCTTGACGTATGCCGATATGGGCATACGATGGCGGCATGGCACGAGCAGCGACGACGTCGGACGTCTTCAATGCGATCGCCGAGCCGCGGCGCCGGGAGATCCTGGTGCTGCTGCGGGCGGGTGAGCGGCCGGTGACCGAGTTGGCCCGGGAGCTGGGGATGGCCCAGCCGGGGGCGTCCAAACACCTGCGGGTGCTCCGGGAGGTCGGGCTGGTGCGGGACCGGAAGTCAGGCAAGCAACGCCTGTACGGCCTTGACGCCCGCGGGCTGCGACCGGTTCACGAGTGGACCGGCGGGTTCGAGCGGTTCTGGAACGAGAGCTTCGACCGGCTGGACGCGTACGTGCAGGACCTCAAGCAGGCAAGGCGGGAGGAGTAGCTGATGAGCGCGACGGGACGAGGAGCACCGGCGCAGTCCGCGACGGCCGACCGCGAGATCGTGATCTCCCGGGTCATCAGTGCCCCACCGGAGCTGGTGTTCGAGGCGTTCACCGAGGTGCGGCACCTGTCGCGGTGGTGGGGACCGGACGGGTTCACCACCACCACGCGGGCGTTCGAGTTCCGAGTCGGCGGGGAGTGGGTCTTCGTGATGCACGGACCGGACGAGACGGACTACCAGGAGTGGATCTCCTGGACCGAGATCGCCCCGCCGGAGCGGATCGCGCTGCTGCACGGTGAGTCCCGCGGCGACCCGAACGCCTTCGAGTCGGTCTTGACGTTCGCGCCCGACGGCGCGGCGACCCGGATCGAGATGCGCACGGTGTTCCCCACCAAGGAGCTGCGCGACGAGGCGGTCGAGAAGTACCACGCAATCGAGGGCGGCCAGCAGACCCTGAGCAACCTGGCTGCCTACGTCACCGAGCTCGTTCGGAAAGGAGTTGAGGACTGATGGCCGGGAAGGTGTTCTTCAGCGTGACGATGTCACTGGACGGGTTCATCGCGCCCGAGGAGCGCATGGACGACCCGGATGTGCAGCGCTGGATGGCGCAGTGGATGGAACTGCAGCAGTGGATATTCCCGCAGCGGTTCTTCCGGGAGAACCTGAATCTTGGCGAGGGCGGCGAGGAAGGGCGCGAGAACGACATCGTGCGGGAGACGTTCGAGCGCACCGGAGCGAGCGTGATGGGCAAGCGCATGTTCGACCTCGGCGAGCAGGCGTGGCCGGTGCAGGCGCCGTTCCACACGCCGGTCTTCGTCGTGACGCACGAGAAGCGTGACCCCTGGGAGCGGCCAGGCGGGACCACCTTCCACTTCGCAGGCGACGGCATCGAGCCCGCGCTCGACCAGGCTCGTGAGGCCGCCGGCGACCGGGACGTCCGCATCGCGGGCGGCGGCGCAACGATCCAGGAGTACGTGAACGCCGGCCTGATCGACGAGTTCACGATCGCGCTCTCACCCGTGCTGTTCGGCTCCGGAATCCGCCTGTTCGAGGGCGTGGACGCGGGCCGCGTGGCTCTGGAGCCGGTCCGCGCGGAGCCGACGCAGCGGGTGACCCACCTGACCTACGCAGTCCGGGAGCGGTAACTGTCTCGACCTCAGCGCTCCCCCGCCGAGGTCAGCAGCGCGGTCTGGGGCTAGTTGTGCTGGCCCATACAGGACGTTTCTTATTGGGGGTTGCAATTGGGTCAGTATTATGTGTATAGTGTCCTTGTCATGGCATCTCCGGGTTGGGGTGCCGGCATAAATAGGTTTGGTTTGGGATGGGTCCCTTGGATCGATTGCAAGCTTGCAGGGGAGTTCTTTGGGAGAGGTGCTGGGCCGAGTGATGAGGGAGCTGTGTTTCGCGTGAGGTCGTTTTCGACAGACGTGCCGGGACTGGTTGTGACCCCAGTGGGGGTTGTGACCAGATGCTTCAGCGTCTCTGAAGCATCTCTCTCTCTCTCTCTCTCTCTTGGCCGGGGTTCGGTTCTCTAAGGGCTAGTTCCGGTCGGCCTTCGGGCCATGCCTCGTGTGGGAGGGCCGTCTGATGGCGGCGGCGTCCCGCACTCCTACCGGTAGCGGCAGGGCTGGGCACGCGGCGGGGATCGCACGTCCCGCGGCCGCGCCGCGGGCGTCGGGTGTGCCGGCGGCGAGGGAGGGCATCCTGCATCCGCAGGTCGCCGAGATTCAGCGCTCGCGACTGCTGGCGGCCGCCGTGCGCACTGTGGACGATCTGGGTTATTCGCAGGCGACGGTTGCGCATATCACGGACCGCGCGCGGGTTTCGCGGCGGACGTTCTATGAGCTGTTCGCCAACCGTGAGGAATGCCTGATCGCGGCGCTGGAGGGCATCGTCGATGGTATCCGCGAGGAGCTCGTCGCGGTGGGGGTGCGGGAGTTGCCCTGGCGCGAGCGGATTCGGGCCGGCCTGGGGACGATCCTCTCGTTCTTCGATCGCGATCCGGCCCTCGCGCGGGTCTGTGTGGTGCAGGCGCTGCGCGGCTCCCAGCGTGTGCTGGAGCGTCGTGAAGAGATCCTCGCCGGACTCGCCGAGGTCGTGGACGAGGGCCGGGAGGAGAGCGCTCGCGGTGATGAGTGTCCGTCCTCGACCGCCGAAGGCCTGGTCGGCGCTGCGTTTGCGCTCGTCTACACCAGGTTGCTGCGCAATGACCGTGAGCCGCTGAGCGGCCTGGTCGGGGATCTGATGGGGATGATCGTGCTCCCGTATATGGGTCCCACGGCGGCGCGCCGGGAGCAGGCGCGCAGCGGCCCGGCGACCCGCACAGCCAACAAACCCGCGGCCCGCGGTGGCCCGAAGGGCAGCACACGAGCGAGCGACGGTGAGAGCGGGCACGGCGATCCGCTGGCCGGTATCCCGATGCGCCTGACCTACCGCACGGTCAGGGTGTTGGAGACGATCGCCGCGCAGCCCGGGGTGTCCAACCGGGGTGTGGGGGAGCGCGCGGGGGTCTCCGACCAGGGGCAGATATCGAAGCTTTTGGCGCGCCTCGAGCGATTGGGGCTCGCGGCGAACACGGGCGAGGGGCACCTGAAGGGTGAGCCCAACGCCTGGACCCTGACCCCGACCGGGGAACGGGTCGCGCAGACGATCCGCATCCACACAAACGACACCCAGGCCGCGTGATGGCGTCGCGGTCGACACCAAGCATCCACGAGCCCGGGAGGGAGCAGCACACCCATGCAGGCAATCCGTAGACATATGAACCCCGCGACGATCCTCGCCCTGGCCGCCCTGGTCTTCGCGATCACTGGCGGCGCCTACGCCGCGAGCGGCGGTGGCAACTCTGGCGGCGCCCATGCCACAAGCGGCGGCGGCAACCCCGGCGGCGCCCACGCGACCGCGGGCTTGCGCGTCGCCTCGCGTGCGACGGCGACGCTGGCCAAGGCGAAGAAAAAGCCCTCGCCCGCGGGCAAGCCGGGCCCCCGAGGTCCCGCCGGTCCGGCTGGTCCGGCTGGGTCCGTCGGCCCCGCCGGCGCAACCGGCGCAAAGGGGGACACCGGACCCCAGGGCCCGCAGGGCGAAAAGGGGGATAAGGGCGAAAACGGCACGAGCGGAAACAACGGGGCGAGCGTCACCAGCAAGGCCATCGCCGCGGGCGCCGGCAACACGCACTGCGCCGAAGGCGGCTCTGAATTCACAGCCGCGGAAGGCAAGAAGACGTATGCCTGCAACGGCTCGCCGTGGACCGTCGGGGGGTACCTGCCGAGTAGGGCGACCGAGACGGGGGTGTGGGCGGTGGGTCCGATAAGCAGCACCATAGGGCGTAATCCGATACCGGCCCCGATCGTGTCGTTCCCGGTCAAATTGAAGAGTGGCCTGAACGAAAGCGTATCTTGTGACTTTCACCTGTCACAGCCTTGCCCGGTGCATTTCATCAGCCCCACAGGCAAAGAGATCCTCTTCAATGCACAAGAAGAAATAGAAGAACGCGCACCAGTGGGTTGCGGGCACGGCACCGTTGCCGAACCGCAGGCTGAACCCGGCAATCTTTGCATCTACGCCAAGGAAATGCAAAATTTCAGCAATGCCGTTTCCCAGGAAATCGAAGTGACGAAGGTCGGCGCTACGGCGCCGTTATCAATAAAGCCCGGCGACCACTACGCGTACGGCAGTTGGGCTGTGACCGGAGAATAGGACAGAGCGCTGGTTCCCTGGAGCGGTCAGTGCTCCAGGGAGCAGCCCGGAGAGAGACCAAAGGATGAGATATGCAATCGCTGTCGAGTGATAGGAGAAGGTCCGTGGATGTTGGTGCTCGCGCGTTCTCGCGCGCCCTCGTGTCGCTGGCGGTGGTTGTGGTAATGCTCGTGCTTGCCCCTGGGGCGTGGGCGGCGCGGGGTCACACGTTCGTCTTCTCGTTCGGCGCGGCGGGCAGCGGCGACGGCCAGCTCAACGAACCCTACGGCGTGGCGGTAAACGAAGCAACCGGCGACCTCTACGTCGCCGATCGCGGGAACAACCGGGTGGAGATCTTCGACAGGGAAGGCCACTACGTGGGGCAGTTCAACGGTAGCGGCGAACTATCCGGGGAAGGTAAGGCGGCCGGCAGCGGCGGCCTGGAATGGGAAGTCCCCAGCGGGCGCTTCGAAGGGCCGACAGAGATCGCGGTCGATAACAGCTGCAACATCAAAAAACTGACCGGCAGCACGTGTGCAAAAGAAGATCCCTCCAACGAAGACGTCTACGTTATCGACGGAGGTCATTTCGTCGTCGACAAGTACACCGCCAAAGGCGAATACATCGGACAGATCACCCAGACGCCCGCAGGTGGGCGATTCCAACATACTCTTGCCGGTGTGGCGGTGGCGCCGGACGGAACCGTCCATGTCGCCGCGCTTTTTCATGGCGACTTCATCGGAGCGCGGGTATTCACATTCGATGCTCAGCCCCAAAATGGGTGCGGTGGCTGTGTATCTGGAGAATTTGCACCTTTTAGAGCAGGTACCGTCCTCGGTTTTCTTGGTCCGGGCTTGGCGGTAGACGGTGCGGATGACGTATACATCAACAGGATTTTCCTCGGAGAACCGGATGTCGTCTTGGAGTATGAAAAAGGAGGTGGCTTTGTAAATGAAATCAACGAAGCCCCGGGTGCGCTGGCTGTCGAACAGTCCAACGCGGATCTGTATGTCAGTTCCGCGGGCCATTTGACCCGGTATGCAGCGACAGGCAACGTCATCGAAAGGTTCGAACAGGGTGGGCCTGGAGCAAGCGGGTCAGCGGCTGCCGAGGGACTCGCGGTGAACAGCGTGGAAGGCACCGTCTATGCGTCCAGTGCCAGCGGGAACGCAATCGAAGTGTTTCCGCTGGAACCGCCGGGTCCGCCGACGGTGTCCGGCAGCGGTGTGAGCCAGGTGACCTCCGACAGCGCGCGTGTGGAGGCCGAAGTCAACCCGCATGGTGCGGCTACGGATTATCGGGTGGAGTACGGTAAGTGTGCCTCCTCGGCGCCGGGTGGTTGCGTCGGCAGCGGCTTTGATGGCGTCGTGCCCGTGCCGGATGCGTTTGCGGGGTCGGGGTTCGAAGTGGAACCGGTCAGTCTCGTAGTCGGGGGCCTTGCCGCGAGCGCTACGTATCACTTCAGGGTCGTGGCGAGCAACGAAGTGGGGGGCCACGAGAATGTGGTGGAAGGCGAAGAAAGGTCGTTCACAACGGAGCCTGAGGGTGAAGCGGCGGCGTTGCCCGACGGGCGGGTGTGGGAATTGGTCTCGCCGGCGTACAAGCACGGCGCGTTGATCCAGCCGATCGGCGAACAGGGCGTGGCGCAGGCGGCTGCCGGGGGAGACGCGCTCACCTATTTGGCGGACACTCCGACGGAAGCCGACCCGGCTGGCTACACCAACCAGGTGCAGGTGCTGTCGCACCGCGCGGCGGGTGGCGGCTGGTCCTCGCGGGATATCGCTACGCCGCACGTAGCGCCGACGGGGCAGTCCACCGCGTCGGGGGAGGAATACCGGTTGTTCTCCGAAGACCTGTCCGCGGGCGTGGTGCAGCCGTTCGGGGCGTTCACGTCGCTGGCCGCCGGCGCCTCGGAATCGACGGCGTACCTGCGCGCCAATACGGGCGCCGGCGCCAACGGTTTTTGCGGTGAAGGCTGCTACCGGCCGCTGGTGGCCGGCTGTCCGGAAGCGGGTGAACCGTGCGCGAAGGCGGTGCAGGAAGCGGCGGACGTGCCGGCGGGGAGCGTGTTCGGCCTCGACGACTTGACGGGGTCTGCATGTGGGGAAAAAACGCTGATCTGTGGGCCGACCGCGGTCGCCGCGACCCCCGATCTCAGCGCGGTCGTGCTGGAATCGCAAGTCGGCTTGACCGCGGGAACCAGCGGCGGGCTGTACGAGTGGCACGGCGGCCGGATCTACTACGTCGGCACCGGCGTGGGCAACGGGGAGGAACGGCTCGTGGTCGCGGTCGATGGTGGTGGTCGTGTGGTGTTCGGCAAGACAGACGGCTCGGTGCCGTTGCGGATGGTCGATCCACTCACCGGCGAAGCCACACAGCTCGACGCGGCGGAACAGGGTTGTGGAACGTGTCAAAGCGGTGGCGGCGAACGGGCGTGGGTGTCCGCTGACGGGAATCGTTTGTTCTTCCGTGACAAACACAGGTTGACGGCCGGCTCCGGTAAAGGGTTTGGCGATCTGTACGTCTGTGAATCCCCGGCAAGCGAAGTCAAATGCGCGTTGAGAGACCTGACGCCGGAGATCGCCGGAGAAGAAGCCAACGTGCTCGGAGTGCTGGGGATCAGTCAGGACGGCTCGAGCGTCTACTTCGTCGCCAACGGCAAGCTGGGCAGCAATACAAGAACCGGCGAATGCACAGAAGGCACTGCTCAAGAATCAGGTGAATGTAACCTGTATGTCATGCACCGGGGTGGCGCGGGCTGGGGCGCGCCGGTGCTGGTGGGGGCGCTTTCAGGGGTGGATAAGCCGGATTGGGTGCCGCGGTTGAACGCGCATACGGCGCGTGTTTCTGCTGATGGTGAATGGCTGGCGTTCATGTCCGAGCGGTCGCTGACTGGGTATGACAATCGCGACGCTGCCCATCCCGCGCATCTGGACGAGGAGGTATACCTCTACCACGCCGCGAACGGCGGGTCGCTGGTGTGCGCCTCGTGCAACCCGACCGGTGAGCGCCCGCACGGCGAGGAATACGCTCAGATCGACAACAAGCTCGCCGGGGGGCAACTGGTTTGGCCGGACAGGCAGTGGATCGGGGCGAACGTGCCAGGTTGGACCCCGTTCGAGCTGCAGCAGTCCGACTACCAGTCGCGGTATCTCCTGGATTCGGGTCGGCTGTTCTTCAACAGCAGCGATGCGCTGGCGCCGCAGGACGTCAACGGCACGGAGGACGTCTACGAGTACGAGCCCCCCGGCGTCGGCGGCTGTACGAGCGCGAGCGCGACCTACAGCGGACGAGCCGGTGGGTGCGTCAGTCTGATCTCCTCCGGGGAATCGCCGAACGAATCGGCCTTCCTCGACGCGAGCGCCAGCGGCGGGGACGTCTTCTTTCTCACCTCCCAGCCGCTCACAAGCGAAGACCACGACGCGGCGGTCGACGTATACGACGCCCACCAGTGCACGAGCAGCGCCCCCTGTCCGCCACCCGTGGCGCTGCCCGCGCCGGAATGCGACACCGAAGTGTCCTGCCGCGCGGCCCCGACGCCCCAGCCGGCGATCTTCGGCGCTCCCGCGAGCGCCACGTTCACCGGGCCGGGGAACCTCACGCCGGCTACGACGGGCGGCGTGAGCACGAAGGCCGCCAAGGCAAAGCCCAAGGCTGGAAGATCGACCAAGAAGAGGAGGAGGGCGAAAGCGCCGCGGGCATGCCGAAAGAGGTCGAAGGGCAGGCGCGCGGCATGCTCGCGAGGAGCACGCCGCGCGAGGACGTCCAACGCGAAAGGGCTCAGCTGGGCTCGACAGGAAGAGGGGTTCAGACGATGAGGTGCGTTCGCTTGCGTTTTTGGCTGGGGACAGTGCTGGCCTCCGTCGCGGCCTGTCTGGCCGGGACGTCATCCGTGGCGGGCGCCGTCCCGGCGTCCGGCTCGCCGTGGTGGAGCCTTTCGGCGGGCGCCCGCCCGTCGGTGTTCGAACCGGAAGGCACCGGCCAGCTGGTGGTGACCGCGGTGAACGTTGGCAACGGGCCGGTGCTGCCGGGCGGCGAGCCGGCGGTGCTGGTCGATCGTCTGCCCGCTGGCCTGAAGGCGACGGCGGCCGCCGCCGCGCTGCCGCAGGCGAACAATCGCCCATCGTTGCCGTGCAGCGTGGAAGCAGGAGGCACGCGTGTCTCGTGCACGGTGAGCAGCGAAGTGTTGCCGTTCGCCGCGGTTGAAATGTCGATCGCCGTGGACGTGCTCGAAGAAGCGCACAGCGGCGAAGTCAACGAGGTGAGCGTCAGTGGCGGGGGAGCCCCGGGGGCGTCGGCCGAGCATCCGATCGCGGTGAGCGACCGTGGTCCGGCGTTCGGTGTCGAAGACTATGGCCTGGTCAACGAAGAAGCGGGCGGCGCGCCCGACGTGCAGGCCGGCTCGCACCCGTTTCAGCAGACGACGACGGTGGCGTTCGAGCAGACCGCGAGCAGCCTACCGGTGAACGGCGGGTCGAACGCCGAGCCGGTGCAGCTGGTCAGGGATCTGCACTTCAGGTGGCCCCCGGGCCTGATCGGCGACCCGCAAGTGATTCCGCGGTGCACCAGCACCCAGTTCCTCACGGCGCAGGGTGCTGAAGACGAAAACGAGTGCCCGCCCGACACCGCGGTGGGCGTAGCGACCGTGACGGTCGATGAACCACACACATTCCACCTGACGGTGTTCACGGTGCCGCTGTTCAACCTCGAACCCGAACGGGGCGAGCCGGCGCGGTTCGGGTTCAACATCGTCGAGGCCAACGCCCCGGTGTATATCGACGCCGCGGTGCGCTCCGGCGGCGACTACGGCGTCACGGTGAGTTCGTCCAACGTCTCGCAGACCGCGGGGCTGTTGAGCAGCAACGTGACGGTCTGGGGGGTCCCCGGCAGCGCGGCGCACGACGCGCAGCGCGGCTGGGGCTGCCTGCTGGGTTCGCTGCACATAGCGACCGAACAGTCGTGTGCGACGCCCGAACAGCACAACTCGCCGCCATTCCTGTCGATGCCGGCTTCCTGCTCGGGGCCGCTCAGCACCGTCGTGGAAGCCGACTCGTGGGCGGCGCCCGGTGTGTTCAGCTCGCTGGCGGCGCCCGCGCTGCCGGCGATGGTGGGCTGCAACCAGCTGCCGTTCAAGCCGTTGATCATGGTCGCCCCCGAAGGGCAGAACGCGAGCAGCCCCTCGGGGTTGACCGTCGACGTGCACGTGCCCCAGGAAGAGAGCCTGAACACCAACGGGCTGGCGGCGTCCGACGTGAAGGACATCACCGTCGCGCTGCCCGAAGGCGTGGTGACCGATCCCTCCGGTGCCGACGGGCTGCAGGCGTGCCCGGAGGGGCTCGCCGGGTTCACCGGCTTTGCCGAATACCTCACCGGCGATCGAACCGCGACGTTCACCTCGTCGCTGCCCTCGCCGCTGCAAAGCGGCGTGAACTTCTGTGCGGATGCCGCGAAGATCGGGACGCTGACGATCAAGACGCCGATCCTGGCGAACCCGCTGAAGGGCGCCGTCTACCTGGCGACACAGAACGAAAACCCGTTCGGAAGCCTGGTCGCGCTGTACCTGATCGCCGAAGACCCCGTCTCGGGTGTGCTGGTGCGGCTGGCCGGGCAGGTGCACCTCAGCGAAACGGGGCAGATCGTGGCGACGTTCGAAAACAACCCCCAGGCGCCCTTCGAAGACGCCGAACTGCACTTCTTCGGTGGGGAACGCGCACCGCTGGCGACACCATCGCACTGCGGCGGCTACACCACGCAGGCATCGCTCGCGCCGTGGTCCGGCAACGCGGCGGCGCAGGCCTCCTCGACGTTTCAGATCACCGCGGGCCCCAACGGGACGCCGTGCCCGGGCAGCACGCTGCCGGCCGGCGCGTCGCTCACAGGCGGCGTGAGCGCCATCGACGCCGGCGAATTCACGCCGCTGACGACCACGATCAGCCGCGAAGACGGAGCGCAGGACATACGCTCCGTACAGCTGCACACGCCGCGCGGTCTGCTCGGGATCCTCACCGGCGTCAAGCTCTGCGGCGAAGCCGAAGCCAACGCCGGGACGTGCCCCGCGGAAAGCCTAATCGGGGAAACCACTGTGAGCGTCGGCCTCGGCGGCGACCCCTACACCGTCAAGGGCGGCCGGGTCTACCTCACCGGCCCCTACGCCGGCGCGCCGTTCGGACTGTCGATCGTCAATTCCGCCAAGGCCGGCCCGTTCGACCTCGGCAGCGTGGTCGTACGCGCGAAGATCGAAGTCGACCCGCACACCGCCGCGCTGACGGTCACGACGGACCCCTCGGGCCCACACGCGATTCCACGGATCCTCGACGGCATACCGCTCGAGATCAAGCACGTCAACGTCACCGTCAACCGCCACGACTTCACGTTCAACCCGACCAACTGCAACCCGATGGCGATCGACGGCACGATCGCAGGCGTCGAAGGCGCCATGCAGCCGTTCTCGGTGCCCTTCCAGGTCACCAACTGCGCGGCGCTGGCCTTCAAGCCGTCGTTCAAGGTTTCCACCCAGGCCAATACGAGCAAGAAGAACGGTGCGAGCCTCGACGTGAAGGTCGGCTCGGGCGTAGGGCAGGCGAACATCGGCAAGGTCGCGGTAGCGCTGCCCAAGCAGCTCCCCTCCCGGCTCACCACGATCCAGCAGGCATGCCCGGCAGCGACCTTCAACGCCAACCCCGCGTCCTGTCCGGCAGGGTCGCTGATCGGAACCGCTACCGCCAGCACGCCTGTGCTCGCCAACCCCGTCGCCGGGCCGGCGTATCTGGTGTCTCACGGGGGCGCCGCGTTTCCCGACCTCGTCCTCATACTGCAGGGCGAAGGCATCAAGCTCGAACTCATCGGCAGTATCAACATCAGGAAGGGTGTCACGAGCAGCGCGTTCAACAGCGTGCCCGACGCGCCGATCAGCACGTTCGAGCTGAAGCTCCCTGAGGGTCCGCATTCGGGGCTCGCCTCCGTCCTCCCAGCCAAGGCCAAGGGCAGCCTCTGCGGCACCAGCCTCGTCATGCCCACCACTCTCACTGGGCAGAACGGGGCCGTGCTCGAGCAGAACACCAAGATCCAGGTCACCGGGTGCCCAAAAACCAAGAAAAAGCCCGCTAAGAAAAACCACAAGAAGGGAAAGAAAAAGAAGTAGCCTGAGCGTCGCTCAATCCAGATCGAACGCGGCCTGAATCGCGCGGCTGAGAGTCGCTTCTTGGCGGTCGAGCAGCACGCCGATCTGCGCCCCAAAGGGCCTCGGCGGGAATCGTCGTGACGTTGTCGCAGCTGACGACCGACGGTCCCGAAGGCCGTTGGCGGCATCGAGTGGGACCTCGCTGGAGAGTCCGCGCACAGTGGTGGTGATCGGCGCGACCGTCACCGTGGCGAGGTGGGGTCGCACGAGCTCGCGGGTGAGTACCAGCACCGGCCGGGCCTTGTCGAGGTGCGCGATGCTCTCAGCGGCCTCTCTTGGGTTGGGCGTACAGTCCGCTCATGGGAGCCAGAGCCGCTGCGCTGGATCGGTGCACACACCGTTTACGCGCTCTACCGTGCCGCGGATCGCCGCGAGGCGCACGGCCTGGCGCAGACGAGCAGACTCGCAAAATAGAGGTTCCGCCCTGATTGGCGGCCAGGCCTTGAGGGTACAATCTTTCAGGGCCAGTTTGGAGGTCGTAACCATGCCGTCAATCGCTCATCCCGCGCGTATATTCGCGGGCGCCGTCATCGCGTTCGCCGTTGCCTGGGCTGTCATCGGCGTCGGGAGTGCCCACGCCGAGCACCGACGCTCAGTGACGGTGATGACCCAGAACCTCTACCAGGGCACGGAGTTCCGCAATATTCAGGCGCTCGTGGGTGGAACTCCGACGCTCGAACAGGCGCTGGCAGCCACGACCGCTGACTACGCGACTTATGTGGCGACTCGGTTCAAAGACCGGGCCACACAGATCGCTGCAGAGATCGCGCAGAACAGGCCTGTCCTCGTCGGCCTCCAGGAGGTCGCCACGTGGCACGTGGGAGCATTCGACCCCGCGCACCCCTTCGCATTGCCATCCCCGGTCAGCGAGGACTTCGTCCAGGAGCTCGTCGCGGCGCTCGCTGCTGACGGGATGCAATACGCGCCGGTCTCAAGGCACGACGACAATTTCACGCTGGCGTTCCCCATCTTCACACCCGGCGGGCTGGTTGCCGTTGGCATGGTCGAGAGCGGTGTGATCCTCGCTCGAACCGATCTGCCGCCGGGGCAGCTCAAGCTGTCCAACCCCCAGTCGGGCACCTACAACGCCCGGGTGCCACTGCTACCCAATCCGCTTGATCCCGATCCGCCTCATGGATTCCAGTTCACCAACAGTTGGCAGTCGATCGACGCCAAGGTGCGCGGCGCGAGCTTCCGGTTCATCACCACGCATTTGGACGCGTTGGCCCCCGGCGGGGCGGTGTCTGGCCCGCAGGCCCAGGAACTGCTGGGCGGGCCGGTAAACACGCCGCTGACCGTGGTCCTCACCGGCGACATGAACTCGGGCCCCAAATTCAGTCCTGCCGCCTACAACACATTCCTCGCCGGCGGGCTCACGGACACGTGGACAGCCGCCGGGCTAGGCGCACCGCCGTTGACGTGCTGCCACCTTGCGCCCAACGACCTTGCCAGCGACCCCAACGCGACCTACACCGAGGACGACGACCACGTGCTCACGCGTGGGAAGCTCAGGGTCTTGGATGAGCATTTGGTCGGCGACATCGCGCCGAATCCGCCACCAGCGTCGTTCATCTGGCCCTCCGATCACGCGGGTGTAGTCGCCACCCTCGCGATCAGGTCGCGCTCTCACGATGACATCGGATCGGAGGATCACGGCTAGAGCTCGCGGTCGTTCGTCGCCGTGTCGAGGGCTGTCCGTGCTGCGGCGAGCGCTTCGTCAAGGCGCTCGCGCTCGGGGCCGTCAGCAGCGACACGACGGCTCTGCGCGGCGGCCGCGAGCGGCTGCAGGACATCCATCGGCAGTGGGAGCACGATTGTGGAGCTCTGGTTACTGCTCACCTCCAACAGCGTCTGGAGGTAGCGCAGCTGGATCGTCACGGGGTTGCGACTGATCACATCGGCTGCGTCGTTGAGCCGTGCGGCGGCCTGGAATTCGCCCTCGGCGTTGATGATCTTCGCGCGGCGCCCGCGCTCGGCCTCAGCCTGACGCGCCATCGCATGCTGCATCCGCTCCGGGATCTCGATATCCTTGATCTCGACCGTGGTGACCTTGACTCCCCAAGGCTCGGTCTGATCGTCGATGATCTGCTGGAGGTGCTCGTTCAAGCGCTCGCGCTCGGCCAGCAGCGCATCGAGCTCGGCCTTACCCAGCACCGAACGCAGGGTCGTCTGGGCGATCTGCGAAGTGGCGGCCAGCACGTCCTCAATCTCGAGCACCGACCTCGTGGAATCGATGATCCGGTAGTAGGCGACTGCGGTGACGCGCGCAGGCACGTTGTCGCGCGTGATGATCTCCTGCGCCGGTATCTGCAACGTGATCGTGCGCAGGCTAACGCGGACCATGCGGTCGATCGCTGGCAGCAGGAAGATCAGTCCCGGCCCGCGCTGGCTGGTCACACGGCCGAGACGGAAGACGACGCCGCGCTCGTACTCGCGCAGCACGCGCACCGAAGCGCCCGCGAGCACGAGCGCTGTTGCCATCAGGCAGAGCAGGACGATGACCAGCGCGAGGATCATGCGATCAGCTCCCATTCCTCGGCGCGGCGCACGGACAGCGTCAGGCCACTGACGCGCTCGACCACGACGGGGTCGCCCTCGTGGAGCGCCTCCCCGTCGATCTCCGCCCAACCGTGCCGGGCGCGCCACAGCGCCCCATCGACGAAGACCTGACCAGCGGGCTCATGCCAGCTGCGCACCACGCCGACGCGGCCGCACAAAGCCTCCGCGCCGGCCTGGATACGCGCGCGTCGGGCGCGCGCCGCCTTGCGTGTTACCACGAGCGCCCAGCCGCCCGCCGCCGCGCCGAGTCCCACGCCGACGGGCACGGCGAGGGTAGCGCCACCACCCAGCGTGGCGATCACGATGATCCCACCAGCGATCAGCGCTACGCCCCCCGCAACACCGAGCACCCCGCCGGGCACATGTGCCTCGGCAACCACCAGCGTGGCACCCATCAGCAGTAGCGCGAAACCGAGCGCAGTCATGTCAAGTCCTCCACACCGATCATACGACGCCGGCATGGGCCTGCTCACCCATGCTCAACCGAGCTGCGCTACTCGCTTGGCTGTGTGACGCTACGGAAAGCGAATGGGTCAGGCTCTCAGGAGTATCCAGACCGTGAGCGGTTCGTTACCCCAGCCAACCTCGTGGAACGAGCGCACGGAATACCTCCGTCCGGCGATCGTGACACGTCCCGACGGCGGCAGGCGGGCACCGGTAGGGGCGCCCCGCGACGTACGTACATGCCCGCTCGCGCCGCGCGCCACGACGTCGGCACCTGTGAGATCGTGCACGAGCTTCACGTAACCGGTCACGTCCTGGATCGAGACCAGGAGCGTGCCCAGCGAGCGACCATGCAGCCGTAGGGCACGACTGCCGGGTGCGACCACGAACACCCCGTCGCTGTTGACCGTCGCGTTGACGAGCACCCGCGATCCGCGCACGACACTGATACGCGTCACGTGAGCGAAATGATTGATGGGACTCCTCAGCTGGGCGTCCGCCTCGGCCTGAGCGCCGGTCACGTCGCCTCTGCTCAAGGCGTTCAGCAGGGTACTGTCGCGGGCGATGCGGCTGAGCTCCTGCAAGAGCTTTCGGCCCTTGGTCTCAGAGTGGTAGCTCCCCTTCGCTACATCAACAATATGGTCGATGCGACTCCGGCGAGACCGCACCCGCACCGCTGGCCTCGTTGTGGCAGCCGACGAGGAGGAGAGCGATTGGGTCGACGTGTGCACCGAACGGAGGCTCGCGGACGATGTCGGTGGCTGAGCCGACGTCCGTGCAGACGGCGTCGAACCGCAGGCGGCGAGCGCAACCACAAAGACCACAGTCGCAACGAGCACTGCGCCGGTTCTGGGCGCACGCCGATGCTCTGTATCGCCAGCGTGCTCTCCTGCTTGTCCCCGAGAGCCAAACACAATCGTCGTGGGGTCCGCGGGTCTGCTTAGCATCGCCATACCCCCACACTACGACGCTGGCGCACAGAGCGGACTCCGCTGAGTCGCGCGGATGTTCTAAGGCGAGGACACAGGTACAGGTAGTCGCACGGCCGCGTATTGTCATCTGGGTGCTGCGCTCCCATCGCCGGCTTGTTATGACGGCTGCCGTTGTGAGTCTGCTGGCCGCTGGCTGTGGTACGAGCGCCGTTCCGTCGCCGTCCCGTCGCGGGCCTGTGGCGGTGCCGCGAGCGCATGCCACCGCATCTGGCCCTGCGCGCCGGACAGTGCTGCTCGGACATTCCGTCGAGCATCGGCCGATCCGTGTCCAGGAGCTGGGGGAACCATCTGCCCGCCGCCGAGTTCTGATCGTGGGTTGCATTCACGGAAATGAGCGCGCCGGGATTGCGGTGGCCCGGCGTCTTGATGCGATGGCGCCCCCACGCGGCATCGATCTGTGGGTCCTCGACAATCTCAATCCGGACGGAGCCGTCGCCGACACACGCCAGAATGCCCGCCGCGTCGACCTCAACCGCAACTTCCCCTACGGCTGGAACCCCGCGGGCCAGCCGGGCGATCAGCAGTATCCCGGCTCGCGCCCACTATCCGAGCCCGAAGCGCGCATCGCCTACCGGCTGATCTTGCGCCTGCGCCCGCAGATCACGATCTTCTTTCATCAGCCACTCGGGCTCGTGGATGACTCGGGAGGGGATCCTCGAGTGGAGCGTCGTTTCGCCCAGCTGAGCGGTCTGCCATTGCGACGACTGACGCGCTACCCCGGCAGCGCGGTGGGCTGGCAGAACCATCGCCTGCCAGCCAGCACTGCCTTTGTCGTCGAGCTGCCCCCAGGGACACTTACGCCACCGAGCTCCGCGCGGCTGGCGCAGGCGGTCCTGGCGCTGGCGCGCGGTCTGCCGTAACAGGCAGGGAGATCCACGTGTCCGCCCCTCCGCTGGCCCGGTTGGCGGCGTAGGCATCGCCGCCATGTGCGCGTGCGATGCTGCGCACGATGGACAAGCCTAGCCCTGTCCCCTCGACCGTGCGCCCGAGATCCGGGCGGCTGAAGCGCTCAAAGGCGACGGCCAGGAAATCCTTGGGAAAGCCCGGACCACTGTCCGCCACATGCAGGTCCACTGTCCCGTTGTGGCGCTCCGCAGAAAGCATCACCGTACCGGCGCCATGACGCAGGGAGTTCTCGACGAGGGTCGAGAGCGCCTGCTCCACCCGCAGCGGATCCGCGTAAACGGTCATCTCGCCAGGCGCAATCGCCAGCAGCGTCCGCCCCTCGGCGCGCGCTCGCCCGGCGAAGCGCTGGCGGATACGCTCGATCGCCTCAGACACTCGCAACTGGGCCGGCTCGATCGGCAGCTCGCCATGGTCGGCCTGGGCGAGGGTGAGCAGGTCGCGCGCTAGCTGAGCGATCCGGTCGGCCTCGGCGTTGGCCGATTCCAGGGCGCCATGAAGCTCGTGCTTGGAGCTCTCTCCGGTGAGGGCGAGCTCCAGCTCGGTCTTCAGCACCGCTATTGGCGTGCGCAACTCGTGGCTGGCGTCAGCCACGAAGCGCCGCTCCCGCGCAAAGGCCAGTTCGTTGCGATCGAGCATCTCGTTGAGCGTAAGCGCGAGGCGCCGCAACTCATCGCGTGCCGCGGGCACCGGTAATCGCCGACCGGGCTTGGTCACCGATAGCCGCGCCGCCTGGCTGCGCATCGCCTCGACGCCGCGCAGTGACAGCACAGACACGCCGTATCCGAGCAGCGATGCCAACACGAGCGCGAAGGGGCCACCCAGGAGCATCAGAGCTCGGAGATCCTTGAGGGCCACGGCGCGGTTCTGCAGTGACACACCGACGATCACGACGAGCGGCATATCCTGAGCGCGCACGGGTGTGGCAAGGAGGCGCACGGGACCCGCCACGCCCGCGACCTGCGTCGTAATGAGGATCGACCGCTTGCTCGCGTGGGCGATGTCGGGAGCGTTGAGGAGCGGCTTGCGCGGGATCCCTGGGGTCTGATCCAGTACCTTGCCTCCCGGCTCCAGGACCTGGGCGAACCCTGTTCCGGTTTGGCTGAGGCGAGCTCCGCTGGCATCCGCCAGTCCCGTGTCGGCCTGGTTGACCAAGGCGCGTACGTCGCTGGCGCGTGCGCGTAGGCCCTGGTTCAGCGACTCATCCAGGCTCCTCTGGAAGCGGGCATAGATGAAGAACCCGAGCGCGGTGAGCAATAGTCCTATCGCTATCGCGAAAGCGAGCGTCAGCTTGAGGCGCAGCGAGGGATACAGACGCTCTCGCTTGAGATGGAGCATCAGGTTTGAGTGTGAGCGTGGGTATGCAGGCGGTAACCGCTGCCGCGCACTGTCTCAAGCGTGCGCCGGCCAAACGGTCGGTCGATCTTCTCGCGCAGGCGCCTGACGTAGGCATCGATGACGTTGGAGCGGTTCTCGTAGGCGTGATCCCACGCGGACTCCAGCAGGTCCAGGCGCGAGAGCACCTCCCCGGGTCGCGTCATGAACGCTTCCAGCAGCAGCAGCTCCTTGGTCGATAGCGAGAGCTCGGTCTGGCCTCGCCACGCCCTCAGGCCAGCCGGATCCAGGCGCAGGTCATCGACCTGCAGCACCTTGGGGCGCTGCACGGGGGGACGGCGGGCCAGAGCCCGTACGCGGGCCAGAAGCTCGGCGAAGGAGAATGGCTTGATCAGGTAGTCATCGGCGCCCTCATTGAGGCCGCTCACGCGATCACCGATCCCAGCGCGCGCTGTGAGCATCAGAATCGGGGAGCTGACGCCATCGGCTCGCAGGCGTCGGCACGTCTCGAATCCATCGATGCCCGGCAGCATCACATCGAGGATGAGAACATCAAAACGGGTTGTGCCTGCCATCCACAGGGCATCCTCTCCCCGGGAAATCACGTCCGCCACGAAGCCATCCTTTTCGAATCCGCCGCGTAGCAGACCGGCCAGCTTGGCGTGGTCCTCCACGATCAGTACGCGCATATGCTCAAGGATGTCGATGAGACCTGAAGGGCTCCTGAAGGCGCCTCAGGGGGTGGACCGCCTTGCGATCCACCCCCGTTGGCTACATGATCTGGCGCCAGCGAACGGCGGCTGATCCTGTCCTTCATGACGCCGACTGGTCTTGGCCTCCAGAACGTCGGCTATTCCTGGCCTTCGCTCTGATGGTCCACGTTGCCGGCGGGGTCTTCGTGACCACCGGGGCCGTCGCTCTCAGATGAGACCTCCGCTGCGGAGCCGGTATCTGGCGTCTCGGATGAGTTCTCAGTTGCCGAGCCGCTATCCGGCGTCTGGGATGCCGTCGAGACGGACGAGGCCTTGGCACTGTGAGTGTCGGGCGAAGTCTGGTCGCCTGACTGGATGTTGTCGGTATCGGGAGCGCTGGTCTTCTCCGTTGCTAGCGACGTCGAGATGGCGCGCTGCTTGCTGGCGCTCCGCGTGTGCTGGGTGCCCGACGCGATGGCTGAGCCGCCAAGAGCGAGGATCGCTAGTGCGGCCGCGGCGCCGCTGATTGTCTTCAATCGCTTGCGCATGAGTGTTCTTCCTTTGTTTGAGGTCATGGACAACCATGAAGCTACGGTCAGGCGCATGACCGGAAGATGAAAGCCCTACACTGCTGCCTTGCTGGGACGAGCTGCCAAAGGAGGCTCCATGAGGATTGTGTTCGCAGCATCGACAGCCGTAATGGCCGGCCTGATCGCCGCCGGTGTGCTGGGCGTCGCGGGGGCTGAAACCCAGACGAGCAGCACCGTGGGCGGTCCTTTGGCCTCCCCGCCACGAACGGTGAGCGTGCAGGGGGTGGCGCACGAGGCAATCGATCCGAACGCCAATGCGACGCAGGCGACAACGGTCTACCGCCAGGGTATGGCCGACGCACTGGCCGACGGCCAGGCCAAGGCCCAGTTCCTGGTGGGCAAGGCAGGCGCCACACTCGGACCGGTCCAGAGCATCGCCGAGGGGGGAGGGTACATAGGCTGCACGGGTGAAAGCGAATATCTGGGGGAACAGCCCGACTTCGGTTCCTCTGCGACGTTCGGGGGCGCGGTGGGTGTGAGCGCTCCACCGGCGGCGCGACCCGTGACCGTTCACCGGCCGACGATCAAACGCCCGAGGCATCGTAAGCGCCACTCGGCGACGGGGAAGAAGGCGAGTACGGGGACCTGCACTCTCTCCACGCAGCTCTCCGTGGCCTACGGGCTGCAATAAGTCTCGCGTGACGTGAGCCCACCTGGCGCAGACGCTGTGGTCAGCGCTCCCTTCGCCGGTGTTGTGATTGCGCTCGCGGGAGCGCCCAATGAGCCGGTGCGCGCCGGTTCTGTCCTTGTCGTGCTGGAGGCGATGAAGATGGAGCACGAGGTGCTCGCCTCCGTCGATGGCATCGTGAGTCGGGTGGAGGTGGCTGTTGGCGACACCGTGGCGGAGGGCCAGGTGCTGATGGTGGTTGCCGCGGGAGAGGCTGAGGCGGCGCCGGCACAGGACGGCGACACCGGCCAGGTGGATCTCGACGCCGAGCGTGATGACCTGCGGGCAGTGCGCGAGCGCCACGCCCTCGGCCTGGATGAGGCGCGTGTGGAAGCCGTGGCCAAGCGCCACGCAAGCGGCGCTCGCAGCGCGCGCGAGAACCTGGCCGATCTCGTCGATGAGGGCACCTTCCTCGAGTACGGTCCGTTGCTCTTCGCTGCCCAGGAGCGCAGGCGCCCGCGCGAGGAGCTGATCGCGCGCACCCCTGCGGATGGCCTGGTCGCGGGGGTAGGCGAGGTGCGGGGCGAGCCATGTGTGGTCATGTCCTACGACTACACCGTGCTTGCCGGCACCCAGGGGATGCGGGGCCATCTGAAGAAGGACCGTCTCTTTGAGATCGCCGAGCGGCGCAGGCTGCCCGTGGTGCTGCTGGCCGAGGGGGGCGGGGGCAGGCCGGGAGACGTGGATTGGCCGATGGTCGCCGGCTTGGACTGCCGCGCCTTTCACCTCTTCGCCTGTCTCAGTGGTCGGGTGCCGCTCGTGGGGATTGCCGCGGGCAATTGCTTCGCTGGCAACGCCGCGCTGCTGGGGTGCTGCGACGTGGTTATTGCCACCGAGAGCTCCTCGATCGGCATGGGCGGGCCGGCGATGATTGAGGGCGGTGGCCTGGGCGTATTCGAGGCGGCCGAGGTGGGACCGATCGAGGTGCAGCACGCCAACGGGGTGGTGGATGTGCGCGTGGGCGACGAGCGCGAAGCGATCGACGTCGCCAAGCGCTATCTCTCCTACTTCCACGGCGCCAAGGAGCAGTTCACCGTGCCTGACCAGCGCTTGCTTCGCCAGCTGGTGCCCCTCGAGCGCAAGCGTGTATATGAGGTGCGCCGGGTGCTCGAGACGCTCTGCGATGAGGGTTCTGTGCTGGAGTTGCGTCGCGGGTTCGGTCTCGGCGTCGTGACCGCCCTGGGGCGCGTGGACGGCAGACCGCTGGGAGTGCTCGCCAACGATCCCGCCCACCTCGGTGGCGCCATCGACGCCCACGCTGCCGACAAGGCTGCCCGCTTCATGCAGCTCTGCGACGCCTTCGATCTGCCCGTGCTGCTGCTGTGTGACACCCCCGGCTTCATGGTCGGCCCGGCGGCTGAGCGAGTCGCCACTGTCCGCCACGTCTCACGTATGTTCGTTACCGGCGCCAACCTCACGGTGCCGATCGGCACTATCGTCCTGCGCAAGGGCTACGGCCTCGGCGCTCAGGCGATGGCCGGCGGCGGCTTTAAGGCCGGTCTCTTCACCGTTGGTTGGCCGACCTCCGAGTTCGGCGGCATGGGCCTGGAGGGGGCCGTGCGCCTGGGCATGCGCCGTGAGCTCGAGGCGATCGAGGACGAGCGTGAGCGCGAGCGAGTCTTCCAGGCCACCGTCCAGGCTGCCTATGAGCACGGTCGCGGCCTGAACATGGCTGCCTACGGCGAGATCGACGACGTCATCGATCCCGCCGACTCGCGCCGGTGGGTGAGGATGCTGTTCGGTGGGGGCAGCGCGGCGGCTGGGGGCAGCGGTGGGTGGCGCGAGCGCGAGGCCAAGAGGCGGCCTAACGTGGATGCTTGGTGAGATAATCCCCTTGTGGCCTACGACGAGGATCTCGCCAATCGCATCCGCGAGCTGGTCGCGACGGAGGAGGGCGTCACCGAGATGCGCATGTTCGGCGGCCTGGCCTTCCTGATCGGCGGCAACATGTCCGTCAGCGCCAGCGGGCAGGGCGGCTTGCTGCTTCGTTGCGATCCCGCCGAGACCGAAGCGCTGCTGGCAAAGCCCCACGCGGGCCCTTTCCAGATGCGTGGACGTGTCATGGAGGGCTGGCTGCGCGTCGATCACGAGGGTGTGCGCAGTAAGGGACAGCTTGAGCGGTGGGTTGCCCGTGGTGTGGCGTATGCGCGATCGCTGCCGCCTAAGCGCTAGCGTCTGGATCTACGGACATGCGGGCTCCGGGAAGCCGCTTCGCGGCTCAGTCGGAAGGGGCTGCTGCGGTGAACGCCCGCGGCTCGCAACGACTAGACTGACCCCTCTGCGCCCTTAGCTCAGCTGGATAGAGCGTCGGTCTACGGAACCGAAGGTCGGGAGTTCGAATCTCTCAGGGCGCGTGGTCAAAAATTGCACAGAGGGGCCCAATATCCCGGATCAACTGAACACTGCTAGACACTCGCGCGAGGCGAGGTGCGACGGCGGGATACTGTGAGGGGATGTCTGAGGTACACCTGAATGCACGTCTGATCCGCGATTTCCACGACGCCCAGAATCGCTTCTACGCTGGGGGCGACCAAGAGCAGGTGCGCGCGATGCTCGCCGAGGACGTCGCGTGGCATGTGCCAGGGCGCAGCGCAATAGCTGGCGTCTATCGAGGCCGGGATGAGGTCCTGCGCTACTTCGTCGCGCGTCGCGAGTTGGCGCACGCAACGTTTCGCATCATCGTGCACCGCATACTCGCCGACGATGAGAGCGCGGTGATCTTCGCCGGAGGCCAAGTGCAGCGCGACGGTGAGACCTGCACTTGGGAGGTGGTGGGGGTCTTTCGTATTGCTGATGGCAAGATCGCTGAGTGTTGGGTACTTCCCTATGACCAGTATGCCTTCGACGAGATCTGGTCCCCGGCCGTCGGCCGGGGAGAGTAGTAGCGGCAGAGGGCATCGCCGCCGCGATGGCGGGCCAATCGCAAGGATCTGAGCCGACTGAAGCAGATTCTCGAACGCCAGGCAGTTGCCTAAAAGCCATCGGCGCCGGGCCACACAACTGCGATGCCCTCCCGGGCAAGCAGCGCAAGCAGATCAACACGCGGCTCCTGCGGGACTAGCAGGGCCTTGCCAGGGGTGGGTTTGATGAGGCGGGCGTAGTCGGCGAGTTGTCCAATGGCCATGCGGATGGCGGGGCGCGCGACGGTTCCCTTTGCCTCATACAGCGTGTTCGAGGTCTTGTCGTAGAGATCGCAAAACAGGGGCGCTGGCTCCCCCCGCGGGCGGAATTGCAGGCGACAGACTTCGTGGCCCTGGTTCTCCAGCGACGCTAGGAATGCTCGGACGAGCTTCTGCTCTCGCCGTTCGGCTAAGTAGGGCTCGCGATCGCCCTCAATCAGAGTCGACTCCGTTATGGCCTGCTCCACAGGGATCTCCGTAACCGGCGCCGAGGAGAGCCGATCGAGCTTTGAGCGGTTGGGACCCGGTGAGATGCCATTGACCTGGCTGAGGCGGAAGACGATGACGCTGCGAAGCTCGCCCTGGTTGGTCTCGGGGGCGTCAGCAAAATAGTGATCGACGTAGGTGTACTGGCCGATGTAGGTGAGCTCGGTGTTGCGGGCGCTAAAGAGCTGCAAGTCGCGTCCTTCAGCCTCGTGGTCCTTGATGGCACGGTTACCCTGCGCCATCAGCTGATCCCCATACTGACCCTCGCCCGTGTAGTGGTAATAACCATCCTCGCGCGGGCCGTCGTAGAGATAGCCGTGCCGCTCGCCGATAGCCGGAGCGGTAATGAGGAAGACATTGTCGCTGACTTTCGATGGGCTAATACCACCCTGGCGGCGTCCGCCGTACTGAGCGTGCAGGTCTACGCGGCGAATCGTGTCTCCGGGGGTCAGGGTGATCACTGTCTATAGCGCTTTCCGAACGGAGGTGTGTACACGGTATTCTACGGATGAACACCGGCCACACTCAGCACTCGGCATGCAGGCATCCGACCGTTGATCACGGAGTGGACGGACGCTCGAGCTGCCGCCGCGGGCGACCGTGCCCACGAGGCTAGGCACGGTCGCTTACTATGCGGTGTTTGAGACAGGCGTTATAGCCCTCCAGCGGCACTCGGGCTTGTGCCTGCCTTCATCAGGCCGCCGCTACTGGCTCCGCCACCCGACGACGAATAGGTCCACATCACCCCTGTGTTGGCCTGGAACGCGCCCATCCAATAGGTTTCTTCTGGGAATCGCGTTGTTATGGTAGGGCTTGTGCCAGGTGCCATCCCTAACCCGAGGTTGGCTCCTCCGGTCGAGGGCGAATAAAGATACAGGTCGTTGAGTCCGAGTGCCTGGAACAGTACCTTGTAACTACCGGCAAAGTTCGTGATTGCCGGACTGGTGCCTGGCGCAATCCCCAGGCCAGTATCAGTCCCAACCCCTGTGACAGATGAGTATACCCATAGATCGTTTGTACCTTCTGCATGGAAGGCGACCTCGAACCCACCGGCGATGTGTGTGATACTCGGGCTGGTGCCCGAAGCTAGTCCCCAGATGGTTTCGACGGGAGAGCCTATGGATGGATAGATCCAAAGATGGTTTGTGCCTTCGGCATGAAAAGCAATCCCGTAGGTTTCTCCTGAGCCTTTCGCGATGCTCGGACTGGTGCCCGTAGCCAATCCCTTGCCGGTATCCGTACCCACACCCGTGACGGACGAATAAGTCCACAGGTGGTTCGTGCCTTCGGCGTGAAAGGCCGCCTCGAAACCGCCGCTGATACGTGCGATACTCGGACTGGTGCCCGGCGCTAGTCCCCAGATGGTTTCGACTGGAAGACCGAGAGTTGGGTAGATCCAAAGATGGTTTGTGCCTAGGGCGTGAAATGCTACCCCGTAGTTTTCTCCTTCGCCCTTCGCGACGCTTGGGCTGGTGCCTGCGGCTAAGCCCTTACCAGTGCTCTTCCAGGTTCCAGATTCGCCACTATACTCTGGCGTCGTATAGGTCCATAGGGTCCCTTCCGAGCCCTGGATCCCAACTAGCGCCGGGAGGCCCTCATACGTCGCTGCTACGGCTTGTGTTGCGCTCAAGGCGAGACACAGACTGAATACCAAGAGAATAGGCATCGCCAATGGGAGTGTACGGCGTCTGGATGTGGTGATTATGTGTTGGGTGTGCTCCGCGTGCGCCTTTTGGGCACGCCGTATTGGTGGTAGTCTGAATTGCATCTAATCTCAGTCCTTTGGTTAGAACTACGCTTTGCGTCGCCTGCGATCCTGTGGACCGCAGGCACTTGGCCGCTCTTTGAGCAGCTGGCCTATAGCTCTATAGTCTCTTTCTGAACTTCACTAGGGCCAATGTGTGCACGATTTGGCGTATCCGATTCCCATGCTGGACAACGCTGCATGCTGGGTTGCATTTGGAGGAGGTCTAGTGATTGAGATAGCGTCACTTTCGGAAAAGAACATCCAACCGCAACGCGAGTTCTAGCTCTGCCTGGCGTGTGTCGAGTAGGGGTCCGAGCGTCTCCTCGAGAATCGCCATGTAATTGCGTAAAGTACGACGGCTGACATTGAGAGCCGCTGACGCAGCCGTAGCGTTGCGCCCGGCAGCGAAGTATTCACGCAAGGCGGCACGAAGGACCGCGCCGGAGCAGCGACGACCGTCAAGAGGTGACAGATAGAAATCTATAAAAGACCTAGCTATCGTCTCGTCCTGCATTGCAAATGCCTCAAGCGCTACATCAGCGTGCCATGTGAAATTTTGTGGTCTGCGTACGGCGATCCGGAGCGCTGCTTGTGCTTGCTTGTGCGTTAGGCGCCAGCCGGTGAGTCCTTGGGCAGGCTCTCCGAGCGCTAGGGAGACGCCTACAAGTTCCTCGGATGTCAAGCGACGCTCGATGTCCGCGTTCGCGAGTCTGAGGTTACCTCCGAGCCACGCCCACACGATGTCGCCGCGGGCTACCGATAGTAGCTGGCAATCTAGCCTCGCCGCGAGAGTACGCACCGTATGTGCTGCTGCTATGCCTGAGGCGATGAGTCCTATATGTTCGGCATCTATGTTGTAATCAAGCTCGATGGAATCGACGGGGATGCCAGCAAGCAGGCGTCGTACCAGCTCGGCACGGCGTGTCTCGGGCGAGTGCTCCGTCGCGCCTAACTCAGTCATGTAGGCGTTAGCAACCGACTCGCTTAAGCGATCCAGCAACTGCGTTTGTCTCTTGAGTACATCACGCAACACTGCGAGTTGATCTAATAAGTCGTTGCGCTCGACTTCTTGAACCACCAACTCTCCGAGCAAGCTATATCTCGCGATTGCCTGCATCTCTTCAATTGAGCCAGCTTGCTCGGCCCCTCCGTAGCGGCTCACCAGTTTTTCCCAGCATGCGTCCCGATGGCGACTAGCACAACTCCTCCACGTTCTTTGACACCCCATTTGTGGCCCAATGTTGAAACGCCTCTGCGTTATGTCCAACTTAGGGCTTTGGTGGCGCTGGCACTAACTATGTTTCTAGTTTCCAGCCGGACTAAGCTCACCGGACGTGGTTAGTCATGCTGAGACTTAGCGGGTGAGCGGCTATCGCCCGCCGGTAACCGGCTAGGGTGGCTTCTCCCGTCCGTGCCCATGTGAAGCTCGTTGCGCGCAGATGCCCGCCAGCCCTCAAGTCTTCTGCTACAGGAGCTTCGAGCAATTGCTCGATAGCTCGATCGATTCCCTCTTGGCGTTCGGGGTCAAACAGCAGCGCTGCGTCTCCCGCGACCTCGGACAGCGCGGGAGTGCTGGCGCAGGCCACCGGAACCCCGCGCAGCATTGCCTCGAGGACCGGCATTCCAAAGCCCTCGATCAGCGAGGGCAGTACGAAGGCGCTGCTCAGCGCATAGAGGCCCTCCAGTTCGGCCTCGGAGAGCCAGTCGGGGAAGCGCACACGCTCCGCCACTCCCAGCTCGGCCGCCAGCGTGCGCAGCTCTTCCTCATAGGCAGTAGGGGCGCCAGGTAGTACCAGCATCACATCGCGCGCCAGGGTCGGCAGCGCGCGCACCAGCCTGTGCAGGTTCTTGTAAGGGCGCTTCTGCGCAACGCACAGCACCACACGTGCGTCCCCGAGGTCAAGCCGGGCGCGCAGGATCTCGGCGGGGATCCCTTGCGCTTGCGGAGGATCGGCGGCCAGCGGGGTCACCTCGATGCGCTCGCGCGATACACCAAGCGTCCGCACCAGATCCTCGGCGGTGGCCTGCGAGATAGTGAAGATGCGGTCGGCTCCACGCACCGCGCGTCCTACACGGCGGCGCATCGTGCGGTGGACGCGCGCGCTGGCCTCCCATTCCGCGGGGCGATGCAGCCAGATCAGATCCATCACCGATACCACGCTCGCCACTCCGGGTGTGATCGTCGGGCCGGTGTTCGCGGGACTGTGCAGGACATCCAGCCTCGATGCTGCCGCCAACAGCGGCAGTGCCATGTACTCCGCCGGTACGTGCAGTGGCGGCCCTTGCATGGTGACAGGGAGGCGCACCCAGCGCACCCCATCTGCCCACGGCTCCTCGCGCAGGTCTGCCGGGGCATCGCGGGAGACGAACACCGTTACCTCCGTCGCCGGCTCGGCAGCCAACAGCGCGCCGGGTAATCTGCGCGCGTAGCGTCCCACCCCGCCCGCGTGCTCGCCCAGAAAGATCAGGTTGAGACCCACGCGCAGGGGACGTGAGACGTCGCCTTTGGTGTCCGGCAAGTCGCGTTGTTCGGCGTCCGGCGAAGGCTCAACCACGCGGCGCTCGCCTGTGCAGAAGGGGACGCGGGATGAACTCGGTGATCTCCTCAGGCACCGCGTGGGTCGCTGCGACGATCAGCGCGTAAGCTGTCAGTGCCAGCAGCGCCCGCGCTAGCGAGGAGAGACCCGTCGCGAGGAGGGCGATTGCCACAGCTGGTGCGGCAGCCAGAGCTACTTTGGGGAGGATCGCTAGCTGGGGGCGGAACAGCGGCTGGCTGCGCACCAGCGCGATCAGCAGCGCGCCGGCCAGCACCGCCTCGCCGCAGACCGTGGCCAGTGCAGCGCCGCGCGCGCCGTGGGAGGGCGCCAGCGTGAGAGTCAGCGCGCAGCTCACGGCGAAGGCCAGGGCGTTGACCACGAGCAGGCTTCCATAGCGCTTGGTGGAAATCAGCCCGAAGCCCCAGCCGGCGATAAGAAACGAGGCGATCATCGCGATCCCCTGAATGCGCAGCACCGCCGCTGCGCCCGCGAACTGCGGTCCGGCGATGACGTGGACGATGAACTGCGCGCCCGCCAGTAGGCCTATCGCCGTGGCTACGCCGAGGATCAGCGAGACCTCGAAGATCCTTTGCAAGGCGTAGCTGAGCCGTTCGCGGTCATCGCGCGCGGCACGCGCCAGCAGCGGTAGCGCGCCGCTCACCAGCAGTCCCGGCACGGTCGCGGTAACGATGTAGACCCTGAAGGAGGCTGCGAATAGGCCACTCTGGTGTTCGTTTGACACCAGGCTCATCAGGATCTGGGTGGTGTAGACGTAGATTGTGCCCACGGCCGTCGCCAGCGAGAAGGCCACCGTCAGCCGCAGCAGCGAGGCCCACCGGCGGGGGCGCAGATCCATGCGCAACGAAATCCGCCCCCGCGCCAGCGCGATCGAAGCCGGCATCAGCAGTAGGTACACCACGAGGGTCACCGCCAGCAGCGGGAAGAGCCCCGCGTGCAACACGATCAGCAGGACGAGGGCGAGCACTGTCAGTGCCTGACGCGCGAGGTCGAGCAGCGACAGCGCGCCGAGGCGCAGTTCCGCGGAGAGCGGGATCGAGAGTGTGTGCTGCAGTACCAGTGCCACCGTCGCCAGCCCCGCGACGACGGTTCCCGCCAGCAGTGCGAGGTCGTATCCGGCGAGCGCTGCGAAGAGCGTCGCGAGCACCACACCCAACAGTGTCAGGACGACACGCAGCCCGAGCAGGTCGCGCATCAGCGTCTCCCGCTCGGCGCCCTCGCGTACTGCGAACTCGCGCGTACCCAGACTCGACATGCCAGCGTCTGTGACCACCGAGACGACTGTCACGAGCGAGATCACCGTGGTGTAGTGGCCGAAGCGCGCCACCCCTAGGTAGCGGGTGAGGAGTGCTGCCGAGATCACCGACAGCGCGACCACCGCGATATAGCTGGCGAAGCGCAGCGCGCCACCACGGATGATCAGGCTGCCCGCGGCGCTGCTGTCGAGCACGTCGGTTGGCGCTCCGCTCATCGCGTTGCTGCCCACGCGCGCTCGTAGCTCGCCAATGTCCCCTGCGCTGTGGCCTCCCACGTAAATTGCGCCTCGCGCTCGCGCCCGAGCTTGCCCAGGTGCATTGCCAGGGCACGGTCGCCGAGCAGTTCCAGCAGGGCATCGGCGATGTCCTGCACCTTGAGGGGATCGAAGTAGCGTGCTGCATCGCCCGCCACCTCCGGCAGCGAGGAGGCGTGTGAGCAGGCGACGGGCGTACCACGACGCATCGCCTCGAGCAGCGGGATACCAAAACCCTCGTTGATCGAGGCGAACACGAAGCAGGCGGCATTCGCGTAGAGGCCTTCGAGATCGCGCGCGTCGACATAGTCAAGGAAGACGATGCTCGCGGCGATACCCAACCGCTGCGCCAGCTCGCGCAGGTCGTGCTCGTGGGGCGTGGGCTTGCCCGGCAGGGCCAGCACCGCGTCTGGTTGGCGCTCCACGACCATGGTCATCGCCCACACCAGCCGCTCGAGGTTCTTGTGTACCTTCTTGGCGGACACCGTCAGGATCACCGGGCCTTCGCCCAACCCCAGGCGTGTGCGCAGCTCCGCCTCAGGTGTGGGCACCACGAGGTGATTCACCCCTGCTGCGAGTGGCACCACGTCGATACGCTCGCGGGGAACGCGCAGGTACTCCACGACATGCTCTGCGCCTGCGTTCGACAGCGCGATCAGCCGCTCGGCCCTGCGCGCAGCGGGAGGCACTACCGCGCGCCACACGCGAGTCGTCATCGCTTCTCCCGGATCGGGCGCGATGATCCATGTCACATCGGCCAGCGTGACGACGCTTGCCGCGCGCGTGCGTAGCGGGGCCGTCATCGCGACGCTGTGCAGCAGATCCACCTCCCGCCCTGCGATCGCGCCGAGCACGCTTAGCTCGCCCAGCGCCTTCAGGCCGCGCCGTCCTATCAGTGGTGGCACGATCAACTCGACTTGCTCGAGCCACGGCTCTCCCGCCAGGTGCTCGCGTCCACCGGGGCTGCAGTACATGCGGAAACGCACCCCAGGCGCCAGCCGCAGCAACTTGGGCATCAACGCCCGCACATAAGTGTCGAGGCCACCTAGCTGGGGCTCCAAGAACATGGCGTTGATCCCGATGCGGCTGGGGAGAGGAGCGCTCATCTGCGTGGCACCGTAGCGCGCGTCAGTGTCGTCTCAGCCGCGCGGCACTTCGTTGCCGCTTAGTGCCAGGCGCAGCAGTGCGCGGTAAGCCCGCGCTTGTCGGGTGGCTCTTGTGCGCTTATCAGGCAGGCACGCGATCAGGCTGACGGTCGCCCACGAGGATGCCAGTGCCAACGCCAGGGCCGCGCGGGAGAGAAGTGGCGGAATCCCACGCAGGCTCAGGTAGCGCACCGCGCCCGCGACGAAGTGGAGGGAGGGGGCCAGTGCTCCATCCCCGCCGCCACGCACTAGGTGGCGGACGCGGGCAGTGGGCAGCACCTCGATCCTCCAGCCCCGTAGCGCCATGCGGCGTTGCCACTCGGTCTCCTCCAGGTACAGGAAGAAGCCCTCGTCGAGCGGCCCCGTCTCTGTATATGCCTTACGTCTGATCGCCATCACCGCGCCGCACACATGGGCGGGCTGCACGCCTTTACGCAGTGCTTCCGGGGCCAGCGCGTAGGGATGCAGGGATGGGGCGTAGGCCAGCGCGTAACTGAGCGGCAGGCAGAGATCCAAGGTGAGCATGCCCAAGCCCGGGAAGCGACGGTAGCCGTTGGACACCAGGTGCCCCTCGACGTCCTCCAGCAGCGGCGCCACCAGGCCTGTCTCTGGATGACTGCGCAGGTGCTTCAACAGCGCCACCACCGCGCCGGGTTTCACCTCTGTGTCGGGATTGAGCACGAGTACCAGCTCCGCTCGTGTGTTGCGAAAGCACGCATTCACCCCGGCAGCGAAGCCGCGATTCTCATCCATCGCCACGACCTTCGTCCTCGGCAGCCCTGCGCGCAGCCGCTCGACGCTGCCGTCCCGCGAAGCGTTGTCGATCACTACTACCTCGAGGTTCACGCCATCGCTGGTGGCCCACACCGCCTCAAGGCAACGTTCGACCAGCTCCGGGGTGCGGTAATTGACGATCGCCACGGCGGCTGCGGTCACGGTTGTGTCGGCGAGTTCCGCTCGGATGCGCGGCGCGCGCGCGCCCCATGCGTCATGCGAAAGCTGGCGGCGCAAGCGCCGCGGAGCCTGCAGCCAATCCGCGGTACGGTTGTCGGCCACCAGCAGGTTGTCCTGCTCGCCGCTGCGGTAGGTGCGGCTGAGGGGCCAGTCCTCGACCTCGTAGGCGCATCCGTCGCGGCCGACCACCACTGCTCGCTGGCCGCGCTCTCCTAGTTGGCGGGTGATGCCGTTGCGCCCGCTCTCCAACAGATAGGCCGCGCGCTTGTCGCTGGCAGCGCCCAGGTCCAGATCCAGCACTGCTTGCCGGCGCAGCAAGCATGCAGTTGTGCGGATATGGGGATTGGGGAAGCGCGGGTAGTCGCGTCGCTGAGAGCGCACTGCGGATAGTTGGCGCAGCCAACTCTTTGCCTGTCCCCGTCTCCACTCCGCCTGGCTCTCCCAGCTACCCGTTGCCCCGGCGATCCCGACTCTGGGCTGCTGGGCGGCGCGCGCCAGATGACCAAGCCAGCCATCGGCGAGGATCACGCTGTAGGAGTTCAAGAAGCACAGCCACTCATGCTCCAGCCGCGTGGCTGCCTCGCCGTAGGCTGCGAGATCGGTCAGCGGCTGTTTCAGGGCGATCACTTGGTGTTGGGTGTCCACGAGCTCTGCCAGCAGCTCCTCGCGCGTGAGCGAGGCGCCATCGCCGTTTAGCAGGATCACGAGCTCGTGATCAGCCCCCGCCGCATGTGCGTGGTAGGAGCGCAGGAATGCCCGCAGCGGCTCGGGTCCCAGCGGAGCCCAGACGAGGTGGACGAGGCCGATCATCGAGGCAATGCTATGAAGGGGGGCACATGGCAGTGGCTATCCGCCGAATCGTGCCTGCCGCGAGAGAACGCGCGCGCCTCGCCGCGGCTCGCCGCGACCCCGCGCTGCGAGCGCTCGCAGCGACCCTTCGGGATGCGGTGGCCCTCGAGCCCGGTGGGCCTAGTGGGCTGTTTGGCGCCAGAGGGCTCATACCCGTCTACCCGCGCCTTGCGGCGCTCGACACCCTCGACTACGCCGAGCGCACGCTCTGGTCGCACGCCGCTAACCGGGGGATCGAACCGCGCCGTCGGCTGATTGCCGAGGCCGGCAGGCTGGGAGAGGTATCGGACGGGACCTATGACGCCGTGCTGGCCTCGCATGTGCTGGAGCATCTCGCCAACCCGCTCGGCGCGCTGGCAGAGTGGCGGCGCGTCGTCGGTGCCGGCGGCCATATCCTGTTGATCGTTCCGCAGCGCGAGGGCACCTTCGACCATCGGCGCCCGGCGAGCACGCTCGAGCACCTGCGCGAAGACGCCGAGCGCGACACCGGAGAGGACGACCTCACCCATCTGCCCGAGATCCTTATGCTCCACGACCTCGAGCGGGACCCTGGCGCGGGCAGCCGTGAGTCCTTCGAGCGGCGCTGCCACGAGAACCTCAAGCATCGCGCCATGCACCATCATGTGTTCGACGAGCGCTCGATCGTCGAGATCTGCCGCGCCGCCGAGCTGGAGGTGTTGACGCTCTCAGTCAAACCGCCTTTCCACATCATCTGTTTGTGCTGCGTAAGATCGCAAGCCACGCTCGCAACTGGCACTGTGGATGACACAATTTGTCCGTAAAGCTCTCTTGTGTCCTACGCTCGCTCCCTTGAGCGTAGTTGCTCTAAGTAGCCGGGCCCGTACAGACCATCGAATGTGCCTAGAGCAACTTTGGCGTTCTGGTTGACATCGGTTCCGATAGCGACCTTGTCGCTCCTCTTCGGGCCGACATGCTTAGCCACGCCAGGTAATGGCATTCGGAGCTTGTTGAAAATCCGCAGCATCATTTAACGATAGCTTACGCACAGGTCGCACTCGGTACTAAGCGAGCGCATGTGTAGCCGCTCACGATAGTTGCGAATGTGAAAGCTAGTTGCGAACGCGGCTGGGTGGGCTCGTCAGACCTCGTTTGAGGTTCGCGTTGGCGAAGCCTGCTGCTCGCTGGAGTTCTTGGGCGTGATCGAAGAGTCGTTGGTATCGGTGGTCGAAGTCCGGGTTGGTGCGGCGATGGTAGGTGACGGTGGCTCGTGAGAACGCGGGTTGGGCGACTGGGAGACCGTGGAGAGTGGCTATGTCGTGCCAGGTGAGATCGGTGTGTGTGCGGCACGCGAGCATGCTGGTCCGCAGCGCCATGTCCGCCTTGTGGGGTGGTGCGAAGAGCTTGGCTGCGTGTGTTTTGATGGACATGGCGATGTTGCGCATGCGTTCGTTGTGGGGTGTGGTCGGGTGCTCGGGACGGGCGTCTGCCAGTCCTCGATGGAGTGGGTGAGCTGTTGGAGCTCGCTGGCGAGCGTCGGGTTTTGCCGGAGTGCTGTGTGGTAGTCGTGGTTGTGGCTGGCGAGGCGTCTTGGGCTGCCGCCGAGGGTCGAGGCGATTGCGGCCCAGGAGGGCCGTGCAGGTCACCGAGGAGTGGCCATCGGAGAACTGGAATTGACTCGCCTGCCCGTATGACACAACCCTGAAGGAGGAATAGCATGGCGGCGAAGTTGCTCAATCAGAGCACGTGGACGGCCCGGTGTAAAGGCGCCAATCGAGCGAGCGGCGCGCCCCGGGCTATCGACCAGATGGCCCGCACCATCGGACAGGCGAACGTCAGGGCCGACTTGGCGGCCACTCGCCTGTGCTGATCGTGTCGTCCTCGTCGTGGTACTCGACCACGCGGTTGGTCATCCAGATCGCCGCCGGCACGTCGGCCTTCGCACTGTGCAGATCGATGTAGTCAAGAACCGCTTCCAGCGTCGGCGGCTGGTCTGCGCGGGCGCGCTGCGGTAGGAGGATCAGCCCCGAGTGCAGCCCTGCGCGCATGGCCAGAGCAAGGAAGTCGTCGTCATCTGTGACAAGCACCCACTCCTCCCGCGAGATCACCGCGAAGAGCACCGGATCCTTGGCGTTCAGCAGTCCGCGGTGCGCATTGCAGGTAGCCTCATAACGCCGCTGGGCGAAACCGCCGAGCGCGGGCAAGAGACACTCGTCGATCCACAGCCTCACGCGGCCCGCGCGTGGGGGCGCAGCTGGCTCACCGGGGTGGGCTCGCCGGACGCCCACGGACGCGGTGGGCGACCCTGTCTTGGGTTGGTCTTCGCCCACAGCGGAGCTAGCTCGAAGGACTCCTCCGGGAGAAACGGGTAGTCCTCGCGCAGAACCTCCTGCGTCTCGCCCAGCTCGATCAGCCGGGCAAGGCTCTGAACCGACATTCGCGTTCCCGCGATCACCGGTATGCCACCGCGCATCTCGGGGTCGACTTCGACGAGCCGCTCACGCAACTCGACATAGCGCCGTGCGCGCTGCATGGCCTGTTCGACCTCCGGCCCCATCCGAACGGCGAGCGCTCCGTCCAGGCGAAGCTCCGCGTTGGCTCCGGGGTCGCTGCGAGCCCACACAGCGATGCGCCTCTTCATGGCGACCGGCAAGGAGACTCGCGTCTGCGAAAGCAGCGCCAGTGCTCCGACATCCTCTGGTGCCAGAAGCGTCCGGCCCGTGCGCCGCCGAACCCGCAACACTCTCTGCTCGATCGCCTTATTGACCGCGCCCAGCGTCGTCCCGCTCAGCTCGGCGGCCTCCCGGCGCGTGACCAGCGACGCAGTACCCAAAAACTCGTTACTCACGAGGAAGAACTTTAGCAGCTGGTGGTGTCCCGCCGCACACTAAGCCACAAGCCCCCAGATAGCCCTGACCTCACCCGTAGCAACGCTCGCGAGCGTTCGCAACTACATTGCACATTTAACTACCGTTCGCAACTACGCTTCACATTCGCAGATAGCCTGAGCGGCAACAGTGCGTGATGCTCCCTCACCGCTCCAGCACCTCCACGATGTTCGAGGATCCGGCGAGGAAGGGATAGTCGGCCTCGTATTGGCTTACGACGCGGAAGGTGTAAGACAGGGGGCCGGGGAGGTGGAAGCGGTAGGAGGCATGGAAGGCTCCGTGAGGGTTCGTGCGGACAACGTCGAACTGGATCCAGCGGGTTTCCGGGGTGCGGCCCTCCAGGATGATCAGCTTGCCGCCGCGGGGGATCGCTCCGCCAAGCACGCGGCCATTGAAGTTGATCGTATGGCCGATCGCGCTGATCGCGGGGGTGACGTGCAGTTGCAGGGTCGGCATCACCGCCAGCGTCAGCGTGCGTGTAGCAACTGGAGTGGTGTCGGCCACGTGACTGCGGTAGCCCAGGCGCAGCGTGCCCGAAGTGAGAGTGCGGGGTAGGCGCAGCGTGAAGCGCCCCACGGCGTCGGTGCGGGCGGGCAGCAGGGCCGCGGCGCGCGCGCCCGCGGCGGCGGGCAGGTCGCTTACGTCGATGTTCGCGCCCGCGATCGGGGCGCTGCCGGGTGCGCTCAGGCGGCCTTCCAGGGTATGGGTCTTGCCGTAGGCGCTTCGCAGGCTTGCGCCTGCGCCCTTCCAGTGGGCTGCCAGGGTGGCCCCATCGGAGGCGCCGTTGCCGTTCGCCGCGCCTCTGTCCTGAGGCACCGCGCCTGTTGCGACGGCGCTCGCAGCGGGCTGGGAGCTCGCGGGCAGGGAGCTGGTGGGGGTATGGCTGGTGCCGGGCTGGCCGCCGTTGCTCGGGGAGGTTGGATTGTTGGCCACCGTCACCTGCCTGTCCACCGCGGGCGTGGAGTTGCCAGCCGCGTCGGTCACGCTCACCACCACGTGGTGGGGGCCGTCCTGCAGTCCTTTCGTGTCGAAGGGAACGTCCGCGCTCGCCGAGGGCGGGCAGGGGCGCGTGTACAGAAAGGCCGGCAGGCCATCCGTTGTCTCGCCGACGTCGTGGCACTTGCCGCCGTTCGTGTCCAGCACCGTCTTCTGGACCGTTGCGCCGTCCACCTGGAAGATCGCCTCGTATACGCCGGAGGCGCCATCGCCGGCTGCGAGGGATACGTCGGTGGTCCCGCTCACCGTGGATGCTTCGGCGAGCGGGCCAGCGACTGCTTCGATCGTCGGGGCGTTTTCGTCGTTCAGGACGAGGTCGGCGGCGAAGAGTTCTACGACCGCGGCATATCCATTTTCATCGCCTGGACTGGCCGCACATTCCGATTCTGCAATGAGTGATCCGCAGGACGCATTCAACGAGAGGTACGGGCTATGCAAGGCCTTGTCTGGCACTTCAATGCGGTTATTCGCCGCAAGGGGATTCTGGCTACTGCCCTCGCTAGCGCAACCCTTAAATGCATTGCACTTATCGAAGATGACCGTGCTTTCGCCACTGTTCGCGATGCCGGTCAGCCAGAAGAAGTACGAATCGTTTGCGTTTCCTCCGCCCGCTGTATCCCCGGCCCGCCAAACCGTCGCCGCCCCCAGCGTCTCGCCCGCCGGCGCATTGAAGGCCCAGGTCGCCAGATCCGTATCGGCCACGTGGCTGTGGCCGGCATTGAGCGCGGCCACCAACCCGCCTTCGCTCCCACACGTATTGGCGGTGTGGTCGTTCGCCTGCGCAACCGATTCGCTCCACCCATCCACCGGCGCCACCGCCCCATCCGGCGTTCGGCACGAATACACGTGGTACTGCCCCGCCCACGCCTGCTGCTCCAACGCCGTGCCGAAGATCACGCCGCTCAGGAAGAAGACCGCCGCGACCCACGCCAACCTGCCTATGCCATTGCTCATGAGAGACCCTTTCGTCGTCCGTGACACTGCTTGCACCCCATGTCGGCACCCTGCCCTCCGAAGCCCCCCTCCCAATCTTGGGCCCTCCACGGAGAGGGGCTTACGGAGCGGTGAAGCGGATGGGCAGCTCAGACAAACCGTAGATGCCCATGATGCTCTCGTAAACAGGTTCTCCGTCCAATGTCAATTCTGGCATCCGGGATGGAAGGTAGGCGAGAGCCTCCTGTAGCTCCACGCGCGCGAGGTTCGCACCCAGGCAGTAGTGCACGCCTGCGCCGAAGGTCAAGGCGCGCGCCTTGCCGCGATCGGCCGTTATGTCGAAAGCTTCCCCCGCGCTTGCATCGCCATCCTCGCCTTCCAGGTCGCGGTTGCCCGTGAAGGCGCACACCATTACGACCGTCTCCGCTGGGAAGGTCACGTCGCGGAACGTCACCTCCTCCGTGGTGATGCGCGCGGTGAAGGGCGTTATCGGCTCCATCCGCAACACCTCCTCGACCGCAGCCGGCGCCAGCTCGGGGCGCTCTGCCAGCAACCGCCACTGCTCGGGATGTTCAGCGAACAGGCGCACCGCGTGTGCGAGCTGGCTCTGCGTGGTGTCCACGCCGCCGATCAGCACGTTGAGAACGAGGTTCACGCACTCTACATCCGAGAGCTTTCCCTGCTCGCCTTCGCCTTCCGCTTCCGCGGCGATGAGCTTGGAGATGAGATCGTCGCTGGGATTCCTGCGGCGTGTGCGCACCAGCTCGCCCGCATACTCGTAGAACTCTTCCACCGCCCGCTCGATGCCCTCGCGCTCCGCCATCATCGAGCCTGCGTCGAACTGGCGCTGGATCCAGTTCGACCAGTGATGCAGCCGCGGCGCGTCCGTCAGCGGCGCGCCCATCACGGCGGCGATCATCTGCGAGGGGTAGGGCTTGGCGAAGGACTCCACGAACTCGCAGCGGCCGCCGTTGCGGGCGTGCACTGCGAACAGCTCCTCCAGCAGCTCTCGCGCCAAGGGCCGGTAGCGCTCCACGGCGCGCGGCGCCAGCGCTGGGTTTACCAGCGAGCGCAGGCGCGTGTGATCGGAACCGTTGATGTGCAGGATGTTGCGCCGCATCTCCTCATACAGCGGTCCCTCACTCACGCCGAAGATCTCCGCGATCTTCATGCCCGGGAAGATCGCCGCGCGCGTGCGCAGAAAGAACTCGCTTGCCTCGCGATCCAGCACCACGTAGCCGTAGGGACCTGTGGCGAGCCAGCCCTCTTCACGCAGATCGCGCATGGCCGCGTGAAAGCGCGGCCCGCGCAACTGCGGATCGTAGTAGTCGAGGCTCGGCAGATCGAGCTCGCTGACGAGTGCCATCCCGGCGCGACGCTATCAGCGCGCCGGGATGCCCGCCAGTGGCGGTGGCGCAACGCAGATACCGTGCGTCACCCGGTCAGCGTGCGCCACCCCCGGTTGGGGCCTTCGGAGCTAGCGTCCGTACCAGCCGCGCCGTCCACCTGCAGTGGGTGCGCCACCGACGAAGAAGCCGATCAACCACAGCAGGATGGCCACGATCAGTACGTACCACAGCACGTGCGCGGCGAAGCCGAGGCCACCGAACAGGGCCAAGATGAGTACGAGGGCAATCAGGGCAATCATTGGTCAAACCTCCAGTGATGGCGGTGCGCTTGGTGCACTGCCTGTGTTGGAGAACTACCCGCCCCTCTTGCCCCCGAATCCTCCCATCGACCCTGCCCCATCGGGGATGCAGCTATTTCTTCTTCGGGCTTACGCTCTGCTTCAGGCTCGCTCCCGCTGTGAACTTTGGCGCCTTGGAGGCCTTGATCTTCACCTTTTCACCCGTGCGCGGGTTGACGCCGACGCGCGCCGCGCGCTTGACGACGGAGAACTTGCCGAAGCCCGTGATGGCGACCTCGTCGCCCTTCTTCAGGGCCTTGTTGACGACGAGGACATAGGAGTCGACGGCTCGTCCGGCGTCGGCCCGCGTGAGGCCGCTGTCGGCGGCGATGGCGTCGACCAGTTCGCTCTTGTTCATCGATGCTTCCTTTCGGTAGAGAGGGTGAGGCGAGCGCGCAGAGTAGCGCGATTACCGGAAAGAACGAGGATTGGTGCGGCGTGCGGCTGCTCAGAGTCGGCCGCAGGCCAGCGCGCTGCGTCCCGGTATCGCGTTCTCAGATGGTCACGGCTTGTGCAGGATCTGCACCTGAGAGCACCTCGCGCAGCTGGCTGCGCATGAGGTGATGGCCCGTGCGCGCGTCCACCGCCGGGTGTCCCAGCACGAAGCTCGACTTATCGTCGCTCAGTGCCGTATTGGAGGGCATCGCCAGGTGCGGGTCCTCGCCGCAGGCCTCCAGGAAGCCCGCCGTGGTGCCATCGCGCACGAGCGCCGGATCGCAATCGAAGGAGCGCGCCAGCAGGCGCAGGTACTCGCGGCGATTCAGCGAATCGGGGCCCGCCGTGTTGTAGACGCCCTCGCAGTCCTGTGCGATCAGCTCGCACAGGCGCTGTGCGTAGTCCCAGGCGTATGTCGGCGAGCGGTAGCCATCGGCGGGCGCCGGCAGCGGCTCTGCGTGGCGCAGACGGCGCACCCAGCGCAAAGGCATGCTCGAGTGCGTCCACACGTACTCGCTGAGCTCCCCACTGCCGCCCTTGGGACGCGCCAGGTTCACGCCATACAGTCCCGCGGGCCGCGTTATCAGCCAGCTGCCGTTGTAGTCCTCAGTGGCCAGCTCGCACGCCTGGCGCGAGCGCCCCCAGGCGTTGATGGGTTCCGGCGGATCGTCCTCGCTCCAGCGCTGGTGCGGCGGGCGCAGGCCGCTGTAGACCCAATCGCAGGAGATCAGCACGTAGTGTGCGCGCACCGTGCGCGCGGCCGCCAGCGTGTGCACCGTGCCTACCTGTGCCAGCTGCGCGGCATACGGCTCGTGCTCCATGCGCGTGGCGTGCACGCTGCCCGCCGCGTGCACCAGCACGTCCGGCTCAAACGCCATCGCCGCCTCCACGCAGGCGTGACGGTCGGCCATGTCAAGGCCCTGTGTCGCCGCGCCCGTAATCTCCACGGGGGTATCGCGCCAGGTGCCCAGTACCTCCCAGCTCTGCTGTACGGCTGCGGCTGCAAGGTTGGAGCCGACGAGTCCACTGACGCCAGTGATGAGAAGTCGCATGTGGATCTAGCTATCAAGCGTACCAGGTTTGGGCAGGTTGTAAACAAGCCGATACGCATAGTCATACGTCAAGGGGAGATGGTGGCGTACCCAGACACACCGGTTTCCGCAGGGCGTGTGGCCGCGAGCGCCGGGTGAGATTCAGCCCAAATGCAGGCCATAGCGCGCGGCGGCGATGGGTGCGTGCAGCAGGCCACCCCTCAGCATCCACGTCGACAGGGCCTCGATTCGTACCGCCCGCAGCGTGCCAACAGGCACCCTGCCGCCTTCGTTGAACAGCGGCAGGTAGGCCGCCAGTGAGGCGCGCGTGAACCTGCCTTCGAGGCTCGGGTTGGCGCGCAGCAGCTCCGCGGTGCTGCGCCCGGGGTCGTGCAGCGTGTCCTCATAGCCCTGCGTGGTGGCAGCCACGAATGCCCCCACAAGCGCGGGGTCCGATGCGATCAGGCGCCTATTCGCGAAGGCCACCAACCCCGGATATCCCGGCCCGCCGTATTCATCCAGGCGAAAAGGCGTGATCGGGTGGCCCGCCACCGCCAACTGCACACCATCGGCGGGCACGAATCCGGTGAACGCCGCGATGCGTCCCGCGAGCAGCGCCTGCGCGCCATTGAAGCCCACGTTCACCACGTGCACCCTGCGCGGGTCGCCACCCGCCGCGCGCACCTCCGTATCGAGCACCGCGCGATCCGAAGGCACTCCTGTGATGCCCACGTTCCTGCCCTGCAACTGCGCCGGCGAGCGCAGGCCCTCCGCGCGCAGCGTTATCAATCCTCCCAGCGGTCGCTGCGCGATCGCCATCACCGCCTGCGCTTCGCCCCCATGGTCGATCGCGTTGGCCACGTCGCTGCCATCGGCCAGCCCGAACTGCGCCCGCCCCGCCTCTACGAGGCTCAGCGGATCCTGTGTAGCCCCCGGCGCCACCACCCGCAAATCGATACCGCGCGCGCGGTAGTAGCCGGCGGCCAACGCGCGATAGATGCCCGCATGCACGGCGTTTGGCACGAAATCGAGCACCAGCGTGACCTGGGTTGTCTTTTTGGGGGGAGGGGAGCCGGTATACGTGGAGCCGCCGCAGGCGAGGAGCAGCAGGGTGCAGAGCAGGGCCAGCGCGCAGGTCGCGGCGGCGCGGCCATGGCGCGATGCGCCGCGCAGGGATGGCTCGTGCATGCCCGGTGAATATCAGTTGTCAGCGCCGAAGCGCAGCTTCAGCCACTCCCACGCGTGCTGTTCCTCCGCCTCATAGTGGCGTGCCCGCAAGACAGCCTCGCTGTCCGTCAAAGCCCGCGCGCGTCTTGCGTGCTCGGCCACGCGCGAGCGCTCCTCCAGAAACCACGCCCGCACCACCGCTTGAGAGAGCTCCGGCGCTGTGCAGACAGCGCCGTTGGCGTGCAGCAGCAGGCAGTCATACGCGCCCAGATCGCCCGCCGCCGCGCGTCCCGCCTCCATTGAGGTCACCAACTGAGGCTCATGGTGGAAGGTCACCACTCCGCTTAAGCCACCGAGACCGTGCACCAGCGGGGGCACCTCGCCGCGGCTTGCCCACACCTCCGCGGCCGGTGAATGCGTGCGGCAGATCGCGCCCACATCGTGGCACGCGCTGTAGATCGCCGCATGCAATGGGGCCTCCGGCGGGCACAGCGACTTCTCGCCCCCCATCACGCGCCCCGCGAGGTCGAGGTGCAGGACATCCTTGGCCTTCGCCGCGAGCAACGGCGCCGAAGACGTCAGGAGGAAACCACCCTCGGGTCTACGCGTGGAGACGTGGCCAAACGCCTCAACCAGGCCCGCGTGGGCGATCAGGCGCGCGGCATAGGCCACCTGCTCGGCAGGGTCGGCAGCGAGCGGGGCCTGGCTCGCCGACCTGCGGCCGCCTGCCTGCGTGTGCCCTTCAGGGTATACCCCGCCAAGGGGTGCGCGACCCTCTAAGTCACTCATGGCATCAACCTCCCATGGTTGCCATGTATGGGTTGATGTTACTATACGTCGGCAGCCGTCGCAGACAATAGAAAACGTTTACCGTCGACCCCTTCGCGCGCAACGACGCTTGCGGTTCAGCCCACAGCCGCACGGCGACGCCGGGGTTTCGGCCCCCAGCCGCAGGTAGACTCAATGCATGGCCACCACCCCCGCGGCGACCGCGGCCGAGCAGCAGGAGTACCGCACGCTCTCCGGCGAGCCCATCCGCGAGCTCTACACGGCCGCCGACCTGCCGCCCGAGGAGAGCATCGGCCGCCCTGGCGAGTACCCCTTCACGCGCGGCGTCTATGAGTCCATGTATCGCGGGCGCCTCTGGACGATGCGCCAGTTTGCGGGCTTTGGCACGAGCGAGGAGACCAACGAGCGCTTCCGCTACCTGCTCGATCACGGACAGACCGGACTTTCGACCGCCTTCGACATGCCCTCGCTGATGGGTCACGACTCCGACCACCCGCGCTCACTCGGTGAGGTGGGGCGCGAGGGAGTCGCCATCGACACGCTCGATGACATGCTCACGCTCTTCGGCGGCATCGACCTGGGGGAGGTCTCGGTGTCGATGACCGTCAACGCGCCCGCCGCGATCATGCTCGCCTTCTACGTCGCCGCCGCGGAATTGAATCCCGCCGGGGGGGTGGGACCGATTCCGCCCGAGCGCCTCGCCGGCACGATTCAGGCCGACATCCTCAAGGAGTACATCGCCCAGAAGGAGTGGTGCTTCCCGATCGACCCTGCCATGCGCCTGTGCGGCGACATGATCGAGTGGTGTACGCGGCGCATGCCTCGCTGGCATCCCATCTCGATCTCCGGCTACCACATCCGCGAGGCGGGCTCGACCGCGCAGCAGGAGCTCGCCTTCACGCTCAAGGACGGCCTCACCTACGTCGAGCAGGCACTGCAGCGCGGCCTCGATATCGACGAGTTCGCGCCGCGCCTCTCCTTCTTCTTCAACGCCCAGGTCGACTTCTTCGAGGAGATCGCCAAGTACCGCGCCGCGCGGCGTATCTGGGCGCGCGAGATGAAGGAAACCTACGGCGCCAAGAACCCGCGCTCGTGGCTGATGCGCTTCCACTGCCAGACTGCCGGCGTTTCGCTCACCGCGCAGCAGCCGCTCAACAACATCGTGCGCACTGCCATCGAGGCCCTCGCCGGCGTGCTCGGTGGGGCGCAGTCATTGCACACCAACAGCTACGACGAGGCGCTCGCGCTGCCCACCGAGGAGGCCGTCAGGGTCGCGCTGCGCACGCAGCAGGTGATCGCGCACGAGACCGGCGTTGTCAATACCGTCGATCCGCTCGGCGGCAGCTACTTCGTGGAGGCCCTCACCGACCGCATGGAGGAGTCCTGCTACGAGTACTTCGCCAAGATCGACGAGCTTGGGGGGATGGTGGAGGCGACCAAGCGCAACTTCCCCCAGCGCGAGATCGCTGACGCCGCCTTTGAGCTGCAGCGCCAGATCGACGCGGGCGAACGTGTGCTCGTCGGCGTCAATCGCTTTGCGCTCGACGACGAGATCCCGATTCCCACGCTGCGCGTGGATCCTGCGCTTGAGCGCAAGCAGCTCGGCCGCCTGCAGGACGCCCGTGCGCGCCGCGATGGCGCCGAGGTGGAGCGTACGCTGGCCCAGCTGCGCGCGCAGGCCGCCACAGAAGGCGCCAACCTGATGGACCCATTGCTTGACTGCGCCCGCGCGCATGCCTCCGAGGGCGAGATCGTCGAGTCGCTGCAGCGCGTCTTCGGCGACTACACCGAGACGCCGGTCTTTTAATCGCCTCATTCCCAGGCGCGCGTCGTTACGCTCGCAACTTCCCTTGTTCATGGATGTTTTCTCACGCATGCGCAGGCTCTTGACCTGGTGGAATGCCGTGGCGCTTACGGCTGCCCTGGCGGTGGCCGGCTTCGGCGGCTCGGGCATCGCTGCCAGACGCGCTGCCCTCAAGCCCTCCAGTGCCCCGCGCTGTCAGCCGAGCGTCATGAACCGCTCGGACGTTCTGCCCGGGACGGCGCTTGCGGTCTCGCCGCTGCCCGAATCGCTCGATGCCTCCCCGCGCACGCAGATCAGCCTGCTGGGAGCGCCGCTTGCGCAGCTCAGCAACGTGCAGGTCTCAGGCTCGAGCTCGGGCGCGCACTCGGGGAGCCTGCGCGGCTACACGCAGGGCGACGGCGCCAGCTTCCTACCCGCCAAGCCCTTCCGCGCCGGCGAGACCGTCACAGTGCACGTGACCCTCGCCGGGCACGCCAGCAGCTACCGCTTCACCGTCGCCCTGCCCAACTCCATCAAGATCGCTCCCGGCGTCGTCATCGCCAGCGCGCCCAGCGTGGCGCAGCCGGTGCAGCACTACCACTCGCGTCCCGATCTGCAGCCGCCTGCGCTGGCGGTCACTACGCACGCCGCGCCCACTACCGCGCCCGGCTATGTCATGGCTACGCCCTACACCGGTCCCGGCCAGGATGGGCCGATGATCTTCGACAACTCCGGCCAGGTGGTCTGGTTCGATCCCATGCCCTACGGCAACGCCGCCACCAACCTGCAGGTGCAGCAGCTCGGCGGCAAGCCCGTGCTCACCTGGTGGCAGGGCTACATACCCGCCCAGGGCTTTGGCGAGGGCATCGAGGAGATCGCCGACAGCTCCTACCACCTCTCGCGGGTCTACGCCGGCAACGGCTACTGGGCCGACCTGCATGACTTCCGCCTCACGCCCCAGGGCACTGGCCTGATAACGGTCTTTGATCCGATCCGCTGCGATCTCTCCTCCGCCGGTGGCTCGCGCACGGCCGCCGTCACCGACGGCGTCCTGCAGGAAATCGACCTCGCCACCGGCCTCGTGCGCCGCGAGTGGCATTCCATCGATCACGTCGCCATGAGCGAATCCGTCGCCTCCGATCGCAGCTCCTCCTATGAATGGCCCTTCGACTACTTCCACATCAACTCCATCGACCTGCACGCCGACGGCAGCATTCTTATCTCCGCGCGCAACACCTCCGCGCTGTATGAGCTCGATGGTCACAGCGGGCAGATCACCGCGCGCATCGGCGGCCGCCACAGCACCGTCAAGCTCGGCCACGGCGCCGAAACTGCCTACCAGCACGACGCCACGTTGCAGCCCAACGGGCAGATCAGCGTCTTTGACAACGGTGCTGTTCCCAAGGTACACCCGCAGTCGCGCGGCATTCTCCTGGCGGTCGATCCCAAGACCGGCACCGACACACTGGTGGCCCAGTTCACTCACCCCAAGCCCCTCTCCTCGGGCTCGCAGGGCAACATCCAGGGCCTCCCGGGCGGCAATTTCTTCGTCGGCTGGGGGCCAGTGTCCTACTTCTCCGAGTTCTCGCCCTCGGGACAGCTGCTCTTCGACGTGCACATGCCCAGCGCAGATCAGTCCTACCGGGGATATCGCTTCCCTTGGATCGGCACCCCGACCGAAGCGCCCGCGATCGCTGCCTCCACCAGCTCCGCCGGCTCGCAGGCTGGGGCCTCCGGGGCATTGACCACCGTCTATGCCAGCTGGAACGGGGCCACGCAGGTTGTCTCCTGGCGTGTGCTCGCGGGAGTTTCTTCACACGCGCTGACGGCGGTTGCTTCCGCGCCGCGGGGGGGCTTTGAGACGACCATCTCCGTGCCGGGAGCGCAGGCCTTCGTGGCCGTGCAGGCGTTGGATGCCTCGGGCGCTGTGCTGGGTAGCTCGCGTGTCATCAAGGGGTAAGACCGCACGGTAGGAGCGCATGTCATGGCTGGGCAGCGCCGCCGGCTGTCCGTCTACCGCTGTGATCCAAAACGGCTACCGCTCCGTAGAAGCGTGCAGACTGCTGAGGGATCCTCCGCATCAGTCCGTCCCCTGGCGGCAGTAGCTTCAAGGAGATCACTCAGGAGGTAGCCATGCTCTCGAGCGCTCCCAAACCCACAGCCCCGCTGCCCATAGCCACCATCGGCGTGGGCTACAACGGCTCTAGCCGCAGCATCCAGGCGCTGGCTGTGGGGCGCGAACTGGCCGCCGCATACGGCGCCCGGATCCATGTCATGGAGGTCGTTTGTCCTGCTCGCGTCAGCAACGATCCGCATGCGACCGGGATGCTGAGCGGGCGCGTGGATGCTCTCCTGCGCCAAGCGCGCGAGCGCCTTGCCGGCCTTGACGGTGTCGATAGCTGCGCGGTCTACGGCATCGCCGCGGACGAGCTAGCGGCCTTCGGTGAGGAAGTTGATCTGCTTGTGGTAGGACTGGGCAGCCACGCCGCCGGCTGGCACTCGCTCGCGAGCGCCAGCACCTCCGAGTACCTGCAACGCCATGCGCCCTGTCCCGTGCTGGTGGTGCCCCGCAGCAGCCGGCTCACCTGCCCCGAGCCCCGTGCCCCCGGCGGGCGCGGCTCCTGGCGTGCCCTGCGCAGGGCACGCTTGTGTGGACGGTGATCTGGGTGCCGTCTTCGAAGCGGAAGTCCCCAGCGAAGGGATAGCCGCCAGCCGGGCACGTCGCGGGAACGGTGACGCCGCGGGGGTGGAAGTGCTCGATTTCGCCGTTGATTTCGCGTTCGTAGAGCAGGTTCTTCGGCCCGAAGGTGGACTGGAAGCGCACGACTGACACATTGGGCCCACCGGGAAGGCTTGGGACAAGCGGGACTTTGGTGTCGATGCGCCCACTGTAGGGAGCCTGGTCTTCCAACAGCTGTCCTGGAAAGACGAGGTCGGCGAACACCGGCGTCCAGCCCTCGGCGAAGAAAAGGATGGTTAGGTGTGCTCCTTCGGACACGCCCCGATAGGCGTCGACGGTGGCTTGCTCATGCACCGCCAGCGGGCCGTAGGGGACTGCCGCGACGGCCAGGCCATAGCCGATCCGGGAGTTGGCTGGGCAGCCATTGGGACCGTGCGCAAAGAGGTAGATCGGTTCACAGACAGCCGTGCCCAACGTGTTGCGGGCAAGGCCGATCCCGCCTGGCAGATGCAGATCGACGCCTTCCAGCGGCGATGGCACCTGTCCTTTGGGGCTCACCACGGTGAAGCCGAAGGTGATGGTCGTGCTCGCGCGCGGCTTATTGGGGCTGAAGCTGGCGAACAGATTGACGCTCTGCGAGGCCCGCGCGCTTGCCGGCAGCGCCAAGGCCATGCAAAGCGCCACTGCCAGAGCCCGCACCCTTGGCGCCATCAGAAATGCAACTGTCCGATGACCTGCACGTTGGCGTTGTCGGTGGTGCGGTTGATCGAGCCGTACATACGCCCGCTGCCCGTGGCGTGGGCGTAGTGTCCGCTGCCGTGGCTAACGGAGACCGATCCGCCAAAGCTCGCATATTCCCCCTTCCCTGGATTGAAGCTCGCCGTTCCATGGCCCGTGATCGTGCCGCCGTGCAGGTAGATCGTGAATCCCACGCGCACTGTGCTCGTGCCGATCGTCAGGCTCGCTCGCACGCTTCCTGGAAGCGTTCCGATGGCCTTGCCTTCCTCGATCAGCGTATTGCCGGCGCTGTTGGGATTGGCGAGGTGCAGGTGGCCTGAGTCGCTCACCGCGATGACCTTCGCCGCGTGCCCCCGCGGCGAAGCGCTCACGGCCGCGAGGGTCACGCCGGCGGCCACTAGCGGGTACGCGAGTGCGATCAGGCTCAGCATCAGCAGCTTGCCGGCCGATCCGCCCGTCATGCCAGCCGATCGGCGCGCTATACCGGCCGCCCCGCGCGTTTGCGTTGCGGGCACCACCCATCCAGCGGAACGGTACAAACGTTTCCACAAACTCATATGGTCCACATCATCTCATAGAAACCTTTTGTCTGTCCCGATCGCGGACTGGCCACGGGCTCTGCCTCGTAGCGCATAGGCTACAGCAGGACGCTCGTGGGGGTGCTTATACGGTGGCTCGACGAACCCAGTTCGTGGCGGCTGCTCGGGCGAGCCTAGTGGGAGGCTCGGATGAACAAGGCCGCGCTTGCGCAGGCGACCGGTGGAGGATGACGTTTCTGAATACGACCGCTCAGCGCTGGCGCTTGCTGGGGCGAGCAGACGCGGACACGTCGGCTCCCTCTGCGCGAGCACCCCGTGCGATGCTGGCCAGGCGGTAGCGACGGATCGGTGCTCGTCCGCCTTTCTGCCCGGTCTGCTCTGGCAGGAGCATGAAGCGTCGCTGGGGCTGATCGTCGTGGCTTGAGAATGATGGGCTCATAGCACGGCATATTGGCGAGCGAGCGCTCCGCCGACTTTGGCCTGGAGTCCAAAATGTGAGCCAATGGGGTGGGTAGGATGCCGCAGGGTCCACGGAGCGCTCTGCGTAGTCCAAGGGCGTGCTGAGTAGTCCATGGAGCGCGCTGCAGGCGGATAGAACATGCGTCCGTGCCGCCTCTAATTGACGGCGGCTCCTGGAATAGTCCTACCTGGACCATGTCCTCGTCATTGGAATCGTTGTCATTACGCCGCGGTAGCGTCGGTATCGATCGATGGGGTAGGCGCATCAAGCGCAGGGGCGATAAGGCGGCCACCGAGCGCGCTGGACTTGCGCCTGTGCGCCTCCTGCAATATCTGCCGTTGGTCGCGCTCACGACCGTATCGGTGGTTGTTCTGCCGGCGGCGCTCGTGGCGGCTGTCGTGCCGCGTGGCGGCCTGTTGTTGATGGCGGCCTCGGCGGCGGCGGCCGTGGCTGTCTCGGTTGCAATCGCAAGCGCCGAGGCGGCCCTATGGAAACGCCGGCCCCGATCGCGCGATTTAGTCTTCGCCGACCTGATGCTGTGGGGATGGCTGCGTCGGTGTTGGACAGAGCGGCACCTGGCCCAAGCACGAGATCTGTATGAGACGGCTCGCAAGGCAGGCCCCAGCGTGAGCATCGAGGTGCTCGAACGTCTCAGCAAGCTGCTCGAAGCGCGCGATGCCTACACCCACGGACACAGCCAGCGGGTAGCGCGCCACGCCACGCGGATCGCCCGCGCAATGCACATCTCCAGCGCCGAGATCGCCAAGATCCGCACCGCGGCCAAGGTCCACGACGTGGGCAAGCTCTATACACCGCGCGAGATCCTCAACAACCCACGGCGACTCACCGATGCGGAATTCGCGGTCATAAAGCGCCATCCTGGCGACGGTGCGGACATGCTGGCAGCGGTGGGAGACCCCGAGATCGCGGCCATGGTCCGCCATCATCACGAGCGGATGGATGGCCACGGCTATCCCGCTGGCCTGGCCGGCTCGGATATCCCGCTTGGCGCTCGCATCATCGCCGTGGCCGACACTTTCGATGCGATCACCTCCAGCCGCTCCTATCGATCGGCGGGCACGCACAAGAAAGCCTTGGACATCCTTTCTCAAGAGGCTGGCTCCCAGCTTGACGGCACGGCAGTCGCCGCCTTCATCGGTCGCTACTCCGCTCGCCGCTCAGTCGCCTGGTGTGCATTTGCAACAGCTGTGCCCCAACGCATCTTCGCGGGGCTGCAGACGGTCTCACCTGGTCTTGGCGCCGGCACTGGAGCAGTCACCTCGATCCTTCCCGCTATAGGCGCGGCGAGCCTGCTCACGCTCTCGCCTGGTCTGCATCACTCAACCCTCATCGGTCGGGGCACACACCGCCAACCCAGCTACCACCAAGCCACTGCCCGCACGCGGTTGCATCAGTCGACCACCGCGCAGGCCCCCGCAACAACCGCGCCGCGACGCCACGCTAAGCAGAGGTCAGGCGCTCAGCCGACTACGTCCGTCTACCACCCAGGCCGCAGACTGGTGCGCATCACCACTGGCGCACCAACTACCAGCACACCGGTGTCCAAGAGTCCGACACCGACGCCGACAGCGAGCACACCGACGAATATCCCCGCCAGCGGCACGAGCCAAGCCCCTCGCGAACCGCGCGCCGGTCCACCCTCGGCGCCACCGCCTACAACAAGCTCGCCGGCGCCCACGCCGCCGCCCATCGTGCCCCCGGTCAACGCTACGCCTACGCCTCCCACGCCTCCTGCGCAGCCGGTCAGTCCTCCTGTGAAGCTCCCCAGCGTCAGCGTCGAAGTCCCGCCTGTACACGTCGAAGTCCCTGCCGTACATATTCCGTCAGTCTCGCTGCCTCCAGTCTCCATCCCACGGCTTGGGAAGTAGCCGGCGCTCGATCAGTCGGATGTGGGAACTCGATGCACGCTACACGGATCTCGAACGAGGTCCACGGCTCTTAAGCTTCTTCCACTCAGCCTTGTGTTCGCGCTTGGCTGCCTGGTAGTCGAGTAGCGCCTGCGGCGAGTCGACGTCTCCAAGCGTGGGGTGCGGCGGCACGAGTGCCTTGGCCGCTTTGACGCCGTAGCGCTTCGCGAGTACGGCGCCCATCGACTTGACCTTCATCTCCCCGAAGCCTGGAAGCGCCTCCAGGTTGGCGCGCAGTTCGCCGGAATCAGCCGCGTCGGCCCAAACGCGGGCCGCGTCGCCGTCATAGCGATCCTCGACATGAACGGCCAGGTCGTGAACGCGCTTAGCCATCGAGCCGGGGTAGCGGTGGATCGCTGGCTTCTCTCGAAACACCGGCTCCAGGTCCGCCTTCGCGAGGGTCGCCGCGTCGAACGTGCCGAGGCGCTGCCTCAATGTGAGCGGTCCGACGAACGCCTGTTGCACTGTGACCTGTTGATCCAAGACGAACCCGACCAGCAGGGCCATCGGATCGGAGGCGATCAGGGTGTTGGCCTCGTCGGACTCGGTGAAGTACAGGCGATCCGGCACGGCCTTACATCCCCGGTGCAATGATCGCTGACCTCGCTCCGCTCACGTCAAGACCACGCGCATCGGCCGACAGGGTGGGGAGCCGCTGGGCACAGCCCAACAATACCGAGCGGAAGAGCGGCCCAGGCTGGAGCAGAGGCGGACGGGGAGATCGGGACAGGTTGCAAATCATCAAGTCCAGGTTGAGGGTTTGGTAGAGCTTCTGATGGAGCCAGGCGGGAGGCAGGCACGCCGACGGGCGGCAGAGGCGATTAGGCGACGCTGATCAGCCCGTCGGTAAATCGCGGCACTGCTTGCTGTTCGTCCGTGCGTCTTCCCATAACACCCCGCCCGACAGCCCAGCCGGGAGTTGCATGGACGATGTCGATTGCTCGTCGGGCTGGCCCGCGGCTTGGCCGACGAGATCGTGGGTTTAGCGGCCGGATTGCTGTCGGCCGGGATCGACATCGAGCATGTTCACGGCCGGTACGTGATCGTCGCGGTCGAGCTTCTCGCCAACGCTGAGGCACACGGTGTGCTCGCCGCCGGTGGCGAGCAGGCCGCACTCGAAGAGCTTGCGCGTGTCGTCAGAGCGCTGACCGATCTTCGGGACGAGGCACGGGCCGAAGCCGACCCGTCACGAGGATGACGGCCGCGAATGAGCGGCTGCGCGCTCATCGAAGCGACGAGCCATCTCCTCGGCAACGTTGCGCTGCCGATCGCTGGCGAGACGAGGCTTGACGTCCCGCAACAGAGCAGCAGCGCGAATGCTGGACTCAGGCGTCATTGAGGCCAGCCTCTGGGCGCTCTCCCTGGCAACCTGCCTCAGATCCTCGCCCACAGCCATAGGCTAAGGATACCCCACGAGCGGTCATCTGGCCCCATCTGGGGGAAACGGAGAGGGCGGGATTCGAACCCGCGATGGAGTTTGATCCCCATACTCGCTTAGCAGGCGAGTGCCTTCAGCCACTCGGCCACCTCTCCCCGAGAGATCGGAGAATCAGTGTAAAGCCTCGCGCGATATCCGTGCGCGGCACGCTCACGGCGTAGCGTCTGTGGGAAGCAGACAGACCCCTCACTCGCGTTACGCGCTAGGGGCGGGTGCCGGCTTAGTTTCCTGGGAGGCGCTCGAGGCGGCCTCGCCCCTCGCCGCTTCAGCGTGCTCGCGGCTGTCGCGTGAGGAGATCAGGACCGCCGTGAGGATCGCCCCCGCGATCGCGAAGCCCGCGCCGACGAGGAATGCGCGATCGAATCCTTTGGTCAGAGCGACCGACGTGTTGTGCACGCCTGCGTGGAGGAGGCTCTGGGTGCGGCTGTTGGCGACCGTGGCAAGGATCGCGAGGCCGAGCGCGCCGCCGACCTGCTGGGAGGTGTTGATCAGTCCCGAGGCGAGGCCCGCCTCGTGCGGCTTGGTGCCGGTCACCGCGGCGATCGTTACGGGGACGAACGCGAAGCCGAGCCCGAACGCCGCGAGCAGCGACGGCCCGAACACATCTGTGAGGTAGGAGCCGCCAGGCGCGGGGACGCGCGAGAACCACAGCAGCGCGACGGCGATCAGCAACAGGCCTCCGATCAACGTCGGCTTGAAGCCCACGCGTGTGACGAGCTGGGAGGCGGCTCCAGCGGAGATGATGATCCCGACCGCGAGCGGCAGGTAGGAGACCCCGGCCTTGATCGGCGAGTAGTGCAGGACGTCCTGGAGGTAGAGCGAGATGAAGAAGAACATCGAGAACAGCGACATGCCGATCAAGAGACCGACGATGTCCGCGCCGCGAAGCGTGCGCAAGCGGAAGATCGAGAACGGCAACAGCGGATGGCGCTGGCGCAACTCGATTGCGATGAACGTGGCGAGCAGGACGGCAGACCCGGCGAGTCGCAGCAGAGTGGAGGTCGCTCCCCAGCCGACGTTGACGGCGTCGACCACCGCATAGACGAGCAGCGCGAGTCCCGCCGTCACGCTCACCGCACCGGGGATGTCAAAGCCCTTGGCGCCGTCATCGGCGCGGCTCTCCAGGAGCAGCCGCGGCGCGAACGTCGCCGCGATCAGGCCGATCGGCACGTTGACGAACAGCACCCAGCGCCAGGACAGGCCGCTCGTGAGGATCCCGCCGAGCAGCACGCCGGCCGCACCACCGGCGCCTGCGACGGCGCCCCAGATACCGAGCGCGCGGTTGCGCTCGGCGCCTTCGGCGAATGTGGTCGTGATGATCGAGAGCGCCGCCGGTGAGACGATCGCCGCGCCGAGTCCCTGGATCGCGCGCGCGAGGATCAGCCACGCCTCCGACTGGGCCAGGCCGCCGCCCAGAGAAGCGAGCGAGAACACGATCAGTCCGAGCATGAACATACGTCTGCGTCCAAGCAGGTCGGCAAGCCGACCGCCGAGCAAAAGGAAGCCGCCGAAGGTGAGCGTGTAGGCGTTCACGACCCACGAGAGGTCATCGCGCGAGAAGTGCAGGTGGGCGCCGATCGAGGGCAGCGCCACGTTGACGATCGAGGCGTCGATCACGATCACGAACTGCGTCATCGCGAGCAGCATCAGCGCGAGGTTCTTCGCGCCGGGTGTGTCGAGCGATGGCGTGCTGGGCTTGGCAAGCGAGCTCATTGGAAGCTGACCTCCGGTTCCGGTTTGCATCCGCGACTATAGTGAACTATGATTCCGCTTGTCAAGGGAGCTGGTGAAAACACTGTGAGCACCAAGCCGATGGGGACCGAGCGCCCACTGCGTGCCACGCAGATCGAGAACGAGCGCCCGCTGCGCGCCGATGCCCGACGCAACCGTGCCCGCATCATCGACGCGGCACGCAAGCTGTTCGCCGGCGAGCAGGCCAACGTGCAGATGGACGACATCGCTCGTCACGCTCGTGTTGGCGTGGGCACCGTCTACCGGCATTTCCCCGACAAGGAGGCGTTGATGGGAGAGCTCGTGCGCCAGCGCTTCGAGCTGTTCAACGAGAACCTACGCCACGCGCTGGCCGACGAGCACTCTGGCGCGTTCGCGGCGCTCGCCACAGCGCTGCGCGCAAACCTCACATCCGTCGCCGAGGACGCCGCGACACGCTTTGCATTCATGAGCGGCGGCGAGCGGGTCTTTGCCCATGCAGCGACCGAGATGGAGGAGTTCATGCTCCTCGCCAACGAGCTCGTAGGACGCGCTCGAGATACGGGCGAGCTACGCGATGACTTCCAAGCCAGCGATATCCCAATGGTCATGTGCGGCATCTGCGCGACCATCGGCGTGAACAAGCCAGACTGGGACTGGCAACACTACCTCGACCTGATCCTGCACGGCATGCACCGAGGAGCAGCGATGTAACGCTTGAGCGCTCAGCGCACCGGCCTTCTTCAGCTTGACCGGTCAGCACCGGCGCAGCTCAGTCCGGGTACTCGTCCTTGCGGAAGGTGCGAGGCTCATCGGGCTGGGGCTTAGGCGTACGGTCGAGCAGAAAGTTGAAGTATGGCGCGACGAACGGATCGGGCGCCCTCATGGTGTAGGTGTGGTAGACGGTCCCGTTCTCGCGCGCGAAGGCGATCCAGGTGGGGCCCTCGCGCAGCCCGTCCTTCAGCTCGGCCCCGATCTGGTGCGACCACTCGACCAGCCAGTCGGGCGGATTGTCGACCATTTCCTTGATCTGGGGGATCTGCTGCGCCTGCTCCTCGGTCAGCGCGAGCTCGAAGTCGAACGGGAACTCGGTGTTGTAGGTGGACACGTAGGGGAACTCCCAGCCCATCCGCTCCTTGTAGGCCATAAGCTGCTCGATCGGCGCCCGCGAGAAGCACAGCAGCGTCACGTCGCGGTGGTTGAGGTGGACGAGCGACCCGTCGAGGCCGTCGCCGAGGGACGTGCACCCGGGACACGCGCCGTTGGTGTAGTCGGGGCCGAACATGATGTTGTAGGCGAGCAGCTGGGAGCGGCCGTCGAAGAGCTCGGCCAGCGTCTTTTTCCCGTTCTCGGTGTCGAACTCGTACTCCTTCTCCACCCGGACCCAGGGCAGCGCCCGCCGCTGCTCCTTGATCTTCTCGTTTCGGTCTGCCTGCTCGGCCTCGAGCTTCGCGAGCTCGTTCCTGGCCGCCTGCCATTCCTCGCGCGTTCCGATCCGCCGGTCAGCCATTGTGCCTCCCTATGTGCTCGTACTCGTCGTGGCGGCGCACCCACAACGGCGTCGAGGCGCTCTCGTCGCGTCCCTTCGGCGTCCGGTCCAGCAGGCCGTAGTAGACCATCGCCGGCTCGAGCCCGCGAGAGCTTGACACGTAGGTCCGATAGACGGTCCCGTCCGCTAGCGCGTACACGCTCAGGCCCGGTCCCTCGGAGACATACCCCACCACGTCCGTCCCGCACATGCGCGCGTTCTGCGCAACGGTGGCCGGGATCTCGCCCTCCAGGAACGGCTTGAGCTCATCCTCTGTGTGCAGGAAACCGACGTCGCGGTTGAAGTCGCTGCCGCCGCTTGAGACCCAGTCGATGCCCCAGCCCATCCGCTCCCTGAAGGCGAGGAGTTTCTGCAGCGGCGCGCGGGAGGCGAGCAGCAGAGTGGCGTCCCTAGCCTTCAGGTGGGCGACCTGAGGGTTGAGCGAGTCCGCGATCGAGGAGCAGACGGGGCAGCCTGCCTCGTAGGGCGGCCCGAACATGAAGTGGTAGACGAGCAGCTGGGAGCGGCCATCGAAGAGCTCGGCGAGGGTCTTCGTGCCGTCGGTTGTCTCGAACCGGTAGTCCTTCTCGACCGGGACCCAGGGCAGCTCGCGCCGCTTGCGGGCCAGCTCGTCGCCGCGGCGGGTGAGCTCCTTCTCCTGCGTCAGCAGCTCGTCGCGCTCCGCCTGCCACTCCTCCTGCGTGCCGATCCTGTGTGCGGCCATGACTCTCATGATGTCTCGTTTCGCCCAAAGGGCCTATACCCGACGCGACCATACCTCAGACGCGCCGCGAGAAAGTTACAGAGAGGCATTCATTTCCCCTTCATTGGAGCCATTGCACGCCCCGGCAGGGGTACGCCGACGGGGTGCATGCCGGGCATCGCGCGCATCGCTGCCCTGGCCTGCGGCGAGTCGGGCAGCGTCAGACCTGGGACATGCCGTGGCGCGAGGGCGACACCGAGGCCGAGGATTACCAGGGTGATAGCGACGAGACGGCTCGCGAGCTCCTTGTGGGGCAGCAGCTTCTCGAGGGCGATCAGGCAGGCGATGGCGACCATCCACGTCAGACTCATCACGCCGAGCGCGAACAGCGCGGCCATCAGCCCCCAGCAGCAGCCGACGCACCATGCGCCGTGCACCACGCCCATGCGAAGCGCTCCCGAGGGCCCGTCATGCCAGTGGGTGAGCACGAAGTCGAGCGGTGAGCGGCAGCGGCGCAGGCAGGCGTCCTTGACCGGCGTGAGCTGGTAGACCGCCGCGGCAAGGAGCACACCGCCGGCGAGATAAGGGCCACCACGATGCCACGACAGCTCGCCGATCGAGAGCGAGCGCACACCCACATACAGGCCGTACACGACTACGCCGAACGCGGTCCACGCCAGTAGATACCCCGCCACGAACACCCATGAGGAGACAGTGCGATCGATAGCGCCATGATCACGCCGCCGGCGCTGGACAAACCCGAATGTCAGCACCATCGGCGCGATCGACGGAAACATCATCGCGGCCATCATCACAATCCACGAGACGACATAGAAACCGAGTCTCCCCGGGTCGCTCCCGGGGCCGGCGTCCATCCCGATCATCCGTTCGCGCGTCAAAAGCCAGGCGAGGGCGGCCAGCGCGAGCAGCGACGCGAGGAGGCCGATTTGAAACCGCGCGGGACGCCATTGCGCGACGGATGCCATTGCGCCATCGACCGTAACGCAATAGTCTCGGTCGGGCAACTTAAGCTATCGAGGAGGCAACGCTATGGCCGACTGGCGTCTCGAGGGTCCGTACATGAAGAACTGCAATTGCGACCCCGGCTGTCCGTGTGACTTCAATGCCGACCCCACGCATGGTAACTGTGAGGGGATGGCGGCGATGGTCGTCGAGCGGGGTCATTTCGAGGACGTCAATCTCGATGGCGTCAAGTGGGCGTTTAAGTACTGGTGGCCGGGCGCGCTGCACGAAGGCCACGGCGCGGGCCAGCCGATCCTCGACGCCTCGATGTCACCCGAGCAGATGCAGGCCATGGGCGCCATCCTCTCCGGCGAGAACGGCGGCACCTTCTACGGCATCCTCGCGGAGATCATCGACACTTTCCACGACCCCGTGATCGCCGACATCGACATCGCGATCGACGTCGAGGGACGCCGGGCACGCTGCGTCGTCGACGGCGCCCTCGAGACGGTAACCGAGCCGATCCAGTCGATGGGCGAGGATGTAAACGACTACTCGATCCAGGTCAAGATCCCGGGTGGCTTCGAGTACGACGAGGCGGAGATCGCGATGGCTAAGGTGCTCACGGGCTCAGGCCCGATCGCCTTCGAGCACCAGAACGCTCACAGCTCGCTCGCGCACGTCGCACGCCACCCCGGCAACTAGCTCCCAGCCATCTCTGGAGGCGCCCGAGGGAGCCCGGCTACCGAAGCTAGTAGCGTCTATACTTGGCCTCATGACGCTACGTAGGTCCCCGTTGAAAGTCGAGGTCGGCATTCGCGAGCTGCACGACCATTTGAGCCGGTATGTCCAGCATGTTGCCGAGGGTGGCGAGGTGCTCGTGACGACGCGCGGGCGACGTGTCGCCCGACTATCGCCAATCAACGGCACCGACCCGCTCGCCGATTTGCGCGCCAGAGGACTCGTCCGCGAGCCCGGCGGCCCAAAGCGACCCGCTAAACGTCTTCGCTCGATTGCGCCCTCTGCTTTGGTCTCAGACCTAGTAGTCGAGCAGCGGCGCTGATCGCATACTTCGACACTTCGGCGCTTATCAAGCTCATCTTTACCGAGCCGGGTTCGGATCTTGCCGCCGAGCTGTGGGATCGGCCCGGATCAGCGACCTCCAGCCAGCTCATATATCCCGAGGCCCGCGCGGCCGTTGCACTCGCATACGGTATTTCAGTGGTCCCGTGAGTCGTGGGCGCCAGATAGAGGTGCGGTACGAGTTCGAACTTCGTTCTCGAGGCCAGCGGGACAGGGATCGCGGGACGAAGTTCGAACCTGTCGGTCCTAGGGTTCGAACATCGAGCAAAATGACGGAGGGGGAGGGATTCGAACCCTCGGGCCAGGGGATACCCGACCAACAGCTTTCAAGGCTGCCGCGTTCAACCGCTCCGCCACCCCTCCAGGACGGCGGGACCTAAGTAGCGGATTGTATAGCGGCCTAACCAAAGTCAGCCGCCTCTGCAAGCCTCTGGCTGGAGTCGAACAAGGAACTAGGGGCAGGCGGGCAACCCCGCCTCGGGGTTCGAATCCCCCTTCCGCTCCCCGCGGCAGGCGCTGCGCAAACGCGGCGCGATAGCTTAGTGGCGTGGCCAGCTGGGATGATGTGCGCCGGATCGCGCTCGCCTTGCCGGAGACCCGCGAGGAGTCATCGCGCGGCCGCGCCTTCTGGCGGGTGCGCGAGAAGGGGTTTGTGTGGGAGCGACCGCTGCGTGCCACAGAAGTACAGGCGCTTGGCGCAGATGCGCCCGCTGGCCCGATCCTAGGAGTGCGGGTGGAGCACCTGGGCGCCAAGGAGGCGCTGCTCGCCGACGATCCAGATGTCTTCTTCACGACGCCCCACTTCGATGGTTTCCCCGCGGTACTGGTGCGCCTGGAGCAGATCGCCCTCGATGAACTCGAGGAGCTGATCGTCGAAGCTTGGCTCACGCGGGCGCCCAAGCGACTGGCGAAGCAGTACATCGATACCCAACTGCCTCCGCCAGGAAGCTGAGGAGCCAGCCAAAGCTGCAAGAAACGCCGAACAAAGCTCCAAGAAACGCCGAATTGAGCGTGCGACTATCAAGCCAAAGGCTGCTGGATCCGATGATCGGGACGGATGTCGTCTGCCCTGCTATCAAACGCACCTGGGACCGGTGGCCGCTGGATTGACCATTGGCTTGACAGCGTGCGCGATATCGAGGAGCTGCGCGCGACGCACCCGATGATGGACGCGGTCATCGAGGAGGTCGATGGGCGCATGATCCGCGTCGGCGAGCACTGGCTGGCGGATTTCGCCTCGTGCAACTACCTGGGCTTTGACCTCGACCGCGAGATCATCGCGGCGATCCCCGCGTACCTGGAGGCGTGGGGTACGCACCCGAGCTGGTCGCGCCTGCTGGGCAGCCCCGTGCTGTATGAGCAGATCGAGGCACGGCTGACGGAGCTCTTGGGCAGCGAGGACTCGCTGGTGTTGCCGACGATCACCCACATCCATGCCTCGGTGATCCCTGTGTTGGCTGCCTCGGGCACGATCTTCCTGGATGCACGGGCACACAAGACGATGTATGACGGCTGTCAGGTGGCTCGCGGCCGGGGCGCGGCAGTGCGGCGCTTTCGCTTCGAGGATCCCGAGCACCTCGATGAACTGCTGAGTGCCGACCACGACCGCGCACGCCTGGTGTGTATGGACGGGGTCAACAGCATGACCGGCAACCCTCCCGATCTGCCCGCCTTCGCGGAGGTCACGCGCCGCCACGGCGCGCTGCTGTATGTGGATGACGCCCACGGCTTCGGTGTGATCGGGGAGCGCTCGGCAAGCGAGAGCTCTCCCTACGGCAGCCGCGGCAACAGCATCGTGCGTCACTTCAACGAGAGCTATGAGGACGTGGTGCTGGTGGGAGGGTTCTCCAAGGCCTACTCCTCGTTGCTGGCCTTCATCGCTTGCCCCACGGAGATCAAGAACCTGCTGAAGGTGGCAGCTCCTCCCTACCTCTACTCTGGACCCTCGCCGGTGGCTTCGCTGGCGACGGTGCTGGCCGGCTTCGATGCGAACGAGCGAGATGGGGATGAGCGGCGCGCAACGCTTCACCGCCTCACAGCCCGCGTGCTGCAGGCGCTGAAGGAGTTGGGAGTGCACACGCCCAACTGCTCGGAGTTGCCGATCGTGGAGGTGCCGCTGCGCGAGCACGAGCGCATCGACGCTGTTGGCAGGCTGCTGTTCGAGCGCGGCGTCTATGTCACGCTCGCGGCCTACCCACTCGTTCCCAAGGCCGAGGTGGGCTTTCGTGTGCAGCTTACGGCAGCCAACACGGACGCCGAAGTCGACACGCTGATCGATGTGCTCAGCGAGCTGGCGGCAAGCGGTGAGCTGCAGCCTGCGCAGGCAGCAGGCGTGGCGGCGGAGGCGGCGTAATGAGCCTTATCGCACCGGACACGGGGGACTCCGGGCACGGCGGATCCAGGCGAGAACGCGCACGCGTACGCCCCCATGCGTGGCAGATCTATCTCGCGCTTGGCACGGTGGGCGCCGTGCTCTACGAGCTGGTGCCGCCCTTCAAGGGCAGCGCGCCGCTCCTGAACCTCATGGGCCTCAGCGCGGTGGTCGCGGTCGTGGTGGGGGTGCGCCGCAACCGGCCCCGCTACGCCCTGCCGTGGTGGCTGTTCGCGGTAGGACTGGGGCTCTACTGGCTGGGCGACGTCTACACCTACAGCTATCCCAAGCTGCTGCACGCCGAAGTCCCCTTCCCTTCGGCCGGCGATGCGATCTATCTGACGGTCTACCCGGCGCTGATGCTGGGACTTTTGTTGCTCGTGCGCCGGCGCAACCCGCGCGGCGACCGCAATGGGTTGATCGACAGCGCGATCCTCACGCTGGGCCTGTCGCTGCTCTCGTGGGTGCTCCTGATCGCGCCCTACCTGCACGACCCCACGATGGCCCTCCTACCCAAGCTCGTGTCGGTGGCCTATCCGCTGGGTGACATCATCCTGCTCGCCGCAGCCATCCGCCTGGCGCTCGACAACGGCAAGCACCAGCCCTCCTTCTACCTACTCAGCGCCAGCATCGTCTCGTTGCTCGTTACCGACTTCGTGTACGGCGTGATGACGCTCGATAACACCTACCACCATCAGCTGCTGCTGGATCTGGGCTGGCTGGCCTACCAGCTGCTGTGGGGCGCGGCGGCACTGCACCCCTCGATGGCGGCGCTACAGGAGCCCGCGGAGGAGCGCGAGGCCCAGCTGACGCCGCTGCGCCTGACGCTGCTCACGGGCGCTTCGTTGATCGCGCCCGTGTGCGTGCTGCTGAAGGAGCTGCGTCGCGGAGATGTGGACCTAATTGTGATTCTCGTGGCCTCGATCGTGCTATTCGGCTTCGTCGTGATGCGCATGGTCGACCTCGTGCGCCAACAGGAGCGCTCGACAGCGCGCGAGCGGCTGCTGAGTTCCTGCGGCGCGGCGCTCGTGAGCTGTACCACGCGCGAGGAGATGCAAAAGGCGGCGCTGGAAGTCATGGCGCCGCTGCTCGAGGGGGCAGGAGTTGGCGTCCTGTGTCTGGTGGACTCCACCTCCGAACCCAGCGGGCCGAACCACTCCCCCTCCTCCTCTTACCCCACTCGCACGCTGAGCGCGATGGCGCGCAGCGACCAGAGCAGCAGCGTATGGCCCGCGCGCCAGCTGAGTGAGGAGATCAGCGCCAAGCTGCTCGATCTGGCCGACAGCAATGCGCCCCGCGAGATCCAACTGGAGTCGGAGCTGCTCTCGACGCTCGAAGTGTGGCAGGAGTGGACCAGCGGGCTCGTGCTGCCGCTGCCAGTGCGCGGCGGCGTCTCGGGCGTGCTGCTGGTGGTGCGCCCCCGCTCGACTCCGCGCCAGGTGAAGACGGCACTGGAGGCGCTGACCACGCAGTTGGCCCTCGCACTGGAGGGGGCAAGGCTGACCGAGGAAATCCATACGCAGAGCAGCGAAGCGCGCTTCGCCTCGCTCGTGCAGCACTCCAGCGACCTGATCACGGTCGTGGGCTCGGATGCGACCATCACCTATCAGAGCCCCTCCAGCGAACACGTACTCGGGTATACGCCAAGCGAGCTGCTGGGCACGCGCTTTGATCGCCTCGTGGCGCCAGATGACGCTGGGCATCTGCTGCGGTTGCTGGCCGACGGGGCTGCGTATGCGCGCAAGGACGGCGAGGTGATCGAGTGCACGCTGCGCCACCGCGATGGCACCGTGCGCCAGTTCGAGATCCTGCACACGAACCTGCTCGACGACGAGCACGTGCGCGGGATCGTGCTGAATGCGCGGGACATCAGCGAGCGCAAGGCCTTCGAGGAGCAGCTCGCTCATCAGGCCTTCCACGACCCCGTCACCAACCTGCCCAACCGCGCCCTGTTCGTGGAGCGCGTGCGCCATGCCATCAGCCGCGCGCGGCGCGAGTCAGGCGAACTGGGCGTGATCTTCCTGGACATCGACGACTTCAAGACGATCAACGACAGCCTTGGCCACGGCGCCGGCGATGCGGCCCTGATCGACGTCGCCAAGCGCCTCTCCACCAGCATCCGCTCGAGCGACACGGCGGCGCGCTTCGGGGGCGATGAGTTCGTGGTGCTGCTCGAGGACCTCGAGGGCACCGAGACCGCTGTCGAGGTCGCCGAACGGGTGCTCGAGGACCTGCGCGCGCCGCTGATGGTCGCGGGCAAGGAGCTCGTGCTGCGGGCCAGCATCGGCATCTCGATCCTCGAGGGCGATTCGACGGCCAGCGCCGACGAGCTGATCCGCGACGCCGATGCGGCGATGTACATCGCCAAGCGCGACGGCAAGGGCGGCTACCGGCTGTTCGAGCCAGAGATGCACGCGGGCGTGCTGGCGCGCCTGGAGCTGCGCGCTGACCTGCAGCGGGCGCTCGAGAGCGGGCAGTTCGACTTGCACTACCAGCCGATCGTCAAGCTCGCAGACGGCCGGGTCGCGGGCATGGAGGCGCTGCTGCGCTGGCGCCATCCCGAGCGCGGGCTGGTGGTGCCGGGCGAATTCATCCCCTTCGCCGAGGAGACCGGCCTGATCGTGCCGATCGGGCGCTGGGTGCTGCGCGAGGCCTGCCGCCAGGCCATGACTGTGCAGCGCTTGTGGAACGAAGAGCCGCCGCTGTATATGTGCGTGAACCTCTCGGTCAAGCAGCTGCAGCACAGCGATGTGATCTCCGACGTGCACGACGCGCTGGCCGACTCGGGCCTGGAGCCGGGTCTTTTGACACTGGAGATCACCGAGTCGATGCTGATCGATGACCCCGAGATCGCTGTGGTGAAGCTGACCGAGCTGCGCTCGCTGGGCGTACGCATCGCGATGGACGACTTCGGCACCGGCTATAGCTCGCTGAGCTACCTCAGTCGCTTCCCGGTGGACGTGATCAAGATGGACCGCTCCTTCCTGCGTCCCGAGGCCACGCCGGAGGCCGTGGACCTCTCGAGTGCCGTCGTCGCGTTGGGCAGCTCGCTGGCGCTTGAGGTGGTGGCGGAGGGCATCGAACTGGACGCCCAGCTCAAGCGCCTGCGCGATCTGGGCTGCGAGCTGGGCCAGGGCTTTCACTTCGCGCATCCCATGGAGAGCGAGCGGATGCTCGATTACCTGGCGGACAACTCCGCTCAGGGAACACAGGCGGAGGTGGGCTCGGCGCCTTTAGGCGCCGCGGGGCAGCCAAGCGGCGGGCCGGCACCGGCATCTCCTGATGCTACATAGCAGCTACGAGGGTCTGGATCGCCCCGGCGCCTCCCCGTTCCAGCCAGGCAAGACGGGCGCGGACGGCGACGCTGAGCGCTCGCTGAAGGTGGGGCCAAGGGTGGTGCTCGCCAACCGCGACTTCCGCCTGCTCTTTACCGGCCGCTGTGTGTCCCTGCTGGGCGATGGTGCATTCCTCGTGGCGGTGGCGTGGCAGGCATATACGCTCAGCGATGCGCCCACGGCGCTGTCGCTGATCGGTATCGCGATGACGATGCCACTGATCGCGCTGCTGCTGGCGGGGGGCGTGGTGAGCGATCGCCACGATCGCCGCCGGGTGATGCTGATCGCCGACGCCGTGCGCGCAGTGCTGCTGGTGGCGATGGGTGCGCTCGCCTTGAGCGGGATGCTCCAGCTGTGGCACATGATGGCGATCGTGGCCGTCTATGGCGCTGCGCAGGCGTTCTTCGATCCGGCCAGCGATGCGATCGTGCCCGAGCTCCTGCCAGGGTGGCAGCTGGGGGAGGCCAATGCGCTCGAGCAGCTCGTGCGTCCCTTGGCGTTGCGTCTGGCAGGCCCCGCCGTGGGCGGCGCGCTGGTGGGCGCGATCGGCCCCGGGGCGGCGTTCCTGGCGGATGGGGCCACGTTCATCCTCTCCGCGCTGGCGCTGTGGGCGATGTCCACACACGCGCGCACGCCGGTGGGAGGAACGGCGGCAGCGCAGGCGCACTTGCCTCAGGACGATGCGCGCGCTGCCCACGCGGCGACGCGGGAGTTGCGCGAGGGCTTTAGCTATGTACGCCGGAATGTGTGGCTGTGGGGCACGTTTGCAAGCGCCGGCATCGCCTACCTGCTGTTCATGGGCCCCGCAGAGGTGCTGCTGCCGTTCATGGTCAAGCACGTGCTTGGCGGCAGCGGCGTGCAGCTGGGCCTCGTGCTGGGCGCCGGCGGCCTGGGCTCGGTGGCGTGCGCACTGGCGATGACCCGCAGCGGCCTGCCAAAGCGGGGAATGACCTTCATCTATGCGGTCTGGACGCTGGCGACGGTGGCCGTGGCGGGATACGGCCTGGCGAACGCCATGTGGCAGTTAATGCTGGCGAGCCTAGCGTTTAACCTGCTCGAGACCGCGGGGACCATCGTGTGGGCGACGATGAAACAGCGCCATGTGCCGGGAGAGCTGCTGGGACGCGTCTCGAGCCTGGATTGGCTGATATCGATCGGCCTGCTACCGCTCTCGCTGGCGCTGACAGGCCCTGTGAGCGCGATCCTGGGTGTGCGGGCGACCTTGGTCGCAGCCGGCGTGCTGGGCGCAGCGGCGACGCTCGGCGGCCTGCTGCTGCCGGGGATGCGGCGCGTGGATTACGCCTGGGGCGGCTCTTCGGCGCTGACCGCAAACACGATGTGAGCGCGGGCGACGACGAGGAAGGAATGGCTCTCCACGGTCCCTCCATCGAGGGGCTCCAGGGTGACGTTGGTGAGCGTGAGGAAGTCGCGCTCAGAAGCGTTCAGGACATCGGAGACGCGACTGCGATAGCCGTCGCGAGCGAGGGTCATGAGCCCTTCGATGCGGTGCCGCGGGGTCTCTAGGCGGATGCGCTCCTGGCGGTGATCCATGCTCGTTGAGTCACCGCCGGGAGCGCCCGGTGCGGGGGAGGGGGTGGTGGAGCTCACGCGGTCATTATCGCCGACCGCGTGGCTCCTGTATCGAAGGGGCGTCTCAGGGAACCACGATGGAGAATGCGTATCCACCTTTGGGAGCGGCGGTTTCGCCTGGCTTGTACGTTTCGCCCGGCTTGTAGGTGTCCACCTCCAGGGTGCCAATCGGGCAGTGGGGATGCTGTGCGTTGAAGGCAATTACTCCGGGGATGTTGTTGGGCGTATAGGAGACCTCGGGAGACACCGCGACGGCCTCCTTCGCGGCTTCAATGGGAGCGGCGGGGGTCAGGCAGTAGACGCCTTCGGCGGCGAAGGTAACGGTCGTGATGTTGCTGCTCTGGCCAGCTATGAGCTTGATTTCGGGCGTGGTCTGGACCACGGCGTAGGCGCGCGCGGTGCCGGCCGGCCCCGCTGGTCCCGTGGCGCCAGTCGCGCCTGTGGGGCCTCTGGACCCTGTGTGCCCGCGGGGGCCTGGAGCGCCCGTGAACCCGCGGGGGCCAGGGGCGCCTGTGAACCCGCGCGGGCCGCGCGGCCCTGGGACGAGACACTCGCGCACGTGGCGGTGGCCGACGATTGCAGTGATGCAGTGCGTGCGAGCGCTGCGTGCGGTGGTGGCGCCGAGCAGACTGGTGCCTGCGAGGGCCGGCATGGCGACGGTCATGGCCCCGACGACGGCGGGGGTGGCGAGCAGTGCGAGGGTGCGCGGGCGTTGCGGGCGTAGGGGCTTGCGTGGCATAGGTGGTTCATCCCTTTCCTTGTGGGTGCCGTGGAGAAGAACACGTGGGGACTCGAAGTGGAGCGGTCCTGCTGAGCTGCAAGTCCGATCTCTTGGTGCCCTCAGGCGACGTGGTCGGGCACGCGCGCGGAGAGCCCGGCGCGCTCGACGGGTCCGGCGGCGAGTCCCAGTGGTCCATCCTGGGGTCGGTTGCGCTCCTCGCGGACGATGTAAAGGGGACGGTGCTTGACCTCGTCGTAGATGCGCCCCACGTACTCGCCGATGACGCCGATGGCGATGAGCTGGATGCCGCCCAGGAGCAGGATGGCGATGGTAATAGAGCCAAAGCCGGGCAGGTAGGAGTCGACGAGGCGCAGACCGATGACGACGGGGATGGCGATGAAGGCGACGCCGGCGGAGACGATGCCCACGTAGGTGGCCAGCTGCAGGGGCAGGTGCGAGAAGGAGGCGATGGCATCGAGTGAGAAGCGCAGCATTTTGCGCAGCGTGTACTTGGTCACGCCAGCGTGGCGGGCGTCGCGCTCATAGGGCACGGCGGTCTGGGTGAAGCCGACCCAGACGGTCATGCCGCGCAGGAAGCGCGAGCGCTCGGTCATGGCCAAGAGCGCGTTCAGCGCGCCGCGGTCGAGCAGCCGGAAGTCGCCGGAGTTGGGCTCGAGGTCGACCTGGGCGAGCTTGTCGAAGAGCTTGTAGAACCAGGAGGCGGTGGCGAGCTTGAAGGCGGTCTCCCCCTCGCGCTGCCTGCGCACGGCGTAGACGACGTCCGAGCCCTCCTGCCAGCGCTCGATCATCGTGGGGATGAGCTCGGGGGGGTCCTGCAGGTCGGCGTCGATCATCGCGACGACGTCGCCGATGGCGTGCTCTAAGCCGGCCGTCAGCGCGGCCTGATGGCCGAAGTTGCGCGAGAGGTGTACGACGCGCACGCGCGGGTCCTGATCGGCGAGGCGATCGAGCAGCTGCGGGGTGGCATCGGAGGAGCCGTCGTCAACGAGCACAAGCTCGAAGGCATAGTCGGCGAGGGCGGCGCTGGTGCGCTGCACGAACGGCTCGATCAGCTGCTCCTCGTTGTAGACGGGGGCGACGACGCTGAGGAGCGAAAGCGAGCGCGGGGGGTGGGATTGGTGAGTTGTGGTGGACATCTGGCTGAGGCGCAGCGAAGCTGGTTAACCGGAGCGAAGCTGGTTAAGTGTCCTATGTGAGAAGGGTAGAGAACAAACCTGAAAGCAAGCTGAGCATGCCCGTCATGGTGCAGTTCGTCAAGTTCGGCATCGTGGGTGTCAGCAACACGCTGCTCTTCCTGGCTGTTTACACGCTGTTGCTGAAGGGCTTTGACGTGTGGTATCTGGCGGCCTCAGGGATTGGTTTCGTGGTGGGCGCCGTGAACGGCTTCCTGCTCAACCGCCGCTGGACCTTCCGCGGCCACGTTGGCGACGCGTTGACACCGGTGCGCTGGGGGGTTGTGCAGAGCGGTGGCCTGCTGCTCAATCTCGGCCTCGTCGCGCTCTGCGTCAGTGGTCTTGGCATGGGCGAGCTGATCGGGCAGGCAGTCGCGATCACTGTCGTGGTCGTGGTCACGTTCATTGCCAACCGGGCCTGGACCTTTCGCGCGCACCCCGTGCAGGCGACCGGGCAGTAAAGGTGGTGCAGTCTGAATCGGGCGGCTTCAGGCGAATAACGCCAGCAGCGAGAGCCCAACAGGGATGCGCACGCCTCGCCCGATCAACCCCGCCTCCAGGCGCATCGGCTGTTGCAGCGTCCAATTGAGTGGCGCGGGCGGTATCCAGAGATCGAGGCTCGCTCCTTTGTCCCTCCGATCCAAAGGCTCAAGTGCGCGCATCGCGACGGCGAGCGGCAGCAGCAGCGAATTGAAGTGCGTGGTGCGCTCGGCCCGCCAGCCCGCGCTCTCGGCGGCACGAACGAGCGTCGCGCGGCTGTAGCGGCGGTGGTGGTGGTTGACGACATCGTGGCGAGACCAGAGCCACTGGTAGGCGGGGACCGTCACCAGCAGCCTGCCCCCCGGCGCCACGACGCGGCGCAGCTCACGCAGGGCGGCGACATCGTCCTCGAGGTGCTCGATCACGTCGAGGCTGACCGCGAGCCCGAAGCTCGCATCCGCGAAGGGCATCTCCAGAACCGAGCCTTCGATGACCTCACCGACGCCGCGGGCACGGGCGGCCTGCACGCTTGGCGGGGAGAGCTCGATGCCCGTGACCTCGCCGTAATGCTGGAGATCGACCATGTTGCGCCCGGAGCCGCAGCCGGCGTCAAGCACCCTTGTGCCCGGCGGCACGGAGAGCGTGCGCAGAACGACATCGAGTACGCGACGGCGCCCGCAGTACCACCAGTGGCGGTCCTCGGCGCGGTGGGTCTGGAGCTCGAAGTCGCGATCCACTTGGAGTGCATCTTTTACAAAAGGACGGACTCACGCGTTGTGACCCCCCTGTCGGCCACCAGTGCGAGGGCGTGCGAAGCGTTTACACACCGCGCCTTGACAAAAATCTTGGCATGGCTAAACTTCTTTTTATGGCCGCACGCGACATCACGCGCACACAGGCGGTAGAGGACTACTGCAAGGCCATCTTCACGCTGGAATCACGACGCGAGGAGCCCGTTTCCACGAACGCGCTGGCCGAGCGTCTGGAGATCACGGCGGGCTCGGTGTCGGCGATGCTGAAGAAGCTTGACGAGCTGGATCTGACCGTGCACGTGCCCTATCGCGGCGTGACGCTCACTGCAAAGGGCCGGCGGGTAGCGCTGGAGGTTATCCGCCATCACCGGCTGCTCGAGCTGTTCCTGGCGGAGACGCTGCAGATGCCCTGGGACCGAGTGCACGCCGAGGCGGAGGTGCTGGAGCACGTCATCAGCGAGGAGCTTGAGGCGCTAATCGCGGCGAAGCTGGGAAACCCGACGGCGGACCCGCACGGGGACCCGATTCCAAACGCCGAGCTCGAGCTGGTGCAGACGCCGACGCGCGCGCTCGACAGCCTGGCAGTGGGGGAGCGAGGAGTGTTCGTGCGGGTCAGCGACGCGGACCCCGAGATGCTGCGTTACCTGGCAGGACTGGGTATCTCCCCGGGCGATCCCTTTGAGGTGCTCGAGCACCAGCCCTTCGGAGGACCCCTGCTGGTGCGCTTCGGCGCGGAGCAGCACGCGCACGAGCACACGCTCGGGGGCGCGCTGGCGCGAGCGATGCGCGTGGACGTGGGGGTAGGCTCGCCTCGCACCCACCTTGCCTCTTCGCCGCCCCGCACTGCGATACGCGAAGGGGTCGCGTGACACCGTTGCCCGCGCGAGTACCCGCGCCTGTCTTGGAGGGAGTGGGAGGGGGCGCGCTTCCTGCTGCCGGCGCGCCCGCGGGCACCGGCGCGGGGGTCGATCCCAGCGCGCTGGAGGCGCTCTTTGCGCGAGGACGGTTGCGGGCCATGCTGAGCATGCTCGGGCCGGCATTCGTGGCGGCGATCGCCTACGTGGATCCGGGCAACTTCGCGACGAATATCGCGGGCGGAGCGCAATTCGGCTACCTGCTGCTGTGGGTGGTGCTGGCGGCCAATTTGATGGCGATGCTCATCCAGTACCTCTCGGCGAAGCTGGGAATCGTGACGGACTCGAGTCTGCCGGAGCTCTTCCGCAAGCGCTACTCGCGTGCAGCGTCCCTGGGCATGTGGGTGCAGGCGGAGATCATGGCGATGGCCACCGACGTGGCCGAGTTTGTGGGGGCCGCGCTGGGCTTGAACCTGCTGTTCGGAGTGCCGCTGCTGCCGGCCGGGTTGATGACCGGCGTGATCGCCTTCGCCATCCTGCACCTGCAGAGCCGCGGTTACCGCCGCTTTGAGCTGGCGATCTCGGCGCTGCTGGGGATCATCTTCCTGGGCTTCCTCTATGAGGCTTTGAAGATCGGGCCTTCAGCGCGGGAGTCGCTGGGTGGCCTCGTCCCTCACCTGGCGGGCTCCTCGAGTTTGTATCTGGCGGTGGGGATCATCGGGGCGACGGTGATGCCGCACGTGATCTACCTGCACAGCGCGCTGACGAATGGGCGTACGCCGGTGCGCAACGATCGCGAGCGCTCGCGGGTGCTGAAGTACGAGCGCGTGGATGTGATCGTGGCGCTGGGCCTCGCGGGGCTTGTGAACATGGCGATGCTGGCGGTGGCGGCGAAGCTCTTCCACGCTACGGACCACACCGGCGTGAGCACCATCAGCGAAGCCCACGCGGGCTTCGGCCAGCTCGTGGGCGGCGGCGCGGCGCTGGCCTTCGCCGTGGCGCTGCTGGCCTCGGGAGCCTCCTCTTCCTCCGTGGGCACCTACGCAGGACAGCTCGTGATGCAGGGCTTCGTGGGCTTCAACATCCCCCTCTTCCTGCGGCGTCTGCTGACGATGCTGCCGGCGATTCTCGTGCTGGCCCTGGGCTTGGGGCCCACGGAGGTGCTGGTGTTCAGTCAGGTGGTGCTGTCCTTCGGTATTCCGTTGGCGTTGATCCCGCTGGTGTTGCTCACCAGCAGGCGCAGCGTGATGGGCGTACACGTCAATCGCCTGCCCACCACGATCCTCGCGGTGGGCCTAGCCGCGGTGATTACGGCGTTGAACGTCTTTTTGATCTACCAGCAGGTCTGAGGCGTACTCTGGAGAAAGTCCTCTTGCAATGGGGACTGGAACGTCCAGCGCGTGGGTAGACTGGACTCGAGCCGTGGGCTTGGTCTGGAGTCCCTTTGCCCAAGAGTCCCCAGTAGCCATCTTGCACGTGGAGCCCGTCTGAGAAGCCGATGAGCACGATGAGCACCGCCCGTCGCAACCCTACGTTTCTCCTCGCCGGCCTGCTGGGCGTGCTGGTGCTGGCGGTGGCCGCGATGTATCTCTACGATCACTCGCGCCGCCAGGACATCGCGCATGGCGTGAGCATCGGTGGGGTCCAGGTGGGCGGCCTCAGCGCCACGGCGGCCAAGGCGAAGCTGACGCGCGAACTGGCAATGCGCCTGGATCAGCCGGTCACCGTCCGCTATGGCACGCACACTTGGCATATCAGCGGCCAGAAAGTGGGGCTGACGATCGACGTGGGGAGTCTCGTGGAACAGGCCGTGAACGCGAGCCGCCAGGGATCGATCTTCTCGCGCACCTTCCGAGGTCTGTTCGGCGGCAGCGTGAACCGCGACATCCCCTTGCATGCGCACTACTCGCACGCGGCAGTACGCGAGTTCGCCGACCGCGTGAGCGCCGCGGTGGACCACCCCGCTATCAACGCTTCCGTGCAGCCCAACGCCACGGGCCTGAGCGAGGTACGCGGTCACAGTGGCGTGGTGGTCAACTCGAGGCTGCTGCGTCTGCGCGTGGAGCGGGCGCTTACGGGTGCGTCGGTGCTCAGCTCGGTGCGCGTGCCGGAGCACATCGTGCACCCCGCGGTGAGCACGGCGCAGCTGGCGGCGAAGTATCCCGCCTACATCGTGATCGACCGCGGCGCCTTTACGCTGCGCTTCTACGACCATCTGAAGCTGGCCTCGACCTACCCGATCGCGGTGGGCATGCAGGGCCTTGAAACCACGGCGGGCCTCTACTCGATTCAGTGGAAGCAGGTCGATCCCCCTTGGTATGTCCCCAACAGCGCCTGGGCGGGCGCGCTGGCGGGTAAGACCATCCCGCCCGGCCCCCAGGATCCCCTGAAGGCGCGCTTCATGGCCTTCAACGGCGGCGCCGGCATCCACGGCATCGACCCCTCCGAGTACTCCACCATCGGCCACGACGCCTCGCACGGCTGCGTGCGCATGCGCATCCCCGACGTCATCGCCCTCTACAGCCGCACCCCCGTGGGCACACCCGTATACGTGGCCTGAATCGAGCTTCCGAGCGGCGCCAGCGACCTCAATGCTGCCGCGCCTGAGCTAGCGGTTCTGGTTCTGATGGCGCTCGCCGCGCACCTGCACGGCGATGTACACCACGATGATGTTGACGATCACGCCGATGCCGATGAAGGTGACGATGAGACCGATGTCCTTCGACACGGCTGCGCTTGCGAGAGGCAACATCAGCAGCGCAGCCTAGCAGCGCCTGCACCGGCTTGTGTCGTAGCCTGTGAGCACTGCCATTGCAGTTCCAGGAGAGGTGCCGGAGCGGTTGAACGGGCGCGACTGGAAATCGCGTAACGGGGGAAACCTCGTTCGAGGGTTCGAATCCCTCCCTCTCCGTTTTCGCTCAGTTTGAGGCCGTTGTTCGAAACCCGCCGGCCTTCCCCGCAGCCAGAGTTGTGTCCCCTATGTTGGTCATGCTTGTCTGGTGCCGGATGTCGTCAGCCAACTGCTTGCCACGGAGGTCGCTCTCGACAAGCTTGGAGCCCGTGGAATCGCCATCGCCGAAACCGAGCAGGCGATCTGGAATCGTCACGTGGTGATCAGGAATCGACGCGGCAGACCAGAACGCCGCCAGCGGCAAGTGCGCAGGCTTCTGGTCGGGCGCAGCGACGCCGGCCGATTCCTAACGCTGGTGATCGAGGAGACCATCGAGCCGACGACATGGCTGCTCGTCACGGGCTGGGAATCGACGCTCGCCGAGCGTATGATCTTGGAGAGGTCATGATGTATCCCGATCTAGATCCGCAGCCTGGGGACTTCGATGAGGAGCTCCAGAAGGTCGATCCGGCAGATGTGCAGGTCGTCGAGGCGTCTCGTGACCGGCATCTTGTTGTGCAGGTCACCCTCGACGGAGATGACGCCGCAGCGCTACAAAGGATCGCGGAGAACCAAGGCGAGAGGCCGGGAGAGGTCGTTAGGTCCCTCATCCGAGCTGCGTCTCGCCGGGCCGCGTAGACCGGTCTGCCTCGGGGCACAGTTTCGATCAATTTCCCGAGCTGCGGCTGGCCCGAAAGTAGTTCTGAAGGACAGAAGGGCTATGACTGCGAAGCTGCTATGACGTGACTAGGTCTCTATAGAGGTCCTATGTAGTGCAGCACATCCAGAGGGGTGGAGGGACTGGCCCTACGAAGCCCCGGCAACCACCGCGCCGCACGCGGAGAGGTGCCAATTCCAGTCAGATGTGTGGGGGCTTTGTGCCTTCGCCACACCGCGGTTCCCCCCTTTGGATGGAGGCGTCGGTGCCTGGAATCAGTGGGAGCAAAGAGAAGCTCAACGAAGGTCCTTCGGATAGAGCGGTCGCTTGGCGCTTCCTCATCGAGACCTTGGTGTGCTTGGTTCTGGTGGCCATGATCGTCACGAGCGGCCTTCAGGCGCGTCACAATCCGCTCGCCGGACCTGCGATTCTCGCCCTCGTTGCTGCCATCGTGGGCATCCTCCGGTAGGCGCTACGCGCACGACAAGCCCGGCGAAGGGTAAGTTTCGCCGGGCTTGGTTCGGCGCGCGGATTACCTACGCGCGCTCAAGCATTCGCGCACCAAACCGCTCCTCGTGGAGCCTTCGGATCAGGGGCCACGGAGATTTCGAGGACTTTCCCGCGATCCCCGTACCGCCAGCGGGGCAACATCACAGCCGTCTGTGGAGCGCGCTTCGCTGGCCTATCGGCTGGCGCGTATTCAAGAAACACGATTCTGAGAACACACAGACTGGAAGTAAGGTCGCCACGTGCTTGTGCCTGGATTCATATTCCTTGTGTGCTTCGGGGCAGGGGTCGCCGCGTCTGCGCGATGGCTGCCTGAACTGGCACAAGGACCAGTGGGGGGTTTGGCATTCTTCGCAACCTGCGGGCTGCTCGCTGCGCGCTGGGCCTGGCAGGGCTCCACACCTACTCGATCGTCAACGAGCTACGTCATCCACCACTCGACACTCTCGACAAAGCCGAAATCCTTGCTGGCGGCCTCCGGAACATTCTGCTTGGCTGTGGCACGCTCCTGGGGCTGGGCGGCATCGTCTACCTGCTGGCCCCCGGCCTCGACGAAAAGTGGTCGCCACTACGGTGCATGATCCGGAAGAAGGGGCAGTAGGCTGATAAAGCTCAGGGTGTGCAGCTCCCCGATGCGGCCGCCAGGCGGGATATTTCGATGTAGGCACCCACTCTGCTGACCGGTCATCAGCTATCGCTGGGCAGGATCGTGAAGGCTCCGCCTCCAAGCGGCGTGACGGCACGGAAGTGCCGCTCGTCGAAGCTCACGATGCGATCGGTCCCGTACCGATTCGCGACCACAACGAGCGCGCAGTCGGCAAGCCCAAGCCCAAGGTCTGCGTAGCGCGCGTCGAGCTCCCCGATCGTGGCGTAGTCCTCGCGCTCCAAACAGGCGACGGTGAATCGTCCCGCGGCGAGATCGGCGATGAAATTTCGTCGTGGCCCACGTCCAACGCGCTGCCCGAGCAGGTAGTCCACCTCGGCCGTGACAGGCGCCGGAATTACCAGCGGCCCATCGACAGCCCGCAGCAACTGGTCGATTTGGGCGAAGTACGGATCGTTGGCGTCGCCGAACGCCACCAGGGGGCCTGCGTCGATGACGACGGTCACTCGCCGAAGCCCTTGAGCAGATCCTCCTCCGGTACGTCGGCGATCGACGATCCATCGCCATGCCCGGAGCCGGCCAGAGCGAAGTTCCGGTTCTGGGACGGCTTGGGCTGATAGGTGGCCACGGCCTCGCGCAGGATCTCCGCCTGTGAGCATCCCTCCTGGCGGGCGAGCGTCGCTAGGCGCTGGGCTTGATCTTCATCGAGATAGACGCTGGTCTTACGCATTTGCGTCAGTATAGGGCATTCAGTAGGGCATTCTGTTATCTTCCCCAAAGCGCTGCCGATGTAGCTTCCTGATGCGACGCCATACAGGGTCATGGTTCGAACGTTGTCCCGCCAGCCCCGTTTTTGATCGATGTTCGAACCACTCCCTCGCGCTTGGCGTGAGTTCTCAGACGCGCTGGCTCAGCTGGACCGGTCGTTCAGCGCGACTCGCGCTAATCCATCTCGGGGTCCGAGGACACGCTCTGCGACCGCTGGCATAGAGCCGCTTGCCGCGGTCGCTGAACGTGCGCGAGGGTCTCCTACCCGCCGCTGATCGGCAGGACCGGCGTGCAGGCAGGAGTCACCTGGTGAGTGGGGTCAAGTGCGTTCAGGACATCGGTGTCCGCGATGTGGTCATAGGGCATCGACAGGTGCTCCCCCTGGTCGAGGATGCACTGCTGCTGGAGCAAGATGTTCGTGACGTTCTGGCCCGTGAGGAATGCCGATGTATACGGGGTGACTACCTCGTCGTTTGCCGACTGGATCACGGTGTAGCTCACGCCGGACACCGTATCGCCGCCCGCATTGAGGTTGGTTAGGAAGGCTGAGCCCGCCTCCTGCTCTTCGCAGGCAGGGCAGAGGACACCTATGAATGCATTCGCGCCGGGGAAGAAGCTCGCTAAGACGGTCAGCCCGTTGAGCGTAGTGCCGTGGTTGGAGGGAGCGAGCCCGACGAGCGTGTGCACCTTCGCGGCGCCCCCGAGGAACTTGAGGTAATAGCGAGGCATCATCCCACCCTGGGAGTGGCCGACCAGATCGACCTGGCTCGCCCCTGTCGCAGTCAGCACCTGATCGACGAACGCCGAGAGTTCGCCGGCGGCGTGCGCGATCTCGCCCACGCCGTATATCCCCAACACCCCGCTGCCCGCGTAGGAGCCGTAGTTGAACGCGAACACGCAGTAGCCGTTGTCGTAGAGCAGCGGTGAGAGCGCCTGCCAGCTGTCAGACATATCGGCGAAGGTCCCATGCACCAGGATCACCGGCCGCGGATGGGCGGCCGAGGGCCTGCAGGAGAAGTTGTTTGCGCCCGGCGGGCTGGCCGTGGCGCTCACATGCGCATAGCCGAGGATGCCGTTGTAGATGACCGGCAGCTGCGCCGAGGAGGACGTGGCAGCGACTGCCGAACCGAGTAGTGCCGTCGCGATGACGGCGAGCGTGCGATGACCCATGTGAGATCTCCTTGTTGTGTCGTGTGGCGTCTTGTCGTGCGTGTTGTGTCGCGGTTCGGACCCCTACCCGATGATCGCCTCAATCACACCTGTTCGGATAGATGGTGACAAATCTGACTAAACCGTGCATGATCGATTGACAGCATGAGTCTCGGAATGTAGAACTCAAGGTCCAGTAGACGTCTGTCACCCCATGCACCGCGAAAGGACCTCCCATGGCGCCAGCCAACGAAATCCGTAAGGCGCACCTGCCCGAGCAGATCAAGGCGGGCATGCGTCTCGGCCGTCACGTCGAACACGACCCGCGCTCGCGCGAATTCACGGCCAAGCGGGCTCCGCAGATCGAAAGCGTCAAGCATCAGGCCACCGGTCTACCCCTCAACCAGGGCGAAATCGGGTCCTGTACCGCCAACGCTCTCTGCGGCGCGCTCGATTCCGCCCCCGATTTCACCGGCAGCACGCCACTCACAGAGCATGACGCTGTCCAGCTCTACGAATTGGAGACGAAGCTCGAGGGCCAGCCTTATCCGCCCAACGATCCCGGCGGCAGCGGACTAATGGTCTGCAAGGCAGCCAAACAGCTCGGCCTGCTCTCCTCCTACCAGCACGCCTTTGGTCTGCAGCAGGCGCTCGAGGCGCTCGTGCTGCGCCCCGTCATCACCGGCATCAAGTGGTACAGCAGCTTTGACTCCCCCGATTCCGCCACCGGCCTTGTGAAGCTCGATCCCTCGAGCACCGTTCGCGGTGGCCACGAGATCGTCGCCGATGAGATTGACGCCCCTAACAAGCTCGTTTGGTTCTGGAACAGCTGGGGCACGCAGTATGGGCTCGGCGGGCGCTTCTGTATGACCTGGGATACCTGGGGCACCCTGCTCGAAGAGCAGGGTGACGTCACGGTTCCCCTCAAGTAGGAAGGGCCGACGACGTCACAGCGTCCCCGGGCCGGGACCCTTGCCGCAACGCCGTCTCGAGAGCGCCTAATGCGGGGCCGCTGCTGTCCGCTGCGCCTGCCACGCCGCAAGACCGCCCAGCGCGCCATCGATCACTCTCGCTACGAACTCCTCGCTGTCATTCACGTGTGGCACTGGCTCGCTCGGCACCGGTACAGCCAGTGCGCTGCACAGTGGCTCCCAGCCATCCTTGGGCTCCCACACCAGCAGCCGCTCCGCGGGCACCTTGCGCTTGACCTCATCGTTGAAGGCCACCATGCCCGCCGCCAACTGCTCGAGCGTCTCGTGTCCCTCTGCAAACGTGCCTTTCTCCTTCCACAGCAGTCCATCCACCATTGCCAGGAAACGCGCCCACTTGGGGTCCACCTCGCCCCAGGCGCTCGACAGCAGCCGCATCAAGGACTCCCCGTGGCGCACGCTCCACACCGTGTCGTGCGCGCTCTTGGCCCACGCCTGCGGGTCGCGCACGCTCAGCAGCACCAGCGCCTGCGGGTAGACCTCCATCAGCTCCTCATAGAAGTAGCCCCCGGGCCAGTCCACCGTCGAATTGAAGCCAGCGAAGATCGTCTCCCACTGTGCCTTGCCTTCCAGTGCCGCCATCCATAGCTCGACCTGATCTAGGTCGCCCAGCACATTCACCATGTGGTAGCACGGACCCACCCCCAGCATCTCCAGCGCCATCTTCTGCGTCAGCGTCGCCGTGCGGGGCAACCCCGCTCCTATCAGCCTCATCTCGCTCCTGCTCCCTCCTGCTTCATCGTCATGGCCTGCCACGCAGCCTACTCGGCCCATTCTCCCCACGTCTGACAGGATCTGCCACCGCGATGAATGAATCGGCTATCTCACTGCGCGGCGCCGTCAAGCGCTTCGGCGACATCACCGCCGTCGATGGGCTCAATCTGCAGGTGCCCGCCGGCGTTTGCTTCGGTCTGCTCGGGCCCAATGGCGCCGGCAAGTCCACCACTATGCGCCTGCTCACCGCGCAGGCCCTCGCCGATGCAGGAGAGATCGAAGTGCTCGGGCACGTGCTGCCGCGCGAATCCAAGCAGGCGCGCATGGCAATGGGGGTCGTGCCTCAGCTTGACAACCTCGACGTCGAGCTCACTTGCCGGCAGATCCTCACTGTCTTTGCCCGCCTTTACCGGGTGCCGGGCGCCGAGCGAGCAGCCGCCGTGCAGCGGGCGCTGGAGATCGCCAACCTCGTGCCCCGCGCCGAGACGGTTGTGCGCGAGCTGTCCGGTGGCATGCGTCGGCGCCTGCTCGTCGCCCGCGGGCTTATCCACCAGCCTCGCTTGGTGCTGCTCGACGAGCCCACCGTGGGGCTCGATCCCCAGGTGCGCCAGGAGCTCTGGTCGCTGATCGACTCCCTGCGCTCCAGCGGTGTAACCGTGCTCATGTCTACTCACTACATCGAGGAGGCCGAGCGCCTCGCCGATATCGTCGCCGTCATGTCCTTAGGGCGCGTCATCGCGCAGGGTACTCCCGCCGAGCTTGTGCTCGCTCACGCCGGCGAGCAGGTGCTCGAGGTCTACGGGCCGCCACCGGAGCTCGCCCGCATCGACGAGCTCGCCACCCAGCGCGGCTGGTCGCACCGGCGCTCGGGCCCCGCTGTCGCCATCTTGCGCGCTGAGTCTCTCAACGGCGATCTGCCCCTCGGAGTCACCCGTCCCGCCAACCTCGAGGATGCCTTCGTCGCCCTCACCGGGGAGCTGATCGAATGAGCGCTGCACTGGAAGGCGCGCCCGGCGGTTCTAGCGCCTCGGGGTCTGCCACTGCGTCTGTGCACCGCGTGCGTCGCCTCGAACCGGCTGCGCTGACCGCTGTCATGAGCCGCGACATCGCAATCTTCGGGCGCTACTGGCCCTCCACCACCTTCTCCTCCATCGTCCAGCCCACCATCTACCTGCTCGCCTTCGGTCTCGGCTTCGGCTCGCTCGTCGCACACATCAACCACGTCAAGTACGTGCAGTACGTAGGCACCGGCGTCGTCGCCACCGCCGTGCTCTTCTCCTCCGCCTTTCCCGGCATGTTCAACACGTTCGTGCGCTGGCAGTTTCAGCGCACCTACGACGCCATGCTCGCCACCCCCCTCGACGTCGAGGAGCTCATCACCGCCGAAGTTCTGTGGATCTCCGTCCGTGCCGGCGTCTACGGCATGGCCCCTCTGCTCGTCTCTATCGCCTTCGGCCTCTCGCCCTCGTGGGGCATGCTGCTCGTGCCCTTCATCGGCTTCATCACCGGCTTCGGCTTCGCCTCTTTCGGCGTCGTCATCGCCGCCGTCGCCAAGACCATCGACAACTTCAACTACGTCACCTCTGCCGTGCTCACGCCCATGTTCCTCGTTGCCGGTACCTTCTTTCCCATCTCCACCTTCCCCGCGGGGCTGCGTTTAATTGCCGAGTTCAACCCGCTCTACCACTGCGTGCAGCTCGTCCGCGATGCCGTTCTCGGCCCCCTTGGAACTGCCGATATCGGGCACCTCGCAGTGCTCGTCGGCTTTGGCATACTCATGTGGCGCCTGGCCATTATCCTGCTTGGGCGCCGGCTCATCGACTGACTCACCTCGGCACCAACACCTGCGGGTGCGTTGCCAGCAGAGTCTGTGTGAAGACGTAATAGAACGAGAACATCCCCAACAGCGCGGTCACCACCGCCTGGTTCACCGCCTTGCCCACGCCCTCCGCGCCACCGCTCGCGCTGATGCCCTTGTAGCAGCACACGATTGCCACGATCGCGCCGCCGATCGTCGTCTTCAGCATCGAGCCCCATAGGTCGGTCGTTGTCGCATTCGTCAGGAACGATGCCCAGAACGGCCCCAAAGGCTGGTGATAGGTGATCGCGGCCAGCACACCGCCGTAGACCTCGAACAGCACGGCGTAGATGCCCAGTAGCCCCGTCGCCAGCATCAGCGCCAGGAAACGCGGCACCACCAGGTTCTTCACCGGGTCCACCCCCAGCACCTGCAGCGCGTCGAGCTCCTCGCGGATCTTGCGCGCCCCCAAGTCGGCCGTGATCGCGGTGCCGGCCACGCCCACCACGATCACTCCATCGATGAAGGGTCCGGTTTCCCGCACCGCCGCCAGCACGAAGAACGTGCCCAGGCGATCCGGCGCGCCTACCAGCGAGTAGAAGTTCTCCGCCTGCAGACCCGGCGCCTCATAGCCGAACACGAAGGCCGAGATCAGCAGCGGAAACCAGCACAGTCGCAGCGTGAACAGGAACTGCGATACCAGCTCCTCGCCGTAGAGATAGGGCGGGCGGATCGCGGAGGAGATCGTCCTGCCGCTCAGCAGCATCATGTCTCCGATCTCCTCCATGCGACCCTTTGCTGCCGCCAGGCCCCTCATCATTTTACTAGTCTACTAGTTCACTAGAACACTGTCAATCTGCCCGGAAGCGAGCTAATCTCGTGGTGTGATGTCTGCCTCCTCGGCCAAGCTTTCCGCTCCCGCGCTCGAGGCTTCCTCGGCTCTACTCGAGGATCTCGTCCTCGACCGTCACGCCGAGGTTCCCCTTGGCGTGCAGCTCGCCTGGGCTCTGCGTGCCCGCATCAGCGACGGCCGCGTCGCGCCCGGGCAGCGCCTACCTGGCTTGCGCGACCTCGCCCTCGCCCTGCACATCAACGCCAACACCGTTCGCGCCGTCTACCAGCGGCTCGAGCACGAGGGAGTCCTCGTCAGCCGCCAGGGCTCGGGCACCTTCGTCGGCGATGCGCCCATGCAGACACCCTCTGCCGTCGATGCCATTGCGGCCAACGCCGCTCGCGAAGCTCAGGACACCGGCGTGGACCCTCGCGCTGTCGCCGCGGCGCTCTATGTCACGCCCGCGAGTGCCCGTCCTGCCGCTGACGCCGAGGCATCGCGGCGGCTGCAGCTGCGTACTCAGATCGCCGCCCTTCAGCGTGCCCTCGGCGAGCTTGAAGCAAGGCATCCCGCGCTTGTGCCGCTGCCCGCTCAGCCAAGCGGCCCTCCGGGGCCGCGCCTGCTCGATGTCTCTGAGCTCGAGCAGGTTCAGGCCCAGCTCATCTCCCGTCTCGCCACCCTCCATGGGGCGATCGACAAGTTCGCCGAGCGCCACCCGCCTGGCGCGGGCCGTCCTGCCGCGCACGGCGCAGCGCGCGAGCAGGGCGCTCGCGCGAAGAATTCTCGCTCGCGGACTCCTGCCCGCGCGCCCCGAGCGCCTGCTATGCGCACCGCTGCCGACGAATCTGCCGCTGCTCCGCGAGCGCGTGCCAAGTCCAAGCCAAATACTGCCAAGACGCGGCCCGCGCCCGCAGGAGCCTGAGCGCATGCAGATGTTCTTCTTCATCCTCGTGCTCGGCACGCCGCTGCTGCTCATCGCTGTTGCCATCTTCGGCGCGCACTTCTACAGCGGCGGCGACGAGGAGTTGCTCGACTGGACTCCCACTCGCTCCCCTGAGACCGAAGCGCGCCTCGAGCGCTCCGACATCGTCCAGATGCTCGATGCCCAGAATCGCTATCGCCGTCAACGCGGTGCTCCCGAGCGCACGCTCGAGGAAGCTCTCGGGCATCCCTCAGATGGGTGGGAGGGGTAGCACTGAGCCAGCTCTATTGGTGAGCCCGGCCTCGGCCACGACTGCCGCCACCGGCACCCGCCCCACGGCGGCCAGCGCGACTCCCGCGAGCAGGCTGGCGAGGAGCATGAAGCTCCAGGCGCCCGTGAAGTCCTGCGCGGTGTGAGGGGTGCCGAGCACGGCGACGAGGATCGCGAAGCCCAGCGCGGAGCCGAGCTGGCGGCCGGTCGTCTGCACCGCGATGCCGGTCGCCAGCCGCGCCGGCGGCAGCGTCGCAGCGACCGCGCCCGTCAGCGAGGGGATCACCAGGCCCACGCCGATCCCGCCGATCAACATGCCCGGCAGGTAGTCGCCGGCGTAGTCCGGCACCGCTCCCAGACGCGCGATCCACAGCACACCTCCCAGCGCGAACAGCACCGTTCCCAGCGCACCCACGCGACCGGGGCCCACGCGGCTCCCCAGACGTGCCGCGGGCACCGCAGTGAGTGCTGCCATCGCCGGCCCCGGCGAGATCATCAGCCCCGCGGTGAGGATCGGCTCGTGCCAGATGCCAGTCAGGAATAGCACGCTCGCCAGCAGCATCGCCGCGAAGCCCACGAAGAACAGCAGCGAGCCCAGCGTGGCCGCGCTGAACGCGCGCACCCGCAGCAGCTCGGGCTCGACGATCGGCGCGGGGTGGCGCGCGATACGACGGGCCACCAACGCCAGCAGCAGGGCTGCCAGCGCGAGCAGCCCCAGGATACGCGCGCTCGTCCAGCCCCAGGATCCCCCCTGCACGATTGCCACCACGAGCGTGGCCACGCCGACCGTCAACAGGCCTGCACCGAGCACATCGGGAGGCTCAGTCTCCGGATGGCGTACCTCGCGCAGCACCAGCCAGCCTGCGAGCAGGCCCGCGAGCCCCACGGGCACATTAACCAAGAACACCCAGCGCCAGCCCGCCTGCACCAGCAGTCCGCCCAGTGGTGGTCCGGCGGCGGCGGCGACGCCACCCACCGCCGCCCAGATCCCGATTGCCACGTGGCGCTTCGCAGGTGGGAACTCGGGCAACACAAGCCCCAGCGAGGCTGGCAGTAGCAGCGCCGCGCCTAGGCCCTGCACGGCGCGTGCCCCCACCAGGAAGGCGACCGACGGGGCCGCAGCGCACGCCGCGGAGGCGGCCACGAACAGGCCGATGCCGAGTAGGAAGGCGCGCTTGCGTCCCACCGCGTCCGACCAGCGGCCTGCCGCGATCAGGAAGGCCGCGAAGACGATCGTGTATGAGCTCAGGATCCACGACAGCGAGCTCAGGCTCGTGCCCGGGTAGTCGCGCTGGATCTGCGGGAAGGCGATGTTGACGATGAACACGTCCAGGCCGGCCATGAACACCCCCACCACAACCACCAACAGGACTCTCCATCTGCGCTCCATGACCTGCTCCTTCCGTCCGCTTTGACCGCGTTTAGGCGGGTGGGTTGCGTGAAGGGACGCACGCTATCAGAGAAAGTTGCTTCAAGCAACTGATCTCTGGTAAATTGATTTGGGGATGCTGGGCAACGACTACAAAGGGCAGAACTGCTCGATTGCGCGCACGCTCGAGCTTGTCGGCGAGCGGTGGACGATTCTCGTGCTGCGCGACGCCTTCCTCGGCGTGCGCCGCTTCGATGAGATGCAACGCGACCTCGGTATCGCCCGCAACGTGCTTGCCGCGCGCCTCGAGCGGCTGGTAGACGAGGGCATCCTCGAAAAGGTCCCCTATCAGGAGCGTCCGCTGCGCTACGAGTACCGTCTGACCGACAAGGGGCTTGACCTCTGGCCGATCGTGGTCGAGCTCATGCAGTGGGGCGATCGCTATACCGCGCCCCCAGCGGGGCCTCCCATAGTCATCCGCCACCGCGGTTGCGGCGGCATCCTCGGTGAGCGGCGCATCTGCACTGCCTGCGGTCAGCCGCTGGGCGTGCGCGACGTGCGCGCTGAGAAGGGGCCGGGCGCCTCGCTGCGCCACGATGGCACAGCTTCTCGGGATGCCTCGTTACGCCAGGCTGAATCGGCGCGCCATAGGTAGAGCAGGGTTCCCAGCGCCAGCACGATCGGGAGGAAGTGCGGCCAGTGCACCGCAAGCACCGCGAGCGTGGTGTGCAGGGCGCCGCCGGACCAGCCGCCGCTCGCATGCGGTCCGCTTGCGGCGGAGTGAGCGGAGCACAACCAATGCGACCACCCCGGCGCGCGGCTGCCGAGGCTTCTCACCAGTAGCGGCTCCAGGCCAACCACCAGCGCGGCCAGTGCCAATGTGCAGTGTGTGACGGTGCGGTTGAAAATGCGCGTGTGCACCCGGGCCTCAGTTTGCCTCCAGCGCCGCCCGCACGAGCGCCACCGCGGCGTCGCCCGCGACCGTCATCGGCTCGGTGCTGCGCAGGGCACGGCAGAAGATGAAGGCGCCCTCCAGCAGCGAGAGCATCGAGAAGGCGAGCTCCCGCGCGCGTGCGCGCGTGGCGCCCGCGAACACGAAGTACTCGGTGGCGCCGACGACCCACTCCGCAAAGACATCGGCCGTAGCCTCGCGCAGTGTCTCATTGGTGCTTGCCACCTCCAGCGCCACCGTGGCGATCGGACAGGCGTCGGCGTAGTCGGTTTCGCGCAGCGTCTGCGCGGCGCCCGTGAAGAAGGCGCCCACAGCCTCGATCGCCTCCGGGTACTCGGCGATGACCGCGACGAAGAGCTGCATGTAGAGGCGCCCGCTGGTGCGGATGACCTCGGCGCCGAGCTCCTCCTTGCCGCCCGGGAAGAAGTGGTAGACCGAGCCGAATGGCGCCGAGGCTTCGGCGGCGATCTGCTTCATGCCAGTGGCTGTATAGCCCTGGCGGCGGAACAGCTCGGCGGTGCTGTCGAGGATGCGCTCCTTGGTGCTGCTGGGCATTTGTTGGTTTGACCCGATCCCTTCTGCGTGCCTAGTGGTTTCGCTTGCCTCGTGGTTTCTAAGAGAGTATCTTCTCTAGAACGATCTATCAACTCGTGGAGGCCCATCGTGCTTGAAGACCAGCCGCGCAGGCTCACCATCCTGAAGGCAATTCTCGCTTTCAGCATTCTCTCAACGGCGATCCATTACACCCACAACTTCATCGCCGTCGATCAGTATCCGGGTCCCAAGGGCAGCTTCTACACCGTCGTGCGCGTAGCGATCGTCGTGGCCTGGCCACTTTTGACATGGATTGGGCTCATGGGCTACCGCCGCTACCGCGAAGGGCGCTACCGCGAGGCGCGTGTGTGCTTGGCGGTGTACTCCGCTACCGGCCTCGCCACGCTGGGTCATTTCATCTACGGCAACCCCCAGATCCCTGGCTTCTTCTACGCCACTCTCTTCACCGATGCGATCGGTGGCCTGGCAGTGCTGGCCTTCGCGCTATGGGCCACGAACTCCGTGTCCACCCGTGCCGAAGGGGCCGGTGCGTAGCATGCCGTGGCGCAGGCGCTGCACTTGACGCAACTCCTGCACATCTTCGTCGATGGCGGGCGTACGAGCCTCGCTGTCACCGCCCAGCAGCTCAGGTTCAATACGCTTGCGTACGAGCTCGCCCGCGATCGCGTCCACCCGCTGCGCGCCCGCGCCGGGCCGTGAGCTGACCACGCGCGTCAACCGCTCGCCGCAAAAGAGCAGCCCCACGCCGTCATCCACCGCCCAGCCGCCTGGCAACTCGCCGCGGCGCACCGCTGCGAGCCACACCGGCAGGCGCTCGGGCTCGCCGTCGGCGTGCACCGTGAGCGAGCCGTCGAGCAGCCCCAGCCCCGGGAAGGGTTCGGGCGGCCCGCTCGAGCGACTGATGCCGCCCTCAAACCAGCACATCGCTCCCGCGCTGAGCCCCGCGAGCACCGTGCCTCGGCGCCATGCCTCGATCAGTAGCTCATCGAGACCATGCGCCTGCCAGATCGCAAGCAGGTTGCGCATCGAGCCGCCGCCCACGTAGATGATGTCCTGCTCGAGCACCGTGTCCTGTAGCGAGCGCTGCAGGTCGCGTAGGTGAAACAGCGAGAGATGTTCGGGCACACACGCACGGCCCGCAAAGCGCGCCTGGAAGGCGTTGATCTGCGCATTCGTATCCCCCGAGGCAGTGGGGAGGAAGAGGATGCGCGGCGTCGTCACACCTGCCGGCGCGAGGCTCAGCACGAAGTCGTCCAGCAGCGGATTGGTGGGCTCCATCGTGAAGCCCCCGCCGCCCATGGCGAAGATCAGCCGGCGTTCGTTATTGGTCTCAGTAGCGCCTTTGGGATCGGCGTCGGGACTGGCCTCCGGATCGGAGTCGGGATTGCCCTCGGAACCGGCATCGAGATCTGTGGGTACGCTCACGCGGCGGCCACCGATGCGCGGTGTCTGGAGAGCTCATCGTCGGCCCCGAGGTAGCTGACATCCAGCGGCACCTCCACCACACCGTGGCCGCGTGGCTCGACCCTGTACGCGCGCGCCCGTGGGCGCGAACTCACCACCCGCATCAGCTGGCGTCCGCAGAAATGCAGGGCTGCCCCGTCGTCGGCGGCGAAGCCGGCGCGCATGCCATCGCCGACGAAACGGTGGTACTCCTCGCGCCGCTGCGGCTCGGCGTCGTAGTGCACGCAGTTGGAGTACGGCAGCAGCCCCAGGCCACGCACGCGCCGCGGGGGCCCGTGGAAGGCGCTGAGGGCCTCGCTGAACCAGCACAGCGATCCCGCGGAGGGACCACACAGCACGATGCCCTGCTGCCAGGCCCTGTGCAAGACCTCATCGAGGCCGTGCGCCCGCCAAACCCCCAGCATGCTCACCACGTTGCCTCCGCCCACGTAGATGACGTCCTGGGAGAGCAGGTGCGAGGCGATGTCTTCCTCCACACCGCCCGTGCCCTGATCGCGGCGAAACAGCGACACGTGGCTCGCCTCGCAGTCAGCGGAGAAGCGCCGGTAGAAGCGCACCACGTAGTGGTCCGCATCGCCCGAGGCTGTCGGCAGGAAACACACCCGCGGGCGCGCCGCGCCCGTGAGCGAGAGCACGTAGTTGTCCAACAACGAGCCGTCCTTCTCCATCGAGAAGCCGCCACCGCCCAAAGCAAGGATCTGAGGAGTTGAGGGTCGCGTAGTTTCATCACCTCTCTCTGCTGCTGCTCATCGGTGTCGGGGCTGGCTCACCGGGCTCGCCCGCGAGCTGGCCTGGACAGTGGACTGATGAGAGTTTCGCCCCGTTCGGTCCCTTTGCCCTATGGACGCCGGTTGGAATTTCGTGCCATGCGCTCTGGACAACCGACCATCACGCTGAGCGGCTGCCGGCCCTGTACTCGGCTTCGCGCAACAATCGGCACATGAAGATCCTCGTGGTGGACGATGACCGCGCCGTGCGCGAGGCGCTGCGGCGGGCCTTGCAACTGGTCGGCTACGAGGTACGGACCGCCGAGGATGGGCCGCAAACGTTGGACGCCATCGCGCTGGAGGTCCCCGACGCGGTGGTGCTCGACGTGGGCCTGCCCGACATGGACGGGCTGGAGGTCTGCCGCCGTCTGCGCTTGTTGCAGAACCGCGTGCCCATCCTCATCCTCACCGCGCGTGACGCCGTCGAGGATCGCATTGACGGTCTTGACGCCGGCGCCGACGATTACATGACCAAGCCCTTCGACGTCGGTGAGCTGCAGGCGCGCCTGCGTGCGCTGTTGCGTCGTACATCTCCTGGCGGCGGGGAGGGTGGGGGCGAGGAGGAGGTGCCCGTGTTTGCTGGTGTGCGCCTCGATGGGATCCGCCATGGTGCGATCGTGGGGGACAGGTTCGTCGAACTCACCCGCACCGAGTATCAGCTGCTCGAGCTGTTCATGCGCAACCCGCGGCGCGTGCTTTCGCACAGCGTCATCTACGAGCGCGTCTGGGGGTATGACTTCGGGCCGACTTCCAACGCCCTGCGCGTCTACATCGGATATCTGCGCCGCAAGCTGGAAGGGGCCGGTGCCGCGCATCTAATCCACACCGTTCGCGGCGCCGGTTACGTCATGCGCGAGCCATGAGGATGACGGTGCGCGCGCGCATCGTGGCGACCGCGGGCGTGTCGGTTGCGCTCGCCGTGTTCGCTGCGGCGCTCGGGCTGTACCTGGGTGTGCGCTCGGACCTGCGCGGCGAAATCGACAAGTCTCTGCGCGAACGCGCACACACGTTTGTGGGGTCCGCCCCTCCTGCTCCGCCAGACCAGCGTGGCGCTCAGGGTGGCGCTGGTCCCGGTCAGGGGAGTGCTCAGGGTGGCGCTGGCTCCGGCCCTCCTCCTGGAGACGGCGATGGTGACGGCGGTGGTCCCGCAGGCAACGGTTTTCCTGCCAATCTTCCGCCCGCCCCCTTTGGCGCGGCGCAGGGTTACGTCCAGTTCATCTCGCCTCAGAGCTCGCTGGTGGTGCCCGGCGGGCAGCGCTCGCCTGCACGAATCGCGCCCAGCGCGGCAGACAAGCTGATCGCCCGCCACGGCAGTGGCAGCTCGCTCAACGACAGAACCGTTGACGGTACGCGGCTGCGTGTCCTCACCTTTGGTACCGGCGCACGCGGCGCGGTGATGGTCGCCCGCCCTCTCACCGAGGTCAACCACGAGCTGCGCACGCTATTACTCTTATTGGCCCTCATCGGCGTTATCGGGATCGCGCTGGCGGTGCTGCTGGGAGCGCTCGTTGCGCGCACCGCCCTCGCTCCCATCGCTCGTTTCACCGCCCGCACCGAGACCCTCAGCGGCAGCCTCGACCTCAACCAGCGTCTCGAGGTCCGCGGGCACGACGAGCTCGCGCGTCTTGCGCAGAGCTTTAACGCCACGCTCGACGCGCTCGAGCGTTCCGTGCAGGCTCAGCGCCATCTCATCGCTGACGCCGGCCACGAGCTGCGCACGCCTATCGCCAGTCTCCGCGCCAACATCCAGGTCCTCCAGGAGGCACAGCGTCTACCCCCGCACGACCTCGAGAGCTTGCGCCAGGATGTCCTTGCCGAGCTCGATGAGCTCACCGCGCTCGTCGGCGACGTCGTTGAGCTGGCCCGCGCCGGCAACGGCGCGGGTTTACAGGCAGCTCCCTTGGATGATGTGCGCCTCGACCACATCGTCGAGCACGCGCTCACGCGTGCCCGCCGCCGCGGCGATGTACGTTTCCAGGCCGAGCTTGCACCCACGCTCCTGCGCGGCAACGCTCAGCGCATCGATCGCGCCGTCTCCAACCTGCTCGATAACGCTCGCAAGTTCTCGCCATCTCGGGGTCTTGTCGAGGTCACGCTCGAGGACGGCGAGCTAAGCATCCGCGATCATGGCCCCGGCTTTGCGGAGTCCGACCTGCCCTTCGTCTTCGACCGCTTCTACCGCTCCGACGCCGCGCGCGCACAGCCCGGCTCCGGCCTTGGATTGGCGATAGTGCGCCAGACAGCACTCGCGGGCGGCGGCTACGCCAAGGCCGCCAACGCCCCGGGGGGTGGTGCGCTGCTGCGCGTCAGCTTCGGGCCGCCGGTCTCATACACAGCTCCTACACAAGCCAAGGGCCTCGCTTAGCAGCCTTTCTCAGGATGGATGCATCGGTAAGCAGCACTCCCCATCCCAGGAGGTCTGAAGTTCGATGAAGCGATCCAACATGCTCAGAGCGGTGCTCGCCACCGTCGTGCTGGGCGCGGGAGGTGTGGCGGCCGGCATCGCCGGTGCTGCAGCCGCGCCCAACGGATCCGGTACAGGGTCGAGCACCACCCAGTCCAGCACGTCCACAACCAGTACCACCAATACGAGCACGGCTCCAAACACGAGCACCGCTCCCAAGACCAATACCAACCCATCGCCCCCGGCGCCGAAGTCCTCGACGCCCCATCACAACTGCCCGCATATGGGCTCCCACGCGGGATCCTCGGCTCCCGGCTCGGGTCCCAACTCCGGTTCGAGCTATCCGGGAGGTGGACCACCGCCTGTGACCTACCAGTAGTATCGCTGCGTCGGTGCCGGCTAGCGGCCCTATAAGATCGCTCTCTGCCCCGCATGAGCAACCCCTGGCCGGCATTCGACCTGCAGTCCCACTCGCTGTACTCCGACGGCGAACTGCCCGTGGCCGGCGTGATCGAGCGCGCCGCGCGTGCCGCTGTGGAGCTCTTGGCGCTCACCGACCACGACACGGTAGAGGGCGTCTCTGAGGCGCTCACCGCCGCGCGCGCTCATGGCATCGCGCTATTGCCTGCCACAGAGATATCAGCGGTCGATGGCGCCTACGAGGATCTGCACTTGCTGGGCTATGGCATCAGCCACAATGACCGCAGCTTGCGTGAGCGCTTGGAGGGTGCGCGCGCGGATCGCGAGGCGCGCGCGGGGCGCATGACGCGCAAGCTCGAAGAGCTGGGGTTCGCCGTGGATCAGACGCCTCTGCAAGCGCGGCTGGACGCCGGTAAGCTGCTGGGTCGCCCGCACTTATCATCAGCCGTGCTCGCGCATCCCGCTAACGCCGCGCGCCTTGCCGAAGAAGGCCACGACGATGTCGCCTCCTTCCTGCCCGCCTACCTCATTCCCGGCGCACCCGCGTATTCGGGACGCACCGAGCCCACGATGGGGGAAGCGATCACTTGGATCCACGATGCCGGGGGAGTGGCCGTATGGGCGCATCCCTTCTGGGACATCAATTCTCCTCAGGAGGTGCTCGACTCGATCGACCGCTTCGTGGCGCTTGGGGTCGATGGGGTGGAGTGTTTCTATGTCACCCACGACGCTCCGCAGACGCAGCTGCTTGCGGATCGCTGTGAGGAGCTCGGGCTGCTCACCACCGGCTCCTCGGACTTCCACGGTCCGTCGCATCGGCTCTTCAGCCGCTTCCTCGTGCACGAGCTGCACGGGCGCCAACCCAACCTCGGTGTACTCGGCGACGCAGTAGCGGTGGTCTAGCACCGTGGGCGGGAAGCTGAAGTTCGGTCTGCTCATCCTGCCACTTGCCGGGCTCGCTTGGGTGGTCGTGGCGATCGTGCTTGGCACCGGCTCCTTCTCCGGCGCGCACTCCATTGTCGGTCCCAGCGGTCCCTCGCCCGTGTGCCTGCCCGCCACGCTCGAACACAACGCCACGCTGCCCGGCACCCAGATCTCCGTCTCGCCCGCGCCCGACACCGATACCGCCAATCCCCACACCCAGATCAGCTTTCTCGGCACGCCCGTCACCAACATCCAGGACGTCTCCGTCACCGGCTCGCGCACGGGCTATCACTACGGCCACCTCTATGGCTACTTCCAGGGTGACGGTGGCAGCTTCGTGCCCAACGAGCCCTTCAAGAACGGCGAGCGCGTGATCGTGCGCGCCGTGCTCGACGGCGGGGTTGGAGCCGGGCAGCGCATCGGTTTCAGCTTCCGCGTCGCAACGCCCTTCCCCACCGACGCGATCCCCGAGTTCCCCAACCCCCCCGTGCCGCCCTCCTCCGTGCAGAGCTTCGTCTCCGCGCCTAGCCTGCAGCCGCCGCTGATGTCCGTCACCGTACCCGACAGCGACCCTGCCGCCGGGGACGTTCTCACCACCGTCGGCCCCGGTCCCGGTCAGTTCGGCCCGCTGATCTACACCCCGCAGGGGCGCCTCGTCTGGTTTGACCCCCTGTCCGGCGGAACCGGTGCCGAGAACCTGAGCATGCAGACCTACGAGGGCCAGCAGGATTTGACCTGGTGGCAGGGGCGCGTGCTCTCGCTTGGCTTCGGCGAAGGCGAAGCCATCGTTATGGACGACGACTACCAGACCGTCGCCCGGGTGCGCGGCGGCAATGGCTTGCAGGCCGACCTGCACGACTTCCAGCTCGCCCCCAACGAGCTCGCCTACATCACCGTCTACAACCTCATGCGCTGCGACCTCTCCCCCGTCGAAGGGCCGCGTAACGGCGTCATCGTCGATACCGCCGTGCAGGAGATCGATGTCAAGACCGGCCTCGTACGCTGGGAATGGCATAGCCTCGACCACGTCGGCGTAGGGGAGTCCCACGCGCCGGTACCCAGCAAGGACAAACCCACACCCTGGGATTACTTCCACCTGAACTCCATCGACCCCGAGCCCGGCGGCGGCCTGCTCATCTCCGGGCGCTCCACCTGGGCCGCCTATCAGCTCCAGCAGGGCTCCGGTCAGATCCAGTGGCGCCTGGGGGGGACCAAGAGCAGTTTCGCCATGGGCCCCGGCAGCGAAACCGCCTGGCAGCACGACGCCCGCATGCAGCCCAACGGTGACGTCAGCTTCTTCGATGATGGCTCCAACCCGCGCATCCACTACCAGTCGCGCGGGGTACGCGTGGCCCTGGACTTCCCCCATCACCGCGCCGCACTCGCGCGCGTCTATACGCACCCCAATGCGCTGATGGCGGACTCTCAGGGCAACGCCCAGATGCTCGCTCATGAAAGCGTCGTCATCGGCTGGGGGGCTGTGCCCGAGATCACCGAGTTCGCACCTGGCGGTCAGCTGCTGTTCGATGCGCACCTGCCGCCCGGCATGTCCTCCTACCGCGCCTTCCGCTTCCCCTGGCACGGCCATCCCCTGGAAGGACCAGCCGTGAGTGCGCGGATCCTCTCCACCGGCGACTCCACCGCCGTCTTCGCCAGCTGGAACGGCGCCACCGACGTCGCTTCCTGGCGCGTGCTGGCCGGATCGGATCCCGGTTCGCTCAAGCCCGTTGCAAGCATGCCCGACAGCGGCTTTGAGAGCTCGATCACGCTGCCCGAGAACTATGGCTCCAATCCCGGCAAGAGCGAACCCGGGGACAACGGCTACGTGGCCGTGCAGGCGCTCGACTCCGCGGGGCAACTCCTGAACACCTCCGCCACCGTCAAGGTCATCCCGCCACCGATAGCCAAGCCGGCGGGCTAAGGCTAGCCTCCCCGCTGTGAGCACCGCCACCTTCAGAGCGCCCACTGCCAGCGCCGCCGCTGCACAGGCAAAGGCTGATGCGCCCTCGCGTCACGCGCTGCTGCTCGCCGTCTGTTGCACCGCGCAGTTCATGGTCATCCTCGACGTCTCCATCGTCAACGTCGCCCTGCCCTCCATTCGCGACAGCCTCGGCTTTGCCGAAAACGATCTGCAGTGGATCGTCAACGCCTACACGATTGCCTTCGCCGGCTTTCTCATGCTCGGGGGGCGTGCCGCCGATCTCGTCGGTCAGCGCCGTGTGTTCGCCAGCGGTCTGCTGCTGTTCGGCTTCGCCTCGCTCATCGGCGGGCTCGCGAGCACCCAGGAGATGCTCATCGGCGCGCGCGCCCTGCAGGGCCTCGGTGGGGCGATCATGGCGCCTGCCTCGCTCTCGATCATCAACTCCTCTTTCGCTCCCGGCCCCGAACGCTTGCGTGCGATCGGTCTCTGGGGAGCCATGAACGGCGCCGGTGGCGCCGCCGGCGTGCTGCTCGGAGGGATCATCACGCAGAGCCTTGGCTGGCGCTGGATCCTGCTCATCAACCTGCCCATCGGCATTGCCGCGGCGCTGGTGGCGCGCGTGGCCGTGCCCGAACGACGCCCCCAGAGCAAGGAGGGGGGCTTTGATCTTGCCGGCGCCCTCGCCGTCACCGGCGGCCTGCTGGCGCTGGTGTTCGGCATCGTCCGGGCCGGCGTCGCCGGCTGGGGGTCCGCTGAAGCGTTCGGGCCGATCGCTCTGGGCGTCGTGCTGCTGCTCGCCTTCTTTGCGATCGAGGCCCGCTTCGCCGCCGCTCCGCTCGTGCCCCTGCGTGTGCTCTCCAGCAAGCTCCTGCGCTCCGCCAACCTCATCGTCTTCCTCTTCAGCGCCGCCCTCTTTCCGATGTGGTACTTCCTCTCGCTCTACCTGCAGCTCGTATTGAAGATGCCGCCCATCGGCGCCGGTCTCGCCTTCCTGCCGATGGCGCTCACGATCATGGCCTGCGCCACGCGTGCGGGGCGACTCGTCGCGCGCTTCGGCGCCGGTCCTGTGCTGGGTTCGGGACTCACGCTGATGGCCGTCGGCCTCGCGCTCTTCGGGCGTATCGCCGTCAACGGCGGTTACATCTCGGATCTGCTGCTCCCCGGCCTGTTTGTGTCGGTCGGACTCGGCTTCTCGGTCGTGCCCTCCACGATCGCCGCCACCGCCGGTGTCGCCCCGCGTGAGGCTGGCCTGGCCTCGGGCCTCGTCAACACCTCGCGCCAGATGGGCGGCGCGCTGGGGTTGGCCGTGCTGACCTCGCTTGCCTTCCAGTACACCAACCACCTGATTCACGTCGACTACCGTGCGCCGCTGCTCGCGCTCGACGACGGCTTTCGCCTCGCCTTTCTGCTCGCAGCCGCTCTCGCCCTCGCCGGTGCCATCGCCTCCTTCCGGCTGATCCCGCGGGTGCGCCCAGGGGCTCCCGGCCCTGCGCCCGCCCCTGCTCCTGCGCCCGCCCCTGCTCCCGCTCCTGCTCCCACCCCCGCTCCTGCCCCGGCCGCCGCACCCGTCGCCGTTCCAGCGCAACAGGCAACCGTGCACCCGCTACCTCTTCCCATTGGCCAGCTTGCTTCACAGCCCGCGGCTCCCTCCCCTCCAAAAAAACTCGCACAGGTTGTACCGACGATCGTGCAATTCCGCATGGCCGGCGGTCAGGTCTGGCCAACGGGCGGCTCCTTCACCGCTGGGGGCCTGCGCGGCTGATGCGCCTGCGGGGGGGAAGGCGACTGGCCGGTTTGCCCCTGGGCGCTGCGCTCGTGGCCGTGCTGTTGTCGGCCTGTGGAGGTTCCTCGCCGGCTGCCTCCACCACCGCCGCCGGCGTTGGTCAGCTCGCCCTCTCGCCCTTTCCAGGCACCCCCGACGCTTCGCCAACCACCCAAATCAGCTTCCTCGGGCCGGCCGGCACACACGTGCTCTCGATCGCAGTTACCGGCTCACGCAGCGGCGCGCATTCCGGGCACCTCGCCGCCTATTCAACCGGTACCGGTGAAAGCTTTCTCCCCGCACACCCCTTCCTCGTGGGCGAGCATGTGACTGTCAGCGCGCAGGTGCAGGTCGCAGGTTCTGCGCATCCAGTCGCCACCACTTTCACCATTGCTCGCCGGGCCTCGGTGAGTCACAGTGAATTTCCCACCAATCCCGGTGATCCCCATGCTGTGCAGCATTACCGCTCGGCGCCCACGCTCACTCCTTCGAGCCTTAAGGTGACCGTGCCCGCCCGAGCAGGTGCGGCGCCCGGAGATCTTTTCCTCGCTCCTTACCAGGGTCAGGGCTCCCCGGGGCCGATGATCCTCGACCAGCAGGGGCAGCTTGTGTGGTTTCACTCGCTCCCCGCCTACGAGGTGGCCACCAACTTCCAGGTCCAGGCCTACCAGGGCCACCCCGCGCTCACCTGGTGGCAGGGTCACGTGCTGCAGGTCGGCTTCGGTCAGGGGGAAGACGTTATCTATGACTCGACCTATCGTCCGCTCGCGCGGATACGCGCCGGCAACGGCTACCACGCCGATCTGCACGAGATCCGGCTCACTGCGCAGGGCACCGCCTGGATCGATGCTTTCGATCCTGTCCATATGAGTCTCACCTCCGTGCACGGTGTCGCGGGTGGCGTCCTCACAGACTCCGTCGTTCAGCAGATCGACATCAGGACCGGGCTTGTCATGTGGGAGTGGCACGCGCTTGGCCATGTCGCTCTGAATGAGTCCTACGATCTGCCCGTGCCTCGCACTAGCTATCCCTGGGATTACATTCACATTAATTCCATCGATCCCGGCACAAACGAAGACGTGCTGCTTTCCGGGCGCAGCACCTGGGCGCTGTATGACATCGACCTGCACAACGGCGCCGTCAATTGGCGCCTCGGTGGCTCACGCAGCAATTTCAAGCTCGGCGCCGGCGCGCGCTTCTACTGGCAGCACGACGCCGAGTTCCAGGCCGGCGGTCTTATCTCCGTGTTCGACAACGGCTCTACGCCACCCAAGGAGCGCCAATCGCGCAGCCTGTTGCTGCTTCCCGATCTCACCAATCACACCGTCGCCTTGCATAAAGCCTTTGTGAACCCTGCGAAGGTATTGCTGGCCTCGAGCCAGGGCAACACGTTTGCGCTGCCCGGCGGCGCCTGGCTGATGGGCTACGGCGGCCTGGGAAATCTCACCGAGTTCGACGCCTCCGGGCATGTCCTCTTCGATGCCACGCTCGGCAAGAATGTGCAGGATTTCCGGGCCTACCTCTCGCCTTGGCAGGGACAGCCCGCCACGTCGCCGTCTGTGGCCGTGCAGGCCGCTGGCGCAGGCAGGATCAGCGTCGCCGCCAGCTGGAACGGCGCCACCGAGGTCGCCTCTTGGCGCGTGCTCGCGGGCTCCTCTGCAGCTGCGCTCGCGCCAATTGCCACCGCGCCCAGGACGGGCTTTGAGAGCACCATTCAAATTGCGAGCAGTGCCCCTTACGTGGCCGTGCAGGCGCTTGGCGCCTCCGGCGCCGTGCTGGGCAGATCCTCTACGCTCAAGCGCTGAGCGCCATCTGCTGCTCTCGCCACGCCCGTAAGGTGGTGATTGCTCCATCCGCCACGCGGCCCATGAATGTCTCACGGTCGTTCACATGGGGCAGCGGCTCGGGGGGTGTTTCCACCTCCAGGAACTCACACAACGGTCCCCAGCCTTCGCTCACCTGCCACACCAGCAGTCGCTGCGCCGGCACTACCCGCCTGACCTCCTCGTTGTGGCGCTCCATCTCCGCGATCAGCTCCCCCGGTGTGGCGTGGCCTTCGGCGAATGTGCCCTCAGGTCCCCAGAACATTCGCTGCACCAGGGCCAGGTAGTCACGCCACTGCGGGTCTACCTGCGCACGCGCGCTTGAGAGCAGGCGCAGCAGCGACTCGCCATGACCCATGTTCCAGATCGTCTCCCTGAAGCTGCGCTCCCATGCCGCGGGCTCGCGCACGCTCAGCAGCACCTTGGCCCCGGGGTAGAACTCCATCAGCTCCTTGTAGAAGAAGCCGCCCGGCCAGTCCACCGTGGAGTTGAAGCCGGCGAAGACCTCCTGCCACGGTCCCTCCCCATCAAGGGCCCGCTGCCACTGCGCCACCCGACGCAGATCCGCCAGCACGTCAACCCAGTGATAACAAGGCCCTAGGCCCAGCATCTCCAGGGCCACCTTCTGCGTCAGCGTGCCCGTGCGTGGCAAACCCGCGCCGATTAACTGCATCCACCGCTCCTTTCACACCCTCTGCGGGTTGCTCCGGTATCGTCTCGCCCTTGCCTGACGCTTGCTCCATCTGAACAGGGGGTCGTTTGCAGTTGAAGGTTACCGCCGCAGCGCCGCTTGCCCCGTCCCTCAAAGCCGTCCACGGGCCGCGCATAACCGCCCTTGAGTTGGCCGACGCGGAGATGTCCTTCTCCCAAGAGGAAGTGCTGACGATGCTCGAGATGAAGGGCGATGAGTTCGCCGAGCGCATCTTCAGTCGCTGCGGCGTGCAGCGCCGCCATCTCAACCTCAGCGGCGACTCGCTGGCCACCACGCTTCAGGGTCGCACCTCACAGATCGAGGAAGAACTCTTTGGCTTCGCTGTGCAGGCCGTCGATCGGCTGAATGTCGATCCGCAGGAGATTGGCACCGTCGTAACCGCCACGCTCTATTCGCTCGGGGGGCCTACCCTGGCTCACCGCCTTGTCGATCACTACGACATGGACCCCTCCACCGACAAGTACCACATCCTTGGCGTCGGCTGTGCCAGCGCCGTGCCCTTGATGCGCCTCACGGCGCAATCGATGCGCGACCACCCCGGCAAGAAGGGTCTCGTCGTCGCCGCCGAGAGCATGGCCGGGATCCTCATGCGCTCCTCCGAGGATGACTCCCGCGCGAAGATCATCGGCTCCTCGCTCTTCGGCGACGGCTGCGCGGCGGCGCTGCTCGACGGGGATCCTTATGAGGACTGCGACGAGGATGAAGGCTCGGACTGCGCGGGCGAAGGCCCTACGATCGTGGCTTCCAAGGTCCATCAGATCGGCCGCACCCTGGGGGCCGTCAAGCTCGAGCTGGCAGCACAGGACAGCTACCTGCACCTCGACCGCGATCTCCCCGACAGGGCCGGCGAGGGCCTGCATGAGCTCGTCGAGGATTTCCTTCGTATACACGGCTCCGCGCCTGCGGCGATCGACCACTGGGTGGTCCACCCCGGCGGACGGCGCATCATCGAGAGTGTCCAGGAGGCGCTCGAGCTCTCCCGTGAGCAGGTGCAGATCAGCTACGAGGTGCTCGCCAACCACGGCAACGTCGGCACACCCTCGATCCTCTACGTCTTGAAGAAGACCATCGAGCAGCGCTCGCCAGAGGTTGGCGAATGCGGCCTGATGGTCACCATTGGCCCCGGGATCACCGTGGGGCTGATGCTCTTGCAGTGGTGAGATGGCGTTTGCGGGAGGTTAGAAGGAGCGGAATCAGGGTATAGACCTTCTGTCAAATAGGGAGGTTTGGGATGAGGTCCCCTGCACGCTTTTCGCTCCTCGCGCTGCTCACGAGCGCGATTCTGGCTGTACTCGCCCCTGCGGCTCTCGCCGCGCCTGAATTCGGCGTCGAAAGCTTCTTCGCCTCGAACTGCAAGGTCAACACTTGCGCAAAGGGCGCGACGCCGGCCGAAGACAAGGCAAAGGCGGAAGCGGAAGGCTATTCGCAGGCTGCCGGGCACCCTCCCTTTGGTGTCACTGACTTTAAGCTCAACAGCAAGGTGATACAGACGGTGCCGTTCACGACACTTGGTCCGGTGGCCAACCTCAAGAGCCTGCGCATCGACGTCGCCCCCGGAGTGAGCACCAATCCGGAGGCAGTCCCCAAGTGCTCGGTGAAAGGCTTCACTGCCACGGAAGTAGAACCTGTCAAGCACATCTTCTCGGCGCCTGAATGCCCAACGCCCGGATCGGAAGAATCTGTGATCGGCGCGAACGAAGTCATCACGGTGCTCGAAGTCGCGCCTGGCGTGTTCGCCGACGTCCCGCTCTCGGGGAAGGTCTACAACCTCGTACAGCCAACTGGCATGTCCTCCTATTTCGGGGTCGCCCTGCAGGTCGGCGCCGGGCTGTTCGTCCACACCTTTATCGAGGGGCATGTCGAATGGGCCAGCGACTATCACGACTTATTTGAAATTCACAACATCCCGCCGGGGCTGCTGAAGTCGCGCCTGATCTTTAACGGCAACATCGGCACGGGCGGCTTCCTGAGCAATCCCAGCAATTGTGCTGGCCCGGGCCCCTCGACCACCACTCGTTGGAGTGGCGAATCGGTCGAAGGTGCGAAGGTTTCGAGCGCCTACACAACGCCTATCGGCACCGAAGGCTGCAACGGCCTGCCGCCCTTCGCGCTCGCTCCTTTCGCGCCCACCTTCTCGCTTGCGCCGGAAACCACGCAGTCCGATCAGCCCGACGGCGCCACCACCGCATTGGTGCTGCCTCATGATCCCAACCCCGCGCATCTGGACTCCGCACAGCTGAAGACGGCCACCGTGCTGTTGCCCGAAGGGATGACGCTCAACCCCTCTGCTGCGCATGGCCTTGAAGCTTGCACGCCCGCGCAGATCGGCATTCACACACGCGAACCCGTCACCTGCCCCGCGGGCGCCAAAGTGGCTGAAGCGACCCTCAATGTGCCCGGCCTGCCGCCGGGATCACTCGTGGGCAGCCTCTACCTCGGCGGTCCCGTGAACGGTCCCATCACGGGTCCCCCGTACATCGTCTATCTCGATCTCGAGTCCGCTCGTTATGGCCTTTCCGTGCGCCTGCGCGGTGAAGTAGTGCCCAACGAAAGCACTGGGCGCCTGAGCGTGGTCTTCGCCGAAAATCCCGAACAGCCCTTCAGCGACCTGATCCTCAAGTTCACGCCCGGCGCGCTCGCGCCGCTGGCCAATCCGCTTGTGTGCGGCACCGCTACGACCACCACTGCGCTCAGCCCCTATACCGGCCAGCCCCTAGCGACGCCCTTCAGCGCCTTCACCGTTGACGGCAACGGCCACGGCGGCGCCTGTCCCTCGCCGCTGCCCTTCTCGCTCAGCCAGTCAACGCAAGTGGCGCCTGCCACGGCCGGCTCGCAGAGTTCGTTCACGTTCAACCTGGGGCGCGCCGATGGGCAGCAGTACCTCTCTCGCGTTTCCGCAACGCTGCCTCCGGGCCTCGTCGGCCTGATCCCTTCCGTGCCTTTGTGCGCGGAACCACAGGCGGCAGCGGGCACCTGCTCCGCCGCCTCGCAGATCGGCACTGCCACGACGACCGTCGGCGCCGGTGCCACGCCCACGCAGTTCTCCGGGCCCGTCTACCTCACCGGCCCCGTGGGCAGCTCGCCCTACGGCATGACCGTAGCTGTGCCCGCCGTCACGGGTCCCTTCAACCTTGGCACCGTCGTCGTGCGCACCGGCATCGACGTCAACCCCTACAGCGGCCGCGTTACGGTCAGCGGGAACGTGCCCACGATCGTCAGGGGCATCCCCCTGCGCCTGCGCACGCTGAGCATGGCGATCAACCGCCAGGGCTTCCTTATCAACCCCACCAACTGCGGCGTCTTGGCGACGGACACAGTGCTTGGCTCCACCATGGGCGCCAGTCAGAGCCTCTCCACTCCATTCCAGGTGAGTAACTGCAGCGCGCTCGGCTTCAAGCCCAAGTTCACCGCTTCCGCCAATGCTGCCACTGCCTCCAAGAAGAATGGCATCGGCCTCGTCGTGAAGATCGGCTATCCCACTGGGCCGCAGGCCAACATCCGCTCGGTCGTCGCTCAGTTGCCCAAGCAGTTGCCCTCGCGTCTGACCACTCTGCAGAAGGCCTGCCCCGAAGCCACCTTCAACGCCAGCCCCTGGAACTGCCCATCCAGCACGCGCGTGGGTGGGGCAACGGTTACAACGCCCGTCTTGCCCGCGAAGCTAACCGGTCCCGCCTTCTTCGTCTCCCACGGCGGCCAGGCCTTCCCCGATCTCGACCTCGTGCTCACAGGCAACGGCGTCGAGGTAATCCTCGTGGGCAACACCAACATCACCAAGGGCATCACCACTTCCACCTTCGCCTCTGTGCCCGATGTGCCGGTCTCGAGCTTCGAACTCAATCTGCCCGTGGGCTCCAACTCGGCGCTCACCGCCAACGGCGTGAATCTCTGCGGTCAGTCGCTGAGCATGCCCACCACCATCACCGCGCAGAGCGGCGCCGTCATCAAGCAGAGCACCAAGATCGTGCTCTCAGGCTGCGGCGTCAAGATCGGCTCGCACAGAGCCAAGGGCCACACGGCGATCCTCAGCGTCACCGTCCCCGAAGCGGGACGCGTGAGCGGCAGCGGTCCCAACCTCAAGACCACCTACAGGCACACCAGCAAGGCCCAGAAGATCACGCTCAAGGTGCCGCTCACCAGTGCCGGCGTGAGTGCGCTGAGGCGCAATCACAAGCTGAAGGTCAAGCTGCGCGTGGGCTTCATCCCGCGCAAGAAGGGTCCATCCTCGAGGACATTCGCAACGGTCACGTTCCACGGGTAAGGGCACCTCTGGGTGGACTTGCGCCGTGCCATCGCCTACATTGCAGGGATGGGTATGGACACCTATGAGCGCCCGGCGGAAATGGGGTCGCTGCTGGCGGGTGTGCGGCGACTGAGCCACCTCGCTGACAGCACTGGTGAACCACGGGAGATCTTTCGTGCGCTTGCCGGCGAGCTGTTCGCCGAGTTGGGCGTGGAGGAGGTGCATGTCCACCATCTCGCCGAAGACGAGGACGCAGTCGTGGTGTATATGTTCGGCGGCGATGGGCGCATCAGCTACCTGGCTCCTCTCGGTGAACGCCCTCACGGCGTCGCCTGGGTGGCGGAGTCGGGTAACCACGTTATTGCCTGTGGGGCACGCGAGCTCGCGGCTGCGGTACCACGTCTGGCGGCCAGCGGAGAGGTGGGCGCTGCGTTGCTCCTACCTCTCTCTGTGCGCGGCGAGGTGGAGGCGGTTGTGATCCTCGTGCGCCAGCAGGTGGATGAGGCTCGGGTGGATGGGGATACCGTTGCATTCGCCGAGTGCGCCGTGCAGAGTGCCGCTACGCTCGTTGATCAAGCTGCCACTGCACTGGCTTTGCTGCGGGCGCGGGCCGAGGCGGGCACGGACCCTGTGACCGGCTGTATGAACCACCGCGCCATGCGCCGGCGTCTGAACGAAGAGATCGGCCGCGCCACCCGCACCGATGGTCGGCTGGCCTGCATGCTCATCGACCTCGACAACTTCAAGCTCGTCAACGACCGTCACGGTCACTCCGCCGGCGATGCCCTCTTGCGCGAGGTGGCGCAGGCGCTGATGGGGGAGTTCCGCGCCTTTGACCGCGTCGCCCGCTATGGCGGAGACGAGTTCGTCGTGATCCTCGCCGGCGCCGACCTGGAAAGCGCCGCCACCGCCGCTGAGCGTGCGCGCGAGCGCATGCTCGAGGTCTCCTCCTTCGACATCGTCCCCGGCGTCTCCGCCTCCATCGGCGTCGCCCAGTGGCGCGCCCCCATGAGCACCGACATGTTGCTCGACGCCTGCGATACCGCCCTGCTTGAGGGCAAGCGCTCGGGCAAGGGCTGCGTCACGCGCGCAGCCTGACGGGCCGGTAATCGGGCCGGCCTGACCGGGCTGTGATCTGCGGGCGGTGCTCGCGCGCAGTACCCGCGATAAAACGGCCCGCCCAAAATGGAGGTATGTCCGATGTCAGTCGAGTCCCCAGGGATCGTCGAGCGCTTGGTGCGCGACGACACCGACCGCAAGCGCTTTCTCAAGCTGGCCGGCAGCGCCGGCGCCGCGAGCTTCGGCGCATTTGTGCTGGCCGCCTGCGGCGGCAGCAGTAAGAGCGGCTCCACCGCCTCTACCAGCGCTGCTGCCACGGCTTCCACGCCAGCTGCTCCCGCCGGAGGCGACGTCGGCATCCTCAACTACGCCCTCACGCTGGAGTATCTGGAGACAGAGTTCTACAGCAAGGTGCTTGCCGCCAAGCTGTTCACCGGTAAGGCGCTGACGCTGATCAAGGACTTCGGCGCCCAGGAGCAGGCGCACGTAGTCGCGCTTAGGGGCGCCGTGAGTAAGCTCGGCGGCACCCCGGTGAGCAGGCCCGAAGGCAAGTTCCCAATTGAAAATGCCAACCAGGTGGCCCAGCTGGCCTACACCGTCGAGAACCTCGGCGCCGCGGCCTATCTCGGGCAGGCCGCCAACATCCAGAGCCCCGAAGTGCTGGCCTCCGCGCTGGCGATCCACTCTGTCGAGGCGCGCCACGCCGCGACGCTCGGCACGCTCGTGAAGAAGCCCATCCTCCCCAACGGGGCCTTCGCGGCCCCGGCCGACATGTCCACTGTCCTGGCGGCTGTCAAGCCGTTCCTGGGCTAGACGCGGAAAGGAACCTTGACAATGTTTGAGAACAGAACCACGAGCCTCGCCGGCCCTGAGCTGCGGTCTGCCAACTGCGAGCCGCTGGCTGCCACCTGCGAGCCGTGGGCTGCTACCTCCGAGCTGAGCGCTGCCAACGTCGAGCTGGGCGCGATCGAGGTGCACGGCATGACCCGCGGGAGTTTCATCGTGCGCGGCGCGCTGGCGGCCGGTGCGGTGTATGGGACATCGGCGGTCGCGCCCTTCGTCTCCCAGGCGCTGGCCACCACGAGCTCCACCGCAGCGGGCTCCTCAAGCGATGTGGAAATCCTCAACTTCGCGCTGACGCTGGAGTACCTGGAGACGGCCTTCTACAGGGAAAAGGCCAAGCAGGTGGGGCTGAGCGGCCAGGCCAAGGCGTACGCAGAACAGTTCGGCGAAGAGGAGGCCCAGCACGTGGCTGCCCTCACCGGCGCGATCAAGGAAATGGGTGGCACGCCCGTGAAGAAGCCCGCATTCGTGTTCCCCGTGAGCAGCGAAAAGACGTTCCTCGCGCTGGCCTCCGTGCTCGAGAACACCGGCGTCGGCGCCTACAACGGAGCCGCGCCCTCGCTGCACGGCAAGACGGTGCTCGGCGTCGCTGGTTCGATCGTGCAGGTCGAGGCTCGTCACGCGGCTGCCATCGATCTACTCATCAATAAGAGCCCCACGCCGGACGGGGCATTCGACCCGCCGCTTACGATGCAGCAGGTGCTCGCCAAGGCTGGGCCGCTGATAAAGAGCTGAGGACCAAGAGCTGAGAGGCCACCTCCTCGGCGGCTTTGAGAGACTGGAAGTGCCAGCCGCTCTTAGTAACGTCGAGGGGGCCCATGTCGCAGAACAGCTTTGGCGCACAAGACACGCTCGCCGTCGGCGGGCGCGAGTACGAGATCTTTCGCCTCGACGCCCTGCAGGCGCGCTTCGATATTGCGCGGCTGCCCTTCTCGCTGAAGGTACTGCTCGAGAACCTCCTGCGCAACGAGGACGGCGAGGGCATCCGCGCGCAGGACATCGAGGCGCTGGCAAGTTGGGATGCCAAGGCGCAGCCCAGCCAGGAGATCGCCTTCACGCCCGCACGCGTCGTCATGCAGGACTTCACCGGCGTGCCCGCCATCGTCGATCTCGCCGCGATGCGCGATGCCATGGCCGCCATGGGCGGCGATCCCGCCAAGATAAATCCGCTGGTGCCCGCCGAGCTCGTCATCGATCACTCCGTGCAGGTCGATGAATTCGGCACCCGCTACGCCTTCGACACCAACGCCAAACTCGAGTTCGAGCGCAACCGCGAGCGCTATGCCTTCCTGCGCTGGGGTCAGCAGGGCTTCGACAACTTCAAGGTCGTGCCGCCCGACACCGGCATCGTGCATCAGGTCAACCTCGAGTACCTCGCGCGCGTGGTGTTCGTGGACGAGGCCGACAGCGCCGGTTCCTCGCAGGCCTACCCCGACACGCTCGTCGGCACCGATTCGCACACCACGATGGTCAATGGCCTCGGCGTCCTCGGCTGGGGCGTAGGGGGCATCGAGGCGGAGGCCGCCATGCTCGGACAGCCGATGTCGATGCTCATCCCGCAGGTACTCGGCTTCGAGCTCACCGGCGAGCTGCGCGAGGGGGCAACCGCGACCGATCTCGTGCTCACCGTCACCGAGCGCCTGCGCGAACACGGCGTCGTGGGCAAGTTCGTCGAGTTCCACGGGGCCGGCGTCGCTGGGTTGCCGCTCGCCGATCGCGCCACCATCGGCAATATGTCCCCTGAGTTCGGCTCCACCTGCGCGATCTTCCCCATTGATGCGGAGACGCTGCGCTATCTCGAGTTCACAGGCCGCCCCGCCGAGCAGATCGAGCTTGTCGAGGTCTATGCGAGGCTGCAGGGCCTGTGGCACGATGAGCACAGCGAGCAGCCCACTTTCAGCGAGACGCTCGCGCTCGACTTAGATGAAGTGGTGCCAAGCATCGCCGGGCCCAAGCGTCCGCAGGACCGCATCTCGCTGAGCGACTCGCACCATGCCTTCCGCCGGGCAGTCGCCGACTACGTGCAAACCAACGGTGGGGACTCCTATCCTGCCTCGGACCCGCCGGCCAATGGCACGCCTGGACACCCGCCGACTAGAACAGCGGTGCCCCTGACTCTCGCTGACGGCACGCAAACAACGCTCGACCACGGCCACGTCGTGATCGCAGCCATAACCAGCTGCACCAACACCTCCAACCCTTCCGTGATGCTTGGTGCCGGACTACTTGCGCGCAACGCGCTCGCGCGTGGCTTGAAGAGCAAGCCGTGGGTCAAGACCTCGCTTGCGCCTGGCTCCAAGGTGGTGACCGAGTACTACGAGCGCTCGGGCCTCACCGAGCCGCTCGAGGCTCTGGGCTTCAACCTCGTCGGTTACGGCTGCACCACCTGCATCGGCAACTCCGGCCCGCTGCCCGCGGAGGTCGCAAAGGCCGTTGCTGACGCCGATCTCGCGGTCTGCTCCGTGCTCTCGGGTAACCGCAATTTCGAGGGCCGTATCAACCCCGACGTGAAGATGAACTATCTCGCTTCGCCGCCACTCGTCGTCGCCTACGCGCTCGCCGGCACCATGGACATCGATCTCCAGGAGGACCCTCTGGGGGAGGACTCCGACGGCGAGCCTGTGTTCCTGCGCGACATCTGGCCCTCCGCCCGGGAGGTCGCGCAGACGATCGAGCAGGCCGTGCAGTCGGACATGTTCAGGCGCAGCTACGACGACGTCTACGCTGGCGATGAACGCTGGCGCACGCTGCCCGTGCCTGAGGGCGATCGCTTCGCCTGGGATGAGTCCTCGACCTACGTGCGCAATCCGCCTTACTTTCACGACCTTCCACGCATGCCCGAGCCCGTACGCGACATCGAAGGCGCTCGCGTGCTCGCCGTCCTCGGCGACAGCGTCACCACCGACCACATCTCGCCCGCCGGCGCCATCAAGCGCGACAGTCCCGCGGGCCTCTACCTGCAGGAGCACGGTGTGCAGCCCCGCGACTTCAATTCCTATGGCTCGCGCCGGGGCAACCACGAGGTGATGATGCGCGGGACCTTCGCCAACATCCGCCTCAGGAATATGCTGGCGCCGGGAACGGAGGGGGGGGTCACGATTTATCTGGGTCCACCGGCCAGCGCGGACTCCGCTGGTGCAGCTCCCGCTGGGGAGCAGGGCGGTGGTGAGCAGATGCCGATCTATGACGCCGCCGTGCGCTACGCGCAAGCGGGCGTGCCGCTCGTGGTGCTGGCCGGCAAGGAGTACGGCTCTGGTTCATCCCGTGACTGGGCCGCCAAGGGCACCAAGCTGCTCGGCGTGCGCACCGTAATCGCCGAGAGTTTCGAGCGTATCCACCGCTCCAACCTGGTTGGCATGGGTGTGCTGCCGTTGCAGTTCAAACCCGGCGAGTCTGCTGCCTCACTGGGGTTGAGCGGCTATGAGACGTTCTCGATCGCCGGCCTCGCCGAGGGCGAGGAGGTACCGCGCGAGGTGACCGTACGAGCCGATGAGCAGGAGTTCGCGGTGACCGTACGCATCGACACCCCCAAGGAGCAGCGCTACTACCGCCACGGCGGCATTCTCCAGTACGTGCTGCGCGGGTTGCTGGCCGCATGAGCGAGGGCACAGGTCTTCCCCGGGTCCTGCGCGACCTGCTGACGGCGCGCGGGCCCTCGGGCTACGAGACCGCGCCGGCGGCGGTGTGGCGCGACGCTGCCGAGGCATTCGCTGCGCAGGTAAGTACCGACGTCATGGGCACGCCCTCCGCGCGTATACCGGCCAGTGGCGAGGGGCAGGCAAGGCGCCTGATGGTCATGGGCCACATCGACGAGATCGGCCTGATCGTCACCCATATCGACGACGAGGGCTTTCTCTGGTTCCGCGAGGTGGGAGGCTGGGATGCGCAGATTCTCGTCGGCCAGCGCGTCGTGCTTGCGACCCGCGAGGGTGATATTCCCGGCGTGATCGGCAAGAAGCCCATCCATCTGTTGCGCGAGGACGATCGCAAGAAGGTCGCCGAGGTGCGCGATCTGCACATCGACATCGGCGCCATGGACGGCAAGGCGGCGCGCGAGCTCGTGCGCGTCGGCGATGTTGCGGTGATCGATGGCGAGCCCCTGGAGCTGCCGGACGGCAGACTGGCCTCGCGCGCGCTCGACAATCGCCTGGGCTCCTTCGTGGCGCTGGAGGCCGCGCGCTTGGTGGCCGAGGCGGGGGGCGGCAAGTGGGAACTCGTGGCCGTCGCCGCCACCCAGGAGGAGACCACCTTCGGCGGCTCGCGCACCAGCGCCTTCTCACTGGAGCCCCACGCCGCCATCGTCATCGACGTCACCCACGCCACCGATGCCCCTGGCATCGATGTCAAGGAGGCGGGCAAGCACGAGCTCGGTTCCGGTCCGGTCATCAGCCGCGGTTCAACGCTCAATCCGCGTCTCTTCGAGCTGCTGCATGAAACCGCCGAGCGCGAGCAGATCCCCTTCACCGTCGAGGCCTCCGGACGCAACACCGGCACCGATGCCGATGCCGTGCATCTCAGTCGCGGGGGTGTGGCGACCGCGCTCGTCTCGATCCCCCTGCGCTATATGCACTCGCCTGTGGAGCTGGTGGAGTTGCGCGACGTGCACGCCTGCGCGCGGCTCATCGCCGCCACCGCGCTCAGGTTGGACAGCGAGACGTCGCTGGCGCGGTGACGGCAGAAGCGAAGCGGAGGGTTCAGGCCCTTTAGGCCGCCGCGCCTTCGAGTTCGGTGAACTCCTTGGCCTGGTAGGCGGCGCCGGGGGTGCCGCCGAGGGCGATCAGTCGCAGGCCGTCGGGGCCGGAGTAGAGCTTGCGCTTGGCGGCCGCGCCGATACGCACCACCACGTCGGGGTTGATCTCCACGCGCTCGCCTTCGACATCGAAGTGGCCCGAGCCGCGCAAGGCGGCGAAGACCTCCTCCTGGGACTCCTCGGCGTGGTCGTGTTCGGGGTAGTCGGTGTAGTTGGGCGGCAGATCGACGATCTGCATGCCGAAGGAGGTAACGCCCAGCTCGGCACGGCACTTCTTCAAGCCGCCGCCGAAGGCAGCCTCCATATCGTTGATGCGCTTTGCGGTGTAATCAGCCATGCCACTCGTTTCCTCTCTGGAAGGGATGCTCGGACGACGTATATTAGCGACTGCTAAGAAACTTGGGAAGCAGCCGGATCGGCTGTGGGCGCGGCTGCCTGCGCGGCCAGCTTCTCGGGCGCGAGCACCGGATTGTCGGTGGGCAGGATCAGGCCCAGCTGGCGCGAGTTGACGAGAACCGTGCCCTCAGGAGCCCAGATTACGCCGTCCTCCTCGAAGAAGCCCTCGCGCAGCAGGCGCGTGGTGAAGATGCCCAGGCACATGCCCTCGAGTGCCCCTTCCTGCGGCGGCGGGGGCTGGCGGAAGTGGATCGTCAGATCGACCGTGGGACTGATGGCGGGCTCGCTGAGGCCGATGAAGGAGGGCGGGAACCAGGCGTCGGCGAACAGCGCCAGCGAGAGCGCATCGAGCGGCCGGGGCTCTGGCAGCGCGGTCCAGCCGCCGATTTCCATGGGGTGCTCGGCGCCGACGAAGGGCATCGCGCCGACGCGCGCCTGCATAACCAGTTGCTTGGTGAACTCCGGCGCGCCCGCGAACAGGCGTGGGGTGTCGCGGCGCTCCAGATCGGGCGGGGCCACGTCCGGCATCGGCAGCTCGCCGGCCTGCGGCGCCTGCCAGGGGACCGAGAAGGCCGCCAGCGCCAGCGCCCTGATGGCGCCGTCCTGCTCCAGGCGCGCCGAGAGCGTGCTCAGCGAGCGACCCTCGCGCTCGACCGTGACGTGGATCGTCGCGGGACCCGTGTCGGGCGCACTGGCGTAGTGGATCGTCAGCGAGCGCGGCGTGCGGCCGGCGTCGGCGACCGTCTCGGTCAGCGCGCGCAGGATTAAGGCTGCGAGGTAGCCTCCATGCGGTCCGCGCCCTGCGCGCCAACCCGGGGCGATATCGGCGGAAAAGGAGGCCGTGGGGAGCCCCGCGCCGGATATCGGCGGGGCGATCCGCCGCACGGCGGTGTCGCGATCGAAGCGCGCGTCCATGTGCGCGCGAGAATACTGGCTGAGCAGCCAGGCACGTCGGCTCGGCCCGCGCACGCGGCTCTCCTCGGCTGTGTGGGCGCCGCTTCTCAGCTGTGCGTGAGGCGCCCTCGGCTGCGCGGAGCCGCTCTCAGCTGCGCACGAGACGCTTGTAAGTGATGCGGTGGGGCCGGTCTGCCGCCGCGCCCAGCAACGCATGGCGGTGCTCCTCGTAGGCCTCGAAGTTGCCCTCGAACCAGCTCACCTGAGAGTCGCCCTCGAAGGCCAGCACGTGCGTACAGATGCGGTCCAGGAACCAGCGATCGTGGGAGATGATCACCGCGCAGCCCGGAAAGCCCAGCAGTGCCTCCTCCAGCGCGCGCAGCGTGTCTACGTCGAGATCGTTGGTGGGCTCGTCCAGCAGCAGCAGGTTGCCGCCGCTGCGCAGCAGCTTCGCCAGGTGCACGCGGTTGCGCTCCCCGCCCGAGAGCTTGTCGATGCGCTGCTGCTGAGAGGAGCCCTTGAAATTGAAGCCCGCCGTGTACTGGCGCGAGTTGATCACCCGATCCCCCACCTGCAGGTGATCGAGACCGTCGGAGATCTCCTCCCATACGGTTTTGTCGGGATCGAGCGCGTCGCGCGACTGATCGACGTAGGCGAGTTGCACCGTATCGCCCAGCTTCAGCGTGCCATCGTCGGGCGTCTCCTGCCCGGTGATCATGCGAAACAGCGTCGTCTTGCCCGCGCCGTTGGCGCCGATGACCCCCACGATGCCCGCGCGCGGAAGGTCGAAAGACAAAGACTCGATCAGCAAGCGATCGCCAAAGCCCTTGCGCAGGTGCGAGACCGTCAGCACCTGCTCGCCTAAGCGCGGGCCGGGAGGGATGTGGATCTGCACGTCATCGAGCTTCACGTTGCGCTCCTGCGCCACCAGTTCCTCATAGCGCGCCAGACGTGCCTTTGACTTCGTGCGCCGGCCCTTGGGGTTGGTGCGCACCCATTCGAGCTCCGCCGCGATCGTGCGCTGGCGGCCCTTCTCCGCGCGCTCTTCCTGAGCCAGGCGCGCCTGCTTCTGCTCCAACCACGAGGAATAGTTGCCCTCATAGGGGATGCCTCGCCCGCGATCGAGCTCCAGGATCCAGCCCGCAACGTTGTCCAGGAAGTAGCGATCGTGCGTGACGGCCACGATCGTGCCCGCGTATTCGGCGAGGTGCTGCTCGAGCCATGCCACCGACTCCGCGTCGAGATGGTTGGTGGGCTCGTCCAGCAGCAACAGGTCCGGCGCGCGCAGCAGCAGGCGGCACAGCGCCACGCGCCGGCGCTCGCCGCCGGAGAGGTTGGAAACGGAAGCCTCCGGTGGAGGCAGTCGTAACGCATCCATCGCCTGGTCAAGGCGGGTGTCGAGGTTCCAGGCGTCGGTCGCGTCGATCTTGGCCTGGATGTCCCCGAACTCCTCCGCGCTGTCCTCGGAGTAGTTGGCTGCCAGCTCGTTGAAGCGATCGAGCAGCGCCTTGGTCTCAGACACGGCCTCCTCCACGTTGCCGCGCACGTCCTTGCTCTCATCCAGCGCCGGCTCCTGCGCCAGCATGCCCACGCTGGCACCTGGTGCCAGCATCGCCTCTCCGCGGTAGTCCTGATCGATGCCGGCCATAATTCGCAGCAGCGTCGACTTGCCCGCGCCGTTGTAGCCAAGCACCCCGATCTTCGCGCCGGGGTAGAAAGCCAGCGTGATATCGCTCAACACCGTCTTATCCGGCGGGTGCAGCTTGGACAGGCGGTGCATCGTGAAGACGTACTGAGAGGACATTGAGGGGCAGGATAGGGCGATAACGTAAGCGGGGTATGCCCACAGCGATCCTCGACATCGAGCAGCAGCTCCTACTCCTGGAGCTCGAGCCGCCCTTTGACAAGCGTGAGGTGCAGCTGGCGCGGCGGCGCATGGCCAAGCGCTGGCACCCCGATGTCGCCCCGGCCGGCAGGCAGTACGAGCACGAGCGCCACCTCAAGGCCATCAACGAGGCCGCCGATCAGCTTGAGCGTCTCGCCGAGGGCAGCCGCGGCGGGAGGGTCTCGCGCAACGCTGTGAAGGTCAGTGCAGCGGCTGCGCGACGCGCGCGCGAGGAGGCCGGTCGCAGGGCCTATGAAGAGGAGCAGCGCGCCCGGGAACACGCACACGAGCAGGCGGTGCACGACCCCTTCGGCAGCCGCGTGCCCGACCACTCCGTCGTGCACCGCTACGCCCGCTGCGAGTCCTATCCCGAGTGGGGCGTGGGCACCGTCGCCGGTATCTACTTCACCGGCGACCCCACCGGTGAGGAGGAAGTGCAGCAGTGGGCGCGAGTGAAGTTCAGTCACGGCGTACGCACCGTGCCTGCGGGCAGCATGAGCTTCGTGGACTTCTCCAAGCCCGATCGCGCCGAGGCGCGCGTGGCGCGCTTCATGACCGCCGCCCAGCGCGCGATGGCCGAAGGCGACTACGCGCTCGCGGCCCAGCGGCTGGTGTATGCGCGCGACGCCGAGCCCAAGAACGTCGGGGTCCTGCGCCTCATGACCCTCGCCTTCTGGCAGGCCGGCAACCTCGAGGCTGCCGCCCGCTCCGTGCGCGACTGGGCACGCGTGGATGGCGAGCGTCCCGCCGCTCATCGCTTCGCCGCGCGCATCTACGAAGACGTCGGCGCCGTCGATCTCGCCGAGGAAGCCGCTCACCGCGCCGCCGAGCGCGGTCCCGACGACGCCGGGGCGTGGGAGCGCCTCGGCCGCCTGCGGCTGCAACTGCTCGACCGCGAGGGCGCCTTGGAGGCACTCGAGCGCGCGCTCAGCCTCGGAGCCGGGGCTGAGGTCAAGGCGCTGGTGGTGCAGGCGCTGGCGATGGAGCCGCGCGCGGTGTCGACAGCGTAGGCACGACGTTCCGGCGAGGGCTCAGGCAGGAAGGACGCAGGCAGGAGCGGGGGACGCTCAGGCCGGGAGACGCAGGCAGGAGCGGACGCTCAGGCCAGGATGTTGACCGCGCGCGAGACGATCAGGCCGATGGTCACCAGCGAGACCAGCGACTGCACGCCCATGATGGTCTTGGCCATCGGCGTCAGCGGCATCGTGTCGGTGGGGGAGAAGGCGGTGGCGTTGGTCAGCGATACGTACAGATAGTCGATGAACTTCGGCCGCCAGCCCTGCGGCTCGATGCGATCGTCTGTCATCTGTGGGAACAGGAAGTCGGGAGGGCCGTCGTGTCCGGCCGCGCGCCGTCCCGGGCCGCCGCGGTCGGTCTCCCAGTACCACAGCCCAAAGATCAGGAAGTTCGTCAGCCAGATCAGCATCCCCGAGACGATTAATGCTCTTCCGTTGATGGCGGCATGGTGGTGCAGCAGGTAGTGGGTCAGGGCCGCCAGCGAGTACACGTTGGCGGCGCTCACGAACGCCGTCAGCCCCAGGGCCACGCGCCGGCGCCGCGGGTGCTCGTGCTCCAGCTGGTTGGGCGTCGCCAGAAACATGCCCACCAGCAGCGCCCCCTCCAGCCCCGGGATCAGCCAGAAGGGTCCCACCGTGAGCCGAGCGGGCAGCAGCAACTGCAGGGCGATCGCCGTCAGGATCGTGGCCTGCGCCGGCCAGAACGGCTCGGCCTCGGGCGGCGGTGGGTAGGGACGTCCTGGTGGCTGTGATAAGGCTTCCTGGGCTACGATGCCACCAGAGCCTAGGGAGTGGCCCGGAGGGATCTGCAAGCGGCGCTAGCCTGAGAACAGGCATGGGCATCGAGAACCCTGTCCATCTTCTCTTCGTAGCCGTCGTCGCCCTCGTCGTCCTCGGCCCCAAGCGCCTGCCCGAAATGGCCCGCGCGCTGGGCAAGGGCATGCGCGAGTTTCGCCAGGCCATGAGCGGGGAGGAGGAGGCGGGGAGGGAGAGCGAAACGGAGAAGCTGAGCTCTCGCGGCGGCTAGGCCGCGGCCGGCTGCGAGAGCGCCCGCCCCTGCCCACGGCGGTTGCCCGCCCACGTGATCACCAGGATCAGGCCGATCATGCCCACCCCGATCGCCAGGCAGCCGCCGGCGACCGCGAAATACCCGCCCGCATGGTGGGGGTTGACGAAGAAGTAGGGATACCAATCGACCACCGCCCCGCGGATCAGTGTGTAGGAGATATAGAGCAGCGGGAAGCTCAGCCACAGCAGCGTACTGCGCAGCGCCAGCCGTGTTCGCGGCGGGTCGATCGCCCAGTCCAGCGCCACCACCAGCGGCATGATCTGGTGGACGATCGCGTTGACCCACGGCGTGCTCACCTTCTGCCCTGACAGCAGCACCGCGAAGACGATGCCCGTTGTGAGCATGTACATCACCGCGGCTCCGCGCAGCAGATCGAAGGTTCTCGACTGTGGCCCCGGACCTCGCAGTGCTCCCGCAAGCAAAATGCCCGCGGCGAACAGATTGCTGAGAATCGTGAAGTAGCTGAAATAGTTCGTCGTGCTCCAGCTTCGCCCGCCCAGACCGTGGCCCAGCTGGTAGCCGACTGCCACCAAAATCGCCAGCCCTCCAGCGGCGCGGTAGATGCGGATCGCGACAGCCCCAGGCATTGCCTCCTAACGATACGCGCCGGAGCTGATAGGGTCGCCGCCGATGGTGGCTGATCGGATGTATCGAATTCTGGCTATATGCCTACTGGCGGGGGCGATCGTGGTCGCGATGTCGGCTCCGGCGCTCGCGGCGGTGGCCAGGAAACATGGCAAACAGCCCTCGCCGTGCAGTGGGGGCGCGATCTTCGGCCCGGGATCTAGAGAACCGATGCCGCTATCCGGCGCTCCCGACCCGGCGATCCTGAGTCGCTTTGCGGTCTTACGGCGCGCCGCCGGTCCGGCCGACCAGCTGCCCCCGCTTAATCCATTCGGCTCCCAGCTTGACTTCCAGCTTGCCAGCTACTACCCCGGCTACATACGTCAGCTCGCTCAGCTTCCCGATGCAGGTCGTATCTTTTTGCTGCTGGGTTTCAGACGCAGCTTCCTGCCTCCGCTGAAGTGCGTGCCCCCTCGGCTGCGCAAGCGGGTGTTGGAACAGCGCAAGCTCGAAAGTCAGCTCGCCTATTGCGTTGGGGAGATCGGCGTCAGCCACCGGCCTTTCGTGAGCACCTCTTGCCTGTCATTCGCGGACATTGAAACTGGGGGTGCTCTCGCGGCATCAGCCCTCTCCACGGCGCCTGTGGTCGACCTCGTGCCCGACGGCGTGGCCACGGTGCGCCTCAGCTACCGCAACGGCGCCACCATTGCTGGCGCGGTGCACGAAAACACTCTCATCTTCACACCACCGCAGGGACCGATCAAGCGTGCCAAGCGGCTGCTCCACGGGCTTGAGCGAAAGCTCAGCCGGGAAGAAGGTGAGTACGGCAACAAGGCCAAGCGCAGGCGCCTCGAGCAGATGTTTATCCGAGCGTTGGCGCGAACTTACGATCGGCTCCCGCCTCGGCAGGTCCAGTGGCTTGACAGCGCCGGCCACGTGCTGCGCAGCTTCGCGCCGCACCAAGGCGCCAGCAGGCTCAACGTCATCTCCATCGTTTCTGGCGCGGGCGCCGGCAACCTGATCCCCATCGGCTGACCGAGCTCGCCGGCGGGCGATAGCGGTGGGCCGATGCGACCGCTCGGCCCGTTACCCTTGCCCCGGTGCGTCTGATCGTCGCCCGCTGCGAGGTGTCCTATATCGGTCGTGTGACCACCGTGCTGCCCGAGGCGGTGCGCCTGCTAATGCTCAAGGCCGACGGCACCTTCATGGTCTGGGCCGATGGCGGCGGGCCCAACGTCAAGCCGCTGAACTGGATGACGCCGCCGACGGTGCTCGAACAGGAGCTGGACGCCAATGGGACGTTGACGCGGCTGGTGGTGCGCAAGCAACGCCACGAGGATCGCGTGGAGATCGGGCTGACCGAGGTGCTCTCGGACATCGAGCACGAGCTCGATGTGCTGGCATCACTGGAGAAAGAGGGGCTCGAGCGTGAGCTGCAGGAACTCTTGGCGAACGCACCCCAGTGGTGCGGCGAGGGCTTTCGGCTCGTGCGGCGCGAGTGGCCGACCGACATCGGGCCAGTCGATCTCATGTGCCGCGACAGCCAGGACGAATGGATCGCTGTGGAGATCAAGCGCATAGGCACCATCGACGCCGTCGAGCAGCTCACGCGCTACCTGGAGCGCATCCGCCTCGACCCGGCTCTCGGTTCCTGTCGTGGGGTGTTGGCCGCGCAGCGCATCAAGCCCCAAGCGCAAGTGCTTGCACGTGCGCGGGGGATCGACTGCGTCGAGGTCGATCTCGAAGTGCTACGCGGAGACCGCGAGCCGGATTTGACCTTGTTTGCGGCATAGTGCCGCATATGAATACACAAGAGACCCCTGCGGTTCGCAGCGAGCGCCGCGAAAACGTCCTGCTCATCACCATCGATCGCCCCGAGGTCCGCAACGCCGTCAACGCTGCCGTCGCCGCGGGCGTGGCCGGCGCGCTCGATGAGCTCGACGGCGACGATTCCCTGTCGGTGGGCGTTCTCACCGGCGCTGGCGGCTTCTTCTGCGCGGGTATGGATCTGGGGGCCTTCGTCAAGGGGGAGTCGCCCTGGTTCGGCGACCGTGGTTTTGCCGGCATCGCCCAGCGCGCCTCGCGCAAGCCGCTGATCGCGGCGATTGAGGGCTTTGCTGTGGCCGGTGGCATGGAGATTGCGCTCGCCTGTGATCTCATCGTCGCCGCCAAGGGCGCCAAGATGGGCATTCCTGAGGCCAAGCGCTCGCTCGTGGCTGCCGGTGGCGCGCTCCTGCGCCTGCCCCGGCGCATGCCCTACCACGTCGTCATGGAGCTTGCCCTCACTGGCGATACGCTGCCGGCCGAGCGCTTCCATGAGTTTGGCGTCGTCAACCACCTCGCCGAGCCTGGTGAGGCGGTGCAGGGAGCGCTCGAGTTGGCCGCTCGCCTTGCCGGGAACGGGCCGCTAGCGCTGATCGCCTCCAAGCGCATTCTGCAGGAGCAGTACGACTGGTCCGCGCAGGAGATGTGGGAACGCCAGGGCGCCATCTCCGGCCCTGTCTTCGCCTCCGAGGATGCCAAGGAGGGCGCCAACGCCTTCAAGGAGAAGCGCCCGCCGGTGTGGCAGGGACGCTGAGGTCGGCCAGGCGCCCGTACCCAGCGGGCTCAGCCGCGCCGCGCTCTGCGCTTGCGTCGGCGCTGGCGCCAGATCAGCATGAAGCGTCGCCACAGCATCGTTCAGCGCTCTCCTGGGGTCTTGCGGGGGTACTGGCTCGTGGGCACTCTTACGTTGATCGCCGTGCGCACGATGCGGTTCTGTTCGCTGATATGCGCTGCGGGATAGCCCTCTCCGGGGCTTGCCCGCTCGGGGCGGCCGATGTAGCCGAAGTGCATCTCCTCAGGCATGATCTGCATCAAGCGCGGGAACATATGGGCGCGCGCGCCCATATTGCGCGGCTCCTCCTGCACCCACACCACCTCGCGCAAATTCGGGTAACTGTTCATCAGCTTCAGCACCTGGCCCTCGGGGAAGGGGTAGAGCAGCTCGATCCGGCCCACCGCCAGGCCCGGGTTCTCGCTCCGCGCCGGGTGTCCCACGAGGTCGTAGTAGATCTTGCCCGTGCACAACACCAGGCGCGTGACCTTCTCCGCGTCCACGCCCGGCTCCGCCAGCACTGGCTGAAAGCGCGTGTCCTCCGCCAGCTCCTCCACCGTGCTCGCCGCCTGCGGCAGGCGCAGCAGCGACTTCGGCGTCATGATCACCAGCGGGCGCTCCTTCGCGATCCGCGCCTGGCGGCGCAGCAGGTGGAAGTACTGCGCCGGCGTCGTCAGGTTCGCCACGCGGATGTTGCCCTCCGCCGCCAGCGCCAGGAAGCGCTCCAGGCGGCCGCTGGAGTGCTCCGGGCCTGAGCCCTCGTAGCCGTGGGGGAGCAGCAGCGTGAGCCTTGAGGTCTGGCCCCACTTCGCCAAGCCCGAGACGATGAACTGATCCACGATCACCTGCGCGCTATTCACGAAATCCCCGAACTGCGCCTCCCACAGCACGAGCGTCTCGGGCGCTTCCTGGCTGTAGCCATACTCGAAGCCCAGGCACGCCAGCTCTGAAAGCGGGCTGTTGTGCAGCTCAAGCGGCGCCAGCGCTTCCGGCAGGCTCTGGATCGGGCACACCGTCTGGCCCGTCTTGGCATCGTGCAGCACCATGTGGCGCTGGCTGAACGTGCCCCGCTCGGTGTCCTGGCCCGTCAGGCGGATCGGCGTGCCCTCCGTCAACAGCGACGCGAACGCCAGCGCCTCCGCGTGCGCCCAATCCACGTCGCTTTCACCCTCAAGCGCCGCGCGCCTGCGCTCCAGCTGCTTCACCAGCTTCGGGTGCACCGTGAAGCCCTCTGGCACGCGCAGCAGCTGCTCGCCCAGCGAGCGCAATCGCGCCGCCGGCACCGCCGTGCTCACGTCCGGGCTTTGTGTGCGGTCCAGCTGGTGTTCGCCCGTGCTCTGCTTCTCTTCCTCTTCGTGCTCCGCGGCCTCCGCGATCTTGCTCTTCAGGCGCTGATGCAGCAGCGTCAGGTTGTCCCATACCCCCTGCGCGAGCTTGTCGGTCTCCTCCTTGCTCACCACCCCATCGCCGATCAGCCGCTCCGCCCACAGCTCCGCCACCCGCTTCTTGTTCTTCACCTTCGCGTACATCTCCGGCTGGGTGTACGCCGGCTCATCGGACTCGTTATGGCCAAAGCGCCTGTAGCCGATCAGGTCGATCAGCACGTCGTGCCCGAACTCCAAGCGGAACGCGAACGCCAGGCGCACCGCGCTCATGCACGCTTCCACATCGTCCGCATTCACGTGGATGATCGGCACGTCAAAGCCCTTCGCCAGATCTGAGGCCCAGCGCGTCGAGCGCGCATCGTCCGGGTCGGTCGTGAACCCGATCTGGTTGTTCGTGATCAGGTGCACCGTGCCGCCCACCTTGTAGCCATCCAGGCCCTGTAGGTTTAGCGTCTCCGCCACCACCCCCTGCGCCGGGAACGCCGCGTCGCCGTGGATCGCGATCGGTACCGCGGCGTTCGTGTCCTGATGCGCGTGCGGACCCTGGCGCGTCGTCTGCGCCGCCCGCGTCGCTCCCACCACCACCGCCGAGACGTACTCCAGGTGGCTGGGGTTGCTCTCCAAATTCACCTTGATCGTGTTGCCATCCGGCAGCGCGTAGTTCTCCCACGTTCCATGGTGGTACTTCACATCGCCCGTGCCGCCCTGCGGAATCGTCGTCACCGCCTCCAGTGTCGAGGCTCCCTCGAACTCCGCGAAGATCGTGTCGTAGCTGCGCCCCAGATTGTGCGCCAGCACGTTCAGCCGTCCGCGGTGGGCCATGCCGATCACGACCTCGCGGCCTCCATGCAGCGCCGAGAGCCCGATCAGCTCGTCCAGCATCGGCACCGTCATGTCCACGCCCTCGATCGAGAACTGGTGCTGACCCAGATATGCCTTGTGCATGAACCGCTCCAGCGCGTCCACCTCGATCAGCCGCTTCAGCAGCGTCAGCTGCTCGTCCTTCGTCAGCGGCTGGCGGAACGTTCCCGCCTCGATTTGCTCGCGCAGCCAAACCCGCTGACGGTGGCTTGAGATGTGCTCGATCTCGTATGCGATCGTGCCGCAGTAGGTTTCGCGCAGGTGCGGCAGCGCATCCGCCAGCGTCGCTCCCGGCACGTGCATCCGCAGGATCTTCGCCGGGATCTGCGCCATCAGCTCCGGCGTCAGTCCCAGCGGCTCCGGGTCAAGCGTTGGGTCGCCTTCGGGCTCCACTCCCAGTGGGTCGAGCCTCGCCGCCAAATGGCCGTGCGTGCGGAAGGCCTTCAACAACGCCGTCGCCGCCTGCACCGCCTGCAAGAGCTCCTCATCCGCCGCCTTTGGCGCCTCTCGCGCCGCCTGCGCGGCAGCCGCCGGGGCGGGCAGGGCGGGGGCCGGTCCGAGCTCCACTCCCAGTGAGGCAAACACCCCGTCGTAGAAGCCCCTCTCGCCCTGCAGATACTCCTCGATCCGCGCCAGAAAACGGCCCGACTCAGCGCCCTGGATGATGCGATGGTCGTAGGTGGAGGTCATCGTCATCACCTTCTCCGCCCCGATCATCGAGCCCACATTCGCCAGGCCCGGCGGGTAGGCGATCGCGCCCGTCGCCACGATCGTGCCCTGCCCCGCCATCAGCCGCGGCACCGATGCGATCGTGCCCAGGCCGCCCGGGTTGGTCAGCGTGACGTTCGCGCCCACGAGGTCCTCCGCCGTGAGCGTGTTTGTTCGCGCCTTCTCCACCAGCGCGTCATATGCGCTCAGGAATTCCCTGAACGGCAGCCGGCCCGCGTTGCGGATCACCGGCACCATCAGCGTTCGCGTCCCATCCTTCTTCTCCACATCCACCGCCAAGCCCAGATTCACCTGGCCATCATTGATGCGGTGGGGCTTGCCGTCGAGCGCCTCATAGTGGTGCGCCATCACCTGCATGTCATCCGCCGCGCGGGCGATCGCATACGCGATCAGGTGCGTGAACGAGACCTTCTGCTCCGCCGCCTTCAGCTCCTTGCGGCGTGCATCCAGATACGTCACCGTCAAGGTGCGAAAACTCGTGGCGGTGGGTACCTGCAGCGACTGCTCCATGTACCGCGCCAGCGCCGCCGCTCCGCCCTTCAGCGGCTGTGCGCCTGCCGTGGGCAACTCGGCTGTGGCGCCTGCCTTGCCGTTGGCAGTGATCGCCGCTGCGCCATCGCCCCGCGCCGCGCCATCGCCCGCCGCCGCCTCCAGCACATCCGCCTTGACGATGCGGCCCGCGGGGCCGCTGCCCGCGACGCTGTTTAGATCCACGCCCTCAACGGCCGCCACGCGCGCCGCCACCGGCGAGACCTTTGCGCCATTGTCCTGCGGCGGCGCCAACTGCTCCGGCTCCGACCTACCGTTCCCGCTCGTGGTCGCTCCGGCGTCTGGCGTCAGACGGGCGATCACCTGGCCCACCGTCACCGTCTCGCCCTCCTGCGCCAGGATCTCCACCACCGTCCCACTCGCCGGCGAAGGCAGCTCGACGTCGACCTTGTCAGTCGATATCTCGACGATCGTCTCGTCGACCTTGATGAAGTCGCCCACCTGCACGTGCCATTCGAGCACCGTTCCCTCGGTGACCGACTCCCCCGCGGCCGGCGTCACGACATCTATCGTCTCCGTCGTCGTCGTGCCCGTTGCCATCTCTTCCCTTCACTCTAGCGCTCTCGGTGGGCGTACTGTGGCGCTCGACAGGTCATCACGCCTTCGCTCGCTGCGCGCGTCCTGCGTGCACGAACTCATAGCTTCCAAAGAACGGCCCGATGCCGCCAAGCACCGCCACCGCCACCGCCAAGCGCAGTGAGACGATGCGCGCTCTTGCCGCTGCGATGCACGCCAGCGACATCCCGATCCAGAGGATGCCGTGAGTGAAGCCCAGTACCGTTGTCGCCGGCTCCGGTTTGCCAATTGCAAACGCGCACACCAGCAGCGCTATGTAGATGCACGAGTGCGTGAACGATGTCCACTTCAGCGCCCTGAACGTCGGGCTTGCTCTCACTCCGCCAGCCATCGCGCCATCCGGCGCAGCGGCTCCTCGGCCTCCACCGGCCACTCCTCGATGTTGCTTGGCCACCATGCGTGCTCATCGTGCTCCGGGTCGCGCACCACCTCTGCACCTGGCGGCAGCCACGCCTGACCCACGAACATCACCATGCCGTGGGGCAGTCTTATCAGCGCCTCGCCCTGGATGCGCTGCGGCGTCACCGACCACTCCTCCCACAGCTCCCGCGTCAATGTCTGTGCCGGGTTCTCGCCGAGGTCGACCGCGCCACCGGCGCCCAGTGCCCAGCGGCCCGCCCACGAGCTCAGCCACGGCGCCCTGCGTCCTGCCAGCCAGCGCCCATCCGCGCTGCGCGTCACGCACAGCGCCGCCACGCTGTGCGATGCATCGCCTTCCACCAGCCTCAGTGCCCAGCGCAGGGGCTGCAGGTCTAGCTCGATGCCATCCGGGCCTTCGCGGTAGTCCACCAGGCGCGCGCTCACGCCATCGTGACTCGGGCTGCCGCGCTCTCTCAGCGCCGCGATCGCCGCGTCCGCCGCCTCCGCGTGCGCTTGCGGGGGCTCGAAGCGCTCGTCCAGCCAGTTCACCTGTACGGCCTCCAGCGGCCACGGGCCGCGCGCCAGGATCTCCGGCTGCTCGCTTGTCTCTCTCGTGGACGGCGCGGTGGACATGCAGGTAAGGCTAGTAGGCATAGACTCGGAATTCGTGACCAACCGTGCGTACAAGCACTGGGGCTGGGGGTATGCCGATCAGCAGCCTGGGCCGCGCGAGCTGCGCGCTGCCGCCGCTGCTGTCGCTGAGCATCTTGGCTTTGGCACGCTCGAGGTCGAGGATCCAGCGCCGCTCGAGGACCTACAGCTCGCGCCGCCGCGCCTACCCATCCCCGCCGCGCTGCGCGACTTTTGTGCCGACGATGTCCACGCCCGTGCCGTGCATGCTCTGGGTAAGTCCTATCCCGAGGTCGTCCTTGGCTTTCGCGGGCGCTTCCAGCACCCGCCTGACTTCGTCGCTTCCCCGCGCTCGGAGGCCGAGGTCGAGCGCGTGCTCGAATGGTGCTCCGCCGAGCGCGTCGCCGCTATCCCCTTCGGTGGCGGCACCAGCGTCGTCGGGGGCGTGCGGCCTGAAGTTGCCTCCGCTTTCAACGGCGCCATCTCAGTCGATCTGCGCCTGCTCGACCGCCTGCTTGAGGTCGATCCCGTCGCTCGCTCCGCCCACATCCAGGCCGGCGTCTGTGGGCCTGCCCTTGAGAGTCAGCTCTCCGCGCACGGCTTCACCCTGCGTCACTTTCCCCAGTCCTTCGAGTACTCCACCCTCGGCGGCTGGCTTGCCACGCGCGCCGCCGGGCACTTCGCCACGCTCTTCACTCACATCGAGGACTTCGCTGAGTCGATCCGCGCGATCACACCTGCGGGTGTCTGGGAGTCGCGGCGGCTTCCCGGCTCCGGCGCAGGCCCCAGCCCCGACCGCATGCTCTGCGGCTCCGAGGGCGTCCTCGGGGTCATCACCGACGCCTGGCTGCGCGTCCTGCCACGGCCGCTGCACCGGCGCTCCGCCGCAGTTGCCTTCGAGCGTTTCCCATCTGGCGTGGAATGCGTTCGTGCGCTCTCCCAGTCAGGCCTGCATCCCGCCAACTGCCGTCTGATTGACGCGCGCGAGGCGCGGCTCACACTGGCCGGCGACGGCTCCCGCTCGCTGCTACTGCTCGGCTTCGAGTCCGCCGATCATCCCGTCGACTTCGCCATCGATCGTGCGCTTGCGATCTGTCGCGAGCATGGAGGGCAGGTCTCCGAGCGCCGCGGCGATGAGGATGCTGTGGGCTCCTGGCGTCAGGCCTTCCTGGGCGCGCCATACATGCGGGACCTGTTTGTCGCCTGCGGCGTGCTCAGTGAAACGTTTGAGACCGCCATCACCTGGGAGCGCTTCCCAGCTTTGCATGAGCGTGTCACCGTCGCCGCGCAGGAGCTGCTGTCCGCAGACGGGCAGGTCTCATCCGCGGACGGGCAAATCTCCTGTCGCTTCACTCACGTCTATCCCGACGGGCCCGCGGCCTACTTCACCGTGCTCGCACCTGCGCGGCGCGGCGAGGAGGTCGAGCAGTGGTGGGCGATCAAGCGCGCCGTCTCGCAGGCCATCATCGACGCCGGTGGCACCATCACCCATCACCATGCGATCGGGCGCGATCACCGGCCCTGGTATGACCAGCAGCGTCCAGGGCCTTTTGCCGCCGCTCTGCGCGGCGCCAAGGCTGCCGTCGATCCTCACGGCATCATGAACCCCGGCGTGCTCGTGGATCCTCTGCCATGAGCGCCACGACGATCGCCGTACTCGGACCCGGTGGGGTCGGCGGCCTCGTGGCTGGCGCCCTCGACCGTGCCCATCAGCCCGTCACCATCGTTGCCAGGGAGTCCACCGCGCGGGTCATCAACGAGCGGGGGTTGCGGGTCAGCAGCGTGCGTCTCGGGGAGTTCCTCGCGCATCCCCGTGCCCTCGCCGTCCTGGAGGAGCCAGTGGATGTGCTGGTGGTGGCCACTAAGGCCATCGGTCTGGCGCAGGCGCTGGAGCGCGTCGCCGCCGCGCCACAGTTGGTGTTGCCGCTGCTCAACGGTCTTGACCATCTGGCGCTGCTGCGCGAGCGCTTTGGCGAGGACACCGTCGTCGCCGGCAGCATCCGCGTCGAGGCCGACCGGCCCGAGCCCGGGGTCGTGGTCCATACCAGTCCTTTCCTGCGGATCGATATGGCCAGCCGCTATGCGCGCGTGCAGGAGCCGATGCAGATGCTCGCCAAAACCCTCGAGGATGCCGGCATACCTGCGCGCGTCCGGGACTCCGAGCCGCTCGTCATGTGGTCCAAGCTCGTGCGGCTGAATGCCCTCGCCTGTACCACCAGTGCCTACGACAAGCTGCTCGGTGAAATCCGTTCGACGCCTGAGCTGCGCGATGAGCTCATTGGCGCCATTGCCGAGGGCTGCGCCGTCGCTCTCGCCGAAGGGGCTTGCATCGACTCCAGCGATCCCCTCGGCGAACTCAGCGACGCCCATGCCACGCTTGGCAGCTCCATGCAGCGCGACATTGCCGCCGGTCGTACGCCCGAGCTCGACGCTATTCCTGGAGCCGTACTGCGTGCCGGGGCTCGGCACGGGGTGGACTGTCCCACGATCGAGCGCCTTGTTGCGACGATCGCCGCGCGGGCCGGCGTGTCTGTGCCTACAGCTCCTTAGGGGGCCACGGAGACGTGCCTGGAGCGCCCGCGGGGATCGCCTGGGTCGAGATCGCCTCCACCGCCTGCTCCTCTGCCTCGCTTAGGCCCTCGTCGTGCTGGCCATCGCACAGTACGCGGAAATTTCCCGTCACGCCGCTGTCGGCGTGGATCGTGATGCCCGGCAGTATCTCCTCGCCCTCCTCGAATCCCAGACGCTCCATGTCGAAGTGCGCCAAGCCGATCCCGTAGGCATTGTGCGTGGGGTTCTCGCGGTCGTGTGCCGCCACCGCCTGCGCGAAGCGCTCCAAGTTCTTGGCGATCTTCCCTGTGTCCGCCATCGCTCGCCTGCAGGGTAGCCGCTCCCGGGCGTACCATGAGCAGACCACCACACGACACTGGCGACCAAAGGGGACCCCAATGGACATCTGCGGCCTTCTCGATGCCGCGCGTATGCGCGTCAACGTGCTCGAGCATCCTTTCTACGAGCGTTGGAATGCGGGCGAACTCGAGCCGCAGGAGCTCAGCTTCTACGCCGGCCAGTACCGCCATGCCGTCGTCGCGCTTGCCGATGCCTCACAGCTGGCTGCCGCCAAGGCCGGGCCAGAGCACGCTGTAGCGCTCGGCCGGCACGCCCAGGAGGAGCAGAGCCACATAGAGCTCTGGGATGACTTTGCTCGGGCCGTTGGTGGGCAGGAGCGGGGCGAGGAGCCATTGGTCCAGACGCATGAGTGCGCCGTCACATGGACCGCCGGCGGGGATCTGCTCGAGCACCTCGCCGTCCTCTATACCGTCGAGGTCTCGCAGCCCGCCATCTCCACCACCAAGCTGCATGGGCTCACCACCCACTACGGCCTATCTGCAGACTCAACTGGCCTGCACTACTTCAAGCTCCATGCCACCCTCGATGTTGAGCATGCCCGCCAGGCCCGCGAGCTCATCTCCGAGCTCGCCGAGGACGCCGATGCCGAACGGATGCTCGCTCGCGCCGACGCTGCTCTTCGGGGTAACTGGACGCTGCTCGATGGGGTGCAGGAGCAGCGGCTGGTCACGGCGTAAGCGCCGCGCGCACGATCGGCGCCACCTCGTTCGCGAATAGCTCTGTAGCGCGTATCACCTTTTCATGGGCCAGTGTGCCCACGCTCAGCTGTGCCAGGAAGCGGTCGTGCGAAAACAGCTCGTGCTCGGCCAGGATCTTCTCTGCCACCTGCTCGGGGCTGCCCACCAGCAGATGCCCCTCCGCGCCACACGCACGATCGAACTGCTCTCGCGTCAACGGCTGCCACCCCCGCTCGCGGCCGATCCTGTTCATCATCGGTGCATACGCCGGGAAGTACTCGTCACGCGCCTGCTGGGGAGTCTCTGCCACGTAGGTGTGGGAGTTGATCCCCACCACCGCTGGCCCGTGCCCGACGGCTTCGCGGTAGAGGTCGATCAACGGCTTGAAACGCGCCGGGGAGCCGCCGATGATCGCCAGCATCAACGGCAGGCCGAGCTTGCCGGCGCGCACGATTGAACCCGGCGAGCCGCCCACTGCGATCCACACCGGCAGCGGCTGCTGCAACGGGCGGGGATAGACCCCGACATCGTGTAACGCCGCCCGGTGGCACCCCGACCAGGTGACGCGCTCGGATTCGCGTAGCTTCAACAGCAGTTCCAGCTTCTCCGCGAATAGCTCGTCGTAGTCCTCGAGGTCGTATCCGAACAGGGGGAAAGACTCGATGAACGAGCCACGGCCAGCCATGATCTCCGCGCGCCCGCCCGATAGCAGGTCGAGCGTCGCGAAGTCCTGGAAGACCTTCACTGGGTCGGCGGAGCTCAGTACGGTGACCGCGCTGCTCAGACGGATGTTCTGCGTGCGCGCTGCCGCGGCCGCGAGCGCCACCGGGGGCGAGGACACCGCGTAGTCGGGGCGGTGGTGCTCGCCCAGGCCAAACACCTCCAGCCCGAGCTCATCGGCCAGCTCGATCTCCTCCAGCAGCTCGCGCAGGCGCTCAGCGGTGCGCTCGGGTCCCGCGCCGGGGGCAAGGTCAGCGAACGTGCACAGGCCCAGTTCCACGAGACGACCACTATAGGGTCGGCAGACTGGCGGGCTAGGTCACGCGAGCTGGCAGGCTAGGTCATGCGAGCTAACGGTCGAGCTACACCATCAGCTTGATGACAGCACGGTGATGTTGTGCTCACGGGCGCCGGCGGCCAACTGCTTGTCGTAAGTCATCAGCGCGTCCAGCTCGCCCGCGTCGTACATCTCGGCCCAGCTACGTCTCCAAAATCTCAATCCTGTAGCCGTCGGGATCACGTACGAAGCACAGCCGTGAGCCGCCCTCACGCACCGAGTAGGGCGGCCTCTCGGGCTCGATGCCCTGAGCGGCGAGGCGGACGAGGGTCGCATCGAGATCGTCGGCTGTGATGGCGATGTGGCCATACCCATTACCGAGGTCGTAGTGGTCGACGCCGAAGTTGTAGGTCAGCTCCAGGCGCGGCATTTCGCCGTCACCAGGCTGGTTCATGAACACGTTCACGGCTTCATCGCGGATCGGGATGCGCCCGACCTCCTCGAAGCCAAGCGCTTCATAGAAGGCCACGGAGCGGTTGATGTCGGTGATGCGATAGCAGGTATGGATGAGGGCCATGTGTTGAGGAGTTTAAGGCGGGAGGGCGCCCCGTGCGATTCTGGGGCGCCCCTTGCCGCTTTCTATCGCATGATGCCTATGAGGTAGCTGAGCCTTCCTGGCTCTGGCTGTTGCCCTGCTCGGTGTTGTTGTTGTTCTCGGATGACGCGTTGGTGTTGGCGTTGTTGGACTGGTTCACGTCACCGTTGTCGTGCTTGTGGCCGTTGTGGTGCTTGCAGCCACAGTCGCCGTGATCGTGCCCTTGCTGGGGGGATCCCTCCGGGTAGGGCGCGTTCACGTTGCTCTGTTCGTTGCTGGCTGTGCTTTCGGCCGTCTGGTTGGTGGTGTTGCTGTTGGACGCGGACTGGTTCTGCTCGACCTTTTGGCCGCCGTTGCCGTGTCCGTGCTTGCCTTGCTCACCCTGGCCGCGGCCCTTGCAGTCGCCGCAGGAGCCTTGGTCGCCGCCGCTATTGCCGGTGGCGTTTGCGTTCTGGCTCTGGGTGTTGCCCTGGTGGGTGTTGTTGTTGTTCTCGGATGACGCGTTGGTGTTGGCGTTGTTGGACTGGTCCACGTCACCGTTGTCGTGCTTGTGGCCGTCGTCGTGCTTCTTGCAACCGCAGGAGGCGCCGTGATCGTGACCCTTGGCGGGGGATCCCTTTGTGTAGGGCGCGTTCACGTTGCTCTGTTCGTTGCTGGCTGTGCTTTCGGCTGTCTGGTTGGTGGTGTTGCTGTTGGACGCGGACTGGTTCTGCTCGACCTGCTGGCCGCCGTTGCTGTGTCCGCGCTTGCCCTGCTCACCCTGGCTGTGGCTGCTCTTGCCCTCGCAGCCGCAGGAGCCGTGGTCGCTGCTGTTGTTGCCGGTGGCGTTTGCGTTCTGGCTCTGTTCGTTGCCCTGGTGGGTGTTGTTGTTGTTCTCGGATGACGCGTTGGTGTTGGCGTTGTTGGACTGGTGCACGTCACCGTTGTTTGACCCCGGGCTCATGATCGAGACCGGCGCGTTGACGTTGGTCTGTTCGTTTGAGGCCTGTGAGCTGGCCTGCTGTTCGGTTGCGTTGCTGTTGGACGCCGACTGATTCTGCTCGACGCCCTGGCCACCCTGGCTGTGGCTGCTCTTGCCCTCGCAGCCGCAGGAGCCGTGGTCGCTGCTGTTGTTGCCGGTGGCGTTTGCGTTCTGGCTCTGGGTGTTGCCCTGGTGGGTGTTGTTGTTGTTCTCGGATGACGCGTTGGTGTTGGCGTTGTTGGACTGGTGCACGTCACCGTTGTTTGACCCCGGGCTCATGATCGAGACCGGCGCGTTGACGTTGGTCTGCTGCGAGCTGGCTTCGCTCGTGGCGGACTGTTCGGTGGTGTTCTGGTTGGTCGCGGTCTGGGTCTGCTTGATCAGACTTCCGACCGGACCGCCGGTGCCGTTGCCCGCGAGCGCTGCGCTCGGGGCCAGCGCGAACGCGCAGACGCTCGCCGCCACGGCTATGCAATGGCGATTCATGAAATAGCTCCTTTCGAGCTTCGACTTGATTACCGAGGGACCGGCTTCTGTCCCGGGCGCTTGGATCGGGCGATCCAGCGCCGATGTGTCACCCCGGAGGAGCTAGCCGGGGCGCTCGGGCATCAAGAGGAACGGCGCCGGTCGCCACGGCTTGCTCACCAGCCGCATCCGGCGTCCTGCCCACGAGGCCCCCAACACCAGAAGGCCTGTGAGGGCAAGGAAGATTGAGAAGGCGAAGCCCGCTGAGGAAGCCGCCGGGGAGAAGCCGCCTACAGGCGCGGGCGCCTGCGGGGAGGGCGCCGACGGCAGCGTGTGCGTGCCCTGGCCGGCGGCGGACGCGGTCATCGCCATTGTTGCGCCCAGGATCGCCTGGAGAACGCCTGCGCTGGTCGCTCTTTGGGATACGAACGCAGCCACGGGCGTCAGTGTCGAGGAGGCGCCGGCACTGCGAGTCCCCGCGGCGACAGCGCTTGCTCCGATCCCGTTCAGGTGCTTGCTCGCTCCCGGCGCCGGCGCCGCTGAGTACGGCGACCGTGTGAGCGGCAGGGAGACGGGGATTGAGCTTGCCGGAGGAGGTGGGGGGATCGAGGTCGCTGGCAAGGCGCTGCTGCTGGCGTGCGTGCCTTCCGTGGACGCCCTAGTGCCGGCGTGTTCGACTGTGTGCGTCGTGGTGGCAAGGGTGTTCCCCGCGGTAGAGACGATCTGGCCGACGGGGTTCGGCGCTCTTATCGCAGCAGCCTGCCCGGTAGCGCTGCTCGCGATGTGGTTGATCGCGCCTACGCTGCTCACGGCCCGGTTGACCACGCCCGTGGCCTGCTGGGATACCGGGCCGACCGTACTTCCCGCTGTGCTCGTCGTCTTCTGGAGCGCGCCGGTGCTCGACGTGGTGAGCGCCCCCACCGTCGAGCCCGCTACTCGCGGTGCGGCCTTGACTGTGCTGAGCACCGGTGCGGCGGTGGATGGGACTGACGGCGCGGACGGAATCGAGGGCGTGGAGGGAGCCGAGGGCGTCGGAGGAGCAGAGGGCGCGGCGGGAACTGAGGGCGTGGCAGGAACTGAAGGCGTGGACGAGCTCTTCAGAGCAGCCGCGGGAGCAACGCTTCCCGTTGCCTGTGCGGTGCTCGCCACCGTCTGGCTGGCTGTCTGGCTTACGTCCGGGGCGCCGCTGGACAGTGGATTCGCTGTGGCAGGCCCCACCCAGATGAGCGCCCCAAGCAGGCCAAGCACAACCCAACCCGTCAGGCGGGTGATCGTTCTAAGGGGATGATCAGCTTTGCCGAGCATTTCGACGTTATGCGTAGGGTTCCCCCTTTTCCACATTTCACACACCCTTGGCTCTCATTTCTGTATGGCTGGCGTGCGCGGGCACCCGCTGAGGCGCCAGGCGTGCAAGGATGGCGCGCATGATCGTGGAGCGCGCGATGCATCCGCAGTTCCTGTCGAACACCTACCTGGTGGCGGACGGGGAAGGCGGGCCGGGGTTCTTCGTGGACGCGGGGGGGCCGGTGGAGGGGCTGATCGACATGGCGGGGCGACTGGGGGTGACGCCCACCCATGTGCTGCTGACCCACCATCACTTCGATCATGTGAGCGAGGTGGGTACGCTGCGCAAGAAGTGGCCTGCGCTCGAGGTGCTGATCCATCCACTGGAGCGCGAACTGCTGGATGAAGGCACGGAGGGCGGCGTGGCCACGGGTGCGGTCGAGGCGGGGGAGACGCTGCGGCTGGGGGCGCTCGAGGTGCGCCCGCTGCGCACGCCGGGGCATACGGCGGGGATGCTGTCCTTCCTGGTGGGCACGCCCTCGGGTGCAGGGAGGCATGCGACAACCACGGCGCCCGGCGGGTTCACGGGTGGGGACGCGGTGGTGTTCACGGGCGACACGCTGTTTCGCGGCTCCGTGGGTGGGGTGCGCGCTCCGGGGCACACCACCTACACCGACCTGCGCGACTCGATCATGGGCACGCTGATGGAGCTGCCGCCGGAGACCGTGATCCAGCCGGGGCACGCCGAGGCCACCACCGTGGCCAGGGAGTGGGAGGAGAATTCGTTCATCCGGGTCTGGCGGGGCCTCGATCCCGAGGGTTCTGCCTCGTGCATCGCGCTGGGCGAACCCGCCACGCTGGTGCTGCTGGGCGATGACTACGACGGTGGCAAGAAGGCCTGGGTGCGCTGGGGCGACGGCACCGATGACATCGTGCCCGGCTCCCAGGTCAAGAGCTCCGCCTGAGCCTCAGGGCCAGCCGATCGGATCGGGCCTAAGATCACTGGGTGGCCCGCGAGAGCAACAACAAAAGCGAGAACGACAGCATCCCCACATCGAGGATGCGCCGGACGGCGACCGTGGGGCGCTTGGCCGCGACCGAGGCCGTGAAGCAGTTCGGCACGCGCGCCGCCAACGTCACGCGCGGGGATAAGAAAGCCGAAGAAGCGATGGCGCGGCGCCAGCTGGAGACCGCCAAGCAGATCGTCGCCGCGCTGGGGACGATGAAGGGCGCGGCGATGAAGCTCGGTCAGGTGATGAGCTTCCTCGATGTGGGCCTCGTAGGAGAGGAGCACCGCGAGGAGTTCCAGCGCGAGCTGGCCAAGCTGCGCGACGCCGCGCCGACGGTGTCCTTCAAGCAGATGCGCAAGGTCATCGAGGACGACCTCGAAGAGCCGATCAAGGCGGTCTTCGCCGAGTTCGATGAGGAGCCGATCGCTGCGGCCTCCATCGGACAGGTCTATCGCGCGCGCTTGCAGGACGATGGCCGCGAGGTGGCCGTCAAGGTGCAGTACCCGGGGGTTGCGGCCGCCGTGCGCGCGGACCTGCAGAACCTCGACATGATCATGCGCCTGCTCAAGCGCATGACGCCGGGGATGGATGTCAAGGCGCTCACGCGGGAGATCCAGGAGCGCATCGCCGAGGAGCTCGACTATGAGCTCGAGGCGCAGAACCAGCGTTCGCTGGCTCGCATCTTCCGCGGCCACCCCTTCATCATGGTGCCCGAGGTAATCACCGAGCTCTCGCGCGAGCGCGTGCTCGTGAGCGAGTTCGTCAGCGGCGTGGGCTTTGAAGAGATCAAGGGCTACTCCCAGGAGCAACGCGACCGCGTGGGGGAGATCGTCTTCCGCTTCTTCCTCGGCTGCCTGTACCGCCACCGCCAGTTCTCCGGCGACCCCCACCCCGGCAACTTCCTGCTGCTCGCCGACGGCCGCGTGGCCTTCCTGGACTTCGGCCTCTTCAAGCGTATGGACGCCGAGCCCGTGGAGCTCGAGCTGGCCTGCCAGCGCGCCGTCAGCGAGGGCGACGCCCCCACGCTGCACCGCCTCCTGGCTGAGTCGGGCTTTCTGCCCGAACCCGAGAAGGTGGACCCCGATCACCTGCTCGCCTTCATCGAGGATGCGATCTGGTGGTACACCACAGCCGATGAAGTCGTCGAGCTCACTCCTGAGATCGCCACGCAGGTGATGATCGAAAGCTCCGACCCCCGTTCCACCCACTTCCGCGAGATGCGCCACCAGGACATGCGCCCCGAGCACCTCTTCGGGCGACGTATGGAGATGCTGACCCTCGCCGTTCTCTCCCAGCTGCGCGCTCGGGGCAACTGGCACCGTATCGCGCGTGAGTGGATGTATGGCGATGAGCCCGTGACCGAGCTCGGGCGCCAGGAGGCCGACTTCTACACGCAGGGCGGGGCGATCGCTACCTCATAAGAGTTTGGAGGGGGGCCGGCTGGGTCCCTCACCTGGCGGGATATCGGTCAATGGCGGCCAGTGTTGGTCGCGTATGGCGTGGTCTGACGGCGAGCCGCTAAACAGGTGGATCAGCCACTAAACGACCTGGATCTGTACCAGACTGGTTGTACCTGGGCGCCCGGAGGGTAGCCCGGCGGTGATGCCCACACGCTGGCCCGGCTCGCACCAGCCCAGCTCGACCACGCGGCGGGCGCTGTCGGCTATCAGGGCCTCCGTTGTCTCGTGGCGGCGGATGCTGGCGGCGCGGACTCCCCACATCAGGCCGCAGCGGCGGACTGTCTCGCGGCCGGGGGAGAGGGCGTAGATGGGGACGTTTGGGCGGTGGGCGCTGACCAGGCGGGCGCTGCGGCCGGAGAGGGTGGGGACCACCAGAGCGTCCAGGCGCAGCTCGCGCGCAGCCACGCAGAGGGTGTGGGCCAGGGTGTAGGCCGGGTCTGACTGCTTACGCTGCACCCTCGTCGCATTCCAGTCCTCGTAGGGGGCCACGGTCTCGGCCTGCTTTGCCACCGCCGCCATCATCGCGATCGCCTCCACCGGGTAGGCGCCAATCGCCGTCTCCTGGGAGAGCATCACCGCGTCGGTGCCATCGAGGATCGCATTGGCCACGTCGGCCACCTCCGCGCGCGTGGGACGCGAGGAGGTAACCATCGAGTCCAGCATCTGCGTGGCTGTGATCGAGGGACGCGCCAGGTGACCCGCCAGACGCAGGAGCTCCTTCTGCACGATCGGCACGCGCTCGATTGGCAGCTCGATGCCCAGGTCCCCGCGAGCCACCATCACGCAGTCCGCCACCTTGATGATGTCCTGCGCGCATTCCACCGCCTGCGGCTTCTCCATCTTGGCGATCAGGGGTAGGCGCGTGTGCTCGCGCACGTCTTCCACGTCCTTGGGGCGGCGCACGAAGGACAGCGCGACCATGTCCACGCCGATCGACTCCCCATGGCGCAGCAGCTCTAGGTCCTCCTCGCCCACAGATGGCAGTCCGTCCGCTGGTCCGGGGATGTTCACGCCCTGGCGCGAGGCCACTGCGCCGCCCACCTCCACTTCGGCCTCCACCTCGCCTGCGGCGACGCGCACCTCGGTCACCCGCAGGCGCACCGAGCCGTCGGCTAGGTACAGCACCGCTCCCGTCTCCAGCGCTTCGGGCAGGCCCGCCCAGGTGATGTGCATGCGCCTGGCGTCGCCATTGCCATCCTCCTCGCCACCGCACACGAACGTCACGTGATCGCCTGGCTTCAGCTCCACGATGTCCTCGCGCAGCGGACCGATGCGCAGCTTTGGACCCGGCAGGTCCTGCAGGATCGCCACGGGGCGCCCCGCGCGGCCCGCCGCATCGCGCACTCGCCGCGCCGTCTCTGCGTGCTCCTCGAGCGTCCCATGCGAGTAATTCAGCCGCGCCACGTCCATCCCCGCCTCCACCATCGCCAGCAGCGTCCCTGGCTCGCGCGAGGCGGGGCCGATCGTGGCAACTATCTTCGTGCGACGCATATTGTTGATCGTATGTCACCGCTCGGCCCCTCCCGCCCGGTTCCCCGCGTCGGAGCTCGCGCGCGTGTCGCGCACTTCGGCGGCGGCTTCGAGGCGGCCGTCGTCGTTGCGGTTCATGAGGAAGGGCGGCGCCTGGACGTGCGCTGCGAGGGGGGCGAGACGCTCCAGTTCGCGCTCAGCCCCGCTACTGCCCGCTTCCTCGCCGCTGGCAGTTCGCATGGGGCGCGGCTGGAGTTGCTCGGTTGACCATCAGGGTGTCTGAACGTCGGGGAAGTGCTCTGCGCAGTGCTCACGCAGCACTCCTCTGATCCACGTTCGCTCCTCTGGGCTGGCGACACGGAAGCGCTGTAACAGCTCGCGCTGGCGTTTGATCGGTACACCCGCGATCTCCCAGCGCACCGCCAGACGCTCGAACAGGAACTCGACCGCCCGGTGCCACGCGTCCTCGCGCGAGAGGGGACTGCCAGCCAGCACCTTGGCGTACTCCTGCCGCGTGGCCGGTGTCAGCGAACCACGCAGCGTCAGCACGTTGCCCTCGGCGTCGCTGTAGTCGCTCGTCGGGGCAACGAGCTTCTCTGGCCGCTCGCCCTTGCGCCGGCCCCGCCTGCTCAGTGCGGTCACCCTCAGCTCTCTGCGGCGCCGCGCTCCAGCTGGCCGCGCACGTCGCCCGTCACCGGCTTCGCGTGCCCCGGCCATGCTGCCGCCGGCTCCAGCGCTGCCAGCTTCAGCATGCTCTGGCGCGCCTGCTCGGTGTCGTAGTTGTAGACCGCGTTGGGCAGGTGCGGCGGGCAGTCCCGGCCCCACATTTCAAGCGTGTAGAAGCAGTCTGTGACCAGCGCCAGCCGGTCGGACTCTCGCCACAGCGCGATCTGACCGGGCGCGTGGCCGGGGATGTGCACCACGCTGAAGCCCGCCACCTCCTCGCCCTCCTGCACCGTGCCCGCGATCGTCACCGGGCCGCCGTCCCACGCCAGGCGGTGCAGCGCCTTATGAATCTGGCGCTGGGGAATGGGTAGGCCCGACAGCGACGGGTCCCAGTAGCGCCAGCCGCCGCTGCCTTCCGCATCCTGCACCTCATCCGGATGGCACCACACCGGCACGCCCAGCGCTGGCGCGCTGCCGCGGTGGTCGGTGTGGCCGTGGCCCAGCACGATGCGCTTGATCCCACCCAGCTTCGCACCAGCGCTCGCCACCGCGCGCACCATCGTGCGTGCGCCCGCATCGAACATCGTCACCCCGTCCTGCTCCTCGATCAAGTACACGTTGCAACGTCCTGGCTGGCCCTGCACGACCCACACGCCCTCGGCGACCAGCTTGGCCTCACCTGGCCCGGTAAGGCGGGTCTTGAGATTGAAAGCTCCCATCAGGCGCCGCTCTGCGCCCGAGCCCAGCGGCGGCATCATCCCGATCTGCCGCGGCACCGCCATCGTGTCCAGGAACACCTCGTTGCTCTCGATCAGGCCGTCCTTGACGGTCAGCAGATCGACGCCCTCTACCGTGAGCGGATGGCCGGTGGGCGCCACCCCATTGAGCATCCCCGGCCCCGCGAAGGTCCCCGTCAAGCGCCACTGCACCCCGCAACGATCGCCCTCCGTGGTCGTGCTCACGATCTCAAAGCGCAGGTCTGGCAGCGCGTCCAGCAGGCCCCCGATGAACTCCCGCAGGCCCTCGCGGCCGCTGAACTGGCCCTGCCCGTGCACGTTCTCATGGCCCTCCGGCACCCACATCGCCAGCGCCGCCTCCAGCTCGCGCGCGCTGATCGCAGCGAAGTACTCGCGCACCACCTTCTCCGCCTCACTGTGCTCAGAACGCGTTATGCGTTTGCGCGTCGCCGGTTGGTGGATGTTCGCGGCCGCCTCCTGCACCTTGGAGGCCGTGCTGCTCTGCGAACCCGTTTCCTCGGCCATTTTCTGCCTCCTTACATGCGCTTGGGGAACGCTCTAGTCTAGGGGCTCGCGCGCCTGCACGCCAGCCGAGTGGCGCCTACCAATAGGCTCTCCCTTAGTGCCGGAGACGAACACCAAGCGCGAGCTCGGGCGCGGCGAGCGCGTCATGGCCGGCGTCTATCGCCTGCGCCTGCCCCTGCCCTGGCCGGGCGTGCCCCACTGCAACGCCTGGGCCGTGCGCGCCGGCGACGGCGTCGTGCTGTTCGACACCGGCATGCACCAGCCCGGCTCGATGGCGCATCTGGAACGGGCGCTACAGATGTGCCACCTGCGCATCGAGGACATCCGCCTGGTCGTCTGCACCCACGCCCACTCCGACCACTACGGGCAGGCCGCCACGATTGTGCAGCGCGCCGGCTGTGAGCTGTGGATGCACCCCAACTACCAGCACATGGCCCAGTGGGCAGAGGACCCCGACGCCGCCATGTCGCGACGTCTGGAGGTCGCTCGCCAGAGCGGCGTGCCCGAGGAGCCCCTGCGTCGCTACGCCGAGCGGCGCAAGGACCACGACTCCGGCATCGCCGCCGTCATCGAGCCCCACCGCCACCTCCTGCCCGGCGTCAGCATCGCCACCGATCTCGGCGCCTGGACCGTGCACGAGACTCCCGGCCACGCTCCTTCGCACGTCTGCCTCTTCCAGCCCGAGCGGCGCCTGTTGATCTCCGGTGATCATCTGCTTGGGCGCATCTCGCTGTTCTTCGACTACGGCTATTCGGCCGATCCCGTCGGAGAATTTGTCAACTCCCTCGACGCCGTCGAACGTCTCGGCGCGCGCCTTTGCCTGCCCGGTCATGGACGCACCTTCACGGATGTCCACGCCCACATCCGCGGCAACCGCGAGCTTGTCGCCGAGCGAGCGCAGCGCATCCTCGACACGATGGCCTCCGAGCCAAAGACCGCCTTTGAGATCGTCCCCCACATCTATGACGACGTCCCCTTCGTGCCCGCCACCGCGCCTTGGCTGTTGATGGAGACGCTCTCCTTCCTTCTGCATCTCCAGGTCACTCACCGCGCCGTCAAGATCCCCGGCGAGCCTGAGCGCTGGTCGCCGACATAGCGGCTTGGCTTGGAACAAATACCATCCCTGCATGCGCATCGACAAGCTGCTTGCCGCTCCCGGACCCGTCTTCTCCTTCGAGTTCTTCCCTCCCAAGACCGAACATGGAGAGATCAACCTCTACGAGGCGCTCGGCGAGCTGCGTGAGCTCGAGCCCTCCTTTGTGTCCGTGACCTATGGGGCGGGCGGCTCTACGCGCGCCAAGACGATCGAGATCGTCACCCGCATCAAACGCGATTTCGAGCTGGAGGCGATGGCGCACTTCACCTGTGTCTCCGCCACTGTGCCCGAGCTGCGCTCCACGCTCGATGAGATGCGCGCTTGCGGGATCGACAACGTGCTCGCGCTGCGTGGCGATCCGCCCAAGGGGCAGGAGCAGTGGACCAAGACCGCGGGAGGGCTTGAGTATTCCAGCGAACTCGTCGCCCTCATTAAGGCCGACTACCCCTTCGCTATCGGCGCCGCCTGCTTCCCCGAGACGCACATCCACGCCGTCTCTGCCGAGGAGGATCTGCGCCACCTCGCCGAGAAGGTCCGTGCGGGGGTGGATTTCCTCATCACCCAGCTCTTCTTTGACAACTCCCTCTATTTCGATTTCGTCTCGCGTGCGCGCGGGGCCGGGATCGAGGTGCCCATCATTCCCGGCATCCTGCCCATCACCCATATCGGCCAGCTTCAGCGCATGACGCAGATGTGCGGCGCCTCCATCCCCGCGGGGCTGCGCCGCGAGCTCAGCGCGCGCGAGGAGCAGGAGCAGGCTGTGCGCGATTTCGGCGTCGCCTACGCGACCCTGCAGTGCGCCGAGCTGCTCGCCGCGGGGGCGCCCGGGATTCACTTCTACACTCTGAACCGCTCGCCCGCCACGCGGGCGATCCTGAGCGCCTTGAAGATCGCCAAGCCCTGGGAGAACGCGATCTACGCTGGCTCGATCTCCAAGCCCTCCGCCACGCGCGGCGAGCCGTCCGCTGCCTCGTAGCGCACGTCCACCGAGTCGTTCTGGCGATACGTTCCCACCCCCCACGCGCCCAGCAGCCAGCGCCAGCCGCTGATCCTGTCCTTACGCAACTCGCTCTCGAAGATCAGCGCGCCTTCGCTCACCCTGTAGTCTTTGCCGAGCTCCTGGGGGACGCCGTTCAGGTACACCGCGTAGGGGGGACGTATATGGCGTGGGAGTCTCACCTTGGACTGGGGCATTGTCGCTGATTATGCACCTGCGCCCGCGCATCTCGCCCGGCCGGTGGCTTACCCTCACGAGTGACTTGTCCTCGTCCTCGCCTGAGATTGCCTACACCATCCGCCGCTCTGCGCGCGCCCGCCGCGTGCGCGTCAATGTGCACGCGCATTCCGGCGTCGAGGTCGTGCTGCCCGCGGGGGCGCCCGAGCGTGCCGCAGCTGCCGCCATCGTTGAGCTGCGGCCCTGGATCGAGCGTCGTCTCTCCCATGTCCAGGGGGTGCTCGCGCAAATTGCGCAGCGCGGCGCCACCGTGCCTTACCTGGGTGCCACCTTGCAGTTGCGTCCGCAGCCTGCGCGCCAGCGCGTGCACCGGCAGGGGCAGAGCCTGCTTGTGCCTGCAGGCGATGCGCAGCCGGCGCTTGAGCGCTGGTATCGGCGCATGGCTCGCCTGGAGGTGGGTGAGCGTCTTGACCGTGCCGTCGCGGTGGCTGGGACTCCCTACCGCGATCTTGTCATCCGCGCCCAGCGCACCCGTTGGGCCAGTTGCTCCGCCACCGGGCGCATGAGCTTCAACTGGCGCCTTCTGCTCGCGCCCGAGTCCGTCCTCGACTACGTCGTCTGGCACGAGGTCGCGCACCTCCAGGTTCTCGACCACTCGCCCCGCTTCTGGGCGCTGCTCGAGCGCCACTGGCCGCGCTACCGTGAGGATCGCGACTGGCTGCGCCGGTATGGGGCGACGCTGGTGCTCTGAGCGCTATCCCGAATTGGCGTCTTGGAGTACGCGACGCAATCCCTCGTAGGGCGTCTCGCCCGGTCGCAGCTCCACCAGCTTGCGGCGCATGCGCCCGGTGTAGGCCTCGGTGGAGCCATCGCCACGCATGTCCACGCCGCCGCGGGGCGCGCTCAGCCAGCCGCCCGGGCCGGTGATCTCGGCTCGCACCGCCACCTGATGGGTGGCCTCGACGCGGCGGCCTGGCAGCTGGATTGCGCGGCGGCGGGTGGTGGGCGCCAGTTCGTCTAGCTCGCGCTCCATCGCGTCCATCGCCTTGCCCAGGGTCTCGTAGCGCCTGTGGCCGACGCGCGGGCCATCGCGGACCGTCAGGGACCACTTGCCGTTCATGCTCCGATGATGGCAGCGGCGTAGCCCGCCGGCGCTACCCTCGCTGCGCCACCGGCACGTACTCGCGATCGCGCTCACCGGTGTAGATCTGGCGCGGGCGGGCGATCTTCTGCTCGGGGTCTTTGACCATCTCCAGCCACTGTGCGATCCAGCCGCTCGTGCGGCCGATCGCGAACATCACCGGGAACATCGCCACAGGCAGGCCCAGGGCCTCGTAGATCAGGCCCGAGTAGAAGTCCACGTTGGGGTAGAGCTTGCGCGAGGTGAAGTACTCGTCGTCCAGCGCGCGCTTCTCGAGCTCGGTGGCGATCTCCAGCAGCGGGCTCTTGCCGCGCACCTCGAAGACCGCATCCAGGTGCTCGCGGATGATGCGTGCGCGGGGGTCATAGTTCTTGTAGACGCGGTGACCGAAGCCCATCAGGCGCTCCTGACCTGCCTTCACGCCCTCCAGGAAGTCGGGGATGTTCGCGACGGTCTCGATCCGTTTCAGCATCCTCAGCGCCTGCTCGTTGGCGCCTCCGTGCAGTGGCCCATACAGCGCCGCCACGCCTGCCGCCACCGCCGTATAGGGGTCCACCTGCGTGGAGCCAACCGAGCGCACCGCGCTCGTCGAGGCGTTCTGCTCGTGGTCGGCATGCAGGATGAACAGCACGTCAAGCGCCCGTGCCAGGCGCGGATCGGGCTCGTACTTGAGCTCCGTCATCTTGTACATCATCCCCAGGAAGTTGCCCGCATAGTCCAGCTCGTTGTCCGGGTACACGTACGGCTGGCCCATGTTGTGGCGGAACGCGAACGCCGCCAGCGTGGGCATCTTCGCCAGCAGGCGGATGATCTGGATCGCGCGCACCTGACCGTCGTGGATCCTGTTCGCGTCGGGGTAGAACGTCGACAGCGCGCCCACCGAGGCCACCAGCATGCCCATCGGGTTCGCGTCGTAGCGGAAGCCCTGCATGAAGTCCTTCACGTTCTCGTGCACGAACGGGTGGATCGTGATCTCGTGCACCCACTCATCCAGCTCTGCATGGGTTGGCAGCTCGCCGTGGACTAGCAGGAAGGCGACCTCCAGGTAGGTGCTGTGCTCGCACAGCTGCTCGATCGAGTAGCCGCGGTGCTGGAGGATGCCAGCCTCGCCGTCGATGTAGGTGATCGCGCTGCGGCACGATGCCGTGTTCGTGTACGCCGGGTCATACGCCATCAAGCCGAAATCCGACTCGTCCACCTTGATCTGGCGCAGGTCCATCGCCCTGACCGTGCCGTCACTGATCGGCAGCTCATACGTGCGGCCCGTGCGGCTGTCGGTCACCGTCAGGCGCTCCTGCGCGGGGCTCGCCCCGTTGCCAGATGTCTGCCTGCTCGCGGACTCCCCATGTGTACTCGCACGCGTCTCGGTGCTCATCTGTCCTCCGATCAGGTGGCCGTCGACCGATCAGGTGGTCTTGGCTACACCGTAGCGGCTCTCCGTGGCCTCCACCTGACCCTGGTAGTGGCTCCCCAGCTCCGCGTGTCCATACGGGCGTGCCGCCGGCGCGTCGAGCGTCATGAACGACAGCTGCGCGATCGCCAGCCCCGGGTACAGCTTAATCGGGACCCGCGTCAGGTTGTTGAGCTCCAGCGTCAGCGTCCCCTTCCAGCCCGGATCGCAGAAACCCGCGGTCGCGTGCACGATCAGGCCCAGGCGTCCCAGCGAGCTCTTGCCCTCGATACGGGCCACGATGTCATCGGGCAGCTCCACGTGCTCCAGCGTCCGTCCCAGGCAAAACTCCCCCGGATGGATCACGAACGGTTCGCCGTCCGGTGGCACGACCTGCTCCGTCAATTCGCTCGGCGGCTCGCGCAGGTCGATCGCCGTGATCCGGTGGTTGCTGAATACGCGAAACGAGCCGCCCAGGCGCAGGTCCACGCTCGCTGGTTGCACCATGCCCTCATCCCAGGGGTCGATCTTGATGCGCCCCGACGCCACCATCCGCACGATCGTCGCGTCCGACAGGACTGAGCAGGGGGATTGGCTCACACTGCGGACAGTACTAACGGCCGCGGTGTCAGTGCCGCGTCAGCTGCGGTGTCAGTGCTGCGTCAGCCGCGTACGGGCCACGGCGCCGCGTACCCGCGGGGGTGACAGCGGTGTCGGGCTGCCGTGGTGAGGGCCGCGGCGGGGGTTGCGCGGCAGCCGAGGACGCGGATGACTTGGATGGCGTGGGCGCGGATCGAACGAGATGCCGCCATCGTCTTCGCCCAGCGAATCTTCGGGTTCCTGCTTGACTGCCCATCGCACCAGCAATAACAGCGCCACGATGGGAATCTTCAGGATCAACATCAGCCAGATGAAGGTCCACGCATCCACTCCGCTCGATCGTATACCCGATGCCCGAGAGTCGCAAGACGTTCAGTCGCGCAGCGGCTCTGCCGCCGCCGAAAACTGCGTAAATTCGCGCAGCTGTCTTACCCGCGCGACGATCTCGCCGCCCGCAAGCTTCTCGATACGGTCGGTGCCGAACTCTTCGACATTGAAGGAGGCGAGCGCGGTGCCGTGCGCCATCGCCTGGCGCAATAGATCCTCGGAGAGCTCCTGATCGGCGTGAGCCGCCAGATAGCCGACGAAGCCGCCCGCGAAAGTGTCGCCCGCGCCGGTGGGGTCCACCACTCGCTCCAGTGGGAAGGCCGGCAGCGAGAAGAAGCCCTCGCTCGTAATCAGCGCCGCGCCGTACTCGCCCTGCTTGGCCACGATCACCCGCGGGTGGGGGGGGCTCCAGTCGAGAATCTCCCGCGCGGCCGCGTAGATGCTGGCTTTGCCGGTGAGCTGGCGCAGCTCGCTGTCGTTGAGGATCAGGCAGTCGCACTCTTTGATCGCCTTCACCAGCGAATCCCGTGCCGCTTCGATCCACAGGTTCATTGAGTCGAGCGCCACGAAACGGGCGTTGGGCAACTGCGCGCGCACATCGCGCTGCAGATCCGGCTGGATGTTCGCCAGGAACAGCACCTCGCTCGCGAGCGAGGCCTCTGAGAGCTTGGGCTGAAAGCCCTCGAATACGCCCAGCTGCGTGTCTAGCGTCTCGCGCGAGTTCAAATCCCAGCCGTACTTGCCGCGCCAGAAGAAGGTCTTGCCACCAGGTATCCGCTCCACGTCTGAGACGTCCACGCCGCGGTGGCGCATCACGTCTAGCTCGTGCTCGCCGAAGTCCTCGCCCACCGGGCCGACGACCCGTACTTCCTCGAAGAACGACGCCGCTAGCGCGAAGTGCACCGCCGCGCCGCCCAGCATCCGGTCACGCTCGCCGAAGGGCGTCGTCACAGTGTCATACGCGATCGACCCAACTACCGTGATGGACATGGCGCGCACCCTATAGCCTGGCGCTGATGCGAGCCATTCAGATGAGCGAGTTCGGAGGCCCAGAGGTGCTCCAGTTGGTGGAGTTGCCAAAGCCCGAAACAGGCCCCGGGGAGGTCCTGATCCGGGTCACCCGCGCCGGCATGAACTTCGGCGACGTCCATACGCGCACCAATTCCTACGTGCAGAAGGCCACGCTGCCGCTGGTGCCCGGCGGCGAGGTCGCGGGCGTACGCGAGGACACCGGCGAGCGCGTCATTGCCCTCACCCGCAGCGGTGGTTATGCCGAGTACGCCAAGGCGCCCGCCGAGCTCGTCTTTCCCATTCCCGAGGGCCTCGATGACGGGGTTGCACTGGCGCTGATGGTGCAGGGGTTGACCGCCTGGCACCTCTACCGCACCGCGGGCCGCGTCGCGCGGGGCGAGAGCGTCGTCGTGCATGCGGCCGCCGGCGGCGTCGGTTCGCTCGCGGTTCAGCTCGGCAAGCTGCTCGGCGCGGGGCGCATTATCGCCGTGGCCTCCAGTGAGCAGAAGCGCGAGCTGGCTCTGGCGCTTGGGGCGGATGTGGCGATCGACTCCGAGCCGGTCGAGGGAGGAAACGGCTCCAAGTCCATCGAGGAACGAAACGACGCCGAGGCGGTCGAGGGATCCGCTCGCGTCCAAGCCGCCGGTGGGCTGACCGAACGCTTGATCGCGGCCAACGACGGCAAGGAGGTCGATGTCGTCTTCGAGATGGCTGGCGGTGTGGTCTTCGAGGCCTCCTATCGCGCCCTCGCGCACTTCGGCCGCGTCGTCATCTGTGGCATCGCCTCGCAGGAACCCAACCAGGTGTCCACCGGATCGCTCCTGCGTCACTCCCGCTCAGTGGTGGGCTTCTATCTTTTCCACTGCCTCGGGCGTCCCGGCATGTGGGCCGAGCCGCTGGCGGAGCTGTTCGCGCGCGCGGTGAGCGGCGAATTGCAAGCGACTGTTGGACACACTTACCCGCTCTCACAGGCCGCCCAGGCCCAGATCGATATACGCGAGCGGCGAACCACGGGCAAGTTGTTACTCGATCCATCGGCATGACTGTTCGCACCCCGTAAGCTCTCGTCCCGAATGAGCAAGTCCTTCGCCGATCTCGGCCTCTCGGAGTCCACGCTGCATGCGCTGCGCGATGTGGGCTATGAGTCGCCCAGCCCGATTCAGGAACAGGCGATCCCGCCGCTGCTTGAAGGCCGCGATGTTATCGGTCAGGCGCAGACGGGCACCGGCAAGACCGCCGCCTTCGGCCTGCCGATCGTCGAGTACGTCGATCCGAGCGAGCGCGAGGTTCAGGCGCTCGTGCTCACGCCCACGCGCGAGCTCTGTATCCAGGTCACCCAGGCCCTGCGCACCTATGGCGAGCACAGCGGCATCGATGTGGTGGCCGTCTTCGGCGGCGCCCCCATCCGTACCCAGCAGGCACAGCTGCGCGCCGGCGGTCACGTCGTGGTGGGGACCGTGGGCCGGGTGCTCGATCTCATCTCGCGCCACTCGCTTGTGTTGCACGACACCCGCTTCGTCGTGCTCGATGAGGCCGATGAGATGCTCGACCTCGGCTTCCTTGAGGACGTCGAGCGCATCCTCTCCATGACCCCCTCAGGGCGCCAGACCGCGCTCTTCTCGGCCACGATGCCGCCGCCGATCCGCAAGCTCGCCGACGCCTACCTGTATGACCCGACGACCATCAAGGTCAAGGCCGCCACGCTCACGATCGACACTGTCGCTCAGTTCCAGCTCCCCGCCGACATCCGCGAGAAGCCCGACAAACTCGTCGAGGTGCTCAAAGCCGAGGCGCCCGACCAGGCGATCGTCTTCGTGCGCACCAAGATCCGCTGTGACCAGCTCTTTCGCACCCTGCGCGACCGCGGCATGAACGTGCGCGCCCTGCACGGCGATATGAGCCAGGGCTCGCGCGACGGCGTCATGCTGGCCTTCAAAGGTGGCCGCGTGCCGATCCTCGTCGCCACCGATGTCGCCGCCCGCGGGCTTGACATCTCAACCGTCACGCACGTCGTCAACTACGACGTGCCCACCTCGCCCGATACCTACGTGCATCGGATTGGGCGCACGGGGCGGGTTGGGCGCTCGGGGAGAGCTATCACCTTCGTTGAGCCTCGCCAGAAGCGCGAGCTCGAGGCGATTGAGCGTCACATCGGCACCTCCATCGATGCCTGGCAGAAGGGGGCCGTGGGTGCGCCCACGCCAGTGCTTGAGCGCCCGCGCCGGCACTCCAAGCCGCAGATCCTGCGCAACGGCGAGGAGATCTACGTGAAGCTCATGGTCGGTGGCGGTAAGGCCGGTGGTGTGCGCGTGGCCGACATCGTCGGCGCCCTCACCTCCGCCGCCGGTCTCGACGGCGAGGCCGTTCGTGACGTCATGGTGCTCGACCGCTTCTCCTTCGTCTCCGTTCCCGCCGGCGAGGCTGATCGTGTGATCGAGGCCCTCGCTGGACACAGCGTGCGGGGGCGCTCGCTGAAGTTGGAGAAGGTAGGGTAGGGCCATGTCAACTGCCACCATGAAAACCACTGAGGGCGACATCACGTTTGAGCTCTACGACGAGGATGCCCCCAAGACGGTCGAGAACTTCCGCAAGCTCGCTTCTGACGGCTTCTACGACGGCTTGCTTTTCCACCGCGTCATCAAGGACTTCATGATCCAGGGAGGTTGTCCGCAGGGCACCGGCACCGGCGGTCCCGGCTACACCTTCGAGGACGAGTTCAACTCGCACAAGATCGTGCGTGGCGCTTTGGCGATGGCCAATGCCGGGCCCAATACCAATGGCTCGCAGTTCTTCATCGTCACAGCCGATAAGTGTCCCTGGCTCGACGGCAAGCACACCGTCTTCGGTCAGGTTACCGCGGGCATGGACGTCGTCGACAGTCTCGAGGGCGTCAAGACAGGCGGCGGCGACCGTCCCGAGGAGCCCATCGGCATCGCCTCGATCGAGCTATCTGATTAGTTTCCTGGCCCGATAGCCAAACGGGTGTAGCCTGTCTCGTTAACAGCGAAACGAGATTGCGGAGGCCGCCCTATGGCTACTGTCGAGCAGCACGCAATGCAGACCCTCAACGGCGCAACGCACGCCGCCACGGACATCCCTGTCGAGAATCCCGCGACGGGTGAGATCGTCGGCACCGTGCCCGACCTCGATGCTGCTGCGGTGGCGGAGCTGGCGCGCAAGGGGCGCGAAGCGCAGCCGCGCTGGGAGGCATTTGGCTTCGAGGCCCGCGCGCAGGTGCTCAAGCGCGCGCAGAAGTGGCTGATGGACAACCACGTGCGCATGGTCGATACGATCATCTCCGAGACGGGCAAGACCTATGAGGATGCGATGCTCGCCGAGATCGGCTACGCCGCCAACGCCTTTGGCTTCTGGGCTGCCAATGCCCCCAAGTACCTCGCCGATGAAAAGGTGCGCTCCAGCCAGCTGCTCGTGAAGGGCAAGAAGCTGATCGTGCGTTACCGCCCGCTGGGCCTCGTCGGCGTCATTGGGCCGTGGAACTACCCGCTGACGAACTCCTTCGGCGACTGCATTCCGGCGCTCGCGGCCGGCAACTCGGTGATTCTCAAGCCCTCGGAGATCACGCCGCTCACGTCGCTGCTGATGGCCGAAGGGCTGCGCGAGTGCGGCCTGCCCGAGAACGTCCTGCAGATCGCCACGGGCCGCGGAGAGACCGGGGCGGAGCTCGTCGAGCACGT
>DASZGB010000014.1:0-6900 GCA_035939185.1 Solirubrobacteraceae bacterium
CGGTGCCGTCGCTGGGCTCAGCGCGGTGAGCTTGCCCGTTTCGGGGTTGCGCGAGTATTGCCCGACGGTGCCCGTGCCGTAGTTGGCCGTGTAGACGTTCTTGCCGTCGGGGCTCACGAGAATGCCATGCACATTGGCGCCAGTCTTGACCGTTGTTGGGCTCAGGGCCGTGAGTTTGCCCGTTGCGGGGTTGCGTGAGTATTGGGAGATGGTTGCTGAGCTGGCGTTAGCTGCGTATACGTTCTTGCCATCGGGGCTGATGGTCAGGCCGATAGGGCCATTGCCTGCGCTCACCTTCGTCTGGCTCAGTGGCTTGAGCGTCCCTGTTTCGGGGTTGCGTGAGTACTGCGAGACGTTGTTCGAGTAGCGGTTTGCGACGTATACGTTTTTGCCGTCGGGGCTGACGAGGATGCCCTCGGGCGATGAGCCTGCGCTTACGCTTGCCGGCGTGAGCGCCGTGAGTGCCCCCGTTTCGGAGTTGCGCGAGTACTGTGAAACGGTGGTGGTATTACGGTTCGCCACATACACGCTCATGCCGTCGGGGCTCACAGCTACCCGCGCCGCGCCTTCGCCTGCCGCGACCGTCGCCGGCGAGAGTGCCGTCAACGTCCCAAGTGGTGTGGCACGCGCGAGCGAGCTGCCACCGAGAGTGAATGCTATGACTGCGAGCAGCGCTATGGCCAGGCTCGCGCCTCTCGACGAGCTCCCTCGCCACGAGAGACCCGCGTCGCACGAGAGACCCGCGTCGCAGGTGAGCGATGCTGCGTCTGCCGGCGAGGCGGCGCGCATCTTCCGTGGAGCGCCCGCAGCAGAGCGATCCTTGCACACCGACCAGCCGGGCCTCCATGACCGACTACCCATCGTCGCGCAGACTATACCCGCTTTCCGCTTTTCGCAACTTCCCGGGCGATCTCCTCCAGTCGTCGCGCCCAGGAATGCGCAGCCGCTGCCTGCGAGCGCTCTGCCCGGCGCTTGGGGCTGTCCTGCGCAAATGCTTCCTCGAGCAACAGTGCCATGCCCCGCGCGTCTGCGGCCTTGGCGACCTCCCTCACCTCGGCAAGCGCTGGCAGCGCCGTAGCCACCACGGGCAGGCCCGCCGACAGGTACTCGTAGACCTTCATCGGGAAGATGCTCCCCGTCAACGCGTTGCGTGCGTAGGGGATCAGGCCGGCATCGGCCCCTCGTAGGACATCCGGCAGCTCTCGGTAGGAGCGCGCTCCCAGCAGATGGATGTTGGGCTCGCGGCTCAGCATCGACACATCGGCGCGGGGATCCCCCGGCCCCACTGGTCCCACCAGCGCGAAGGACCAAGATGGACGCGCCCGCGCCAGCTCCACCAGCAACGGCAGGTCGAGCTTCGTGCTTACGATCGCGCCCGTGAATATCACTCGTGGGTGCGCCAATGCCGCCAGCGCGGGATCCACGGGACCCTCCTGCAGGGCTGTAGCGAACAGGGCGGTGTCCGCCACGTTGGGGGCCTCCATCACGTTGCTCGAGCGCTCGCGCATGCGTTCTGCCAGAGCGGGCGCACTGGCCAGCACCAGGTCAGCTCTTGCGGCGAAGCGCTCCTCCGCCGTGCGGAAGCTCGCGCCGTCGATCCCCGCCTGCGCCGCGATGTCATCGACGCAGTGGTAGACGATGAGCTGCGGCTGCAAAGTCTCGATCAGGCCTTCCGCCTGCGGAACGTAGGCCCACAGGATCGGGTGCTCCATGCCGAGGCGTCGTATCGCACGGCGCACCTGCATACGCAGCAGCCTGCTGTTGAGCGCTCGCACGGCGCGATTGGAGTGCAGCGGCAGCACCAGCGGCGAGAGCACATGCAGGCCATCCACCGCGCGCGGTGGCGCGAGGCCGCGGCGCAGCCTACGTCCGATCCGGGCCAGATCGCGGCCCGCCAATTGTGGGCGACGAAGGCCGAGAGACTCCACGAACAACACCCTGTTCTGTGCCGCTAAGCGGGACATCAGGTGGTGCTGGTTGGTCCACAGATCCGTGTCCCAGTCGGCGAAGCCAACGCATACGATGTCCTTGCCGGTCATCATCTGCGGCCATGATCCTCGATCAGCTGCGCGAGCGCTATCCCCGAGTGGCCATCGTGCACGACTGGCTCACGATTCCCGGTGGCTCCGAGCAGGTCGTCATCGAGCTGCTCGAGATGTTCCCAACGGCAGAGATCTTCACATCTATCTATGAGCCTTCGGCGTGGCCGTCGATCATCAATGACCGACCCATCCACTCCTCCTTCCTGCAACGCGTTCCTCGCGCAACAACGCAATATCCAAAGCTGTTGCCGCTGATGACCTATGGCTTTCGCGCGTTTGACCTGTCGAGATTCGATCTGGTCCTCTCCTCGAGCCATGCCTGCGCCAAGAACGTGCGTGTGCCGCCGGGTGTGCTGCACGTCTGTTACTGCCACACCCCTATGCGCTACGCCTGGGAGGAGGGCTTTCTGGAGGGCGAGCAGGTCGGGCGCGCCGCGCGGCTCGTGCTGAAGCCCCTGCTCGCGCACCTGCGCCGCCAGGACCTCGCCGGGGCTGCCGGGCCCGACCTGTTCGTGGCCAACTCCCAGCACGTCGCCAGCAGGATCGAGCGCTACTACGGGCGCACCGCCGAGGTCGTGCATCCGCCCGTGGACGTCGAGAGCTTCCTCGACCTGCCGCGCTCGCCCAGTGACTTCTATCTCGTCTTCGGACGAGTCGTCCCCTACAAGCGCGTCGATCTCGCCGTCGAGGCCTGCACGCGGCTGGGGCGGCGGCTGAAGGTCGCCGGCGATGGGCGGGCGCTGGACTCCGTGCGCGCCATCGTCCAGCGCCCGGGGAAGGGGGAAGGGAAGGGGACGGGGAAGGAGAGGGAGACCGCGAATATCGAGCTGCTCGGGCGCGTCGATGAGGCTCAGCGCGACGCGCTTTTGCACGGCGCTCGCGCCTTGCTCTTTCCCGGTGAGGAGGACTTCGGGATCGTGCCCGTCGAGGCTCAGGCCGCCGGTGTCCCCGTTGTGGCCTACGGCGTCGGCGGCGCCAGGGAGTCGGTGCTCGACGGGCGCACCGGCGTGCTCTTCGCGCGCCAAAGTGTCGAGAGCCTGGTGGCGGCGCTGGAGCGCTTCGAGGAGCTTGCGCTGGATGAGGCCGACGTGCGCGCCAACGCTGTCCGCTTTGGTCGCCTGCGCTTCCGCGAGGAGATGGCCGGCGCCATCGATCGCGCCGCGCGTCTGAAGGCTGCTGAGGCGCCCATCCGGCCCGTCGCTCAGGGGATGTTGCGGTAGCGCCCATCGAAGGGGTCGCCGAACTGCTTTGCCTCGAGTGCCGCGATGATCTCGCCGATGCCATCGGGGACCGTCATCAGCGTCTCGAAGCCAAGCTCCGTGCGGATCTTGTCGAAGCTCACCTTGTAGTCGCGCGGGTCCTCGCTGCGCTGCACATACGAGACCCTGCCCGTGGGGATCTGCTTGCCGATCTCCTCCACCAGGTCCAGTTTGCGGTAGTTCTCGCCGCTGCGCCCCGCGTTGAAGACCTTGCCTGCCACCTTATCTGCGGGGGCCTCCAGCACGGTGCGCACCGCGCGCGCCGCGTCGCGCACGTGGATGTAGGGGCGCCAGAACTGCTCCCCGAAGACTTCCAGCTCACGGTCGGCCCACAGTTCGCGCGTGAACTCGTTGACCGTCAGATCGAAGCGCATGCGCCGTCCCACGCCATACACCGTCGCGAAGCGCAGGCACGTCGGCTGCGTGCTATTGGCTGCGCCCTCTGTGCCCGCCAGTATCAGCTTCTCCATGCCCACCTTCTGCTCGGCGTACAGCGACACCGGTGCCAGCTCGCCCTCCTCGGTGATCGGCACCGTCGGGTCCGCCATGCGCCCATAGTTCGAGCACGTCGAGGCGAATACCAGCCGCTTCACGCCCGCTGCGTTGGCATCGGCGACCAGCGCCCGCGTTGCCTGCACGTTGACATCGTCGGACACCTTCGGATCGAGCGCGCACGCCGGATCGCCCACGATCGCCGCTAAATGCACCACTGCCTGCGCATCCTTCAGCGCGCGAGCGCGTGCAGCGGCATCGCGTACATCAGCCATTAGCACCTCCACGCCCGCGCTCTCCTGCTCGGCCGCGATGTCCTCCTGGCCGTGCAGCAGCGAATCCAGCACGCGCACCTCACGGCCGGCCTCCTGCAACTCCTGCACCAGCAGCGCGCCGATGTAGCCGCTGCCGCCCGTGACTAAGGTCTTGGTGCTCATGTGTGCGCGATGCTATCTGACCGCCCCCGGGCCGCCCGGCGCAGTGGCGGCCCCCGCGTCCACCAGCCCCGACCCATACAGGCTGCGATCTCCCAGGCTCCCCAGCTTGCGCGCGGTCGCGCGCAAGCGTGCCACCAACTGTGCGGGTGTCGGACGGCGCCCCAGCACGCCGCTGGCGATAATCAGCGCCGCCGTCGCGCTCACATGCGGCGTCGCCATCGAGGTCCCGTCATAGCCCGAAGGTATGCCGAAACGCCGCGGCGAGCCGCCGATGAAGGTGACCTGGAAGATGTCGCGTCCCGCGGGCAACTCGGGATGGCAGTTGGGGTCGCCCGGCAGGTCAGCGTCCGGTCCCCCGCCCGGCGCCACCAGCGTCAGGCCCGAACCATCGTTGGAGAAGCTCGCCAGGCAGCCATGCTCGGTCGTGGCCCCCACCGAGACCACCTTCGGCGCCCGCGCCGGGTAGGCGATCGCGTGGTGACCCTCGTTGCCCGCCGCCGCCACCACCAGCACCCGGTGGTTGCGCGCGTAGCGCAGCGCTTCCAGGAGCTCGGGGATATCTGAGGCTGTCACGAAGCTCGAGAACTCGAGGCTCAGGTTGATCACACGTGCGCCGTGGTTGACCGCAAAGCGCACTCCCTGCGCGATCACCGAAGCATCGCCTTCGCCTTCGCTGTCCAGCACCCGCACCGGCATCAGGCGCACCCCATAGGCCAGTCCCGTCAGATCGAGGTGATTGCCCGTCGCCTCCGCGATCGTGCCCGCTACGTGCGTGCCGTGGCCATTGCGATCGTTCGGGTAGGGGTCGTGATCGACGAAGTCATAGCCCGCCACGAATTGGCTTGCCGTGAAGTCCGGTGAGCGGCGAAAGGGACCGCGGTTGGCATAGGCGATGCCCGTATCAAGCACCGCCACCACCACCCCCCGCCCGCCACCGCCGCGCGCGCCATCAGCTGCCATGTTGGCCCAAGCCTGCGGTGCGTTCACGCCGAAGGGCCCCGAGAAGTTCCACTGCAACGCCTGCCAGCCGCCGGGCGTGGGCGTGTTGCCCGGGTCGTTGGGGATCAGCGCCGCTTCTGAGCTGTGCGCCCTGTAGTCCGGTACCGCCCACTGTACGTGGGGTTCGCGCCGCAAGCGTGCCAACGCTGTGGCCATATCGGTTCCCGGCTTCAGCCGCAGGATGCGCGTATGCGCGGCGATCGCCCGCGGATCATGGGCTCCCACCGAGCGCGCTATCGCCGCGCGTATGCGCGGCGCGGTGGCGTAGGCGTACTTAACCACCACTACGTTCGGTGCATACGCGCTCTGGGCGTGCGCGCCCGCGGGGATCAACAGGAGCGACAGGAGCGCGAGCGTGCACAGCATGGGCTTGGCGCACGTGCGCGCAGCCGGTCGGCTGGGCAGCCACCGATGCGGCGAGCCGATCCAGCGCGGGCGGGGAGAGGGGGGCATGGCGGGGTGGGTAATCATGATGTGCCCCGAAGACCCGCGCGGCGCACCCGCGACCCTTCGAATTCCGGGATGTTATGAGCGAACGCTTTTTCCCACGCGATGAGTACTTCATGCACCTCGCCCTGCGCGAGGCCGAGCAGGCATTGGAACACGAGGACGTGCCCATCGGCGCGGTCCTCGTGCGCGAGGGTGAGGTCATCGGCGCTGGCCACAACGAGCGCGAACTGCGCCAGGATCCCACCGCCCACGCCGAGGTGCTCGCCCTGCGCGAGGGCGCCCGTGCGGTGGGGGGGTGGCGAGTGCTCGACAGCGTGCTCTACGTGACCCTCGAGCCCTGTGCCATGTGCGCTGGGGCGATCGTGCTGGCCCGCGTGCCGCGCGTGGTTTTCGGCGCCAGCGATCCCAAGGCCGGGGCGGCTGGCAGCGTGCTTGACGTGCTCGGCGAGCCTCGTCTGAATCATCGGCCCGAGGTCGCCGGGGGGCTCTTGGCGCTCGAGTGCGGGGCGCTGTTGAGCGACTTCTTCGCTTCGCGGCGCTAACCGATCCACTAGCCTTGGCTTGTCGCCTTGGAGGGGTGGCAGAGTGGTTGAATGCGGCGGTCTCGAAAACCGTTGTGCGTCTGATAGGCGTACCGAGAGTTCGAATCTCTCCCCCTCCGTAGCCACAAATATGGTCGGCTCGACTCTCGCGTGCTTGGCGAAGGTCCACAGCCGCTCGCCGGTGTACCCGAAGACCTCCTATGCCCAGAAGACCAGCTCGCACTCTGGACGACGACGCTTGGAAGCTGCCCGACGGGCCGATGCGCTACGCGCAGCGCGCGTTGGATTCCTCCCGACTTGACGTATGCCGATATCGGTATATGATTGCGCCATGGCACGAGCAGCGACGACGTCGGACGTCTTCAACGCGATCGCCGAGCAGCAGCGCCGGGAGATCCTGGTCCTGCTGCGGGCAGGTGAGGGGCCGGTCACCGAGTTGGCCCAGGAGCTGGGGATGACCCAGCCGGGGGCGTCCAAGCACCTGCGGGTGCTCCGGGAGGTCGGACTGGTGCGGGACCGCAAGGCAGGCAAGCAACGTCTGTACGGCCTTGACGCCCGCGGGCTGCGACCGGTTCACGAGTGGACCGGCGGGTTCGAGCGGTTCTGGAACGAGAGCTTCGACCGGCTGGACGAGTACGTGCAGGACCTCAAGCAGGCAAGGCAGGAGGAGTAGCTGATG
>DASZGB010000015.1:0-33413 GCA_035939185.1 Solirubrobacteraceae bacterium
GTCCTGGTCGGAGTCGACTTCCATGTCGCCGACGCCGGAGCGGCGGCAGTGCACGCGGGAGCCGCCGAGTTCCTCCTGGGTGACGTCCTCGCCGATGGCGGCGCGCACGAGATGGGGCCCGGCCAAAGCCATGGACCCGCGTCCCTTGACCATGGGCACGAAATCGGCGAGCCCGGGGATGTAGGCGGTGCCGGCGGCGCAGGGCCCCATCAAAGCTGCGACCTGCGGAATGACGCCGCTCATGATGACCTCCTCGCGGAAGAGATGCCCGGAGCCGGCGAAGACGGAACCGGCGGCCTCCTGCACGCGCGCGCCGGCCGAATCGAGCAGCCACACAAAGGGAATGCGCTTGGTCAAGGCAAGCTCGCGCAAGCGCGTGACCTTGATCTCGCCGGTCATGCCCATGGAGCCGGCCATGACGGTGAAGTCATAGGCGCAGACGGCGGCAACGCGCCCGTCGATCTTGCCGTAGCCGGTAATGACGCCGTCGGCGGGCGCCTCCTTGCCCTCCATGGCGCGCTGGGAGAAGTGCGGACGCCCGTGGATGCCGAGCTCGGTGAAGGTGCCCTCATCGATCAACAGCGCGAGCCGCTCGCGCGCCGTGAGCTTGCCCTGCTGATGCTGGCGGGCGATCTTCTCCTCTCCCCCGCCAAGCATGATGGCGGCGCGGCGCGCGTGCAGGTCCTCCACGAGGGGGCGCAGCAGCGAGGAAGTGGTGGTCTCGGGCATCTGGAGCAAGAGTGGACAGTAAGAAGTCCTACTTCCTACCCTACTGCTATGGCAAAAGCGGGTCCAGTACTCCGGCGATGACCTCAGCGCCGAGCCCGGCCTGCTCGGCGAGCTCGGGGCCGGCCTCGAAACCGGTGACCTCGACGCCGATGACCTCGCAGCTCTCGCCGAGCGCCTCGAGCAGGTCGAGGAGCTTGCCGTCGTCAAAGCCGCCGCCGGCTCTGACGGCGTGGCTGACGGGCATCGTGTCGGGATCCATGACATCGACATCGAGGTGCACATAGACAGGGGCGCCGTCAAGTGCGTTCTGCATAAAGACGAGGGTCTCGAGGCTGGAGCCGATAACGGTGACGCGCGCGGAACTGAGGTTCTCGCGCTCGCCCTCTTCGAGTTCGCGGACGCCGCAGAGGACGACGCGCTCGCCGGGGATGTGACCCTCAAAGCCCGAGTCCCACAGGCCACAGGCGCCGGCGAGAGCCATGCCGCCGAGGTAGCTGCTGGTGGTGGTGGCCGGAGTGTGGAAGGCGGCGTGACCGTCAAGCCAGAGCACGCGCGCGTCGGGGTGCATGCGCGCGATGGTGGGCAACGTGGTGAGCGCGATCGCGGCGTCAGCGGCAAGCAGCAATGGCAAGGTGCCGGCGTTGAGTGCGTCCTCGACCTGTCCGCCGGCCTCGAGCAGGCAGCCGCGCGAACCAGCAAGGTCCTCCTCGAAGGACTGCTCGCGAGGCGGCTGCGGCGAGCCGATGAGCCGCGGCTGCGCGCCGATCTGGCGACCGATGGTGGCGGCGAGGGTCTCAACCCCCGGCGCCGCGGCGGGCGAGCGCTCGGCGGTGCGGCAGCGCATCGCGATGAGCGTGGCCTGCTCGGCGCGGGTGAGGGCACTCATCAGCGACCACTCCACTGCGGCTCGCGCTTCTCGAAGAACGCGGTGACCCCCTCCACGATGTCCTCCGTGGAGAGCGTGAGCGACAGCTGCGCGCGCAGGTAGTCGAGAGCATCGTCAAGCGGCATGTCCATCTGCCGGCGCATGGCTTCCTTGCCGAGGCGCATGACGAGCGGCGACTTGGCGGCGAGCTGGGCGGCCCAGTCGGCGACGAAGGCATCGAACTCGCCGACCGGCACGACGCGGTTGACGATCCCCGCGGCGAGCGCTTCCTGCGCGTCCAGGCGCTCCCCCAGCAGCAGCATCTCGTTGACCTTCTTGCGCGGCACGTTGCGGTAGATGAGCGCCATGATCATGAATGGAAAGGCGCCGACGTTGATCTCGGGAGTGCCGAAGCTGGCCTGCTCGGAGGCAACGATGAGGTCGCAGGCGATGGCGATGCCGAGCGCCCCGGCAAGCACGTGCCCGCGGGCGGCACAGATGGTGGGCTTGCCGAGCGAGCCGATGAGCTTGAAGAGCTCGACAAAGAGCGCGGAGCCGAAGTGCTTGTGCACGAGCGGCACATCGCCAGCGAAGCCGCCAAGGTTGGCACCGGAAGAGAAGACGCGCTCATGGGAAGAGGCGAGCACGACGCAGCGCACGCGCTCATCATCGCGAGCGCTATGCAGAGAGCGCGTAAGCCCCCCAAGGACCTCCGCAGAGAGCGCATTGCGCGTGTCGGGCTCGTTCAGAGTGATGGTGGCGACGCCGTTCTCAGCGACGTCGTAGAGAACGCTTTCCCCGGGCATGGCACGACTCTAATGATCCCGCAGGGGACGCGTTCCTTCCCCGTTCCCCGGCCGGCCGCCACCCCCGTGACTGGCGGGTCAGAAGAGGGAGCCCGAGGAGCTGTGCGTGTGGGTATTGAGCCGGGCAACGCGCCGGCAGAGGGCGGCACGCTTGCCGTGCAGGCGCCGGCAGCGACGCAGGGCCTGCCTGAGCGCACGCCTGGCCTGCCGCTGTTCGATCCGCTTGAGCTGGGCTTCGTCGATGGTCTGCTGCGGCGGGGGCGCGGTGACGTGCACGGGGATGTTGATCGCGAGCGTGTCGACCCTGACGGTGATGCTTGTGTTTTCGGCGCTGAAGGTGAACCTGGCGCGCACGGGCAGCCCGTTGGAGGCGATGAAGAGTTCGAGCTTGAAGGAGGGCGGCAGGGTGGGTTTGGCGGGGGTCGGTTCCTTGCCCGTTTCGGGCCCTTCGAAGATGCTCTTCAAGGGGTGCTGCGGTTCCTTGGACTTCGGCTTGAGCTTTTCCAGGAATGGCGTGGGATCAAGCATCGCGTCGAACTCGATGACGCGCTGATCATCGACGGTGACGGGACCGGACTCCGTGATGCTCTGCGCGCCATTGAGCACTGCGATGAGCTTGCTGAACGTGCCCTGCTTGCCACCCTGAGCGTTTTCGAGGATGCCGCTGGGGTCGAGCGCCTGCGCTTCGCCATTGCCCTGGCCCTGGACGGGACCGCGTACCCAGGGACGCCCACCATCGATGTGCGCAGCTTCAGGCTGCAGGCGGTAGACGCTGTTGCCGATCACCCGTGTCTGCTGGCGAACCAGACCGAGGAAGCTGGCGGTGACGGAGGACTGCGGAGGAGCGTCGCTGGCTTCCCCGGCGCCTGCGATGACCAACGCAAAGGGGATGCCAGGCCCCAAAGCGTTGCCTGCAAAGAGTTCGAGCTGAAAGTCAAAGCGCTCGGAATTGGCCTGCAACTGAGCCATCTGCTGCTCGAGCGCGACGAGATCGGGGGGCAGCGGCGCGGCGGCATGCGCAGCCGGGACGGCGGCGCATAGCGCGATGCAGAGCAGTGCGAGAACCACGGTTGTACCCCGCAACCACGCGCCCCTCCCCCACATCCTCATGGACCGCCCCGCAGGCATGCGGCGCATTGTATGCATCGGGACCAGCGCCCTGCCCTCGCGTCCCCCAATGCGGCAAGTAGGAAGTCCTACTGTTTACTTTTCAACCCGGGTGCGTTAGCGTGGATGGCACCCCAAAGAGCGAGAGAAGAGGAGCCAACCGATGGCCACCGCCGAGAGCGTGCTGAAGCCGGACTTCGCGGCGAAGCGCAAGCACTTCATCTTCAACCACGAGCACGAAGCGCTGCGCGAGTCGATCCGCAACTTCGCGCTGAAGGAGCTGGCGCCGCACGCGGCGGAATGGGAGGAGACGACGTTCCCCAACTGGGTATTCACGCGCATGGGCGAGCTGGGCTTTCTGGGCCTGGACAAGCCGGAGGAGTACGGCGGCCAGGGCGGGGACTACTTCAGCGCGATGGTGCTGGCGGAGGAGATCGCGAACGCGAACTGCGGCGGCCTGGCGATGGGCGTAGCGGTACAGACAGACATGGCGATGCCGCCGATCCTCGCGTTCGGCACGGAGGAGCAGAAGCAGGAATGGGCAGTGCCGGCCATCAAGGGCGAGAAGATCCTGTGCCTTGGCATCACCGAGCCAGACGCGGGCAGCGACGTCGCGGGGATCAAGACGCGTGCGGTGCGCGACGGCGATGAGTTCGTGATCAATGGCTCAAAGACGTACATCACCAACGGCCACCGCGCGGACGTGATCGTGCTGGTGAGCAAGACCGACCCCGACGCGGGCTATGACGGCTTCACGCTGTTCCTGGTGCCAATGGACGCGCCGGGCGTGATCCGCGAGAAGAAGCTGCAGAAGCTGGGCATGCACGCCTCGGACACGGCGCTGCTGGCCTTCCAGGACGTGCGCGTGCCGGCAAGCGCGATGCTGGGCCAGGAAGGACGCGGCTTCTACCACATCATGTGGGAGCTGCAGGGCGAGCGCATGATCGGCGCGGCAGGCTGCGTGTCAGGCGCGCAGAAGTGCTTCGACCACACCCTGCAGTACGCGAAGGAGCGCGAAGCGTTCGGCAAGGCGATCGGTCACTTCCAGGTGATCCGCCACAAGTTCGCGGAGATGGCGACAAAGATCGAGGCGGCGCGCCAGCTCGTATACATGACGGCGTGGCGCTTCGCCAACGGCGAGTACCCCGTGCGCGAGATCTCGATGGCAAAGCTGTACTCGGCGCGCATCGCATGCGAGGTGGCGGATGAGTGCATCCAGATCCACGGCGGCGCGGGCTACATGCGCGAGTACAACGTGGAGCGCGTATGGCGCGACATGCGCCTAAACCGCATCGGCGCGGGCACGGACGAGATCATGCTGGAGGTCATCGGCCGCTCGTACGGTCTTTGATAGGAAACGGCCGGTCCATATGTGGACCGGCCGTGGACCATAAATGTACGGTCCCGCCGACCGGCACATGTGCCGGTCGGAAAAGCAAGATGAGCCCTCTTACACCCCCATTCAACGAGGAGCACGAAGAGCTGCGCTCCTCCGCGCGTGGCTTCATCGAACGCGAGCTGACCCCCCACGCGGCGCAGTGGGAGGAGGATGAATGGTTCCCCAACGAGGTGTTCACCAAAATGGCGGCGCAGGGCCTGTTGGGCCTGAAGTATCCAGAGGAGCATGGTGGCCAGGGCGGTGATTACCTGCACGAGGCGGTGCTGATCGAGGAGCTGACGCGGATCGGCAGCGGCGGTACAGCGGCGGGCATCGGCGCGCATGTGAACATCGCGACGCCGCCGATTTGGAAGTTTGGCAGCGATGAGCACAAGCGCAACTACCTCCGAGCCGCGATCAGAGGTGAGAAGATCGGCGCACTGGCGATAACGGAGCCAGGCGCGGGCAGCGATGTGGCAGCCCTGCGCACACGCGCCACCCCGGTGGATGGCGGCTGGGTGCTCAATGGCGAGAAGACGTACATCACCAATGGCGTGCGCGCGGACTTCATGGTGACGGCAGTCAAGACGACGGAGGAGGGCGGGCACCACGGCATCTCGTTTTTGATCGTGGAGCGCGGAGAGGGAGTGAAGAGCTCAGCCCTGCACAAGCTGGGCTGGCGCGCGTCGGACACGGCGACGATCGCCTTCGAGGACGTATTTGTGCCAAGCGAGAACCTGCTGGGCGCCGAGCACGAGGGCTTCAAGCTGATCATGGCGAACTTCCAGTGGGAGCGCCTGGCGATGGCACTGGGCGCAGTGGGCGCGATGCGCGTGGCATGGGAGCGCACAGCGGAATACGCGCGCGAGCGCAATGCCTTCGGCAAACCGCTATCCGGCCACCAGGCGATCCGCCACAAGCTGGCGGATATGGCAACGAGCGTGTACACGTGCCAGTGCGTGACCTACGACGCGCTGCGGCGCTTCGTAAACGGCGAGGAGCCGCTGAAGGAGGTGAGCATGGCCAAGCTGCTGACGCAGCGAGCGAGCTTCGAGCTGATGGACGAGTGCCTGCAGATCCACGGCGGCGCGGGCTACATGCGCGAGTACTGGGTCGAGCGAGCCGCCCGCGACGCGCGCCTGGGCCCGATCGGCGGCGGCAGCGATGAGATCATGCGCGAGATCTTGGGGCGCGTGCTCGCGCTCTAGCCTTTCTTGCCTTCCTCGCCCTGGGGCAGCCGCTGACGGCGATCTTGGTGCTCTGCTTGAACTGGACGTTGTTCTGCCCGGTGAGCATGGTGGGCATGATCAGCTTCTGCCCGCACAGGTTGCCGTGAGCCTGGGAGGCAAGATTGGATGTGAGCGCAGAATGCGGCCCCTCAGGCAGCCGCAGCTCAAAGCTCGTGAAAGGCGCGTCGGGCGTCGAGGCAAAGGTGTTGGTGGTAATGCCCTTCTTGATGCTGGTATTGCCGACGAGATCCAGACGCACACCCTGGCCCTGCAAGATGACGACGAGGTCGGGGAAGGCCGCGCCCCCGTGTGACACGAGATAGGCGGGACCGGTCAGTGGCTCGTTGAGGATTGGCGTAACGACCTTGACGGAGCCGACGTCCGAGCCCGCAGGGCACGTCGCGGGGTTCCTCGCAAAGGTCGCTTCTGGGCAGGCCTGCTGCAGAGTCGTCAGACGAGCAGGAAGCTGCTTGGGCAAAGACACGAGGGCCTTGCCGATGTTAGCCTGGCTCTGCCCTCCAGGGTACCCCGGCCCGGAAGTGATCTTCACATCGAGGCTCGCGCCGTTCTTCTTGCTGGTCTTGGCCTGCGTGGACACCTTGAAGGAAGGCGTAAAGGGCAGGTTCCTGCAACCTTCGACGGCGAAAGGCGCGCTGAGGTTCGCAGAGGCGCCTTGCTCGGCTTCGATCGTGACACTCACCTGCTTGGCGGTGCAACTGGTGGGATTGAAGATGAACCCTTCGCGGTCGATAGCGACGTTGACGGTCTGAATGCGCAGCGGCACGCCGTCGAGGAACTGCGGCAGCGGATCGCTGGTGACGGTCACGACGGCAGTGTGCGGATCGACATTGATCCGCGCGCGGACGACGACGTTGCCGAGGTTGAAAGGACCGGCAACCGCAGGCACGACAACCGCAAGACCGAAAGGTGCGCCACCGTAGGGCCCCGTGAGATAAACCCGCCCCTTGGCCACTAAGGGTTGGGGCCCTGGCCCGGCCGCGACGGAGGTGTTGCCAATGAGGCTGGCTTCCCCACAGGTGCCTTCCCGCGCCTGCGGTTCCCCGCAGAGGGGCACCTTGGAGAGCATCCCCAGCACCCCGGGCGGCGTGGTCAACTGCAGCCGCGCCAGATCCTGCTGGCGATCGCCACGCGTGATGCTGGCGGTGAAGGGGCTGAAGTGCCCCGCCACAACATTCGTGACACCCGCAGTAAAGCCGGGTGCGAAAGGCAGCATCGCGGGACACCCGCCACCGTGCCCGTCCCAGTCCACTGCGAACCCGCCCGCGACCACCGCATCGGGCGTAATGGGAGAGCTCCACGGCGTGAAATCGCCGTTGGCCAAGGCCGCGCCGCACTGCCGTGGGTTGGAAAGCGGCGAGCGCCCACCACCTTCGATGTCGATCGCGACTTCACTCACGGGCAGCTGGGGGTTTTCATTGAACCGTGCCGTGAGATGCCCAGTAGCAGGATCGACCGACGCGCTCCCCCTGAGCTTGACAACGGCCCCGCTACCTTCGGCTTCCAGGTAGAGCCCGAAGAGCCGCCCATTCGTGGCATCCGCAGTCGTGCACGCCAGCTGCCCTGGCCCACCACACTGAGGCTGCGCAACATAGAGATGCCCTGCAAGCGGCTGTTCAAGCACCGGCGTCGTAATCTTCACGGTCGCTACCTGCGAGGACGGCGGGCAGTGGCCGGGAGTGAGATGAGTCATGCCATCCGCCCCAATGGCTTCGCCTTCGCCGGCTTCCGTGGGAGTGCCGCCGCCGGTGGGCATGTCGATCCCGTGCGGCCCGGTCGCTTCACAACCTGTCAGGCCAACGCCGCCGCCCGCGGCGATCATCATGCCTTCGGGAAGCGTCATCGTCACGTTCTTCAACTGCGGCGTGGCAAGCACCGGAAACTGCTCGGGGTTCTGCGGCACCTTGATCTTGATCGCATAGCCCGTGGGCTCTTCGGCCTGGGTTACTTCGGGCTGCATCGCGACCGTGGGTTCGAACTGGAGGAGGTTGCAGCCAGTGATCTTGGGGTAGGCGACGGATTCCGCTTCGCCCGGTCCAGACCACACGCCAGGATTGGCCCACGAGTCGGCCTGGACTCGTGCCTTCAATGGCCCAGCGGCGCAGTTGCTGGGATTGGTGAAGAACGCTTGGGATGCGTTAGGCACACCGTCTTCCACACGGGGATTACCAAAAAGGCTGAGCGCTGCCCCATTAATATTGATGGCGCGCGGAATGCCCGCGGCCGCAACGCGTAGTGCATACCCAGAGCTTGTATGTACCACACTCACATACAGTGGCACCGCCTTGCCAAGAACCTTGAGGCCTAACTGAGCCGGATAGCCTCCGTCAGGGACCATGTTGTAGACCGCCGAGACTCCACTTGCGGAACGGAAACTGCTGGACACGCCAATGCCACCAAACAGCACGAAGTTGCCCACACGGCTTGCAGGCGGACATTCCGCTCCAGATTCCCCGCCGCTGCCGATCAGCTGCGTCTCGGTGCAGCGCGCCGCCGCCGTCGGATCGCCAAGAAAGCCAAGCGGGGTGTAGACCACCAGATCCTTGGGTGGCGCCACCCCTGCAAATATGCGAGAGCCGTCCAAACGATGTTCCACCATTGTGTTGAGGTTCGCCGTACTGGTGACGTCATAAGGGTGGTTTCCAGACTGCGTGTCCAATTGACCGTCAGCATCGTGCGCAGCGAAGCCGAACGCAGAGATCCCGAATGCACTGGCAGGGCCTTCCACAGTATTGGTCATCGTCAGCGGTGGGCTTGTGACAACTGGCAGCGCACCGCCGCCCGACACCGTCACCAGATTGGTGATCGGCCCCCGTGGCGCTGTTTCTTCCACCTCCACTTCTACAATCATGGCAAGGGTCGCGCCCGGGCTAACCAAGCCGCTATACGTGCACTTCGTCATTGTGTTTGATAACAAGCTGCAGGACAAACCGGACCCAGCGATCGCCAGGTTTTCACCAAACACCGCAATCGGCTTCAAACCCCGGGGCAACGTGTCAGTGATCTCGACCGGTTCAAATATTGATGCCTGTTCTCCCCCCACATTTGTAAGTGTTACGACGTAACGGTCACAGATCACATTGCTGCTGCCTTCGCATGCCGCATTGTCCTTGGCAGAAAAATTCACTGGCTGCGCAACCGAGGAGATTTCCCATGCCGGCCTGCCGCCAGCGGCCAATGCGCCGATCGGGCATACCGCTACGGTCGTCCCGAAGACCAGACTCGCGAGAAATACAACCGCCAACGAGCGCAAGGCTACCTTCTTCTCGTGGTTTTACGGCGACTATCCTCGCGCCGTCTCGTGGTGTGTTTCTTCTTCCTCTTGGCCCTGGTCGTCTTGACGACCTTGCGATTTGAAACAGAGCCTATGACGACCGGCCCTGCAACTGCTTCGGGCGACACTGACGTACTCCCAGGCACCTGCGGCGCCAACAGCTCGCTGGCCGGACCCCGACAGGATCCGGCGAGGCATGGCGCCAATTCCACCCGCGAGCTAAATCCGCCGTCCACGCGCGCGTCGTAAATGTCCACCTGTGTGTTGCTGTCCGACGACACCAGGCTGTCCGCGGTCGTAAAGAACACATCGGACCCCGACCCGTCCGTTCCAATCAGTTCGACGGCGGAGCTTTCGATGACTCTTGTCGTGTCCTGCCCATCGGAGATCAGATACACCTTGCCGCCCTCATACTCGTATATGTTTTCGGCGTAGATCGGCACACCTTCTATGATGTCGATCTGCACCTCGTTGAGCGCCTGTCTCGTCAGACCAATGGGACTTGAAAAGAAGACGCGAGAGCCATCTTCGGAGATCGCCAAGTGTGTGAAGCGCTGAGTCGGTGATGCTGAGCGGCTCGTGGGGGCGCCTGCGTCATATTCCTGAATCGGGATGTGCGCGGAGAAGGTACTGGAATTGCCGTCTTCGTTGTAGCCGTTCTGGCTCCGCGATATGCGCACAAGGGTTTCCGCCTGCGCATCGTACTTAAACACCTGTCCCGCCTCAGGACGCCCTTCCTCATCTGAGGTCAAGTCAGCCCCGCTCTGGAACGCCAGAAAACGCCCATTTGGGGATGCCTGCACAGGCCGTGCATCGATCGTACTCCAAACCCTACCGTCAGCGACAGCTGAAAGCGTGGCCACGAATGATATACGTTCCACTGGCTCGACACAGGCAGCCGCACCATCCGCACATTCGCTCACGGCCACATACAGATTGGGCGCATTCGCGATCGGGCTCCGGTTTTCCCTATTCACTCCGGTAAGTACCCCTCCAGCCACGAAGTACACGTGCGATCCATCCTCTGACACTCGCGCCACCCCTAGCACATCGGCTCCTGCCACCGCGCCATGTGATACGAGGGTCACTCTCCTTCCAGCAGGAGCTTCGAAGTCATACTCATAAAGCTCGGTGCCGGCTCCCGACATCCCTGGCAGGAGATGCTGGACGGTCGTGAAGAACACCTTTGAGCCGTCTAGCGATGCCCCGGCGAATTCGGCATCGGTCGGGTTTGTCAGTTGACATTCCTTGCAGTCAGTGCTGTTGGGCTCTGATATCGCAACAGTCCTTTCCCCATTAATACGCGCATACACTTCGGTGACCGACGGCCCCGGTGCACTACAGGTACTGGATGCCGGCGCCGTGAAGAAGACGGTAGAACCCGATGACGAAACTGCATTGTAGAAATCACCCTGCCCAGCACCTCGCCCGCTTCCGAGATATGTGCCACAGTCGCTGACGAGCGTTCCCTTTGCATCTAGACCTACAAGTCTGGGTTCCTTGTTTTCGGTGCCTGTATATTCGTACAAAGAAGGTCGTTCGCTTACGGTGGTATCGCCCGGCCATAATGATTCGCGATCAAAGTACAACGTACGCGAGAGGTCTTCAGAGCCACCCACAAAATTCAGCGCCGGTTCCATGGCGCCAGAAGGCTCAGCCGAGCCCAGATGTTCTAAATGTTTTCCCGAGGTGCCACGGTACACTTCCAAGCTATGGCTTTTTGGCGTACTCGCAAACCACAGGCTGCTCTGGAATCCTGGACTCAATGCTTCCACGAAGTAGGTGGGGTGTTCAGCAAAAGGCGTCTCAATTGCCTGAGGCTTCCAGCCTTCTCCCGTTCGCGTCAGCTCATAAGGCTGCCCCAAGACTCCGCCCATGTTCTTAAGATCAGCAAAACTCCCAAAAGACCAGACCAGCATTTGAGAACCAGTTTCAGAGACCGCGATGGGAAAGGCAGGAAATCCCTGAGCATAGACCGGCGTGACGAGCTCATATGACCTGCAATCAGGAAGATATGCACGAAAACCCGTTACCTGTACGTTGGCACAGCCCAACGCCTCAGCGTTGCCGATATGAGACGAGGCCACGATAAGCAAAAGACCGACGACAGCTATACACGAACGTCGTTGGGAACGTGGCAGCCTTCGTTCGAAGGCCCAGTAAGCCCTTACAAAGCAAGCCGAGCAGAACACCTTAGTACCAATAATAATGCCCTGTGCGCGCTGCGACATTCCTTGTTTCCTGCCCGCGGACAGTGTTCCAGGGACACGATGTAGGCCGTAAGGGAGGGCGAAGAATCACCTTCAAGACCCTTCGCCCTCGATGCCATTTTGGCTAACTGCGATTATTAGTTGGAACCAAACACGCCGAAGACTTCTTTAGTTTCGAGCCTTGCGCCAAAGGTCCCAGAGAATTTAGCCGGTTCGGCTCCCAGTTTGAGGCCTACTTTCTTTTCTTGACCTTCTAGGTTGACTTTTTCGATTGGTGGTTCGGGGAAATTCAATAGACCTTCTTGACCTTCAGCTTCCCCTGGTATGACTTCGGCGGCCACCGTGCCTTTAGCGGCCACAGTCACAAGACAGGCTCCACCAAGTTTGATTTCTGTAAAATTTTCCCCTTGCGTCGGTTCAAAAAGCTCTACATATTTACTTTGGCTACCTGTCGAGGTACCAAGATGGGCTTTGGTTTGGTTAGTTATAATAGGTTCGTGGGGTGGACAGGTTTCTGACGCGCATGACGTAAACGTGATACGGCCTTTTCCTTGACCTTGACCTAAGCCATTGCCTTCTATGGTCGAGCCTTCCGAGACTGCATTCTTGCATTCAATCTTCAGAGCTTTACCAGCAACTACAGATTTAAGGATAGCGACGCCTTTAACCTGCAGTTTAATTTGCCTCGTACCTTGTTTGAGTTGATTACCAGATACATACCACGTTGGCCGCTCGTATACTTTTATAAAGCCACCATTTTCGGATTTTGAGATACATTGAGGATCTTTATACAAGCTTGGTTCGCCACTCTCAACTCTGGCACACCATTGCCCGCTTCCCAAATAAAGCGTCTCTTCTTGTATCAAAATCCAGTTCTTTGGTTCTCCTGCCTTTTTTTCAGTGCACGTTGCGTTAGTCCAACTACCTGTGTTTTGTTCCTCGACTCTCACACATACATTCGCCATAGAGATCGAAGCGGTCGTTCCACTAACGGCTCCCATAGCGGCTAACATAAGGGCGAGCAATATAAATCGTTTCATCAGTTTCCCCTAATATATAATTTGATCAAATACGCAAAGCTTCGCCTGTGGCTTCCCCGAATGACTTCGGCACCCACCGAGCCTTTAGCTGCAATAGTGACAATGCATGCTCGGTCTCATTTCTTCTTCTCCTAGCTTGGGAGGTGATCTTCTATCGGTCCGGCAGGGCACACCGAGTCAGAACGACTTACGCCCGGCCGATCGTAGATGGCCTTTGCTAGATGACGTAGTTTTACCAGAATAGACACAGGCCGTCAAAGGTCGTCTCTAACCTTCGGAGGAATCCTAAAGACCTGGAAAGATCGTTGCTCGGGGTTCCGGCGGCGCCTGATTTCTGGATTCATCCGTACAAATCGAAGAACCTTCCCAGAACACGGTCTCGCTTACTTAGCCGATATCAGCAGGCCCTCTGGCTCTCTCCATGCTTCGTCGTTTTTGGCCGACAGCCATCACAGCTTGGCCTCCCCCCATTGGCCCAACAGGCGTCCACCTTCGCCACCACTCCTAAAGCCCCTACCCCCTGAGCCGATAAAGGCCACGTGGCAAGAGCGCGCCCGACGCTAGCGGCTGCCCTGGCATTGCTCGCCTGCAGCGCCGCCCCACTGCTGACCCCGCTGAGCGCAGCGGCTGCTACCCCCTGCCCCGACGCGACCCTGATCCCCCGCCCCGGCAACCTGGATCGCATCCGCACGTCGACGGAGTGCCTCGTAAACGAGGTGCGCGAACGCCACGGCGAGGCCCCTCTGCGCGACAACGCGCACATCGAAGCCGCCGCGCAGCGCCACACGGAGGACATGGCCTTCGGGGACTACTTCGAACACGTGGGGCCGCGCGGCGACACGCCGTTGGCGCGCATGCGCGCGGCGGGCTACGTCTACAGCCATAGGATCGGCTTCGAAGTGGGCGAGAACATCGCGTGGGGCACGCAGAGCCTGGCGACACCGCAAGCGATCGTGGAGGCCTGGGTGCACTCCCCAGGGCACTTGGCGAACATCCTCAACGCGCGCTACAGAGACACGGCGATCGGGGTGAGCCCGCATCCGCCGAGCTCGCTGGCGCATGGCCAGGCGGGCGCGATCTACACGCAGGACTTCGGCGTCCTGATGACGGGCAGGTCGGCGCGCTCTGCCCCGGCCGGCGCCCGCACCCCCGCTCGCGCCCGCCACAGCGCGGCCCCCTATAACCTGCGGCCTTTGCAATCGACAAGGAGAAGCAAGGGCTATGGGAGTTCTGGACGGCAAGTCGGCAATCGTCACCGGCTCGGCAAGAGGCATCGGACGCGCCACCGCCGAGCTGCTCGCCGAGCACGGCGCAAGCGTGCTCATAAACGACCTGGACGGCGACATCGCCGAGCAGGCCTCGCAGGAGATCAGCGGCGAGACGGCAGTATTCGCAGGCGATCTCACTAAGGGCGATGCACCCGATCAACTAGTGGCGAAAGCGATGGAGTCGTTCGGCAAGATCGACATCATCGTGAACAACGCGGGCTACACCGTGGACGCGCCGATCCACAAGATGAGCGACGAGCAGTTCCAGGCGATGCTCGACATCCACCTGATCGTGCCCTTCAAGGTGATCCGCGCGGCGGCGCCGCATCTGCGCGAGCCGGCGAAGAAGGAGCGCGAGGAAGGCAAGGAGGTATTCCGCAAGATCGTGAACGTGAGCTCGATCTCGGGCACGATGGGCAACGCGGGCCAGGCGAACTACTCGAGTGCGAAGGCGGGCGTGACGGGCCTGACGAAGACGCTGGCGAAGGAGTGGGGGCAGTTCAAGGTGAACGTGAACGCGGTGGCGTTCGGCTTCATCGAGACGCGCCTGACGGCAGCCAAGCAGGAGGACAACACGATGGAGATCGGCGGCGAGAAGGTGCAGCTGGGCATCCCCGAGCAGCTGCGCCAGATGGCCTCGATGCTGATCCCGTTGGGGCGTCCGGGCACGCCGGAGGAGGCGGCGGGCGGCGTCTTCTTCCTGTGCTCGCCGTGGGGCAACTACGTGCATGGACAGGTGCTGAACATCACCGGTGGGCAGTTCACCGGGATGACGAGCTGAGCAGGCGGCGAATGGGGCCCGAGAGCGGCCCGAGGCCACTCGGAAGGCTGGCTCATCGCCGTGTGGGTCGCTGGGTGACAGGGGTCGCTCAGCGGCGCGCACGGCGCAGCTGGTTGGATAACATGCCTGCAAACAATGAGGATGGAGGGGTAATGGGGAGTAAGATGAAGGGCATGGGAGTTGGTGGGCGCGGACGTGAAGGGCGAGTGCAGCTGCGCGGCGCAAGGGGCCGCATGTGGCTGATGCTTCCAGCGGCGACGCTGGGAGCGATTGCGGCCCTCGCACAGTCCTCGCCCGCGCATGGTCCGAGCGCGCACGCGGCGAGTACGCTGGCGTTCAACGTGAACTCGAACCTGCACCTGATCGGCCGTCCGGGTCACGTGCTGAATGAGAAGGGCACGTTCAGCGGCAGTCAGTCGGGCACGATCGCGATCCGCTTCACGTCGGTGACCTCGACCTCAGGAGGCGCGACGTTCGCCGCCTATTCAAGCGCGGGATCGATCAGCGGACAGACGACCACAAAGGGTCATGTAGTGGGCGCGAAGGTGTACTTCACTGGCGTGATGTCGGTGACGGGGGGGAGCGGCCGCTACGCGCATGCGTATGGCCGGAACCTGCAGTTCAGCGGCGTAGTGGATCGGCGTTCCTTCCACGCCACGACCCACATGCAGGGCAGCATTAGGTATTGATGGGCGGCAGCAGGCGCATTCAAGGGCGCAGAGCCCGAATGCGCCTGCTGTGGACGCTTCTCGCTGCACTGCTGCCGATGGTCGCCGCCGGTGCGCTGCCCGCGGCGGCCGAGGCGGCGCAGACGGCGAAGTTGAAAGCAGGCTTCTCGCCTTACAGGCTGGGGCGCAGCACGACGGTGAAGCTGGGCCTGGAAATCGGAGTGGCAGGCGCGAGCGATGGACTGCCATCGCCGGTGACGAGGTTTGAGATGCGCATCCCAGCGAACCTGGAACTGATCGGTAGCAGTTTGGGTCTGTCGATCTGCCACCCCGAGGCATTGCTGGCGAATGGACCCGATGGCTGCCCGGCGGATGCGCGCCTGGGCCTGGGGAGCGCGCAGATCAAGGTGCCGGTCGGCCCAGAACCGGTGACGGAGGGGGCGAGCATAGAGGCCGAGATGGGCCCACCGGTGGGAGAAGAAATCGGGGTGCTGCTGTATGCGGAAGCGGGCACGCCGGTAGCGGCGCAGCTGATCTTCCCCGGCGTACTGTTCGGCGGTGCGAGCCAGAGCCTGAGCACCGCGGTGCCGTTGATCCCCTCACTGCCGGGAGCGCCATACATCTCGATGGTGAGCATGAAGTTGAGCCTGGGCCCAGAAGGGCTGACGTACTTCAAGACCGTGCACGGACGCACGGTTGGCTACCACCCGGAAGGCATCGCGCTGCCGGCGCACTGCCCGCGAGGAGGCTTCAGGTTTGTGTCGAGCCTCCAGTTCGCGGATGGCAGCAGCGCGAGCGCAGCGAGCACGGTGCCGTGCCCGTCGCGGCGTCGCTAGCGCGTGCTGTCGAGATCCAGGAGGCAGCCGGAGAAGTAGGCGCCGGCGGGCGATGCAAGATATGCGGCGAGCGCAGCAAGCTCATCCTCGGCGGATGTATTGCGTCCCTGCCCATCCGCTCTGCGCCTACCCCCGGACTCACCACCCGCAGCGACGGTGATGACATTGATGTGATGACGAGCCCACTCGACGGAGAGGGTGCGGGCAAGGTTCTCGAGACCAGCGCGAGCGGCAAGGGCGTGCTCGCCGACATCGACAGCAGGCGCGAAGTAGACGATGCGCCCGCCGCGCCCCGCAGGCAAGAAGGCGATGTTCACGACAGCGCGAGTGACGTTCCAGGCCGAGTCCAGGCAGGCGCGCAGGGCAGTGGAGGCGTCATGGTTGAAGAGGCCGCCGCCATCGACGACGAGCATGTCGATCGACCCCGCATCGGCCAGCGCAGCAGCGACGGCGGTATCGATCGCGGCCTCGTCCTCGCCGTCGGGCAGGCAGGTGGACACGCGTGCGCCGAGCTCGCAGAAGGCTCGCTCGACGGCTGCGCCGAGCGGGGCGGGCGGTGCGGCCAACAGCAGCGAGGCACCTTGGAGCAGCCCGGGCCGTAGCAGCTCGGTTGCCTTCATCGCGCCTGCGGCGCGATCACCTTGGCGCGGCGCTCGGCGCGAACGCGCTCGAGCACGCCCTTGCGCCCGTGTTCCTGAAGCCCGGCGTAGAGGCGGCGGATCTCGGCGAGGACCTCGTCGGCGACAGCCTGCTGCTGCTCGCGGGAGGGATCGGCGATGGCCTGCCAGCGGATGGGGTCACCATACTGAACGGTGACCTGGGGGAAGCGCAGGCGCTTCCAGTTGCGCACGCGCGACGAGCCGTGGATGGCGATGGGCACGATCGGCGCGCCCGTTTCGAGCGCGAGGCGCCCGATCCCGCGCTTGGCCTCGGTGGCCATTTTGCCGCTGCGCGAGCGCCCGCCCTCGCAGTACATGGTGATCGCGCCGCCGCGGGCGAGGATGGCCTTGGCGGTCACGAAGACCTCCTCGTCGCGTGCGCCGCGGCGCACGGGGAAGACGCCGCCGTGGGTGTAGATGAACTGCATGGGCGGCTTGAAAAGCTGCGACTTGGCCATGAAGCGCACCTTGCGGCGCAGGTAGCAGCCCATCAGAAAGTGGTCCATGAAGGAGAAGTGATTGGGCGCGAGGATGACGGCGCCCGAGCCGGGGACCTTGTCGGTGGAGATGGCGCGGGTGCGCAGGAGCGTGTAGGCGTAGAGGGAGGTGACCAAGCGCGTGAGCTCGTACGTCCAGTCCGGTTCACGCGTGCGCGCGCGCTCGTGGAAGCGGTCGAAGTGCTCCTTGGGACGCGGGTCGCTGTAGACCTGCTCGCGCATGGAGGACAGCTCGCTCATTGTCTCTGGCGCGATTCCCAGCGACCTTCAGTCATGGGATCAATATACGCCAGGGACGAGGCGTGGGGTATGCCGCATGTAGAGCAAGTATTCGCTGCCGAGCGCCTGCACGAGAGCGCGCTCCTCGGTCCGGATACGCACTGCGAACATCATCGTGGTCGCGGCCAGCATGATGCAGAGGGCAATCCAGTCGCTTGTGATGAGAGCGAACCCGATGGAGCTGACGATGATGCCCAGATAGGCCGGGTGGCGCACATAGTGGTAGGGCCCGTGATCGATCACGCGATGGCCCTCCTGGATCGCAACGGTGAGCTTGAAGAAGCGGCCAAGAGTAGCGACGGACCAGATCCTGATCGCGAAGCCGACCCCGATGAGGGCGATGCCGGCGATGGCCGGCCACCAGACTCCGCCTGGCAGCGGCGCGACGTGCCGCAGGGCGATCACGATGGCAAGGGCGTCACACGCGAACTTCACCGCCAGGACAGCAATGAAACCCCATTCCGGGACGATACGGTCCCTTCCCGTCTTGGAGCGCGCTCGCACGAGCGATTCGATCAGACTCCCACCTATCAGGGTCCCCGCCAGCAGGACCCCGGCAGCGAGGTTGTGTACCACGATCGGTCGCACCGGGTTGACATCCTAACGGCCGCTTACTTGTGAATGCAACCCTCCAGCCACCGCCCCGCCCGTCGCTGCGGTCCCTCAACCGCCAGTGGCACACGCGAGAGCCGCATGCCACTCCGCCACGAGGCCATCCCGCTCATCGCAGCCCATGCGCGGCTCAAAGCGGGCGCCCTCGCGCCAGCCGGCGGACACCTCGCCCAGCGACCAGAGCCCCACGCCGAGGCCAGCCAAATAGGCGACCCCGAGCGCTGTCGTCTCGGTTGTCTGGGGCAGCACCACGGGCACCCCAAGGACGTCGGCCTGGAACTGCATGAGCCAACTGTTGGCTGTGGCCCCACCGTCGGCGCGGAGCTCGTGGAGTTGCTGGGAGGATGCTGCCTCCATGGCGCGCACGGCGTCGAGGCTCTGGTAGGCAATGGCCTCCAGGGCGGCGCGCGCAAAGTGCGCACGGGTACTTCCACGGGTGAGGCCGACGATGGTGCCGCGCGCGCTGGGGTCCCAGTGCGGGGAGCCAAGCCCGGTGAGGGCGGGCACGAAGTAGACGCCGTCGTTGGCGTCAAGGGACGCCGCGAGACCCTCGGCATCGGCGGCGCGCTCGATAATGCCAAGCCCATCGCGCAGCCACTGCACGGCGGCGCCCGTGACGAAGATCGAGGCCTCGAGCGCATAGGCGCGGATGCCGGTATTCGTGCCGCCTCTGCTGGGCTCCTCCTCCTCGCCGCCGTCGGGATCGCGATGCGCGGCCCCCTCCCCCTCAATATCCCACGCGACTGTTCCCAGTAGCCCACGCGCCGGCTCGGGCGCCGTGGGACCGGTATTGAGCAGCAGGAAGGAGCCGGTGCCGTAGGTGTTCTTGCCCATGCCCGGATCGAGGCAGGCCTGGCCGAAGAGCGCGGCCTGCTGATCGCCGGCGATGCCGGCGAGAGGAACGCTGTGACCGTGGAGCAGCTCGGAGCGCGTCTCACCGAGACGACCGGCGCTCGCGCAGATCCTTGGCAGGGCCTGCTCAGGAATACCAAAGATTTCCAACAGCTCGAGGTCCCAACGCCCGGAGGTGATGTCGCAGAGCATCGTGCGCGAGGCGTTGGAGATGTCCGTGAGATGCTCACCGGTGAGCTTGAAGGCAAGCCAGGAGTCGATGGTGCCAAAGACCGCCCTCCCATCCTCCGCCTTGGCGCGCAGACCAGGCACGTTCTCGAGCAGCCACTGGATCTTGGTGGCGGAGAAGTAGGGGTCGAGCACGAGACCGGTGCGCCGGCGCACGAGATCCTCGATGCCCGCCGCGCGCAGCTCTTCACAACGAGCGGCTGTGCGGCGGTCCTGCCAGACGATGGCGCTGTGCAGCGGCTGTCCGGTGTGGGAGTCCCAGACGCAGACAGTCTCGCGCTGGTTGGTGATGCCGACCGCCGCGAGCTCAGCAGAGCTCAGCTTGGCATCGCTCAGGGCCTGACCGGCAACTGCATGGGTAATCCTCCAGATCTCATCGAGGTCGTGCTCGACCCAACCGGGCCGGGGAAAGTGCTGGGTGAACTCGTTGTAGGCGCGCCCGACAGCCTGGGCGTGCTCGTCGAAGACGATGCAGGTTGTGCCCGTGGTGCCCTGGTCGATCGCGAGGATCACAGCCACGCAACCTACCCGTACTGCACGATCCACGAAACCAACTCGGCCCTCGTCGCATGGTCGCCGAGGGCCTCAGGGAACGCGCGGGTCCTCTGGCTCCAGCTTGGGCAGGATGCGGTCGAGCCAGGCGGGTATCCACCAGTTCCAGGTGCCGAAGACGCGCATGAGGGCGGGCACGAGGACAAGGCGGATGACGGTGGCGTCGATGGCGATGCCCACAGCGACGGCGAAGCCGAGCTGCTTGAGTTCCAGGAGGTCGGCGGTGACGAAGCTGCCGAATACGGCAACCATGATCGCAGCGGCGGCGGCGATCGGGCGGGCGGTGTGCTCGACGCCGATGGCCACGGAATGGCGGTTATCGTGGGTGCGCTTCCACTCTTCCTGGATACGGCGAATGAGGAAGACCTCATAGTCCATCGAAAGCCCATAGACGAGCGCGAACACCGTTAGGGGCACGAAGCACTGGATGAAGCCCGTGCTGGTGAAGCCGAAGAGCTGCTGTCCGTGACCGTCCTGGAAGACATAGACAACGATGCCGAGCATCGCGCCCGTGGCGAGCAGGTTCATGAGGATCGCCTTAAAAGCCAGCAGGGGACTGCGGAAGACGACAAGCAGGAAGATCAGCGAGAGGCCGAGGATCAGCGCGAGCACGAGCGGGAACCTCACGCTGGTCTCGTGCGCGAGGTCAACCATGATCCCAGTGGCGCCGCCGGCGAGCACCGTGGCGCCCCAGCGGGCGTGCAGCGGCGGCGCGAGGTCGTTGCGAATATGCAAGATGAGCCGGTTGGCGGAGTTGGAGTCCACCGCGACGGATGTGACGACGTTGAGCAGAGAGCCGGCGGGGCTGCGCCGTTCGCCGACGCCCGCGACGCGGGGATCCTTTTCAAGCATTTCCGTGAGCGCCTTGGCCGCCTTCACGTCGGTGCCACCCGCGCCGGGAGTGCCACCGGTGACGACGATGCGCGCAGGCGAGACGGCGCCGGGGGCGAAGGAGTGGGCGAGCACCTGCTCACCACGACCCGAGGGCGCTTCGGCGACAGCGAAGACACCGAGATTGAGCCCGTAGTTGAGGCCGAGCACGGGCACAGCGGCGAACAGCAGGATGGCCGTGGCGAGGAGGATGGCAGGGAAGGGATGGCGCATCATCGTGAGCGCCCAGCGAGCCCAGCCGCCGGGGTGGTCGGGGTCGACGGCGCGCGCATTGGCGGGCTGCATCCGCTCAGGCAGCGCGCCCCGGTCGATGCGCGCCCCGAGCAGGCCCAGCAGCGCCGGGAGCAGCGTGAGCGCCGCGAGCAAGGTGCAGGCCACAACGGCAATCACCCCCACGGTGATCTCGCGGAAGACGGCGGCGCGCAGGACGAACATCGAAATGATCGCCAGCCCGCAGATGACGCCGGAGAAGAGGATCGTACGCCCCGCGGTAGCGATCGCGACCCCCACGGCATCGGCCACCTGGGCTTCCTCATCGCCACCGTGCAGAGGGCGGCGGGCGAGCTCCTCACGGAAGCGGCTGACGATGATGAGCGCGTAGTCAATGCCGATGCCCACGCCCACCATCGCAACAATCGAGATGAGGAAGTTGTCGAAGTGCGAGAACTTGATGACGATCGCCAGCGCACCGTAGGTCAGGAGCAGGCCGACGCCGGCGAGCAAGAGCGGCACGAAGGCGGCGAACAGCGAGCCCAGCGCGATCAGCAGCATGAGGAGCGCGACCGGCAGGCCGATGGCCTCCGCGCGCTCCACGTCATGTGTCTGCACCTTGACGAGGTCCTTCGTGACGGGCGAGTAGCCGGTCAGCCACGCCTGCACGCCGGCGCCACTGGTGCGCGCGGCGTGCTGGACGATGCTCTGCAGATGAGCGGCGTTTTCAAAGCGCTGCTGGGAGTCGCCTGTAAGCGCGACCGCCGCGACGGCCGCGTGTTCATCGGAGGAGATCTGCCCGACGGCTTCTTCGTCGAAGGGGCCGAGGACGCCCTTCACGCCCCGCTCGTGCTTGAGCGTCGCGATCAGCGAGGCGATGAAGCGGCTGTAGGCGGGATCGGGAGCGATGTGCGAGTGCGACTGGAAGACGAGCGCGTCGTCCTCGGTGCCGACGTCGGGGAAGCGCTTTTCCACGAGCTTTTCCACAAGTGCTGACTGCGAGCCGGCGACCAGGTAGTTGGGTGCCCCCAGCGCATGCTGCAGCGAGGGATACAGCGCCGCTGAGGCGATCAGGGCGAGCACCCAGAGGCTGAGCACCGCGCGCCGGTGACGCACCATCGCCACGCCCCAGCGGTGAGCCCTGGACGAGCGGTCGTAAATCGGCCCGCCGTTCACGGCTGCCGGCTCGCCGGCAACCGGCAACTCGGCGGCGCAATCCCTCTGCTCCAGACTGCTCATCGCCGCTCCGTCTTCCGCCGCTCCATCATCGCCGCTCCGTCCTCCGCCGCTCCATCATCCACCGCTCCCATCATTGGCGCTCCATCCTGCGTCGCTCCATCATCCACCGCTCCCATCATCGCCGCTCCAGGTAGACGCACACGAAGTCGACGAGCTGGCGGCCACGGTGGGCGAACCCGGAGAGGGTGCGCCCGGTGGCGCGGTGCTCGAGGTCGAGCGCGACCTCGGATATGCGATTCCCCGCGCGGGCCGCGTCGATGGTCATCCCCATCTCCATGCCAAAGCCCCCGGCGAAGGGCAGCACGTCTTCAAGCGCCCGCACCCGCAGCGCGCGCTGCCCGGATATGGGCGCTTGTAGCAGCAGGCCACAGCGGCGGCGGATCGCCCAGCGCGCAAAGCCGACGGCGAAGCCCAACCCTCCTCCAAGGCGGCGCGCGAAGGCAGCCACGGCCAGGTCGGCCTCGTCGCGCTCCAGCGGCACGAGGAGCTCCACAAGCTGCCCCGCGCAGGCGCCGAGATCCCCGTCGCACAGCACCGCAATCGCATCGCCGGGCGGTCGCAGGCGCTCCAGCGCGCGACGCGCGGTGAGCGTCGCAGCCGCGCCCTTGCCGATGGGGCGCTCGCTGCGCACCACCGTGGCGCCGGCCTCGCACGCAACCTGCGACGTTTCATCGCTGGATCCATCATCCCCCACCCAGATGGGTGTACCCGGAAACGCCTCGACAAGCGCCCGCATGGTGGCTCCAAGGCGGTCGGCCTCGTTGCGGGCGGTGAGGATGATGAACGCATTGGAATCCATGAATCGGTCGTGGGCGACTTGTATTGTCCCTCTCCGCCGGCAGCGGCCGGCGCAATAGACCAGGAGGTTCCCAGGTGGCGAAGGTAGAGGCCCACATCACGGGCACGGTGTGGAAGATCGAGTGCGCTGTAGGCGACGAGATCGAGGAGGGCGACACGGTGGCCATCCTGGAGTCGATGAAGATGGAGATGCCGGTGGAGGCTGAAGACGCCGGCACGGTAAAGGAGATCCTCTGCGAGGAGGGACAGGCGGTCAACGAGGGCGACACGCTGGTGGTGTTGGAGTAGTGGCGCACGTGGGGCATCTCAGTCGGCTCCGAGTCTGGGCAGCACCCGCTCTAGGCGCCTGGGCAGCCACCAGTTCCATGAGCCGAAGAGGCACATCGCGGCGGGTACGAGAACGAGCCGAATGATGGTGGCGTCGATCGCGATGGCGATCGCAAGCGCGAAGCCGAGTTGCTTGAGTTCCAGCAGGTTGGCGACCACGGAGCAGCCAAAGACCGCGACCATGATGGCCGCGGCCGCGGTAATCGGCCTCGCGGTCCGCTCGATTCCATTCGCGACGGCAGACCGGTTCTCACCTGTCCGCCGCCATTCCTCCTGCATGCGGCGGATGAGAAAGACCTCGTAGTCCATCGACAGGCCGAACAGCAGCGCGAACATGATCAGGGGCGTGGTGGACTGTATGAAGCCAGTGCTGGTGAAATTCAGCAGATGCTGGCCATGACCGTCCTGGAAGACCCAAATGACGAGCCCGATGGAGGCGCCCGTGGCGAGCAGGTTCATCAGCACGGCCTTGATTGGCAGCACTACGCTGCGGAAGATCACCAGCAGGAACAGCAGCGACAGGCTGAGGACGAACCCGAGGATCAGTGGAAACTTCGCCCGCAATTCGTCGATGTTCTCGACCGAGCGAGCCGTCGCACCGCCCACCAGTACGGTGGGACCCCCGCGGCGCTCGATCGCGGGCACCAGATCCTTGCGGATGTGCCACACAAGCGCGGTGGCCGCCGGAGAGTCGATCGCGACGGACGGCACCACGGCGAGTAGCACAGCCGATTTGCCCGGCGTTTCGACGACGGCCGTGACCCGATGGTCGCGTTCGAGTTCCTGATCCAGGCCGTTGACCGATGCGGTATCTGTACGAGAGCCAGCGCGAGTGGTGATGAGCACCTGGATGGGTGCCACCACGCCCGGTGACAGCGTCCGCGCCAGCAACTTCTCGCCCTTTCCGGAGGGTGTGCTGGCGTCCTGGAGCACGCCCATGTTGAACCCATAGTGAAGGTGAAGTACGGGCGCCGAGGCTGCGGCCAGCACGAGCACGGCAAGCCCCGCAGAGAGGAGCGGCCGGCGCATGACCAGGCGGGCCCATCTGGCCCAGCCGCCCACCTGAGGGCCGTCCACCGTAGAACGCACGCTCGCCGGCCGCAGGCGCGCGGGCAGGGCGCCCTTGTTGATGCGCGACCCCAATAGCGCGAGCGCCGCCGGAAGCAGCGTCAGCGCGACAACGAGCGTGCACGCCACCACGACCACCGCACCCACCGCGATCTCTTGAAATATGTTGGAGTTGACCACGAACATGGAGGCAAGTGAGAGCGCCGCGACGGCGCCAGAGAACAGAACGGTGTAGCCGGATGTCGCCAGGGCAACGCCAACCGCGTCGGCCACGCATTCGGGCTCATCGCGCTCATCTTGATCTCCATGCGCAAGCGCCTCGCGAAAACGCCAGACGATGAACAGCGAGTAGTCGATTCCGACCCCCAGGCCGATCAGCGTCACGATCGCCAAAAGGCTGCCGTCGAAATTCAACTGAGTGGTGAGCAGGGTAAGCACTCCGTCGGCCAGCAGCAGGCCGGCCACGGCCATCAACATCGGCAGCACCGCCGCAACCAGCGCACCCAAAGCGAGCAGCAGGACCACGAAGGCCACGGGCAGGCCGATCGCCTCCGCCCGCTCGGTATCGGTCTTTTGGACGTCGCCGAGGTCTTTCAGAATCGGCGAAGCACCGGTCCACCACACCTGCACTCCCTCCTCGCCGGAGGCCCGGGCGGCGACCTTCTGAATGGTGGGAACATTGTCGAACCGTTGCCTGGGATTCCCGCTGAGGCCGGTCAGCGCAAGCGCTGTGTGTTCATTGTCGAGGATCTGTCCCACGGCCTTGGCGTCGTAGGGGCCCAGAACGCCGCGCACGCCGCGCTGGCCACGAACCGCACCGACGACCGCCGCGACGATGGCGCGATATGTGGGGTCGCTCGCGATATAGCGGATGGAATGGAACACCAGCACGTCCTGTTCGGATCCGAGCTTGGGAAAGCGCTTTTCGATGAGCTTTTCCACGCGCACAGACTCAGAGCCCGCGATCGCCGCTTCCGGAGGACCGAGAGCTTTCTGGAGAACGGGAGCCATGGCCGCGCACAGCACCAGGATCAACAGCGAAATCCTCAGCACTGCACGCCGGTGACGCGCAACCGCCACACCCCAGCGATAGAGCCCTGACAGCCTTAGCGGATCGAGCTGTTCGATCCGCGCGAGATCCGGCATACGTCGGTCTTCCGTAGTCGCCAAGCGATCACCAATCCTCGAACGTGGGGTGGGCAGTAGCTGAAATGGGGTGTATCCCTCCGACGCTTGCGGACAGGACGTGAAGAGGTCCTGCGGAGCCCGTATCGACCCCACGTGGATGGCCGCGAGCAGGCGGAGTCGCTAGCCTGTCGCGCCGATGCACTCCGGCGCCTTCCGATCCGAGTTGGCCGGCGGCAAGCTGCTCCTCGACGAACCGCTGAGCGGCGTGGCCCGGCTGGCAATCAGCAACCCCGCCAAGCGCAACGCGCTCGACCACCCGATTCTCGATGCGATCACTGCGACGCTCCCAGAGCTTGCGGGCGCCGACTCCCCGGTCCGCTGTCTGATCGTGACCGGAACGCAGGGCATGTTCTCCGCGGGATACGACATCGGCGAGATACCGGAGGCGGAGTTCGAGGAGCAGGCCGAGCGTCTGATCGCGCACCCGTTCACGGAGGCGATCGACGCGCTCGCGGCCTTTCCCTACCCCACCCTGGCGGCACTTCCGGGTCACACCATAGGTGGAGGCCTCGAGCTCGCGCTGGCGTGCGACTTGCGCATTGCCGCAGAGGGAATCAAGCTGGGTATGCCCCCGGCAAAGCTCGGTTTGGTCTACTCCCACATGGGTCTGCGCCGCTTCCTGGACGCGATCGGCGCCCCGCGGACCCGAGAGCTGTTCCTGCTCGGTCGCTACATCGACGCCGCTACGGCCCTGAGCTGGGGACTGGTCAACGATCTCGCCCCGAACAGCGAGCTCGAGCAGGAAGCTCTCGCTCTGGCAGGCGTGCTCGCCGGTAACGCGCCGCTCGCGCAGAGAGGCAACAAGCGGGTGATCGCCGCTCTGCTTCGTGCCGAGGGGGTCGTGCCGGATGAGGTGGAGCGGGAGTTGATGGAGCTGCGGCGAGCCTCCTTCGCCTCCAAGGATATGCGCGAAGGCGTGCGGGCATTCGCGGAGAAGCGCCAACCGCGCTGGCAGGACGAATAGTCGCATCAGACGACGCCCGCGGTGGAGGGTAAGACGGTCAGGAGCCAATCTTGGACTGCCCGAGCCGTCGATTGGGCGTGCTCTTCCATCACTGTGAAGTGATCGCCGGGCACCTCCACGGTGTCGTGGACCTCATACCAGGAGGCTCTCCATTCACCATCCGTCGTGGCGCCGGGCAGCGGGTCGGTCGCCTGGACGCACAGGATGGGAGTGATGATCTGCGCCGGCTGCCAGTCTGCGAAGAGGCGCATATATGCGCCCATCGCGGTCAGGCGGACATCATCGACGGTCAGATACTGCTCTCCCCTTCCGAGCATCCCGTCGATGAGCCCCGACCAGATCTGGGAGAGAGCCGTGCTCTGCAGCGAATAGCTGTCTATCAATACGAGCGCGAGCGGAAAGATGCCGGAGCTCTCCAGCCGACTGGCGACGGCGTGAGCGACTATCCCGCCAGAGGAGTAGCCGACGAGCCCGAAGGGCGTGTCCTCGGCGCTTTGCAGCAGGACCTCGCACAGCGCCTCTACGGCGACCTCGCCGGACGCCGGGACGTCCTCGCCGCTGAGGAATCCTGGTATCGGAAGCGCCGATATGTCGCGGCTGTCGTGGAACGCCTTGGCGAATCGCGCGAACTGGTGAGGACCGGACATGGCCAGTAGTGAGGGGAGGCAGAAGAGGCCGGCAGCGGTGGAACCGGTGGCCAATCGAACCGGCTTGGGAGCCAGATCGGGATCCCGCGAAGAGTCGAACGTGGGGCGGAACTGGGAGGCGCTCAGAAGCAGCCCCATGAACTCATCGCTCCTGCCGCGATCGTGCGCCTCTCGAAACAGGGATCCGAGGGTGCTTGCCTGTTCGCTGCCGGCAAAATCAGCCCCGGTGATCGAGCCGCTGGCCGAGTCCGATCGATCGCCCCCGCCGGCCGCGAGATCCAGCTGAGCATGTAGATAATCCGCCAGCGCGGCGGTGGTGGGATGATCGAAGGCAAGCGTCACCGGCAGCCGCAGCCCCGCGACCTCGGCCAGCCGGTTGCGTAACTCAACGGCGAGGAGCGAGTCGAAGCCGAGCTCGAGGAAGCTTCGCTGCACGTCGAGCTCTGTCGGCGAGGAGTGCCCCAGGACGGCGGCCACCTCGCTACGGACCGCCTCGAGCGCGACGTGCCTGCGCTCCTCCTCGGGCAGATCGGCAAGGCGGTGCGCCAGCGACCCGCTGGACGCGTCCAGGGCACGGGGGGCCGGCACGCGAACGAGTCCGCTGAAGAGCTTTGGCATCAGTCCGGCCTTGGCAAGGGCGCGCAATGACGCGGCATCCAGGCGCGTCGGAATCACCAGCCCCTCATCGATGGCGCAGGCGGCGTCGAACAGCTCCAAGCCTTCTTCGGAGGACAGGCCGGGCACCCCCCGGTCGGCCATCTGCTGGAGGCCGGCCTGATCGAGCATCCCGCTGACCTGTGTCCATAGCCCCCACGCCATGGAGATGCCGGGCAGACCCCGCGCTCGGCGATGGGCCGCGAGGGCATCCATGAACACATTTCCCGCCGCATAGCTCGCCTGGCCGGGATTACCGAAGGTGCCTGCGGCGGAGGAGAACAACACGAAGGCCGAGAGCTCGAGGTGCTCGGTGAGCTCGTGCAGATGCCATGCCGCGTCGACCTTGGGGGCCAGCACGCAGTCGAGGCGCTCACGCGTCAAGGAGCCGATCACGCCGTCATCCAGCACCCCAGCGGCGTGTAAGACGATCTTCAGCGGATACTCTGCGGACATCTGCTCGAGCAGTGCCGCCAGCGCATCGCGATCGGCTACGTCGCAGGCCGCGATCGTCACCTGCGCACCGCGAGACCGCAGCTCCGCCGCCAGCTCCGGTGCACCCTCTGCCGCAGCGCCGCGCCGGCTGGCGAGCACCAGGCTGCGTACCCCGTGTTTGACGACCAGATGGCGGGCAAGGAGGCCACCCAGTCCGCCGGTGCCACCGACGATCAGCGCGGTGCCATCAGGATCCACTGCCGGAAGATCCTCGAGCGGCGGGTCGCCAGCAGGCGATGGCCCCACCCGCGCCAATCGCGGGGCCAGTACGGCGCCATCGCGGACGGCCAGCTGTGGCTCATCGGACGTGAGCGCTGCGCCGGCAAGCGCCGTGCCCAGCACGTGCAGGGAGGCGTCCGCATCGTCGATGTCGACCAGCACGAATCGCTGCGGGTGCTCGGACTGAGCCGAACGTATCAGCCCCCACACGGGTGCTTGCGCCAAGCCGGGCACGCCGTCACGTGCGCTCACCGCCACGGCAGCGTGGGTGAGCAGCGTCAGCCGTGATGTGGAGAAGCGCTCGTCGGCAATCCAGACCTGCGCCAACTCCAGCAGCCGGCCGGCATTGGCGTGCGCGCTCGTGACGATTCCATCAGTGGCACGCAGCTGCAGCTCGGCGGGGTGGGAGTGGGCGTCCTTGCCAGCTCCAACCCCGCTCAATCCCTGCTGCGGTCGGCAGTCCACGAGCACGAGCTCGGGTGCGTGAGCGCCCCCGTCGATGGCGCTCCCTAGCGAGTCGAGGTCTGCATACGCCTGAAAGGCGATTCCCGCCGCCGTGAGTGCGCTTGCGATCCTCGACTCTTCGCTGCCCAGCAACGCCCAGCGCGTATCGGGCCGTGCGACGACGGGGGCACTCGCCACGCTGGTCCAGTCCAGACGGAAAAGCGACTGCCGGTAGCCCTGTCGAACGCTCTCGAGCTGCCCTGCTGAAAGCGGCCGTGACACCAACGAGCACACGCTGGCAACCAGACCCCCCTGCTCCGCGAACGCCACCAATGACAACTCCTCGGCGCCCGTGCGGAGGAGACAAACCCGCAGGCTGCGGGCGCCGGCGGAATGCAACTTGACCCCTCCCCAATAGAACGGCAGGCTTGCCTTGCCGGCTGCGTCCTTCTGCCCCGTATTCTGCCCACCGAGGACGCCCAGCAGCATCGCGTGCAGAGAGGCGTCGAGCAGCGCCGGGTGCAGACCGAAGCGAGCTGCCTGTGTCCGCTGGTCCGCGGCGAGAGCCACCTCGGCGAATACCTCCTCCCCCCGCTGCCACGCGGCTCTGAGCCCCTGAAACGCCGGTCCGTATTCGTAGCCATGCCCACCCATGTGTTCATACAGGCCTTCGACCTGAAGCGCTTGTGCTCCCGGCGGTGGCCAGGTCTCCCTGGCAAGGCTTTCAACCCGCGTCATCAGCGCCGTCGCGCGCTCGTCCCCTGCTTCGGTGCCGAGCAGGCCGCTGGCGTGAGTGGTCCACTCCTGCCTGTCGTCGTACGATCGGTCGGTCGCGGCGCAGTCCCGGCGCGAGTGGATGCGCAGGCCCCGCCGGCCGGAGCTGTCGGGTCCGGCGACCGAGATCTGTATCTGTACCCCGCCGTCCTCGGGAATAAGCAGCGGGACCTCCAGCGTGAGCTCCTCCAGGGCATCGTGCCCGACCTCCCGGCCAACGTGCAGAGCCAACTCGACGAAGGCGGTACCCGGTAACAGCACAACACCCATCGCGGCGTGATCGGCGAGCCAGGGATGAGTATCCAGCGATATGCGGCCGGTGAACAACCACCCCTCTCCATCAGCCAATCCGATGGCCGCGCCCAGCAGCGGGTGCTCAGCCTCTGCCAACCCGGCCAATCCCACATCCCCAACCCCCGCCGGGCCGCTCTCGAGCCAGTAGCGCTCCCCCTGAAAGGCGTAACCCGGCAGGGGGACGCGCCGCGCGCCCAAGCCACGGAACAAAGCGGGCCAGTCGACATCCACCCCTCGCACCCACACTTCACCCAGGGAGAGCAGGAACCGCTCTAGGCCACCCTCCCCACGACGCAACGAGCCGGCGATCAGCACCCGACCGGGCTCGGCGAGCACGGCATCGACGGTTTCCTGGACACCCACCGTAAGCACCGGATGCGGGCCGACCTCGACAAACACCCGGAATCCATCATCCAACAGGCCCCGCGTGGCCGTCTGGAACCGCACGGGCTCCCGCAGATTGCGATACCAATACTCCCCGTCCAGGCTTCCGGTATCGAGCTGACCGCCCGTGACCGCCGAATAGAAAGGCACGTCACCCGGGCGCGGAGAGATCCCGGCACAACCTGCCAACAGCTCCTCACGGATCGCCTCGACCTGGAAGGAATGAGCCGCATAGTCGACCGGAATCTCCCTGGCGCGCAGACCCTGTGCCTCGCACTTCTCAAGGAACTCGCTGAGTGCCTGGCGCTCGCCTGAGACCACGACCGAGGCGGGGCCATTCACCGCCGCAACCCCCACGCGGCCGCCCCCATCCTCGAGCATCGCCTGCACTCTCTCGAGGCCGGTTGCCACGGATACCATCCCCCCCAGGCCGGCCAAGGCGGTCAAGGCGCGACTGCGCGACACCACGACGCGGGCGGCGTCTTGCAAGGACAGCCCGCCGGCCACGAAGGCGGCAGCTATCTCTCCCTGGGAATGACCTACGACAGCGCTTGGCTCGATGCCACATGCACGCCATAGTCCGGCCAGCGATACGAGCACGGAAAACAGCAGCGGCTGCAGGACATCGATGCGGTCCAACCCCGGCGCTTGTCCCTCGCTCCGCAAGACGGCCTCCAGGGACCAATCCACAAGTGGCCCAAGCGCCTCACCGCACAGGCCAAGCCAATGGGCAAACACAGGAGAAGACTCGAGCAGGCCAACCGCCATCCCCACCCACTGCCCACCCTGGCCGGGAAAGACAAACGTAACTCCCCCGTCCACCCCCGCGGCCACGCCTTCGACCAGCCCCGAGCCAGGCTCACCCTCTGCCAGCGCGCTCAGGCGATCGGACAGGCTCTGGCGATCGGCGCCAACGAGGACCGCCCGATGCTCAAATGCTGCCCGCGCGGCCAGCGAAAACCCAATGTCGTCCGCGGCCAAGCCCGCATCCCCCTCCACGAACTCCCACAAGCCCCGAGCCTGTCCTCGCAATCCGCGCGCGCCCCGACCGCTCACCAGCCAGGGCACGACGCCACCACCCAAGACCCGGTGATCGTCGGCACGATCGTCCCCAACGCCCTCGGTTGCCGCGCCTCCCTCGACGATCGGCGGCTCCTCCAGGAGCAGATGTGCATTGGTGCCGCTGATCCCAAACGCCGAGACCCCGGCACGGCGTGGCTGCTCATCTCTGCGCCACGGCACTTCCTCGGTCAACAACGACACCGCCCCAGCCGACCAGTCCACCTGCCGCGAGGGCTCGTCCACATGCAGTGTCCTGGGCAGCGCGCCGTGGCGCATCGCCATTGCGATCTTGATCACCCCAGCCACCCCCGCCGCGGCCTGCGTATGACCGATATTCGACTTGAGCGACCCCAGCCAGAGTGGATGCTCGCGGGTCCGTCCATAGGTCGCCAGGAGCGCCTGTGCCTCAATGGGATCGCCGAGCACCGTGCCGGTACCGTGCGCCTCCACCGCATCCACCTGCTCAGCGCGTAGGCCGGCGTTCCCGAGTGCTTGCAAGATCACCCGCCTCTGAGAAGGGCCGTTGGGTGCTGTCAGGCCGTTGCTGGCGCCATCCTGGTTGACAGCGCCGCCGCGCACGAGCGCGCACACCTCGTGGCCCAGGCGACGGGCATCGGAGAGTCGCTCCAGGAGCACCACGCCGACACCCTCACCCCAACTGGTCCCGTCCGCGGCATCCGCAAATGACTTGCATCGCCCATCTCCCGCAAGGCCACGCTGGCGGCTGAACTCGACGAACGCCCCTGGCGTGGCCATTATCGTCACGCCCCCTGCGACCGCCAGCGTGCACTCGCCGGAGCGCAATGCCCCGCATGCCAGGTGTATTGCCACGAGCGAGGATGAGCACGCCGTATCGATCGTCACCGCCGGCCCCTCAAAACCAAACGTATACGCCACCCGACCCGACAAGACGCTCCCGGCGCAACCCGTCCCAAGGTAAGCGCCCAGTCCTGCGGGAGCCGACTGCAGGCGCACGGCGTAATCGCTCTGCATCGCGCCGGCGAATACCCCAGTCTGGCTGCCACGGAACAGATGTGGGGCAAACCCGCCGTCTTCGAACGCCTCCCAGACGGCTTCAAGGAAGACTCGCTGCTGCGGGTCCATCGCCAGCGCCTCCCGGGGGCTGATCCCGAAAAAGTCCGCGTCGAACCTGCCGGCGTCGTACAGGAATCCGCCTTCGCGCGTAAAGCTCGCCTCCACCTGATCGTGATCAATGTCATAGAGGCCGCTCAGGTCCCAGCCGCGGTCCGCGGGAAACCTCGAGATGCCGTCCTTGCCTGTAGCAACGAGTTGCCACAGGTCCTCCGGCGTGCGTACCCCGCCCGGGAAGCGACAGCTCATCCCCACAATGGCAATCGGCTCCCGTGCAGCCGACAGGAGGCGGCGGTTCTGTTGGCGTAGACGTTCTGTCTCCTTGACAGATGCTCGCAACGCTTCGACGACCTGCTCAGAGGAAGTGGTCATCATCCAGCTCGCAGCCCGGGGACGTCAGGTGACATCGGAGTTCTCGCGTGTTCTTTGGATAAGACCTTCGACATCCAGATCGTCGATTTGATCTCCATCCTCGTTGGACGGCAGCAGTGCGTCGACGTCGGGGTTGGCAAGCTGCAGGAGGATCTCGACCAGTCCAGCTTCTCGAAGACGAGGGAGAGGTATGGTCGCGAGTGCTTCACGAACCTCGAGCTCGCCCCGTTCAAGATCGGCCGCTCCGGAGTGCTCGGGAAACATCTCGTTGAGTAGGTGTTGTGTGAGTGTGTGGGGTGTGGGGTAGTCGAATATGAGGGTGGCTGGTAGGCGTAGTGTGGTGCTGGCCTCGAGTCGGTTGCGTAGCTCGACGGCGGCGAGGGAGTCAAAGCCGAGGTCTTTG
>DASZGB010000016.1:0-478539 GCA_035939185.1 Solirubrobacteraceae bacterium
CAAGCAGTTCCGGTTCGCCATGCTGGTCGCCTCGGAAGATGTCGCGGCACTGCGCGGATTAGGCCGAGTACTGAGCCTCGCCAACGGCACACTCGTCACCGACTCGCAGCACAACCTATTCCACCTCCCCAACCGACGCAGCCACCGCCAAGGCACCCAAGCAGACGCATCATGACTACGCTTGAGTTGCATAATGTTGTTAAGCGGTATCAGGGAGCAGGGGAGGCAATAAGCGCAGTTGACGGTGTGTCGTTGAGAATTGGGCCTGGTGAGTTCGTCGCGTTGTACGGGCCGAGCGGTAGCGGGAAGACAACGTTACTGTCGATGGCGGCTGCCATAATGCGGCCCGATGACGGCGAAGTTTGCTTCGATGGACGGAGAGTGAGCGACTTGTCGGAGAGCGAGAGCGCCCGTTACCGGCGCGAGAATGTGGGTATGGTTTCTCAGTCTTTTAACCTGCTCGGAGGCGCCACAGCTCTGGATAACGCTTCGCTGAAGCTCCTTCCCCTCGGATTGACATTCCGACAGGCTCACCGTAAGGCCCTGCCTTGGCTTGAGCGGGTTGGCCTCGGTGCTCGCGCGAAGCACACCCCCGGTGAGATGTCAATGGGCGAGCGTCAGCGAGTCGCGATCGCGAAGGCGCTGGCCAACACCCCGCGCCTTTTGCTAGCGGACGAGCCGACGGGCAATCTTGATTCGCAGCGCAGCCGCGAAATCCTGGGGATGCTTGCCGAGATTTCACACGAACACAAGCTGCCAGCCCTGCTCGTCACGCATGACCCGCAGGCCACCGCATTCGTGGACCGGACGTACACTCTGCGCGATGGGCGGCTCAGTAACGGTCTGGATGTCGAGTTGCTACCCACGGTCCACCAGTGAAGGTTACGCGCTGGGATCTGCTGAACCCGCGGATCTATGGGCTCCGGGTGAGCGCGTTATGGGGTCTCTACCGCCGACGGTTGAAGTATCATGCTGTCTCGGAGCTGATGGCGGGCAGCGGGATCGCTATTGGTGTCGCACTTGTTTTCGGTGTCTTAGTTGCCAACGGCAGCGTGTTGGCTTCCACACGCCAGACAATTAACTCTGTCAACGGTAGAGCTTCCCTGAAGCTGGCCGCTCGCTCATCTAGCGGATTCAGCGAACAAATAGCAGAACGTGTCGGCAGCCTGCCGGGCGTGACGACCTCGGCATCAATTCTACGGCAGAGCGCGGTTATCGAGGGGCCACGCGGGCATGAGTCAGTGCAGCTCGTCGGCGTGACTCCCGGACTGGTTCGTCTACACGGCGCCGCGACAAGGGACCTCGGCGCTGGCGCACGTATGCTTTCTGGCGGTCTCGGCCTGCCCTCTGGCGTTGCGACATCTATCGGCGTGCAAACCGAACAGCCTGCGACGCTGCTCGTAGACGGGACGACACACACTGCGCTGGTCGAGGCGGTACTTAGCGCTGGGTCAATTGGTGCGCTTTCTTCCAGTGGGATAGCCGTCGCGTTGTTGCCACAGGTACAGGCTCTCGCTGGTAAGCCGCATCGCGTGAGCGAAGTTCTAATCAGCACCGCTCCCGGAAAGCATAATCAGGTGAGTAGCGAGTTACGCACGTTGGCCGCCGGTCGTCTCGATGTGCTTCCGGCGGGCGCCGAACTGAGCCTACTAGAAGCAACTGCGAAGCCAACCAACAACACAACGACGCTGTTTGCCGCGATCGGTCTCATGGTTGGCTTCTTGCTCGCTATCAACGCGATGATGCTGACTGTTCCTCAGCGTCGGCGCCAGGTCGCGCAGATGCGTACCGAGGGGTTCGACTCTCGGCAGGTGCTTATGATCATGACATCGCAGTCCTTGATGCTCGGTGTTGTGTCATCGCTATTAGGTGTAGCGTTTGGCATTGTTTTGGCGCGCACGATTTTTCGTGAAGCTCCCACCTATCTCGCAGTGGCGTTCGCTGTCAGCGGTCATCTAGAAGTTCATCCGAGTATCGTGCTGGCAGCCGTCGGTGCCGGCGTCCTAGCGACGTTGCTGGCTTCACTCACGCCGGTCCTTGATCTACTCTCTAACGAGCCCGTAGACGCAGTATTACGTCGCCCCGGTGAGGCTGGCCAGGGAATCACTCCCAAGACAAGGCGTGTACTTGCCATCATCGGGCTAGTGACCCTGCTGGCCACAACTATAGCCGTGTTGGTGGCCCCCGGACTGACTGTTGTCGGCGGGATTACGCTTGCCCTCGCTACGTTCTGCTTTCTTCCTATAGCCATTTTTGCGATAACACGCTGCTTACGGTGGATTGCTCGGGAGTACCACGGAGGTATGCTTGCTATGGCGGTACTCGAACTGGAATCGGCCGCAACCCGAACGGTCGTTTTGGCGGGAGTCGCAGCGCTCGCCGTGTATGGGAGCACGGCTGTCGGCGGCGCCCGAAGTAATTTGATCGAAGGTCTGGACACCGCGACAGTCCAGTTTTTCGATACGGCTGACATTTGGGTCACGGCGCCGACGAATGACCTTGGTACCACTAGCTTCGCACCCGACATGCTCGTGCGAGCTATATCTCAGGAGCGAGACGTTGCGTCTGTGCGAACCTATCAGGGAGGTCTGCTCGATGTTGGTACCCGTCGTTTGTGGCTTCGCGCCCGGCCTTCCGATGATCCGACGATGTTGCAGGCTAGTCAGATATTGGAAGGCAGCGCAAGTACAGGCACCGAGCGTCTGCGAGCTGGAGAAAGATGGGTGGCGCTTTCGGGTACCCTAGCCACCGCTTATGGCGTAAAGGTTGGTGGCTGGTTCACGCTGCCAACCCCCTCCGGCCCCGAGCGGTTTCATGTGGCAGCGGTAACGACGAATGTTGGATGGCCTCCAGGCGCCATCACATTCAACGCCGCCGACTACAGTCGCTACTGGCAGACTAATGATCCTTCGGCACTAGAGATCACGCTCAAGTCGGGGATAGCGCCCGAAGCCGGCAAGCTCGCCGTCGAGCGTGCGCTGCGCGGTGATCCTGGCCTGCGAGTCCAGACGATGGCCCAGCGCATAACCCAGTTCGAGAACAACCTCAGATTGGGCCTGCGTCCCCTCCTTGAGATTTCTAGGCTGTTGCTGGTGTTGGCTGCGCTTGCGCTCGCGACGGCTCTGGGCACCGCCATCTACCAGCGCCGTGCCCGCTTTATAACGCTCAAGGAAGACGGCTTTGATCGCCTCCGGCTCTTGCGTGCGCTGCTGATCGAGAGCACCGTCATTCTCGGTGTTGGGGCATCTGATGGCATCCTCACCGGCCTCTACGGACACGTCTTGGCAAACAGGTACCTACGTCTCGGCCCTGGCTTTCCTGCGCCGTTTAGCGTCGGCGGGCTCCAGATAGCCTCAACTCTGTTCATCGTCGGCGGCGTCACGCTGGCGGTCCTTGCTCTGCTCGGCTACCTCGCAGCAGGCGTCTCAACCCAGCTAAGCTCTTTGGAGTAGCCCTACGCGCAGTGGGCGTATAGGCCGAAGGGCGCGAAGCTATGCTCCGTGGAGCATCAGGCCAACCGGCGAGGCGGCATCGCCCTAGCCTTCACGAGAGCCGCCAGCCGCTACTGGCTTGAGGTCTTTCCGGCGGCTCGTCACGAGGTCGGCTATCTGAGGCGCCGAGCTGAAAACATCCCCGACCCGATATTACGACACCTGGCGCTCAGCACCCAGCGCGGTAAGTGGGGCAACCTGGAGGGCGCCGCCGCGTTTGCCACGTTCGCTCCCCGCCAGCACCGGGTAGCCCTCGCACGACTCCTCGTCTGCCTACAGGGGATCTATGACTATGCCGACACCCTTACCGAGCAGCCCTCCCAGCATCCGTCAGCAAACGCCAGACAGCTACACACAGCCATCCTTGCAGCGCTCCAGCTCGACCGGCCGCACCCCGATTACTACGCACAACACATCCTCCGTGATGACGACGGCTACCTTTTGGCTCTCGTCAACACCTGCCGTGTGGCAATCGCTTCTTTGCCCACATATTCGCTGGTTGCGAACGCAGTTTTGCGCAACGCGCAACGAATCGTCTCCTATCAGTGTCTTATTAACAGCCAGCCCGAGAGTGATTTTCGTGCCTTCTTCAACTGGGCTGCTAAAGAAACACCAGCCGACGCTGACTTGCGATGGTGGGAGACGGGAGCAGCGTGCGGGTCCTCGACAGCTATCTTTGCGTTGCTTGCCGCCGCCACAAAATCTCGACTGACTCGATCTGAGGCCGATATGATCGAGGCAATCTACTGGCCCTGGGTAGGCGCACTGCACACCCTGCTGGATAGCACCGTCGATCACGCCGAAGACTCCGCTGCCGGGCAACACAGTCTCATAGACCACTATGTCTCGTCTCAGGATATGGCCGACCGTATGCAGTTCCTCACCGCCGAAGCCATGCGGCGAGCCAGCGCAGCCGGCATCGAGCATCGCCTGATCCTTGCTGGCATGGTCAGTCTCTACCTCTCGGACAGAAACGCATGGCTCCCCGCCGTGCACCCAACTGCCAGGTCCGTACTCGAAACGCTGGGCGGTCTTGGCTTCCCCACATTACTTGTCTTGCGCGCTCGTCGTGTCACTCAGGGCCACGCGGGTATGTGTCGCTTTAGACATTGCCTGTCTCTTTGTCGCCATTTGCCTAACAAAGGAATACCTAACTAAGTAATATTCTCCAGGGGGACTATTCAACTTGATGGAAATACGCCATGCTTTGATGGCGTGACGTTAGGTGCTATGGACATCAACCGCGTCGTCTCCGCAGGGATGGAGGGGCGTCCCTCGCGGCTGTGGCCGTCGGGGATCGTGGTAGCCGATAACGGTGTACCTCACGTCACGTCCTTGGATTGGCCCAAGGTACAGAACGGCGGAGGGCCGAGCGGCGTCAAAAGCGCTCGGCCCTTGCCATCCCCGTGCGGGGACCAGCAATGAACACAGCCAATGGCGCCAAGGGAAAGGGCGCGAAGGATAGCCCCGGTAGCGATCCAACTGCGCCAATGGCAGCTAATAGTAAAGCACCTCTAATAATCCGACTGACAGAAGGGCAAGAAAAGGACGTGCTGCGCCAAGTCCTGGGAGAGGACGAGACGCAAGATCGGCTACTGGAGCACTTGGGCGACCCAGAGAGACTTCGCGCCGAGGCAACAGCGGCAAGGAGTGTGTCAGAGAAAAGACTATCGCAGTCGCTGATACGCGGGTTTTCTATCGTCACTGCGCTCGGACCGCCGGGTACTGAGCGCGGCCTCATCGAAATCGCTGGTGCGCTAGAGATGAGCCCCAGCACGACCCACCGATACGTCACAACGCTCGTGGAGCTGGGCCTAGTCGAGCGGGGGCAATCCCATAAATACCGTCTGCCAAGTAGAGGGCAAGGTGAGCGCTCTGCCTCCGAGTAGGTCTGATGCCGTCCGCTATTACCAGCCCAGGGCTGACGGCGAGGCGTGGTCGATCCCAAGCCTGCGCGAACCGCGCTACTCGCAATCACTGGAGCGTGGCTTGGCGATTCTCGACTGTTTCACACCCGAGCTTCCCATCCGTGGGATAGCCGATGTAGCCGACGAGCTGGGTATGCAGCGCAGCACCACCCATCGTTATATGTCCACCCTCGTCGTGCTGGGCTACCTGGAACAGGTTGCCCAGCGTAAGTACCGGCTGGCGTTGCGCGTGATTGACCTCGGGATGTCGGCGTTGAACTCCACGACGTTGCGCGAACACGCTCGTCCCTATTTGGAGGAGCTGTGCCGCCAGTCTTCCTACAGCGTGAGCCTCGCGGTACTTGATGGGCTGGAGATCGTCTACATCGACCGGGTTCGCAGCCCACGCCGCGGGCACGGCAATATCGACTTGGACCTTGCTCCGGGCGCGCGACTGCCTTCCTACTGCACGGCGATGGGCAAGGTGCTTCTTGCCTACCTGCCTTACAAGGAGCTAAGCAGAGCGGTGCTGAAAGAACTGAAGCTCGTGCGCATGGGACCAAACACGATCACAAATAAGACCGCGATGCGTGAGGAGCTGGAACGAGTGAGCGACGACGGACTTGCGGTCAATGACCGTGAGCTAGTCTCCGAGCTACATTCAATCGCGGTGCCGGTCCGTGACTTGAGTGGTGAGGTCATGGCGGCAATGGCCTTATCGGCGAATATCTCGATGATTCCGCTCGGGGAATTGGTAGACCAGCTTGGCCCTCATTTGGTGGCGACGGCAGACCGCTTATCCGTCCGGCTCGGTTACAGGCGCACGGATAGGGTAATGGCGAGCGGCTGGTCAGCGTTGTGATCCCTCTAACGTCTTTGATGCTGCGTGCGGAGATTGCACCCACTGTGCAAAAGGGCGCACTCATTGAGCTAGAACTGGCAAGCCACGAGATATCGACTCTCTCCGAGTCTCCCAGTGAAGCGACGCGCGACGAGTATGAGGCCACATACCCCTATCTCATGGCAGCCCTAGCGTTCCTTAGTGACGTCGGCTACCCGAGCGACCCTCCTGTCGATGTCGAGGTCGATCTGACCAGACACCTCTGGATGCTCATACGAACGCTGAAGAGTCAGCAGCGCGCCAACATGGAGCTGATGGACGATAGGGACCCGGACGAGCGGCCCGCCGCGAAACGCCAAATCCAATTGCTGGGTGAGCTAATCAAGGCCGCCCTTTGCGAGAGCTGATATGAAGCCATTGTCGCCGAAAATTGAACGTGCGATTATTCTTCATCTTCTCAATCATAACGAGGCGTCGCGTAGCAAGTTATCAGACGCCTTAGGAGACGATGCGGTCGCAATAGATAGCGCCCTTGAGCGGCTAAGGGCCATTGGGCTGGTTACAATTGACGGCGATAATATTTGGCCGAGCAGGGTCTGTCTATACAGCAATGACCTTGGTCTTTGCGATATATAGCTTCCTTACGGATATCGTTGACGATCTTGGTCTTAGCCACGCCACTGCCCAGCGACAAAGACATCAAGATCAGTATGCTGCTTGGACAGTTTGATGCAGCTTTGCTCGGTTTTGGTCTGCGGTATCTCTTACGCCAATACCAACGCGTACAAATCGTCGGTTATGATGTAGGTGATGCGGAACTGGAGTCATCAATTGTGAAATATCAACCTCAGATTGTAGTTCTCGATGAGGGCACCGTCGAGCTGTCAATATTAACGCGTGTTAGGGCTATGCAACCGGCAACGACGATTATCGTCTTTGGCCGCTTTGGATGTGACTTGCGACAAACTACCGCTTCAGCGATCGACCCCTTCTATCTCTCTCAGGATGCCAAGCCCGCCAAAATCCTCGCCACGATACGTTTAGCGGCCGAGCACCGACCCCACATGGGCTGTAAAGCCCAGCACGCTTGTTTGCAAAGCTCCGAGCCACTCACGCGCCGAGAGCGCGAAGTGCGGGATGCTCTACGTGGCAATGAGACGTACGACGTCCTAGCCGCGAGATTTCACATAACTCCTGAGACCTTTCGGGTGCACGCTCGGCGGGTGCGTCGCAAGCTCGGTGTACAAAGTCGATGGGACCTTACGGACCTCTAGCGCTCTGCTGCCTTCAGCGCCACCCTCGAGCAGACGGGCGTGCCATAGGGTCTAGGTGTCGTGCCCAGTGACGTTGTGAGCGGTTGAGGTGGTGTCCGGGCCGCTCCTGAGGCTGTGGGTCTTGCGAGGGATCCACGTCAAAGGAGGGCACGGATGGGTCAGCACCTTAGGGGTAAGCTCGGACCGGCGGGTAGGGCCGAGCTCGTTCGTTTGATGGTCGAGGAGGGTCTGACGGAGAGGGCGGCGGCTGCGTGTCTGTCGGTGGCGCCGTCTAGCGCTCACCGGTGGAAGCTGCGCTACCTGTCGGCTGGCGAGCAGGAGCGCGCGTCGGGTTGTTGGGCGCTGGATAGCTCCAGTCGTCCGCATCGCTCGCCGAGGCGGGCTGCAGCGAGGCTTGAGCGCCTGGTCTGTGAGGAACGTCGTCGGACGGGCTGGGGGCCGCGGTTGATCTCTGGGAGGACGGGGGTAGCGCATTCCACGGTGCACGCGATCCTGACTCGACACGGTCTGTCACGGACACCGAAGGCCCTGCGCGAGGAGGTCTGTCGCTACGAGTGGCCCTGCCCGGGGGATTTGGTGCACGTCGATGTCAAGAAATACCCGCGCTTTCGGCGTCCTGGGCACGCCGTTACCGGTGATCGCCGTCATAAGCTGCGCACCCACCCGCTGGGCCACGACTTCTTTCATGCGATGGTCGACGACCGTAGTCGCTTGGTCTACGGCGAGCTGCTCTATGACGAAAAGGCCGACACCGTTACTGACTTCTTTGAACGCGCGATCGTGCCTTTGCTGTTGAGGGCATCACGCTCCGCCGAGTGATGACCGACGGGGCGATGAGCTACCGCCGTGACCGCTCGCTGGCCCAACTGCTCTCCAAGCACGATATCCGGCACATCCTCACCCCGCCCTGGAATGGCAAGGTGGAGCGCTTCCACCAGACAATGGAGCGCGAGTGGGCCAAAGGCATCCGCTACAAGAACAGCGGTGCACGCAACCGCGCTCTGCCACACTGGATCGCCTACTACAACGAGAGCAGGCCCCACTCGGCCCTCAACGGCAGGCCACCCATCACCCGCGCTCACAACCTCCCCGGGCACGACAACTAGGCGTTGCCTTCGATGCTAACAGCACAGCCAGGATACGCGTGCGCAGCGCCGCGGCGATATACCAGTCTTCCCACCCGCCAGTTCAGCAAGCGAAATGGTCTGATCCCCTCGCGCCGTGCCCTTTGGAGGACCCCATCACGGGCTACCAGTCACCGCCAGCGGCGCAGCGGCAAAGGATAGGCCCTCAGGCACCGCGTCTGTGCCGATCACGAAGGTGCGGATCGATCCGCTAGGCACGGGTGTGGACGTTGTCCCAGAGGCCGCGGAGAGAGGACCCCCAAAGATCACCCCCTGGGGGGAATAGACAAGGGGATCAATCAGTCGATATCCTGGCGACGCGACATGAGCTTGATTGACGAGATATGAGTCGGTTTTGGGGCCTAGACGTGAGCCACGATCAATTGAGAAGTTCTCGTCTTCGGAGTAGACTCGGCCGCGACAGCAGCGCACGGATGGCGGCCGATAGAGAGGAGCTTTACTATGGGGGCAGGATCGCAGGCTACGAGTCGAATTGCCAGAGGGCGACGCGTGTCCTCAATCTTCCTTGTGCTTGTGATGATCGCCACGTGGATGTCCATGCCGACCGCTATGGCCGAGGCTGAAGAATTAATGACCTTTCAGATCATGAATGTTGGGACGACTCCTGGTGTTGACTATACCCAAGAAGCTCCAGATGAACCTCTGGACCTCGAAGGAAGGCGAGTCTCCGTTGCGCTCCAGGAGGGCGGTTGGTGCGAGGCTGTTCCTTCGCTGCCTGACGGGCAGGTCTATACGCTGATCTCTACCACTCATGGGCTTACGGGAACGTTCAGCGAAGTGCCGGACGGTACTGTGATCCCTACCGGAAGGTTAGGACATGATTGTGGCACTAACAGCAAGCCGAGACTCCGGATCAATTATCACGAGACTGGCCCTGTTCAATCTGTCACTGCCACGGTCGTCGAAGGCTCGTCGGTCCCTGTGTCTGCTCTCAGGGTGTCCGTGAGTCCTTCTGTACGCGTAACCAATGAGCCTGTGACGCTGACTGCGACAGTATTCACAAGCTCGGGCGTACCGTCGGGAAACGTCTCGTTTACTAAGCTCGATCTGGCACTGGTTCCTGGCTGCGAAAGCCAGCCAGTCATACAGTCAGGCTCATTGCGTGTTGCGACTTGTCATACTTCATTTGGCGCCTTGGAATCGCAGGCTGTCGGGTCGCCGCTCATTAGGGCAGTATTTACTCCCACTAATGAAGAAGCCCTTGCTGGCTCTAGGGAGGGGGAAGACTTTATAGTTGGCCCTAGCTCGACAATGACGACGCTCCAGGCATCCGACGCTAATCCTCCCACCGAGTCGAGTGTCACTTACACGGCTTCAGTGACTCCAAGCTACGAAGGGCTCCTAGCGCCTACTGGCTTTGTTGAGTTTTTCGATAACGAAGAACCAATACCTTCTTGTATGGACCAGTTAACGACGACAAGCCAGGCGCCGCCGTCTGCCTCGTGCGAAATGAACTACCCAAATACTGGTGTGCATTTAATTACCGCTAAATATATGGGTGACGGTAATTTCTCAAGCTCAGCAGCGAAGGGCAAAACGATCACCGTTTATGCGGCTGCGAGCACTGAACCAGTTGGGGCTGCGGGAGACGGAGCTCCGCCCCAGTCACAGATACAGTCCGCAACGACGCAGACGCGATCCACGACAAGTCACAATATAGTGGGTCCGCGGTCGATAAGTACAGTTTCACTCCATATGCCTACTGTGACGGTCAACCGGACGAGCGGGCTCGTCCGGTTGCATTGTACTGGGTCGCAGACGTGTCGCGGAACGCTTATGCTCTTTGTAAAGCACGGGCGAAAGCCGACTGAAGCAGTTGTGACGCTTGGAAAGGGTCGCTTTGTGCTTTCGCCAAACGCCACAAAAGCTGTAAAGGTGAAACTAGTTCCTGGCGCGACGGCCCTGTTGAACGCCAGCCATAGGCATTCTAAGGCTTATCTGAGGATTTCTGCGTCAGGTAATTCTGAGCCGCTGGTGCAGATCGACAACGTGAGGCTGGTTTTGCCCTAAAGACGTAGCAGTATCCGTAGTGTGCAGGCACTAGGCCTGTGTAAAGCCATATTTCAATTCTAACTCAACACAGGGAGGATGGAGGAATGCCGTCTCGCACGCGGTCGTGGTTGCTGTCACCAGTGGTTCTAGTCGTTCTCTTGTTTGGTGGTACTGCGACCGCGTTGGGCGCTGCTCCAACAATCACAGGCATCAGTCCAAATAGTGGCTTGGCTGCCGGCGGAACACGTGTAACGATTACGGGCACTGGATTCATCGCGGGCACTACCGTCAAGTTCGCGGGCAATTCGGCAACAAATATATCTGTCGAATCTTCGACCACAGTGAAGGCGACTAGTCCAGCGGGCACAGGTCTTGCTGAGATATCGACAACAAATGCTAATGGAACCTCTGCGTATACACCGTACGCTCAGTATGGATACAACCCATCTCCTATGGGCCAGTGGCTTGGCCTAGATGGCAACAGTAGCGAAGTCACATCTGAACACGTCGGCGATTTCACAGCGCACAACGTTGTATACGATCGGGGTGGAGGAGGAGAAGGCATCGAGTTTACGGCAGGAGAACTACTTGAAGAAGGTGGGCTACCTACTGTGAGGGGAAGGGCAGTTGCCCACTCCATAGAAGCCGGAATGATTCCCGACATAATCATCGAGTACGCAGGATATGAAGGGAGATTTGAAGAAGAACCTGCTAATTTCCCTACTGAAGCAAACCATAAGCTCATTCCCTATGTCGAAGGATTCATCAAAACCGCCAAGGCGATACGAGAAAAATATCCAACCCAACAAATCGACTTTGAGCCGATTAATGAGCCATACGGTTACACCACTCCGAAATACAATGGGGGCGAATATGCAAACGTGATCGCTAAGCTGCTGCCTGAAGCCAGCATCGCTGGTATACCTTTAGAAACCATCTATGTCGCAGCTCAGGGTAAGAACTGCGCAAATCCGCTGAATAAAACTGAATGCACCAACAACGGATGGGTTCCGGCCATGTATGCTGCCGACCCGCACTTGCGCGAAGAAATTAAGGGGTGGTATCTGCATCCTTACGGCCTGCCGTCGGAAATAATGGAAAATGACAATGGTGGGATTCAGGCGGTGCCTTTTGTTCAGGCAAAGATGACATCAGGGCAAAACAACATCATTGTCTCCGAGGTCGGGTTCTGTGCCCTGGATGTGTATGTAGGAATACCTTGTGGCGGGAATCCACAAGTAAGTACTAGCACCCAGGCCGCCCAAGACCTTACTGAAACCCTTGAATATGCAAGGGCGTATCACGAAGCGGGATGGCTCAGGGCATTGATTGTATATGACCGAAAAGGTAACGGCTGGTCCATGCAGAATGCAAATTGGACTCTGACTAAGCAGGGTGAAGCGTTTGATGCCTTTGCCAACTTGTACGGCTATACCTGGGCGATTCAGAACACATCAAATCCGGGGGCATTCAATGTGCTTTCGGGGATCTCTTGCACTTCATCCACAGAATGTACAGCTGTAGGTCATTACTGGCCTAGCTCTGGAGGCCCCTTTTCACTAGCGGAGCGTTGGAACGGAGTCTCGTGGTCTGCGCAGACAGTACCTAACCCCTCCGGTACAGTAGAAAGCCTGCTTTCAAGTATTTCATGCACATCGTCATCCGCCTGTACGGCCGTCGGGGAATACAAGACCGCTAGTTTTGTCAATCACTCCCTGGCAGAGCGATGGAATGGTACGGAATGGATGATTCAAGAAGTGCCGCAACCCTCGGGAGAACGGCCTATGGGCCTGACAGGCGTGGGCTGCGTTTCCACCGTTAGTTGTATTGCAGTAGGAAGCACTCGGACCAGTCTTAAGACTATTACGCCTTATGCGGCGCAGTGGAATGGTACGACCTGGAGCATTCAAGAAATGCCCGGGAAAACGGAATCGCGCGGGGTACAAATAGAAGGTGTGTCATGCACGGCGGCCTCTGCCTGTACTGCCGTGGGATGGTCTCATACTGGGGCCAATAATATATATAACTACTACAATGTCGCGGAGAGGTGGAACGGGACCCAGTGGGTATTTGAAACTATAGCTCACACTGAAGAAGAAAGCCTAAGCAAGTTTCGTGGAGTCTCTTGCACGTCGTCAACCAATTGTGTTGCCGTCGGCACTCTTTTATCCGTTGAACCCAATCGCACCCATGTGATGCGATGGAACGGAACTGGATGGTCGCTCCAAACGTCGCCCAATACTCCAGGTGCGGTCAACAGCAGCCTGTACGGCATATCGTGTGCCTCATCGACTGCTTGTACAGCAGTCGGGCAGTCAGTGAATGCGACAGGTACTTCGTCCGCAACCCTCGTTGAGCACTGGAACGGCACAGAATGGTCCCGGCAGGCGACGCCCAGCCCGACTGGTGCGATAAAAAGCAATCTGACGGGAATATGGTGTGCTTCCTCGGCCACGTGTCTCGCGGGCGGTTTTTACGAAACCTCTACCGGCCCCTCGACACTCGGCGAGATCGGCTGATCGGACAGCTTGCTCCGAGCAAGCGGTGACCCCGACGCAAGGTGAACGCGAGGCATAGCGAAGAGGAGTCGAGCTGCCCTAGAAGGTGCGAAGGCACTGCGCTGGCAGGTCACGCTCCCGCCCCTCTCCGGCGGAAACGCACGGCACCTGCTCGACAACTACGTGATCGTTCGCCAAGAGCCAGCCCAGGGGCATGTTTGAGCCTGGGGCGGGAGGACCCGGGCGGGGTTTACACCGACGCCCTTGAAGCTCCGTGTGGACGCGCGATAGATGCCAATCCTGCGCGATGAAACTTGATGAGCGAAGGTCGCCGACATTGCTCGTAGGGCCTATTCGCTGGCCCACTCGTCGGGGGGCGCTCCGGGTGTCCATGTCTTTGTGACGCCGCCGCCCTCTTGGCGGAGGGTATGCGCGTAGTCGTTGAGCTGCGTTTGGAAAGCAAGCTCCTCGCGTGGGTCTACACCGGCGTCGTCGAGCTCTGCGCGCCAAGTCGCCAGCGCGCAAAGCGTCTCGGTGTGCTGCTCGTCAGTCCACCAGTCGTCCTTAAGGTTGGCGAGCGCGCGGGGGTAGCGGCCGTGCAGAGCGACGATCGCGCCCCACATTTGCGCCCGCCAGGTTGGGTCGCCGCCGTAGGGTTCAAGCCAGCGTGCGCGATCGGTGCCGCCGCCGACGACGATCACGGGTGCTTGTCGGAGCTGGCGGACCTTGCCGTCCTTGGCTGCCTGGGCGATGCCGTTGCGGACAAAGAGCCCGGCGAGCGTGGACTGCGGTTCGCCTGTGCCGGCGGCGAGCTCGGCGAGCTGGTCGGCTTGGGGGTCGGGTAGGACTATCTGGATCTTGCGGCTCATCGTGCTCGCTCCTGGGTGCGCTCGGGTTCTTGGACGATGCGGTGAAGGGCGCGCGCGAGGCCAGGGATTGCCCGCTGGCGGCTCGGCGCAATCGTCGGCCGGTAGCCCGGCCCGTAGTCGATGTCGGGCAGCTCGGGGTGCGCGAGCGAGGGTGTCTGCGCGTGACTGCGACGCATCTGCTCGGCGAGGCGGCCGATGCGATCGGTGTCGTGTCCTTCGATGCCGAGGTCTTGGCGGGAGACGAACCAGTTAGTGCCCTGCCGGGAACGGGACGCCTCGACATAGGCCGGCTCCTTGCTCGTCTGCCATCCGCCGGTCACAACCAAGGTGCGTGTGACGGTCGCCCCCTGCGCGCGGTGGATGTGCTGGGCGTACCCGAGTCGCAGGCGGGCGAGGTCGTCGCCGGCCAGAGTGCGCTTGCGGGCGGTGACGTCGAACTCGACAAGCACGCCGCCCTCGGCGGTGATGTCAAGGACTTGTCCGCGGCTGCCATTCTCGATGCGTTCCTGGCCGGGCTCGTGGTGCTGGTCGATGAGCGCTACACGGTCGCCCTCTCGGACGCCGTAGTGAACACCGGGCACCGGAACTTCCGTCTCGCCTAGTTCGCCGCGCTGGGCGCGGAAGTGCTGCGCGCGAGCGTTGAGGCGGTGGATCTCCTGGTTTGAGGAGTCGGATATCAGCGCGACCTCGCTGGGGTCGTGGCGTTCGGTGAGCTTCGCCCACGCACGGGCGGCCTGCTCGACTGCCTCGTCTCGGGTATCGCTCATGTGGAGCTGCCCGCGAGCGTGGTAGTGCGCCATCGCCCTGTCGGAGCGACCCGCGCGAAGGTCTGCCCATGCGCGCTGTTCGGCGGGGTCCAGCGTGCGGCGAATGTTCGATAGCTCGGCGCTCGGCGCGAGGCCGGTCAGCCGCTCGAACATGCCGCCGGCGCCGATCGAGGGGAGCTGCGCGGCATCACCGATCGCGACGAGCTTTGACCCGGTGCGCTCCACGACTTCGGTGAGCCGGTCAAGACGGTCGGTGTCAGCCATGCCGGCCTCATCGAAGTAGATCGTCGTCGCATGATCGACGTCGAGCTGGCCCCGCTCGACGCGGGACACGAGCGCGTCCAAGGTGAGGGTCTGCCCCGCCAGCGCGGGACTGTCGTAGCCAAGGCGCTGCGCAGTGGACCCCGACACCGCGATCCCCAGGATGCGGTGGCCGGTGTGCTCCTCGGCGCGGGCGGCAGCGTCGATCACGACGCCCTTGCCGGTGCCGGCGGGACCGACGAGGATCGCGCCCCGCTCGCCCCCGGTGATGACCTGGAGCGCGTGGGCCTGCTCGTCTGTGAGCCGGCCGCCGATACGCTCGGCTAGCTCGTCACTTGCGATCGCGCGCGCGCTCTCCCCCACGTCTCGGCCGCCGTCCTCGGCGAGCCCGGTGAACCTGCGCTCAATCGCTTGCTCCCGCGCGCGGACGGTCAGCGTCGTCATCAGCCCGCCCTCCAACGGGAGCACCCTGCGCTCGGCGATCATCGTCTTTGAGAACGCGAGCGCTTCCTGCGGGGAGAGGTCTCCTGCGGACTGCTCCAAGAGGACCGCGCGGAACTCGCCCGGCTCAAAGGTAGCGGTGCGTTCGGTCAAGCGCTCCTCGACGCGATCGGTAAGTGGCCGGCGATTTTCGAGAACGCGCTCAGCCTCACTCTGGCCGCGCTCGCTGGGGGTCTCGAAGCGCGCGGCGGTCTCGTTCCACACGAGCTGCAGGTCGGCCTTCGTGACGAGCACCTTCGCCTTGCGGTTCTCCAACTTGAGCTGACGCAGCTCCCCACGCTCGGGTGCGCGGCCCCACTTCGCGCGGAACCGCTCGGCGGCCCTAGCGACCTCGCGGCTGCGGGCCGAGAAGGCGTCCAACATGCTCCTTGGGACTTCCTCTATCTCGAAGTACCGGCCGTTCTTCCCGGTGCCCCGTTCGATCCGATAGCCGCGCTCGGCGAGCTCGTGCGCGAGCGCTGAGCGGTAGTACGCGCCGAGCTCCCGAGCCGAGCGGAAGACCGGCCGCGAGGCGACCGCGACCAGCCGGCCGTCCTCGCGGATCGCGCTCGTGATTACGACGTGGCTGTGGATCTGCGGGTCGGGCGCGTCGCCCTCCATCACCCCTCTCGCGGTCGTGTGGCGATACTCCGCTGCGATGAGATCGACGGCGTGCTCCTCGTGGACATGGCCGTCGTAGCGGCGTCGCACGGTCGGCACCGTTTCGGTCAGGTGCGCCATCGCGTCGGTCACGGCTGCGGCGTGCGCAGCCTCGATCTCCCTGCGCTGCGCCTCGTCGCCGAGCGCCCACACGACTGACACGGACTTGGGGGCTGAGAATGTCAGGTCGATGCCGCCGCCCCGGCCGCCGCCGGCGCCCTCGGGGCGAAGCCAGCCGCCAGTCCTGGGGTGGCGTCCCTCCATGAGCGCGATGAACTCAGGACCCTCCACGGTCGCGCCCTCGATCCCGAACCGCGCGAGCGTGTCGGGGGTCGCGAGCCACCGGCCCGGTGCCTGCGTGGGCTCGCCCTCGGGGCTGAGGTAGTAGTCGCCGCGCTCGGGCTCGATCGTCTTGCCCTCCAAGTAGCGGGCGTACCCTCCGCCCTTGCCGGCGGCGATGCTGGCTGCGGTCATCACATGGGTTATTGACCGTGAGCGGCCCAAAACGGCCAACGAATTGCACAGCGGACGCACAGCGCTCGCTTTGGCGTGCATCTAGTCTATACGGGCAGTTTTGCTGCGCAGCGGGGCCTTGCGGAGGCTCAAGCTGGGCAGCGCGGAGCGCGCCGAGTGGCCCGCGTGAGCGGGTGGCGTCCGGCGGGCGATGGTGTTCGGGCTTGGTGCTGTGCGCCGGGCGCGGCGCAGCCGAAGGCGAAGACGCGCAGGCCGAAGGGTCTGCGAAGGCCGCCGCGAAGCGGTCGGCCGTGCTGGCTGCGGCGAAGCCAGCAGTCAGCGAGCAGGCCCGTGGGCCGCAGGCGTGCAGTGCCGGGGTCGATCTGAGAGTCGACCGTCAGGGAGGCTCGGTCACAGCGGGCGAAGCCCGCGCATCGGTATCTCACCGTTGCCGTTGGTCGGGCCGCGCGGCTCCGACTGCGGGGCGACCGCCGGTGGCCCGCCGGCCGAAGGGCTGGCAGGGCCGGGTGCCGAGCCCACACGAAGGCGATCCCCGTCAGGCAGGGAACTGAGCGTGCGTCAGCGAGCCCGTGAGCGGGCGGCGTGGCTTAGTGAGCCCGCTGCTCGTGGTAGTTGGGTGTGCGGTGTCGGACGCGCCGGCGGTGCCCGGAGCGGACGAAGCAGACGACGCAGTAGCCGGCGTCGCGGGCGGCGGCGACCTCGGCGGCCTGCTGCTCCTGCCATTGGCGGGAGTAGGCGATCATCTGCTCGGTCTGTGCTTTGCGTTGGGCGGCTTCGTGCTCGCTCTCGGCGAGCTGCTCACGGCGGCGCAGAATCTCCTCGGGCTTTGTGTACGGGCTGGCCTCGCACATCGGGTTCGGGCACGGCCGCTCGCGATGAGACGGTAGGACCGCGGCCTCGCAGAACGGGCAGGCGTAGCTCCCGTCGGGCCATGAGGATGTGATGGGCCGGGACTCGCCGAGACAGTTCGTGACTACCTCGGGCGTCGTGGTGTCGATCGTGTTCGCGCTCATGCCGCACACGTCTCCTTTCTTGGTGTGGTGCGCCCCGCCCAGGCGGGGTCGCCGAGCCCGAACCTCCGCACGCCCTGGGCGTGCGACCCTGGAAGGGCGACGACCCCGCCCTAGCAGCGCTCCCCTAGCCGGGCGCGGCTTGGCCTTCGAGGCCAGTTAGATGCGCGCCCCGTTGTCGCCGTCCGCACCACCACTCTGCCCACCACCGCTCTGCCCTGGTGGTGGGGTGAGAGCGGCGGTAAACTCGTCGGTGCGATGGCGACGATGCCCCGACAGGTACGACTTGCGCCTGAGACGTTCGAGCGATTGAGCGAGGACGCAGCACGCCATCACGAGAACGTCGATAGCGCCGCCGAGCGCATCCTGCGCGAGCACCTGCCGGCGAGCCATGATGCGGAGAGCACGCTTGCAACGCTCGATCGCCTCAGTGCGCTGCGGGCGCGGATGAAGCCCGGCCGCGGAGCGGTCGAGCTGGTCCGTGAAGGGCGCACAGAGCTTGAGCGGCGAACGTCCTGAGCGGCGCGGCGATGCGAGTCGTCATCGACGCGAACGCGCTCGTCGCGCGCGAGCCTGAGAGTGAGGCCGTCAACCGGCGCGTCATGCGCTGGGCGCGAGGGTGTCGAGCTGCACGCGCCAGCGCTCGCAAGGTATGAGGTCGCGAACGTCCTGACGCGCAAGACGAGCATGGGCGAGATCGAGCAGAGTGATCTTCCGGCGGTGTGGGCCCGAGCTTGAGGCCATGCCGATCGCCTATCACCCGCTCGGCGACGGAGCCCGCGTGATCGGCGCGGCGGTCGAGCTGCGGCGGCGTAGCGCATTCGACGCGGCCTACGTCGCGCTCGCCCGCGAGCTGGATGCCGAGCTGTGGACGCTGGACGGGCCGCTCGCGCGCAACGCGGGGAGCCGCGGATGCCGGTCAACCTGATCGACTAGCTGGGGCGGACTACAGTTCGACCTCGCGCGGGCAGATGCGCAGGCCCTCCCGCGCGATGAGCGCGAGCACGTCGCTCTGTACCCACGGCGAGGGGTGCTGCTCGCCGCTTTCGGGGAGCTGGCCGATGCGGCGGGCGAGCCAGCTCGTCTCGCCGCTGACGCGGCCTGCACGGTCGCGCTTGGTGCGTCCGCAGCGCCGCGCGATCTCACTCATGGTCAGGCCGCGGTACTTGATGGCGGCAAGGACCGTTTCGCGCAACCCGCGATTCAGAACGAGGGTGCTCGCCTCAAGGCGTTGCAGCTCTCCGTCGAGCGTGCAGGTGGAGCAGCTTGGGTCCTCGCGGTACGCCGCGAGCGCCTCGGTCGTGAGTGCCCTGGCTGGCTCGTAGTCTTCCAGCCGCGCGACGACATCGCGCAGCGTCACGAGCTCGGGCGGCTCTTGCTCGTCGTGAAGGCGCGAGCGTGCCCAGCGCAGCTCGGGTACGGAGCGGCCGAGATGTACCTCGCGGACGCGAAAGCAGTAGCCCTCGCCGTCGAGCAACGGCGTGTGTTCGAGCACAGTGCTCTCGGTGCTCGCCGGCGAGGACGCGGGCCGCGTCAGCTTGAGGTCGTCTGGCGTCAGCAGACGACAGCGAACACGCCGCTCATCCGCGAGGTACATCTCGGCGATGATGCCGGCGTTCTCGGGCGGCTCACTCGCCGCGAGATGCGCGACCACGCGCCCATCACCGGCGGTGCGCGTAAGACGGTCAACGACGAACACGCTCCCGTCCGGCCGCGGAAGGCTGATGAGCTCACGGGCTCGCCGTGTCTCATGCTCAACATACCGGCCGAGGCACGGCGCCCGCTCGCAGGGCACGGGCTCGCAGACTGGTGGATCGGGTGTTGCGGTGGCGCTCATGGCCCACCTTCCTTTCAACGGTCCTGGCCCGCCGGGTGCGGGCCGTTGCCCCACTCCCGCGCACGCACAGCGTGCGAAAATCGGGAGGGGCACGCCCGCTCACACACTGGAGTTCGCGCACGTTCCCTATGCGCGGGCTCGTCGTTGATGCCTCTTGGCATCACGCCGGGCTGAGCAGGCGGCGATGTCCTCGCACCGCGGGGATCTCCACGCCCACGCCGTCGGCGACTCGCGGCGCCCGACACGGCTGGTAGTGGGCTTGCCACAGACCACGCACGGCCGCGCGTCCTTGTGCTCGCTGGCAAGGAGACCGTTTACCCCTGGTTCGAGCAGGTCGCTCATGGGTGGCTCCAGTACCCGTACACGCAGCGTGTCCCTTCGCGGCTGGGATCGTGCGTGTCGTGGATCACGCCGTCGATCACCGCGCATAGGTGCTTGGAGACCCGGACGATGAGCCTGCCCGCTGGCAGCTCATCGGCGCGAAGGTGAACGGTGCAACCGTGCCCGACCTTCATCGTTGGGGTCCAGACCCAGCCCAGACGCTTGAGGTAGGGGTCATAGACCCGGCGCGGCACGCCCTCGCGCGGGCTTGCGTGCCGGCGCGCGGTGTGCCCGTAGCGGAGTTGCAGCCGCGCTCTGTGCCGAGGGTCGCCGAGGGCCTGCGCGTGCAGCTCGTCGTAGACCTGCCGGTAGGGCAAGCGGGTGGCGATTGCGATAGCGCGCGTCACACAATCGCCGGTCGTGCCCGTGAAGCCGGCGGCTGCGCGGGCACCGTCGTCTGCGACCCATCGGGTCGCACTCACGGCGAGCACCCCTCGACCGTCCACGTCTTGATGTTGGACGGGTTGACGGCGGTCTTGATCTCGTTGCGGACGCTGTGGGCGATGGGGCAGCGAGTTTCCTCGTCGCGTTCGTCGCGCCAGAGTACGATGTCGCCCGGCTCGAGTGCGATGCCGGCCTTGGTGCTCACGCGGCGGCGGATGATGCCTACCTGCCACTCCTCGCCGTCCCAATGCCCCGCATACTGCGGGTACTCCGCGTGCGCCGTGTCGGCGAGCTGCACGATCGCGGCGCGCGCCGACACGGGGTCGGGACTGAGGTTGATGCGCTCCTGCGCGACCGCGGAGGCCGGTTCGAGCATCTTGCGCTCCTCGGCCTGGCGGATGTAGCCGCGCGCCTCAGCGGTCGGGAGCACCATCGACGGGTGAGCCCGCGAGTTCGTCGTGTCATAGCCGACGGCGCGCACGGTCGTCTGCCGCTCGGAGCCGTCGCTGAAAATCCGCTGGACCTCGACCTCGCGCGCCACCTGGCCGATCGCGTTGCGCTCGGTGATGAGTATGGTCAGTCGCTCGATGCGCCGGACAGCGGGCGACGCCGCGACACTCGCGAGCTGCTGTGGAATCACTCGGGGGCTCATGCCGCACCGCCTGACTCACTCGTGGGGCGGCGGTGGCCGGTGATCTCGTGGTAGGGGCACTTGTCTGTCCACGAGTAGGGCGTCTCGACCGCGACGGTCTTCGGGTTGGCCTTGACGACGAGCTTCCAACCCCGGCCGCGGAGCTGCACGAGATCACCCTTCTGGATGTCAGCGCGGGTGTAGACGCGGGCGCCGCTGCGCTCGATCGCCTCCCGCAGAAACGCAAGGTCTTCCTCGACGACGTGCTGCCGCGCGCGCAGCCGCTCGGCGTACTCGCCGGTGGCGCCGACGAGAAGCCTGGGGAGCTTGCGCTGCTCAGCTTCGAGGCGGGCGACCTTGCGGCCCATCACGACAGGGCTCTCACGGGCCGTTGCCTGAGCGCGCACGGACTCAGAGCGCCGTGCGGCGTCACCGGCCCTCTCGCCGTGCTCGATCGCCTTACGCATATTGCGATCGTGGCGGTCGAGGTCGCGGCGGTGGCCCCCCTCGGAGTGGTGGCCGACGAGGATCGGCTGCCCCGGCGGGATCATCGCCACGGCCGCGCGAGCGGCCTCGTGGCGCGCGTTGGAGCGCCCACCCTCCCTGGTGGCCCGCTCGGCATGCGCGTCGGCGTGCTCCTCGCTGGCGTCCTGCCGCGCCTGGAAGGTGCTCGCCGGGTCGTACTCCTCGATGTCCACCGTCACGGTGAAACCGGCGGCTCGGAGAGCTGCGGCGAGCGTGTCGATCCGCGCGTGGCGCGCGGCGAACCCGCGGCTCTGGCGCATGTACCAAAGCCCGAGACTGCGCGACCAGCGAAAGCCCGCTGCGCGCAGCGCGTCGCGGGAACCGTCGCCGCGCGAGGTCCCGCTGACAAGCGTTCCCTCCTCGTTGGTGTGAGCGATGACGATATGCCCGCCCGTTTCACTGTTCTGCTCGGGCGGAGTAAGCGTGCTCACTTGTGCGATACCCATGAGGCACCTGCCTTTCTCTGAATCAGTTACAGGGACGGCCCCTTGCGGGGGGCCGCTGAGCCCGACCGACGGCACGCCCGTAGGCGTGCCAACCTGTCGAGGGCGACGGCCCGCCGGCCAGACCCCCTCCGCGTCGGGGGCCGCCGCGAGCGGCGGCCCCCGATCGGCCTCGGCTTCACGCCGCGGCCTGCTGGAGCTCGCAGCGAACGACGCTGCTCGCCATCGGGATCGCGTCCAGATCCCGCGCCTGCTCGATGTAGTCGGCCACGAGCGCCTTCAACGCCGAGTAGCCGTCCCGCTCCAGCTCGCGCTCCACGAGATACGCGCGCCCCCCGCCCGATGCCGGGCGGTCGGTGATCCTCACGCTCCCATTGATCCGCTGCCCATACAAGACGCGCTCCCCGCCACTGACGCTGTAGCGCTTGAGCTCTGTGAGCTGCCCTACCTGCAGCGCAGCCGCCGGGGGAACTGCCTGCTCGGGCGCCGCCTTGCGCCAGCTCGCAGCCGAGCCGAAGCCGACGACCTCGCCAGGCTGAACGCCTGTCGCATAGACAAGCTCGGTCTCGACAGGCTCCGCCTGGATAGGCTCCGCCTTAACGTCGCTGGACCTGATCGCCAGTTCTACGTGACCGGACTCCTTCAGCGCTAGCAGCCGCTCGATTTCACGACTTGCTTGCGCGCGCGTCTTGGGAGGGGTGAAACTCGTGCCGGTCTGCTCGGCAAGCGACCTGACAAAGTGAAGCTGCCGTGAGGTTGGGTCGTTACTGCATGTGGCTGAGCTCATTGTTCTCTCCTGTTGGTCGGGGTTGAGCACGCCCCGGCCAAAGCGGGCCGGCAAGGCGGGTCAAGCCCTGTCCCGCCAGGGATCGCCGTTAGGCGACGCGAAGCGCAGGGCTTTACGCGCCGCCAGAGCCGGTCTGCTGGCCTTAAGGGGTGGGCTCAAGCCCGACCGGAGAGAACCTGCGGTCAAACTCGCCAGACCCCCATCCGTCTGTTACTCGCCGTTCAGCACCGCGTTGAGCTTCGCTGCCATTACCTCCAGCGCTTCACGGACAACCTCGGGATCGTTGTCTGTACGCCCGTCCCCCACTTCTCGCGTCAGCAGCTCAACGTCAAACCATCCCTGTGTGATACCTGCCTGATTTTCACCTGGGGGCGAGACGACCAGCATGAAGTCGTGTGTGAGATGTGTGTCTCGCGAGTAACAGTCAACCACGATGCCCACGGGTACTACCAGAGCACCTTCTCCCTCCGCCTCCCTGAACAGGGAAGCAGCGCTCGCGCCGGGAAGGTCATCGGCACACTGATGACCGTCGAATCCGAGGTTTGGCACCCACATATCCTCGGTGATCCGCTCGTGGTTAACTCGTACCGGGTCGCCGGTGTAGGTGATCTGCAATGGTGAGTCACCGTTATTCATGGCAGCACTCCTTCTCGTCGGGGCGAATGGGCACCCGGCGTCAGCAGGCCCGTGGCCTGCTTGAATGTGGGTGCCAGCCCCGACGGAACCGCGCATCTGGCAGGTCCGTGTCGAGTTGGGAGAGCAGTCGGTCGCGCCAGCGCACGGCGTACTTGATGCAGTTCGAGCATCGCTGGTGCCGGCAGCAGGGCAGCGGCGTGTCAAATCGTGCCTGTAGTGACCATGAGGTCGAGTCCGCGGAGGCAAGTGCGCCGGCGCAGGCGGGCAGACCGCGATGCTTCACCCCGAAGGCGTGAAGCGCGAGGCCACCTGCGGCGAGTGAGTAGAGGATGTTCTCGACTTCGGGGGTGCCTTGGCGGGTACAGATCGAGCCGACGCCGACACGAGGCTCCCGGGTGAGGTCAAAGCCCCAGGCGTGGTACAGGTCGGCGCAGCGCGCGTAGTCGGCGAGCCGCCAGCCCTGTAGGACCGGCGCGAACGGTAGATCGGGCGCGCGACCGCGGAGCTCGGCGAAGTTAGCGACTGTCCTTCGTTGATGCTCTTGAATGGTGAGTCCTGTGCGTCTGAGGATCGCGGGCTCGCACATCCAGTCCATCGAAAACGCGAACTGCAACCCACCGATCTCCTGTGTGTAGCGTCGCGTCGCTTCAAGGTACTCATCGACGCTCGTCTGCCAGCCTCCGTGCAGGCGCAGCTCGGTAAACCCGCCGGAGTCAAGCGCCCACGGTGCGGCTGCGCGCGGAAGCCGCGCGCGTCGCTTGAGGCGTCGATGTGAGACGAACAGCGGCCCGATGCCGCGCTCAAGCCAGCCAACTTCGTGCGTGCCGAGAAAGAACGTCAATCCCTCGGGCACTGGCGCGTGCAACCGTGTCACCTTTTCACGGCCGCACGCGAGTTGACACATTCGCTACGCCGCGCAGGGTGTAGTCGAGCTCTCGCCACGAGCGGATGTGGTAGACGCGGCCTGCCGGCGAGCGAAAGCGCGAGCCGCCCTGGAAGATCAGAGTGCGCAGCTCGTCACCGTTGGTGAACTTCACTCGCTCCTTGAAGATCACCGTCTGCCCAGGGCGCGGCGTGGGCTTCGCCAGACGCGCGCGGCAGCGCTCGCGCCATTCCCGTGCGTGCTCGTTGCTCGGCGGCGTGAGCCGGTCGAGGATACGCGCAGGGCAGCGGTCCTCGGCTGGCCCCATGTCCTCGCTGACGGGCTTGGTGTAGAGCAGGCCGTCGCGGCGCTCGGTCAACAACACGAGCGCGAAAACGTCTTGTCCGTCGCGTGAGCGAACGGCGGCGTACACGACGCGCCCGCAGAGCACGGTGTCTATCACCCGTCGTGCGAAGTCCTCCCCGAGATCGAACTCGATCGCGGCGAGCGCCGTGAACGGCCTTGAGAGTTGCCCTCCGGTCCAGCCCATCGTGCGGCCCTCCTATGGGTCGGCGACCCGCCCCGGCGGCGGTCCTGTGCGACCTGCAAGGCACGCCCTTGGGGCGTGCCAGAATCAGGGAAGCCAGGGCATCGCCGCCGCCAACGCGCAGGGCTTTACGCTTCGCACCATCCGCCGCACTCGCCGTCGAGCACACTGAGCTGGCCGCGCTCTTTGGGGGAGCGCAGGTCGATCTCGCTGAGCGGCTTGCAATCGCGGTGCAGATAGGTGGAGGCCCGCATCTTCGGCAGGCGGCGAATCGCGGCATCCACCTCGATTGCGTCTTCGCGCTCGGCGGGTGTGAGAGTGCTCCAGCCAAAGTGGCTGCGAAACGGACATCCGATGCACGCTGACTTCGGCGGCTCGGGATGCCCGTGGTCAGCAAGCCACGCCAGACACGAGGCGCGAGTCATGCGAGCGTCGATCAGCGGCCACGCGACTGCGGCCCACTTCACTCGACTCGGGGACATGCGCTCGCACTCGTCAAGCGTGATGCCGAGTAGCTGCAGGACGGGATGCTTGGGGCCGTAGCCTCTGTCTCTGAGCCAGCGCAGCATCGGCTCGATCTTGAACTCGCGCGTACACTGCCGGCGGAGCTGACCTTTATCGACACCGTTGGGCGCGAGGGTGTAGAGAGGCGGGCTGGCGAACCGCGCGCGTCCGGCCGCGTGGCTGAGGAGCTGTCGGCGGATACTGCCGGCGCTCACATGATGAATCGGGATGCGTTTAACCGTTCGCTTCAGGTAATCTAGTTGACGGTAAACGGCGTCGGGCTCCCAGCCTGTGTCAGCGAACAAGGCCGCCTCTGGCAACGGGCCGGGCAGCTCGCCGACGTCGAGCATGAGCAGCATCGCGCTTGACTGGACACCCGCTCCGAGTGACACAAAGCGTGGCCTTTCGCTGAGCGCCGATGGCGTGGCCTGCTGGTAGGACTTGCTCATGGCAAGGAGTCCTTTCTGTTGTGGCGTCCGCCTCGGTGCGGGCGCCGGTGGCAGTCCCTCCCGCACCCCGTCAAGGGGTGCGATCCTTGGAGGACTGCCGGCCCCCGCCGGTATGTCCAGCGCAGCCGTGCGCGCCCTGCGCTTATGCCGCGAGCGCGACCCAGCGCTCGCGCTGCGCGAGAGTGGCGTTCGCCAACCGCAAGAGCAGCCCGCGCAGCTCATCGAGCGCCGCGATCAGCGCGTCGTTCTCGCGCAGCCAGTTCTCGTAGAGCGCGATGCACTCGCCGCGAGCGCCGTGTTCGCCGACCACGAACGGGTTGCCCCACTTCGAGGGCGCCATCCGCTTCGGGTTGCGCCCGATGTAAACGTGGTGGCGCTCGCGCTTGCAATGCACAACGCGCGGCGCTCCGAGGTTCACATGCGTAGGGACGAGCAGACCGTTCGAGCGCCTTGCGTAGCTGTTCACTGTTTTCTCCTGTCGGTCGGGGTTGAGCACGCCCCGGCCAAAGCGGGCCGACAAGGCACGTCAAGCTTGTCCCGCCAGGGATCGCCGCCAGGCTACGCGAAGCGCAGCGCTTTACGTGCCGCCAGCGCCGGTCTGCTGGCCTTAAGGGGTGGGCTCCAACCCGGCCGCGGAGACGGCAAGCAAGCTAGGCGCTCGAACCGGGGAGCTATTCACTCGCCCGGCTCGTGTGAAGCTCGAAGTGTTGGGCTGCGAGGGTGACTGCGGCGCAGGAGGCGATCCCGCGCCGCAGCCCTCGTGTGACCCGTCAGGCGGCGACGGCGGCCTGCTCGTCTGTGTGCTCGTGCTCGCCTGCCTTCGCGGCGGCGCGCTGCTCGCGCACGGCGTCGATCTCCGTGCGCAGCTCCCGCGTCTTGGGGCTGTGCTTGCCCCAAGCGAGCTCGGCGTCGCTGAGCGCCTGGTCGAGCTCCTTCTCGTCCAGCTCCGCGAGACGGCCACTGGAGCTCTCCAGCCGTGCGCTCGCGCTGGCGATCTCCTGCTCGCGCGCGACTGCCTGCTCGTCCTTGGCGATCCGCTTCCCCAGGATCGCGTCAAGTGCGGGGAGCTGGCCCTCCTTGATGCGCTCGCGGACGATCGCGTTCAGGTCCCGCTCGGCCTGCACCGCCCACGGCCCACGGAAAGCGAGCCTGTGGTAGCTGCGACGCGACTGCGGCACTGCGTCGTCCTCGTTGGCAAGCGACGCGAGCGCGACCAGCGTCAGCGTCCTGCCGGCGATGTCACCCGCGCTCTCGGCGCCCGCTAGGAAACCGGCGGCGCGGGCCTCCGCCTCGTAGGTCTCCATGTACGTCGTCTTCATCTTTTCGTTGCGCTGTTCGGTCTGAGTCACCCAGCCCGGCAGCGACAAGCGCGCTCCGCGCGAGGCGATCTCGCGCAGCGACCGCGCCAGATCGACCGATGCGAGGATACGCAGCACCCGCTCATCGACCTTGATCTTCGGGAGATGCTTGAACGCGAGCACCCCGAGGTCGAGGTTGAAGCGGATCGCCTTTTCGCGCTTCTTGCGCTCGGCCTCACGCTGAGCCTCGGCGTCCTGCCCGGTGGACTCGCCCTCGCCTGAGCCCTCGGGCTGGCCGGCGTCACCGCTGGTGCCCTCGGCGTCGCTGCCGCCCGCGGCCTGGCGTTCCTTCTCTGCCTCGCGCTGGCAACGCGCCTGCGCGCGCGCTTCCTTGAGGACATCGGCGATGTAGTCCTCAGCCAGAGAGGTCGCGACGTCCTCGCCGACGATCAGCGTGCCGTACCCGGCCTGGTGCGCAGCGCCGAGCAAGCGGGCCTGCTCAATGTGCTCGAAGGAGAACCGCATCGCGACGATCGTCCGGCCGACCAACTTCTCATACGCGGCCAGATCCTTCTTCGCCTTCTCGCCCAGCTCGAACGTGTCGAGCGGGTAGCCCTGCGAAGACAGGAACAGCCCGGCCGGCAGGACTTCGCAGTGCGAGAGCGCGACCTTCAGGGCGCTCTCCGTGACCTCCGGCCAGGTGTAGGGCTCGCTGTACTCGTTGTCAGTGTCGAGCACGGCGGCGATCGCGTAGGCAGGCAGCTCCTCGTGGATCGCTGCGAGCTCCGCGAGCGCCTTGACCGCGAGCATCGGGACCTCCCCAGCGGCGACGAGCGTGCGCACCTTCTCGGGGAGCGTAAGGATCGTCAGGTGCTCGCGGATGCGCTTTTCGCGGGAGCTGCGCTTGGCCTTCCCGCCCATCCGCTCGGCAACGCCGCGAACGTTCAGCCCGTGCTCGATCATCGCCCTGAAGCCGAGTGCGCGCTGCAGCGGGTTCAATTCGCAGCGGACCTCGTTCTCGATCATCGCGTCCGTGAGCAGGTCCAGATGCTCGGCCTCGTCGCCCGCACCTGCGGGCAGCACCACGGCCGGGAGCTGCGTGAGCGCGGCTATCGCAGCGGCGTGGTAGCGCCGCTCACCGGCGATCAGCAGGTACTCATCCGTCCCCGTCTCGCTGACGCGGACCCGCACCGGCTGAAGGCATCCACGCTGGCGCATCGTCTCCGCCATCGCCTCCAGCTCGGCGTCATGCACGACCTCGCCGCGCGGGTTGAACCCCTCGGGTACGACGATCCGCGAGAGCGGGATCTCGCGCAGCTCCACGCGGCCGATGCTGGCCCGCCCGTTGCTGGCGTTCTGTGTTGTGTTGGTAGCCATCAGGCTCTCCTTTTCACAAAAGGGCTCCCACCCGTTGCGGGAGCCGATCCCGACCAACCCGCACGCGCAGCGTGCGACAATCGGGAGGGGCGCTCCCGCGGCGGGCAACCCCGGCCGAACGCTCACCACCGGCAACTGCGGTAGTTGGCGTGACGCGCCGCTCAGTCACCGGCGCAGCACCTCAAGACGCGCTCGGTGTGTTCTGGCCGGGTGAGGTTGAAGACCGGGATCGCGCGCTCGTGGGCGATGCGAAGCGCGTGGCCGGTCCCGCCGACTCGCCGGCCCTGCCCGTCGAGGCCGCCGTCCGGCGCTAGCGCTCGACGCGCTCCAGCTCTACGAAGGCGTCATCGCCGACATCGACGCCGACCTGATACCTGAGGCCCTTCAACGCCTCAAGCACGGCCTGGGCGTGCTCGTAGGCGCACTCCCGCGCCCGGATCGTCGGGTCAAGGCTCGTGTGCTCGTGCTCGGCGGTCACGATGAACGGGGCGTGCCCGACAGGGCCGAGCGTCAAATGCGTCGCGCACGTCGGGACCCCCTCGTGGCCCACGAATGTCGAGCTGACCTCGACCGCGAGACCGGGCTCGGGCAACACGGTCACGATCGCCAGGACATAGGCGCCGACCCATGCGCAGGTCGTCTCGCTCTCGGCATCGCGGCCGTCGAGCTTGATATCGAGGGTGATCTTGCGCCGGTCGCTCACGGTCCCTGACACCGTAGCGGGCCGCTGCGACGGTCCTATCCGCCCGGCGGATAGGAGCGCAGGACGCGCTCGCCGCCGGCGGCGCGGTAGAGCCTGGTCCAGTCCGTCGCCATCGCGTGCTGTAGCCGCGCGAGCGGTATGCGCCCGGCGCACGCCATCCGTGCGGCCCAGCTCTCAAGCTCGTCCTTCTCGGCGGCGCTGTTCGGGCCGTGGCGTGGCTCGGGCCATAGGTTCGCGGGGTTCCTGGGCGCCCCGCCGATCGAGAGGGGCACGAGATGATCCTCCTCGTAGTCGCGCACCCGACCGGGGAGGTGGTAGGCGCGAATCTGCGCGAGCTTCAGCGGCTCGATGTAGCTCTCTGGTGGACGCACCCGGCGGCTGTACCCGAAGGCACAGATATTCGCGAGGCTGACACCGGGGCGCACCGCGCCCGGCGTGCAGTGCGCGTCGGGCAAACCGCCGCGCATGACGCACTGTGCTTGGAGTTCCACGAGCCCAAGCCGGCTCGGATTTACCGTGTTGTTTTCCTCGCTACCCCTCTGAGCTGCGCATCCAGCACAGATAATGACCATGAGTACGAGGAGAACGAGAGTGAGTCGTCGCAGTTGGATAGGTAGGGCGAGTGTCATCGCCTGTGGTGCATCCAGTCGATGTCATCAGGGGTGGGATTGCAGCCGTCCGGTAGGACCGCGCGGAGAATCCAACGGTGTCCGCAGCGCTCGCATTCAAAGTAGCCAGGCCGAGGTTCGATAGGCCGATGGTCCTTGAGGTCGCACTTTTTGGTGTGGCTGGGTGGCATTAGTCCTCCCTGGTAGATCGTCTTCTCGCACTAGGCGAGACGATCGGTCAAGCAACCCGTTAGGGTCTCGGCCGCGTCGTAGCGCGAGCGCGCAGACGCACATAAGGCCGAGTCGCGCAGCGATGCACGATCGCGAAGCGCGCGAAGAACGCTCGCACAGGAGGATCGCCCCCCGCTACAACAATCGAGCGAAAGAGCGTCTGCCATCCCGTAACCGTGCCCGGCGTTTGCACTCGCTGCGGGCATCAAAGGGTGACAAGATCACGACCTCGATGCGGTAAACGTGAGCGCGAACGTTTCCGCTAGGCGCTGGCGGAGCTCAAGGAAGTCCTCGTCCTTGGTGCCCATGCCCCACAGTGCGGCGGCGAAGTCGAAGATTGTGCCGCCCTTACGGCACGCGCGGTGCTTGCTGTGGCGCCCGTAGCAGTAGAACGTGCCATCGGGGTAGAGCTGCAAGCTCGGCGTCTTCTCGGTGTGGAACGGGCAAAGGACCTTCCCGGCGCGGTTGGGCTCACGGCTGGTGAGGACGCGGACGTACTCGGCCGCGGGGATCGCCAGCAGCGCGCGGTCAATAGCGGTGCGGCCCGTGCGCCGCGAACCTGCTCGCCTGGCGGGTAGCCAGACGGGTTGCGGGTCTGCCGGGAGGCCGGCGGTGAGCTCGCAGAGCTCGTGGCGAACGCCTGAGTCCAGATGGAGAAGGCGGACTGGAAGCGGAGGGCTGTGCTTGTAGTTCGCCGTCTCGGGCGGGCGCAGCATCCGCGCGATGTCCACGGACGCCGGGTCGCCTTCGAGCGCGAGCGCGAGTCGACGGTTGGCGCTCTCGACCTGCGGGCCACCGGCGAGCTCATACAGGGACCAGTAGACGTGCAGGTGTCCGGGGGAGCCGGAGGCGACGATCATCGACGGCGCGAACGCGAAACTCTCAAGGAGCGCTTGGGAGTCGGGGTGGTCGCACTCGATGTAGAGCAGCCGCGAGCCACTGATCGCGCTCTTGCCGCCAGCGCGACGGTCCCTGAGCACGGCGCCAACGTAAACGTCAGTCTTTGCCGCGACACGGAGGATGAGCCGCGCGGTCTGATCTACACACCGGACAGGGATGAAACGCATACTCATCCCCCCGTCATCGGTAGCCCAGCGCACGTCAAAGAACTGGTCCGGCGCTGCGCCACTGGCGAGCACGCGAAGGTAGGAGACCAACTCCGGTGCGGGGTCTGGCCGGGTGGGGGTCACTCGCACGCCTCGGGTGTCAGGTGCGCGATGTACTCGAACTCGCCGTTGAGCAACGGCACCTGATCGGGGTAGCGTGCGGCCCACGCCGAGCACTGCTCCAAGGTCAGCTCTCCGCGGCGCATCGCCGCGACCCGCTGGGAGGGCGTCATCTCCCATAGCGCGCGAAGGCGCGCGTCGCGTGCGCGCAACCCGGAGAGGATGTGGTCGATTAGAAGCGCCTGGCTCACGGGCGGTCTCCGTCGAAAGCCCTGGTGGCCGCGCCCCTGGTGTGGGGCGCGGCCGGGCTCGACCCGGAGTGGCTAGGCCGCGATCGGCTCCTCCGCCGTGGCCGGCTCGCCGGCCTCGACGCCCGAGCTGTCCTGCGAGGACTGCTCGCCGTTGCCCTTGCCGCCGAGGAACTGCACCTGATCGGCGACGATGTGGTGCGCCTGGCGCTTGGTCGTGGAGCCCTCGGGCTCCCACTCGCGCCACTGCAGCCGGCCCCTGACGGCGACCTCGCGGCCCTTGACCAGATGCTCGGCGCACGCTTCGCCGGGCTTGCCGAAGACGTCCACGTCGACGTACCCCGTCTCGCCGCCCCGCGCCATGCCGTCCACGGCCAGACGCAGCTTGCACACGCTGCCTTCGGAGAGGGCCTTGACCTCGGGGTCGCGGGTGAGACCTCCGATGACGATGATGCTGTTGATGCTGAATCGCTTGCTCATTGCTGTTCTCCTTTGGTTGGTGGTGCTAGTTGCGAAGCCCAAAACGACGCCGACCGGCGCGCGGAACCGGAGCCCCGCAGGGGCGCAGGGGAACCCCCCTTGTGGGGGGTTGAAGCGCCAAGCCGGCGGCGGCGAAAATGAGGCAAGTAACGACGCTCCACCGACCCACGAGAACTGCCTGAACAAGCAGCAGCAGACAACCCGCTCTGAGCAGGTCTAATCGCTCTGTGGTCGCTGTCGTGGCGCATCGCTCTGTTGGGTCTGGCCGGCGGCGGGTGCCGCGGCCCCCGGGGTTAATGACCGCAACTCGGCGAAAACGGCCAACGAGTTTTGCGCGACGGCCCGAATCAGGAGGTTTCAAGCCGGCTGTAGGTCCCGTGTGGGACACGCGAAACGCGGAGATAGCGCCTGGCTCTGAAAGTCGTTGGCCGTTTCGATGCGCTCACGGTCAATAGCACTGATGAGTCGCCAGTCAATCGAGTCGGCCTCTGCGCTCGAGAACGAGCTCAGAGGCCCGATCCTCCGGGGTGCCCTGTGAGGATTCATGCCGTTGGCCGCCGGCCCGTGGCGAGACTCCTGCTCTGCATCACCGGCGTCTTGTTGCTCGCTGGCCTCGTCACCGGGGCCTTCGCGTGGCTGTGGACCCAAGCCGCGTGCTTGGTCGAGCTGCACGGCCCGATGCGCCTGCCGGCCGGAGACGCGGCGCGTGCCATGTGGCATCTGCTGATTGCGGGCGGCTGGAGCTCGCCCGCGCGAGCGTTCCCAACAAGGGCCGAGCGCGCGTCCGCTCCGGGCGCCGGCGCGTATGTCGTGGTCGCCGCCGCGATCCTTTGGCTCGCGGTCTACGCGACCGTGAGGATCTACCGAGCCGTGCGCGGGTGGCGGGCAGGCTCGCCGCTGGGCAAGGGGCAGCGCACCGTCGCGCGTCATGCGGTGGAGCGCGGCTGGGTGCGCCCGCGAACGTGGGCGCTGCCCTCCGATGTGCGGCGGTTGTGGGTGGCAGAGCCGACCTCGGGGCGCCCGTATCTCGGGGTGATCGGGCGTGTCCCGCCGCGGATGCTCGCCGCGGAGCTGGAGGTCCAGCCGATGATCGTCGCGCCGCCGCGGGTAGGCAAGTCAACCGGGTACGTCGTGCCGTGGCTGCTCGACCACGACGGGCCGGCGCTCGTGCTCTCCACGAAGCTCGACATCTATGAGGCGACCGCGCCGTACCGGCGCGGTGTGGGACGGGTGTGGGCGTATGACCCCTTCGGGGAGAAGCCGAGCGCCGGGTTCAGCCCGTTGGTGCCGGCGCGCACTTGGAGCGGCGCGATCCGCGCCGGGGAGGCTCTTGCCTCTGCTGCTCACCCCGATCAGGCGAACGCGGCGAACGAGTTTTGGGACAAGGAGGCCGCGTCGATGCTCGCGCCGTTGCTGCACGCCGCGACGCTCACAGGGGCGGGCATGGGCGAGCTCGTGCGCTGGCTCGACGCGCGCGACTTCCACATTGCGGTCGCCGCGCTCAAGAGCGCGGGCGCCGAGGCGGCAGCCGACCAGCTAGAGGGCATCACCCGCCGCGACGAGCGCAACCGCGAGACGACCGTGATGTCCGCGCTGAACCTGCTGCGCGCCTACCGCTACCCGCAGGTCGCCGCCTCAGCGAGCGGCGATCTGACACCAGAGCGGTTTCTTGACGGTGGGGCGAACACGATCTACGTCGTCGCGGCCGAGCACGACCAAGAGGTGCTGCGCCCGGTGATCCTCGCGTTAGTCAGCACGGTCTACCAGGCCGCGATCGTCAAGGCACGCCGCACCGGCGCGCTTGACCCGAGGCTGTTCTTGATCTTCGACGAGGCGGCGAACATCGCGCCGGTCAGGAATCTCGCTTCGTGGCTTTCGCAGTGCGGGGATCACGGCATCGTGATCGCGACGCTGTGGCAGTCGATCGCGCAGATTGACCATCGCTACGGCCGCGCCGCACGCGACGCGATCTGCGCCGCCTCGACCGCCCAAGTGTTCCTCCCGCCGCTGGCTGAGCCGACGAGCGCGGGCTATCTGACCGAGCTGCTCGGCGAGGAGCCCGTCGCGAACGCCTCGACCTCGACCGGGCTCTCAAAGCACACGCTGAGCGTCGCTAGGGAGAAGGCCGGTCCCTCGCCGTGGCTGCGCCAGGTCAGCCGCGGACACGGATTTTTGCTCTACCGCGATCTGCCGCCCGCGATCGTGCGCGCGCCGGGATGGTTCGAGGACCCCCGGTTCCAGCGGTACGTCCGGCTGCTGCAAGCCAAGCGCCAGAGCCAAATATCGGGGCATCCGGCGTGCGAACGGGACGCTCGGGGGCGCTCCCGCGTGAGCCGCGCGAGACGGCGGTAGAGCTCCCCAAGCAAAAGTCGTTGGCCGTTTTGGGCCGCTCACGGTCAATAACCCCGATGGGTAACGAGACCGCAGCAGTCAAACGCCCCACTGGCGGCCGTCGAGGCGGCGCCACAGGCCGTCAGATCGTGGGCGAGTACATCGGCCAGCGCGCCGGGGACGCCGCCCAGGCCGTGCGCCGCGCTGGGCTTCGCCCCGGCCTTGAGCGGTCCTTTGGCTGCGACCCCTCGCTGCTTGGGCTCGTCGTGTCCCAGGAGCCCCAGGCCGGTAGCGCACTCGCGCGCAACGGCATGGTCACGCTTTACGTCGCCGCGCCCGGCACCGGCAGCACCGCGGCTGACACTGCGCCAGCGCCACCGCCCGAGCCGGCGCCAGCACCGGCGCGTCTTGACAGTGGTGCGAGTGATCGCGAGCCGCGCGAGGCGGCGAGCACCGCTCGCCGGCGCAAGCCCGGCCTCTCCGGGCGCGCACCGGAGGTCTTCGAGATCGCGCCAGCACCGCTCCCGCCGGCGCAGCCCGAACGGGAGCCGCAGGCAGCGGGCGACGCCGAGCAGGAATGGGGCGAGCTGATCGAGCCAGAGCCGATGGATGAGGTTGATGGTGCGGAGTTCTCCGAGGAGAGCTCCGAGGAGGATGGGTTCGACGGACTCACCCCGGATGAGTTCGTTGTGCATGTGGATGACGTCTTCGCCGGTCGCACCGGCCGGTGGCGTCCTGTGCGACGCGCACCGCGCGTTCGGGGAGCCGGGCGGGACCTCCGCGAGCGGCTGAGAGCGCATCCCTGGCTCGCCGGCTCGGCGGCTTTCGCGATCGGACTGTGGGTGCTGCTCGGCACCTTGGGAGCCCTCGCGGGCCAGCACCCCGCGCCCGGCCACACCGCCGGCCCTCGCCTGACCGCGCGAGACCCGATCACGCGCACCGATCGCGAGCCGAGCACCTCGATTGTGCGCGCCGCCCGTCCGCTACGACGCCGCACCGAGCACCGCACGAACGCCCGACGGCGAGCGCTGCCAACGCGCCGCGCTCGTGCAACGGCGCGGGCTGCGCGTCCTCGCGTGCAAGCGGCGGAGCCGTCCGCCGCGCCGGGCCAGCCGACGGCGGCTGCGCCGAGCGTCCCGGCGCGCGTGAGCGAACCGGCGCCGCCACCGGCGGAACAGACCTCGGGGGGCCTGTTCTCGCCATGAGGTTTGTCAACGACACACACAAGGAGGTGAGGCCAATGATGGCGCTCACACTGAGATGGAGAGCTCCCGCGCACAGCCGGCAGCTCGTGGTATTCGCACTGCTCACCCTGCTCGTGGCGGTGGCGCTTCTCGGGGCTCTCTCTGAAGGGCACCTGGACGCGCTGAACGCCGCGGGCGCATTTCACGGGACGCCGATCAGCGGGGTCCATAATTTCGTTGAAAAGCTGAAGGGAAGCCTGGTGTGGCTCGGCGGCACGGCCATGAGCCTCGTGATCGCGGTCGTCGGGATCATGTTCATGGCCGGTCACAGCCGCGCGCATGACGTCGCGATCAAGACGATCGCGGGCCTCGCGATCCTCGCGTCCATCAGCGGAATCGTCGCGTAACGGGCGCGGGTGCCGCGATGACGCTTCGCCGAGGGACACGGTTGCTGGCGGCCACGGTGACGAGCTCGCTCTGCGCGCTGCTCGTACTCGCGCCGGCCGCCTCCGCCGCGACCACGAGCGGCCAGCTCGTGCCGTTGGCGTTCCTTGGGCTGCCATCGCTGCACAGCATCATCGAAGCGATAGCCAAGGGGTTCTTCTCCGCTCTGGCGGGCGCGCTGGTCCCAGGGTTCCTCAAGCACGGCACCGTCGCCCTGATTCAGCACTTGGTCGCTTTGCCCGACCCCGCGCGGTGGGGGCACGTAAGCGAACTGGAGGGCGACATGACCTATCTCGGCATGTCGCTGATGCCCGTCTCCTTGACGGTCTGCACGCTGCGCTACTGGATGATGGGCTTGACCGGCGCGGCGCACCCGGCGACGGGCATCGCGCGCTGCGCCTCGGCGACCGGCGTGCTCGTGATCTACCGCTGGCTGATCGAGCAGGTCGTCGCCGCGACGAACACCTTGACGCACGCGATCCTCGGGTTCCCGGTCGTCGCGAACGGCCTTGCGAGCATCGTCACGGTCCTGTTCGGCGGGGCGCTGCTCATCGGCGCGGGCGGCGTGTTCGGCGCGTTCTTGGTGATCGTCGGCGTGGCGTTCGCCGCTGGCCTGTTCGCGTCAAAGGTGGCGCTCACCGACGTGCTGGCGCTGGCGTTCTGCGCGGGACCGTTGTTCATCGCTCTGTGGCCGATTCCTGAGCTCTCGCATCTGATGAGAGTGTGGGGGCACGCGCTGATGGCGGTCGTGCTCGTCCCGCTCGGGTGGACGCTGCTGTTCGCTGTCGCGGGCGCGCTGACGTTGGACGCGACGAGCGTCAGCGGTGGCGCTGCTGGCATCGGCGGGCATATCGAGGCGGCGTTTGCGGGGCTCATCGCGTTCGTGATCGCGGTGAAGCTCCCTTTGATGCTGCTCGGGGAGCTGCGTCATATCCTCGGCGGCGCGAGCCTGCGAGCAAGCGGCGGCGGTGGTGGGGCTCAGGGGCAGCCCGGTGCGCAGCGGATGCGCGCCGCGCACGCGCGGCTGCGCAGCGTTGGCGTTGAGGGAATCCCCTCGCTGGGACGCAGCGCGGGGCGTGCCGCTGGGGCGCTGGGTGCCCCGGCAGGTGGGCCGCTCGGCGCGGCGCGCAGAGGCTTGGCGGGCGCAGCCAGGCGCACCGGCATGGTGCCCGGCATGGCGCCGGCCGCAGCGGGCGCGGGTGCGCTCGGCGGTATGGCGGCGGGCGGTCTGGCCGCTCGCCGTGGCTCCAAGGCGGCGGGGCGGGGCGGGGTCCGTGAACGGTTCTCGCGAGTTGGGGCGATCCTCGCCAGCGCGCCGCGCGACGCTAGGGCGGCGATGGTCGGCGGCTCGCGTCGCACCGCGCGGGCCTCGGCGCGCGCGGCGGCAGCTCGGACAGGTGCTCGCGGCCAGGCGGGCGGGCGAGCGAGCAACGCGACGGGTAAGACCCCGGCGCGAGTAGCGACCGGCGCGGGGAAGGGGCAGGCTCGCCGAGGCGGGACTGTGCCCGTGCCAGCGCGACCCCGCGCCGCTGGGGGCGCTCCCTCACGCGCGACGCCGCGCGCCAAGCCTGCGCCAGCTTCTCCCGCCGGGGTGCCGCCGAGGGGCGCGAGCGCAGCGCAGAGCAAGACGGGCGCGGCGCACCCCGGACGCAAGGTGACGAGCAGCGCCGGGCGCGAAGCGAGCGCCGCGCCGGCGCGGCCCGCGAGCAAGCCCCGGGCGCAGAAGCCGCCGAAGGCAACGCCTTCGCCGCCGGCGGCGGCGAAGGGAAGCCAAGCGCCGCGGCGCAAGCGCAGGCCGCAAGGGGGTGGGCGGTGATCCATCGCACGTTCCGCTCGCTCGATGAGGCGCCGCGGCTGGTCGTGTTCACGATCAAGCAGTGGGCCGTGCTGATCGCTGGCGGCCTCACGGTCCTCGCGATCATCCACGTCTCGGGGCTGGCGACGAAGCCCGCGATCACGCTTTGCGTGTTCGTGATCGGCCTGCCGGCTGCGCTGACCTACGTTTCAGAGAGCGGCGGCCTGCAGCTCGGGGTGCTCTTGCGCGAGTGCTGGCGCTGGCGCTGGGCTCGCCACCTGCTGCTGGCGGCCTCACCGGATCGGCCTCGCGCGCGTGGGCTGCTCGTGCTCGCGTGGACTGAGGAGCCCAACCTGCACAGCCACGGGGCGCGCGAGGACCCCGCGCTCGATGGGCTGCTCTCTGAGGAGCGCTGGGGCTGATGGGACGACGGGCGACTGCCGGGGACCTGCTGGGCCTCGCCGCGATCGAGCCCGACGGGCTCATGGTCGCAGAGGACGGCACCTACGTTCGGGCGCTTGAGGTCGGGACCGTCAACCCCCTTGTGCTCGACCAGACCGAGGGCGAGCGCGTCTCCCAGGCGTTCGGGCAGGTAGCGGCTCGGCTACCCGACCGCCAGTCATTGCAGCTCTACGTGCAGGGCATACCGCTGGCGTTGGATGACGTTCTCGCCGAGGAGACCCGGTGCTGCGAGCAGGCCGCCGGCGCCGCGCAGGACATCGGTGAGAGCGAGCGAGCCCAGGCGATTCGCCGGCTTGGGATCGCCCAGGAGCAGTCGATCCGCACGCACGCGCTGATGGTCGCGCCGCTTGAGCTTCGCTACCTCGTGCTCTGCCCGTGGCAGCCCACTGTGCGCGTCTTGCCCGTGCCGCGTAGCGGGCGTCGGGCGCTGCGGGTCAAGGCGCAGGTGCACGAGCGGGCCGCAAGGGAGTCGCTGCGCCACTGCGAAGGCGTCCGCTCAGACCTGGAGGCGATGGGCGTTCCGGGCCGTCTGCTGGTCGGCGTGGAGCTGCTTGATCTGCTGCACCGCCGGTTTGACCCCGACACCGCTCTTGGTGGCGGGTTGCCGGCGAGCTTCATGGCACCAGAGGTCATTGCGCCGCTCGTCCCTGGCGAGGACCCGCGGGATGCGGCCGGGCGGGCGCAGGCGCTCGCTGAGGCGATCTGCACCGCGCCGGTCGGTCTCGCCGAGCGCAGTCACCTAGCGCTCGGGGAGAGTTTGGAGGAGGTTTTCTACGTCTCTCTCGCACCGGAGCAGACGTGGCTCGGGTGGCTGCTTCACATGATGCAGGCGCCGCGGCCATTCGTGCTGAGCGTGCATGTTCAGGCGACCGAGCGCTACCGCGAGCGAATGGCGCAAAAGCGCCGGTACAAGCGCATCCACGGCGTCAACCGCGGCGTCGAGCAACGCGGCCGACCGCTCGATCCTGATGCGCGGGTGCAGGAGGAGGAGGCCGCGGAGCTCAACGACGAGCTCGCGACGAGCGCCGGGGCGGGGATCTATCGCGTGAGCGTCTACTGCTCCCTACTGGAGCCCGGACCCGACGCGGACCCGGAGGCGCTGAAGGAGCTCTGCCAGGCCACCGCCCGGGAGGTCACGATGGCCTGCGACGCCCGGATTCAGCACGGCTTGTTCGCTCAAGTGCGGTTGTGGCAGTCAACGCTCCCGCTCGGCCGCGACGTTGCGCGGCGGCGGCGTAAGTACGTCAGTCGCAACGTCGGGGACACCTTCCCGCTGTGCGGGACCTCATGCGGGAGCCCGGCGGGTATTCCGCTCGGGTACGCGCTGCCCGGCCGCACCCTGGAGCGCCTGGACCCCTTCGACCCGTTGCACCCGAACCATCTGCTGCTCATCAACGGCATGTCGGGGGCGGGGAAGACGATGGCCGCGATCATCCTGTTGGCCCGCGCGCTGTCTGAGGGCGCGAGCGGGTTCATCATCGACCGCGCCGGACACTTCGACTTCCTGTGCAGCCTGATCCCTGGCGGCGCGTCCCTCCAGGTCGGCGCAGGGGCGCACGCGATCAACTCGTGGGACGTCGAGGACCCTGCCCACGTCGGCGCGGAGAAGATCGACTATCTGCTCGCGTTGCACGCGCTGTTGCTCGGCGAGCACCATGCCGGCCGCGATAGCTACGGGCTGAGTGATCTGGAGGCGAACCTGCTTGGGCTCGCCATCGCCGAGGTCTACGCACGCTGCGCGCTGACCGGGGAGGAACCGCGCGAGCTGCTGTTGCAGGAGGAGCTTGAGCGCCGCTACTACCAGGAGCGCGGCGAGGGGTCGGTAGGGATCGCCGAGAGCCTGCGCAACCTCTCGATGCGGTTGCACAACTACATTGGCGACGGCCCCTACGCCTACCTCGCCGATCGCCCGACGACGATCCCCAGGGACGCGCCGCTCGTCGTCTTCGACACCCGTTCGATCCCCGACGCGAAGGCCGCGGCGGCGCTGTTCGTGATCTGCGAGCACGTCAAGAGCCGCATCGCTCGCACCCGCCGCGAACACCTCGCAGGCGAAAGCCCGAAGCACGCCTGGGCCGGCAAGAGCTTCTTGGTGATTGACGAGGCGTGGAAGTTGATCGAGCGCCCATCGACGGGCCGGTGGTTCAACGAGTTCTGCCGCCGATCGCGCCATTACGCGCTGTGGCTCATCGCGATCAGCCAGCAGCTCTCGGACTTCGATAACGAGCACGGCCGCGCACTCTTGGCGAACGCCGCGATGCGGCTGTTCCTGCGCCAAGAGGCGCGCGAGCTCGCCTACGTCAAGGGCACCCTGAATCTCACTGGGGAGGCCATCGACGCGATCTCGACGCTGAAGACCGTCCGCGGCGAGTTCTCCACCGCCTACCTGATGAACGGCTCCCGCGGCCAGGGCACTTTGCAAATCGGCGTCGCCTCGATGGAGTATTGGATCGCGAGCTCGGACCCCGCACGCGACGAGCACATACGCCAACGCGCGCTGCGAGAGACCCGGAAACAGGGCTGGCCCGCGATGAGGCTCCTCGTCAACGACGAGTGGCAGGAAGCCGTAGCCGTCGAGTTGGAGCTAGCGGCGTGATGCAGGTTCGCATCGCGATAGCGCTCCTGAAAAACCGTCAGGTGCAGACGGTCCTCATTGCCGCCGTTCTGCTGGTCGTCATGCTGCCCGTGATCGTCGCGGCCGGGGTCGCCGGCCTATTCTCCCAGGAAGCCGAAAGCGCCTGCGGCGGCGGTGTCGTGAACGTGCCCGCGGGCGGCGGACCACTCGCCGCCGGGCTCTACGCCGCCCCGTTGGAACTGGCGCCGGGGCGCTGGTATGAAGTCGGCGCGACCGAGTACGGCGGGCCAGGCGACCCCACCAGCGGGAGCTACGGGGCGATCCCCAACCCCGGCGAGTCCTATCTCCCCGCCCACCCGGACTCTTTCGCCGAGCTCTCCGTCCTTGACAGCAACCCCGCGAACGGCGGGGGCTTCACCTTCCAAGACGCCAACGCGCTCGACCATCTCCCCTACCTCGCGACACTCCGGGTCGCGCACGCCGGTCACGAAAGCCTGCTGCGAAAGCGCGACGTCGGCTACGGCCAAGGCCCCGGCCAGCTCATCGCCAACGGGCAGCCCTACCGGCTAGACGTGTGGTGGCAGGCCGCTCGGCCACTTCAGATCACAAAGAGCTCGGTCAAGGTCGCGCTCGCGCCCGCGACCGGCGCCGCCGGAACGCTCGCGGCGCTCCCCGAATCCCACGAAGCCACGGGCGGCGGTGAAACTGGCGAATCCTGTCCAGCCGTGGAAGGCGGCGGGAGCGTCCCGCTGCCGCTGACACCTGGGACTCAGACGAAGATCCTCCCGAGTGGCCTCGCAGCCGCCGGTGCGCAGGCGCCGCGTGTGGTCAAGAACATGGTCGCGGCCGGCAACCGCCTATTCACTGCCCGATACCTCTACGGCGGCGCGCACGGCCCATCGCTCGACACGCTGCAACCAGCGTATGACTGCTCATCCGCCGTGTCCTACGTCCTGCACGCCGGCGGGGGGCTCGGCACGAGCGCCCTGGACTCGACCGGGCTTGAGAGCTACGGGCAGTCTGGTCCCGGCCAGTACGTCTCGATCTACGCGAACGCAGGGCACGCCTTCATGTACGTCGGCGGGCTGCGCTTCGACACCGTAGAAGCCCCCGAATACGACACCGGCCCCAACTCCGGCAAGCCCGGCCCACGCTGGCGCGTCTTCCCAACGGTCCCCAGCTGGGCGACCTGGACCGTCCGACACCCACCTGGCCTATGAGCCGCCCGCTCCCCAGAGCCCTCACGCTGCTCGCCCTCCTATTCGCCGTCCTGGCGCTCTCGGGCTGCCACAACCCGGACGCGCCGCCCGCAACGACCGGGACGGCGTCGACGAGCTCACCGCAGAACCCTGGGGAGCCGCCGGCGCCCCCGCCGCCCTCCTCCTCGACGCAGGCCCCCGCCGGAGTGCAGGCGACACCCGTCAAGGCGCTGGAAGCGTTCGCGCGGCTCTACGTCAACTGGACTTATCGCACGCTCAGCACCGATCAGCGGACCCTCGCCGCGATGTCGGTCGGACCCGCCCGCCTCGCCGAGCTCCAAGCAGCCGCCACGAGCCGGGCGGACACGACGATCGCCCGCGGGCGCATCTCCAACACCGGGCAGATCGTGAGCGTCGCCCCCGATCTCACCCACACCGGGACGTGGATGGTCGTGACGCGCGAGCAGACCGGCGGCGGCAGCGAATACGAAGGGCTACAGGCCGCCTATCACGTCACGCTCGCCAAGCTCGCGATCGTCCCCGGCGGCTACGCGGTGGAAGCATGGTTGCCGCAGACGTAACGGTGTCTCGGCCTCGACGCGCAGGCCGCCGGCGGCTGGGCGAGCTTCGCCGCGCATGGCTGGCTGAGTATGCCGCGACGTGGATCGTGACGCTCGTTCCCGCTGCGCTCCTCGCGATCGACCTGGCGCGGCTAAACGGCCTCGTCCGCCACGTGCTCGGCGCGAGCCTGAACCCGCAGCGCAATCCGCCGCCGAACATCGGGCATGTCCTGGCGCTTCTGGCGCACAATCTCCCCCTCGCGGCGTGGCCCTTGCTGTTGGGCGTCGTGGGAGCACACCGCCGCCATCTCGCTCGGCAGATCACGGACACCGTTGTAGCGACATGGCTTACGGCCAACGTCCTGCCAGTCGGCGCAGCGCTTGGCGCCTACGGCTCCCCGATGCTGAGGTATCTCCCGCAGGTCCCTTTCGAGTGGGCAGCGCTCGCGCTCGGCGCGAGCGCTTGGCTCTTACAACGCCGCCACCCCCTCACAGTTGGCGAAGGGGCCGCGCTGTTCGCTCTGATCGCCGGCGCGCTGCTCTGCGCCGCCGTCCTTGAGACCGTCGCGGTGCCGCACCGATGAACCGCGCCGCAAGACCCACGAGAGCCTTGATCTGTTTCGCCCACCAGGACCCAGACGCCGGCTCACCGCTTGCAACGATAATTGCAAGTAAAATCGCTCTACGGAATTGTTCTGTACCGCAGAGCGAAAGCAGTGGTCAAGGCTGACCGGGAGAGATGAGATGGCAGTTCGAGCGCGGCGAACGGCAGGCAATCGGCGCAACGGATCGCGAGGTTCGATCGCGACGGTGGTGGCGCCCAGCACCAGCCCTGGACTCGCACCCGAGCGAGTCGGTGAAGTTCTCGGAAAATGGCAGCGACCCGAGCTGCGAATCGCTCGTGGCTTCGGTGAGTGCAGAGACCTCACCGTCCAAGAGCTCGAGGACATCTACCAAGACACCGTAGAGGTTCTTCTGCAGCGCAGGTACGCCAGCGAGGATCATCTTCGCCACGCCCTGCGCGCCGGCCTCAAGCACCGCGCACTGCACTTCCATCGGGACGAGGGCCGCCGCGAGGAGATTCTTGCCGAGAGCTCCCCGACGTTCGACGTGCCCGAGCAAGCGGGCTATGACAGCACCGAGCGCGCGGCGCTGATCCGTGAGGACCGACTGGTCGTCGCGGAGTTCCTGACCGAGCTGAGCCCGCTTGAGCAACGGGTCTTCTGGCTGCTGGCCGAGGGCATGAAGTACCGGCTGATCGCCAAGGTTCTCAGCATCGAAGTCAACGCAGCCCGCAACACTGCGCGCTCGTGCGAGCGAAAGCGCGAGCACTTCCAGCTCTTGTATGACACGGGGCGGCTGTGCGGTTACCGCGCCGCGACGATCCACGCACTACAGGCCGGGGAGAGCACGAGCCAAGAGCTCGCCCAGCGTGCGTTCGCGCACCTGGAGGGCTGCGCGAGCTGCCGCGCTGAGCACCGCACGAACGCCATGCGGCTGCGGCGCCGCTTTCAGGGCCAGGCGGCGATTTTGCTCCCGATGCCCGTGTTCATGCACCGCCTCGGATGGCTCGTGCGGCTGGACGCGCGAGCGAGGACGCTCCAGCACCGCTTCGCGCCGGACGGCCTGCCGCTGGGGCCAGGCAGCGTGCGCGAACGCGCCGCTGCGCTGCTGGCGGGCGGAGGGGCCGCAGCGAAGCTCGCGGCCGGCGTAGCCACCGTCGCGGTGATCGCGGGCGGAACGATCGGAGCGACGCACGTCCTCGACCACAAGCCAGCGTCTCACCACCGTCACGCCGATGCACGTCTCGTCGTGACCGAACCACCGCGCCCAATCTCCTCGCAGCTCGCGCCGACGCCGCCGGTACTTAGGGCGGCGCTTCAGCCGCACCGTCGCGCTGCACCCGCCCGGCGGGGCAGGGCGCGCTTCCAGGCTCACCGAAGAGCTTCGAGTACGCCGGTCGCGCGGGCAAGCAGCCCGGCAGCGCGGCGCGAACCGAGCGGGTTTGCCTACCTCGGCGTGCCCACCGAATCGAGCTCCACGGGCGCGCCGGCACCGGCGCGCCCGGCGTCTCACAGCAGCGGAGGACCGTTCAGCCCATGAGCCCAAGCAAAGTCGTTGGCCGTTTTGCGCTTCTCACGGTCATTAACACCATAAGCCCTCACACACGGAAGGGGCCTGACCGGAATGGAAGCGACGATGAATAAGCACTACACGACAGCGCACGGCAGGGCCTCGCTGCTGCTCGCGCTGGCGCTGCTGCTGGCGACTATCGCGAGCTGCGCGGGCGGCGCGAGTCCAGCCTACGCCGGCAACTGGATGGAGGTCTCCTGCAAGAACCCGGACCTCTCGGCGGCCCCGAGCGAAGGCTGGTCGAGCTTCGCGGCCGGCGGCGGATACGGGTCGAACAACAGCACGAGCTGTGGGCCAGGCAACCCCATGTTCGCGATCCTCAGCACCGACGCCGCAGTTGGCGTCGGCTCCGCAGAGACGCTTCAGTATTCGCCGCCGGGCGGATCGACACTCATCGGCGGGCAGGTCGACGTCGCGATGTTTGCCGACGGACACGGCTCTAGCGCCTCGGGGACCGCGGTCGCCTACACCCCCGAATACGCCTACAACGGCTCAAACGTATTCTTCCAATGCGCAGCTGGTCTCCAGCGGTGCGCAGGGGACAGCAACGACTACTACGGTGTGCTCGGGATACCCGCCAACCGCGGCGGGAACTTCTACCTCAGCGCCGGGTGCGGCGGCACACCCGGTTACTCCTGCAACGAAGGAGGAAGCTTTGGCGCATGGTCGCTGGTGAAGCTCTGGTGGGCGCACTTCCTACTCTCCAACAGCTCGACCCCCGCCGCAAGCGGCATCGGCGGGACGCTACTGAGCCCCGCCGCACGCGGCACCCAGGAACTCACGTTCACTGCAAGCGACCCGGGAGGTCCGGGCGTCTACGCCGTGAGCGCCCAAGTGGACGACAAAACCGTCTACTCCGGCATCCCCGATAGCAACGGTGGGAAGTGCAGCGCCGTCGGTAACAGCGCCGGCGCGCTGATGTTCGACTACAGCCAGCCATGCCGGCTGAGCGTGTCTGTTGATCTCCCCGTCAATACCGCCCAGGTCGCTGACGGGCAGCACACATTGAAGGTAACAGTCGAGGATGCAGCTCAGAACTCAAGCGTGGTCTACGACAGCGCGATAGTGACCAGGAACGCACCGGCCGCCAGCTCCCCGCCGACAATCCTTGCGCCAAGCCAGGTCTTCGTCGGAGCGGCACTGTCCACGCACACAGGGACGTGGGAAGCACCGGCAGCCGCGGGGAAGATCGCCTACGGATATCAGTGGCAGGACTGCGACGCGCAGGGCAATAACTGTCAGACGATCGCCGGCGCTCAGAGCGCGAGCTACACGCCTACCCCCGCCGACATTGGGCACACGCTCCGAGTCGTCGTCAACGCCAGCGACAACGACGGGCTCACAGCTACCCCGAGCAGCCCGACGAGCATCATCCTCTCCGCGCAAGGCACACTCGGAGCCCCCCACGGGCCAGGGACCGGTCCCGGCGGGACCGGCTCCAGCGGTGCCGTCGTTGGACAGGGCACCCCAAACGGCAAGAGCGCGAGCGAGGCCGCGATGATTCGCCTTGGCGTTAGGCGCACGATTACGCGGCTGTTCTCCCGCCGCGCGTTCAAGCTTGCCGGACGACTGCTCGACAGCCACGGGCATCCGATCGGCGGGAGCGGACTGGATGTCCTCCAGCAGGTCATCGGGAGCGGCCAGACGCAAGTCATCGCCCATGTCCAGACCCGCACAAATGGCTCCTTTCTGGCGCACGTTCCGGCCGGGCCATCGCGGGTCGTGGAGGTCGCCTACCGCGCGTTCTCAGCCGACACGAACTACACGGCGCAGGCGAAGATCACGGAGCTCGTGCGCGCAGGCGTGCTACTCAGAATCGCGCCGCGTCAGACCACCTCGGACGGGACGATCGTGCTCACCGGCCAAGTGCTCGGGCCAGTGCCACAGCAGGGCACTATCGTTGATCTCCTCGTGCATTATCGCGGTCGGTGGGAGCCCTTCCGCACGCCGCAAACTGACCGCTACGGGCACTTTGAAGTCGAATACCAGTTTGAAGGCGGCATCGGGCGCTTCCCGTTCCGCGCTTCAGTACCCGCAGGCCAAGCAGGCTTCCCGTTCTCCAGCGGGTATAGCAAGGTGGTCGATGTCACGACACGCTAGGAGAACAAGCCTCACACGACTCGGGCGATACGCGAGCACCGTGGGGCTCGCGCTCATCCTCGCGTGCGCCGCCGTACCGGCAATCAGCCAAGCCGAGACCGTCCCCACCGCAGAGGCCGTCGCTGACAACGGAACGTTCCTCCCCTCCGTGCCCCGACCGGCCCAGCCCGCGGGCCTCTGCCTCGTTGATACAGGGGTCAACGTCAACCCCGACACCGAAAGCGTCGTCGTTGACCGAACCGCGATCGACGGCGGCTCCGGTAACGACGTCTCGCCAACAACTCACGGAACTCTGATGGCGATGATGGCCGGAGCGCCCCCGAATGAGTGGGGCATGGTCGGCACGGCGCCCCACTCCATCCAAATCGTCTCCGTGCGAATCCTAGAGCCAGGACAAACCACATTCCCATTTGCCTACTACACAGACGGGATCACCACCTGCCTACAGCTTCAGCAGAAGTACCACATTAAGGTGATCGACCTCTCACTTGGCAGTTCCGCCGTTCCATCGAGCCAGGACTACGAAGCAATCACCAACGCATTGCAAGAGGCAAACAACTACGGCGTGGCGGTGGTAGCCGCCGCCGGCAATGACGACGGCGGCCAAGTTGACTACCCAGCCGCGTATCCCTCAGTTCTCTCGGTTGGCGCAGCGGATACGCAGGGAGGCACGTTCTGCTCTTTCTCGAACCGTGGCGAAGGTCTGCGTCTCATCGCGCCGGGCTGCAACCTAGACGCGGCCGATCCGAGCAGCGGCGAAGCCGACTACAACTACTGGCAAGGTTCAAGCGAGTCCTCAGATATCGCGGCGTCCGCGCTTGACGCTCTCATGTCCTACCGGCCCGAACTCTCGCCACAAACGGCCGAGGAATACGTCACGGGCGCACACGCCGGCGTACTCGACATCGCACAGACGTTCCGCAACGCCGGCCTCGGCCAGCTCGTAGCCGAAGGCGAAGCGGCTGAGCCCGGCAAGAAACCGTCCTCGGGGTCCAGTCCAGCACTCCCTCCGCAAGCCGTGGCACCATCAGCACCCATGAACCTCATCGCACCCTTCGCACGACCTCACGCGCAACTCAAGCGCGTCAAAGGCCGCACCATCCTGGTCTTGACGGGGCGCCCGAGCGGAGCTCAGGCGCAGGTGCGCTACCTCGGACATCGAGGCCGCTCTCGGCACCTTAGCCTCCTGCGGACGATCAACGCTGCGCTGAACACGATCGCCATTCCATCCGCAGGCGTCGCCGAGGTCTCGGTGCGCTACACCGACCCCTACGACGTTGAGCGCGCAAGTCCTTGGGTCACGCTGAAAGTCGCCCGCCTAGCGTCATCCAAGAGCGCCAGGGTGAAGCGCGCTCAATGATGCGCAGACACCTCGCGATCGTCGGCTTGCTCTCCCTGCTCGGCGTTGCGCCAGCGCGAGCCAGCGCGAGCCGGACCTACGAAGTCACCGCCTGCAACAGCGCCCCGGAAGCGGTCAACAACTCATGGACATGGGGCACAACTGATTCCTCCCAACCCTCACACTACGCCGAGCACGCCACATGCCCCTACCGCAGCCCTGGAGGAACCGGAGGCAAGACCGACCAACAGGGCGGCCTATCAACGACCGACGCGCTTGGCCTCACCACGGGCGCTCCCCCAGGCACAAGTGCCGGCTGGACATTCACAGCTCCAGCAGGAACTACCGTAGCGGCAATCAACTACGAACGTTATCTCGGCCACGAAAACGACACAAGCAACTCCTGGTCGCCAGCGCTCCGCACGGACGGGAACATTGTCGGCGGCGAGACCTGCACTGTTGCCTTCCCCAACGTCGGCTGCCTGCTCGGCGGCCCGCCTAGTCAGGGAGGCGAACCCGGCATCGTTACAGGGCTCACGGCGCATCAGTTGACATTTGGCGTCGTCTGCCAAGCCCCCTCTGAACAGACGTGTGTCACCGGCGCCACAGAGCACTCCGTTTGGGCCGCGATGTACAGCGCGAGCGTGACGGTAAGCGACCCGACGCCGCCGACACTCAGCGCCCCCTCGGGCGCTCTTTGGGAGCCGGGCGGGCACGGCGGCTTTCACCAGAGGACCGAGGCAGTCACGACCTCAGCGCAAGATGTGGGGGGCGGCGTTCAGAGCATCACTCTCTCAGCCGACGGACATCCCGTCGCTACCTACAGCGCACCGTGCAACTTCACATTCCCGCAGCCCTGCCCGCTCTCGACCGGCGCGCAGACGTTGACCCTGGCAACGTCGAATCTCACGGACGGTACGCACACGCTCACGCTCGCGGCGACGGACGCCGCTGGCAACCAATCGACGGTCGCCACCGAGCAGATCGCGATTGACAACAACCCGCCACCCCCGCCGACAGGGCTAGCGGCGAGCCCAACCCAAGCGGGCAGCGCCGCCTTCACCGTGACTTGGATTGAGCCAGGCGGGCAGGTCGCGCCGATAACGGAAGCGACCTACCAAGTCTGTCCAGCGTCGGGCCCGAGCTCCTGCGGTCCAGCGACCCTGGCGCCCGCCGGTGGCCCCGCGACAGTCATGGTGCCCGGCCCCGGAAGCTGGAACATCGCCGTGTGGCTGACCAACGCCGCAGGCAACGGCACCGCGGCCAACGCCGCACACACGATCGTCAACGTACCCGGCGGTGGCTCTGGCAGCCAGCCGGGCGGCTCAGGCCCGGGCGGCATCGGCCCTGGAACCTCAACCGGCCCTCCGCCTCCGAAGGTCACGATCCGTGTAAGCGAGTCGCTGCACAGACGGGAGCTGCTGGTGCATGTCAGCGGGCCAGCGAGCGGCCGAGTGCGCGTCAGCTTCACCGGACAGCTCGGGGGCCGCACAATCGCCTCGTGCGCCAGGACACTCGTCCTCAAGCACGGGCGGCTGACCGCCACCTTCAGGCTGGGACCACGGACCGCTGCGCACGCCACGATCCGCGTGAGCGCACAGCTCGATCACGAGCGCCCCATCACGAGCACATTGCACCGCCACGCGACCAAACACCGATAGGGCGCGGCGCCGCCAAGCTCCCACTCCGCGAGAGTCAAAGCATCACCTCACGAGCCCGGCGAGCGCGGGTGCCCGCCGGGCTCAGGCGCGGTCTCAAGCAGCCGCGACAAGCTGCAGAGCGCGGGTCTTCTCGGTGGCGTCGTCCAGCACGCGGCCGAAGCGCTCGGTGCCCTCGCGGATCGGCCGTATCCAGTCGCCGTACTCGATGATCGCGTTCACGGCGGCCCACTTGGAGCCGGGCGCGTTGCCCTGCGTCTCGCCCCTGAAGAACAGCTCGGCGATGCGATCCTTGGTGTGCTGCCGCGAGCGGCGGGTACGACTGCTCGCCGTGTCGCCGGCGCCGTTGGGGTAGAGCTTGTCGAGCACTGCGCGAAGCTGGCGCTCGGTGCAGCGTTCGGAGGCGAGCTGGTCGCCGTAGCGCTTGAACTGCTCGTAGTAGTTGATCGAGAGGTCCAACACCCTGCGGGCCTCGTGGACGCGCTGCGTGACCGCTTCGGTGTGGCGGATCGAGAACTTCTGCTTCGCGCTGCTGAGACCCCAGTTGAGGGTGTTCTGGCAGACCACCCGAATCGGCGTCGTAGCGGCCACGACAGCGGTCGAGCCGTCGTGGCTGTTCATCAAGAGCACGTAGGGCCGCATGGCGTCGCCGCCGACCTCGACGTGCTCGGGCAGCGTCGCGAGCACCCACACGCGCCGGCCGCCGTGCAGGCTCCCGGCAGTCTCGAAGTGGATCGCGCTGCCCAAGAGCTGGTCGACGAACGCGAACGCCTCGTGGTTCTGCACGATGCGGTAGCGCTCCCCGACAACCCCGAGCTCCTCATCGGTGTCCTGACGGACGGTGGCGTAGTAGCCGCGCACCTTCTTGTAGCGCAGCACGTCGGGCAGGCCCGAGCCCTGGTCGACCGCGAGCGGCTTCTTGACGACGCTCCAACCGAGACCCGCCGCCTCGATCGCCTCCGCGACACTCGCCGGCGGTCGATCAAGCACGGCCCCAAGACCGTGCCACGGGGTAACGCGAACAGAGAACATCGAATCTGAGGCTGTGAGTCCAGCGGACATTGCCGCCCTCCTTTGGATGGATGGCCCCCGCCCGATGCGGGGCCGGTCGCAGCCCCGGCCGCATACCCCGGGGGATGCGACAATGGCCGGGCAAGCCGGCCCCCGCATCGGCTGGCCCACGCTCCCCCAGCGCTCCCTATGAGCGCCCACGCCGAACATCTGCCGCGTGAAATCATGTACGAGCGATGAGCAGGGCCGAGCCCTACCTAGAACTCACGATCTCGCCCTGGCCACCACCGGATGACTCGAACGTGGACCTCCTTCGCCGCGAGATCGGCCGTCTCGTGAACTTCGGCCACGTCCGGGTGGAGCCCCTTGACGGCTGCCTACTACTCTCGACGTACACCGCTGAGGTCGCGGCAGAAATGGGAGGCAGTCGGGGCCTGCGACGCATGGCCGCGGACCTACACTTGAGCGTCAGGACGCGCGGCCCAACGCATCCCCTGAGCCACCCGTAGGAGATGGTGTGGTCCGGCCTAAAGCTAGGCTCGTCGTGGGACTACGGGTGGCACTTCGACAACTCTCCCAAAACTCTCCCAGTACGAGCGTTTTTTGAGGGCACCTGAGAGCACCTGACGTCGCTGAAAACCGCTCAGGTAAGCGGAGAGCAGCGCTTCCGGCGCACTGCAAAGCCGTCTACACCGGTTCGATTCCGGTCGTCGCCTCTACAACAGTTCTCCGTTGAGTCTCAATTTTGCTCTAACCCGGCGACTTCAGGCCGGGGGCTGGCTTGGTGCCGGCCAAAGCACTGAGGTCAGGGCGATGCCCCAGGCGGCGCATCCGCCTGGCGCAGCTTGGGCGCTACTCCCCCAGTGGGGTGATGAGTGGCTGGGCGGGCGGCTGAGGATCGTTCTTCCGAGCGCTCGCTGTAGTGCCTCAGCCACATACACGAGCGAACTGGGTGCCTCCGAAACGCTATTTTCCATCAGTGAAGGCGTCGGCGTCTACCAGGCGCGGCGCGCGCGGACCGCCTCGAGCGAATAGCCGGCGAGCGAGATCGGCGACATTACGAACTGGTAGCAGAAGAAGTAGAACAGCAGCCCGCGACGGTTCTTGCGCACGCGTAGATTCACAGCCTTAAAGACGCGGCGTTGGTAAGAGAACATGACGCCGCCGAGCACCATATTGAGCGGCAGCACCAACAGCGTCATCGGCCCCACGATCGCGAAGTTGCCGGTCATGGCCAGCAGGACGCCGGGAATAAACGCGAGCGTGAACGTCAGGTCGACGAACGGAAACAGGAAATTGACGGCCACCGCGTGCGAATAGAATTTGAGCTGGCTCAGCATGCCCAGGCCGTGATCGCGTAGACCCTCGATCATCCCGCGCGCCCAGCGCCGGCGCTGGCGGGCGAACGCGCCCCAGTTCGAGGGCGCGTCGGTGAACGCGACCGCAGTCGGCTCGAACACGCTGCGTCCGCCCTGCAGCAGCATCCGCCAGGTCAGCACGATGTCCTCGCCGATCCGGTTCGGCCAGCCGCCGACGAGCTTGAGCGCAGTGGTGTCATAGACGCTGAAGGCGCCCTGCGCGACGAGCGTTCCCTGCAACAGCGCCTGGCCGCGCTTGACGGAGGCGATGCCGAGAAAGTAGTCCCACTCTTGCGCTCTGGTCAGCAGGTTCTCGCGCGAGTTGCGCACGAGCACCGCCCCCGCGACCGCGACCGTGTCGGGCGGTGAGACGAGCAGGCGTGCGACGGCGTGCTTAAGCGAGTAGGGCATCAGCAACGTGTCGGCGTCGATCGTCGCAGTCAGTGGGGTTCTCACGGTCTCCAGGGCGGCGTTGAGCGTGTTGGCCTTGCCGCCGTGGTCGACCGCGAGCAGCCGCACGCACGGATAGCGCGCACCGTACTCGGCGACGATCTCGCGCGTTCGATCGGTCGAGCCATCGTCTGCGACCACGAGCTCGAAGTGGCCGGGGTAATCGGATCGCAATACGTAGTCGAGCGTCTCGGCGATCGAGTCCTCCTCGTTGTATGCGGCGACCAGCAGGGTGACCTGCGGGAAATCGACGTCGAAGCGCAAAGGCCGGGGGCTGTCGAGCAGGATCGAGCTGATCAGTTGGATGTTCAGGTAGCCGGGGATCAGCGCAATTCCGATGATGACGAGGATCGCAAGCGGCGTCGTGATGTCGTGCCCGAGCGTCCTGATCCAGCTGCGCGACAGCCATAGCGAGAAGCAGAACCACAACGCGCCCGCGACGAAGGTGAGCGCGATCCGCGACTTCAATGGGATGTAGACGCTGTGCCGTCGTTTCACGCCAGGTGGGCGACGCCGGCGCTCGACGCGGGACACCAGCCGTGAGGCCGGAGCGCTGACCGGCCTCGCCGGATCAACCGGAAGATCGCGCGTCGTGGGAGTGTTTCCGAGGAGTCGCATCGGTTGGGCGATGCATCCGCCCAGCACGGTTATCGACACGGCTCGAGCACCCCTGAAGTTGATCGTCGCGACTCGGGACGATCGTCGAGTGCGACGGGCCTTCTGGAGGCGAACTGTCACAACCGCCCGCGTAGCGCAAGCTGTTGGTAGATGGATTCACGCGAGCACTCCCGAGCCGATGACGAGCTGCTGGCCGCGACGGCGGCCGGCGACGGCGTGGCGTTCGCTGCTTTCTATCGGCGGCACGTCGCCGAGGTCCTTGCGTTCCTTGCGCGTCGTGTGCGCTCTGAGGAGGTGGCGGCCGATCTCGCAGGGGAGACGTTCGCGGCTGCGCTGCTGGCCTGCGGTCGCTACCGGCCGGGTGAGGCGCCAGCGCTGGCGTGGCTGCTTGGGATAGCACGCAACAAGCTGCGTGAAAGCGCCAGACGCGGGCGCGTCGAGACCGAAGCACGGACGCGCCTGGGAATGGCGCCGATTGCATTTGACGATGAGGATCTTCTGCGGGTGCAGGAGCTGCTGGTGACGGGCGATACGGCGCTGAAGCTGCTCGAGCAGCTCCCCCCCGCGCAGCGTGACGCCGTTCGCGCGCGCGTAGTGAATGAGCTCGACTATGAGCAGCTCGCTCTGCAGCTCGGCCACTCCGAGCAATTGGTCCGCCAACACGTCAGCCGCGGACTTCGCAGGCTACGCACACTGATGGAGGGACAGCCATGAACAATTATCTCGCCCAGCTAGAGCGGGCTCTCAGCGATGCCGCCGCACGGGAGTACAGCCAAACCCCCAGTAGTGCCGGAGGACTCCCCGGTGCCCGGCAGCAGAGGCAAGGACGCCAGGCCCCGGGCGCCGGGGCGGGTGAGGCCGTGGGTGCCGACCGGCGCTCGCTGCGGCGCCTGCCGGGGTTCGCGGTGGCCACAGCGCTGCTGCTGGCGGCTACGACCGCAGCCGCCACGATCGTGGTGCTGGGAGACCGCGGTTCTGCACCATTGACAGGCACCGTGCCGAGCCTTCGGATCCTCCGCTACGACGTGCCCCTCACACCGGATCTCGAGGCCGGCCATGCCGGCTGGTGCAGCTTCCCACGCTTCTCGATCACCCGCATCAGAATGCCGGACTCTGGTGGCGGAACATGCTCGCCCGCCTACACCCCCGGTTCGCCGATCCTGCTCGCGGGTGGTGAGCCGATCAGTAACTACCGCGACCTCCTGAGGTCCTCACACACGCCGCTGACGCCCGCGCAGGGCAACGTCAATCTCTTCTGGGCAATCGTCACCCAAAAGGTGGCTGCGATCCGACTGCGCCCCGGTCTCGTTGTGGCCGCGACGCGCGATCCACGCCTTCAGCCGGGATGGAAGGCGGTCATCACCTTCGTATCCGGACAGATCGACCCAGTGGCGTTAGACAGCGCTGGACGAGAGATCCACGCACCGAGCGCGCCCGCCCAGCTGACGCGGACATCGACCCGCGCCTACAACCCACGCGTCGACGCCACCTCCACCCCGTGCTCGATCCATGTATCGCCGCTTCCGTGGGTAACAGCTGCCTGGCAGGTGCTCGCCACCCATGCACCCGCGCTCGGATCGACCGTAGAACCCAACGTGCTCTTTAGCTGCGCCCGCAGTTGGTACTCGATCAAGGGCTCAAGCGTCGCCGTCTCAGCAGCAATCCTCCTCGGCGCACGACGCCCTCACCGCGCCGCGCCCAACCTGCCCGGCCTCACCGCCACCAGCCACTCCGGAATCTTCACCGAGGACGGAGGTGCAAGCGGACCGATCCTTGCCAAGCGCGTAGGGCACGCATGGCTAGTCGTTCAAGGACCGTCCCTGATGACCGACATGCTGCTCCTGGGTGCGCTGCACGCCCAAGGCACAGCCCTTCGCTGAGAGGGTTCCAGGACGGCTTGATCTATTCGGCGTCCCGGATTGCGGCGTCCCGGATTGCCTCCTCTCCGACGCAGACAGCAAACCCCGCGCGATAGCTCTCACCTGGTCCCAGGACGTGTAGACCGGCACCGGATCGCAGTGCGTTGGCGGGTGCGGTCATCGGCTCGAAGCAGATGAACTGCGCGGCACGGGGAGCGAAAACCTGCGCGCATGGGTAGCCCTCGAGGAATTCGAGCGTGACGCGCCGGCCGGCAGCGGCAACCTCAAAGCGAGTGGGGTTTGCGATCAGGTCGAAGCCATCGTCGAACTCGTACTCCGCCAACTCGAAGCGCTGAGCCGACATCTCCCGGTCGGGACCAACCGGAAGCTGGTGGGCATCGAGCGCAATATGACGCATCGCCGGCAACTGGACGAACCAATGCTCACGCGGTACGCCTGGCAGTGACAGGTACGGGTGAAAGCCGAAGGCCACCGGAACGGCGTCGGCGGCCGAGGCATGCACTGTCACCCACACCTCGAGGCGACCGTTAGCAAGATGTGCTTCGTAGCGGAGGTGATGGCGGAAGGGGAACACCTCGAACAGCTCAGACTTTGAATCGCTCCAGTCAAGGCGGGCGACCAGTGATTGCATATCCGGGACAGCCTCATGCGCGAGCTTCCATTTCAGGCGCCCACCGATCACGCCATGGATCGGCAGGCCGTTTGCATCCATCGCAACACGCGTGGGATCGTGCGGGACCACCACCTTGCGTCCAGCAACGTTGTAGTCGAAGCCGGCAAGCCGATTCGCCCACGGATAGAGCAGGGGGATGCCCATCGTCTTGCCACGCTCGATATAAGCGGCCACCCCGGCCCTCTGGGCAAGCAGCTCCTCTCCATGATGGCGCAGGGAACAGCACAGCATCCCGGCGGCTGGAATGAAGGCTGCCTCTAACGAGGCCTCCTCGTCGCGCAACTGCACCGTCTCGGGCGTGGTCTCGGTCATGAAGTGCCAGAGGCAGACGGCTGGTCGGCTGGCTGGGGCGGAGCCTGCACGCGAGCGCGGAAAACATAAAAGGACCAACCCTGGTAGATCAGCACCGCTGGTAAGCAGACCACAGTGACGATCGCCGAGCTCATGACGCAATCCAGGGTCCGTGCCAGACGCCGTAGCCGGCCACGAGGCGCTCAGCCTCCTTGGGCCCCCACGACCCGGGCGCGTAAGGATGCACCGGCGGCGGAGAGTCCAGCAGCGGCTGCATGATGCGCCAGGTCTCTTCGATGCTGTCCTGGCGAGTGAAGCGAGAACTGTCGCCGTTCAGCGCATCGAGCAGCAAAACCTCATATGGGGTCGGCGCCTCGCCGCCCTCACCTGCGAACTCCATGTCGAGCGTGATCGCCTGGGGACCGCTCTGATCGGCACGGTGCGCGTCGAGGATCAAGCGGATGCCGGTCGAAGGATCGAGCTTGACTACGAGCTGGTCGGCTTCGGGCCGGCGGTGACCCTGCTCGATGAAGCCCAGTCGCGGCGGGTGCTTGAACACGGCGCGCAGCTCGGTCTGCGTGACCGGCAGCTTCTTGCCGGTGCGGATGAACCACGGCACCCCCGCCCAGCGCCAGTTGTCGATGTGCAGACGCAGCGCGGCATAGGTTTCCGTGCTGGAGTCCTTGGCGACGCCGTCGATGTCGCGGTAGCCGTCGTACTGGCCGCGCACGTAGTGGGCAGGATCGGCCGCCTCGGTGGCGCGGAAGACCGCGAACTTCGCGTCCTTAAGCGTCCTCGCGTCGTTGCCCGCCGGAGCCTCCATCGCGGCGACCGCGAGCACCTGCATAAGGTGATTGACGACCACATCACGCAGTGCTCCCACCGGATCGTAGAAGTGTCCGCGGTCCTCCACGCCGAAAACCTCCGCCATCGTGACCTGCATACATGCAATGTGGTTGCGATTCCACACCGACTCGATCATCGTGTTGGCGAAGCGCAGGTACAACAGCTCGTCGGTGCCCATCTTGCCCAGAAAATGGTCGATCCGGTACAGCTGGGACTCATCCAGGTGCTCGTGGATTTCGTCGTTGAGCGCTCGCGCCGAGACGAGGCTATGGCCGAAGGGCTTCTCCACCACCACCCGCGCATTCTTTGTCAGGCCGGCTTCGGCCAAGCCCTTGATCGTCATCCCGAACAGCGAGGGCGGGATCTCCAGGTAGAAGACTGGGCTGCTCGCCTGGCCGACCGCCTGCGCCACCTTTTTGTAGGTGGCGGGATCGGAGAAATCGCCGTTCAGATACGACAGCCGCGCAACGAGGCGTCCGAAGACCTCATCATCGATCGTCTCGCCACACTCCTCGATCGACTTGCGCGCCCGCTCGCGCAGCTGCTCGATCGTCCAAGCCTCGTTCGCTACGCCCACGATCGGGCACCCCAGGAGGCCGCGCCGCTCCAACCGGTAGAGCGAGTGGAAGGTCATCACCTTCGCCAGATCGCCGGTAATGCCGAAGATGACGAACACGTCGGCGGGTTTGGCGCCCGCCGGTGGGGCAGCGGTTTGGGTGTCGGTTCGGGGGAGCGGTCTCACTGCGGTGCTCATAAGGCCTTCCTCTCGAGCGGCTGAGGTCTTCGGCAGGTGCGCCGACGCTCGCATCAAGATGTCACACGGTGACGCTAGCCGCCTTTTCTTCGTGGCGGATGAGCGACTCCACTCCGAGCGTGCAGACACCGAGGCTGACCACAGCCGCCGTGACGATCGCCGTGGCCACCGTGCTTGACAGCACGCCCAGCGCCAAACCGATTGAGGCGACGGCGGCCGGCACTCCCAACTGCGCACTTGCCGCCAGGCCCATGTACAGCGGACGGCGCGTCAACAGGACTGCCGCAAGCCGGATTAGCACATTTAGCGTCACCAGCATCCCGGCGAGCGCCAGCATCGCCGGTTCGCTGAAGAGCCCCTTCAGATCCAGCTGGGCGCCAAGCACGACGAAGTAGAGGGGGATGAAAAAGCCGTCCGCGATACCTCGCACCTGCGTGGACAGCCGTTTGGGTCCACCGATGAGCGCAACCATCACGCCCGCGCCAAAGCCCGCGATGAGCACGCTGGTGCCACTCTTCTGCGCGATCCAGGCGAGCAGGAACAACACCAGCAGCGACAGGCGCAGGTCGAGCGCCCAGTGGCGCTGCTTGGACAAATGGCGCACGCGACGCACCCAGGTGTGGCCCGCCAGCAGCCGCGCGACTCCAAACAGCACAAGGCCCGCCGCCACCACCAGCACGCCGCCGAGCAGCGCGTGCCCGGCACGGCTCGGCTGTAGCGCAATCGGCACGGAGAGGATCGTGACGACGTCGGCGATCGTCACCCACGCCATCACCGTCAGCGCGTCGCGTCCCTCGGCCTTGGCCTCCTCCAATGCAGGCAGCAGGACTGCGGCGGATCCCGAGGCGAGCACCACGGCGTAGACGGCCACGTGCGCGGTGCCCGCCACCGCCGCGGCTGCCAGGCCGGCTAGGGGCGCGAGTACGGCCACGACCGCAGCCAGCAGCGCACCAATGCGCAGCGAAACTGCGAGGCGACGGTCGCGCAGCGGCAGGTGCATCCCCACCGTCAGCATCAACATCGCGAAGCCGATCTGCCCGAGGAACGCGACCGTCGCGTTGCTCGGGTCCACCACCCCAAGCCCCGTCTTACCGACTGCGATGCCCGCCAGTATCTCGCCGATCACCACCGGCACGAAGCGCCGTCCACCGATGCCCAGCAGCGGGCCACAGAGCCCCGCAAGCACGATCGCGAGCAGCGTTCCGAAGGTCATGGCCAGGTCAGCTTACGCGCCCAGCCTATGGTCCCGACAGGTCGCGAGGCCGTGGCCACATGATCGGGCCTTCTCCCCCCGCGCCGAGCGGATCGACTTTTGGGGTGTGGCCACCTCCAGGCGTGGCCACACCCCTGCCGACTCACATGGTCACTGCCCGACGCAGATCAGACCCCCCTTCCCACAAGGGTGTCTGTTATCTGCCTGGTCCAGCTGAAGAAGCCGAAGGCGTATGCCGTCACGGTGATGGCCGAGAATAGTCCGGTTGTCCCCGGGGAGAATTTATATATCACATCGCAAAAGCCATTTAGGTTGAATGTATTGCCGCTGCAATTGTCGATGTCCTTGGCGAAGACCGCTGCCCCAATGTTTGTAAGCATGATGGACTTGAATTCTGTGCCATTCTGGTGGCTTGTCCAGCGGATGGTCTGGGTTTTACTTTTGGTGGCCGTCGTATTTGGAAAATCGAAGGTCCTTCCGTTCATCTGTTCTCCTTCGGTATCACTTACTGTGATTACGGGTAGTACTAGCTTGGCGCCTTTGATAACGATCGCTTTTTTGAAGCTCAAGTTGGTTTCTGTTTTTTCCGGGAGGCTGCATTCACCGGTTGTACTTGTGTTCATGCCTTTGACTTCGCTCCCAGCTTCAATTTCTGTTTCGACTTCTTTGCCGTTGCGCAGCCCGACCGACTGAAGTTCTTCGTTTTCTCTTTCTCCCGCAGTTTTGATTTCGATTTTACATTTGGGAAGTGCGCCCGCTTCGATCGTCATGGTGCACGGGTGTTCCTTTTGGAGACCGCGGAGGCTGAAGTAGGCTTTGGCCTGGCCTCCCGTCTCATTTTCGTCGAACAGTTCGACCTGGCATGATGTAGCGTTGACTTTATCGGTTTCTTCTTTTCCCGAGAGCGCCCCTTTGCAGCTTTCCAGTTTTACTTGCAACGCCAGCTGCTCCGCTTCGCCTGCGGGGCCGGATGCGGGTTCCTCCAATTTCGCCGAGCCCCCGCTGTAGCCGCTCTTTTCCATGACGGCGCCTTCGCCTTTGCCCGTTGCACACGTCACTTCCTGCGTTTTTTCTTTGCCTTTGATCTTGAAGACGATCCCCGCTTCCGTGGCAGTAAACGTGACACCGCCTTCTTTGGGGTTTTCCAATTCTTTCTGTTCGAATGCCGCAAATGCCTGTCCGGTCATTGTGACGGTCGCGCCCAGCAACACGACTAGGGCAATTATCGTTCTCCGTATGGTCATCTTATGCTCCTCTGCTTTCGTCCTGATTGGCAGCACTCCATCGAGAGTGATGCCGCCTGTAGTGGCCGCCACTAAGGATGTCCTTTTCGGGCCGCCCGGGCCAGAACGATGGTCCACGTCAACCCATAAAACGCGCCCTGAGCTGAAAATGTCTCCGACCACCTGACGCGACCCAGGCTCTGCGACACCTCCACGAGCAGCAAGGCCCCCCGGGCAACGACACCGCTACAGGGTATTCGGCGAGGTCCGCAACGTAACGGCCGGCTCGGTCCCTGTGCCGTCGCGTCCGAAGGGCGCCCCGTGACGAGCGTCCTTCGCCGCGTACATGGCGCGGTCGGCTTCGATGAGGACGTTCTCGTGACTCTGCGTCGCGCGGTCGATGAGGCCGACTCCTACGCTGGCGGTAGTGGCGATGCGCTGATCGGCGACGATGATCGCGCAGTCGGCGATTACACGTGCGAGATCCCTGGCGACCCGTTGCGCGGCTTCGCCGCTCGTGCCGGGGAGCAGCACGGCGAACTCATCGCCGCCAAGGCGGGCGACGAGGTCGGTGCCGCGCAGGCGCTGCTCCAGTTCGTGCGCGACGGCTTTGAGCAGGTCATCGCCCGTCTTGTGTCCGTGCAGGTCGTTGACCTGCTTGAAGTCGTCGAGATCGATCACGAGCAGCGCGGCCTGCTCGCCGTAGCGCTGGCAGCGGCGGACCTGCTGACCGAGCTCGTGCTCGAAGAAGCGGCGATTGCGGATGCCGGTGAGCGGGTCGTGCTCGGCGAGGTGGCGCAGGCGCTCCTCCATCAGCTTGCGTTCGGTGATGTCCTGGATCTGGGCGACGAAGTGCAGAGGCTTGCCCTGCAGGTCGCGCACAAGCGAGACGGAGAGCGTGGCAGAGATCACGTGCCCCTGCGCGTGTTGGTAGCGCTTCTCGATCTGGTAGTCGCGGATCTCACCGACGAGCAGTCGCCGCATGTGCTCGGCGTCGAGGGTCAGGTCGTCGGGATGCGTGATCTCTTGGAAGGTCTTACGCAAGAGCTCATCGGAGCTGTAACCGGTGATCTTCAACAGAGCCTGGTTGACGCGCACCCAGCGTCCGTCGGGGGTGAGTAGGGCCATGCCGATGGGCGCCTGCTCGAAGACGAGCTCGAAGCGCTCCTGCGCATGTCGCCTGGCCTCCTCGGCGTGCTTGCGCGGGGTGATATCGCGAAAGACGGCGGTGCCGCCGAGGATCTCGCCCTCCTCGCCGTGCAGCGGGCTGACCTCGACCTGATAGCAGTTGGTGTCCCCCATCGACCAGACCTCGAGCGATCGCGTTTCGCCGCGCAGCGCGGCGTCAAAGAGCGGCCCATAGATCTCCCAGCGCTCGGCCGGGAGCACCTCGGGGGCCTGCCGGCCCTCGAGCTCGATGGCGCCCGCCCCAAAGCATTCGAGTGCCTGCCCTGCGGCCAGCACGAAGCGAAGCTCCTCGTCGAAGACGAGGGTCGATGTCAATGGGAGGGTGCGCAGCACCGACAGCGCAACGCCCCCGGCGCTAAGGTCGCTCATCGAGTGGCTCTCCAGTGTTGACACTCCGCTGTATCGGCTCGGGAAAGCCGAAACTTGACCTGCGCAAGGAGCGCCTGCGTCGCCTGTCCGCCGCTTAGCGGGAGCTCAGCAGGGGCGCGTCGTGGGCGATGTCACTGGGCTTGAAGTTGGCCGCGTAGAGCGTCGTGAGCTTGCCGCTGGCGCTGATCCCATAGACGAGGCCGGTGTGATTGACGAGCTGAGGCTGCTGGGCATCCTGTTCGGAGCCGACGTTCCATTCTTTCCAGACGTGAGCCAGTTCGTGAGCGGAGCCGATGAGGTACTGCATGCGACCCGTCATCTCATGACGCTTGAGAAAGGCGGCGACCGCCTTGGGGCTGTCCCCACGCGGGTCCACGGAGATGGCGAGGATCTGCGTCTTGGCGAGCTGCTGGGAGCCCAGCATGCCCTGGGCCGCGTGCAGGTTGGCCGTGATCAGCGGGCATACATCGGGGCAGTTGGTGTAGAGGAAAGTGATGAACAGCGCCTTGCCGCGGTACTGGCCGATGTTGATCGTGTTGCCAAGATAGTTGTGCAGCTGCAGCCCGGGCGCGGCCTTCGGCGGTGAAGCTTCCGAGCCGCGGAAGCTTGAAGAGCTGACGGAGCTGACATTGCCCGGCAGCTGCTGGCTCGAGCTGTTACCGCCTTGGGTCAGGAGCGCGATGCCACCGGCGACGACGAGGATCGTGACGAGCACGAGCAGCAAGCGCGGGTCGAAGCCTCGGCGCGGCGGAGAAGTGTCTGGCCCAGATGGTGCAGGCGTTTGCATGGAGTCCATCCACATCGAACCTAGCGCATCCGCTGCTGCTTGGACGTCGGCAAAAAACGTTGCACTCCTGCCAATGTGATGCAAATTGCAATCGAACCTGGTACGGTCCCGCTTGTTCGTGCCGAATCCTCCTCCCCACGGGGAAGAGGAGCGGGGGACCCAAATGCAGCCTTTTCAAAGGCCGCGGGGGCGAATCGCCACTTGTGTGGCGTAGCGTACGTACGCGAGCCCGACAGCTAACCCCGTAGGCGCCCAGCAACATTTAGAAAGGACGCTATTGCATGTCGGGATTCCCGCGTGATCTTGCTGCGCTCGAGTTGTGGGACGCTTCCTTGGAGCGTTCGCGTTCGCGCCGTCAACGTGCCAACGGTGCTCGCAGGCCTTTGACCGCATCGATGCCCTCGTTGCTACAGGCGCGCGAGCGACTGCGCCGGGACCTTGCGAACAGTGAGCCGTGGGAGCTCTCCCTGGGCCGCTCCAGGGCGCGGCGCAGAGCACAGGAGCTGCGCTTCGTACCGGCCACCTCACGCGCCAAGCGCGCCTCGCTGGGCGCCTTGGCCGCGCTTACCGCGGGTCCCGCTTCGGGCCTGGCGAGCGCCAGCGGGCCAGCGGGCGCAAGCGTCCCTCCCGCGCCCATGCCGCCCACCACCACGGAACACACGATCGTGTTGAGCAGCGGCAACGAAGGTCGTCAGGTGCGTCTGCTCCAGGCTGCTCTGGGGATCGCAGCCGACGGCATCTTTGGCCCACAGACAGAAGCGGCGGTAAAGCAGTTCCAGGCCAGTCGCGGCCTGGTTGTGGATGGCGTCGTGGGACCGGCTACAAGCGGCGCCCTGGCCAGGAACGCTCCACCGGTTATCTCCGGCGCGGACGTGCTGGATCAGCTCAGCGAAGGCTCATCGCCCACCGGCGGGAGCGCAGCTGCCGGTAGCGAAAGCACAAGCGCCGGTAGTGAAAGCACAGGCACCGCTAGGACGGTGGAGGCGACCGCGAGCGCGGCGCAGCTAACACAGTCCGCGCAGGCTGCCGTCGCGGAAAGCCCACAGCCAAGCAAGGCTCCGGAAGTCAATCCAATCGTCCGGCTGCAGCAACGGCTGCACGTGCACGTGGACGGGGAATTCGGACCCGAAACCGAGGCGGCGATCCGTCACCTGCAGGCCCGCGAGGGCCTGGAAGTGGACGGTGTCGTAGGTCAGTCCACCTGGAAGGCGGTCGGGGTGAGCAGCCATGAATTGATCGAACCGCCGGCCTCGGCGCTGCCCCACCATGCCAATCATCAGCATCCCCCGGCGCACGCCCACGCCGCCGAAGCGACGGACAGGGCCAGCAGCTCGGGCGGCGCATCCTCCACAGCGTCATCCAGCGGCGGCAATCCGGTGACTCGTCTGCAGCAGGCGCTGCACCTGCAGGCGGACGGCGAATTCGGTCCCGAAACCGAGGCGGCCGTGCGCCACCTGCAGGCCCGCCACGGGCTCACCGTGGACGGCGTTGTCGGTCCGGCTACGTGGAGCGTGCTGGGCGTGAGCGGGCAGCGCACGCTGCATCCCCCCCACGCCCACGGCAGCGGCTCCGTGGGCGGGTCCTCAGATAGCTCGAGCAGCAGCGCCGGCGAAGGCGTGGTGGCACGCGTGATCGCAGCGGCCGATGAAATCGCGACGCGGCCCTATGTGTACGGCGGCGGGCACGGCTCCTTCCAGTCCTCTGGCTATGACTGCTCAGGGTCGGTGTCCTATGCGCTGCACGGCGGCGGGCTGCTGAGCTCGCCGGAGGACTCAAGCGCCCTGGAGTCCTACGGCGCGCCGGGGCCTGGCAGCCACATCACGATTTACGCCAATGCCGAACACGCCTTCATGGTGATCGACGGCAGGCGCTTTGACACGGTGGCACAGCAGGAAGGCGGCTCGCGCTGGTCGAACTCGATGACCTCGACGGCCGGCTACGTGGTGCGTCACCCCGCAGGTCTATAGCCCACCCGCGGGTCTATATAGAGACCTCTGGGATACCCGCCCGAGAGTTGTATCGCCAGCGCGGCTTAGTCTGCCTGTCTCCAAATCATCAAGGAGACAGGAGCGGCGATGCTGGCGCGTGCGCAGACATTCACGATTGAGGGCTTGCAGACGCGGAAGGTGACCGTGGAGGTCGATATCCGCAGCGGGCTGCCGACCTTCGCGATCGTGGGACTGGCGGACGCGGCGGTGCGCGAGGCGCGCGACCGCGTGCAGGCGGCGATCCTCAACTCAGGCTACGAATTCCCGGCGCAGCGCATAACCGCCAACCTGGCTCCGGGCGACGTCCCCAAGGCTGGCCCCAGCTTCGACCTGGTGTTGGCCTGCGCGGTGCTGGCGGCCAGCGGCCAGCTGCCGCTCGAGCGGCTTGCAAGCCACGCGTTGTTCGGCGAGCTGTCGCTGGATGGCGAGGTGCGTCCCTGCCACGGCTCGCTGGCGATCGCCCAGGCCACGCACGAGGCGGGACTGCGGGCGCTGGTGCTGGCGCCGGAGCGAGCACGCGAGGCGAGCCTGGTGGAGGGTTTGAGGGTGGTGGCCGCGCGCTGCCTGCAGAGCGCGGTGCGCGTGCTCAGCGGCGGCGCCGGCGATGCCGCTGCGCCGGCGTCGAGCGCCCTGTACGGGCAACGGGGCGATGCGCTAGCGCTCTCAGAGCCGGACCTGCGTGATGTTCGTGGCCAGCGCCCTGCCGTAAGAGCGCTGCTGGTGGCGGCCGCAGGCGCGCACAACATGCTGATGTGCGGACCTCCGGGAACGGGCAAGACGATGCTGGCGCAGAGGCTGCCCTCGATCCTGCCCCCGCTCACTCGCGGCGAGGCGATCGAAGTGACGAGGATCCACAGCATCACGGGTGCGTTGGATGGCGAGGAGTTGGTGCGCACTCGTCCATTTCGCTCTCCCCACCACTCCGTCACGACCGCAGGCTTGATCGGTGGCGCGAAGCGCGGCTGGGTGGGCGAGGTCGTGCTAGCGCATAACGGCGTGCTGTTTTTTGATGAGCTCTCGGAGTTCTCGCGCGCCGCTCTGGAGGCACTGCGCCAGCCACTGGAGGACGGGCGAGTGGCGATTGTGCGCGCACGGCACTCGGCCGTTTATCCAGCGCGGTTGATGCTGGTGGCCGCCACCAACCCATGTCCCTGCGGCTACCTGGGTGAGGCTGAACGCTGCAATTGCAACGAAGCCGACATAAACCGCTATCGCCGCAAGCTGAGCGGTCCGCTGCTCGATCGCATCGACCTGCTCGCCACCGTCGAGCGCCCCAGCGCCGGCGAGCTGCGCGAGCCGCCCGTGATCGACTCGCGCGAAGCGCGCGAGTTGGTGCTCCGTGCGCGCGAGCGCCAGGCGGCGAGGCTCAGCGACGAGGGCATCGTGGCGAACGCCCAGATGGACGTGGGCATGCTGCGCCGCCACGTGGTACTGGATGAAAGCGGTGTGCAGATGCTGCGCCGGGTGCAGGAGCAGGATGTGCTGAGCGCCCGCGGCCAGCACCGGCTGCTGCGCGTGGCGCGCACAGTGGCCGACCTGGAGGGCAGCCGGCACACCGGCCGAAAGCATCTCGCCGAGGCTCTGGGCTGGCGCCCGGAGGCGGTACTGGAAAGCAGGCGCGTGGCATGAGCGGCGCACCGACAGATGGGAACGCGATCAGCCGCCGCGATCCTCGCTATCCCGCGATGCTGGCTCAGATCCCCAGAGCTCCGTCTGTGCTCTACGTAGCAGGCAGCGTGGAACGAATGGAGCGCCTGATAAGCGAGCCCGTGGTGGCAATCGTGGGCACGCGCAAGGCCAGCGACTACGGCATGGAGACCGCTCGCGGCCTGGCCCGCGGTCTGGCCGCGAGCGGCGTGACGGTGCTAAGCGCGCTGGCCGAGGGCATCGCCGCGTCCGCGCACCTGGGCGCCTTGGAGGTGGACGGACCGACCGTGACGGTCATGCCCGGCGGGGCCGATGTCTGCCACCCCGCCACTCGCAGGTCCCTGTACCAGCGCCTGCGCAGCCGCGGCTGCGTCCTGTCCGAGCACCCTTGGGGAGCTGGCAAACAACGCTGGTCCCAGCTTGCGCGCATGCGGCTCGTGGTGGGCCTGGCCCAGATGGTGATCGTTGTCGAGGCCGAGGAACAGCCCACCGCGCTTGTCCCCGCGCGCCTGGCCGAGCGCCTGGATAGAACCGTATGCGCAGTGCCAGGGCGTGTGAGCTCCCCTATATCCCAGGGCCCACATGCTCTACTGAGGAACGGCGCCGTTCTGATACGAAACCCCCAGGATGCACTTGACGCCCTCTATGGCATCGGCTCCTACGAGGTTCCCACGGGGCGGGCTCCCCTGGTGCCGGCGTTGCAGGGGATCCTCGAGCACATCGGCAGTGGACGGGACACCCTGTCCAAGCTCATAGCCGCTGGCTGCGACACGGATGAGGCAACCGTGGCGCTGGCCGAGCTCGAGCTCACGGGCGCCGTGGTCCGTGGCGATGGTGGCAGGTACCTGCCTCGTGGTTGAGATTCCGCCACGTGGGTGAGATTCCCCCCGGTAGTAGAGTGCCCCGCCGCGGCGGTAGGGTGGCGCGTTGATGAACCCGGACCATCCCCACTTCGACAGGCTGGAGTTGGGCGCGATCGCTCTTGGCGGAGCGGTCGGGGCGCTTAGCCGCGTGGGTCTCAGCCAGGCCTTTCCCCCCAGCCCGGGCAGCTGGCCGTGGGTGACGTTCGTGATCAACCTCCTCGGCACCTTCGCACTCGGTTTCCTCGTCACCTACCTACAGCGGCACCGTCCTCTTTCGACGCTGCATCATCCGCTGCTGGCCACGGGACTGTGCGGCACGTTCACTACCTTCTCCACGATGCAGTTGGAGGTGCTGCGCATGATCGATCGCCACCACGACGGCCTGGCCCTCGCATATGTGGCGAGCAGCGTGGTGAGCGGCTACCTGTTGGTCTGGCTCGCGACGAGCGTTGTGCGGCGCGCAAAGGTGCCGGCCGAGGCACCGGCGTGAGGAGTCTTCCTTCCGCGACCCAGGATCTGCCGTGAGCGCAGCGGCATGGATCGCCGTTGCGGCATTGGGAAGCGTGGCCGCGATGGCCCGTTTCGTGCTGGGTGGATGGATCTCCGCCAGATCTCCCTCGCACCTGCCGCTGGGCACACTGGCAGTCAACATCAGTGGAGCGCTGCTGCTAGGTCTGGTCACCGGTATCGCCCTGTCAGGCGACGCACTCGTGCTCCTCGGCGCAGCTACGATCGGCTCCTACACGACATTCTCCAGCTGGATGCTCGACACACGCCGGCTGCACGCGGAGGGCCGAACCGCAATGGCCGTCGCGAACGTGCTGGTCAGCCTGGCATTCGGTCTCGCCGCGGTTGCCTTCGGCCGAACGATCGGGGGATGGCTATAGCATCTATGACGAGAGCGCTGTGAATCGCGGCGCAATCCGGCTCGGTCGATCGTTTGACGTGCTTGGTCGTCAGTACGGGGCCTGCAACTCTGGGAACATCGGAAAGTGCTTGATGTTGCACGTCACCAAGCTCGCCTCTGCATGCTCGGCGGTAGCAGCAACCGCCAGGTCGGCGACGCCGATCCCAGGGTGGCTAAGTCGACAGCGACGAAACAGACCCCCTTGTCCCTCTATAGTTACGCCCCCACGCGGATGTAGCTCAGTTGGCTAGAGCGTCTGCTTGCCATGCAGAAGGTCGTGGGTTCGAGTCCCATCATCCGCTCTCAGAAGCCTCAGGAGTAAGGAAAGTCCTCGATAGGACCATGACGGCTCGCGCCGTGAACATGACGGCTCCAGCTGCGAATGGCGCCCTGCCGGCCTCCGATCCGAACGGGGCCCCGCCTGCGTCCGATCGCTACAAGTGGATTGCGCTGTCGAATGTCACGCTGGGCGTGCTGCTGGCCACGCTGGACGGCTCGATCACGCTGATCGCGATGCCCGACATATTCCGGGGCATCCATCTGGACCCCCTGGTACCGGCCAACAGCTTCTACCTGCTGTGGATGATCCTTGGCTTCCTCGTCGTCACAAGCGTGCTGATCGTGAGCTTCGGGCGACTCGGGGATATGTTCGGTCGCGTGCGTATGTACAACCTTGGCTTCGTCATCTACACACTGGCATCGCTGGTGCTGACGGTGGACTGGCTGACGGGGCCCGCTGGGGCGCTCTACCTGATCGCCTTCCGCATCGTGCAGGGGGTCGGCGCCGCGTTCCTACTGGCCAACGCGGCGGCGATCCTCACCGATGCCTTCCCCACCAACCAGCGCGGTATGGCACTGGGCATCAACAACATCGTCGGTGTCAGCGGGATGTTCATCGGGCTCGTGCTCGGAGGGATCCTGGCCCCCATCGATTGGCGGCTCGTGTTCTTGGTCTCGGTGCCTGTGGGGCTGTTCGGCACCGTCTGGGCGTATCTGAAGCTCGAGGAGCGCTCGACGCCTAGGCCCGCGCACGTGGACTGGTGGGGCAACCTCACCTTCGCGCTGGGATTGATCCTGATCATGGTGTCGGTCACCTATGGCATCCGGCCTTACGGAACTCATGCCACCGGCTGGGGAAGCCCACGGGTGATCATGCTGCTGCTAGCCGGAGCAGCAGCACTTGTGGCCTTCGCCGTGATCGAGCGAAGGGTGCCCGAGCCGATGTTCCGCCTGCCCCTGTTTCGCATCCGCGCGTTCACCTTCGGAACGCTCTCGACGTTCCTTTCCGCGGTCGCGCGCGGAGGGCTGCTGTTCATGCTGATCATCTGGTTGCAGGGCATCTGGCTCCCCCAGCACGGTTACGACTTCACCGAAACGCCGCTGTGGGCCGGCATCTACATGCTGCCGCTCACGCTCGGCATGCTGATCGCCGGCCCCACCTCCGGATATCTTTCTGACCGTTTTGGCGCGCGCTGGTTCGCGACCGGCGGGATGCTCGGCGCCGCGCTGAGCTTCTTCCTGTTGAGTCTGCTGCCCACGAACTTCCCCTTTGTGTTGTTCGCGCTTGTGCTCGCTCTCAACGGCATCTCGATGGGCATGTTCGCCTCGCCCAATCGCGCGGCGGTGATGAACAGCCTGCCGCGCGCAGACAGAGGCGCCGGCGGCGGAATGAACCAGACCTTCCAGAACTCCGCGCAGGTGCTTTCGATTGGGATCTTCTTCACCCTCATGATCCTTGGGCTGGCCTCGAGTCTGCCGCAAACGATGGCTGCCGGACTACAGGCCCACGGCGTGCCCGCCGCCACAGCTCACCACGTCAGCCAGTTGCCGCCAGTCTCGATCCTGTTCGCCGCCTTCCTTGGCTACAACCCGATCCAGCACCTGCTGGGACCCCACGTGCTCGCCTCGCTACCGGCCACCAGCCAGGCCGTGCTCACCGGCCGCAGCTTTTTCCCGAATTTGATCTCAGCACCGTTTCGCAGCGGGACTGCACTGACATTCGCATTCGCGATCCTCGCATGCACGATCGCCGCAGCTGCATCGCTGCTGCGAGGCGGCAAGTATCACCACGCCTAGCAGGCACCAGCGCCAGACGGCGGAGTGCGAGCTCAGCGCCCCGTGCGGCTCACTGCACCTTGAGCGTACCCTGCATGCCGGCCTGACGATGACCGGGAACTGAGCAGAAGAAGGTGTAGGTCCCTGCCTGCAGATTGACGGTGAGCGACTTGGTGGCGCCGCTGAAAGTGGGCGTAGCGCCTACCGTGGAACCAGCGGTCGAAGCCACCGTGACGTTGTGTTCGATCGGAGCCTTGTTGGTGAATTCGATCGTCACCTTGCCGGGGTGAGCCGTGAGGGTGGTGGTGTTGTAGCTGAGACCGCCATTGGGGTCGGCAGCGAGCTTGAGTACCTGCGCAGCCCCCGTGGGAGCCGGTGTGCCACCGCCCGGCTTCGGAGAGGATGAGCTGGCGGCGGTTGTGGTCGTAGTGGGCGCGGCGGCGCTTGATTCGGTGGTGCTCGTGCTCGAACTGCTGGTGCTCGAGCTGCTGGAGCCGCCACAGCCCGCGACTAGCGCTCCCGTCGCCAAGAGCGCGGTAATCGCCGTTCCGCGGATGCCAAGAAACCTGTTCATCGCCAACCTCCAACTTGTCGCATGGTGTGAACCTCGCCCAAGCCCGAGCATACTCCGGGCAGGCAGAGGGTGCTGCTCTGCAATGACTCCGGCAACTGGCGCAACCTTCCGTGCCGATGCGCCGCTGGCCTTCCGTGCCGATGCGCCGCTGGCCTTCCGTGCCGCTACGCCGCTAGGCTTGCGCGCATGAGCAAGGTGCGCTTGGAGCACGAAGGCCCACTGGCGGTGCTGACGCTGGACAGCCCGCCGCTGAACCTGTTCGAGCACGAGCTCATCGGCGAACTGATCGCGGCCGTGGACAGGCTCACCGCCGAGCCCCCGCGAGGCTTGCTGGTGCGCGCCGAGGGACGTGTAGTGAGCGGCGGCGTGGATGTGCACGAGTTCGATGGGCTCACCGCGGAGCGCGGAACGGAGCTGTGGGAGCGCCTGCTGGGACTCGTGCACCGCGTCGAGGAGCTGCCGCTGCCGACGGTCTTCGCCGCGCATGGCCTCTGCCTGACGGCAGCCTTCGAGTTCTCGCTTGCGTGCGACCTCCTGCTTGCCGCACAGTCCGCACGTTTCGGGCTGGTGGAGATCGTGGTGGGCCTCACCCCCGCGATGGGCGGCACCCAGCGCCTGGCCGAGCGCGCCGGGCCGGCGCGGGCGCGCGAGCTGGTGATGACCGGTGAGCTGTATGACGCCGCCACGCTCGAGCGCTGGAACGTGGTCAACCGCGTGCTCCCGGACGAGGGCTTTGACGAGGCGGCCCGGGCTTTCGCGCGCAAACTTGCTGAAGGCCCCACGCGCGCGCACGCCGCGACCAAGGCGATCGTGGCCGCGGTGCGCGAGGACGGCAGCGCCCGCGCCGCCGACGCGCGGGTGCCGGAACTGGCCGGCGGCCTTTTCGCCACCGAGGATCTCAAGGGCGCCGTGCGCTCATTCCTGCAGAACGGCCCCGGGCACGCGACCTACGAGGGTCGCTGAGCCGGCAGCGCCTCCACAGACGCTTCCGCGGCCGCGCGGTTCTCCGCCTGCACGGCGAGCCAGATCTCCTCACGGTAGATGGGCAGGCGCTCGGGCGCGGCGATGCCCAGGCGCACGGTCTGCCCGGAGACCTCCATAACGGTTACGAGGATGTCATCCCCGATCACCACGCGCTCACCGGCGCGCCGGGTGAGGATCAGCATGGCGCTTGATTATGCAGCATCCACCGCGCGTGACCGCGCGGGGAAGAGCGGCGCCTGCAGGTCGGCTCCCGGCGCCACGTTGAGCACCTGGTGGCCGCGGCCTTCGTGCACGATCAGGGGCGCGCGCAAGTTGACCACCACATCGGCAGGCTCGGGGGCGGCGCGCATTGTCACGTACAGCTGCGCCGCGGCAGGATCGGGGGCGCCGATGCGCTCGCGGTCCTCGGCGCTGAGCACAAGCTCGAAGGCAGGGAAAAAGGGTCGGGGGTCGAGCACGGGCAGCGCCAGCTCTCCCCGCTCCAGGGAGTGCAGCCAGAGGATGCCACTGCCCGGGTTGCGGTCGAGCAGTGTGTAGCGCGAACCCTCCAGGCCGATGAGGCCGAGCGGGAACTCGATCACTGCCTCCGGGGCCACCCGCAGGGTGCCGAAGCGAGAGCTCTCGATGGTGATGGTCTCAGTGGCGGGCATGGCGTTAGTGCAGGAAGTCAAGCAGGGACGTCTGCACGATGCTCGCCCCCGCGCGCAGCGCGGCGTTGTAGGCGGCCTGCTCGCTGGAGTAGGCGACCGACACCTTGGCCAGATCGGCGTCCTGCGTGCTCGACAGCGCCTTGGCGGCGGTGATCTGTAGGTCTTCGATGCGGCTTGCGGCGACCCGCATCTGCGAGGTGACCGCCCCCGCCCCAGCCTGCATCGTGGTGAGCGCTTGCAGGTTGCTGTCGAGGTTCTTCAGATCGGTGCTCCCCAGCGCGGCCTCTTCAGCTGGCACGCCGCTGCGCAGATGCTGGGAAATGGTGCGCAGCGTGTCGAGCAGCTTGCCATCGCCGCTGCCCTGGCCATTGCCCAGCAGGGAGGAGATGTTGGTGTTGATCGCCACCGAAGCGCCGGGGCCGATCGTGCGCGTTATCTGGCCGGCGTTGCCCTGGTATTCGTCTTCGGCGCCCGCCTTGTAGGGGGGCGTGGCGGTGAGCGTGCCCGAGAAGACGTACTGGCCCGCGTACTGCGTGTTGGCGTCCTGCTTGACGGTCGCCGTTAGCTGGTCGACCTCTTCGGCGATGGCCGTGCGGTCGATCGGATTGTTCACGCCGTTTGAGGCCTGCACGAGCAGCTCGCGCACGCGCTGGCCGACCTCGTTGATGTTGCTCAAGGCGCTGGAGGCCGTCTGTGTCCAGGAGATGCCGTCCTGCGCGCCGGCCGCGTAGGAGCTCATGCCGTCGATGGTGCTCTGCAGTTCGATCGCACGCGAAGCGCCGTAGGGGTTATCGGAAGGCTGCTGGATTGACTTGCCCGAGGCCAGTTCACTCTCGCTACGCTGCATCCCGTTCAGGGCAGCGTTGATGTCGGCGAGCGTCGTGCCGGCGATCATCGTGGATGTAATGCGCTCGCTCATGTCTACAGCCCCGCCATGCCGGTGTGCTCGATCAGCGTTTCGAGCATCTGGTCCATTACCGTGAGCGTGCGCGCCGATGCCTGATAGCCGCGCTGGAAGCTGATGAGGTTGGTCATTTCCTCGTCCAGCGAGACGCCGGAGACGCTTTGGCGCTGATTGCCGATGGCGCTGACGACCGCCTGGGAGGTGCTCTGGTTGTCGAGTGCTGTCTGCACGTCACTGCCCACCTGCGCGATCAAGCCCGCGTAACGACGGTCGGCGGCGCCGCCGCGCAGCGCAGCGATGGCCTGCGCCACGTCGTTGCCCCCGGGTGCGGCGGTTGAGGAGGTCTGCACTGCCGTTGGCGTTACAGCTACCTTGATCGTGGCCGCGGTGGTACCGGTGAAGAAGGGCGTTGAGGTATGTAGCGCGTTGACTGTGCCGGCAAGGGCGCCGGCGACTTCATCCAGCGCGGTCGTGTAGGAGGCCAGCGCGCCTGTCGGGCTTGAGAGGCCGAGCAGTGCTCCCAGCTGTCCGCCCGCGGCCTTGGTCAATGCCTGCGGCCAGTTGACCGTGGTGCCTTCCACGAGCGGCTGGGCCGCATCGCCGAAGCTGACGGTGTCGGTGCCATTGGGCGCTTTGGTCACCGTCACGTTGGCCAATGTCGAGAGCTTGTCGAGCAGCTGATCGCGGTGGTCCAAAAGGTCGTTGGGCTGTTGCCCGGCCTGTTCAGAGAGCTGGATCTGGTGATTGAGCTGGGCGATCTGGTTGGCGGCGTCGCGCACTTCCCCAGTGGGGCCGGTGATGGAAGCGTACTGCTGGGTGGCCTGCGCGGAGACCGTCGCAATCTGGCTGCTGAGCTGATTGAGGGTGGTGGCAAGCTGGGCGCCCTTGCTGATGACGCCCTCCCGTGCCGCTTCGCTGGAGGGCGAGTTGGCGAGCGAGCTCCAGGAGCTCCAAAAGGCTGAGAGCTGGCTCGAGATGCCCGAGGTCGAAGGCTCGTCGAAGGCGCTCTGCGCCTGCTGGAGCTCGTTGGTTTGCGTGGAGGCCGAGCCCAGCGCAGCGTTCTGCGTGCGGTACTGCGCATCGAGATAGCTGTTGCGGATGCGCGTGAAGGTCGTGACGCTCACCCCCGTCCCCATCTGCCCACCAGCGCCCGTGAGCGGCGACATCGCCGCGATCGGCAGCGGCATATTGGTCTGCAGCACCGCCGTCTGGCGTGAGTAGCCGGGGGTGTTGGCATTGGTGATGTTGTGCCCGGTCGTATCGATCGCCTCCTGGCTTGCGATCAGACCCGAGAGGGCGGTCTGGAGTCCTTGCAGGGTGGGAATGGGCATGGCCGTATATGTGTCGGCAGCTCAGGCGCGCAGATCGAGCACGTGCAAGGCACCGCGCGCGCGCGGACCGTTGCCCGCAGAGGTCGAGGAGGTGGAACCGTGGGGGTCATAGCCGTGTGCCCCATCGAGCGCCAGCGAGGTCATGAGATGGTCGAGGAAGGACAGCTCTAGGCGCATCAGCGCGCGATTGCAGGCGTGCTCGCGCTGCAGCTCGTGCAAAAGACCGCGCAGTTGCGCGCTGCGCGCCGTTGCCAACTCGGCCCGCGCGGGATCCATGAGCGTGGCCAGGCGCGTGAGCGTGACCGCCTCGGGGGCGATGCCCAGCAGCGCGCCGCTCTGCGCCAGCAGCCGCGAGCGCTCCGCCTCGATCGCCTCGCGGCGGCTCATCTCGCCGTGCAGCAGGCCGGCGAAGCGCACCACCGCGTGCACGTCGCGCGCGCGAATGGCAACGCCCTGCTGCAATACCACCTCCAGTAGCCGCTCGGCGGATTGCACCTGCGTGTCAAGGTGGGCCAACACATCGCCCGTCAGGATCTCGTGCTCGGATGCTGCGAGGACCGTCATGCCTTCACCCCGCCCGTCGAGCCTACCTTCGAAGCTGGTGGCGGCAATAGGGTCCCCATCAGCTGCTGGGCCATACCCAATCCACCGTGACTCATGACGCTGGTGGTGAGGGTCTGCGGCAGCAACGATGAGAGCTGGGCAGTAATAGGATCCCCGCCCGCGCCGCCGCCCTGGCCTTCCCCACCGGCTTGCGCACCCGCTTCGCCTTCACCGCCGAGGCCACTCGTTTGTGTGAGCGACTGCGAGAGCTGCTGGACGAGCATCGATTCGAAATCGAGCGCCGAGGCGTATGCCTTCTGCACAGCGGGCGAACCGCCGCGCACGGAGGCGGGCTCGAAGGTGGGGTCGATCGGGGGCAGTCCGGCGGTGCTCATGCGCGCAGTTGGTTGGCGATGGCGAGCATCTGGTCCTGCGTCTTGATGGCACTCGAAGCAAGCTGATAGTTGCGCTGGGTGCTCATCATGGTGACCATCTCCGAGCCCATGTCGACATTGGAGCCCTCAAGCGCTCCCTGCTGGATGTGAACGGTGGCAGTGGCCTTGGGAGTCCCGGAGGCGGTGCTCGCGGTGAAACCCCCGTGGCCGTCGGCGAGCAGCTTGTCGGGCGCGGCGACGGTGACGAGCTTGATCTGGCCAAGGGTGGCGGTGCCAGCGCGCACCGTGCCGTCGGACGCGATGCTCACATCATCGGCGGAGACCTTCGCGGGCAGCGTGATCGGCGGGTCGAGCAGGCTGCCGTCGGAGGTGACGAGATGGCCCTGGCCGTCGACGCTGAGCGCCCCGTTGCGGGTGAGCGAGAGCTGACCGGATGCAAGCTTGACCTGGAAGTAGCCTTCCCCCTGAATCGCCAGATCCAACGGGCGGCCGGTCTGTTGCAGCGCTCCCTGCGCGCCCTCGCGCCCGATCACGCTCGCCAGGGCGCCGGCGCCGGCCGTGCTGGCAGTGCCGGCCTGCTTGACCTGGTTGTAGAGCAGGTCCTGAAAGCCCACACGCTGCGCCTTGTAGCCGGTGGTGGAGACATTGGCGAGATCGTTGGAGATCGCGTCGAGTTGCTCTTGCTGGGCGGACATGCCGGCCGCCGCTGCGTAGAGACCTTCGAGCATCGTGATCCCCTCCTCCTATCCGAGCGCGCTCAACGAGCCGACCTGGGTGGAGGCCGCCTGCAGCGTCTGGTCGATGGCCTGGATTGCTTGCTGGCCCGACTGATAGGTGCGCATCGAGCCGATCATGTCGACCATCGCCTTGGCGGCGTTGATGCCGGATTCCTCGAGCGCCCCCTGGCGCACACTGCCCGCGCTCTTCCCCGAGGCGCTGCCGGAGAAGAGGTTTTCCCCCTGCTTGACGGCGCCTGGCACTTCAAAGACTCCGAGCGCCGAGGCGGCCACGTGTCCTTCGGCGCCCACGGTGATGGGCTTGCCCTGCTGGTCGAGCACCGGGTTCCCGGCTTGATCCACGAGCTGCCCTGAGGCGGAGGCGCTGAACTGTCCGTCGCGCGTATAGCGCACTCCCTGTGGCGTCTGCACCGCGAAGAAACCGGGCCCGACGATGCCAAAATCAAGCGGCTGGCCGGTGTCGTGCATACCGGCTGGCGTCATGTCGGTGACGGTCGCGCCGAGCTGCACACCCGTGTCGATCGTCCCGATCGGCTGCCCATTGCTGGTGTTGGAGAGCAGCATTTCGCCGAAGCTGCGCTGCGGAGTGCGATCGGGCTTGAAGCCGGGCGTCGAGGCGTTGGCGAGATCGTTGGTGATCTGGTCCTGACGGGTCTGCTCAGCGACCATACCCGTGGCGGCGATGTAGAGACCGAGGTCCATCGCTCCGGTGTTCGACCGAAGCATGCACTTCTTTAGGAGGAGTATTTTTGAGGGGGCCGCCTTGGGAGGCGGCCGTGTTGGCCGCGTTTTGTTAAATCAAACGGCCGAGAACAGCGAGGCATCGTCGGCGAGCTGCTCGCGCAGGCGCCGGCGCAACTCGGTGTGGATCTGCGAGACGCGGCTCTCAGAGACGCCCAGGCGGGCGCCGATGTCGCGCAGCGTGCGCCCCTCGACGTACAGCAGCACCGCCACCTGGCGCTCGCGTGCGGGCAGTTGCGCGAAAGCGCGGCGAAAGCGTTCCTTGGCTTCGCGGCGCTCGGCGCAGAGGTCGGGATCGGCCTCCTCGTCGGTGCTCTGCAGCGTGTCGATGCGCTCGATCGTGGTGGCGTCCTCCGCGCGCACGGTCTTGTTCAGCGAGGCGACCTCGACCAGCGCGATCTCATCCATGCGTTGCGAAAGCTGCGCCGGATTCATACCCAGCGTGCTGGCGAGCTCCTCACGCGTGGGCTGGCGGTCATGCGCGGAGACGAACTGCTCGCGCGCGCCGTTGATGGCGCGCTCGGAGCGGCGCAGAGAGCGCGGCGCCCAGTCGTGGCGGCGCAGCTCGTCGAGCACGGCGCCGTGGATGCGCGTCCACGCGAACTGCTCAAGCGTGGCGCCCTTATCGGGGTCGTAGCGATCGATCGAGCGCAGCAGTGCCTCCAGACCACAGGAGAGGAAGTCCTCGACCTCGCACTGCGCGGGCACCTCGCGGACCTTGCGGTAGACGATGTAGCGCACCATCGGCATGAAGATGAAGACGAGGCGATCGCGTAAGCGTGAGTCGCCGGTGCGCTGGTAGCGCAGCCATAGTGACAGCACTTCAGAGGCCGATGCCCTGGCGGCGCCCTGCTCCTTGATATGCATTTGTCAGCTCCGACTTCGAGGGAACATTCACGTCTCCGTCCCGGGAGACAGTCGTCCTCATCGGTGGCTTGACCTGGACACTTGAGCCCCGGATTTGTGTTCCCAAAACGTCAGGCGATTTCACGTAGTCCGAATCTGTGCGCCAAAGTTGGAATTTGTTTTCATGTTGTTGAAATCCTGCGGATGACCCTAAATGGATCCAGCTCACATATCGCAGCAGCCGGTCGATGACCGTGGTCGCCATGACCGCCCACTCCACATCCGCAGAGCAGGATGAGAACCGCCGTTACCAGGCGGCTGTGAAGCTGATCGAGCAAGGCTTTGCGGCCGCTGCCCGCGCGCCCCAAAGCCGCCTCCCGGAGTTGTACGCAAGCGTTGCCGCGGAGGCGCTGGAGGCACTTGAGCGTGAGCCGCGCGAGCCCAAGTTGCTCAACTATGCGGGCGTGGCGCTGTATGAGCTGTGGAGCCTGCACGCGGCAGAAGAGCTGTTCGAGGCCACGCTGCGCTTGGACCCAGAGTGCAGCGAGGCGCGAGCAAACCTGCAGGCGCTCGATCGGCGCCGCCGCTCGCTGCGCGGCCACAAACACACAGGAGCGCTGCACCCTTCGCTGAGCGAGCTCGAGCCGCGGGCGGCGGCAGTGGCCGAGCGTGCACAGCCGGCACAGGGGCTGCGCCTGAGCCTGTGCATGATCGTGCGTGATGAGCAGGAGATGCTGGGCCGCTGCCTGGAGGCGGTGCGCGAGGCTGTGGATGAGATGGTGATCGTGGACACCGGCTCCACGGACGCCACGATCGAGATCGCCAGGTCCTTCGGCGCACGGGTGATCGAGCGCGAGTGGACGGGCTCCTTCGGTGAGGCGCGCAATGTCGCCTTCGACGCCGCTACGGGCGATTGGACGCTCGTGCTGGACGCCGATGAGGTGCTGGTACGCGAGGATGCCCCGCTGCTGCGCTCGCTTACCGGCCGCACCTGGCGGGAGGCCTTCTACGTGGCCGAGACCAACTATACGGGCGAGCTCGACGCGGGCACGGCCGTCACGCACAACACGCTGCGCGTCTTTCGCAACCGCCCGCAGTACCGCTACCGCGGCAGGCTGCATGAGCAGATCGCGAGCACCCTGCCGACCTATCTGCCCGAGCGCCTGGAGTACACGAACGTGCGTGTCGAGCACTATGGCTACCTGGGCGCCGTGCGTGACGCGCGCGAGAAGTCCCGGCGCAACATCGAGCTGTTGCGCATGCAACAGCAGGAGGGCTCGGACACACCCTTTCTGCACTACAACCTCGGCGCCGAGTACGCGGTTGCCGGCGACCCCGAGGCCGCGCTCGTGGAGTTCGAGCGTGCGTGGGAACTGATGCGCATCGACCCCGAGCGCGATACCTACCAATTCGCCCCGGCGCTGGCCAACCGCCTGGTGCGAGCCACACGCGCATGCGGGCGCTTCCCGGAGGCCATCGAGCGGGCGCAGGAGGCGCTCGCTCGCTTCCCCGGTTTCACCGACCTGGTGCTCGAGCAGGGCGCCGCGCACGTGCAGCAGGGTGAAATCGAACGAGGCATGGAACTGTACGAGCGCTGCATCGAGATGGGCGATGCCCCCAGCCGCTACACCGCAACTGTGGGCTGCGGCAGTTTCTTGCCGATGGTCGCCCTCGGCGAACTGCTGCTCGCCCGCGGCGAGGTGATGCCCGCTACCGAGCTGCTCGAGCGCTGCGTGAGCGAGCACCCGAACTTCATCGGAGCGCTGCTGCCCTACGCGAGCGCGCTGCTGGCAGGCGGCTCAGAGCCCGCCCAGGTACTGGCGGAGGTGCAGCGCCGCGTGCCCGAGCCCAATGCCGCCGCGCGCTTCCTGCTGGGGACGGCCCTGTACGAGAGTGGCGCAACGCAGGCGGGCGAGGAGCAGTTTCGCCTGGTGCTGGAGCGCCAGCCGCATTCCGGACGCGCGCGCGTGGCGCTGGCCGAGACGTTGTTGGCGCAGCGGCGCTACGCCGAGGCCGCGGCGATCGCCTGCGAGGTCCACACCGAGGACCCGCTGGCGATCATGGCCTGTCGCAGCGAGCTGTTCGCCCGCCTGGCGGGCGGCGACAGGGCGGGCGCGGGAGCCGCGCTGGCACGCGCACAGGGCAGCGGCATGATGGCCGCCGAGCTCGACCTGTTCAGCGCGTGGTACGAGTTGGTAAGCAAGCGTAAGACGGAGATCGAGCTCCGTGAGGAGGTGCTGGGACTGCTCGAGACCATTTTGGAGGCGCTGCTGCGGGTGCACGAGTTCGAAGTCTTCGAGGTCGCCGTAGGTCTACTCGAGCGCACTGCGCTGCCGGCGCGCGAGCGCAGAGAGCTGTTGGGCGAGCTGTACCTGCGTCGCGGCTTCGCGGCCAGCGCCGCACGGGAGTGGCTGGCCGTATGCGGCGAACAGCCCGAGGACGTGAGGGCACTGTTCGGCTTGGCCCGCGTCGCCGAGCGCCAGGGCATGGCGAGTGAGGCGCGGGACTTCGCGCAGGCGACACTCGCGGTGGCGCCCGAGCATGCGGCGGCAGCGTCGATGCTGGAGCGTTTGTCGGTTCCACAGACGAACGCCCCCGGGCAGCAACACAGCAAGCGTCCGGCGAACGAGGACGTCGAGCGGCGCGCGGCGGCCTAAAGCTTTCAGGGGTAGGGGTCGATCAAGATGGATAAAGCAAAGAGCGAGGCGATCCCAGGGACGAGGGACCGCATGTGCACCCAGGAGGAATACGGCATGAGCTCGCCAATCCCGCCTACGCAGGGATCGATCACGACGCGCGCCGCGAACAGTGAGGTGGGCGCCACGCAGGGCGAAGTGCGCGCCACGCGCAGCGACGGCGCGGCACGACGCGGCACTCCCGGTGCGGGAGCAGCGCCCGCGGCGCCCCCGGTATCCCTGCAGACGTTCCCCTCCTCCCCCCCGCAGCAGGTGCTGGATGAAATGGCAAGCGCCGCGCGCGTGCACGATGCGCTGCACGCGCAGGGCCGCGATCTGCACTTCGCCCACGATCCCCAGAGCGGTCGTATGACCGTTCAGGTACGCGACAGCGGTGGGCGCGTACTGCGCACGATCTCCCCCTCGGAAGCACTCGAGGTGGCCGCCGGAAAGCCGCTGGAGTAGGGGCGGTAGGGAGCGCAGCGATGCCAACCACATCGATCACCGGCACAGGCGCAGGCGCCCCGATCAACATCACGGGGCTAGCCTCGGGCCTGAACACCAACGAAATCATCAACGCATTGATGGCGGTGGAACGCCGACCGGTGGCGCAACTGACGAATCAACAGAGCGCGCTGCAGGCGCAGCAGACGCAACTGAAGCAAATCCAGAGCAGCCTGCAGCAGCTGTCCTTCTCCGCGGCCGACCTGGCCTCGCCGGCTCTGTTCGAAACCTCCCAGGCCGTCAGCACCAGCAACTCTAGCCTGATCACAGCGCTGAGCACCAAGGGCGCGGGCGTCGGCGGCTATGAGGTGAACGTCACGCAGCTCGCCAACTCGGCGCAGCGCACGTTCACCTTCACGAGCCCCGCCGCCGCCGACACGCTCACGATCGACGGTCAGGAAATCAGTGTGAAGGCGGGTGCGAGCATCCAGGAACTCGTCGATGCGATCAACTCCGACAGCAAGGCCACGGTGTACGCGGCGGCGCTGGAAGAAGGCAAGGTGGTGCTGTCCAACCGTGCCACCGGCAACACCGGCGAAGGCTTCATCGCAGTCTCCGATCCGGGCGGCACGCTGAGTGAAGTGGCAGGCAAGGCCAAGCAGGGCAAGAACGCCGAATACACGGTCGACGGAGTCGCGGGCACCTCCAGCTCCAACACCGTCAAGAACGCGATCGCGGGCGTGACCCTGAATTTGAACGGGTTGACGACTGTGAGCGGTCCGGTGACGATCGACGTGGGCGCCCCTGGAGCGAGCGTTAGCGCGATCACCGCTCAGGTGGAATCGTTTGTGAAGCTCTACAACTCGACGGTGGGCCAGATCCACAATCAGCTGACGACAAAGCCGCCTGAACACCCCCAGACGGTGGGAGAACTAGGTACGGGCACCCTGTTCGGCGACAGCGACCTGGGAAACCTCGTGAACAACATGCGCCAGGCGCTCTACACCCCCGCGGAAGGCCTGACGGGCACGATCACGAGTCTGGCCGACATCGGCGTGGGCACCGGCACGGCCACGGGCAGCGCGATCCCCTCCCAGGGCGCGGTGGAAGGTGAACTGAAAGTCGATACCACCAAGCTCTCCGAAGCGATCCAGACGAACCCCAAAGGTGTGGAAGAAATGCTGCAGAAGTGGTCACAGGGCTTCCAGAAGCTGGTCAATGTGGACGCCGAACCGGGCGGCACGCTGGAAGCGCGGATCACGGGTGATACCACCAGCATCGCGCAGCTTGGCGAACACATCACGAGCATGAACGAAATGCTCGAAGTCCGCCAGCGGTCCCTGCAGCAGCAGTTCATTGCCATGGAAGCCGCGATGTCGCAGATTCAGGCACAGCAGAGCTGGCTTACGGGCCAGATCAACGCGATCACGGCTAACACCGCCGCGATCGCAGGCGCGAACTCGAGCTCGAGCTCGGGTCACTAGCAAGGGCCGAGTCACGCCTGAGCGTGTCAGAGCCATACCTGAGCCTCAACATCCAAAGACCGCGGCCGATCACCAGGGCAGGATGGCTCCCTCCACGGCATCGCCGCAGGCATACCGCCAGAGCGCGGTGCTTTCTGCCTCACCCGGCGAGCTGGTGGTGATGCTCTACGACGCCGCGCGGCGCTTCCTGCGTCAGGCGAGCATCGCGATGGAGGAAGGCGAGGTGGAGCGTGCGCACAACACGCTGCGCCGCGCGGAGCTGATCATCGCTCAGCTCGACGGAACTCTGGATCTGGAGCAGGGGCAGATCTCCGAGCGGTTGCACGCGATCTACCAGTTCTGCCTGGCGCACCTGAATCGGGGGCGCATGGGACAAGACACGCGCATGCTCGAAGAGGTGAGCAACCTGCTGGGCGAGCTGCGCGAGGCATGGACCGAGGTCGCCGAGCGGCCTAGGGCGGTGGCCGGATGACGATCGCCGACGCCACGCTCGACCCCTATGCAGCGATCCTCGAGCTCTCCGAGCGTGAGCTGGAGCTGGCCGGGATGGGACGCATCGACGACATGCACGCGCTCGGCGAGGAGTGGCGAGCGCTCGTCGCGCAGCTGCCGGCGCAGCCTCCTGTGGCGGCCCGCCCCTTGCTGGAGCAGGCCGCGCTGGCGCACGAGCGCACGCACGTCGAGCTGTTGCGCCTGCGCGAGGCGATGCTCTGCGACATGCGCACGACCGCGCAGGCAAGCCGTGTCGCGCATGGCTATGCCCAACAGGAACGTCGTCGCATCCGCAGGATCGATCGCAGCGCCTAACCAGCTCTAAAGGTTGCCCGATGGCAGCCGATGACGGGAGGGACCTGAACCTCGATCAGGCGACGGCCCTCAAGGACGGGGGTCGGAAGTGGCCCACGGAGGGCACAGCGAAAGCCTTCCCACCTTGTCCCTCCTTGACAGCACCCAACTCACGCTAGAGGCCGGCATGCGCGGCGCTTGGCTGCGTCAGACGCTGTTGACCAACAATGTCGCCAACGCCGACACCCCGGGTTACAAGCGCGAGGACGTGAACTTCCAGGCGACGCTGCGCAACGCGATGGCCGGCGGCGAAGAATCGCTGTCCCAGGTGCAGTTCCAGCCCGAAGTACAACCCGGCGCCGCCGGGCCTAACGGCAACGGCGTGAACATTGACGCAGAGTCAGCACGTCTCGCCGAGAACGGTCTCGACTACCAGGCGATGACTCAGGTGCTGGGCGCACGTGACGGAATCATGCGATCCGCGATGGGCGTGGGTTAGAGATGGGCCTGATCCCCGCCCTGGACATCGCCGCCAGCGGCCTCTCAGCCGAGCGCGTGCGCATGGATGTGACCTCTGAGAACCTCGCCAACGCGCAGACCACGCGAGGTGCGGGCGGCCAGCCCTATCAGCGCCAGGATGTGGTCCTGGAACAGATCGGCACCGCAGGCTTCGGCACCGCGCTGGCCGGCGCCATGAGCGCCCAGCCCGGCGCTAACGGCGGTGGCGTGAAGGTGGCGGGGATCGTCGCCGACGGCACCCCCGATCAGCAGATCTATGACCCTGGCAGCCCCGATGCGAACGCCAAGGGTTACGTGAAGATGCCCAACGTCAACACGGTCACCGAAATGGTCGATCTCATCTCCGAGTCGCGTGGCTACCAATCAGACGTGACAGCTATGCAGACGGCGAAGTCGATGTTTACCTCGACACTGGGGCTGTTGAAGTGATCGTGCCCGCCATCGGGGCCATCGGTCAGGCCGCGGCCAACCAGATCAGCACTAGCCAACAGGGCGCCGGCCAGCTGGAAGGCATCGGCCAGGGCGCTCCCGCCGGCGCAGCCGAACCGACCCTTGGCGGCGCTGCGGGGGCCGGCCCAGGCAATGGCTTCAGCGGCGCCCTTACAGAAGCCATCTCCTCGTTGGAGAAGACCCAGCAGAGCGGCGACAGCGCCGCGCGGGGACTGGCCACTGGAACGGTCAGCGATCCCCAGAGCGCGGTGGTGACCGTGCAGGACGCACAGCTTGCGATGCAGCTCGCCGCGCAGATTCGCACCAAGGCCGTAGAAGCGGCCACGAACATCTTCCAGACCCAGGTCTAATCCATGCCTGTCGCCCAACTCGCATCACGGCTCTCTCCCCGCGGATGGCTGATCGCCGGGGGCTCCTTCGCCGTCTCCGTGCTGTTCATCTACCTGTTCCTGCACATGGTCTCCAAGCCCAGCTACGCCACACTGGCCAGCGGTCTGAACCCTGCGCAGACGGGCAAGATGACAAGTGCGCTGGATCAGCACGGCATCAGCTACCAGCTCCAGAGCAACGGCACGGCACTGGCGGTGCAGGCCAACGAGACCGCCCAAGCGCGCGTGGCGCTGGCGAGCGCAGGCGTGCTCGGCGGCACTCATCCCAATCTGTCCCTGTTTGAAAAGCAGAGTCTCGGCGAAAGCAACTTCCAGCAGCAGGTCAACTACCAGCGCGCCATGCAGGGCCAGCTGGAAGAAACGATCGACAACGTGCAGGGCGTCACGGGCGCACAGGTGCAGTTGGTGCTGCCCTCGCCGCAGGCGCAGCTGTTCGCCTCCAGCCAGACGACGGCCAGCGCAGCGGTGCTGCTGGCGGGCACGACCTCGCTCGATCCAGGCTCGGTGCGCGGCATCGCCCAGTTGGTGGCATCGAGCGTCCCCGGCCTGTCTTTAAGCAAGGTCACCATCACCGATGGCAGCGGCCAACTGCTGTGGCCTGCCGGCGGCTCCGAAGGCGCCGGCGGCGGCAGCGAAGCGACCAAGCAGGGCGCGCAGGAACGCTACGACGCGAGCATGGGGGCCAGCCTCAACGCGATGCTCGCGCAGACGCTCGGCCCCGGCAAGGCACAGGTGCAGGTGTATGCGGACATGAACGTCAATCACACCACCGAAGATAAGTTGACCTACGGCAAGACCGGCGTGCCCCTGCAGCAGAGCAAGGACCTCGAGACCTTGGCCGGCAACGGCTCGGGTGGCGGTGCGGCGACGGGCACCGCCAACATCCCCGCCTACGCGCAGACGGGCGCCGGCGGCAAGTCCAACTACAAGCACGAAATCACCAACACCTCGCTGGGCGTGGAAAAGACCGTCACGCACTCCACCGTGGCACCAGGGGTGATCAACAACCAGCACGTCTCGGTGCTGCTCGACAAGTCCGTGCCCGCGGCGTCGGTGCCGGCGATCAAGGAAGCGATCGCCAATGCCGCAGGCCTGCAGCCCAAGCGCGGCGACACCGTCTCGATCGCACAGATGGCTTTCGCCAAGCCCGCCACCCCCTCCGCGGGGCCCGCGGGCGGCATCATCGGCTACGCCAAGTACGCGGTGATCGCGCTCGCCTCGCTGGCCTTCCTGTTCTTCACCACTCGCTCCCTGCGCAAGCGCGAGAGCGAGGAGATCGATCACGAGCCGGTGTGGCTGCGCGAGCTGGAGCTGCCCGTGCGCCTGTCCGAGCTCGAGCGCACAACCTCGGCGCCCGTGGAGGTGCCAACCCCCGTGCCGGTCGGTGGCGCTGGCGGCGACGCCCCGGTACGCCAGCGCGTTGAGCAGCTCGCGCAGGAGAACCCCGACCGCGTGGCGCAGCAGCTACGCACGTGGATGCAAGAGGACTAGCGGATGGCAATCGAGCTGCCAGCCGTCGAGGAGCCCGCGGGGCTGCCCGCGCGCACCAATGCGCGCATTTCGGGGCGGCGCAAGGCGGCCGTGCTGATGGCCGCTCTGGGCTCCGAGCGCGCGGCCGCTGTCATGCAGCACATGCGCGAGGAGGAGATCGAGGGACTGTCGTTGGAGATGGCCAAGCTGAGCAGCGTGCAGGAGGAGACGACGGAGACGATCTTCAACGAGCTCGCCGCGCTCAGCAGCTCCGCTGGCGGCGGCGAAGTGGCCGGCGGCATCGACTTCGCCCGCGACGTGCTCGAGCGTGCGCTTGGAGCGGAGCGCGCGGAGGAACTGATCGGGCGCCTCTCCACCGTCATCGAGATGCGCCCCTTCGAGTTCCTGCGCCGCACGCAGCCCGAGCAGATCGTGGCCTTCCTGCGCACCGAGTCGCCGCAGACGATGGCGCTGGTGATCGCCAACCTGCACACCGTGCTGGCCGCGCAGGTGCTGGCGCAGCTGCCCGAGGAGTTGCAACCCGATGTGGCGCTGCGGATCGCGCGCATGGGCGAGACCAGTCCGCGCACGATCCAGCAGGTCGAGGAGATCATGCGCCAGAAGCTCACCACGCTGGTCGAGCAGGAGTACACCTCCGCCGGTGGCGCCAAGGCGCTGGCTGACATCCTCAACCACGCCGACCGCCCCACCGAGCGCAACGTGCTCGACCATCTCACTTCCACCGACCAGGGCCTCGCTGAGCAGGTCAGGCGCATGCTGTTCGTCTTCGAGGACATCGTCAAGCTCGAGGAGCGCGCCATCCAGCAGGTCCTGCGTGAGGCCAATCAGAAGGATCTCGTACTGGCGCTACGTGGCGCTCCGGAGCCGGTCAAGGAGATCGTGATGGCCAACATGTCCGAGCGCGGCGCGGCGATGCTGGTGGAGGAGATGGAGGTCCAGCAGCCCCAGCGCAAGCGTGATGTCGATGAGGCCCAGGGCCGCATCGTCGCCGTCGTACGTAAGCTGGAGGAGGCTGGCACGATCGTGCTCTCCGGCGAAGGCGAGGAGAGCGAGGACGTTGTCTGAGACCGCCACCGCGGCCCGTGCCGCGGTCCAAACGGGCGAGGTCGTGGAAGACAACGCCGACGCCTCGCAGATCAGCGCCGGTTTCTCCTTCGAGCAGCTCGAGCCCTCCCCACCCCCGCCGCGCGACGCTGCTGAGCGAGCGCTGGCTCAGGCCGTCGCCGCCGGCGAGCAGATCCGCGCGCAGGCCCGGACCGAGGGCTACGCCGAGGGTCGCGCCGAGGGCCACCAGGACGGAACAGCGCAGACCACCGCCGCAGCCCTGGCGATGGGCGAGGCGCTGCGCGAGCTGCACGAGCTGCGCGCACAGATCGCGGTTGAGCTGGAGCGCGACGCCGTGGAGCTGGCGCTCGCGCTGGCCGCCAAGATCCTCGCGGGAGCGTTCGAGGCTGAGCCGGAGCGCGTCGTAGACGTCGTGCGCGGAGCGCTGCGCCGCGTTGCGGACAGGCGTCAGATCGTCGTGCTCGTGGACCCCGAGGACCTGGAGATCGTGAGCAGCGCCGTCGGCAAGCTTCAGGCGCAGGCAGGCGGCATCGAGCTGTGCGACGTGCAGGCAGACCGTCGTGTGGGCCGCGGCGGCGCGGTAGTGCGCACCGCCGAGGGCGAGATCGACGTCACTGTCGAGACACAGCTACAGCGTGCACGAGAGCTGCTGCTGGCGCTGCCGGATGCGGAGAGCGCAGCATGAGCGCCGCCGCCGAGGCAACTCAGGCGTCCGACACGAACATCCACACTGGGCTGAACCGCGCCGCCACGGTCTTACATGCGGCCGATCTCGCGCAGCGAAATGGCTACGTCAGCAACCTGATCGGTCTGATCATCGAGGCTACCGGTCTGCAGGCCGAGGTCGGCGAGGTCTGTCAGGTGCACACGGAGCGCTCCGGGCCGCCTGTCTGCGCCGAGGTGGTGGGCTTCCGTGATGGACGCACGCTGCTGATGCCACTGGGTGAGCTACACGGCATCGGCCCCGGCACGAAGGTGCAGGCCACCGGGGCGCCATTTCGCGTGGCAGTGGGTTCCAGCCTGCTGGGGCGTGTGATCGACGGACTGGGCAACCCGCTGGACGAGATCGGAACAATCACGAGCGCTTCCAGCGCGTTCGCTCCTAGCGCGAGCCCTTCCGCCGCGTCCGCTCCCGACGCATTGCGTACGCCAGCGGCCACCAGCTTGCGCTCCACGATCGCTCCGCCACCCGGCGCCATGAGTCGCCCGCGCATCGATCGGCGCGTGGGCCTTGGCGTGCGTGCGTTGGACGGCCTCGTGCCCTGTGGGCTGGGCCAGCGTCTGGGCATCTTCGCCGGCTCGGGCGTGGGCAAGTCCTCGCTGCTGGGCATGATCGCCCGCTCAACGACCGCCACCGTCAACGTCATCGCTCTCGTCGGCGAGCGCGGGCGCGAGGTGCGCGAGTTCATCGAGCGCGACCTCGGCGACGCGCTGACGCGCTCGGTGGTGGTCGTGGCAACCTCCGATCAGCCGGCGCTGGTACGGATCAAAGCTGCTTTCACCGCCACCACCATCGCAGAGTACTTTCGTGATCAGGGTCACGACGTGATGCTGATGATGGACTCCGTCACGCGCTTTGCCATGGCCCAGCGTGAGATCGGCCTAGCCATCGGTGAGCCACCCGCCACGCGCGGCTATACCCCCAGCGTGTTCGCGCTGCTGCCGCGCCTGCTGGAGCGCGCGGGGACGAGCCCCAAGGGCTCGATCACCGGCCTCTACACAGTGCTCGTGGACGGGGACGATATGAACGAGCCAATCGCCGACGCCGTGCGCTCGATCCTCGACGGGCACGTAGTGCTCTCGCGCGCGCTGGCCCATGCCGGCCACTATCCGGCGATCGATGTGCTGCAGAGCGTCTCGCGCCTGCTCGGCGAGATCGCCTCACCTGAGGTGGTGAGCGCCGGCCAGCGCCTGCGCACGGCGCTTGCGGCGTTGCACCAGAAGGAGGATCTGATCTCCATCGGCGCCTACAACGCGGGCACGGACCCAATGCTCGACGCGGCCCTCGCGCACAGGCCCCGCATCGACTCTTTCCTACGTCAGGCCACGATCGAGCCGAGCACGCCAGAGCAGGCGGACGCGCAGCTGCTGGAGCTCGCGGACTCGCTGGAGCCCGCGGGCAGCGAGGTTCTCGAGGGCGAGGCGCTCGAACCCGACGAACAGCCAGCCCAAGCCGAGCCGGGACCGTCGGCGATCCCGGCGCTGCACCTGAGTGTCTGATCCTTCCTAGCGCGCGACCGGGCGATACTCCCGCGTCGTGGGATTCTGCTCCAGCAGACCCACGGCTCGCAACGTCTTGACATAGCGATGGGTCGTGGAGGGAGACATGCCCAATTGCTGGGCCAGATCGATGATCGCCCGCCATGGCCGCTCGGGGCCGTAAGAGGAGAGAATCGCCAATCCGCGCAGCAGGGACTGCGAGAGCTGGGGATCGGTGAGAGCGTCCTCAAGCGCCTCCTGGGTTGCCTTTTGCAGCGACTTGCCCTTGCTGCCTGCTCGCTTGCCGCTTCCATTGGTCGGCTTGTAGGCGTTATCCAGGGCCGCCAGCAGCAGGTTGGACACGGTCCCATTGCGGCTCTGCCCGGCAGAGCGCATCACCTGCTCGATCTGCACCGGGGAGAGGGTGATCGAAATATCTTCGTCTTTCTTGGTGGTCTTCATGTTGACGTCTCACAGTCTCGATAGATGGAGCACTTTGTATAGATACTAGAACTGAAGCAATCTGATGCTGGGGCGCCGCTTCCAGGGATGACGGCGATCCACCGCAACAGGCGGGGATTGGCAGGTGGGGAGCTTGTTTAGGGGTCGGGATGATTCAATACTTGATGCATAGCATCGTTGGCGATCTGAGCGCGACTCGCTAGACGCGAGTCGAATATTCTCTTTGCGAATAGTTGGGGCAATCGGATCACTTTTGCCCTACTATTAGAAGACTCTTATACTTCTGGGGTGGGGCCGGCTAAAGAACGAATCTGAGCTTCCGATCACCGGGCCGTGACCGGACCCTCATTCCGTTTCCGACTGGAGCGCGTCCGTGCCCTGCGCGAGCGCCGCGAGGACATGGCCAGGCTGGCACTCGCCCAGGCCATCACGCAGCGCACGACGAGCCTCGATCACCTGCGCTCGGTAGAGGCACACCTCGACCACGCACGCTCCGAGCAGCGTCTGGCAGTAGGCGCCAGCGCCACTGTGAGCGCCGCGGAGCTGCACGCCCGTCAGGCCTTCGTCGAGCATATCGAGACCCAGCGCAGCGCCGGCGCGCGCGAGCTGGCACACCACGAGACCCAGGTTGCCGACCGTGACGCCGAGCTGGGCGAAATGGCTCGCGAGCGAGAGATGCTCGAGCGCCTGAAGGAGCGCCATCGCGCCGAGCACCTGCGCGAGTCTCGCCGCCATGAAAGCAATGCGCTCGATGAGATCGCCCTGGAGCGCTTCCGCAGGAGCGCCGCATGAGCGCACAACCGCTCACTCCAACGGGACCGGCCGATGCCATTGCCGCCATGCAGCGTGTGCAACAGCTACAGGGAATGATCTCTCAGATCAAGCAGGGGGCATCGGCAACAAGCTTCGCCGCTGCGCTCAACGCCGCCTCGGCAAGCTCTTCCGCGACCCCAGTCGCCACCGCAAGCGCAGCGACCGCCGCTGCCGCTCTTCCCGCCGCCACCAGTCTCCCGGGCGCAGCCATTCCCCCCGGCGCAGCCACTCCTCCCGCCGCAGCCACTCCCCTCGCGGTTGCCGTGCCCAGCACCGGCAGCGCCAGCTCAGTCGGCAGCTCCGGCTCGACACCCTACGACGGAGCCATCGCTCAGGCCGCCGCGCGCTACAACCTCGACCCAGCGGTCCTGCACGGCCTGATCCAGCAGGAGTCCGGTTTCGATCCCAACTCGCGCTCCAGCGCCGGCGCCCTCGGCCTGACGCAGCTTATGCCCGGCACAGCCTCCTCGTTGGGCGTCTCAAACCCGCTCGATCCGGTGCAATCGATCGAAGGCGGCGCGCGCTACCTGAGCCAGATGATGAGCCAGTTCGGCGGCAACACCGAAGAGGCGCTCGCCGCCTACAACGCGGGCCCTGGCGCGGTGCAGCGGTACGGAGGCGTGCCTCCCTACGCCGAAACCCAGGACTACGTGCACAAGGTGCTCGGGTATGCCAATGCCTATCGCCAATCACTGGCTTCCACCGGCAGCCCAACACCAACGGGGTCGATCGCATGAGCGGTCCTGCCACCCCCACCCTCGCACCGGCGCCGCCGCCGAGCTCTTCGCCTCCGTCCGCAGGAGTCAGCGGGGCTCCGCCGGGGGTCCCGCCCGAGGGGCCGCTCTTCCGGAGCACCCTCGAGGATCGAATGGCCCGGACCGCCACTGCGGAAGGCCACCAGCAGAGCGCCAAGGAACGTGGAGCGACTAAGCCTGAGAAGAAGGATGCCAAGGCGGTTCTCAGCGCCACCAAAGAAGCCCAGATTGCGCCTGCTCCCTCCGCGAAGCCGTTGGCGCAACTCGCAAGCGCACCGGCGATTGCTTCTTTTGCATCCACTTCGGCACCTGCATCTACGTCAGCACCTGCACCTCTGTCGACATCCGCATCTCCGCCGACACCCGCATCTACGTCAGCACCTCCCGCTTCGGCCTGCGCGTCGGGCACCACCCCAACAGTTCCCGATCAAGCGCTCGCGCCGCCCACGGCAACGGACAGCACGCAGGCGTCCCCCACCGCCGCCGACGTAGCCGGCGCCCATGCGCCCATCCCACCCTTTGCCAGGATGCTCACCACCCTCGCAACCCCCGACCCAACGCCTGCTGTTCCCACCACGCCGAGCTCAACTTCAACTCCGAGCTCGGCTGTGAGCGGCCCGCCGGCTTCGCCAACGGCCCTGGCCACGAATGCCACCGTCCTTGCCAACCCGCCTGTCTTGGCATCTGCCAAGCCCATGCCAGCAGCGGTGGCATCCGCGCCTGCGGCGGCTGGTGATTTTCCGGCCAAAGACGGCACGCCCACCTCTCCAGCCCACACGCTTCCAGCCGGTGCCCAAGCAGCCGTGCATCCGCAGGGGACGCTTCCGGGTGAGCAGTCCGGCGTGCGCTTGACAGGCGCTTCCGCCACCGCGGAGCCGGCCGCCAATGCCGCCGCCAACGCGCTGCCCGCCACAGTTGCAAGCAGGACGTCGGCCACGAGCACGCCGACCCCCACCATGACCGCAACGCGCACTGCCACCGTGGAGCCCAGCATCGCCTCCGGCGTACCGAGCACGAGCGTGTCGGCGTCTGCCGCAACCGACCAGCCCTCCCCGGCGCCGACAGTCCTCAACGGCAGCGCTACGGCTCCGGTACTTAGCTATGGACAGGGACTGCTGCAGGCCATCGAGGCGGTACATGCGACGATCGAGCTGGCTAGGAGCCAGGGACTCTCGCAGGCGCGCATCGCGCTCTCGCCAGCCGAGCTGGGCGAGATCCGGATTCACCTCTCCCAGGGCGCCCAGGGGTTGATCGCGCGCGTCACCGCTGACACCCCCGCTGGCGCTCAGGCGCTCGCGGAGGGACATGCGGAGCTGCGCCAGTCACTGCACTCGCTGGGGCTCACAGCGCTGCACATGGATACCTCCGCTTCCGCTCAAGCCGGCACGCAGCAGCGCGATGGACGTGCACACGTGCCCTTCGCATCCACTTCCACATCTGACTCAAGGCAACCAGCGAGCGACGACGGTGAAGAGGATCAGGACGCCCCTCCAGCTGCCATATCCGACTCCATCGCGACATCGCCCGGGCTTGCTCGCGGCGCCCTCGTCGACGTACTGGCGTGACTCCCACATCTCAGGAAAGGCACTCAATCCAATGACAACCGTCTCCCCCACCCCGACAAGCGCCTCCCCCACCCCCGCGCCTGTGCAGCCGAGCGTTCCCTCCAATACCCCTCCGAGCAACCCCGCTGGGACGCTTGGCAAGAACGACTTCCTCAAGCTGATGGTCGCGCAGCTGCAATCGCAGGACCCTCTGCAGCCGACCGACAGCTCTGCCTACCTTGGCCAGCTCGCACAGTTCACCGAGCTCGAGCAGGTCACGAACATGGCGCAAACCAGCGCGCAGTCGGCTACCGCCCAGCAGGTCTCTCAGGCAGTGGCTCTGATCGGTCACACGGTCTCCTGCACCAATCCCGCGACCGGTGAAACCCATAAGGGCGTGGTGCAGAACGTACAGATCACATCCTCCGGGGCGACGCTGACGGTGGAAGGCATCGCCGGCATCAGCCCCTCGACCATCACCCAGGTCTCCTAAGGCGATGAGCGCAGCAATTCCCACGAATCCCGCGCTGATCCCGGGTATTGGCCCTGCCAAGGGCAGTACGCCTGCACAGGCAGGCTCAACGCCAAGCGGACCCGCCTTCGCTGAGGTTCTGCACCGGGCTACAGGTCCCGAATCCCTGCACTTTTCTCGCCACGCGCTCGAGCGCGTGCAGCGGCGGGGCATTGAACTTGATCCTTCCACCCTCTCGAGGCTGAATGAGGGAGTGGGGCGCGCAGCCGGCAAGGGCTCGCGCGATTCAGTTGTGCTCGTCGACGGCACCGCCTTCGTGGTGTCCGTGGGCAATCGCACCGTAGTCACGGCTGTGGGCGCCCAGCACATGCGCGAGCACGTTTTCACCAATATCGACAGCGCGGTCATCGCGTGACGATCAAACCTCAACCCTGACCCTTATCCGGACAACGACAACCCCGACCTCACGGCGGAAACGACAACAAGACAACGACGGCTGGACCTCTATGAGGGGGCCGCGAAAGGAAGTGCAACCACGATGATGGGTGGAATGTACGCCGCTATCAGCGGCTTGGACGCAAATCAGACGATGCTCAATGTGACTGCCAACGATCTGGCCAACGTCAACACCGTTGGCTACAAGTCGGCGCGTGTCACCTTTGCCGATTCACTCACGCAGGTGCTCCGCGGAGCCTCTGCGGCGACCACCAACAATGGCGGTACCAACCCCATGCAGGTGGGTCTCGGAGTGCAGGTCAACTCAACCGACTCGCAGATGTCCGAGGGCTCCTTCCAGTCAACCAACAACCCCCTCGATGTAGCGATCCAGGGCCCCGGGTTCCTGCGTGTCGGCAGCGGCACGCCGCCCGCCGGTCCGCCTTACACCACGGGCCTGCCCGCCAACATGCAGTACACGCGCGCAGGCGATCTCACGACCAACACGAAGGGCTTCCTGACGACGCAGTCAGGCGAGTATGTGGTCGGGCGCAGCGCCGTGGCGACCGTGACCGAAGCTGGCACCACCTACGCTCCGGGCGCGGCGGACAGCTACATCGTCATCCCCCCCGGCTCGGCCAACGTGTCGATCGGACAGGACGGCGCGGTGAGCTATGCGGATGAGAACCCCGCCTCGCCGACCTTCCAGCAGCAGGTCACCGCGGGTTACATCTCACTCGCGCAGTTCGCCAACCAGTCGGGCCTCCAGCGCCTGGGCGGCTCGCTGTGGGCGCAGAGCACCAACTCGGGCGCTCCGATCGTGGGTACGCCCAACACAGGCGGCTTTGGCGCCACGATCGGCGGTGAGCTCGAGATGTCAAATGTCGATCTCGCCGGCGAGATGACGTCGATGATCACGGCCGAGCGCGGCTATCAGGCCAACTCGCGTGTCATCACCATCTCCGACCAGATGCTGCAGACGGTGGTGAGCATGGTCCAGTAATGAAGGGGGACGAATCCGAGGAGCCACGGGTGGACGGCGTCAATAGGCGTCGTCCACCCGTGGCAAGCAAACGACCCAAAAGACAGCGCCAACCAAATAGAGAGGAGGCTCCAAGTGATAACCCTGCACCGGCTCGGGCATACCGACGAGCCATTCCAGCTCAATCCGGACCTGATCGTGACGATCGAGTCCACGCCGGACACCGTCGTCACGCTCGCCACCACCGCCAAGGTCGTGGTCGCCGAGTCACCCGAGGAAGTCGCCGACCATGTGCGCGCTTGGCGCGTGGAGGTGCTCTCGGAGGCGATGCGAAACCGAAGACCCGAACGGGACCCCTCGCCTGTCCGTCCGGTCCATGCAAACTGAAGGATCACGGCCCGCGGCCGATGAACGAGGGCGATGAAAGCCGCAACAGCTATCGGGATCGGGGTCGCCATGGGCGCCCTGTTGTTGAGCGCCATGATGGACGGCACGAGCCCGGCCGTTTTCATGAACATCCCTGCGCTGATCATCATCATCGGCGGGACCGGCGGGGTGACGCTGGCGAGCGTGGGAATGACTTCGATGAAGCGCATCCCCAGCCTCTACAAGATGGTCTTTGCCGCTGAACCGCCGGACATGCGCGGCCGCCTGGATCTGCTGGTGGGACTCGCCGACCAGGCCCGCCGCGAGGGTCTGCTCGCGCTGGATGCGCAACTGGGCGAGGTGGAGGACATGTTCACGCGCAACGCGCTGCAACTGGTGGTCGATGGCACGGATCCCGAGATGGTCCACGCGATCCTCGAGGCCGAGGTCGATGGCATGGCCGCCCGCCATCTCGCGGCTGCCGCGCCATTTGAGAAGGCCGGAGGCTTCGCACCGACGATGGGCATCATCGGCACCGTCATGGGCCTGGTGCACGTGCTCGAGAACCTCGCCGCGCCCTCCACGCTGGGTCCCTCGATCTCCTCCGCCTTCCTCGCAACGCTGATGGGCGTGGGCTCGGCGAACGTCATCTTCCTGCCGATCGCCAACCGCCTGAAGGCCATCTCCGCCGAAGAGACCGAGCTGCGGATGATGACGCTCGAGGGCATCCTCTCGATCCAGGCGGGCGATAACCCGCGGCTGGTGGCAGACAAGCTGATGTCCTACCTACCGCCCAGCGAGCGCTCCAGCGAGGAGAACCCAAGTGGCAGCGGCGCCGGGGCCAACCTGCAAGCCGAGGCGGCTTAGCGATGTCACGCGCACGCGGCCGCCGCGGCGGCCGACATAACGCGCACGGCGGCGGCCACGAGGACGGCGAGCGCTGGCTTTTGACCTACGCCGACATGATCACGCTGCTGATGGCGCTCTTCATGGTGCTGTTCTCGATCTCCTCGGTGAACATCTCGAAGATACAGGCCCTGCAGAAGTCGCTGAAAGCGGCCTTCTCCCCCGACAACATCCTGCCCGGCGGCAAGGACATCGCCAAGCAGGGCTCCACCGCCAGCGCCAAGAGCGCTCCCGCGAGCACGGAAGTGCAGTCGATCGTGCCGCTCAGCCCCCACGCCACCAGCAGCCCCGAAAACAGCGCCGCCGCCGCCAGCGCGAGCGCCTCGGTGTCCAAGGCCGAACAGGAGCAGAGCAGCTTCGAACGCCTCAAGCATCAGCTCGACGCCTACGCCGCAAGCCACGGCTTCGCCAAGGACGTCAACACAACCGTGCAGCCGCGCGGCCTCGTCATCCGCGTGCTCACCGACCGTCTGCTGTTCCCCTCGGGCAGCGCCACCCTGCTCTCCCCCGCACTTCCCCTCCTGAGTGAGATCGCGGCGCTGGTCAACCTCGACAGCACGCACCCGGTGGCGATCGAAGGCAACACCGACAACGTGCCCATCAGCGGCGCCTCCTTCCCCAGCAACTGGGAGCTCTCCACGGCGCGCGCCAGCATGGTGGTGCGCTTCCTCATCCGTCAGGGCGTCTTCGCACCGCGCCTGTCCGCCTCCGGCTACGCCGACCTGCGCCCGATCGCAAGCAACCAGACGTCCACGGGCAGGGCGCGCAACCGACGCGTGGAAATCGTGCTGCAGCGCATGTATGGGAGCAGTACGCAGCCGCTGTCCGAAGCGGCAACCTCGAACGGCGGTGCGCACGCGGTCGCCCCCGGCGCGGAAGGACACTAGTCCGATGCTCAGGAACAAGAAGGTGATAATCGTGCTGGTGGTGCTGCTGCTGGGTGCGTTTGAGGCCTACTCGATGACCAAGCCCAAGATCGTGGTGAAGGACAGGATCCAAGGCTCCATCTACGTGTTCCCCGGCTCGTTCCTGCTGAATCTCAAGGACGGCCACTTCGCCAAGCTCACGCTCGGGCTGGTGCTGGCGCCGGGGCAAAGCAGCGGTCCCGCCAGCACCGGCAGCTCCCCGACCGAAGGCGGCACGGGCACCCTGCCCGAGGAAGCGGCGATCCGCGACATCGTCACGAATCTGATGACCGGCGAGAGCAGCACGTTGCTCTCCAACGACAGCGGCCGCGGCAAGGCCAAACACGAAATCCTCAATGCAATCAAGCAGCAGACCGATGTGAAGGTGACAGAGGTGCTGTTTCCCGACCTGACGGTGCAATAGGAGCGCCGATCAAGATGAGCGACACGGATATGGACGTTGACATGGACAGGGTCGACTACGAGCCCGAGCAGTTTGAGGAGACCGACGCGGTGAGCGTCGCCGACGGTCTCGACACGGACCTGCGCCGCGTCGCCGAGGTGCCGCTTGAGCTGAGCGTGGAGATCGGGCGCACGCAGATGACCGTCGGCGAGACCCTCGACCTGCGCGCGGGCTCGATCGTGACGCTCGACCGCCTCGCGGGCGAGCCGGTGGACCTGCTCGTCAACGGCACCCCGATCGCGCGTGGCGAGGTGGTGGTGGTCGACGAGCAGTTCGGCCTGCGCGTGATTGGGATCCTCGACGGCGAGGGCGAGAGCGCTGCCGACGAGCAGACACCCGTCGAGGCGCAGGGCAGCGAGAGCGGAGAGCCGGCGTGAGTACCCGGGAGACACAGGCGCAGGAGACGTCCGCGCGGGAGCCGCACACGCAGGAGACGCCCCCGCACACAAAAGAGACGCCCGCGCACGCACACACGCGCGCGCGACGCATCCGCACGCTGGACTTCTCGCAGCCGACGAAATTCACGGCCGAGTTCCGCCGTCAGATCGCGCGCGTGCTGAGCCCCTTTTGCGAGACGGTGGCCAATCGCCTCTCGACCGAACTGCGTGCACAGGTGGAGTTGCGCGTAACCGACTCCAGCCAGCTGACATGGTCCGCGGCCCGCGCGCAGCTGCCGGCGCAGTCGGTTGCGGTGGCCCTGCAGGCGCGTCCCATCGAACGCCAGATGCTGCTCGAGATCGAGCTGCCGCTGCTGCTGCAGGCGCTTGAATGCATGCTCGGTGGCACAGCTGCACAGGCGCCAGCCGAGCGGCGCTTGAGCGAGATCGACTGGGCGCTCACGCGCGGCATCCTCGATGCGGTCGTCGGCCAGCTGGCGCTGGCGTGGCGCGATCTCGGTGGTCTGGAGCTGACGTACGGGCAGGTCGACATGGAAGGCGACGCCGGCGTGTTCGCGCCGATCGGCGAGCCCACCTTCCTGCTCATGTTCGAGTGTCGCATCGACGGCGAGCGCTCGGGCATGTCGCTGCTGATTCCCTGGTCGGCGATCGAGCCCGTGGCGGGAGAGATCCTCGGCGGCGAGGGCAACGCGCAGCAGCCGGACCCGCGCGAGCAGCAGGCCGTGCAGCGCGGCCTCGCCGAGGCGCAGGTGTTGCTGCGTGCGGAGGTGGGTTCGCGCCAGCTGCCCGTGGAGCAGATGCTGGCACTGACCCCGGGGACGACCCTGACGCTTGAGGGGCGCGCCGAGGATGGCGTGGCGCTGTATGCCGAGGGCGTGGCGCTTGGCCGCGGGCGCCCCGGTCTGCGCGGCACGCGCCGTGCGGTCAAGCTGACCTCAACGGTGGCCAGCGCAGCAACCGGCCGGCTGCCGTCCACGCTCAGTGGCGCCCTCGCGGACAGGGACCTCGGCGAGAGCGCCGAGGGGGCTAAGGGAGAAGCGGAGGAAGGGTTGGGCCGCGCACGTCAGGCCGAGCGCGGCCTGGGAGCGCTGGAGCGGATGCTCGGCGTGCCGGTGCGAGTGTGGGCGGAGTTGGGGCGTACGCACATGCCCCTGGGCCACGCCTTGGAGATGCCGCAGGGCACCGTGGTGGAGCTCGAGCAGAGCGCCGATGCGCCGATCGAACTATTCGCTGGGGGGCTGCCCTTCGCCTATGGGGAACTGCTCGTGAGCGCCGACGGCGAGTGGGCCGTGCAGGTTCAAAAGCTGATCTAAAGACGCTCGCATGGGGGCCGATAACGGGGGCGACTCTCCCTCGGAGTCGTCCCTCGATGATCAAGTCCTTCCCGCTTTCGCGTGCGACCGTACGGGTCGCAGTCTTCACGCTTGCCGTGTCGGCGCTGGCCCCTGCCTCCATCGCGCAGGCGTTCACACCCGCCGTCAAGCACGCTGGAAGTGGCGAAAACACACCGTTGAACCTGAGCCCCGCCAAGGTCGGAACGCACTCGAGCTCCGCAGGCGGCCCCAGCATCGTGCGCACGATCGTGGGCCTCTTGATCGTGATCGCCGTGATCTGGGGGCTGACGTGGATTCTCAAGCAGGTCAAGTCCGGGCGCGAGACCCGCTCCGCGGGCGAGGGCCTGCAGAGCGTGGCCACATTGCCGCTGGGCTCGGGGCGCTCGCTGCACCTCGTGCGTGCGGGCAGCGACCACCTGCTCGTGGGCAGCGCCGAGCAGGGCGTGACGCCGATCTACCGTTACAGCGAAGAGCAGGCGCGCGCGGCGGGTCTGCTGGGCGAGGCTGATGCGGTGGGCGGGGATTCGAATCACCCCGACCCCGGCCGGGCCGCGATCCAGATCCCCGGGCATGGACCAAGCGCGCTCGAGCGCTTGCGCGAATGGACGGTGCGCAGGTGAACATCAACTCCTCAAGCGCCGTGCAGATCCTGCTGCTCGTCGGCGGCCTCACGCTGGTGCCGGCGATGCTCTTCACCGTTACGGGCTTCAGCCGCATCCTGATCGTGCTGGGCTTCATCCGCACGGCCGTGGGCACGGCCAACGCGCCCCCCAATCAAGTGCTGGTGGGCATCGCGCTGTTTTTGACGATTTTCGTGATGGCTCCCACCGTGAGCCAGATCAAGCGCGACGCGATCGAACCGCTCACCGCTCACCACATCTCGACCGCCACGGCGATCACGCGCGCGGAGGAACCGCTGCGCCAGTTCATGTTTCGCCAGACGCGCGTGCAGGACATCTCGCTGTTCGTTGACCTCGCGCACGCCAAGCAGCCCAAGACGCGTGCGGACGTGCCGACAGAGGTACTGATACCGGCGTTCATCGTCTCCGAGCTCAAGAGCGCCTTTCAGATCGGCTTTCTGATCTTTTTACCGTTTTTGATCATCGATCTGATCGTGAGCTCGACGCTGATGAGCATGGGCATGATCATGCTGCCGCCCACGTTCATCTCGCTGCCCTTCAAGGTGCTGCTGTTCGTGTTGGTCGACGGCTGGGACCTCGTCATCAAGGCGCTCGTGCAGAGCTTTCACTAAATGCATAACCCACCCACCCACCCCCACCAGAGATGAACCAGGACACCGTCGTAAACCTCGCCGCGCAGGCCATGAGCCTGGCGCTGAAAGTCGCCGGTCCTCTCCTGCTGGTGGGACTCGTCGTAGGTCTGCTCGTGAGCGTCTTCCAGGCGGTCACGCAGATCCAGGAGCAGAGCCTTACGTTGATTCCCAAGATCGTGGGGATCGCGGTGGTGGTGGTTCTGCTGGGGCCGTGGATGCTGGGACAGCTGGTGTCCTACACGACCAACCTCTACACGGCCATTCCAACGCTGGTGGGCTCGTGAACCATCTGCTTGAACAGCTCGCCGGCAACCAGCTCGCCGGCTTCATCCTGGTGCTGGCCCGGGTCACGCCGCTGTTCTTCCTGGCGCCGCTGTTCTCCTCGAAGATGATCCCCCCGCGCGTGCGCGGCATCATCGCGGTGGCGATCTCCATCGGGTTGGCGCCCGTGGCACTACATGGGCAGCACGTACCCAATGACGCGCTGGCTCTCGGCGGGCTGGTACTGGAGGGACTGCTGGTGGGCTTTGGCTTTGCCTTCGCCCTGGCAGCACTGTTTGCCGCGATCGAGTCGGCAGGGTCCCTGGCGGACGTCCTTTCTGGTTTTTCCTACGGCGGCCTGATCGATCCCGTGAACGGCAATCAGGGGGGTGTGTTGACCGCGTTCTATTCGCTCGTGGGCACGCTGATCTTCCTGGCCATCGGCGGAGACGCATGGACCCTGCGCGGGCTCGCGCGCACCTTCCAGTTGGTTCCTCTGACATCCGCGCCACAGCTCTCCTCGCTCGTTGGCGGTGTCGAGCACATGGTTACCGGCGTGTTCGCGGCGACGCTCGAGGTCGCGGCGCCGGTGGTGATCGCGCTGCTGATCACCGACGTCGCCTTCGGTGTGGTCTCGCGCGTCGTGCCGCAGATCAGCGTCTTCGCGGTCGGCTTCCCCGCCAAGGTAGTGGTGGCGCTGCTGATCGTGGGCGCCTCGATGCCGTTCGTGGCGGGCTGGCTCTCCGATCAACTCTCGACCAGTGTGGGCGCCGCCATGGGCGCCCTGCACGTGGCCTAAACGGAGGCTGAGAGGATGGCTCAGCACGATCGCACAGAGAAGGCCACCCCCAAGCGCCGCGAGCATGCGCGCGAGAAAGGGCAGGTGGCGCGCTCCGCCGATGCCGGCGGTTCGCTGGTGCTGATCGCCGGACTTTTCGCGCTCAGCCTGCTCGGTCCTGCCATCGTCGGGGCGGGTGCCGAATCCTTCCGGCGCATCCTCGCGATGATCGCCCGCCCCGCTCAGGCCACCTCCACGGCAGGGCTTCAAGAACTGCTGCACGAGACGCTACAGACGATGCTTGTGACCGTTGGCCCGATCGCGGGCATCTGTATGGCCACCGGCCTATTGGCGGGCGTGGCGCAGGTCGGCTTTCACCCCTCCGCCAAGGCGCTGGCGCCGGACTTCCGTCGTATCAACCCAATCTCGGGCCTGCGCAACCTGCTCGGGCCCAACACGATCTTCGAGGCGCTGAAGGCCGTGACGAAGGTCAGCGCCGTGGCGGGGGTGGCAGCCTTGGCGCTGCTGCCGGGCATGGGCGATCTGGCCTCGCAGGTGGGCATCCCGCCTGCGGCGCTCGGCAAGGTGCTGGGTGCTAAAGCGATGAGCATCGCCCAGCACGCCGCCTTCGCCTACCTCGCGATCGGCGTCATCGACCTGGCCTGGCAGCGCCGTCGCCATGCAAAGCAGTTGCGCATGACCAAGCAGGAGGTCAAGGACGAGCTGCGCCAGTACGGCGTCTCGGCTGAGGTGCGCGCCGCGCTGCGCCGCCGCCAGATGCAGGCGGCGCGAGCGCGCATGATGGCGGCGGTGCCCGAGGCCGACGTGGTGCTCACCAATCCCACGCACTTCGCGGTAGCGCTGCGCTACGACGGCGCGCAGCTGGCGCCGGAGGTCGTGGCCAAGGGGCAGGACCTAATCGCCGCGCAGATTCGCCGCGTGGCCGAAGAGCACGACGTGCCGATCGTCCCCGATCCGCCACTGGCCCGCGCGCTGCACAGCTCGACCGAGATCGGCCAGGTGATACCGCAGGAGCTGTATGCCGCTGTGGCGCAGGTGTTGGCATTCGTGTACCGGCTGGCCGCGCGCAGGAGGCGAGCGGTATGAACAGCGAGCTCGCGCGTAGGCTCTTGAAGCACACCGACCTGCTGGCGGCGGTGGCGGTGGTGATGGTGGTGACGATGCTCGTCGTGCCGCTGCCGCCGATGCTGCTCGACCTGCTGATCACCGTCAACATCTCCGCGGCGCTGACGGTTGTGGTCGCGACAATGTATCTCAGCAAGGCCCTGGATTTCGCGGCTTTCCCCTCGCTGCTGCTGCTGACGACGATGTTCCGCCTGGCGATCAACGTGTCGGTTACGCGCCTGATCCTCACCAGCGGCGACGCGGGCAGCGTCGTGAAGTCATTCGGGCAGTTCGTGGTGGGTGGCAACGTGGTGGTGGGCCTCGTGATCTTCCTGATCCTCGTCGTGATCCAATTCGTCGTCGTCACCAACGGCGCGGGACGCGTGGCGGAGGTGGGCGCGCGCTTCACCCTCGACGCCATGCCCGGCAAGCAGATGGCGATCGACGCTGATCTGAACGCGGGGTTGATCACCGATGACGAGGCGCGCGCGCGGCGCTTGGAGATCGCGCGCGAAGCCGACTTCTATGGGGCGATGGACGGCGCCTCCAAATTTGTCAAGGGCGACGCGATGGCAGCGGTGATCATCACCGCGATCAACCTCATTGGCGGGATCGTCGTCGGCGTGGCCCAGCAGCACCTCGGTTTCAGCGAAGCCGCGCAGCGCTTCTCGCTGTTGACCGTCGGCGACGGTTTGGCGGCACAGATCCCCGCGCTTTTGATCTCGGTGGCGACGGGCATCATCGTCACGCGCTCGGCCTCCGAACGCGATCTGGGCTCGGACATCGCCAACCAGATCTTGCGTCAGCGCAAGGCGCCGCTGGTGGCCGCCGCCGTGATCGGGCTGTTCGCGCTCGTACCGGGCTTGCCCAAGCTGCCGTTCCTGATGATCGCTGCCGTTTTCGGTGCGATCGGGTGGAGCGTTCGTCACGGTATGCCGGGCGATGAGACGCCGGCGGCCGCCGCAACGCTACCGGCGGGTCCCCAGGCTGCCTTGCCCCCCGGGGAGGGCGACGGTCTGGAGCGCACGCCGCTTGACGCCCTGGAGCTGGCGATCGGCTTTGGCCTCGTGCCGCTCGTGGATGGCAGCGGCGGCGGCGCCCTGCTGCGCCGTGTCAGCCAGATCCGCCGCCAGCTCGCCAGCGAGCTGGGCGTGGTGATCCCGGCCGTGCGCATTCACGACGAGCTGGGGATGGAGAGCCACGAGTACGCCGTGAAGGTGCGCGGCAGCGAGGTCACGCGCGGACGCATCATGCCCGGCCACCTGCTGGCGATGGATCCAGGCGACGCTGTGGGCAATCTGCAGGGCATCCCCACCACCGAGCCTGCCTTCGGATTGCCGGCGATGTGGGTGCACGAGTCCGCCCGCGCCGAGGCCGAGTCGCTGGGCTACACCGTGGTGGACGCCGAGTCGGTGGTGGTGACGCATTTGACGGAGACCATCCGCGGACACGCCGCGGAGCTGCTCACGCGTCAGGACGTCAAGGCGCTGCTGGAGCAGCTGAAGGAGACCAACGCAGCCGTCGTCGAGGAGGTCGTGCCGGAGCTGCTCTCGCTCGGCGAGATCCAGCGCGTGCTGCAGTCGCTGCTGGGCGAAGGCCTTGCGATCCGCGATCTGGGCACGATCGTGGAGGCGATCGGCGACAAGGCGCGAATAACACGGGATACGAGTCTGCTCTCGGAGTACGCTCGCCAGGCGTTGGGGCGCGCCATCACCGCTCCGCACCTGGACGAGCAGCTACGCCTGCAGGCGATCACCCTGGATCCTGCGATCGAGCAGGAGGTGGCCACCTCGATCACCCAGACCACAGATGGCGAGTACCTAGCGATGGACCCGCCACGCGCGCAGGCCATCGTCGGCGCGCTGCGTGACCAGGTCGAGCACGCCGCCGCGCGCGGGGCCGGCAGCGGACACGGCGGCGGGCGGGGACCCGTGCTGCTGTGCAGCGCGCGCGTGCGCCGCCATCTGCGCCGGCTGATCGCCCAGGCCCAGCCCCACCTCCCGGTGTGCTCCTACAACGAGATCGCCCCGGGCGTCAACGTCGAAACGATTGGAGTCATCCACGCATGAGCACTGCAAGCGCCACGGTCGAGAAGTCGCCAGAGGGTGGCGCAGACGGCCAACGGCCGTCTGGCCGAAACGGGGATTCGCGCCCGAGGCGCGTGTCTCCCGGCTTCGGTCGGGCCCCTCTTTATCAATCTCCCGCTGACGGAGATACCCGTGTATATCGTGGACGCTCGATCGATGAGCTGATCCCTCGCATCGAGGCCGAGTTGGGCACTGACGCGATCGTGGTGCGGCGCAAGCGCGGACTCGAAGGCGGCATCGGCGGGTTCTTCCAGCGTCCCTTCGTGGAGGTCGAAGCCAAGCCGGGCACGCCTCGCTTCGATATGTACGACGAGGGTATGGGCGAGCCTGTATTGCCCCCGGCACCGTCACCAGCACCCGCAATACCACGACCTGCTGGTTCATATGTGACGAGCACACTGGCGACCATCGCAGCCGCAGGCTCCCCCGAGCCAGTCGTTGAGGATCCCCCACGCCCATCCGTGGATCTCCCAGCCGAGTTCCACGAGCTGACCCCCGACACGTTTGCCTCGGCGTTGGTCGAGGCCGAGCAAGCGCTGCCGGCATCCGCAGCCCCAACTCCGACTCCCTCCCCCGTGCCCGACCCGATTGGTGACGAACTCGACCTGCTGGACCGCGAGATGCACGATCTGCAAGTCATTCGCCCGCGAACGACAGAGGTTTCGAGCGCTCCGCTTCGTGGACGCGCGCGCACGGGCATCGAAAAAACCATGATCGGCGTGGGCGTGAGCGAGGAGCTGACTGCGGAGCTGATCGACGCGGCGATCGCCCACGCACTGCCATTTGCTCCCCGCGTCAGCCTGACGAAGGCCGTACACGGCGCCGTGGTTGCGCGCATCCCTCGCGCCCCGCTGCTGCCGGCACAGAGTGCCACGGTCGCGGTGATCGGCCCTGGAGGCAGCGGTAAGACAAGCTGTTGCGCAGCGCTGCTGGGCGCCTACCGGCGTGCTGGCACTCTGCCGGCGAGCTGCGCCACGATCACGCTGGTGGGCGAGCGCGAGGAGCCGGCGATGCTGCTGAGCCCGCAGATCATGGAGCCCGAAGCGCTCACCTCGCCGCGCGCCAGGCAGGCACTGGCGCAGGCCCGCGAAGATGGGTTGCTGCTGCTTGACATGCCACCGCTGTCTCCCGCCGATCGCCCGTTGATCCGCCAGCTGGCAAGTCTGCTCGGCGCCCTTGAGCCGGACAGGGTGGTGGTGGCGCTGCCCGCGACACTCGGGGCGAAGGCTGCAGCGCAGCTGCTGGAGGCTCTGCGACCGCTCCGAGCAACAGCAATGGCCATCACCCACGCCGATGAGACCGATCAGATCGGCGTCGCCGTGGAGGCGGCCTGCCACTTCGGGCTCGCGCCCGAATATCTGTTGGATTGCGGCCGTGTTCGTGGTGGCTTGAACCGCATCGACCCGACCCATCTGGCTGACCGATTGTTGCCATAGATCGAATGCCCTGCCGACGATGAGACTGCTGCGCCGCAACGCCAACGACAACGATGCCCTGAAGCTGCCCAAGCGCTCGGCGACCGTTGTGCTCGTGCGCGACTCCGGCGAGCGCATCCAGGCGCGCGTGGTCGAGAGCGAGGAGGACTCGCTGCTGGTGGGCGTTATGTTCCGTACCGAGCGTCCCCTGCACGCAGGCAGCCTGGACGACATCGTGCTGGAGTACGCCAGCCACCGCGGCCGCGTGCGTATGCGCGGCACGGTGACGCTCGAGGACCGCGACCTGCTGCGTTTTCGCGAGCTGTGCTCGGCCGAGGTGTTGCAAGAACGCGAATACGTGCGCGTGAAAGCCACGCGCCCGGTGATGGTGTGCACCGGGGGCAGCCAGGGTACGGTGCGCAGCTACTCCGTGGATCTCAGCGGCGGGGGGATGCTGCTGGCCGGCCCCAACACCCTCAAGATCGGCGAGCGCGTGCAGTTCCGCTTGACGACGACTCCCGGCAGTGCGCCGATCACAGGCAGTGGCACGGTGGTGCGCACGGATTCGCGCGGACACCGCGCAATCAGCTTCGAGGACATCGGCGAGGGCGATCACCGCCGCCTGGTGCGCTTCATCTTCGAGTGCCAGCGCGCCGAGCGCCGCCGCGGTTTGGAGCAGGAGGAAAGCCATGGCTGAGAAGCAGAGCAAGCAGGACAAGGACGCGAAAAAGAAAGGGAAGAAGAACGCTACGACGCCCGCCGCCGAGGGCGCCATGAGCATCGCCGCGCACCCCCGCGCCGTGCGGCGCGTGGCGCAGGCCAAGGGCTGGGGCGGCCTCGTGGGCTTCCTGGCCGCCGGCTACCTCTCGCTGTCCACCCACACCGTCGCCGAAGCGGGCTTCCGCGCGCTGGTCGCGGGCGTGTTCTGTTACGCGATCGTCTGGGCCGGCGCGGTCTTCCTATGGCGCCATCTGGTCGTGGCCGAGCTGCGCGGGCGCCAACAGGAGCTGCTGCAGAGCGAGCTCGCAAAGCTTGGGATCCCAGCCCAAGCGGCGCATATGCAGCCCCCGGAGCAAACCCAGCGCACCCAAGTCGGAGCCACCCTCTAACCTGGAACCTCCGCGATGGATCCGATCCATCCCATCACCCCCCAGCCCCCGGCGCTCGCCCCGATCGCTCCGGCCCCCTCCGACCGTGCCGCCCGCGACCGCCGCGAGCAGCGCCGGCGGACGGCGGATCGAGACGGACGCAGAGCCACAGGGGAGCCGCAGCCGCATGAACCTCCCTTCAGGCCCGAGGAAGACGCATCTGCTGCGCCCAACGACAGCATTGAAGATGCTCCTCGTCACATCGATGTGCGCGCCTGAGAATTCTCTTAAGCGTGGGCAAAATCCTTGACGGGGCACCATCGAGCTCCAAGAATGCCCGGCGTGACGTGGCGTGAGCACGATCGGCGCTGAGCCGACAGGAGCGCCGCGGTCGCATACGCGTGCCCGCGATGGCATGGCGCGCGACGGCGGCAAGCGTCCTCGCGCGCGCCGCGTCCATCTGCTGGCCGTCGGCGGCCTGCTTGCGCTGGCTGCGGTCCTGCGCCTGAGGTTGCTCCACGATGTGCCGGGCAACGTCTTCTATGACGCCGCAGTGCGCAGCATGGGGCAGTCCTGGCACGCCTTCTTCTACGGAACGCTGGAGCCTGGAGGCAGGCTGGCGATCGACAAGCCGCCACTGGACCTGTGGCTGCAGGTGGCCTCCACCAAGGCGCTGGGCTTCACCCTGGTCGGGCTGCACCTACCCGAGGCGCTGGCCGGGGTGGCGGCGTGCGGGCTGCTGTTCGGCGCGCTGTATCGTCCCTTTGGCTTCACCACGGCATTCGTGGCTGCGGCCGCGCTGGCGGTGCTGCCGGTGTCCGTGCTGACGGCGCGCAGCGACACGATGGACTCGCTGCTCGCGGCGCTGCTTATCGCCGCGTTGTGGCTGTCCTGGCGCGCCCTGGAGAGCGGTGAGCTGCGTTGGTCGCTGCTGGCCGCGGCGGTCATGGGAGTGGCCTTCAATGTCAAGCTCGGCGAGTCGCTGATAGCACTGCCGAGCTTGGGGTTGATGTGGCTGTGGGCGGCAGCGCCGGGTGCGCGTGTGCGCGTGGCCGGCGCCACCGTGGGCCTGTATCTGGTGGTGGCGCTGTCGTGGACGGCGGTCGCCTCCTTGACCCCCCTTGGCCAGCGACCCTTTCCGGTGGGCTCGAGCAACGGGAGCATCTGGCGGGTGACGCTCGTCTACAACGGCCTGGACCGTCTCTCAAGCCACGGCGCCACCGGGGCGGGCGCGGAACTTCCCGGTCCGCTGCGTCTGCTGAGCGCCGGCTCCGCGCAGTACTGGACGCTGATCGGCATCGGACTGCTGGCGGCTGTCCTGCTTGGCTTGGCGGCACTGGCACTGGCGCTCGCGCAGGAAGCTGGGCGACTGCGCAGCGCGATGGGCAGTCCGCGGGGCAGGTTTGGCACGGGGATCGTCCTGTGGTTCCTGCTCGGACTGGTCCTCTTCAGCGCGATGCACCGCCTGCAGATGCGCTACCTCGAAGCGTTCACCCCGGCGCTATGCGCCGTTCTGGGACTGTCGCTGAGCTCTTTGTGGCACGGCGGCCGTAGGCGCCGCTTACTGCTCGGAGCCATCGCGCTCGGCCTGCTGGCAGTCACCCTGAACAAGGATCTGTACGTGATCCACCGCGCCCGCACGGATTCGCTGCTGAGCGACCCCACCAGCTCCGCCCTCAGCCGCTATCTGCGCGCCCACCGCGAAGGCGCTTACTACGAGGCCGCAAGCGCCAATGTCAACGAGATCGTCGGCCTCGTGGTCCGCGATGGCCAGCCGGTGCTCGCCCTCAACAGCGTCGATGGCTCGGTCGTGCGCACGAAAGACCTGCAGGCCCAGGTCGCCGCTGGCCGCGTGCACTTCTACTTCGCGCCGCGCGCCTGCCACGGCGGACGCTACTGCGCGGGCAACGAGATCTGGGCCTATGCCCACAGCATCCCAGTTGCGCACATATTCGGCCTGCGGCGATTCACAGCGGCGGCCGAGCAGGAAGCCGTCGCGGGCGCGGTGCCGGCGCAGCTGAATCCCCACAACGTCTACGCTGCCGATCGCGCGGGCGCGCTGAGCCCCACGGTGCGGGCCGACCCGGCCCTCGTATATGTGCCCAACAGCGCTTCCAACACGGTCGATGTGATCTCCCAGCGCAGCTTCAAGGTGGTCAAGCACTTCGCGGTTGGGGCGCTGCCCCAGCACGTGACACCCGCGTGGGATCTGCGCACGCTGTACGTCACCAACGACGCCGGCAACAGCCTCACCCCGATCGATCCCAGGAGCGCGAGGCCGGGCCGGCCGATCCCGGTGCTTGACCCTTACAATATGTATTTCACCGCCGAAGGACGCTGGGCGATCGTGGTCGCTGAGGCCCACCGGGAGCTGGACTTCCGCGACGCTCACAGCTTTGCTCTGCACCGCGCGCTGGCGACTCCCCAGTGCGCCGGCGTCGATCACATGGACTTCACCGCCGACGGGCGCTATGCGCTCGTCTCGTGCGAGTTCGCAGGCCGGGTGATCGTGGTTGACCTGCAGAGTGAGCAGGTGGTCAAGACGATTGCGCTCGCGCTGGAAGCGATGCCTCAGGATGTCAAGCTCTCGCCCGACGGAAGCGTGTTCTACGTAGCCGACATGAGAACGGGCGGCGTGTGGCTGATCGACGCGCACACGTTGAGCAGGATCGGCTTCGTGCACACCGGCGCTGGCGCGCACGGGCTCTACCCCAGCCGCGACGCCAGCGAGCTGTACGTGTCCAACCGCGGCGAGGGCTCGATCAGCGTGCTGTCCTTCGCCACTCGCCGCGCGATCGCCAAGTGGCGCCTGCCGGGCGGAGGCTCGCCGGACATGGGCGGAGTCTCCGCCGATGGCAATGTGCTGTGGCTGTCCGGTCGCTATGACGGCGTGGTCTACGCCATCTCCACGCGCACAGGCAGGCTGCTGCACCGCATTAGGGTCGGCAGCGGCCCGCACGGCCTGTGCGTATGGCCACAGCCGGGTCGCTACTCGATCGGGCACACGGGGATCCTGCGCTGAGCGCCGCGCGCTGGCTTTAAGGAAATCGTCAGGGGTAACACCCCATGATGGGCGCATGAAAACCTCCAAGCGTGCGCTGTCTGCCCCGGGCGCGACTGCCCTATTCGCGCTGGCCTGCATCCTCTTGAGCGCCTGCGGTAGCGGCTCCTCGAGCTCGGTGTCGAGCACGCCCAGCGTGGCGGGCTCCACACAGACATCAGAAACGGGCGCGCTGGCCGCCGACGCCAGGTCCGCCGCGACCGGCGACATCCCCGACAACCAGAACTTCCTCACCTACAACAACTCCAGCCCTCGCTTCGCGATGATCTATCCGGAGGGCTGGACGGTGAAGAAGGTGGGAGGCGAAGTCACCTTCAAGGATAAGAACAACCTGGTGCGGATCGTCGTGGCGCCCGGGGCCACCCCCACCCCGCCCGCCGCGCAGGCGCAGTTGGCTGCGCTCAAGCGCTCGCAGCCGACGCTCGTGTCAGGCGCCGCCCACGCGATCGTGCTCAAAAGCGGGCCGGCTGTGAAGCTCACCTATACGACGCAGAGCGCTCCCAACCCGGTGACGGGCAAGAGCGTGACGCTGATGGTCGATCGCTACGAGCTGGCTCACGGCGGTCAGGTGGCGACCATCGACCTCGGCACGCCCACGGGCGTTGACAATGTCGACGCCTACAAGAAGATGGTCGCGAGCTACAGATGGGGCTGAGCAGCCTCTACGCCGAGCCAGAGACGACCACCGAGGCGGTCCAGTGGGGAGCGCTGGAGTGCCACGACGTCTTTAAGATCTTCCGCTCCGGCCCGGTGGAGACGGTGGCCCTGCGCGGCCTTGATCTGCGCATCGAGGCGGGCGAGCTCGTGGCGATCCTCGGGCCTTCGGGCTGTGGCAAGAGCACCCTGCTGACGCTGGCGGCCGGGCTGGATGAACCCTCGGCGGGCGAGGTGCGCGCGTGGGGCAACTCGTTGGGGCGCCTGCAGGAGGCCGAGCTGGCCGCCTATCGCGCACGCGATCTGGCCATCGTCTTTCAGAGCGACAACCTCTGGCCGGCGCTGTCGGCCCAGGAGAACGTGGCGGTCTCCCTGCGCCTGGCTGGCCGTGAGCATGCTGCGCACGCCGCGCAGGACGCGCTTGCCGCATTCGGCCTTGGCCGCCGCGGTGCCCACCGTGCCGCGGCGCTGTCGGGGGGCGAGCAGCAGCGTGTCGCCATCGCCGCCGCCGCTGCGCGCCGCGCGCGGCTGGTGCTGGCCGATGAGCCCACCGGGGAGCTCGACCAGGGGAACGAGCGGATCGTGCTGGAAGCGCTTCAGAAGCTACGCAGCGAGTACGGGAGCACAGTGGTCCTCGTCACCCACTCAGAGCAGGTCGCAGCCGCCGCTGAGCGCGTGATCGAGCTGCACGACGGCAAGGTGGCCGCGTGAGCCTAATGAGCACTCAGACGCTGAGCAGCCTGGTTGGCGCAGAGGGCGTCAGCGTCTTCTACGGAGATGCGGATGCGCGCGTGCATGCGCTGCGCGACGTGGACCTCGCCATCGAGGCCTCCGAGCGCGTGGCCCTGTGGGGACGCTCCGGTTCGGGCAAGACGACCCTGCTGCACGTCCTTGGTGGCCTGGTCGTGCCGAATGCGGGCCGCGTGAGCTGGAAAGGCGAAGCGCTTTCCTCAGTGGACGCCGCGGCGCGGGGCAGGGCACGAGCGCAGGGGATCGCCTATGTCTTTCAGGGCTCCAACCTGCTGCCGCACTTCACCGCCTATGAGAACGTGGTCTTCGCGCGCGAGACCGCGGCCGCGCTGGGGGGAGCGAGTGCGAATGCGAGCGCCAGCGCGGGCGCCAATGCGGGTGAGCGTTCCGGCTATGGCCCTGAAGAGCTGCTCGAGCTGGTCGGGCTCAGCGCCAAGCTCGACGCGCTGCCGGCGGAGCTTTCCGGCGGTGAGGCCCAGCGCGTGGCGATCGCCCGCGCCTTGGCCCAGAGCCCCGATCTGCTGCTCTGCGACGAGCCCACCGGCCACCTCGACTCCGATACCGCGGCCAGGGTCCTGGATATGGTCGACGCGTTGCAGCGCGAGTTCGCCTTCGCGCTGATCACCGCCACGCACGACGTCGACGTCGCGGCGCGCATGGCGCGGATCGTCGAGTTGAGCGATGGAGCGATCGTGGCGGAGACGCGACCATGATGACCTCGTTGCGACTGGCTGTCGCTGGCCTGGCACGCGCGCCGGGACGCTCGCTGATCCGCGTGCTCGTGCTGACGGCCTCGGTGGCGCTGCTCGGGGGCATGCTGCTGTTCGTAGGCAACTCCCTGCGCACGGTCGCGGGCAGCTCCGTGCGCAGCGTGCCCCTGGACCTGCAGGGTCCGGTGGCCTCCTACGAACAGGCCCGCCAGGTGGCGGCCGGCGTCGCCCGCCAGCCCGGTGTGCTGCAGGCCTCGGCCACGGCGACCGCGCCGCTCGCGGGAGCGACGCATCAGGGACCCGCGGGCTCCACAAGCGCCGGGGCGGGAGCCGTCCTGGCCATCCCCCGCGACTATCAGAGCAATATCCACACCTTCCGCCTGTTGCAGGGATCGCTCAAGCCCGGCGCCGTGATCCTCGACCAGCAGATGGCGGCGACCCTGCAGGCTCAGATCGGTGACAGGGTCACCCTGCAGAGCACAGCGCAGGGGCGCCCGCAGAGCTTCCCGGTCTCCGGGGTGGCGCTGGTCACAGCGCCCGATGAGCTCTTCCAGCCGCTGAACCCCCAGCTCGGCCCCGCGCCGGCGCAGCCCCCGGCGAACATCGCGATCATGCCGTTGGACACCTTCGCCTCCACACTCGCCCGCGAGCTGCCCGCGGTCAACGCGGCCAATCCCGGCGCCAGCACCCAGCCCGGCGCGCAGACTGGCGTGCAGTGGCAGGTCCAGACGCAGCTCGACCCGACGCCGCTCAGCAGCGGCAGTCCCAGCGCAGCGCTGACACGTGCAACCGAGACCCGCAACCGCATCGAGCGCAGTTTGCCCGGTCAGGTGCAGTTCGTGGACAACCTCTCGGACTCTTTGTCAACCGCGGCAGGCGATGCTCTCTACGCGCAGACGCTGTACATCATGCTCGCGGTTCCAGGCGCGCTGATCGCGCTCGGGCTCGCCTATCTGGCGGCGCTGGGCACGGTCGAGCGCGACCGCCGTGATCTCGCGCTGCTGCGCGCCCGCGGCGCGCGGCGCCGTGATCTGCTCGCGCTGGCCGGCACCGAGAGCGTGATCCTTGGGGTGCTCGCCGGCCTGGCCGGCACCGCCGCGGCATTTGGCGCCGTTTCGCTGCTGGTCAGCGGAGGCGCTCACGCCACGCTCGGACGAGTGCTCCTCACCGGCGCGGTCTGCATCCTGCTCGCGATCGCCGGCGCCGGCGCCGCTCGCATCGGGGCCAGTCTGTCCTCGCTGCGCTCGAGCGTGGCGGCTGGTCGCCGCGGCACGCGGCGTGAGGGGAAGCCGCTGTGGCAGCGCCTCTACCTCGATCTGCTTGCGCTGGCGATCAGCGGGTTGATCTACTGGTTGACGGCCAGTACGGGCTTCTCGGCGGTCGTCAACCCCGACTCCAACCCGACGCTGTCGCTGTCGGTGTATATGTTCTTCGCGCCGGCGCTGCTGTGGATCGGTGCGACGCTGCTGCTGGTCAGGCTGCGGGGCAGGGCGCTGAGCTGGCTGGCCGGCAGGCTCGTCGGCGCTCGCGCGGGTTCACCGCGCTCTTTCCTGCTCGCCAGCGCGGGGCGCAGGGGCGCGGCGATCAATCGTGGCCTGCTCGTCGTCGGCCTGCTGCTGGCCTTCGGGGTCAACCTCGGGATCTTCTCGGCGACTTACAACCAGCAGTCCAAGGTCGACGCCCAGTTGACACTGGGGGCCGACGTGACAGCGACGGCTGCGCCCGGCGTGGCGGCGCAGCGCAACCTGCCGCAGACGATCGCCCACGTATCCGGCGTGAGCGCCACCACCGGGGTGGAGCACTCCTACGCCTACGTGGGTCCGGACCTGCAGGATATCTACGGGATCGATCCGGTCACTTTCACCAAGGCCACGACGCTGCGCGACTCCTACTTCATCGGCTCCAGCGCCCAGCAGGTGCTGGCGCGCCTGCGGGCCAGCACCGACGGGATCGTGGTCAGCAAGGAGACGATCAAGGACTTCTCGCTGAACAACGGCGACCTGCTGCGGCTGCGGGTGCTCGACCACCGCACGGGGCAGTTCAAGATCGTGCCCTTCCACGTGGCCGGGATCGTGCAGGAGTTCCCATCGGCGCCCAAGGACTCCTTCATGGTGGCCAATCTGGGCTATCTGGAGTCGAACACCCACGCCGGCGGGCCCAACGTCGTATTCGCCAAGGTCAACGGCGACCCTCCGACCGTCGCGCGCCGTGTCGCGGCGCTCACCCGCTCCGCCGGCACCAAGGTCGAGAACATCAGCGATCAGTCCGCGCGCACGGCGAGCTCCATCACCACGGTCGATCTGGCCGGCATCAGCCACATCGAGCAGGCCTTCGCGATTATTCTCGCGGCCGGCGCCATGGGCCTGTTCATCGCGCTGGGGATCGCCGAGCGCCGCCAGGAGTTCGCCACGATGGCCGCGATCGGCGCGCCCCTGCGCCAGATATCCGCCTTCCTCTGGAGCGAGGCCGCGATCGTGCTGAGCGCCGGTCTCGTGCTTGCAATCGGACTCGGCTGGCTGCTCTCGGAGATGCTCGTGGCCATCCTGCAGCACGTGTTCGATCCGCCGCCGGATGCGCTTGCCGTCCCCTGGGGGTTCCTCGCCGGGCTGGCGGGAGCCGCGCTTTTGGCGACGCTGATCGCCACTGCCCTCGCCAGCCGTGGGCTGCGGCGCCTGGCGCTGGGGGAGATCCTGCGCGAGCAGTGAGCGCACAGGCCAGTTGGCGCATACTTCAACTGTGCCGGGCCTGCGCATCCTGCTCGTGGAGGACGATCTCGAACTGCGCGAACTGCTCGCCCGTGGCCTCAAGCATGAGGGATTCGCCGTAGCGGGAGCGAGAACGGGCGTGGAAGCGATGCAACGCGCGCTGGAAACCGCGCCGGATGCGCTGGTCATCGATATCGGTCTCCCCGACGCCGATGGTCGTGACCTCTGCCAGGCGCTGCGAGCCCGTGGCGTACAGGCACCCGTCCTGTTCCTCACGGCCCGCGATGCGGTGACTGACCGCCTGTCCGGTTTCGCTGCAGGCGGCGATGACTATGTCACCAAGCCCTTCCACCTCGCTGAAGTCGCCGCACGCCTGCGCGCCCTATTGGCGCGCGCAGGCGTCACACAGACCTTCGCGAGCGCCGGCTTGGCGCTCGATCCGAGCAGCCACGAGATCGCTGCCGGGGATCGCAAGATCCCGCTGACGCCAACCGAGTTTCGCCTGATCGCCGCCCTTGCGGGCCGCCCCGGGGATACGCTCAGCCGGCGCGAGCTTATGCGCGCGGCCTGGCCCGAGGGAGCGATCGTGCACGACAACACCCTCGATGTCTACCTGGCGCGTCTGCGCAGGAAGCTCAGAGAGCTGCCCGATGCTCCCGGGATTACCACCATCCACGGCCGCGGCTACCGCCTGACATGACAAGGCCACGCATCGGCGGGCTGCGCGGTCGCCTGCTGCTGACCATCGTGGCGGGCTCACTGCTGGCTGTCAGCGCGCTGATTCTGGCCTTCAACGTGATCCTCGATGCGCAGCTGCGTGGCGAGGTGGACAACCTCCTGCGCGACGCGGCGGCCGCGCAGCTACGCACGATCACCGTGCTCGAAGGCCGCCTCGAAGTTCCCGAGGCGCCCGACAGAGGCGTACCGGACACCCAGACCTGGGTCTTCCTCGGCAGCAGGCCGCTCGAGCGCCCGGCGGGGGCGCCGCCCGCGAACCAGCGTGCCGCGCTCGCCCTGGCCGGTGGCACACACACATTTTTCTCCGTGCAGTCAACCCGAACCCGGCTCTATGCCGTGCCGATTCTGCAGGGGCCGCGCCATCTGGGAACCCTGGTGGTAAGCACATCGCTGCGCCCGTACGAAAGCAGCGCACACACCGCACTGCTTGGGTCGCTGATCCTGGGCGCGCTTACGGTGCTGGGCATCGCCGCGATCTCCACGTGGGCAATCGGTCGCGCACTCGCTCCCGTCGCGCGCATGACCGCGGCAGCCGCCGACTGGGGCGAGCACGATCTCTCCCAGCGCTTCCTGGCGGGCAAGCCCCACGACGAGCTCAGCAAGCTGGCCGCCACCTTCGACCGGCTGCTCGACCGGCTCGCACAGAGCCTCGAGCGCGAGCAGCGCTTCACAGCGGAGATATCGCACGAGCTGCGTACGCCGCTGGCAAAGATCGTCGCCGCGGCGGAGCTGGCCGAGGCTGGCGAGCCGACACCCGAGCAATATCGGCGCGCGCTGACATCGATCCGCTCCGCGGCAGAGAACCTTGGCAGCGCGTTGGATGCCCTGCTCGCCTCGGCGCGCGCACAGAGCGGCACCCGCCACAGCTCCAGCGCGGCGCGCACAGCCGCCGAGCACGCTGTGCGGCACGGCAGCGATCTCGCCACGGCGCGCGGGGTCACGCTGCAAGTAGATAACTCTCCTCCCGGATTGAGCGTCGCGGCCGAGTCCGACCTGATCGAGCGGGCGCTTATTCCGCTCGTCGAGAACGCGATCCGCTTTGCTCGCACGCGGGTGGACATCTCGATCACGACCGCCAACCCCGGCCAGGTGATCTTTGTGGTGCACGACGACGGAGCGGGTGTGGATCCCGCCATTCGCGATCGCATCTTCGAGCCGGGGTTCAGCCACGGCGGCGATGGCACGGGCTCAGGCGCAGGGCTCGGCTTGCCGCTCGCCCGCAGACTCGCTCACGCGGCGGGCGGAGAGATCGAATGCGTCGCCGAGGTCGATGGCGCCACGTTTGTCCTGCGCCTGCCCGAACGCTGAAGCTTTCACTGGCCAATCTGCTTCAGCGGCCAACCTCGCGCACGGGGCCTCAAGTTCCACCGCACCCTGACGATAAACCGGCGTGAAGCAAGGGCTGACAGGGAGTCAGCCTGGGACTATCAACCAACCGTCATCAAGGAGATGAACGCATGTCCCTGACCATTAACACCAACATCGAAGCGATGAACGCCGAGCGGAACCTCCAGAACACGGAGAACGCCGTCTCGACCTCGATGCAGCGCCTGTCCTCGGGCCTGCGCATCAACACGGCCGCCGACGACGTTGCCGGCTATGCCATCAGCCAGACGCTGCAGGGTCAGGTCAAGGGCCTGGCGCAGGCGCAGCAGAACACGCAGGACGCCGTCGCGCTGACGCAGACGGCGCAGGGCTCGATCAACGAGGTGGAGCAGATGCTCCAGCGCGTGCGCGAGCTTGCCGTGCAGTACAAGAACGGCACCAACTCAGCATCCGCCAAGGAAGCGATCGTTTCCGAGGTCGGGCAGCTGAGCTCGGAGATCGAACGAGTCGGCACGACAACTCAGTTCAATGGCATCAGCCTGCTGAAGGAAGCAGCGACCATTTCCTTCCAGGTCGGCGCCAACGACGGTGAAGTGATCTCCGTCAGCACGATCAGCCTCGGCGCAGCCGTGGGTACGATCAGCCTCGGCGAAGCGGAAGCGATCAAGAACATCGATACCGCCATCGGCAAGGTCTCATCCGCCGCCGGCGCGTTCGGTGCGGTGCAGAACCGCCTGCAGTACACGCAGAGCAACGAGGCTGTCTACGGCCAGAACCTCGCTGCCGCGCAGAGCTCGATCGTCGACGTCAACATGGCGACGGAGATGACGAACTTCACCAAGGATCAGATCCTGACGCAGGCCGGCACCGCCATCCTGGCGCAGGCCAACTCGCTGCCCCAGGCAGTGCTGAAGCTGGTCGGCTAGCCGTCAGCTCAACTTCCTCAGCGGTGGCGGCCCTGGTCGCCACCGCTGCAGCGAAGCCCACTGTAGTCATGGTGGGTAACAACGCTTCGCGCGGTCAGGGAAGGCCGGCAGAAGCTATATACCGCCGATTCATCGAGGGAACGGTGGTGGGAGGGGCGGCCCCTGGGCCGCCCCTCCTCTATTTCGGCCCACCCACCCGGCCCCTGGGCCGCCCCTCCCCTTTATTTGCAAGGCTCAATCCTCGCGCGGCGCTGCCGATCACCCGGTGCGATGTCGCTCGACACTGCGCTGCAACGCGTTGCGGCGATCAATCAGGCCATTACCAATCCCGCCGCCCTCATGGCGCAGACGGGCGGCGCTGTGGCGCCCGAAGCGGCACCGTCAACAAGCGGGACGGGCACGTTCGCCGCCACGCTTGCAAGCGTCAACACCAACTCCAGCTATGGGGCGAGCGCCGGCAGCCGGCTCCTGGCCGCCGCCGAAAGCCAGATTGGGCAGGCTGAGCAGCCGCCGGGCTCCAACGAATCGCCGGCCATTGCCGAATATCGCGCCGCAACGGCAGGAGCCGTCCCAGGCGCGCCGTGGTGCGCGTATTTTGCCTCCTGGGCCGCGCGCCAGGCGGGAACGCCGCTCGGCCCGCAGGGCGAAGGGCTGGGATCAGTATCCGCTATCTGGTCGTGGGCGCAGAGCGCGGGCCGGGCGGTGCCCAACGGGCCGGGCGTGGTTCCCAAGCCGGGCGATCTGATCGTCTTCGGGGGCGAGCACGTGGGCATCGTCAAGGGCGTGCTGCCCAACGGCAGTATCCAGACGATCGAGGGCAACTACGAAAACAAGGTCTCGCTCAACGTGCGCCCGGCGGGCGAAGCGAGCGGCTACGTGAGCATGAGCTGATGCCTGTCGAGCGACGCCGAAGCGGCGGGCGCCGCAAGACCGATCCAATCCCAGTGGGCGTGATCGGCGCGGGCAACATGGGCTCCCATCACGTGCGCACATACGGCTCGCTGGGAGGGATCTGCGAGCTGCGCGGAATCTTCGACCTCGATGCCGAGCGCTGTCAGGCCGTCGCCAAGCAGTTCGACACGCGCCCCTTCACGAGCGTCGAGGAGCTACTCGGCGAGGTGCGGGCGGTCTCGATCTGCACCCCCAGCGCGCTGCACGTCGAGCACGCGCTGCAGGCCTTGCGCGCGAGCGTGGATGTCCTGATCGAGAAACCCGTGGCGCTCACCGTCGAGCACGCGCAGGCGCTGCGCGACACCGTCGCCGGCTGCGCCCGGCGTCCGGTGGTGCAGGTGGGCCACATCGAGCACTTCAACCCCGCCGTGCGCGAGGTGGCCAAGCTGCTCGAGGGCGAGCGCATGGTCGCACTCGAGCTACAGCGGCTGAGCCCCTTCGACGGACGCATCATCGACGCCGATGTCGTGCAGGACCTGATGCTGCACGACGTGCACGTACTGCTCGCGCTCGCCGGCGAGCGTGCACTGGCGGAGGTGCATGCGGTCGGCCGCCGCGTGCGCTCGCTCGAGCTCGACGACTACGCAGTAGCGACCCTCACCTTCGAGGATGGGCTGATCGGCACGCTCGTGGCCAGCCGCGTGACCGAGGAGAAGATCCGCCGCCTCAGCGCCACCACCGAGCAGTCGCACGTGACGGTTGACTACCTGCGCCGCACTGTCGAGCGCTGTCGCTCCACGCACCTGGAGCTCGACGGGGGCGGCTCGCGCACCTACCGCCAGGAGAGCCTTTTGGAGCGCGTGTTCGTCCCAATCGAGGAGCCGCTCGTGGCACAGCTGCGCTCCTTTCTGCAGTGCGTGCGCGAGCGCGCCATCCCCGAGGTCGGGCTGGACATGGGCATCCGTTGCCTATCGGTGGTGCAGGCCATCCGCGACAGCATCGCGCACAAGTTGCCGTCCGCACAAGCAGGTAGGACTACGTCGGACTTCGCAGAGGTCCGCCGCCCGCGATCCTCGCCGGTCGCGGCGTAGAGAGGCTCAAAAAAACCGGAGGTGAGCGCCGTGCATGAGCGTCCCGTCCATCTGATCGTCCGCGACGAAGGGACTCGCAGTCCCCTGACTGTCTTCTTCCGCCTGATCCTGGTCATCCCCCATTTGATTTGGCTTTCGCTGTGGGGGATCGCGGCCGCTGTGGCCGTGATCATCAACTGGTTCGCCACCCTTTTCGCCGGCCAGTCCCCGCAGGGACTGCACCTTTTCCTGGCCGCCTACATCCGCTACGCGATCCATGTCGGCGCCTATCTGTTCCTGGTAGCTGACCCCTATCCCGACTTCGGCGGCAGCCCGGGCTACCCGGTCGACGTCGAGATCGCACCCCCGCAGCCACAGAATCGCTGGACGGTCGCCTTCCGCCTGATCTTGGCGATACCGGCGATCCTGCTCGCGAGCGCGCTCGCGTCCACCGGACGCACAACCGGCGGCTACTACATCAGCTTCGGACTGCTGGGCATCGTGGCCTTCCTCGGCTGGTTCGCCTGCTTGGCGCGCTCGCGGATGCCGCGTGGGTTCCGCGACGCCGCGGCCTACGCGCTCGCCTACTCCGCCCAGCTCGACGCATACCTGTTCCTGCTGACCGACCGCTATCCCAACGGCGACCCACTGGCCGCGCTCGATGAGATACCCGTGCGCTCGGACCCCATCCGCCTGCCGGCGGACGAGAACCTGCACCGCTCACGCGTAACGGTGTTCTTCCGTCTGCTGCTCGCCATTCCCCATCTGATCTGGCTGTACCTATGGGGAATCGTCGCCTTTTTCGCTGTCATCGCGAATTGGTTCGCCACGCTCTTCAGCGGACGCTCGCCTGAAGGCCTGCACCGTTTCCTCTCGGCGTACCTGCGCTACGCGATCCATGTCTATGCCTACCTGCTCCTGAGCGCCGACCCCTTCCCCGAGTTCGTCGGCCGGGAGGGAAGCTATCCCGTCGACCTGTCGATCGAGGGCCCGCGCGATCAAAATCGCTGGACGGTCGGTTTCCGCATCGTGCTGGCGCTACCAGCCGCAGTGGTGACGAGCGCCTACAGCAACGTCGCGTACATTGCCGCCTTCCTCGGCTGGTTCGCCGCTCTGGCCACCGGCGAGATGCCGCGCGGCCTGCGTAACGCGCAGATCCTCGCCCTGCGCTACCACGCCCAGACCTACGGCTACATCTTCCTGCTCACCGAGTCCTATCCCTACAGCGGTCCGAGCCAGAACGCCGTGCCGGTGACGGATGTGCCGGAGGTGGCGCCGATGCCGATGCCGGCCTGAGAGCCAGTCCGGCTACTCGCCGGCGAGCGCCTGCAGCAGGTCGAGCTTCGCGGCGCGCCGCGCCGGCGCCTGCGCGGCGATGACGCCGGCGAGCGCAGCGACGAGCAATAGAATCAGCAGCGTGCCAACGGGAATGGAGAGCACGAAACCCGAGCTGGAGAGCGCCTGGGCAGCGATGACGGCCCCGAGCAGGCCGATCGCGAGACCAAGGATTCCACCGATGAGCGCAGTGATGATCGACTCGTAGCGGATCATCTGGCGCAGCTGACGGCGGGAGGTGCCGATCGCGCGCATCATGCCCAGCTCGCGCGTGCGCTCGTAGATGGAGAGGATCAGGGTGTTGACGATGCCGAACAGGGAGACGATCACCGACAACGCGAGCAGCACATAGATCAACGCGAGCAGCGTGTTGATCTGGTTGGCCTGATCGGCCTTGAACTGCGCCGCTGTACGCGACTTGGCCTGCGGAAAGCGAGCGTCGAGCAACCTGTTCACTGCGGGCTGCACCTGCGCGTTGCTGGCGCCTGGTGCATATGAGACGAAGTCCAGGGCATCGTCGCGCTGCCCAAAAGCAGACCGTGCGAGGGGCAGGGGGATCGTGAAGTTGCCCAGCAGGCGAGCGTTGTCGTTGGCGATGGCGCGCACCGTCAGCGGGATATTGCGTTCGGCGGGGGTCAGCACATACACGGTCTGCCCGACCTTCAGATGGTGCGATTCGGCATAACCCTTGGTCACGATCATGCCATTGCTGCCCAGGCTCAGCAACGTGGCGGGCGAGCCCTGCTTCCATTCGATCCTGTAGACCTGCCCGAAGGTACTCGGATCGACCGCCGTGACCGTCGCGTTGGAACTGGTGCCGTGCAGCCGCGCCTTGGTGAAGGCGATCGGAGTTGCGCTCGCGACGCCGGGCACCTGGCGCAGCGCGGGCGCGACGAGCGCGGGGATGCCCTGTTCGTTGCCCGCCTGCGAGTTCTCCACGATCAGATCGCCCGCGAAGGAGCGGCTGACGGCGCGGTCGATCGAAGCCTTGGTGCCGTCCGCGAGAACGGCGACGAACGTGACCAGCGCCAAGCCGACCATGAGCGCCGCCGCGGTAACCATCGTGCGCCCTGGCTGACGCATCGCGTTCTCGCGCGCGAGACGCCCCGTGATGCCGCGCCAACTCACGAGCACGCCGAGCGCTCGCGCGAGCGCGGGGACGACCCGGTAACGTCGGCCGCGGGCACGCACGCGCAGACCTCCGTAGAAGAACGCGACACGGATGCCCAAGGCGACCGCTAGACCGACCGGCGTAAGGCCTCCGCCGAGCAACGTCGCGAACGCGAGCAGCACCGCCAGACCCAGCACGAAGCGGATCACCAGACGTGCGAGGGTGGGCGGTGGCGGCGGTGGGATCTCGACCCCCTCGCGCATCGCCGCGATCGGCGGCACACGCGTCGCTCGCAGGGCGGGCGTCAGACCGGCGAGCAAGGTCACGATCGTCCCCACGAGCAGGGATACGACGATGGTGCGTGTCTGCAGGACCGTGCCACTGTCGGGCAGGTCCGCACCGAAGGCCTTGAACAGCTGGTCGAGTGCGGGCGCCAGTGCGATGCCACCGAGCAGGCCCAGCAGCGACCCTCCAACCCCCAGGAGCACGCCTTCGAAGATCACCTCGCGCAGGATCTGCTGGCGTGAGGCGCCAAGTGTGCGCAGCAGGCCGAACTCGCGTGTGCGCTGCGCCACGGTAATGGAGAAGGTGTTGAAGATGATGAAGGCCCCCACGAACAGGGAGACATAGGCGAAGATCAAAAGGAAGGTGCGTATGAAGCTGAGGTTGCTTTCGAGGTCCGAGGACTGCTTGGCGGCCTGCTGTGCGCCGGTACGCACTTCCACCGTGCGCGGCAGCACCACGCGGATACGGTCGCGCAGCTGCGCTGCCGTGACCCCGGGGCTGGCGGCGACGTCGAGCTGATCGAACTGCCCCTGCTCGCCCACCACCCGCTGTGCCTCCGCGAGGATCAGGATCGCGGCGCCGGCGCCCCCGAAGGACTGGCTGCCGGCGAACTTCACGATGCCCACGATCAGGTAGCGCTTGGCGGGCGCCGAGGCGGCGATCTGCAGCTGGCCGCCCAGCTTGAGGCCCGCTCGTTCCGCGGTCGCCTGGTCGATTGCCACCTCATCCGCGTTGGCGGGGAAGCGTCCGGCGAGCGGCGCGAAGGACTCAAAGCGCTTGGGCACCTCCGAGGCCACGAACGCCGGTGCGCCACCGGTGGTCAGGCGCTTACCGTGCACATCGAGGAACGTGCCCACGCTGAAGATCCCGCCCGCTGCCTGGGTCACGCCCGGCACCGCCCGCACGCGCGCGAGCATTGCTTCGGTGATCGGCGAGACCTGCGAGCGAACCCGGCTGCCCAGCCTCTGTGCGGGGGTGACCACGACATCGTGGCCCGCGTTGGCCGTCTTGAAGATCCCCGCGAAGGAGTTGTTGATCGTGTCCGTGAGGATGTAGGTGCCGGCCATCAGCGCCACGCCGAGGGCGATCGCGATACCGGTGAGCGCCACCCGCAGCTTGCGCTGCATGAAGCCGCGCAGCACGAGCGCCAGCATCAGCCGGCGGACTTCATCAGGTCATGCGCCTGCTCGGCCGTGGCCGCCTCGCGGTCGTGCACGATGCGCCCATCGGCAAGCACCAGCAGACGGTCGGCGAACGACGCGGCGTGGGCGTCGTGCGTCACCATCACCACCGTCTGCCCGAAGTCATCGACGGCGTGGCGCAGGAGCTCGAGCACGTCACCCGAGGCCTTGGAGTCGAGGTTGCCGGTGGGCTCGTCGGCAAATACCACCGCCGGGCGCGAGATCAGCGCGCGGGCGACGGCGACGCGCTGCTGCTGGCCGCCGGACATCTCGGCGGGACGATGATGCAGGCGGTCGCGGATACCGATCGTGTCGATCAGACGGTCAAACCACTCCCGATCGGGCTTACGCCCCGCGATCGAGAGCGGCAGCAGGATGTTCTCCTCGGCGCTCAGCACCGGCAGCAGGTTGAAGGTCTGGAAGATGAACCCCACGCGGTCGCGGCGCAGCAGCGTCAGGCGCTTATCGTCGAGGGTCGTCAACTCCACGCCGTCAAGGCTGACGGTGCCCGCGGTCGGGCTATCCAGGCCAGCGAGGATGTGCATCAGCGTGGACTTGCCCGATCCGGAAGGTCCCATGATCGCGGCGAAGCGACCGGCGGGGAAGTCGATGCTCACCCCGTCCAGGGCATCGACCGCCGCCTCGCCCTCGCCGAAGCGACGCCGCAAGTCGTGTGCGCTGACCATCGCCGCCGACCCGACCCTGCCGTCGGCGCTGCCCAGTGAACCGTCGGTGCTACCCGCTGAATACTCCATGTCGTCTATCCCACCAGTGCCCGCAGCGACTGACGCAGCGAGTGCGTGGTCTGTAACACCGCCGTGGGCTCGTAGCCGCAGTGGGCCATGCAGTTCTCACAGCGCGGGTCGCGGCCGCGACCGTACTTGCTCCAGTCGGTAGTTTCGATCAGCTCCTTGTAGGTCGCGGCGTAGCCATCGGACATCAGGTAGCACGGTCGCTGCCAACCGAACAGCGAGTAGCTGGGGATACCCCAGGCGGTGCAGTCGAACTCCTCCTTGCCTTCGAGGAAATCGAGGAACAGCGGACTGTGATTCAGCCGCCAGCGCTTGCGCCGGCCATCCGCGAAGGCCGAGCGAAATAGCTCACGCGTCTGCCTGACGCCCAGGAAGTGCTCCTGATCAGGGGCCTTCTCATAGGCATATGCCGGCGAGATCATCATTTCATCCACGCCCAGGTCATCGTTGAGGTAGTCGAGCACCTCGCGCACCGTCTTGGCTGAATCGTGGGTGAAGAAGGTGGTATTGGTGGTGACCCTGAACCCACGCGCCTTGGCAGCCTTGATCGCGGCAACAGCCTTGTCAAAGGTGCCCGCGCGCTCGACCGAGGCGTCGTGGCGCTCGCGTAGCCCATCCACGTGGATCGCCCAGGCGAAGTAGGGGCTGGGAGTGAAGTTCTCGAGCTTCTTCTCCAGCAGCAGCGCGTTGGTGCACAGGTACACGAACTTCTTGCGCTTGACGAGTTCGTCCGCGATCACGTGGATCTCGGGATGGATCAACGGCTCGCCGCCGGCGATCGAGACCATTGGCGCGCCGCTCTCCTCGATTGCGCCGAGCGCCTGCGCCACCGGCATACGCCGGCGCAGCGTGTGCTCGGGGTGCTGGATCTTGCCGCAGCCCGAGCACGCAAGGTTGCACTGGAACAGCGGCTCCAGCTCGACGATCAGGGGAAACTTCTCGCGCCGCGCCAGACGCTGGCGAAACAGGTACCAGCCCATGCGCGTGCCCTGTCTGATTGGTACAGACACCACGACTAGATTAGGGCACCCACCCGTGCAGCGCCGTGGCGACTCGCCGCAGTGTCGCCGACGCGCGCGCCACGCCCGCGATGGTCAACAGCGGGCGCGTGAGCTCGCGCTTTGGCGTGTCGCTCAGTACCCGCACCACCGCGAACGGCCGCTCGGAAGCTGCCGCCGCCAGCCACACCGACTCCATGTCAACAGCGAGCGCTCCTTCCTCATGCAGCTTCACCCGCGTCTCGCCCATCGCCAGTCGCTCCACCGAGGACACCGCGCCGCGGCGCACGCTGAGACCACCGGACTGAAGGACGCCAACCAGGGCATCGGCGCCGACGCAACTCACGCGCAGCCCTGCGGGTCCCCGCACCTCATCCGCCACCACGACTTCCCCCACTTCGCTGTCCTGCGCCAGGCCCCCGCCGAAGCCCAGGACAAGCAGCGCCTCCGCGGGATCATCCTGCAGGGCGGGAACGGCGGCGCGCGCTCGGCGCGGACCCATACCGGTGCGGTGTACCCGCCCCGGTGGTCGCCCGCGCGCGATCATGTAGGCCTCGATCCTCAGTGGGGCTGCGATCAGGAGACCGCTCACGTCCCCGCACTCCCAGAACCGACGCCGACGGGATCCGAGCCCGCCACGCTCCCGACTGCTTTGAGCGCCTCGCGCGCCGCGGTGTGGCCGCTCAGCACCGCGCCCTCCAAGGTCGCGGGCCAGCCCGTGTCGGTGTAGGCCCCGGCCAACACCAGCCCCGGCAGCGAGGTACGGGCGCCCGGTCGCAGGGCACCGACACCCGGAGCGGCACGGAACGTGGCCGCATGCTCGCGAGTCACGACAAAGCCCTCGACCTTCGCAGCACGGGCACGGGGGAATAGTTCAGTCAAGGCCGGCAGGTAGCGCTCGCGCAGCGCGGTGGGCGTGAGACGCATGTCTTCCTCGGCGCCCGAGAGCGAGACCGCCAGGTAGCGACCCCGATCAAGTCCCGCAGCCTCGCTGCGATCGAAGACGTACTGCACCGGCGTGCCCACCCCTGCCGCAAATGCAAGTTCGCAGACGGGGCGGTCATAGAGGATGTGCAGATTGACGATCGGAGAGCTCTCCAGCGCCCGTGCCCCAGCGACATCCTTGGCCAGCGCCCGTGCCCCAGCGACATCCTTGGCCAGCGCCCGTGCCTCAGCGACATCCTTGGGGCCCAGCGAGTCCAGCAGGCCCCCAAGGCGCTGGTGGGGCACAGCCACGATTACCGCGTCGGCGTGCAGGCCTCTGCCACCTTCGATCTCAAATCCATCCCCGAGCACATGCACGCCTTCGGCGCGGCAGCCCAGCCTCACATCCACTCCCACGCGACGCAACTCACGCTCGGCCGGGTCTCCGATGACCTCACTCAACGGACGGATGTGAAAGCCGATGTCGCCGGCATCCGCGCTTGCAAGCAAGCCCGTACGGAATACGAATGCGCCCAACGCCAGTGAGGCCTGCCGCGCCGGCAGGTTCAGCGTGGGCAGCGCGATCAGGTCCCACAGCGCGGTGATGCTCGCCGGGCTCTGGCCATGCTGTGAAAGCCAATCCCCCAACGTGCGCCGATCGAGCTCCGGGTCGCTCGGATCCAGGCGCCCGAGCGCCCTCGCCGCCCGGCCCGCGCGTAAACGCTCGCGCATGCTCAGATGGCGATAGCGCAACAGCGCGCCCGCCAGATGCAGGGGCGCGGGCAGATGAGCCGAGCGGCGTAGCACCGTGACTTCCCCACCGACGCTCAATACGGGGATCTCCATGCGCGGCTGCAGGTGCACACGCCGATTGCTGCCAAGCCGTGCCAGCAGTGCCCGGTAGGCACTGCAACAACGCAGGAACACGTGCTGGCCGTTGTCGATTGGCAGGCCATCGCGCTCGAACGAGTACACGGCTCCGCCCAGGCGAGGACGCACCTCCACAAGCGTCACCTGCGCCCCAGCGTCGGCGCAACCGAGCGCAGCCGTGATCCCGGCGAGCCCGCCGCCGAGCACTGCGATGCGCCCGCCGGCCATCCCTACAACATCCGTTCCGCCGGGTGCTGCTCGGGGATACGGCGGCGTCCAAGCAGTGCGCGCGCAACCACCAGCGCCTTCTCGCGCATGGACAGCGCGGTGCGCTGCGCGAGCGCACAGTCGGGGCGCTGCTCGATGCGCTTCAGCAGGCGTTGATAGATGCCGGTCATCGCCATCACGCACGCGGCGCTGCGTCGATCGAGCAGCAGCAGCAGCGGCATGCCGCGGTGAAACCAGTCGCGCGAGCGCAGCACCTGAAAGCGCATCAAGGCATAGAGCTGACCCACGTCGCCGCCGTCGAAGCCGGCTATCACCGCGGGCTCCGCGCTGCTGCCCTCACGCATCAGGGCCAGGAGCGCCTTCTCCCCGAGCGCGCCGCTGTCGTGCAGGTGGTAGCGCACGAGCTCTTGCGCGGGCAGATAGACGCGACCGCGCTGCGCATCCTCGCGTAGGTCGCGCACGATGTTGGTGAGCTGCATCGCCACCCCCAGATCGTCAGCCAGCTGCGCCGCGGCGCGCGGGTCGCGGCTGCCGAAGATCGCCAGGCACAGCCGCCCAATCGAGCCCGCCACGCGACGGCAGTAGAGCAGCAGTTCCTCGAAGCTCTCGTAGTTGGTCCCGACGACATCCATACGCACGCCCTCGATCAGATCCTCCAGCGCATCCAGCGGCAGAGCGAAACGCACATATGCGTCCGCCAGCGCCACCATCACGGGATTCGAACCAGACGCCGCTCCCGCGCGCAGCTCTCCCAGCGCCACCCTCGCGAGATCGAGCCGGCGCAGCTTCTCATCCGGAGGCAGCGCTCCATCGCCGATGTCATCGACGTCCCGCGCGAAGGCATACACAGCGCACATCGCCCGGCGTTTGTCGCGGGGCAGCAGGCGAATGCCGTAGTAGAAGTTCGCTGCCGCCGCACGTGTCTGGGCCTCGCAGACGCGGTAGGCCTGCGCGGCGGAGAACGTGGCACCTGCGGGAGCAGCCTCGGAACCAGCCAGATGCGCGCCGGCGCTCATCGGCGCCCACCCCTGAGCGCGCCCGCGAGCGCCAGCGCTCGCCGCGCTCGTCCCGCCCGCGGTGGACCCGCCAGCACGTCGTAGTCCGCACCTTCGATCGCGCCGAGCGCCGCCCGGCCGCCGCCGAGGAAGGCGGCGACGGCGAGCTTTGCGCGTCCGCGCAGGGTGCCGATCAGGGGCGCGCCCCTGTCCAGCAGCTCGTGCGTGCGCGCCACCTCCCATGCCAGCAGTCGGCGTAGCGGCTCGCCGGCGTGCTCGGCACGCAGGTCGCGCTCCTCGCAGCCAAAGCGCGCAAGGTCCTCCGCGGGAAGGTAGACCCGACCCCGCGCCAGGTCCTCGGCGACGTCCTGCCAGTGCTCGGTGAGCTGCAAAGCGGTGCAGATCCAACCCGCTAGCGTCACGCGTTCGGGGCTGGCCAATCCCAACACCCCCAAAACCAGCTCACCCACAGGGTTGGCAGACAGCTCGCAGTAGCCCAGCAGCTGCTCCCAGGTCTGATAGCGACGCACGCGCTGGTCCAGGCGATTGGCCTCGATCAGGGCCAAGAACGGCTGGCGCGGCAGGCGGCAGTCCCTGATGACCGGCGCAAGCGCTCGCAGCAGGGGGTGCTGCGCGCTGCCCGCGTACGCCAGGTCCAGCTCGTTTTCCAACCAGTCCAGAGCCGCAAGGCGATCTCCGAGCGCCTCGTCGCCGAGCTCGTCCGCCAGGCGCGCGAACCCGTAGAGCGCCAGCAGGCGCCCGCGCTCGCGGCGTGACAGCAGATGGCTTGCCACAGGGAAGTTCTCGCCCTGCACGCGCGCCAGCACCGTCTCTGCCCCCGGCAGGGCTGGGGTGCCCGAGCGCGCGGAGAGGAGACCCTCCTGCATCGCCGTGCCCCTCACGCCTCCTCGGCGTGTAGGCAGCGTCCCAGCGCCATGATCGGGAAAGTGAGCCGGTACAGGTGGTAGTTGATGTAGTAGTCCGAAGGAAACCCGGTGCCAGTGTACTGCGGCTCATCCCAGCCGCCATCGGCACGCTGGGTGTCGATCAGCCAGCGCAGGCCTCTCTGCAGCGCTACCCCGAACTCGCCCGCGGCGTGCAGTGCGAGCAGCGCCCAGGCCGTCTGCGAGGCGGTCGAGGGTCCGCGTCCGATCCAGGCGGGATCGTCGTAGGAGCGTGGGTCTTCGCCCCAGCCGCCATCTTCGTTTTGGTGCTTTTCCAACCACGCCACCGCGCGGCGCACGCTTGGAGCGGATCGCTGCACACCGGCAGCCACCAGCGCGGGCACCGCGGCGCCGGTGCCATAGACGTAATTGATTCCCCAGCGCCCGAACCATGAGCCGTCGGCCTCCTGCTGCTCCAGGAGCCAGTGCAGTCCCGCGCGCGCGACGGGCTCCTGTGCAAGTCCCAGCGCCGCGAGCATCTCGAGGGCGTGAGCGGTCACATCCGCGCTGGGCGTGTCGATCACCTCGCCGAAGTCAAGGAACGGCAGTTCGCGCACCAGCGCACGCGTGTTCTCGGCGTCGAACGCCCCCCAGCCGCCGCCCGCGCTCTGCATGCCCTCCACCCAGCGCGTGGCCCGCTGGATCGCAGCTCGTCCCTGCTCGGTCTGCGCGGGCGCGGTGCGCCGCAGCGCCAGCACAACCTCTGCGGTGTCGTCCACGTCCGGGTAGTTGACGTTGGCGAACTCGAATGCCCAGCCGCCGGGCTCGAGCTGGGGACGGGCACTGGCCCAATCGCCGCGCACCGTCACCTCCTCCGCCAACAGCCACTGCGCGGCGCGCCTCAATGCGGGATGATCCGCGGGCAGGCCGGCGTCCGCGAGCGCGACGATCGCCAGCGCGGTGTCCCACACCGGCGACTGGCAAGCCTCCAGCCGCCGTTCGGAGCCTTGCTCAATCATGAAGCCGTCGAGGCCTTTTAGTCCTCGACGCAGCACGGGGTGCTCGAGCGGATAGCCCAGCAGGCGCAGCGCGATCAGCGAATACACCCAGGGCGGCTGGATGCCGCCCCATGAGCCATCGGCCTCCTGACGGCGCACGATCCAGCGCTCGGCGCGCCCCAGCGCCAGGCGTCGCAGCGGCGTGAACGGCCGGCGCTCATACGCACGCAGGAGGCGATCGAGACGTGTGAGCCACCTGCCTGTGCGCGAGCTGGGCTCGCATGGCAAGAACCCCTCTGGCCCATGCAGCTCCTGCAAATCGAAGGGCAGCACGTGCCGCGGGCGCTTGGCAATCACCACCGACAGCGCCACGATCGTCTGTCGCGCCCAGCAGGCGAAGTCGTAGATGTTCAGCGGCACCCACGCGGGCAACAGCACGATCTCCGGCGGCAGCGCGGGAATGCGCTCCCATGACCACAGACCAAAGAGCGCCAACCACACGTGCGTGAACACCCGCGCCCGCTCCAGGCCGCCCTGGTCGCGGATGAACTGCGCAGCGGAGCGCATGTGCTCGGCCTCGACGGGATCGCCCACCAGCCGCAGCGCCCAGTAGGCCTCGATGGTCGTTGACAGATCTCCGGGTCCGCCGTGGAAGTTCGCCCATGTCCCATCGGCGCGCTGCTGCGAGCGGATCCATGCGGCCGAGCACTCGCTCTCATCCTGGCGGCGAACCCCGAGGAACTCGCGCAGCAGCATGTCCTCGGCGTCCATCGTCACATTAGTCTGAAGCTCTCCCTTCCACCAACCCTCCCGATCCTGCAGGGAGAGCAGCTGGGCACATGCCCGCTCCAGCGCCAGCTTCGCATCGTTGCCGGTCTCCACAATCGGTACTGCCATGGCGACAAGCTAGAACTTTTTGCTGCGCGAGGCGTGCGCGCACGCCCGCGCCCACCGCGACCGTCACCGCACCAGCACCTCCGGGCGCGCTTCAGTGATGACGTGGCGGCGCAGCGCGATCTCCGCGACCGGGCGCGCGCTGGACGAGACGAAGCGATAGAGAATCAGCCCGTGGATGTTGCGGCGCTGCACGAGGTGAAAGCCAGGGACAGGCGGCAGATCCGCGCCTGAGCGCAGCGGCGCGTAGCCGGTCTCGTCGATTTCGTCGGTCGTGACGGTCGCGCCGCGGGCGAGGTTGTGCAGCGGTGGGAGGTAGTACTCAAGTGGCGCCGCGCCCAGCTCGACGGTCGTGATGACACGCGGCGAGCCGATGGCATGGGCGATCCCGCGCCAGTCCCCACGCTGCAAGCGCGGACTGAGATTGATGTCGATGGTGATGGCGAGGAAGGCGAGCGCGAGCAGACCGGCGATGGCCATGCCTACACGACCGCTGCGGTTGGCGACGATCACCACGGCTATCAACGCGGTGAGGGGGATCATGGCGGCGAGCAGGTTGCGGGGGGCGAGGTAGTCCGCACCGAAGGCCACCAACGCGATCGGAATGAGCACGCCGCAGGCGCTCAGCAGCAACGCCACCAATGCACCGCGCTCCTCACTGGGTTCGAGCACGCTCCAGAGGCCATAGCCGATGCCGACCAGGATCAGGAGCGCCACGAACAGCTCGAGGGCGTGGCCGAGCGGCGCGCCGGAATAGCCCGTGAGGTAGTACTGGGGAATCGCTTCCAGGCGGCTGGAGAGCGCCCAGCGGCCGATCCACTGGGTGCCGTGACCGCCCTGGGCCACGATCAGGGGGATCAGAGCCACCCCCACCGCGCCCACGACGCCAACAGCCCAGAGGGCAGCGAAGCGGCGTTTGCGATAGCCGGCCAACAGCAGCCACACGCACATCGGCGCCAGCAGGAAGACGGCGAAGTAGTGCGTGAGCAATGCCAGGGAACCGGCCACGGCGAAAGCCGCCAGGCGCCTGCTCGTGGGCTCGCGCAAGGCGCGCAGAAAGCACAGCAGCGCCAGCGCCGCCAGCAGCGTGAAAAGGCTGTACGCACGCGCCTCCTGCGCGTACCACACGAACAGCGGGTTGACGGCAACCAGCGTCGCTGCGAGGAGCGCCGCGCGGCGGCCGGCCAGCTCGCGCCCTATCCCCCATGCCACTGGCACGGTCAAAACACCGGCCAACGCCGAGAGCGAGCGCAGCGCCACCTCGCCGCTGCCCCAGATACGCGACCAACCCCAGATCAGCACGTACCAGAGAGGCGGCGTGTTCTCAGTGTGGGACACCGCACGCAGGGTGACGCCGAGGCTCGCGTGCAGGACATGCACCGGCGTGTATGCCTCGTCGTACCAGAAGCTCTGCAGATCGAGCGTGGCGAAGCGCAAGACCGCCGCCAGCGCCGTGAGCGCGATCAGTGGCCAGCAGCCATTCAACCTTTGCGTACGCACAGTTCCTGGCTCTTGGCCTCGCCGAAACAGGCGTAGCGTGCTGGGCGCACGTCGTTGAGGAGATGGGGCGGAAGGTAGTAGCCGCCGTACACCGCGCGGCGCCCATGCACGACCGGACCACGCATGATCAGGCACAGCTGCGTGTGCGCCTTGGGGCCGCCGGGCGAGGTGTTGCCGCAGACGACCTCGCGCGTGGAGCCCGTGCCCTTGAGATCCTGCTCGATCGCGAGATTGTGGTAGGCGTGGCCGGTGTAGGCCCTCCAGCTAGTGAGGTCCGCGGTCAGGCGCTGGCTGGTATGCGTCTGGCGTACGACATCGTTGATCGTGGCCACCGCGAGCAGCACGCCGATGAGCCCGAGGATCGTGGTCTCGATCAGGCGACGCTGGCTCATTGCACGTGGGCGAACAAGGGCGAGGTCTGGTGGGCGATGAAGAGCGCCTGCACGCCCAGCGTGGCCCACAGCAGGCGGCGGTCGCGGGTGACGACGGCGAGGGGCAGCGACCACAGCGTGTACCAGGCCAGCAGCCAGGTGGAGGTGACGGCGATCGCCAGCAGCGCCCAGCCGGAGGCACCGACCCAGTCATAGCCCTTCCAGGTGAGCCACATGAGATATAGCAGGATCGCCCCCAGGACGACCTTCAGCAGGGTATGGTCGATCGGGAACACCCCCGGCTTGCCGAACAGGTGAGCAACCTCGGTGGGGAAGCTGTCGGTGGAGACCAGCGCGGCGTCGCGGTTGAGCGCGGCGACGACGTTGACGCCGTGTACACCGAAGGCCACGTAAGCAGCCAGCGCGCCCACCAACACGCCCAGGGCGGCACCCAGGATCGGCGCCAAGCGGCGGCGGCTGAGCACCATGAACGGCAGCAGCACGGCGCCGGTGGCCTTGACCAGCGCGCCGGTGACCACCGAGGCCCCGGCCCAGGTTTCGCGGCCCGCCAGCACGAACGCCACGGAGGCCATCATCAGGAACGTCATCAGCAGGTCGTTGTGCGCGCCGCCCAGGCCGTAGAGGATGTACAGCGGGTTGGCGCCCACGGCGAGCAGGGCGAAGACAGGATCGAGCCCGCGCAGGCGCGCACAACGCCAGCTGAGCATCAGCGTGCCGGCGCTCGCGAGCAGCGCCATCACCTTCATGGCCCACAGCGCTCCCTTCACGCCGAGCGGAGCGAGCGGGTAGGAGAGCAGCGTGTACACCGGGCCATACGCGGTCGCTACGTGCCTCCAGCTCTTGCCCACATAGAGGTAGACCGGATCCCTCACGATCGAGATGGGGCCGTGCACGTAGGGGTTCAGGCCGTGCTCCACGCCCATGCGGGCATAGGCGATATAGCTGAAGACATCCGTCGAGAGCAGGATCGGCCCGGCAAAGACGATCACGTGCAGCGCGACCACCAGGCCAATCGCCCAGCGCGAGGAGAGGCGCGGGAGCGCCTTGGGACCCACAAGCGCAAGCAGACCGACATAGCCGCCGGTGAACGCAAGCAGCGCCAGCAGGAACACGCGATAGCCAAGCCGCTCACCGCTGCCCGCGAGCCAGCCGGCGATGCCCGGGGACTTAGGTATCAGCGGCGAGTGAGCCATGGCGCCGTCCAGCACGATCTCGGCTGTGGCGGCCAGCAGCAGCAGCGCACAGAGACCCGCGAGCGCGGGCCCCCAGCGGCGCTGGGCGCGCTCGCCGGAGCCGGCCAGCGCCAGGGGCGGATGCTCGGCCAGAGAGGTCAAGAGGGGGAAGCCTGCCAGATGATCAGGCGGGCCGAGGCACGAAGCGCAGCGCATCCTGCACGCCGGTGACCTCGAAGACTCGCTGCACGGTCTCGCTCCCGGGACAGAGCGTCAGCTTGTGTCCGTGTTCCTGAGCGCGAGCGTTGGCCTGCAGCAGCACGCGCAGGCCCGTGGAGTCGATGAAGGCAAGCCCCGCGAGGTCCACCATCAGGTGCGTGGAGCCGCCGTCTTCGAGTTCGCCCAGGCGCTGCTCCAGCGTGGCAGCCGTAGCGAGGTCGAGCTCGCCTTCAAGGGCAAGGGAGGCAGTACCGTTATCGATCACGCACGCGATCGAAAGAGCGCCGGGGGCCGGGGAACGATCGCTCATTGCGGGAACTTTAGTGCACTTTGCCGCGATGTAAACCACGAATCGCCTTTCGGCAAGTATTCGCCGAAATCGAACTCGACGGAAGCAGGGCCAGCAGCGCCGCGTAGGCTAGAGCGCGGTCCAGATCGTCTTGGTCTCCAGGTAGGCGTCAAGACCGTCGTGGCCGTGCTCGCGCCCCAACCCCGATGCCTTGAAGCCGCCGAAGGGCGCGGAGGGATCCGAGCCGCCCCAGTGGTTGATGTAGACCGAGCCGGCACGCAGCATGGCGGCGAGGCGATGTGCGCTGCCGACGTCTTTGGTCCATACGCCCGCGGCGAGGCCGTAGTCGCTGTCGTTGGCGCGCCTGGCGACCTCCTCGAGCGTGTCATAAGGCGAGGCCACAAGCACGGGCCCGAAGATCTCCTCGCGCGCGATGCGCAGCTCGTCGGAGGTGGCGCTGAAGAGCGTGGGCGCCACGAAGTAGCCACCGCTGTCGGCCAGCGCAGCGTCGCCGCCGGTAACGAGCTCGGCCCCTTCAGCCCGGCCGGAGTCGATGTAGTCCAGCACGCGTTCGCGCTGCTCCGCGGAGATCAGCGGTCCCAGCTGCGTCGCTGGATCCAGACCAGGCCCCAGGCGCGTGGCCGCCGCGCGCTCGGCGAGCGCCGCGATCACCTCGTCGTAGCGATCGGCGGGCACGAATAGGCGCGAACCGGCGTTGCAAGCCTGGCCGGAATTGAAGTAGATGGCCTGATAGGAGCCCTTGATGGCCGTCTCGATGTCGGCGTCGGGGAGGATCACGTTGGGCGACTTGCCCCCCAGCTCGAGCGTCATGCGCTTCAGCGCACGCCCGGCTTTGGCGCCGATCTCACGTCCGACGGCGGTGGAGCCGGTGAAGGCGACCTTGTCCACGCCGGGGTGCTCCACCAGCGCCGCCCCGGTCGAGCCATCGCCGGTGAGGACGTTGAGCACTCCCGCTGGGAAGCCCACCTCGAGCGCCAGTTCTCCCAGGCGCAGCGCGCTCAGCGGCGTCTGCTCGGCGGGCTTGAGCACGATCGTGCAGCCGGCGGCCAGTGCGGGGGCGACCTTCCAGGCGGCCATCAGCAGCGGGAAGTTCCAGGGCACGATCTGCGCGCACACCCCCACCGGCTCGCGGCGGGTGTAGCAGAGCATGTTGGGCGCGGTCACGGGCAGGACGTTGCCCTCGATCTTCGTGGGCCAGCCGGCGAAGTAGCGCAGGTGCGCCGCCGTCCCGAGGACGTCCACGAACTGTGCGAGCTTGACGGGCTTGCCGTTGTCGAGCGACTCGATCTGCGCGAGCTCCTCGGCGTGCGCTTCCACGGCGTCAGCCAACTGCCCGATCAGCTTGCCCCGCGCCGAGGGCGGCAAGGCCGACCACGGTCCTGCGAAAGCCTCGCGCGCAGCAGCCACGGCGCGCTCCACGTCCTCGGGGCCGCCATGCGCGATCCGTGCGATCTCGCGCCCGCTGGCGGGGTCCAGGGTGGCAAATGTGCGTCCGTCCGCCGCCTGCAGGCGCTCCGCGCCAATCAGCAGTTCGTGCGGGCCGGCAAGGAACTTATGCGTCTGTTCCGCTAACGCGTAGTCAGGATTTTGAGTTGGGTCCTCGGTGGTAGTCGTCATGGCTGCCTTGGCCTCAGGGGGCGAGCACGATCTTCATGGCTTCGCGGCGGTCATACATAGCGTACGCCTCTGGCGCCTCCTCGAGGCCCATGTGGTGTGTTACAAGCGGCGTGGGATCGAGCAGCCCAGCGGACATCATCGCCAGCACGGGGTCCACGTGAGCCAGCACATTGGCGTGGCCAGCGCACATCCGCAGCGCCTTGATCCATACGAGCCCCATGTGCAGCTCGCAGCGCTCGGCGTAGACGCCTACGGCCTGCACGGTTCCGCACTTACGCGTGAGGCGCACGGCGAGGTCAAGCGCCTCAGGATGCCCGACGGCATCGACGCAGAGATCGACCCCTCTGCCCTGCGTGAGCTCGCGCACGGCGGCGCGCGGATCGCCCTCGCTCAGATGCACAGCATGGGCGCCAAACGATTCGGCCATCGCCAGGCGCTCGGGAACAGAATCGATCGCGATGATGTGGGCGGCGCCGTGCGCGTGGGCGGCCTGCACCGCGCACAGTCCAACCGGACCAAGGCCCAGCACGGCAACGGTCTCACCCGCGCGCAGACCGCTGTCGGCGATGGCGTGGTAGCCAGTGCCCATGACGTCCCCCGCGAACAGCGCGACCTCGTCGCTCATGCCCGCGGGTACCTTGCGCAGGACGAGGTCGGCGTTGGGCACGAGCGCCTGCTCGGCCTGCGTGCCCTGGAGGTTGCCCAGCACTGCGCCGTGACCGAAGGTGCGCGAGTGATCGCACTTGTGAAAGAGGCCGCGGCGACAGAACCAGCAGCGCCCGCAGGCGGTCTGGAAACACCCGAGCACGCGCTCGCCGACCTGCACGTCGCGCACGTCATCGCCGGCGGCGAGGACGGTGCCGACGTACTCGTGCCCGATCGTGAAGCCTGGCTCGATCTTCACGCGCCCGTGGTAGATGTGCAGATCCGAGCCGCACACGCCCGTGGCCTCGATGCGCACGATCGCATCGCCCGCGTCGAGCAGTTGCGGCTCGGGGACGTCCTGCACTCGTACCTCGTGGGGAGCCTGGAAGGTCACGGCGCGCATCGCCCGAGCACCCTAAAGCAGGGGGAGCCCGTATGCTTGCCAAGATGGGGAATCAGGTAGCGAAGGCCGTTCTGATCACGGGCTGCTCCTCAGGTATCGGCGAGGCCACCGCGCGGCGCCTGGCGGGGAGCGGCTGGAGCGTGTACGCCACCGCGCGCAAACCGGAGGCGATCGCGCATCTCAGCGAGCACGGCTGCAAGACGCTGGCGCTCGACGTCACCGAGGAGGCCTCAATGCAGGCCGCCGTCGCTGAGGTGGTACGCGCCGAGGGCGCCGTGGGAGTGCTCATCAATAACGCCGGCTACAGCCAGGGCGGTGCGGTCGAGCAGGTGAGCATGCAGGACGTGCGCCGCCAGTTCGAGACCAATGTCTTCGGCGCGATCCGCATGGCCCAGTTGACGCTGCCGGGCATGCGCGCGCAGCGCTGGGGCAAAGTGGTCAACATCGGCTCGATGGGCGGGCGCTTAACGTTTCCAGGCGCCGGTCTTTACCACGCCACGAAGTACTCGCTGGAGGCCCTCAGCGACGCGATGCGCTTCGAGGTCAGGGGCTTCGGCGTGGACGTCATCCTGATCGAGCCGGGCCTGATCGTGACGGAGTTCGCCAACAACGCGCTCGTCGCCGGCAACCACGATGGTGACGGCGAAAACCCCTACGCGGACTTCGAATCCAAGCTTGCGGTACTCACGAAGGGCGTCTACGAGGGCCCTATACGCCACCTGGGCGGCGGCCCCGAGGTGGTGGCCAAGGCGATCGACAAGGCCATCAAGCGCCGCCGGGCGCCCACGCGCGTGCAGGTGACTCCCTCGGCGAGACTCACGATCATGCAGCGCAAGCTGATGCCTGACCGCGTGTGGGATGCGGCCATGCGCAGCCAGTTCCCGCAGCCGCGCTAGAGCCGTTCGCAGCGGACGCGCGGACGCGGCCGGCCGATCTGAAAGCCCTGCGCGCTGTCGACGCCCAGCTCGCCCAGCAAGGCCAGCGTGTCCTCATCGCCCACCCACTCGGCGATCGTCTGCATCTTCATGCCTTTGGCGACATCCACCAGCGCCTTGACCATCAGCCGATCGTGCTCTGACCCGCACAGGCCGCGGATGAACTCGCCGTCGATCTTCAAGCAGTTGAAGGGTAAGCGCTTGACATAGTAGAAGCTGCCAAAGCCCACGCCGAAGTCATCGAGCGCCAACGGGCACCCAAGCGCTGCGGCGCCTGCGCAGAAGCTCTGCGCGCTGGCCATGTCGGAAATGGCAGCCGTCTCGGTGACCTCCAATGTCAGCATGCGCGCAGATACACGGTGGCGTGCCAGCTCATGCTCGATGTGGTCCAGCATCTTGCCATCCACGATCGAGAGCGCCGAGAGGTTCACAGCCACGCCCACTCCGGCGGGTTCCTGCGCGAGCTGGCGCACTGCCTTGCTCACGACCATGCGGTCGATCTGCGAGATCAGGCCGTAGCGCTCGGCTACCGGCATCCAGGCGCCGGGCGCCAACGGCGGCGCCTCAGGGTCATCGGCAAGGCGCACGAGCGCCTCGTGGTGAGATACCTCGCCGTTGGCGAGGCTCATGATCGGCTGGTAGTGCAGGATGAAGCGATCCTCGCGCAGCGCACGGCGCAGGCGCGCGAGCCACGGAGGGCGCTCCAGGGTGTGGCTGTCGAAGGGGGTGGGTGTGAGCATCGCGGGGCGCATGGGATAGGCGGTGAGTGGGTGCATGTTGATGGTCTTTTGCCAGCTCGCCGCTCGATGCTCGCCTTTGCACAGCTTTGCCGTGTAAAACGGCGCAAACCTACGCAAAAAGCTCCATCCTTTAGCGCCGCGCGCGGTCGGATACCACCAGCAGCAGGCCGAGCAGCACGAAGTTCATCACGACCGAGGAGCCCCCATAGGCGACGAAGGGCAGCGTCACCCCCGTCAGGGGTATCACGCGCGTGACGCCGCCGACGATGACGAATACCTGCATCGCCACAACGAAGGACAGGCCGGTGGCAAGGAGCTTCGAGAAGGAGTCGCGCGCGAGCATCGCCGTCTTCAGGCCGCGCGCCACGAACAGCAGGTAGGTCAAGAGCAGCGCCGCCGCCCCGGCGAGACCCAGCTCATTGACGATGACCGCGTAGATCATGTCGCTTTCGGGGATCGGCAGCAGTGGGATGGGGCGACCACCGGGTGCGTGCAGTATCAGCAACGACTGATCGAAGCCCGTGCCCAATAGGCCCCCGTCGGCCTGCGCGAAGAGCGACTGCGCCAGCTGGTAGCTACCGCCCGTGCGTTCGTAGAGGGCACGATCGAAGGGGTGTTCCCAGGCGAGCACGCGCGCGTGCACGTGGCCCACGTGGGTGGCCACAAACCAGGCGCCGACGGCGAACAGGATGAGGCCGATGAGGGGAAATGAGAAGCGGCCCGTGGCCACATAGAGCAGTGCCAGGAAGGCCCCGTAGAACATCAGCGATGTACCGAGCTCGCGCGTGAGCAGCAGCGTCGCCATGGCCGCGCCCCACACCACGAGCATCGGGCCGAACTGCTTCATCGGCGGGAACGTCACGCCGAGCACGCGACGCCCGGCGGTGACGAGGATCTGGCGGTTGTCGCGCAGGTAACTGGCGAGGAAGATCACGATCGCGATCTTCGCGAGCTCCGCCGGCTGGAAGCTGATGGGCCCCACATGGATGTTTAGATAGGCGCCGTTGACTTGCTCGCCGATGCCCGGAAGACGCGGCAGCACCGCCATGCCGATGCCCACCGCCGCGATCGTATAGCGGTAGCGCTCGAGCACTCCAACCCCTGTCTTGCGCAGCGCCAGGATGGTGGCGGCGAAGCCGATCAACCCCACCACCATCCACTGCGCCTGCTGGCGCGCCAGCGTGGGGTTGATGCGGTAGACCATCACGATCCCCACGCTCGCCAGCACCGCTGCCAGCGGGAACAGGTAGGGGTCGGCGTTGGGCAGCGCAAAGCGGACCACGAGGTGCCCCGCCACGAACAGCGCCAAGAAGATCGCGCCGTAGGTGAGCGACAGGCTGGAGGCATGGTTGAGCACGACGTTGGTATCCGCGCCACCGCCGGTGTTCTGCGCCTGGATGAAGATTGCCGTGAAACCGGCCACCACCAGCAGCGCCGAGGGCACCAGGCCCAGCAGCTCGCGGTTGCGGGGGCTCAACATGCAGTCGAGCGTACCTATGGCCCCGGCGCGCGGCGCACCCTGCCGATGAGACCGCATGCAAAGTCGGCCGCCTGGTGGCCCTGGCGTGTCACGCCGAGCGTCTCGGTAGCCTTGGCGGGGTGCTCAAGCGCTTCCTGATCGGCGGCGTGGCGATCGCGCTGCTCAGCGGCGCCGCCACGGCGACTGTGGCGTTGAACAAGGTCACGACCATCGCCAACGAGGTCTTCCCGGGGGTCAACCGCATTCACGCCCCCACGGGGGTGATCGCCGAAGCCTACGGCGGCGCTCCGCAGACCTTCCTCTTGATCGGCTCGGACAAGCGCCCCAAGGCCAAGAGCGCGTTCGACCGCGCCAACCCGCCGCACAGCGACACGCTGTTGCTGGTGCGCCTCGATCCCAACCAGGGGCAGACCTCGGTGCTGTCGATCCCGCGCGACCTGCTCGCCAAGATCGTCACCCCGAGCGGGCAGGTTTACTACCCCGAAAAGATCAACGCCGCCTACACGATCGGCAGCTACATGAAGGGCACCGATGGCGGCGCACGGCTGGCGGCCGAAACGGTCGAGCACCTGCTGGGAATCAAGCTCAACGGAGTCGTCGACGCCACCTTCAAGGGCTTCATCGAAGTGGTCGACTCGCTGGGCTGCGTCTACATCAACGTCGATCACCGCTACTTCAACGCCAACGAAGGCACCGAAGCCACCAACTACTCCGCCATCAACCTGCAGCCCGGCTACCAGAAGCTGTGCTACGAAAACGCCCTCTCCTACGTGCGCTACCGCCATCACGACTCGGACTTCGTGCGCGTGGCGCGCCAGCAGGACTTCATCCGCAACCTGCGCGAGCAGGTCTCCACCAGCAATCTCATCGGTGAAATCGACAAGGTCTCCAAGGCCGTGGGCAGAGCCATCACGACCACCTTCCCGCCCTCAGCCTCGGAGCTGATCAAGCTGACCAAGCTGATTGTCTTCTCCCAGGAAAAGCCGCTGCGACAGGTCAAGTTCCGCTTCGCCACCGACAACACCAAGATCGGCAACGGCGAATACGTGACGGCGACCCCCAAGGAGATCCACGAAACGGTCGAAGACTTCCTGCATGGCAACCAGCACGTCACCGTGCCCCACCACCTGGCTAGCACCAGCGCGCCCGCGGCTCACGGGCACGGCCACGCGGGCTTCACCCCGGCTGCGATTGGCCTGTACCCCACATCCTCCAGCGCCCGCGCGCAGGTCTTCAACGCCGCTGTGAGACTGCCCTTCCCGGTCCTCTACCCCACGCTGCAGACCGGGGCGGCGGAACCGCAAGGCATCCGCGCCTACACGCTCAAGGACCAGCAGGGTCATGTCCACCACGCCTTCATCGAGGTCTTCCAGCAGAACGGCCTCGGCGGCTACTACGACGTCGAGGGCATGGACTGGACCAACCCGCCGATCGTCAGCCACGTCAATCAGGAAGTCTCACTCGGTGGCCGTCACTACATGCTCGTCGCCGACGGCTCGAACATCCACGTCATCGCCTGGCGCGAGGGCAATGTGCTGTATTGGGTCAACAACACCCTGCGCGAGGACCTCACCAACCCGCAGATGATCAACATCGCGCAGTCCGCGCATCCACTGCACTAAAGAGGCGCAGCTCTAGGTGCGCGCTTGGTCCAGCGCCTGATTGACAAGCGCATCGGCGTCGGCGTTCTGCGCACGCGGCACCGAGCGGATCGACCAAGCTCCAAACTCTCCTAACGCCGCCATCGCCTGGCGGTGCAGCGGCTTCATCGCCTCGTGCTTGACCTTGTACTGACCCTGCACCTGCTTGGCGATGAGCTCGGAGTCGTTGACGACCTCCACCTCCTCAGCCCCCAACGCGCGGGCCCGCGCGAGTCCCAACAGCAGCGCCCGGTACTCGGCGACGTTGTTGGTGACGCTGCCCAGCAGCTCCGAAGCCTCATCGAGCACCTCGCCCGCGAGCGTCGAGACCACGCTTGCTGCCGCCGCGGGCCCGGGGTTGCCACGGGCGCCACCGTCGACGTGCACGATCACCTTCGTCATGGACGCGGCATTATGAGCCGCTATGGAGACGGAACGCCCGCGAGCACCGGCAGCTCGCCGGGCACACGCGCGCGGCGGCGCTCGCGCACCACGCGCCGCTGACCACCGGGACCAACAGGGCCGGTTGTCCCCTGGCGCCCCCTGCGATCTGCGTGACGACGATCGACGATCACAGTCACATTGTCATCGTCCTTGTAGTACTCCACCAACTTGGGATAAAGCTCGTCGGCCAAGGGCCTGGGCACCACGCAGTAGATCATCGTCACAGATGCTAGAGCCTTTGCGGGCGCGCAGCGTGCCGCGTGGACGAATGGACCTGCGCTACGCCAACGAAAGCTCGCCACGCTCGTCGGCCGCGGCATTGGCCACCCGCTCCTGCGCGGGCAGTTCCTCGAGCTCCATGCCTTGCGCCGCAAGCTGCGCACCGGCCTGCTCGTCCTCGAGATCGACCTGGTAGCGATACCAGCAGAGATCCCAGGCCACCACCAGACTGACGAGGTGCTCAGAGTCCTCCGCGAGAGCCACCTGCACTGAAGGGTTGCCCAGTGAGCGCGTAACGCCGGCGACGCGCCGGGGGTGCTCGCCGCGATTGAAGACATCGAGCGCCCGCGCAAGCTTGCGGTCAAGCGTGGATGGCTCGGTGGCAGCAGGCGCTACCAACGAGGCAGCCTCCGAATGCGGCAGTGCCGGCACGGGCTGCGAGCCCGGCGCGGCGCTGTCGAGAAAGTCATAGAGCCCTTCGTAGTCGCGCTCCTGTACTGAGATCGGCGGACTGGCGTCCTCAGGTGATGAGGGATCTTCAGGCGACTCACGCAACTGTCGCAGCCGGCCCAAGAGGGAGCGCGTACGGCGTGCCCCCGCGGGTCGCAGCGTCAGCGAGTGCTCCTCGGCCTCGCGCAGCCAACCCTCATGCGCGGCTCTGGGAACACATAGCTCGCAGACCATGCGCCGCTGGCCGCCGCTCAGGAAGATGTCGGGCTGCTCGCCACGCAGCAGGCGCCTGCCGCATACGTCGCAGGCGACTTCGGGGTGGGAAGTGACGATCGATCTGGTGGCCATCGCGGCCCTTCAGGGTAGTGGTGAGCCAGCCGCAGCGCTTTGCGGCTCGCGCGAGACGCTGGAACGGGCCGCTGCGAGGCATGTCGCTGCATATCAGGCGTGCGTCGCCGCGTGCTCTCCTGTGGCCTGCGCGGTGATCTTCTGGGCGAGCTGCGAGGGGACCTCCTCGTAACGCAGGAACTCGAGCGTGTAGTCGCCCTGGCCGCCGGTAATCGAGCGCAGATCGGGGGCGTAGCTGAGCATCTCCGACATCGGCGCCTCAGCCTTGATCTCGGTCATGGCACCAGCTGGCTCCATCCCCTGCGGGCGCCCGCGGCGGCTGTTGAGATCGCCGATGACGTCGCCCACGTGCTCCTCGGGCACGGTCACGGTCACGGTCATGATCGGCTCCAGCAGGACCGGGTCAGCCTCCTCCAGCGCCTGGCGCATGGCGTGGATGCCGGCCATCTTGAAGGCTACCTCGGAGGAGTCCACCGAGTGGTGCGAGCCATCGATGAGACGCACGCGCACGTCCTTGACGGGGTAGCCCGCGGCCGCACCGGTGCTCATGGCTTCTTCCACGCCCTTGCGCACCGCTGGAATGAACTGGTTGGGGATCACGCCGCCCTTGATCTGGTCGATGAACTCGAAGCTCGGATGGGCGGGATCGGAATCGTGCAGCGGTTCGATTTCGATCTGACAGTCACCGAACTGCCCACGACCTCCGGTCTGCTTCTTGTGACGGCCGTGGGCCTTGGCGGACCTGCGAATCGTCTCCTGATAGGGCACCCGCGGCGGCTTGAGGGTGACCTCCACGCCGAAGCGCTCGCGCAGGCGATCGACGATCACTTCCACGTGCACCTGCGAGAGACCGGCGACGATCTGCTCACCCGTCTGGGGATCGCGGTGCAGGTCGATCGTGGGGTCCTCCTCCTGCAGGCGGCGCAGCGAGCTGAAGACCTTGTCCTCATCGCCCCTGCTCTTGGGCTCGATGGCGAAGGCCATCACTGGGGCGGGCAGCTTCAGGCGGGGCATCTCGATGGGCTCATCACGCGCGGCCAGCCAGTCGCCTGCGCGGGTCTCCTTGAGCTTGGCCACGGCCCCAATGTCGCCGGGGCCGAACTCATCGACGTGCACCACCTCCTTACCCGCGAACACGAGCAGCTGGCCGATGCGCTCCTTGGCGTGGGCGTGCGTGTTGAGCGCCTGGCTGTCCCGGCGCATCACGCCCTGGTAGACGCGCAGCAGGTTGATGCGACCGGCGAAGGGATCGGCGCGGGTCTTGAAGACGTAGGCGAACAGCTCGCACGTTTCATCCGGCGCGAGCTTCACCTCTCCCACCTGCAGCGGCCCGTGCTTGACGGGCGAGGGCAGATCCTCGACGATCGCCTCCAGCAGACGTGAGGTGCCGAGGTTGCGTGTCGCCACGCCGCACACCACGGGGAAGATGGAGCCGTGATTGGTGCCCTCCTTGAGCGCCGCCACGATCTCCTCGTGGGATATCTCCTCGCCCTCCAGGTAGCGCTCCATGAGCGTGTCGGAGACCTCGGCGACCTCGTCCATGAGCTTCTCGCGGTACTCGCGCGCCTGTCCTTGCATCGGCTCGGGGATCGGCACCTGTGTCCAGCCCTGACGCTCAGCGGAGTCATGGCGATAGGCGGTCATGTCGATGAGGTCGATGACCCCTTCCAGCTCGTGCTCGGAGCCCATGGGAATCTCGGTGGCCACAACATGCGGGCCGAAGGCAGCCTTCAGCTGCTCCAAAGTGCGGAAGAAGTCAGCGCGCTCGCGATCGAGCATGTTGACGAACAGCATGCGCGCGATGTCGAGCTCGGCCGCCCTGGCCCAGAGGCGACTGGTCGTGACCTCGACGCCCATGACGGCATTGACGAGGAAGATGGCCGACTCGCACACGCGCAGGGCGCCAAGGGCGTCGGCGATGAAGCTCGGCTCTCCTGGTGTGTCGAGCAGATTGATCTTGCGTCCCTGCCACTCGAAGGAGCTGAGTGCGGATGAGATCGACATCTGCCGCGCCTGCTCATCTGCTTCGGAGTCCGAGACCGTGCTGCCGTCCACCACGCTACCCAGGCGAGCGGTGACGCCGGCCTCGAACAGCAGGGACTCGTGCAGCGAGGTCTTTCCCGAGCCTCGATGACCGACGAGGGCGACATTGCGGATCCGATCCGCTGGGTGCATTAGTCGAACCTATCGTCCTCCATGCCTAAGCGCAAGCGCTCAGCCCTGCTATGAGTCGAACGTATCCCCCGTCATGCGCGAACGCAGGCGCAGGACGGCCTTGGTGTGCAGCTGGGAGATGCGCGACTCGGTGACGCCCAGCACCTCGCCGATCTCGCGCAGTGTGAGGTTCTCGTAGTAGTACAGGGCGATGACAAGTTTCTCGCGCTCAGGCAGGCGCGCAATGGAGTCGGCGATGCGATCCTTCAGATCGCCCACGTCGAGCACCTTGGCGGGGTCCGGCGCGGCGGGGTCCTCGAGCGTGTCCATCAGTGACACCTGGTCGCCGCTGGAGTCAGATACGCTCCACAGCTCATCGAGGGCGGCCATCGAGGAGTGCGAGATGGCTAGCAGCGAATCGTGCAGTTCACTGACCGAGACGTTCAGCTCATCGGCCATCTCCTGATCGGTGGGTGCCCGTTGCAGACGGTGCTCGAGCTTGGCATTGACCCGCTCTATCTCCCGCGCACGAGCACGTACGCTGCGTGGCACCCAGTCCATCGCGCGCAGCTCATCGATAATGGCGCCCTTGATGCGCGTGATGGCGTAGGTCTCGAACTTGATCTCGCGTCCCAGATCGAAGCGCTCGATTGCGGAGATCAAGCCGACGAGACCATAGGAGACGAGATCGGCCTCCTCTACATGCGGGGGCAGTCCCGCAGCCGTGCGGCCCGCAACGTACTTGACCAGCGGCGAGTAGGCCACCACCAGGCGCTCGCGCGCACGTGGATCTCCATCTGCCTTGTAGCGTCGCCACAGTTCGCGTAGCTCGATCGATTTGACGTTCGTCTCCAACGTTCGTCTCCAGGTCTTCGCCCGCTGATCAGGCCCGAGGGTGACTGCGCGCGGTATGCGCTGCTGAGCGGGCGGACTCTATCTGTTCTGTACTCATTTCAGAGTTCAGGCACGGGGGTGGCTGCGCGCATAGGCGCTCCTCAGCCGCGCCGATTCCACGCGGGTATAGACCTGGGTAGTGGAGATACTGGCGTGACCCAAGAGCTCCTGAATAGCACGCAGGTCAGCTCCTCCATCGAGCAGATGCGTGGCGAAGCTGTGGCGCAGGGCGTGTGGAGAAGCGCTGCCGGTCAAGCCAACACGCGCGCTCCATACGCGCAGACGGCGGCGCACATCGCCGGTGCCTAGCGGACGCCCGGTCTTACTGAGGAACAGTGCTTGCTCATCCCCGTCAACAGGTTCGAGCAGCCGCGGGCGGCTGCTGTCCAGATACAGCCGCAGAGCCGCCGTGGCCTGCTCGCCCACAGGCAGGAAACGCGTCTTGCGTCCCTTGCCCTCCACGCGCAACTGCTCGCCGTCGTGGTCGATGTCGCGGACCCTCAGCGATACGAGCTCCTCGGCGCGCAAGCCGCAGGCATAGGCGAGCTCGAACAGCGCGCGATCGCGCTTCTCCAGCAGGGTGGTGGCGGGGATACCGTCCAGCAGGCCCCCGACGTCGCGGACCTTGAGCACCTTGGGCAGATGCGCGGGGCGGCGCGGAGTGGAAACGAGATCCGCGGGATTGTGGACGATCAGCCCATGCTCGCGCTGGCTGGAGAAGAGAGCGCGCAGCGATGCCAGCTTGCGTGCGGAGGTGGAAGGCGCCGCGCCGCGCTCTGAGAGGCGGGCGATGTAGCGACGCACCAGCTTCGGATCGACCTCCTGAGGCGAAAGACCTTGGGCCCCAGCCCAGACGGCGAATTGGCCGATGTCCAAGCGATAGGCGCGGCGAGTCTTCTCCGCGGCATCCCGGCGTAGCAGATCCCCGTCGAGCAGCTGGAGCGCCGCTGTCCAGGCGAGGGCTGGCTCAGCTGGGGGATCCGTTGTTTTGGTAGCGCTCATCCCCAAGGAGGTTCGCCGTCAGAGCCGTTGCGCCTGCTCGTGCGCCTGCTCGGCTACTGCGCCAGGGAGCGCTGGCATCCAGCCAGGACCGGCTCCAGCAGGCGTGCCAGCTCGGGCCAGTTCTCAGCGCTGAGAATGTCCTCTTCTTCACGCACGTCGCGGTTCCACGGGTGCGCGATGGTGGCGGGGAGAATGCCGTGTTCGATCGCAGCCAGGAGGTTTCCCGGACTGTCGTCGATGAGCAGATCGATCTCAAGCTGGGCGCAGCGGGCGACCTTGTCAAAGGAGACGTGCAGATCGTCGAAGGGCAGCCCAATGCTCTGTAGCCATGCACCGGTGGCCGCGCGACGATCGAGCGGACGATGGCTACAGATATGAACGAAGTGGCCGTCTTCGTGCCAGTGGCGTACCGCCTCGACCGCCCCCGGATAGGGCCGTCCGGCGAGAATCCGCTCATCGCTGTGGCTCTCTTCGATACACAGCGCCAACTGCTCGGGACGCAGGCGGGTGATGCCCCAGGAGAACTGCTCCTCGTAAGGAAGGGCGACGCCGAAACGCTGCAGCGACACCGCCGAGAGCACGTCCCAGTAGTGGTGCAGGGTCGAATCAACGTCGATTGCTATGCGCATCGCGGCGAATAGACTAGTGGGCCGTGTCCAGCACTTCATCTCCCCCCACGGCGACCCCGCCTGAACCGTATGGCCCGGTGGGCCGCTCTGCGTGGCTTGACGTCGACTGGCGCGAGCACCAGCGCTGGATAATTGTAAACGATCGCGCAGTGAATGTCATAGAGTTGGGCGAGGGTCCGCCGATCGTGTTCGTGCACGGCCTCTCGGGGTGCTGGCAGAACTGGTTGGAGCAGCTCCCTGTGCTGGCGGAGAAACACCGCGTGGTGGCGCTCGATCTGCCCGGGTTCGGCTACTCGGAGATGCCGCGCGAGCAGATCACGATCTCCCTCTATGGGCGAGTGCTCGATCGGGTAATGGATGTCCTGGGGATCGACGCCGCAGCCGTGGTGGGCAACTCGATGGGCGGCTTCACCGCGGCGGAGCTGGCCATCGCATTTCCGCAGCGGGTCGAGCGCCTGGTGCTGGCTGCCCCCGCGGGTATCAGCTCCTACAACAACCAGGCCGCCATGCGCTGGGCGCTGTGGATACGCAGGATGTGGCCATTGCTCGCGGTGCAGGCAAATTGGGTGGCAGCGCACGCCGACGCGGTGGCGCGCTGGCCGAGGCTGCGCGACGCGACGATGTATGTACCGGTGCTGTACCCCAGTCGCCTGCCGGCGGCGCTGGCGGCGGAGCAGCTGCGCGCCACGGGCAAGCCGGGCTTCGTGCCGGCCTTGGAGGCGAACTTAAACTACGACTTCCGGGATCGGCTGCCGGAGATCGTGTGTCCCACTTTGGTCGTGTGGGGCGAGCAGGATCGGCTGATCACCGTGCGCGACGCCGATGTCTACACCGAGCTGATCCCCGACGCGCGCAAGGTGATCTTCGAGGACACGGGGCACGCGCCGATGCTGGAGCGCCCAGCGCGCTTCAACGCGCTGCTCGAGCAGTTTCTCGCGGAGTAGCGCACGGCGGCCTCGCGCGCTGGGCGTCGTAGTTGGCGCTGCGGCATGTCTACCTACCGACCCTTAGCCTGGGCTTGACGTAGTGACTTCAATTTGTTAGAGAGATTCTGAATTAACTTCTAACTAAAGGAACTTTATGTTGAATTACTCCTATATATATGCAACATCGTTTCCACCCCGCCGGGTGCTTGCCATCGAGCAAGGTGGCTTGGTGGATGCCTCCCCAGGACTGTTAAGAGGAGGCGGGGCATGAGACGACTCGGCCTCATCGCAACCTGGAGCGCTATAGCTGTAGCGCTCGGCACGATCGCCATCGCCAGCGTGACGATGGCCTCAGCGCTGGCCGCGGCGATGACCGCTTCCTCAGACGGACGGCCGCTCGCCGCGGCCGAGACGGCGGCGCTGATGCGACAAGGGCTCTCGCCGGCCCGCGCGCAGGCAGCGATCGCCGCCCAGAGCGAAGTCGCGCGGGCGGACCTCGTCGGCAAGGCCGAAGCGGCGCTGGGAGAAGCGTACGGCGGAGCGTGGTTCGAACCGGCGACGGCGCTTCTGCACATCGGCGTGACGGCGGCAGCCGGCCGGCGCACCGCCGAAGCCGTGATCGCGGAAACAGGCGTCGCGGCCGCCGTGGTGACATCGGTGCACTCGACGTGGACGCAGCTGCTGGCCACGCAGCGCGGGTGGAGCACGAGGCTCACCGCGCTGTTCGCTCGCCAGCAGGTCAAGACGGCGCTCGACCCGCAGGCCAACGCCGTGATCGTGACACTCAGCTCGGCGGTGCCCGCGAGCGAACGCGCCGCGCTGGAAGCGGCGGCGTCCGCCGCGGACGTCCGGGTGCTCATCGAAGTGGTGCCAGCCAGCCACCTGAGCCTCCAGCCCTCCAACGGCACCTGCAAAGCGTTTACCAAAAACGAAGCGTTCTGCTCGAAACCGCTGGCCTCGGGCGTGTCGATCGAAAACCAGACCAAACAAGGCCGCTGCACGAGTGGGCCACTGGCGATCGGCAAGGGCAACGAAAGCGGCAGGACCTACGCTCTTACGGCCGGTCACTGCATCGCGTTCACGGGCAACACCGGCCAGAACTGGATGGCGTTCACGACCGCCGGCGTCAAGAGCGTGATCGGCCCGGCGATCTCGTCCGTCTACGGGCAAGGGTTCGGCGACTACGCCGACATCCTGATCGAACAGCCGGGCAACTGGTCGGAACCGGGCAACATCCCCGTCTCAGCGCTCACCGCCCAGTGGAAAGCGACGGCGTCGACCACCTCGTTCCCGGTCAAGGGCGAACAAACGCCGACTGTCGGCTTCCAAGACTGCCACGAGGGCCAGACGACCGGCCAGTCGTGCGGCCAGATCAAAGCGCTGCAAGCAGAAGTCACCTACGGCGAAGGGACGACCGTCAGCGGCATGGTCGAAAACAAAGGCGCAAACCTCAACGGAGGCGACAGCGGCGGGCCCTTCCTATTCATCGAATCGAACAACGAAGTCCTGATGGAAGGCATTCTGTCGGGAGGAGAAAACGGCAGACAAGGGGCTGTGATCTACTTCACCCCGCTGCAAACCGCGTTGAAAGCGTTCAACCTCGAACTGCTCACGACGGCCAACGAAACCCGCCGAGGGCCGTACTGGTATGTGGGCGGCTCGCGTCTCACGAGCGGGACGAAGCAACTCAACCTGCAGGTGAAAGGCGCCGCGCTCTTCAAATCGAAAGTCGTGGGCGTTGCGGCGACCATCGAATGCACGAAAGCATCGTCCGAAGGGGCGACGCTGGAAGGCAACGGCTTCGCCCAAGGCCAAGACAAAGGCAGGCTGACTTTCAGCACGTGTCACGTGTCGACCGCCGGCTGCGTCGTCGCGGAACCGATGACGACGGTCAACACCAAATCGCATCTGGTGACCTTCGCGGGGAGCCAATCGAAATATGCGGATCTCTTCGAACCGCAGCAAGGAGAAGTCCTGGTGACGGTCAACCTCGTCAACGGCAAAGAAACGAAATGCGCGGTCGTGGGCGAATTCCCGATCAAAGGGACGGTGGCTGCGGAAGTCGTCCCGAAAGAATCGGAATCCCAAGAAGGCCTGCTGAACTTTCCTGAAACCCCCATCGAAAAAGTGTTCCTTGAAAACAAAGAAAAGCTGGTGAAACTGGCGCTTGGCGGCGAACCAGCCAAATTCACCGGCGGGTTCGCCGCCAAACTGGCGACCGGCGAACGGTTCGGGGTGTTCGGCACCTAGCAGGAAGCTCGACTGCTTTGGATCGGACGCGAGGGCGGGCCCGCACGAGCCCGCCCTCGGCCCGCTCAGCGCGCGATGGCCCCCTGGGCGGCCGACCCGACGAGCTTGGCGTACTTCTGAATCGCCACCTCGACCCCCTCCTCCGCCCTCGGCGGCGGCTCGTACTCGCCGAGCCGCGCGGCGATCTCCTCCCCGCTGAGCCCCACGTCGATGCGCCGCGAATCGACGTCGATCGTGATCTCATCGCCGTCGCACAGAGCGGCGATGGGTCCCCCCCGGGCGGCCTCGGGGGCGACGTGGCCAGCCATGAAGCCGTGGGTGGCGCCGGAGAAGCGCCCATCGGTGATGAGCGCAACGCTCTCCCCCAACCCCTCGCCCACCAGGGCGGCGGTGACGGACAGCATCTCACGCATGCCGGGACCGCCGGCGGGCCCCTCATTGCGGATGACGACGACGTCGCCCGCCTGAATTTCCTTGGCGAGGACGGCAGCCATGGTTGCCTCCTCGCCATCGAAGACACGCGCGGGGCCGACGTGGCGACGGCGCTCGTGGCCGGCGAGCTTGACGACGCAGCCATCAGGAGCGACGTTGCCGCGCAGGATGGCGAAGCCGCCGGTGGGCTTGAGAGGGTCGCTGAGGGGGCGCACGACGCGCTGCCCGGGCGTCTCGTGCGCCTCGGCGGCGTGCTCGCCGATGGTGCGTCCGCTGACGGTGGCGGCGTCGGCGTGCAGCAGCCCGGCTTCCTGCAGCCGCCGCAGCACGAGCGGCACGCCGCCAGCCTCGTAGAGGTCCGTCGCCACGTACTGTCCCCCCGGCTGCAGGTCGCAGAGCAGCGGCGTGCGCTCGCTGATGCGGTCGAACTCGTCGATGGAGAGCGGCACGCCGATTTCGTGCGCGACGGCGAGCAGGTGCAACACGATGTTGGTGGAGCCGCCGCTCGTGGCCCCGGCGGCGATGGCGTTCTCCAGCGCGTCCTTGGTGATGATCTCGCTGGGCAACTGCCCGCGGCGCAGGACATCCATCACAAGCTCGCCGCACTGGAAGGCGACCTCGAGCTTGCGCCCGTCCTCGGCGGGCACCATCGCGGAGCCGGCAGGCGAGATGCCGAGCACCTCGAAGGCCATCGCCATCGTGTTGGCGGTGAACTGCCCGCCGCAGGCGCCGGCGCCAGGCGAGGCGGCCTCCTCCAGTTCGTGCAACTCCTGCTCGGTGATCTTGCCCGCGGCGAACTCGCCGACGGCCTCGAAGACCTGCTGGATGGTGACGTCGTGGCCCTTGAAGTGCCCGGGACGGATGGAACCGCCGTAGAGCATCAGTCCGGGGATATCCAGGCGCGCCAGCGCCATGACGGTGCCGGGGATCGTCTTATCGCAACCGGAGATCGCGACGAGCGCGTCGAAATGATGAGCGGAGGCGACGAGCTCGATGGAGTCGGCGATGAGCTCGCGCGAGACGAGCGAGGCGCGCATTCCTGCGGTGCCCATCGTGATCCCATCGGAGATGGCGATGGTGTTGAGCTCCATCGGCGTGCCCCCCGCGGCGCGGATGCCCTCCTTGACCTTGCTCGCGAGCACACGGTTGTTGAAGTTGCAGGGCATCGTCTCGATCCAGGAGTGCGCGACACCGACGATCGGCTTGGCGAGATCCTCGGCGCTGTAGCCGATGCCGTGCAGATAGGCGCGCGCGGCCGCACGCTCAGGCCCCTCGGTGAGAGCGCGGCTGCGGTGCTTGACGTCGAAGGTGCGCACGGGCGGTGATCCTAGAGGACCGCGGCTCGCAATCGAATCAGCTCACTCAAGCGACCGATGCCTGCGCGTAGCGTCGATCGCGCTCGGACTCCCAACGCGCGAGGCGCGCGAGGTCCTGACGCAACTTCCGTGGCGCTATCTGGCGCCCGGGAAGATGCATGTTGGCGCCCGCGATCAGCCCACGCTCATCAGCAGTGAGCGCAAGCCACTTGGCGAGCACATCATCGGAGTCAGGCAGGCGCGGTGAGCCGTATGGGCGCGTATGGTCCGGGAAAGCGACACAGTACTCGCCAAGCAGAACACCGGTCTTGGGCAGATAGGCCACGATTGGCAGATGGGGGTAAAGGAGATAAGCGCATGATGCGCCGTCGGCGATACCAACGCTCACGGTACCCCAGACACGCAGGAAGCCCAGATCGCGATACATGGACCACTCCTCCTGGTTGACGCAGGAGCGCAGCAGCAGGCGGGCGCGCTGCTCGGCGCGCAGTTCGCGGCCCGGGTCCACGTGGCCAAAGTCCCCCGCAGCTTGTGCAGCGACGCGGCGGCGGGCCAGAGCACGACTCAGCGGCGCGGAGGCAAGCTGCCAGAGCAGCGCCAGCAGCACAAGCGCAGTGGCAAACAGCGCGAGCAGCATGGAGCGCGCCTCAGCGCGCTCCGCCGGCGGCGCGCGGGAAGAAGATCACACGCTCGGCATCACGGGGAACATCGTGCAAGCTCTTGACCATCTCGGCCTCGCGCCGTCCCTGAGCTGTGGTGGTCGGCACGGCGGCCCACATGCCCGCATCGAGCTCGCGGCGAAACGCCGCTATCAGCTCTGCCGCCTGCTCGGGAACCTCCAGGTCGCCCTCGGCAAGCACCACCTCGCCATGTCCGGGCTTGAGGCGCAGGAGCTTCATGACGCGATTATGGCAAACAATGGCTTGCTCGCAGATGCGGCAAATCAAGGATGTCGACAGGCCCTGGCCCTGCGCCGAGATCGCGCAAGCCGTGCGCCACGGCTAACCCCGCGAGAGACCGCGCAATAGTGGCAGCCTGCAGCGGCGAGCGCCCAAGGGCAAGCTGGGCCGCGAGCACCGAGGAGTGCGTGCAGCCCGAGCCATGGGCGGCGCCGTCGGGATGACGTGGCCCGGGAATCTCGGCGATCCCTCCCTCACCGGAACCGTCGAGGAACAGGTCGGTGGCCTGTGCGCGATGACCCCCGGTGAGCACGACTATACGCGGGCCAAGCGCAAGCAGGGCTCGAACCAGGTTCTCGCCCTCGCCCTCGGCGTTGCCGCCCACGAGCACGCGGGCCTCGGGCAGGTTAGGAGTGAGGACGGTGGCGCGCGGGAGGATCTCGGCGACGAGGGCCTTGTGGGCATCGGGCGCGAGCAGGCGGGCGCCGGACTCGGCGACCATGACTGGATCGACAACGATGGGCGTGTCAGCCGGCAGCTCGTCCAACGCCTGGGCCACGGCAAGCGTGACCTCGGCCGTGCCCAGCATGCCCACCTTGACGGCGTGTACACCGATATCGGCCACGACCGCTCGTACCTGCGCGAGGACGACATCGGCAGGAAGCGGGTGGATGGCGGTCACTCCAACGGTGTTCTGCGCGGTGATGGCGGTGATGGCGCAGGTGCCATGCACGCCGCAGCGCGCGAAGGCCTTGAGGTCGGCCTGGATCCCCGCCCCACCGCCGGAGTCTGAGCCCGCGATGGTGAGCGCCGTGGGGATCTGTGTCTGAGAAGTCACGCTGCGGCAACAGTAACGGCACAAAGTGCACCGTCACGTCACACGGCAAGGGCTAGCTTGGCGTGGCCATGTCCAACGCCCCTCGCCGGCCACAGCGCTCAGAGCAGCAGTCAGGATCAAAGGCGCAGCCGGCAGAACCTGCTGCCGCACACCCGCGTGGCGCTCAGCGCCAAGAGGACCCACGCCGCACGCTGGGTCGCCTCGGCGAGGAGCTGGCCGTGGCCCATCTGCGCCGCATGGGCTTCGGCCTTTTGGAGCGCAACGCGCGCACACGCTACGGCGAGATCGATGTAATCGCATTTGACGGTCGAGTGCTGGTTTTCGCGGAGGTCAAAACAAGGCGTGCCCGCGGCAACCCACGCAAGAGCGGCGGCCCCGAAGAACACCCGTTGGCAGCCCTGCGTCCCCGCCAGCGTGCGCGTCTGCGTCGTCTCGCCGCGGCGTGGCTGTACGACGAAACACACGTCCGTCCAACGTCCCACACGGTCCGCTTCGACGCGATCGGCGTCACCATCGATGCGAGGGGCGCCCTGTTGCGCTTGGACCACATCGAGGGCGCTTGGTGAGCCACCTTGCTACAGCGCGAGCTGCTGATAGGCGAGCGACTGGAAGGAAAGGCGGTGCAGCGGCGAGACGCCGTGGCGCATGATGGCGTCGCGATGCTCGGGAGTGGAGTAGCCGACGTGCTCGGCGAAATGCCAGCCAGGATGCAGGACGTCGGCGTGGCGCATATAGCGGTCACGGGCGACCTTGGCGACGATGGAGGCAGCGGCGATGGCGGCGCTGGTGGCATCGCCGTTGACGATCGCGCGGTGGGGACGCGTGAGACTTGGCACGGAGAAGCCGTCTGTGAGGCACATGACCTCGCTATACACACCAGCGGTAACGCCGAGGATAGCGTCGCGCAGGGCGGCAAGATTGGTCTTGTGCAGGCCGCGGCTGTCGATGCCGCGCACACAGCGAGAAACCACGTGGACGCGCAGCGCGCTGCGCAGGACAAGCGGGTAGAGCTCCTCACGCGCCTGCGCGGTGTGCTGCTTGGAGTCGTTCAGCGCGCTGAGCGCGCGCAGCTCGCGGGTCGTAAGCGCCTCATAGTCGAAAAGCACGGCGGCGGCCACAAGCGGACCGGCGAGGCAGCCGCGTCCGGCCTCATCGGCGCCCGCCACCAGGCGCACGCCGAGGCCGCGATCGAAGGCGAAGAGACGCCTGCCACTGCTGGCGCGATGGCGCGCCCGACGGCGCGCAGCGCGAGCAGAGGACTTAGAGGATCCCGATCCGGTCGGGAGGCCAGTAGGTGGCAAAGGCCCCGCCAATGATCCATCCCTTGGGGACTGGTCCCCAGTACCTGCTGTCGTCAGATTCGCCACGGTTGTCTCCCATCATGAACCAGTGACCGGCGGGAACCGTGATGGGAGTCGTGAAATTGCAGTCCGCGCCAGGGCTGCAGGGGCGAATGTAGGAGTCCTTCTCGGGCTTGCCGTTGCGAATTGCATGCCCTCCGCTGATGTAGATGGTGTCTCCGGGGCCCGCCACGATGCGCTTGATGAAGTTGACCCCATCGTTGGCCTTCGCAACAGGCTGAGAGCAGGGAGTGCTCGAACCTCGACCCTGACCAGCGACCCCGCACATCTCCTGTTCAGCGCCAACGGGCGGGTGGAATACGACGATCTCCCCGACGTGCGGTTCGCTGAAATGCATGCCGAAGCGGTTGACGAGCACTCGCTGGCCCTTGATAAGCGTCGGTTCCATCGAGCCGCTTGGGATGCGGTAGGGCTTGACGATGAAGGCCTGGATCGCAAGCGCCAGGCCAAGCGCGATGGCGATGATCACGACCAGCTCTACGATTGAGCTGCTGGTCGACTTCGACCGGGTCTTGGCGCGAGTTCTCACGCGTCCGCAGAATCGCCGGCGGAAGCGCCCTTAGGAGCTGTGCTCTGCGCATCCTCCACCGCCACGCCCTCTGCCAATGCCCCATCGGCTGTTGCCCCATCGGCTGTTGCCCCATCCACGTCAGTGGGCTGCAGCTCGTGCAGCAAACCCGGCTCGACGGTTTCCTCGGGACCCGTGTAGCGGCGCTCGCGGACGCGCGCACGCTTGCCAACGCGCTCGCGCAGGTAGTAGAGCTTGGCGCGACGGACATCGCCACGAGCAGCCAACTCGATGCGCTCGATCTTGGGCGAATGCACCGGGAACATACGCTCGACGCCGACGCCAAAAGACTGCTTGCGCACCGTGAAGGTCTCGCGCGCGCCGTGGCCCTGGCGCTTGATGACGACCCCCTCGAAGACCTGCACGCGGCGGCGGGTCCCCTCGATCACCTGGAAGTGGACCTTGACCCGGTCGCCCGGCGCAAAGCTGGGCACGCGGCGCAGCTGGGCGCGCTCGATGTTTTCGATGACACTGCTCATGGTTGCTCGTTGCTCTTAACAAGAAGGTCCGTCTCGGGAGAGCCCCAGAATGGAGTCCCAGACGGCGCGGGGAGCAATGGTAGCGGACGAATGGCTCAGGCCGTGCCGGGTGGGTTCGTCAGATCCCTAAGCCTGCCCTCAGTCCGCTCGCTCACCTTGCTCACGTTCGCGCTCACCTTGCCCGCGTTCGCGACTGCGCTGGGCGCGCCAGTCACGAACGCGCTCGTGGTGGCCGGAGAGCAGCACCTCGGGAACCTGCCAACCCCGGTAGTTGGCCGGACGTGTGTAGTGGGGATACTCAGGCTGTCCTTGCAGGGCGGCGCTGAAGGACTCCTCGATCGCCGAGCTGGCATCGCCAAGCGCACTGGGCAGCTTGCGTAGGACGCTGTCGCAGACCACCATCGCCGCCAGCTCCCCACCCGCCAGGACATAGCGCCCGATGGAGAGAGTGTCGCTACAGAAGTGCTCGACGATGCGCTCGTCGAAACCCTCATAACGCCCGCACAGAAGCGTCAGCGCGGGCTCGGCAGCCAACTCCTGTACGTAGTCCTCATCCAGCATGCGTCCCCCGGGCATGAGCGCGACAACGCGGCGACTGCGGGGAAGCTCGACTGGGTCGACGCCATAGTGAGTGCGTAGGGCGCTGTCCATGACGTCCACACGCAGCACCATTCCAGCGCCACCGCCGAAGGGCGTGTCATCGACCTGACGGCCACTGAGAGGGCTCTGGTCACGGAAGTTGACGAACTGTAAGCGCGTGCCCGCGGCCAGGGCATTGCGGACGTGGCGCTGTTCGGAGAACCACCCGAACCACTCCGGAAAGAGAGTGAAGACGTCTATGTCCATCGCTTGACGCTCACGTCTCTACTGCGAGGCTGATGTCTCTCTTCGACGCTCATGTCTTTACTCGCGGCTCATATCTCACTTCGACGCTCATGTCTCTACCTCGCCGAGAAAAACGAGATCGATGTCGATGCGCCCCGCGGAGACTTCCATCTCTCTGATGGCGTTTGCGACCATTGGAACCAGCAACTCGCTACCGTCCTCGCGCTGCACTCGCAGAGCCTCGCAAGAGGGCAGCTCAAGCAGTCCGGCGACGGATCCCACCCGCTGTTCGCCGTCGAAGACCTCACAGCCCTCGAGCTCATGCGCCCACCACTCCCCAGCGGGCAGCGTCGGCGCGGCCTGGCGCGGGACCATGAGTGGTGTCCCCCTGAGAGCCTCCACGGACGTGCGGTCCTCGATGCCCTCGAGGCGCACGATTGGGCGCTTGTCGATGCCGGCCCTGCGCACGATCGCGCGGGGCGTCCCCGCGATCGTGACTGCCATGCCAAGAGCGAGCAGGCGTGGTTGGGCGCCAGTCACGTAGAAGCTGCCATCCAGGCCGTGCGCACGGCCAACTCGCCCTGCCTGCAGCGGCTGCGGCTCCTCGGCGTGATGCCCCGCGGATGCCACCAGGCCGGGGACCCTCAATCGACGATGTCGATCAGCACGCGGCGCTTCTCATGCGTGGCCGCCGCGCGTACGACGGTGCGCAGAGCCTGGGCCGTGCGCCCACCGCGACCGATGACCTTGCCGTAGTCCTCATCGCCAACGCATAGCTCCAGGACGAGCGCGCCGTCATCCTCTTCGAACTGCTCGACCGAGACATCCTCGGGACTGTCCACCAGGCCGCGCGCCAGATAGGCCAGCAGCTCGCCCGTCGCAGATAGAGGGTCACCGCTCCCGTCCAGGGCCCCCGCTTCGCCATTGCGCTCTTGCTCGTATGCGGACATTGGCAGCTCGCGTGCGATCCCCCGCTAGGCGATGCCCTGTGTGCGCAGGAGCTTGCGCACCGTCTCTGACGGCTGCGCGCCGCGCGCCAGCCAGCTGCGAGCGCGGTCGGAGTCGATCACGATCGTCGACGGATTGGTCTGGGCGTTGTAATGGCCGATCGTCTCGATCACGCGCCCATCACGAGGCGAACGCTGGTCGGCGACTACTACGCGCCATATGGGGTCCTTTTTGCCGCCCACTCGCGTGAGCCTGAGCCTAACTGCCACGGTTTTCCTCTCTGGATGTCGGCAGACGCCGTCTGCACCTTAACGACCGAGTCCTGAGGACCCAGTCTTTGCGACCAGCAGCAAAGCTTAGACGCTCCTCGCCGCTCAGCGCGTATTGCGGATGAGACCGCCGATATCGGGCATCTTGCCGCGGCCAAGCTGGCGCATCATCTTACGCATCTGCGCAAACTGCTTGACGAGCTGGTTGACCTGCTGCACCGTAGTACCAGACCCGCGTGCGATGCGCAGCCGCCGCGAGCCCTTGATCAACTCGGGGTGGCGGCGCTCTTCGGGAGTCATCGAAAGGATGATCGCCTGAATGTGGTCGAGCTGGCGCTCATCCACCTTCATGCTGCGCAGCTGGTGGCCGCCAAGCCCCGGGATCATGCCGAGGAGGTTGGCGATTGGACCCATGCGCCGGATTGTTCGCATCTGCTCCAGGAAGTCGTCGAGACCGAATTCGTTGCGGCGCATCTTGCGCTCGAGGGCGTGCGCCTGATCCTCGTCCACCTCGCGCCCGGCCTTCTCGATCAGGCTCATCACGTCGCCCATGCCCAGGATCCGCTGGGCCATCCGATCGGGATGGAAGCGTTCGAACTGCTCCAGCTTCTCCCCGGTGGAGGCGAACAGGATGGGCTTGCCGGTGACCGCCTTGACCGACAACGCCGCGCCGCCGCGTGCATCGCCGTCGAGCTTGCTCATGATCACGCCATCGAACTGCACGGCACGTGCGAACTGCTCCGCGACGTTGACCGCATCCTGGCCGGTCATGGCGTCTATAACCAGCAGGATGTCGTGGGGCTTGACCGCCTCGCGGACGTTGACGAGCTCGCTCATCAACTCCGCGTCCACGTGCAGGCGCCCAGCAGTGTCGATGATCAGCACGTCCTTGCCCTCGTCTTTTGCACGCTGCAGCGCCCAACGGGCGATCTCCACGGGGTCGCGCTCGGTGCCCTGCTCATACACAGTGGCCCCAGCCTGAGTGCCGACCTTGACGAGCTGCTCAACGGCCGCGGGACGGTAGACATCGCAGGCGGCGACGGCCACGGATGAGTCGTTGCCCTCGCGCAGATGCCGCGCCAGCTTGGCCGTGGCGGTGGTCTTGCCCGAGCCCTGCAGGCCCGCCATCAGGATCACCGTCGGCGGCCGGGGGGAGAAGCTGAGTTCGTGCGAGGCGCCGCCCATGAGCTCCGTGAGCTCCTCGGCGACGATCTTGATGACCTGCTGGCCAGGGTTCAGGCGCCCGATGATCTCAGCGCCCAGACACCGTTCCTTGACCTGCGCGGTGAACTCTTTGACAACCTTGAAGTTGACGTCCGCCTCGAGCAACGCCAGGCGGATCTCGCGCATGGCCGCCTCGATGTCCTGCTCGCCGAGCGTTCCACGCTGACGGACGTCAGAGAGCGTGCTCTGTAGCTTCTCTGCGAGGGAGTCAAACATCGGTCATGAACGATAGAGGGGCCCAATAGAGGGGCCCGCTCACTGGCCTCTCTCAGCCAACTGCGCCCCTCACTCGGCAGGCGCCCACATAGCGCCGCTTTGAACAGGCTGTCAGCTCTCAGGCTCGTCTTTGTCGCGAGCGCCGCGCGCCAGCGCCTCACCGATGCCCCCAAAGGCCTGGGCGAACTCGGAGGGCACGACGAACACCTTGTTGGCGTCGCCTTCTGCCAGCTGGGGCAGCATCTGCAGGTATTCGTAGCTGAGCAGCTCGCGTGTGGGACGGCCCTCGTGGATCGCCGCAAAGACGGTGTCGATCGCCTTGGCTTCGCCCTCAGCGCGCAGGATCGCCGCCTGGCGCTCACCCTCGGCCGTGAGCACCGCCGCCTGCTTCTCGCCCTCCGCCGTGAGGATCTGAGACTGCTTCTGCCCTTCAGCCGTGAGGATCGCCGCGCGGCGATCGCGCTCGGCGCGCATCTGCTTCTCCATCGCCGTTCTGATGTCCGCCGGCGGATCGACCGACTTGATCTCCACGCGGTTGATGCGGATGCCCCACTTGCCTGTGGCCTCATCCAAGACAACACGCAGCTCGGTGTTGACGTTCTCGCGCGCGGTCAGCGTGGCCTCCAGCGTGAGACCGCCGATCACATTGCGCAGTGTCGTCACCGTCAACTGCTCGATCGCCTGCAGCGGATTGGCGATTTCATACGTCGCCGAGCGTGGATCGGTAATCGTGAAATACAGCACTGTCTCGATCCCCACCACGACGTTGTCTTCGGTAATGACCGACTGCGGCGAAAAGTTGATCACCTGCTCGCGCAGGTCCACCAGCGGCCTGACGCGATCGATGAAGGGCGTGACGATCGTCAGACCCGGCTCCAGCGTGCGGCTATAGCGCCCCAGCCGCTCGACCACCCCCGCACGGGCCTGTGGAATGACACGGATGGTGCGCGCCGCCAGCACAAGCGCGAACAGGACGACAACGGCGATGACGATGAGAGCGACCATGACTCAGCAGCCTTCCTTTCTCTTGACTTCGTGCCGGAGCCTATCCTGAATCGCTCGAGGCACCGCCCTGCGCCGGCCATCGGCCGCCTCAGTGCATGACAAGCGCTGTGGCCCCTCTTATCTCGACGACTTCTACGCGCTCCCCCGCGTCGATCACCTCGTCCTCGTCGTAGCTGCGTGCCGTCCACACCTCGCCATCGATCTTCACACAGCCCACGCCCTCGTGGTTGGCGATGCGCTCGATGACCGTCGCCGGTCGTCCCACCAGCGCGGCGGCGCCGGTGCGAATCGAGGGCGGCAGCTGGCGATGGCTCATGGCGACTGGGCGCAACGTGAGGAAGACCAGCGCCGAAGCTGCCAGAAAGACGATTACGGCTGCGGCCGTGGGCACGCCCAGAAGGCTCAGGATCGTCGCCGCGACGGCGCCGATCGCAAACGGTGCGAGGAAGAAGCCGCCCGTGTGCAACTCACCCGCACCGAAGATGCAGGCCGCTACCAACCAGAGAACCCATGCGTCCATGTCACTGATTATTCCTCACTCGGCGATAAGAGCCCGCGCAAAGTCTTCAGGATCGAAGGGACGCAGGTCCGCGAGCGTCTCCCCGACGCCGATCAGCTTGACCGGCAGCCCCAGCTCACGGGCGATCGCGAGCGCAATTCCGCCCCGCGCGGTGCCATCGAGCTTCGTGAGTACGACACCTGTGACCTGTACCGCACGTGCGAACAGCCGTGCCTGATGCAGGCCGTTCTGCCCGGTCGTGGCGTCGATCGTCAAAAGCGTCTCGTGCGGCGCCCCCTCCAGCTGGCGCGCGATCACACGCCGAATCTTGCTCAGCTCCGCCATCAGGTCGTCCTGGGTGTGTAGGCGCCCCGCCGTGTCGATGATCGCCACGTCGACGCCGCGCTGGCGCGCCTGCGCGATCGTCTCAAACGCCACTGCCCCCGGGTCCGAGCCCTCCGCTCCTGTCACGATCTCACAGCCCGCCCGCTGCGCCCAGCCTTCAAGCTGCTCTCGCGCTGCCGCCCTGAAAGTGTCCGCCGCCCCCAACAGCACGCTGCGCCCGAGCTCCTGCTGCAGATGCCACGCAAGCTTGCCAATCGTTGTCGTCTTGCCCGTGCCGTTCACGCCCACCGCCAATATCACCGTGGGCTGCGGACGCACATCGATCTGCGCCTCTTGCGAATCTGCTATCTGTGCCAGCAGCTCGATCAAACGCTCACTCAAGGCCTCCCCGCCCTCCACGCGCCCTTCGTCCGCCTCCTGCTCGAGCGTTCCCACGACCGAGGCTGTGGTGCTGGCCCCCACATCAGCCATGATCAACGCCTCCTCCAAGCGCTCCCATGTGTGCTCGTCAAGTGGCCCGAAGAGCGTCGCCTGGATCTCGCTGCCGAGCGCCTGACGGGTCTTCGACAGATTCTCGCGCAGACGCCGAAAGAATCCGCGGCGACGCTCACGGCCCTCGCTGGCGTCCTCGGCAGCGCCCTGGGCCGAGGCGTCGCCGGTGATTAACAGGTCGCTCCATTCGCGCGGCATGGGGGCGCGCGACGATAGCAGTGCGCTACGCGGCCTTGGTGACGGCGGGCTGCGGCGTTCCTACAGCGCCCGTGGCGTCCGTATCGCCGGCATCCTCGCTCGTGGCAAGCGCCGCGGGGGGCAGGCGTCGGGAGAGGATCTTCGAGACTCCGTCGCCTCCCATCGACACGCCGTAGAGCCAGTCGGCGGCCTCCATCGTGCGCTTCTGGTGGGTGATGACGATGAACTGGGCACGGCCGGCGTAGCGACGCAAGAGCGCGAGGAAGCGGTCGAGGTTCAGATCGTCCAGCGCGGCCTCGACCTCATCGAGGATGTAGAAGGGGCAGGGACGAGCAAGGAATACGGCAAACAGGAAGGCCAGCGCAGTCATTGACTTCTCACCCCCGGAGAGCAGGGAGAGGCGTTTGGTGGACTTGCCGGCAGGCGTGATCTCGATCTCCACGCCCTCCAGGGCATCGCTCTCGATTTCCTCCTGCTCGGCCTCGCTCTCAGCCGCAGCCTCGGCGTCCGTGTCCGAGTTGGCGGACTCGCTGTTGGCGGACTGCCCGCCGAGGACAGTGCGACGGGCAGGCTCTTCCTGCACCAGCCGCAGGCGGCCGCTGCCGCCTGGGAAGACATCCCCGACCAGTTCTTCGAAGTTGCTGGCCGCCGCAGTGAAGGTGGCGTGGAATGTCTCGTGGATCTGGCGGTCGGTGTCGCGGATCACTCCGCGCAACTCGCGCAGTGCAATCTCCAGGTCGGTGCGTCGGTTCTCCAGCTCCTCAACGTGCTCGAGTGCTTCGGAATACTCCTCCTGGGCAAGGGGATTCACTGGACCCAACTGCTCGCGTCTGCGCTGCAGCCGCTCAACGCGCGCTCGCAGGGTCTGTTGCTCCTCCTCAGTCAAAGGCTCCTCATCCGGCCCCGCCGCCGCCACCGGAGGCTGCTCATGGGCGGGCTCCTCGTCCACCCCATGCGCCACCGGAGGCTGCTCCTCATGGGCGGGCTCCGCACTAGGGCGCTCCGGCTCCACGCCAAGCCGCTCCACCACCGAGCGCAACTCCATCTCGGCCTCGGCGAACTGGTCACGCAAACGCTGAGCCGCGACCTCGGCACTCGTCACAGCCTCCCCCTGCGCGCGCAAGCCCGACTGGATCTCGGTCTCCTCGCGCGCACAGGCGCTCAGCTCTGCGGCCATGGCCTCTCCGGCCTCACGATCGCGCGCCAGCTCCTGCTCCAGCTCGCCCACACGCACATCGATGGCTTCACCGATGCCCTGGAGGGCCGCTACAAGGCGCTCTGCCACTGGTACCAGCGCTGTGTCGGCGGCCAGCTGCGCGTGCAGCCTTTCAAGGCGCTGCTCGCGCTCGGCACGTTCGCGCGCAACGCGCTCAGCCTGGCGGCGCTCGGCCGCGAGCTCGCCCTCGAGTTGCGCGCGGCGCACGGCCAGCGCGCCACGTTCGGGCTCTGCACGGCGTTGCTCGATTAGCCATGCCAGGCGCCGCTGCTCCTCCACGCCCTCCATGCGAGCGCGCTCGGCCGCGCGCAGCGCACCCTCAGCCTCCTCGCGCGCCTGCTCCGTCTCGCTGACACGCTGCAATGCGTCCTCCGCGGCTGCCTTCGCGGCCTGCTCGGCCCGCACAGCCACCTCGCTCGCAGCGATAAGCGCTTCGCGCTCGTTGCGGCGCGCCAGCACGCGCTCGGCGCCGCCCTCGGCGATCTGGCGCACCTCCCCCCATGCTGCCAGCCACACGCGCCCCGCACGGGTCACGGCGGTGCCCTTGAAATCCTCAGGCAGATCCTCCAGGCGCTCCACCACCCATGCCTGCGCCAGCAGACGTCTGGCCAACCCCAGAGCCGGCTCCGGCCCATGCACAAACTCCGCCAGTCGCTGCGCACCCGGCACCGGCGGAGGCTCCTCGCGCTGTGCAGCAATCATCGGGCCGCTCGCCATCAGTGCCGCCCCCCCGTCCTGATCTGCGCCATCCAAAAGCCTCTCCGCAGCGGCGAGACCTTCAACCACGACGGCATCCAGACGATCCCCGAGAACCGCCGCCAGCGCCAGCTCATAGCCCGCCTGCACCTGCAGGGTCTCGTTCAGTGCCTTCGGCCTATTGGCACTGCCACCTCCCAACGAGCCGCTCCCGTGGCTGCGCAGGAACTGGTTGATTGCCGCAAGCTCCGCGCCCACGCGCGCGGCCTCACGACGGGCCACCTCGACCTCGCGCTCGTGCTCGCGCAGATGCTCGCGCGCGGCCTGCGCGGCGGCGTCCGCGTGCTCGCGCGCCGCCCGCGTTTGTGCTACCTGCTGCTCCAGTTCGACAGCGCTTTTCGAGGCCAGCTCGTGGTCCTGCGCAAGGCCCTCGATCTCGCGCTCCAGCTCGCGTTCGCGCTCGGCGTCGATCTCCGCCAGCTCAGCCTCCAGCGCCTCGATGCGGCCCTCGTCAAAGACCTCCTTTGGAGACTCCTCCAGATCAGGGCTGTGGCTTGCCAGCTCGCGTTTGCTGCGCGAGATGCGCTCCATCAGCGCCTGGCTCGCCGCGCTCGTCTGCTCGTGGCGCATCTGCAGGCGCTCGCGCACCGAGCGCGCAGCGTAGGTTCGGCGCGCCAGGGCGTCGTGCTGCTCGGCGCGCTCGGCCAGCGCTCGTTCAGCCTGGCCGCGACGTGCCACCACCGCCTGCAGGCGCGCTTCGATCTCGGCTCTCGCCGCGCGCGCCTCCTGTACCTGTGCCTGCGCCTGCGCCAACTCCAGGCGCCTTGCGCGTACCGCCTCCCGCGCCAACTGCCAGCGCGCTTCGAGCATCTGGCGCTCGAGGCGCTCGTGCAGCTCCGCCGCTTCGGCCTGGCGCTTGAGCGGGCGCAGGCGCGTGCGTGCCTCGCGCTCCACATCCAGCGCCCGATCGAGGTTCTCCTGCGTGCGCTCCAGCTTGAGCTGCGCGCGGCGGCGGCGCTTGCGGTGCTTGCCCAGACCCGCCGCCTCCTCGATCAAAAGGCGCCGGTCGCGCGGCTTGCTCGTCACGATCGCCTCCACCCGGCCCTGACTGATGACCGAGTGCGTCTCTTTACCAAGACCCGTGTCGGAGAGCACCTCGATTACGTCCACCAGCCGGCACTTCGCGCCGTTCAAGCGGTATTCGCCCTCACCGGCGCGGTCCAGGCGGCGCACGATCGAGATCTCGCTCAACGGCAGGTCGAGCGTGCCGTCAGAGTTGTCGAGCACGATCTCGACCTCCGCCGCGTTGCGCGCTTGCACGCCCCGCCCGCCGCCGAAGATCACGTCCTGCATCGACTGTCCGCGCACCGCCAGCGGCGACTGCTCGCCCATCGCCCACAGCACCGCGTCAGTCACATTTGACTTCCCCGAGCCATTGGGTCCAACAACGACGCTTACTCCTGGACCGAAGTCCAGGCGCGTGCGATCAGGGAAAGACTTAAAGCCTTTCAATGTCAATGCCTTTAAACGCATGGCCCACCCCTCCGTAGGTTCCTCATTCCCTGCACCACCATCCACATTCCCGCCACCACGCTCATTCCCACCATCATGCCTCTGCCAGGTTCTCGACGGCTTCCCGCGCGGCCTGTTGCTCGGCGTGCTTCTTGCTGCGCCCGCTGCCGCTGCCCAGCACTCTGCCGTCCACCTTTGCCGCCACCTCGAAGGTACGCTCGTGTGGTGGACCCTGCTCGGCGGTCACTTCGTAGATCACCGTTTCCCCCCGCTGCGCCAAGAGCTCCTGCAGCGCCGACTTGAAGTCCACGGGATTCTCCAGCGCCTCCTCGATCTCCGGCGCGAACGCCTCTACCACGGCCTCGGCGGTGCGCTCGTAGCCCGCCTGCAGGTAGCACGCCCCGATCACCGCCTCGATCACCGACGCGAGCACTCGCTCGGTGACGACCTGCGCCGCCGCGCTCGCCTCCATCCCTACCGGCGCCGCCGCAGCCAAGCGCTCGGGCACCTTCAGGCGCTCGGCCACCGCGCGACAGGATGGACCCGAGACCGCCTGTGCGCGGATCTTCGTCAGCCGCCCCGCTCCGAAGCGCTCTGCCTCCAGGCGTGGATACAGATGCGTCGTCACCGCCAGCGCCAACACGCTGTCCCCCAGGAACGCCAGGCGTGCGTAGCTGTCGCTGCGCCGCTCGGTCCACGAAGCATGCGTGAACACCTGCCGTGCCAGCTCGTCGGGCAGCTCGTCCAGCAGCTTGTTGAGGAGCATCACCGGGACCAGCCCACATCAGCTTCAGCCACCGCCATGGGCCAATACAAAGTCCACGGCCTGCCGCACCGTCAGGATCTCCGCCGCCTGCTCGTCGCTCATCCGCACCTCGTAAGTGTCCTCGAGCTCCTGCACCAGCGTGTACAGATCCAGCGAATCGGCCTCGAGGTCCTCGCGGAAACGTGTCTCTTCGGAGATCGCATCGGGCTCCAGGTCGAGCTCATCGGCAAGGTGCGCCTGGATCAGGTCGAACACCTGCTCGCGCGTCAATGGCATAGGCGTGCGGGGCTCACTCATTCCTCTGGCCGCAGGCTACTGGCCCGGACGGACGCAGGAGCCAGCTTCAGCGCCCCCGCTTGCTCCAGAGCGGCGTGCGTACGGCCCACCAGATCCTCGCTTGCACCCCTGTGGGCGCGCAGGATGGCCTGCGCGAAGCCCCTGCGGGTGAAGCGCCCATGCGGCACCACGCCCAGGCTGCGCAGCCCCAGCAGGTAGGCGCCACCGTGGGCTTCGGGATCGATCTCGTCGCGAAAACCGCGCAAAGCGGGACGTAGGAGTAGACCACCCAGCTTCGCTCGCGGCGAGGACATCGCCGCTTCACGTACAGCTCGCAGCATCGTCTGCGAGACCCCCTCCATCAGCTTGAGCGCCACGTTGCCCGTGAAGCCGTCCGTGACGATCACATCCGCCGCTCCCGCAGTCACGTCTCCGCCCTCGACGTTGCCCACCAGCTCGAGCCATCCGGCCGCCTGCATACGCTCTTCCAACTCGGCGCGCGCCGCTACCACCAGCGCGCTGCCCCGCTCGGCCTCCTCACCATTTGAGAGCAGCCCCACGCGGGGCCTGCGCACTCCCAGCACCACCTGCGCCAGTGCGGCGCCCATGAACGCGAACTGCACGAGATGCTCCTTGCGCGCATCCGCATTCGCGCCCACATCAAGCAGCGTCACAGGGGATCCCGGAATGGGTAATGGCAGCGCCAGCGCCGGGCGGTGTATTCCCCGCGCGCGCTTGATGTTGAAGAGGCCAGCCGCCACCGCCGCGCCGGTGCCTCCCGCGCACACCAGGGCCTGGGCTCTGCCGGTTGCCACCGCCCTCGCTGCCTGCACGATCGAGGCCGCGGGCGTGCTCCTGGCCGTCCGCACCGGATCGGCACTCTTAGCGATCGACACGGGCGCGTCCACCACCTCCACACCCAGCGGCGGGCTGGATGAGAGCTCCAGCTCCCGCGCGGGGCCGAACAGCAGTACGCGCGCACCCTGCTCGGCCGCCAGCGACGCGCCCGCCGCCACCTCCGCCGGACCCAGATCGGCGCCATTGGCGTCCACCGCCACCACCGCGGCCTGCTGTGAGGATGAGCCTTCCTCGGGGCGGAGCGACCCCTCGCTCATCGCCGATCAGTCGTGATCGTGGTCGTGCTCGTGCTCAACACCCGCCAGCACCTCGCGGCCGGCGTACGTACCGCACACCTGGCACACCCGATGAGGACGGCGCGGACTGTGGCAGCGTGGGCACACGCCCAGCGCCGGGGGCGAAACCTTGTGCTGCGCCCGCCGCTTGGACGTGCGGCTGTGCGACTGCTTCTGCTTGGGGACGGCCATGGATCGGAAAGGGTAGCGCAATGCCCGCTGCGCTCCGCTCTTAGTCGAGCTTCAGCTCTCCCAGCTTCGCCCACCTGCGATCCGGCCCGCGCTCATGGCCGTGCTCGGGACCGACCTCATTCAGGTCCGCCGCGCACTCCGGGCACAGCCCCAGGCACTGTACCCGGCACAGCACCTGCACCGGCGACGCGAGCACGAACGCGTCGCGCGCCCAGGCCGCGAGATCCAGGATCTCGTCCTGCATGTAGGGACTTGAGAGCTCCTCGCCGCCGCCGGGCCGGTCGACCTCGCGCGCGTCCACCTCGACCTCGTGCCTGGCATCCTGCAGGCAGCGCATGCAGGGGCCCGCGAGCGCCGCTGTGAAGCGCATATGTAGCGCGTAGCCGTGCCCTGTCATGCGCGAGACTTCCAGCTTCACCGGGATCTCCGCCGGCTCGGCCACGTAGCGCTCACCCCCCAGCTCCAGCGGCTCGATCCGCGTCCACAATTCAAGGCGCCGCCCCTCGCCAGGCGCCAGGCGCAGGCCCGCGAGATCGAAATCGGTGGTCAGCGTAGGCATGACTCCCAGGCTAGCGACGAGGCCGTTCGGTGCCCAGCTCAGCGGCCAACACTCCCAGGCTAGCGGGGAGGCCGCCGGGTGCCCAGCTCAGCGGCCAACACGGCGGATGATTAAGTCCCGCCCACCCGTCGTCTTCTGAAACTCAGTCCTGCGCGACCAGCTCGCGCTTGAGCACCTTGCCGGTCGAGTTGCGCGGAAGCTCCTGCAGGAATACCACCTCGCGCGGGACCTTGTAGCGCGCGAGGTTCTCCTTGACGTAGCCCTTCACGGCCTCCTCGCTCAACTGCGCGCCGTTGCGCGGGACCACGAACGCCTTCAGGCGCTGACCGAACTCGCTGTCGCTCACACCTACGACCGCCGCCTCTTCGATCTCGCGGTGGTCGGCCAGCAGGTCCTCCACCTCGCGCGGGAATACGTTCTCGCCGCCGCTCACGATCATCTCGTCATCGCGGCCGTCCACGAACAGACGTCCGGCCTCGTCGAAGTGGCCCACATCGCCGGTGCTCATGAGCCCCTCCACCATCTCCTTGCCCCCGCCACCGGTATAGCCCTCGAACATCAGCTCGTTTGCCACGAAGATGCGCCCGCTCTCGCCCTTGCGCACCTCTCGGCCCCGCTCGTCCAGCAGCTTCACGACGGTCCCCAGCGGGGGCTTGCCCGCGGTGCCCGGGGCCGCGCGTAGATCCTCGGGCGTCGCGATCGTCGCCCACGCCACCTCCGTTGAGCCGTAGAGGTTGTAGAGCACATCCCCCAAGACGTTCATGGCCCGCACCGCGAGCTCGCCCGGTAGCGCGCTGCCCGACGCCGCGACGATGCGCAGCGCGTGCAGGTCGTGCGCCGCGATCGTCTCGGTGGGAAGGTCGAGGATGCGCTGCAACATCACCGGCACCACCGCGAGCGCGCTCGCGCGGTGCTGCGCCACGGCCCTCAGCGTGTCCTCCGCGTCGAAGCGCCGGCGCAACACGAGCGTGGAGGCCAGCGGCAGCGACATCGTGAAGTGCGCGAAGCCCCACGAGTGAAACAGCGGCGCCGCGATCATCGTCGTCTCGCGGGCCCGCAGGGGGATCTTCGAGAACAACGACGCCGCGGGGCCCATCGAGTCGGGCTGCTTGCGCGCCGCGCCCTTCGGCGTGCCCGTCGTCCCCGAGGTCAAGATCACCACGCGGCCCGGTTCCAGCGGGGGCTCAAGCGGCGAGTCATCGCTTTGCGCGCGCATCAGGTCCTCGAGCAACGGGTCCGCGCAGGTCGTGCCCGGATCGCACCATGCCACGAAGCGCTTGCGCCCCTCGCCCCCCTCGCGCACGAGCCCACCGAACTCCTCGTCATAGATCAGCCCCGCCGGCGCCTCACGCGCGAGCACGTCAGTGATCTGCGGGCCCGCGAACGCCGTGTTCAGATACAGCACGCTCGCGCCGAGCTTGCTGCATGCCACCGTCGCCTCGATGAAGCCACGGTGATTGCGGCACATGATCGCGACGCCATCGCCTGCGCGGATACCGGCGCTGCGCAGCGCCCTGGCGATCGCGTTCGTGCGCTTGTCGACCTCGCTGAAGGTCAGCGCCCCGCGCTCGTCCACGAGTGCCAGACGGTCTGGATAGCGGATCGCCGAGCCTGTGTAGGCGGCCGCTGGGGTCGGCCCCCACTTGCGTAACGCCGCCAGCGAGCGCAGCGCCTTGTCTGGTCGCACCGGCGTGAACATGCCCGTGCTCGCCAGCGTGCCCGCGACCTTCAGCTTGTACAGCGCTTCAGACTTCACGGCTGGGACCCTACCCAAAAAGCGCTGCTCAGCACATCATTTCGAGGCTTGGAACTCAGCCCACTTCGGCCGGTTCATCCTTGCCCTGCAAACGCTCGCGGCCTCGTTGCACAGCTGCGATGAACTTCGACAGGTTCACCTCGAGCGTGTTGAGGATCTCATCGGCGTAGTCCTCGGCGCCCAGACGGATCTCGCGCTCCCTGGCGCGCGCGTCCTCGACGATGTCCTCCGCGGCGCGCTCGGCCTGCTTGGTGACCTCCTCCTCGCCCACCAAGTGCTCCTGGCGCTCGCGCGCCTCCTTGATGATGCGCTCGGCCTCGCGCTTGGCCTCCGCGAGCATCTCCTGGCGCTCCTTCACGATCCAGCGCGCCTGCTTGATCTCCTCGGGGATCGTCGCGCGCATCTGATCGAGGATGTCGTAGATCTCCTCCTTGTCCACGCGCACCTGATCGGTCAGGGGGACAGGCTTGGCGTTGTGCACCAAGTCATCGAGCTTGTCTATGAGTACGAGTACGTCCATAGCCCTTGAAGGTTCGTCAGCGCCGCAACTCTTCCTGCAACCGCGCAGCCACGTCCTCGGGCACCAGATCATCGATGCGCCCGCCAAAAGTGGCCAGTTCCTTCACGCCACTAGAGGATAGGAAGCTGTACTGCGAACTGGCCATCAGGTACACAGACTCTATCTCGGGGTCCTGGCGACTGTTGAGCTGGTGCATCTCCAGCTCATACTCGAAGTCCGAGATCGCCCGCAATCCCTTCACGATCGACCGCGCCCCCACGTGCCGTGCGAACTCCACAACGAGCGTTTTGAAGGGCTCCACGCGTACCCCCGGCAGATTCTTGGTCGCGCGCTCGATGAATGCCAGGCGCTCCTCGATGCCGAACAGCGTCTTTTCCTTGCGCACCGAGCGATTGACGACCGCCACCACGACTTCGTCGTACAGTTGCGCGGTGCGGCGGATCACGTCCAGATGGCCGTTCGTAACGGGGTCATAGGACCCCGGGCACACGGCTATCGACTTTTTCAAGCTCATATGTGACGGTGGATTGTGATTGTTGTATCGCCGTAGCGCCGCTGCTGCTCTGTCTCTAGCTCCGATGTGTCGAGCTCGAGCAGCGCCCGCCGATCGCTCTCCACGACGATCCGTGCTTGGGGAGCCAGCAACGGCGGCAGCGCCACCGACAGCTCGCGCGCCCACGCCCGCGCATCGCCGTATGGAGGATCGACGAAGATGAGATCGTACGTTTCATGGCGCTCGCGTGCGCTGCGGAGGGCCTTGCCGACGTGGGTAGGGAGGAGTTGGGTGGCCGGTTTACCGAGCTCCAACGCGCTCAGATTCGCCTTGAGCGCTTGCAGCGCTAACGGGCTGTGCTCCACGAACACCGCGCGCGCGGCACCTCGTGAGAGCGCCTCGATACCGAGCGCCCCGGTGCCGGCAAAGAGGTCGAGCACCGTTGTTTCCCGCACATCCCCCAGCATCGAGAAAAGGGCCTCACGCACGCGATCGGACGTCGGTCTCGTCGCTCGCCCGCGCGGCGCCTGCAGGCGTCTGCCGCCGTAGCGTCCCGCGATCACCCTCACGCCGGGATTGGCTCGAAGGACTCTGCGCCGAAGTGCACATCCAGCGCCTCGCCCAGCAGCCTATGCTCGGGCGCGCGCAGCTGCGGGTCACGCGCCACGATCGACTCCGCCGCCCGGCGTGCGCTCTCCAGCAGCGCCGCGTCCTGCGGCAGGCAGGCAATGCGGAACTGGCCAAGCCCCGACTGGCGTGTGCCGATGAGCTCGCCCTCGCTGCGCAGTTCGAGATCTATCTCCGCAAGTCTGAAGCCATCGGTGTGCTCGGCCAGCGCGCGCAGCCGTGCCGCCCCCGGTGGTCCCACCAGCAGGCACGTTGAAGCGTGCGCGCCGCGACCCACGCGGCCGCGCAACTGGTGCAACTGCGAGATCCCGAAGCGCTCGGCGTTCTCCACCAGCATCACCGTCGCGTTGGGTATGTCCACACCCACCTCGATCACGGTCGTGGCCACCAGCACATCGGCCTCTCCCGCTGCGAAGGAGGTCATCGTCTCCTGCTTCTCCCTGGAACGCATCTGACCGTGCAGCAGCAGCAGGCGATAGCCCTTCAGCTCGTCCTTGGCCAGGCGCTGCACCTCGGCTGTCGCGGCGCGTAGGTCACCCTCGCCTGGCGAGACGCCAGCTCCTTCGGTCTCCGCCTCCGCCACCAGCGGACACACAACGTATGCCTGCCTGCCCGCCTGCAACTGCCCGCGCAGGAGCTCATACGCGCGCGCTCGCGAGCGCTCGCCGGCCACCAAGCGCGTCTTGATCGGCCGGCGCCCTTGGGGCAGCTCGCGCAGTGCCGTCACGTCGAGGTCGCCGTGTTCTGAGAGCGCCAGCGTACGCGGGATCGGCGTCGCCGTCATGTGCAAGACGTGGGGGTGAGCAGGATCGTCATGCTTCCCATCAAGCGCTGCACGCTGACGCACGCCAAAGCGGTGCTGCTCGTCCACCACCGCCACCGCCAGCGAGCGGAAACGCACATCGGGCTCGATCAGGGCATGTGTCCCGATCACCAGCTGCAGCTCGCCGCTGGCGAGCTTGCCAACGGTGTCAGTACGCCGCGTGGCCTTCGTCGAGCCCGTCAGCAGCGCACACGCCACCTGCTCGCCTCCCAGCAGCCGCTGCACCGTCGCGAAGTGCTGTTCGGCGAGCGTCTCCGTCGGCGCCATCAACGCCGCCTGGCGACCGTGCTCCACCGCTCGCAGCATCGCCCACAGCGCCACCACTGTCTTGCCGCTGCCCACCTCCCCCATCAGCAGTCGCTGCATTGGACACACTTGCTCCAGGTCCGCTCCGATCGTCGCGATCGCGCTCTGCTGCTCTCGTGTCAACGCGAACGGCAGACCCTGCGCGAGCCAGCGCGCGCTCAACGATGCGGGCTCAGCGAGCGTCGGCGCTCCTCGGAGGGCTCGCCGCCGGGCGCGACGGCGCAGGAACACGAGCTGGGTCAGCAGCAGCTCCTCGAATGCCATCCGCTCGCGCCCGGCCTGCGCGTCCGCCGGGCGCTCAGGGAAGTGCAAGGCGCTGAGCGCGTTCGTGCGGTCGGGCAGTCGCTCGCCGGCGCGCAGCGCCGCAGGCAAGGGCTCCACCACGTCCGCCAGCATCTCCCTTAGGCCCTGTACCAAGGTCAGGATCTGCGTCGAGCTCACGCCCTCGCTGGCCGGATAGTGAGCCACCGTGCCGCCCGTCTGCTCGCTCGCCGCGACGCCCACATCGTTGCCCGTCGCATGGTGGGCTACGCCGAAATCCCCCCGCTGCCCCGCTTTGCCGTGCAACAGCAGCTGCGTGCCCGGCGGGTACTTCTCCACCAGCCACGGCTGATTGAAAAAGACCGCGCGCATCGCGCCGGTGGCATCGGCCACCCACGCCTCCACCAGCGGGCGCATGCCCCGGCGCCGCACCGGGCGCGCCGCGATCGAGCGCACCTCCACCGCCACCGTCGCCTGCTCGCCCACGCGCAGCTCGGCCACCGTACGCGCCTCGCGGCTGTCCCGCGGCAGGTGCTCCAGTAGCTCCCCCACCGTGTACAGGCCCAGCGCCTCTAGCCCCTTGGCCGCCTTCTTCGTCGGCGCCTTCAGCGGCTCCCGCAGGCGCGAGGGCCGCGGCCAGCGCACTGGCGCCCGCAACATCTCGTCGCGGGTAAGGGGGGCGGTGCCGGCAAAGGCCCGCAGGCCACTGGCATTGGGGCCGGGCGTAGCCGGGCTCGGAGAATCTGTAGCCGGCATGGCGGTCGCTGCGGTGATCACCACTACAGATGATGACCCTGCACGCGGTCGATCCCTGGCCTTACTCGGCCGACAGCAGCCACCAGTACGCGGGTTGGCCACCCTCGCGCAGTTCGAGCTCCGCCTCGGTGCCGCCGTCCAGCAGCCGCTTCACGGCCTCGAGATCGAGCGGCGCATCCTCCCCGCCTAGCACGCTTACCAGTTCCGCGGGCCCGTTTCCATTGGAGCCGCCGGCCAAGGTCAAGAGCACCTGACGCAGCGTTTCCCCCGGCTCGCCCCAGGCGACCATCTCCTCGCCCACGAAGCCAACAGCATCCCCACGCGCGAAGCGCCCCTGAGCGTCCTCGCGCGCGGCTGGCGCCACCGCGCCGGTCCGCAGCGGCGCCAGCGCGTTGTTCAGCGCGATGGCGTTCTCCTCCACGCTGCGCTCGGGCGCGAGCGCCAGCGCCGCCGCCAACCCCGCCTGCTGGCTCGTGACCGGCACTACCACAACTTGCTTCTCCGAGAGCTCGGCCGCGCGCTCGGCGGCCATGATTACGTTGGCGCTGTTGGGCAGCACCACCACCTCCTGCGCTCCCACCTCGTGGATCGCCGCCAGCAGCTCATACGTCGAGGGGTTCAGCGTCGGCCCCCCGTCAAGCGTGTACACACCAAGCTCGGCGAACATCCGCGCCAGGCCCTCCCCGCTCACCACGGCCACCGCGCCGCAGCGTGTGCTGGACTCAGCATGAGCGGAGGTCTCCTGTGGCTCGCCCAGACGCTCTTGGCGCTCGGCCACCTGCACGCGCATGTCGGCGACGTCCAGGTGGGAGACCTCGCCGGCACGTGCGAATACAGCCGTGGCCCGTTCCGGCTCGTCGGTGTGCAGATGCACCTTCAGCGTGCTCGCATCCCCGACCACGAGCACCGAGTCGCCCAGCGCCTCCAGCTTGGGAATGAAGCGTCCCGGTGCCATGTTGCGGCCGGTCACCGCGAAGTTCGTGCAGTAGCGGTAGGTGCTCGAGCGGTGCTCGGGATGGTGCACGCGCGCCGGCTCGTAGTGGTCGAGAGCCGGTGCCTCCTCCCCTCGCAGCGCGGCCACAACCCCCGCGAACATGATCGTCAGGCCGTAGCCGCCCGCGTCGACTACTCCAGCCGCGCGCAACGCCTCGAGCAGTTCCGGCCCGCGCTTGACTGAGTCCTGCCCGGCCATCACTGCGCGTTCCAGGATCTGCGCGATCGTCTGGTCCTGCACCTCAGGCGCGGTCTCGGGCTCCAAGCGCATCCCCGCCGGGCTATGCGCAACGTCGCTTGAGATCTGTCGCGCCATCTCGCGCGCCACGGTCAGGATCGTGCCCTCCGCCGGTTGGCGCACGGAGGCATAGGCGCGCTCCGCCGCGTTTGCCAGCGCCGCGCCGATCAGCGTCGCGTCGATCAGCTCACCCGGGCGCGAGACCAACTCCTCGGCCGCTCCGCGGATGAGCTGGGAGAGGATCACGCCCGAGTTGCCCCGCGCCCCGAGCAGCGCCGCGCGGGCCACCGATTGCACGATCTCATCGCGCCCGATCTCATCGACCGTGCGCAGCGCATCCCCCCCGCCGAGGCGGTCGAGCTCCGTCAGCACGGCGCGTAGCGTGAGCACCATGTTGTCGCCCGTGTCTCCATCGGCCACGGGGAACACATTGAGGTCGTTGACCTCCTGCCTGCGGGACTCCAGATGCGCCAGCGCCCCCGCCACCGCGGCGCGGAAGCGAAGGAGGTTGGTGTCGGTCACAGCTCCACCTTCATCATCATCACGATCCGCCCGCCTCGGGCGCAAAGCCGGGACGGACACTCCCGGCCCGCTGCTCAGAGGGCCTTCGTGACCTTGCCGGCCTTCAGGCAACGCGTGCACACGTACACCCGCCGCGGCGCCTTCCCGACCATGATCTTCACCTTCTGCAGGTTCGGATCGAAGCGCCGCCTGGTAGCGACCATCGAGTGGCTCCGGCTATTTCCGAACGAAGGACCCTTCCCGCAGCTGTGGCATATCTTGGCCATTGGAGGGTGCAGTCTAGCCGCTTGCCAGCTCGCTGCGCAGCTCGGCCATGCGCAGGACGGCCTCAGCCGCGTAACGCCCGGAGTCGCGCTTGCCGCCACCGGCCCGCGCAAGTGCCTGCTCCATGTTCTCGCAAGTGAGGACACCAAACCCGCAGGGCACCCCAGTAGCCAGCTGGACCTGCTGGATCCCCCGTGCCGCCTCGGCGCAGACGTAGTCGTAGTGGTCGGTCTCGCCGCGGATCACCGCTCCCAGACAGGCGACGCCGGCGAAGCGGCCGGAGCCCGCGGCGTAGCTGGCGGCCAGTGGGAGCTCGAAGGCGCCGGGGACGTCAAAGACATCGATCTGGGTATGCCCGGCCGCCGCGAACGCCTCTTTGGCCCCACGGACGAGCCGCTCGGCCAGGTCCTCGTAGAAGCGCCCAACGGCGATGGCGAAAGTCATCGCTCGCGTTTCCCTCCGCTTGCCTGGCCCCCGCTACGGGAGTGCCCCCCACCGGCGCGCTCGCGATCCTCACGCTCGCGATCCACGCGCTCGCGGCCCTCTCGCTCACGGTCCTGCTCACGCTCGGAGTGCAGGAGCTCGGCGTCAAGGTTGAGACCCTGGTGGTGCAGGATGTGGCCCATGCGCTGCGCCTTGGTGCGCATGTATGCCTCGTTGTGTTCGTTGGGCGCGTGCACGATCGGGATCTGCGCGCTGACCGACAGGCCGTAGCCCTCCAGGCCGCGAATCTTCTTGGGGTTGTTGGTGAGGATGCGGATCGAGCTGAGGCCGAGGTCGACGAGGATCTGCGCGCCGATGCCGTAGTCGCGCAGATCCGCGGGCAGACCCAGGCGCTCATTGGCTTCCACCGTGTCAAGCCCATCCTCCTGCAGGCGGTACGCGCGCAGCTTGTTCAAGAGCCCTATCCCGCGCCCCTCCTGGGAGAGGTAGAGGAGAACGCCCTGACCCTCCTGCTCGATCATCGACAGCGCCGAGGCGAGCTGTTCTCCGCAGTCGCAGCGCAGCGAGTGAAAGACATCGCCAGTAAGGCACTCGGAGTGAACCCGCACGAGCACGTCTTTCGCTCCCGCCACATCGCCCTTGACCAGCGCGACGTGATGCTTCTCGTCCACCAACGAGCGATAGCCGACCGCGGAGAAGTCGCCGAAGGCCGTGGGCAGGCGCGTGGCAACCACGCGTTCCACGAGCAGATCGTTGCGCCGGCGGTAGGCGATCAGGTCGGCGATCGTGACCATCTTCAGGCCGTGGCGCTCGCAATAATCGGTGAGGTCGCCCACGCGCGCCATCGAGCCGTCCTCGTTCATCACCTCGCAGATCACCCCCGCGGGGATCAGGCCCGCCAGGCGTGCCAAATCCACTGAGGCCTCGGTGTGCCCCGTGCGCTCCAGCACCCCGCCCTTCTTGGCCTTCAGCGGGTTGACATGGCCGGGCTGCACAAGATCTTCGGGCTTGCTCGATGGGTCGATCGCTACCTGCATCGTATGCGCGCGGTCGTGCGCGCTGACACCCGTGGTGACGCCTTCGCGCGCCTCGATCGTGACCGTGAAAGGCGTCTGCAGCGCAGACTCGTTCTTGGCCGTCATCAGCTCCAGGCCCAGCTCGTCGCAGCGCTCGGGGGTCAAAGCAAGGCAGATCCAGCCGCGCGCCTCTTTGGCCATGAAGTTGATCGCCTCAGGCGTCACGAACTGTGCCGCCATCACCACATCGCCCTCGTTCTCGCGATCTTCGTCGTCGCAGACCACGATCATTTTGCCTTGACGAATCTCCTCCAGGGCCTCCTCGATCGTGGCGAAGGGCGTTTTTGTCTTCGTATCGGAATTGCTCGTGCTCACAGGCGGGCCTCCATCAGGCGCTCGACGTGCTTGGCCAGTATGTCCACCTCCAGGTTGACACGTGTGCCAACCTCGACCCTTCCCAGGTTGGTGCGCTCCAGCGTCTCGGGGATCAGCGAAACCAAGAAGCCGCTCTCGCGTAGGGCGCTGATTGTAAGGCTCACGCCGTCCACGCCGATCGATCCCTTCTCGACCAGATAGCGGGTCATGCTCCTGTCCACGTCGATGTCCAGCACGCGCGCAAAGCCCTCCTCGCGGATCGCCGCGATCATGCCCGTGCCGTCCACGTGGCCCTGCACGATGTGGCCGCCCAGACGCCCATCCGCGCGTAGCGCCAGCTCCAGGTTCACGGGCGCACCTACCTGTAGCTCACCCAGCGAGGAGCGCCGCAGGGTCTCCGTCATCGCCTGCGCCCGAAAGCGCTCGCCGCCTACCTGCGTGGCGGTGAGACAAACCCCGTTCACGGCTACCGAATCGCCCTCCCCCACTTCTCCCGCCAGCTGGGTGGCGATCGTGATGGTGGCGCCGTCGGCGTCGCGTTCGAGCTTCTCAACGCGGCCAAGGTCGGCGATCAGTCCGGTGAACATCCCTGCGGCTCGGCCTTCTCACCACTCGCGCAGACGCGCGGAGATCAACAGGTCCTCGCCCACACGCGCGCAGTCGAACGTCAGCGCGCGCAGTGCTTGGGAGATCGTCTCGACGCCTTCGCCCTCGAGTGGATCGCGTGCGGTGCTGCCGCCGAGCAGCAGCGGCGCCAGGAAGAGGCGCAGTTCATCGATCTCGCCTGCATCCAGGAAGGCCCCCGCCAGGTGCGGACCGCCCTCCAGCAGCACCGAAGAGACGCCCGCCGCGCCGAGCTGATCGAGCGCCGAGCGCACCCGCGCTGGCTCGTTTTCACCCGTCGCTACGAGCACCTGGACGCCCGCGGCCTCCAGCGCATCCGTGTCCGCGCGCGCCGCCGCGCGCGAGACGACCACCGTCAACGGCGTCTGCGCCGCTAGAGCAACCAGCTGCGATGCCGGCGGTAGACGTGCGAGCGAGTCGAACACTACGCGCCGCGGCTGGCGCTCGAGCTCCGCCGGCTGCCCTTCCGGGCGTGCTGTCAGCTGCGGATCGTCAGCAAGCGCCGTGCCGATGCCGACCACCACCGCGTCGACCTCCGAGCGCCACTGGTGAGCCAGCTCGCGGCTGTCCTCGCCGCTGATCCACTTGGAGTCCCCCGCGCGTGTAGCCACCTTGCCGTCGAGGGTCATCGCCGACTTGAACAGCACCCACGGGCGCCCCACTCGCGCCTGCTTGCGAAAAGCCTGATTGAGCAGCCGCGCCGCTGTCGCCAGCTCGCCGTCGGCCACCACCACTTCAATGCCCTCGTCGCGCAGGATGCCAAGTCCACGGCCCGAGGCCTTCTCCGTGGGATCGTCCGAGCCCACCACCACGCGGCGGATGCCCGACTGCATGATCGCCTCGGTGCAGGGCGGCGTCTTGCCCTCGTGGCAGCAGGGTTCCAGCGACACGTACAGCGTGGCTTCGCCCAGATCCGCCAGCCCGCAGGCCTCGATCGCGTTCACCTCCGCGTGGGCCGCGCCGAAGCGTTCGTGCCAGCCCTCGCCCAGCACCTCGCCATCGCGCGCCACCACGGCGCCGACCACCGGGTTGGGCTTGACGGCCCCTGTCCCCCGCTGCGCCAGCTCGATCGCGCGCTCCAGGTGCACGCGATCGGTCTCTGTACCGATCGTCATTCCACCCCCAAGGATACCGGGCGTTCAGGGCTTGCAGCCGCCGCCGCTCAACCGATAGACAGACATTTCCGGGCCCGGACGGTGGTAGGCCAGCGGGTAGTAGTCAAAGCTCCAGTCGAAGTTGAACGCCACAGGACCAGCGCCCTTGGCATATGGCGAGACGCGGTAGAGGACCCGGCCCGCGCGCGCCAGCGCACGGTAGTAAGCCACGGCTTCGGGCACGGCATTCGGTTCCGCCATGGCCCTGCCCCGCTGTGTCGAGCCTACGATCACCCAGCAGTAACCCTCGCGCTCGTAGTAGCCGATCAATGCCGGGCGCAGTGTGCGCTCGTAGTCCTCGATCCCGACCGTCTGGCCAGTCGGGCCCACGAGTTCGCCGTTCAGGAACACCTCTTCCAGCGACGGGTACTTAGTCCAGCGCGCGCCATCCGCTGTTGCCGGGTTGAACTGGCCAATGTCCCTCGCCCACACGTCCGGCGAGACCGGCTCCGCCACGATCTTCGCATCCTTGGCTATATGCGCCACCATCCATGCCCGTGTCAGCGTCCGTGTGTCCTCGCGCGAGAGCACCAGATCGGAGTGGATGCTGTACACCAGGCCCTGCGTGCACAGAGCAACCGCGGCCAGCGCCAGCGCCACGACGCGCGGCAGGGGAGTGCGCGCAGCCAGCCATGTGGCGACCTGCGCGGCGAAGAACGCCGCCAGCAGGCACACAATCGGAAAGATCGGCAACAGCCAGCGCCCGAAGTAGCGTCCCTGCAAGCCCATGAAGGCGAGGAACAGCAGCGCAGCCGGCACCAGCAACCAGCCCACGCGACGGTCGCTACGCCAGATCGTTAGCGCCCCGCCGAGCGCCGCCAACGCCGGCAGCCAGCCAAGGCCCCACGTCAGCGACCACAGGTAGTAACGCACGCCCCCCTCGTGGCCCGCGCCGAGCTTGCCCTGCGCTTCGCCAGAGAGCTGGGACTGGTGGTTGAGTTCCGCGTGAAAAGCACCGAAGTCCAGTAACGCGTAGGGGTTGGCAACCAGGAAGCTCGCCAGCGCCAGCGCGCCTGCCAACGCCAGGCCGCCGAGCACGCGCGCGCGTTCGCGTGGCGCATCAAGGTAATGGCAGGCGGCCGCGGCCAGCAGCGGCGCCACCACGATGCCCGCGGTGTACTTGCTCGCGCAGCCCAAGCCCAGGCCGATGCCCGCCAGTGCATAGTCGCGCCGCCGGCCCTTGCGCAGCACTCCGCTCGTGCCCAGCAACGACAGCGTCACCAGCGCCAGCGTCGGCACGTCGTTGAGTGCCAGATGCGCGTAAAAGACCGGCAGGAACGCCACGGCCTCGAGCGCCGCCGCTAGCAGTCCCACGCGCCGGCCGAATAGACGCGTCCCAGTCAGATACAGCAGCCACACCGCCAGCGTGCCCAGCAGCGTCGCCGCGATGCGGCCCAGTACGAACACCTCCGTGGGGTGCGTCGTGAGCGCGTGCACCGCCGCCGCGCCGCTGCTGAACCACACCGCGTACAACCCGTGCAGTAGGTACGTGAAGGCTGGGGGATTGGCGAAGTAGTGGGGGTTCAGCCCGCCGTGGAACATCGCGATCGCCTTGCGCACGAAGTGCGCGTTCTCATCGGAGTTGTAGGCGTAGGGCAAGCCCTGCGCGATACCCCACAGGCGCAACCCCAGCGCCCCCGCCAGGACCACCGTCAGCGCCAACGGCGCCAGCCATCCTCGCCGCGCGCGCGCGGTGTGCATAGGCCCGCCAGGCGCGGCGTGCATAGACCCGCTATGCACAGCGTGCATAGACCGCGTAGTACTGGCTTCTCAGAATCGGCGCCCAACCCCGCGGGGGCACCTGATCCAGGGGATCGTCGTTGGCGTCCACGATCGCCTGCCGGAATACCGCTTCACCGGTCGGATAGATCGCCACGCCATGGGAGCTACGTTCACGCAGCGTGTCATCTCCCTTGGCTGCCAGCACCCGCGCCTGGCTGCGCCCCACGACGTTCTGCGAACCGACATCCAGGATCCAGCGCGCGTCGGGCATCAGCTTGTGGTTGGGCAGCGACAGCGGACCGCAGCGCTCCAGATCCGCGCGCACGCGCGGATCGTGCAGCACCTGCGCAAGCGCGCGGTGGGAGTCCTTGCGAAACGAAAGTTCCGTGCGGATGTTCTTGAGACTCACCGTCGCCGCCGCCTGTGCCACCCCATAGGCGACCAGCAGCGCAGCCCCCACCATCCACACACGCCGCAGCGTGCTGCCCGGTGCCAACAGCGACCACCCACCGATCGCGAGCGCGCCGAACAGCATCACCAGCACCGCCGGCGTCAGCAGATAGCGGTCGATCACCGAGGTCCCCGCCGCTCCCAGCAGGACGAAGGTCAACAGGCCCGAGAGCAGCAGCGCCAGCGGGACCCTGATGCGCGTGGGCAATAGCAGTACCCCTAATGCCACCCCCGCAATGCCGCCCAGCACCAGCGGCAGCTTGTCCAGGCGCACCATGAATTCCCACGCCGAGCCCGGGATGTTGCCGAGGCCCTGCGTGCGTCCCAGCGCTTCGGCCAGGCCCGCGGTGGAGTGCAACGAATACGCCGGATCGCCCGTCACCGCCAGATCTACCAGCGCCCACAGCAGCGGCGCCGCAACGGTCAGCCCCGCGTAGCCCGCAAGCCGGCGCCAGTCGGCGGCGTGCAGTGGCTGACCGCGCCACCATCCCCGCACCTTCGGCCATGCGCACCACAGGAAGTACACGCCCGAAAGCAGCCAGGCATCGGGGCGCAGCAGGCCCGCGGCGAGGAGCATCGCGAAGACGGACACGCCCCGCCGCGGCCGTGCGGCCTCCAGCGCCCCCGCCCATACCACCAGCGCCATGTAGGAGAAGTCCAGGTAGCCCTGCGCCGCGTAGTACTCGTAATCGAAGCGTGTGCACAGCACCGCCGCCGCGATCCCCCCCACCAAAGGGCCGAACGTGAGGCGGCCAAGGCGGTAGAGGCCCGCCACCAGCGCTACGAATGAGGCGATCGCCCCAAGGATCATCACGCGGTCTCCGGCACGTCCAAACACGCTCGCCAGCACTCCGAAGGCAATCGCCAGCGGGTGCTCCGTCGGCGCCCTGTACACATGAAACACAGGGACGTGCAAATGCAGCACGTCCCGTCCCCAGATCAACGCGTAGTAGGAGTCATACGTCGGGTACGTCGGGATCGCCAGGTAGCCCACCAACGCGCCTGCGCACAGCACCGCGAAGCCCACCTTCGCCCATGTGGACGCCGGCACAGTGCGCAGCCTGGAAAGCCGCGCGGGTCCCGGCCGCCGGGTGTCCGGCCGGGTGAGTGTCGCGCCTTGCATCGGCTTCAGAGCCTATCCTGCAGGCATGCGGCTCATGTCGTTCATCGCGCCTCACGAGCGCGCTCGCGCACTGGGCGCTCGGTGAAGCTCATCATCCAGATCCCCTGCTGGAACGAGGCGCAGACGCTGCCTTTGACGCTCGCTGAGCTGCCGCGTGAGGTCGAGGGCTTCGATGTCGTGGAGCTTCTGATCGTCGATGACGGCTCCACCGACGACACCGTGGCGGTCGCGCACCGCGAAGGCGTCCACCATATTGTGCGCCTGACCAAGAACAAGGGTTTGGCCACCGGTTTCCAGGCCGGTCTCGATGCCTGTCTGAAGCTCGGAGCGGATGTAATTGTCAATACCGATGCCGACAACCAGTACTACGGGCCGGATGTCGCGAGGCTCGTACGCCCGATCCTCGAGGGTCGCGCGGATATGGTCGTCGGTGACCGCGAGGTCACCACGATCGCGCACTTCTCACCGCTCAAGAAGGCCCTGCAGCGACTCGGCTCGTGGGTGGTGCGCCAGGCTTCCTCGACGTCGCTGCCCGACACCACTTCAGGCTTTCGGGCATACAACCGCGAGGCGGCCATCCAGATGCTCGTGGTCTCGAAGTTCACCTACACCCTCGAGACGATCATCCAGGCTGGCAAGATGCTGGTAGCCACGGAGCACGTGCCCGTACGCACCAACGCGGCCACGCGCGAGTCGCGCCTGTTCCCCTCGATGTGGGCCTACGTGCGCCGCAACTCCATCTCCATCTTTCGCATCTACGCGCAGTACGAGCCTTTGCGGGTCTTCTGGAGCCTCTCGGCCGTGATCGGCGTGGGCGCGCTGGCGGTCTGGATCCGCTTCGCCGTTGCCTACATCGAAGGCAGCGGTAAGGGCCATGTGCAGTCCTTGATCCTGGGAGCGGTCCTGTTCATCGCCGCCGTCGTGCTGTGGGCGCTTGGCGTCATCGGCGATCTCCTGGCCGCACAGCGCGTCATGACCCAGAAGACCTTCGAGCGTGTCAGGCGCATAGAACTGCAACTGGGCGTCGAGCCGTCTCACTACGAAAGGGGATCGCAGCCCATTCCAGTCTCCGAGCGCGAGGCGGTGAAGGCTTGAGCGCGGGGGTCACCGTCTCCTCCGACGGGGTGATAACCGGCAACACCTACGACAAGTACGGCTCCAGCAATCCGCTCGTGCGACGCATGATGGCCGGCTTCGAGCGTTCCCTGGACGAGCTGCTTGGCCACGCCGATCCGCAGTCGCTGCTCGATGTCGGCTGCGGCGAGGGCGTACTCGTGCACGAATGGGCCAAGCACCTGGGTGTCGAGAAGCGCGTCGTGGGCATTGACCTCGAGGAGGAGTCGATCCAGCAGGGCTGGGCCCGGCGCCAGGCGCCCAACCTCGAATACAAGGTCATGCGCGCCGAGAACCTGCCCTTCGCCGATGAGGAGTTCGACCTCGCCAGCGCCATCGAGGTACTCGAGCACGTGCCCGACCCCGAGCACACCATCGCGGAGATGGCCCGCTGCGCCCAGCGCCACCTGCTCGTTTCCGTCCCGCGCGAGCCGCTCTGGCGTATGCTCAATATGGCCCGCGGCGCCTACTGGTCGGACCTTGGCAACACCCCCGGGCATCTCAACCACTGGTCCAAGCAGAGCTTCACTGCGCTGCTCGCCCGTCACGGCAAGGTGGCCGCGGTCCGCACCCCCTTCCCGTGGACGATGCTGCTTGTCCGGCTTTAAGGACAGCCCCTCGCTCTCTGACAGCCGCTCCAGGGAGAGCACCCCCACCCGCTCCTACGGTCGCGGGGCGCGCATCCTGTCGGTGGGGATCGCTGCCACCGGCCTGTTGACATTCGCCTTCTTCTCGATCTCAAGCCATGTCCTGGACGCGAACGCAGCGTCGCGCATCGCCCTGTTGTGGTCGGTCATGTTCGTGATCATCTCCGTGATCTATCGGCCGATCGAACAGCTGCTGTCGCGCACGATCGCCGAGCGCAGGGCCCACGGGCATGGCGAGCACCCGCTGCGTGTCCCAATTGCTATCCAGCTCGGCTTCGCGCTGCTATTTCTAGTGGTGGCGCTGGCACTGCACGAAGTCCTTGTGGACCAGGTCTTCGAAGGCTATGCCGCACTGTACGACGTGCTCGTTGTGGGCACGTTGGCCTACGCCGCCAGCTACTTCGCCCGGGGCTGGCTTGCTGGGCACGAATACTTCGTCCTCTTTGGCGCGCTGGTGCTGATGGAGGCCGTAGCCCGCATCTGCTTTGCCCTCGCAGTCGCGCTCGGGTTGGCAAACGGGCAGACCGTCGTGGCCCTGGGTATCGCGGCGGCGCCGCTGATGTCGTTGCTGGTGGTGCCCGCTGCCTTCGCGCGTCGCGGCGAGGAGCAGCGCGAGGATGGCCGAGCTTCGCTCATTGACGAGCTCTCGCTGCGTCGCGGCACGGGCTTCGCGGGTTGGGTGTCGGGGATCATGCTCTCCGAGCAGACGATCCTGAACGCCGCCGTGCTCACCGTCGCCGCCACCTCGCCCAACAAGGCCTTGGCTGGGATCGTGTTCGATGTGTTACTGATAGCGCGCGCACCGTTGCAGCTGTTCCAGGCAATCCAGACCTCGCTGCTGCCGCACCTGACGGGCTTGGAGGCGACCGCGGGTCACGAGGCGTTCGCTCGCGCCATCCGTACGACGGTGCTGGCCATTGCCGCCTTCGCCGCGGCCGTGGCGCTGGGACTGCTGGCAGTCGGGCCGTTCGTGATGACCCATCTGTTCGGGCAGCCCTTCTCATATGGTCGCATTGGCCTTGCCCTGGTGGGTGTCGGGATGGGCTTGCACCTGATCTCGGGCGCGCTCAACCAGGCCGCCTTGGCGCGCGACCGCGCCCGCGCCGCCGCCGCCTGTTGGGGGCTTGCCGCAGCGCTGTTCCTCATTTGGATGCTAATCCCAGCGGTCAGCGAACAGCTCCTGCGCACAGAGATCGGCTACGCGGGCGCGACGGCCGTGCTGGCGCTGGCCCTGGGCATGCTCTACCGGCGCGGCGGACGCGGCGAGGCACCGGATGCCAGCGCGCGGCTGGTGGGCAAGGCCGGTCAGTCCGCTCAGGCTGCATCCACCGAGCGCGCGATCGCCACGTAGGCCGCGACGGGATCGGGCGCCCCGAAGATCGCCGAGCCGGCCACGAACAGGGAGGTACCGGCGGCGCGGCACAGCGGCGCGGTAGTAGGGTCGATCCCGCCATCCACCTCGATCGCGGCGCCCTCCGCCAAGCCCATGCCTTGATTCAGCAGCGCCCGTAGTCGCTGCACCTTCCCCGGGGATGTGGGTATGAACTCCTGCCCCCCCCACCCCGGGTTCACGGTCATGCACAGCGCGAGGTCGATCCTCTGCGCGATCTCGCTCAGCGACTCGACCGGCGTGGCGGGATTCAGCGCAATCCCCACCGTGGCCTCGTGCTCGTGGATCAGCTCAGCGGTGCGCGCAGCGTGCGCGGTTGCCTCGATGTGGAAGGTGATCGAGTCGGCCCCCGCCCGCGCGAACTCCGCCACGTGGCGCTCGGGATACTCGATCATGAGATGTACGTCGAGCACTCCGCCGACCTCGTGCACCTGCTCGCGCAGGGCCGATACAACCAACGGACCGATGGTGATCGGCGGCACGAAATGGCCATCCATCACATCGACGTGGATCACGCGTGCGCCCGCGTCAAGTACCTCCCCCACATGCTCGCGCAGCCGCCCGAAGTCTGCGGAGAGGATCGAGGGCGCCACGCGCACTGAGCGCAGGAGCGCGTCCGCTGAGCTCATATCGGCTGCAGCATGGAGTCGCCGCAGTTATTGCATTTGACAATTGCGGTGGAGGACATGCGCACGATCGTGGAGTGCTCGCCGCAGTTGGGGCAAACGGAGGCCAACTCGAAGCGATGCAGGCAGTTCACACAGCGGTAGCGCCCGGGGAGGTTTGTGGGTCGCAGCCACGGCTCGGAGCAGTGTGGGCAGAGAGGTCCGAGATTGACATCCGCGCCGCCCGGCGCCTTCTGCTCGGGCTCCACGCGGCGCTCAGCTCCGATAAAGCCGCGCAATGAAGAAGCCGGCAGTGTGGTCGCGATGGGGAAGTGTCATGACAGGCTCTTCAGGATTGAGGACGAACTCGGGGTGCGCGTCCAGAAAGGCGGCTATCTGATGCTGATTCTCTCTCGATGAGATCGTGCACGTAGAGTAGACCAGCACGCCGCCCGGACGGACCACCGCGGCGCCGGCCGCAAGGATCGCAGCCTGCACCTCGGCCATCTCGTTCACAGCTTCGGGCGTAACACGCCAGCGTAGGTCGGCGCGAGCCTGCAGCGTGCCAAGACCCGAGCAGGGTGGATCGACCAGCACGCGATCGAATGGCGCTTCGTGCTCGCGCGCAAGCACGGCATCGGCCAACTCCACGCGCACGTTGCTCGCGCGCAGCCGTCGCGCTGCCTGCTGCAGCTCCGCGGCGCGGCGCGGCTTGAGCTCCACCGCCACCACCTCCCCGCGTCCCTGCATGAGCGCTGCCAGGTGCGTTGTCTTGCCGCCGGGGGCAGCGCAGAGGTCGAGCACACGCTCATCTGGCCGAGGGTCCAATGTTCGCGCCACGAGCATTGCCGCACGCGACTGCGCCAGGAAGGCCCCCGCGCGCCACAGCGGCGAGGCGTGCGCGTCGAAGGGGCCGTCAAGCACCAGTGCTTCGGGGAGCTGTGGATCGCCATGCGTGGCAACCGGCAGCTCACGTGCGAGCGCCACAGCGTCTGTGACGAGCGTGTTGGCACGTACTGCGACCTCCCCCGGCTCATTGTCGGCAGCCATCAGCGCGCGCGCCTGCACGGGGCCAAGCTCCTGCCACCACAGCCGTGCGATCCACTCCGGGTGGGAGTGCATGACGGCGGCGCGCTCGGGGGTGCTGTCGTCGAGCGCGCCCAGCAGCGTGTCGGGCTGCTCGCGGAGCGCTCGGCGCAGCACCGCGTTGACAAGCCCGTGCCCGCCCCGCCCCGAGGTCTTCGCCAGCTCGACAACGTCCGCCACGACGGCATGGTCGGGAGCGCCGCGCAGATAGAGCAGCTCATACAGCCCGAGCCGCAGCGCCGCGCGGATGGGAGGGTCCAGGCGCGCAACGGGGCGTTCGGCAAGCCGGCCGATCAGATAGTCGAGCGTCCCTGTCCGCTGCACCGCGCCGTAAGCCAGGCGCATCGCCAGCGCCCGGTCGCGCGCGTCGAGCTCTCGCGCCTCGGCGTGCAGCGCGCGGTCGGCATAGGCCCCCCGCTCGAACACGCGACGCAGCACCGCGTAGGCGCAGACGCGAGCGCTGACCGGGGATATGGAGGGGCCCGGCTCGTCGGCCTGCGGCCGACTGCGCCACCCTCTAGCAGGCATGCCCACGCAGATATGCGGCGCCATCCATGGGGCGAGCGCCGGGCGGCTGCACCGTTCTCAACTCGAGCGCACCATCCGCTGTCCCATACAAAAGGCGTCCCCCATCCCCAGCCAATTTGCCAGGAGGCGGTCCCTCCGTGACCACGGACGCATGTTGCACGCCCATAAAGCTGCCGTCTGCCCGCACGAGACGAGCCCCAATATGTGGATGCAATGCCCGCACCACGCGCTCCAGCTCGACCGCCGGGCGGGCTGGATCGAGCAGACGATCCTTGGGTCCGATCTTCTCGGCGTAGGTGACGCTCGCCTCGTCCTGCTGGACGAACTCAGGGCGCTCCTCCAGGGCTCGGATCAGCAGTTCCCCACCGATCCACTGCAGGCGTGGAGCAAGTGAGCCATAGGTGTCCTCCAGCGCTATCAGCTCAGTCGCCCGCAGGCATATCGGCCCGCTGTCGAGGCCAGCGGTGAGGCGCATGATCGAGACGCCTGTCTGCGGATCTCCCGCCATGATCGCCCGCTCGATCGGCGCGGCTCCGCGCCAACGAGGGAGCAGCGAGGGATGGAGATTCAGGATTTCGTGCTCGGATAGCAGCGGCTCCTTGATCAGCGCACCAAAGGCGCACACGACCACCGCATCTGCTCGCACCGCGGCGAGCCGCACCTTGACCTCGGGGTCGTTGACGCTGTCGGGTTGCTCCAGCGGGATGCCAAGCTCCCGCGCGGCATCTGCCACGGGCGGCGAGGAAAGGCGGCGCCCGCGGCCCGCGGGGCGGTTGGGGCGAGTGATAACCAGTAGCGGCCGGTGCGGGCTGGCAGCCAACTGTTCGAGCACCGCGGCGGCGAAGTCGGAGGTGCCGAGGAAGACCGTACGCCGACCCCCGCCCGACTGGGAGCCGCCACTAAGCGACGCTGGCCTCCTGCCGTGCTTCGCCCTGCTGCGCTTTGCCCCCTGGCGTTTCGCCCTGCCGCGCTTTGTCCCCTGGCGTTTCGCCCTGCTGCGCTTCACGCATGGCGCGCATAGCTTCCTTGCGCACCGAGCGGGAGACGCGGTCGATGATGAGGACGCCGTTGAGGTGATCGATCTCGTGCTGGATGACACGTGCCTCGAGCTCCTGCGCCTCGATCACGATCTCCGTGCCGCTGGCATCGAGCGCGCGCACGCGCACTTGCGCGGGCCGCTCCACCTCGATGTGCACACCGGGCAGGCTCAGGCAGCCCTCTTCGGCTATTTCGGTCTCCTCGCTTGACCACTCGAGCACTGGGTTGACAAGTGCGATGATGTCGTGCTCGGCGTCGGTGCGGTAGACAAGCACGCGGTGCAGGACGCCGATCTGCGTGGCGGCAAGGCCGATGCCGAGCGCGTCGTGCATGAGTTCCCCCATACGCTCGATCTCCAGGCGCAGGCCCTGATCGAAGCGATCGACGGGCACGGCAGTGGCGCGCAGCACGGGATCGCCGAGCTTGCGCACGTGCCGCAGCGCGGCGTCGCGGCGAGCCAGTGTCTCGGGATCGAGCTCGGGGCGAGGCGTAGAATCCTCGGCCTGGGTCTCGGTGTCGAGTGTCTCGGTATCGCGCTCCGCCTCGGTATTCTCGGTATCGCGCTCCGCCTGGATGTTCTCGGTGTCGTCGGCCATCTCCGCGGTTGATTCTAGAGAGAGCTAGTTAGCGCCGTGCGTGCTATTGCGGGTCCACGTCCACGCTGAAGCTGACCCCGGCATGGATGCGCGCCGAGGCGACGTGCTGCACAGCGGCGCCAATAGCGCGTACGGCAGTGCAGCGTTCGCTGCTCTTGACGACAAGCACCTGGCGCTCGCGCTCGCGTAGGCGAAAGAGCGCTGCGGGGCCGAGCACGTCGGCGTCAGCCAACTCCAGACGGGCGCGGATGGCGCTGGCGGCCGCCCGTGCGCGCGCGGCCTCCGCGGCGGCACAGACGATGCGCACCAGCTGGGAGAAAGGCGGGTAGCGCAGAGCACGGCGGCGCTCCAGCTCTCCCCCAAGGAAACCGTCGCTGTCGTGGCGAGCGGCATGCTGAATCGAGCGCGCAGCGGGCGCGATGGTCTGCACGATCACCTGTCCCTCGCCGCCTCGCCCCACACGTCCGGCCAGCTGAGCGATCAGCGCGAAGGTGCGCTCCTCGGCGCGGAAGTCGGGAAAGCGCAGGGTGGCATCGGCGTCGAGCACCACGCCGAGGGCGACATCGGGGAAGTCGTGACCCTTGGCCACCATCTGCGTGCCGAGCAGGACGCCCGCGGGCGCATCCTGGAAGCGCCGCAGCAGCGTGGCCACGCCGCTACCGCCGGCGCCGGCGACCGTATCGGCGTCGAGGCGAAACATGGGAAAGCCACCATCGTCGAGTGCGACGGCGAGGTCATGCTCCAGGCGCTCAGTGCCAGCGCCATGACGGGCAAGTGTGCCCGATCCGCACGGACAGCGCTCGGGGATGGGCTCGCGGTGGCCGCAGTGGTGACACGCGAGCAGCCCCTGGCTGCGATGCAGGACGAGCGCGACATCGCAGTGCGGGCAACTCCAGACCGTCCCGCAAGAGCGACAGGAGAGGAAGTTGGACCAGCCGCGGCGATTGAGCAGCACGATCGCCTTGCGCCCCGAACGCCTGACGTCGGCTAGCGCCTGTGCTGTCTGAGGATGCAGACCGTGGGGTTGGCCGCACATATCGAGCACGCTGACGGGCGGCAGTGGGCGCCCATCGGCGCGGCCCGGCAGGCGTAGACGTGGCACAGCCTGGTGGCTCTCTGGGCGCGGTGTGGCGCTGCCAAGCAGGAGCAGCGCCTTGCAGTCGCGCGCGCGGCGCGCCGCCACGGTGCGAGCGTCGTAGCGGGGATCGCCTTCGTGCTTGTAAGAGGCATCGTGCTCCTCATCCAGCACGATCAGGCCCAGCCCTTCGATCGGCGCAAAGACAGCCGAGCGCGGACCCACGCACACGCGCGCCTCGCCCGAGCGTAGGCGCCGCCACTGCTCGTAGCGCTCGCCGGCGGAGAGGCGCGAGTGCATGACCGCGACCGTCTCGCCGAAGCGCTCGATGAAGCGCCCCACAATCTGCGGGGTGAGCGCGATCTCCGGCACCATCACAATCGCGCCGCGCCCCTGCTCCAGGGCAGCTGCGGTGACACGCAGATAGATCTCGGTCTTGCCCGAGCCCGTGACCCCGTGCAACAGGCGCTGGGCGGGACGCGGCGCATGCAGCGCTGCGAGCAGATCCTCGAGCACCACCTGCTGTGCGCCGGTGAGTGAGGGAGCGCCAGAGACCAGCGAGCCCACGGGCAAGTGCTCGGTGCGCTTGGCGGCGCGGCGCTTGCGCCCACTTAGCCGTCGCGCGGCCCCCGGCGGCAGCACGAGCGCGAGCGCGCGCGCGATCGTGGAGCAGTACTCGGCGCTGATCCACTCGGCGAGCGCGACAAGATCGACGGGCACTCCGAGCTCGAGTGCACGCAGCGGCGCGAGCAGGCGCTCCTCGGAGACCTCGCTGCTCTCGGCGAGCCCCACGACCACCCCCAGCACCTCGCGGCGTCCGAAGGGCACCACCAGCATCGAGCCCACGTTCACTCCCTGGCGCAGCTCCTCGGGCAGACGGTAGTCAAACGGACCACGCAGCGCGCGGGCAGTGGTCATCGGCTCAACCTTGGCGATCCCGGACATCGCCTGACCCTAAAGGGAGTGCCGGTCAGAGCCCAGCAGCGGCGCGCAGCGCCTGGGCGCGGTCGGTACGCTCCCAGGTGAAGTCGTGATCGTCGCGACCGAAGTGACCGTAAGCGGCGGTCTTCTGGTAAATCGGCCGGTGCAGCTTGAGCTCCTCGCGGAAGGCTCCGGGGCGCAGATCGAAGTGCTCGTCGACGAGACGCGCGATCTGCGCGCGTCCGATCTGCTCGGTGCCGAAGGTCTCAACCATCACCGACACCGGATGAGCGACGCCAATGGCATAGGCCACCTGCACCTCCGCGCGCTCGGCAAGGCCGGCGGCGACGATGTTCTTGGCCACCCAGCGCGCGGCATAGGCGGCGGAACGATCGACCTTTGAGGGATCCTTACCGGAGAAGGCGCCGCCGCCGTGGCGAGCCATGCCACCGTATGTGTCGACGATGATCTTGCGTCCCGTGAGGCCGCAGTCGCCCATCGGGCCACCGATGACGAAGCGCCCGGTGGGATTCACGAGGAAGTTCTTGAGCAGCTTCTTCTCTTCATACAGCTCGGCGGGCAGTACTGGGCGCAGGACGTGCTCGAAGAGGTCAGGCTTGATCAGCGCCTCGGCGTCGATGCCGTCCGCGTGCTGGGTGGAGATGAGGATCTTTTCGATCTCCACCGGCTTGCCGTCCTGGTAGCGAACGGTCACCTGGGTCTTGCCATCGGGTCGCAGGTAGGGCAGAACTTCACCCTTGCGCACCTCCGCAAGGCGCTTGGAGAGCTTGTGGGCGAGCGCGATCGGCAACGGCATGAGCTCCTCGGTCTCGCGCGTTGCGTAGCCAAACATCATCCCCTGATCGCCCGCGCCGGCGACGTCGAGCTCGTCCTCGTCCGCGGGATCGTGACGGGTCTCATAAGCAGCATCCACGCCCTGGGCGATGTCGGGCGACTGCTTGTCGATCGCGTTGATGACCGCGCAGGTGTCGCAGTCAAAGCCATACGCGGCGTTGTCGTAGCCGATCCGGCGCACGGTCTCGCGCGCGATTTCCTGGATGTCCACATATGTGTCGGTGGAGATCTCTCCGGAGACGACGATCAGGCCGGTGTTGACAAGCGTCTCGCAGGCGACGCGACCATAAGGATCGTCTCTCAGCACGGCGTCGAGCACCCCATCGGAGATCTGATCGGCGATCTTGTCGGGATGGCCCTCGGTGACCGACTCGGACGTGAACAGGTACTCGTTATCGGAAAGGTTGCTCATGGGAAGTCGATCGGCTCCAGGTCGTGGGGACGGACGCGGCGAGGAAAAGCCTGGAGAGTTTACGCAGCGCGGGCGTGGGTGCGCTGCCCGCGCTCCACGAAGTCGATGATCAGCGGCACGCCGTCCATGCCGTAGCGCGCCCGCAGGCGGTTCTCGATGAAGTAGGCGTAGTCGCGTGTGACGCGCTTGCGCGAGTTGATCTGGATGGCAAAGCGCGGAGGACGCTCCGCGGTCTGGGTCATGTAGATCAGCTTGAGACGGTGCTGCGCCGAGCCGCCCTTCATACCCACAGGGGGCTGGCGCGCCTGCACCGTCTCTGACAGGAAGCGGTTGAGCTCAACGGTGGGTATACGTCCGGAGGTACGGTCGCCAAGCGCAAGGGCCTCCGTCAGTAGGCGTGAGACGTGACGGCCAGTGGCGGCGCTGGCAGTGAGCACGCGTGGGCGCAGCCTGAGCTTGGAGGCGACGCGGGCGCGCTCGTGGTCGAGCGCCTCCTCCCCGTCTTCGTGAAGGTCCCACTTGTTGAGCACGATCGCGGTGGCGCAGCCAGCCTTCATGGCAAGCTCGGCGATGCGCAGATCCTGGGCGGTGACGCCTGCGGTGGCGTCGCACACCACGAGCGCTACATCGGCGCGCTCGGCAGCGCGCTGGGAGCGCAGGACGGTGTAGTACTCCACGGAGTCCGCCACCTTGGCCTGGCGGCGCATGCCGGCGGTGTCGATCAGCGTGACCTTACGCTCGCCCACGAGCAGCGGCAGGTCGATGGCGTCGCGCGTGGTGCCCGCGTTGGGCGAGACGATCACGCGCTCCTCCCCAAGGAAGCGGTTGACGAGCGAGGACTTGCCGACGTTGGGGCGGCCGATGATTGCCAGGCGTAGGGTGTCAGCGTCAGGCTCCTCGTCTCCCGCGGGCAGCAGGTCTACAACGCGATCGAGCAGATCGCCCGAGCCGAGACCCTGAGCGGCGGAGACAGGCAGCGGATCGCCCAGGCCGAGACGGTGAAATTCGCTGGCCTGCGTGACTTCGGTGATGGAATCGCACTTGTTGGCGGCCACGATCACCGGCAGCGGGGAGCGACGCAGGAGGTCCGCCAGCTCCTCATCGCCGGGCCTCACTCCGGCGCGGGCATCCACCACCAGGACAGCCACCTGCGCGTCAGCCAGCCCCGCTCGCGCCTGATCGCGGATGGAGCCCGCGAGCGGGTCTTCGTCCTGGAAGTCCACGCCGCCGGTATCAATCAGCGTGAAGCGCCGGCCGTTCCACTCGCAATCGAACTCCTTGCGGTCGCGGGTGATGCCGGGGCGCTCGTGCACGACCGCCTCGCGCGTGCCCGTGAGGCGATTGATGAGCGAGGACTTGCCCACGTTGGGATAGCCGACGACTGCGACCTTAAGTGGCATGCAGGCCAGTATGACCGGCTAAGTGGCACGCAGGCCAGTATGTCCGGCGGCGCCAGCAAGTAGAGCGATGCGCCCGACGACCTCCTGCGCGGTGAGTCCAGTGGTATCGAGCTCGATCGCGTCGCTGGCTGCCGTGAGCGGGCTGTGCTCGCGACCGAGGTCACGCGCGTCGCGCTGGGCCTGCTCAGCGAGCACCGTCGCCACGTCCTCATCTGACTCAAGCGCGCGCCGGCGCGCGCGCTCTTGCGCGGAGGCCGTGAGGAAAACCTTCAGCTCAGCGCCCGGCGCCACGACCGTGCCAATATCACGGCCCTCGGCAACCCAGTCGCCGCTTGCGATCAGCTCCCGCTGCTTGGACACGACCGCTCGGCGTACCTCTGGATCGGCGGCGACACGTGAGGCTGCCTGTGCGACCTGCTGGGTGCGGATGTCATCGCTTACGTCGCGTCCATTGAGCACAATGCGCTCCCCGAGCTCGATGCGAGCCTCGCGCGCCAACCGCCCCGCAGGTGTTTCCGGCCAATCGAGCGAGAGCAGCCCCACGCAGCGATACATCGCGCCGCTGTCCAGGTAGGCGAAGCCCAAGGCGCTGGCGAGGGCGCGGGCGACGGTGGACTTCCCCGCCCCGGCCGGGCCGTCGATGGCGATCAGCAAAGCCGCTCCAGATCGGCCACGAACCCTGGATAGGAGACCGCGGCGGCCTCCATGCCGATCACCTCCACCCCCTCGCGGGATGCGAGGCCAGCCACGGCGCCCATCATCGCCAGACGGTGATCGCCGTGGGCATCGATGACGCCGCCGCGCAGGCCGCGAGAACCGCCTACGGCGAAACCGTCCTCGGTGGCCTCGATATCGGCGCCGAGGCCGCGCAGACCCTCAACGACAGTGGCGATGCGGTCGGACTCCTTGAGCCTGAGCTCCTGCGCTCCGCGCACGATCGTCTGGCCCTCGGCGAAGCAGCCAAGTAGCGCCACCAGCGGCAACTCATCGATCGCCAGCGGCACCTCCTCGGCCTCGACCACGGTGCCCTCGAGCTGGCCGTGGGCGACGTCGAGGTCGCTTACGGGCTCGGATGCCAGCAGTTCGCCGGTCTCATCCTCCAGTTCACCGAGCACGATGCCCTGCATACGCTGCAGGATGCGCAGGAAGCCACTGCGGGTCCAGTTCACGCCGATGTCGCGCAGCAGCAGGCGGGAACCGGGGACGAGTACGCCAGCGGCGACCATGAAAGCCGCGGAGCTGGGATCGCCAGGAACGGCGACATGCTCAAGCACGAGCTCGTCGGCGTTGACGACGGTGACGTGGCGACCGTTGCGGTGGATGGTGACGCCGGCGCGCATCAGCATGCGCTCGGTGTGGTCGCGGCTGCGCACGGGCTCGCCCACCGTGGTGGCGCCGTCGGCGGCAAGCGCGGCAAGCAGCACGCAGGACTTGACCTGGGCGCTGGCGACGGGCAACTCGTGCGAGATCGAGTGCAAACGAGCGCCGTGCACCGTGAAGGGCGGGAAGCGTTCCTCAGCTGCCTGCACCCTGGCGCCCATCAGTTCGAGTGGCTCGGCCACGCGATCGACCGGGCGGCGGCGGATCGAGGCGTCGCCGTCGAGGGTGAATGAGCGCCCCTCCTGCGCGGCGAGCCAGCCGGGCAGGAGACGCATGAGGGTGCCGGCGTTACCCACGTCGATAGGTTCCTGCGGCTGGCGCGCCTCACGCAGGCCGGCTCCACGTATGACCACTTCGCCCGAGCGCACCTCCACGAGCGCTCCCAGCGTGCGCACGGCCTCCAGCGTGGAGATGGTGTCGGCGGCGTGCAGATAGTTCTCGATGCGCACCGGATAGGAGGCCATCGCGCCGAGCAGGGCAGCGCGATGGGAAATTGACTTATCGGGCGGAGCTCTTAGCTCCCCGGTGAGCCCGGCACAGGGCTCGAAACGCATGTTCATGGCAATAGCTTCGCGCGTGCGGCGCGGGCGCGCTCGTTCCATACGGCGAGCGCCTGGGCATCGCCTCCGGCAAGCGCGCTGCGCACGTCCTGCAGGCGCCGCACCGCCTCGTCGATTGCCCCGATCAGAGCATCGGCGTTGGCGAGGTAGATGTCGGTCCAGATTCCCGTGTTGGCGCCGGCGACCCGGATGGCGTCCTGCAGACTGGGGCCGGCAATCGCTTGGGAGCCCTCGCGTTCAAAGGCGTAGGCGGCTTGGGTTACCAGCACGTTGGCGAACACGTGCGGAAGGTGCGATACGCAGGCCATGAGACGATCGTGGGCGTCTGCCTGCACATCGATGGGATGCGCGCCCAGGCGTTCGATCAGCGCTCGCAGACGGGCCCCAAGCGCCTGATCGCTGGTGGGGGTTGGCGTGAGGTACCAACTCGCCCCCACGAAGAGATCCGCGCGCGCGTTCGCCACCCCCGCGGTCTCTGCGCCCGCGAGCGGGTGGCCGCCGATGAAGCGCGGATCCAGGCGCGCCTCATCCAGCGCGAGCTTGGTGGAGCCCACGTCACTGACGACGCAGTCTGCTCCACAGTGGGCGAGCGCCTGGGCAACGGTGTGCGCGAGCGCTCCCACGGGCGCAGCGGCGAAGACGACCTCGGCGCCTGCGACGGCCGTCTGGATATCGGGCGCGTGCTCATCGATGGCGCCGACCCGCCGCGCCGCCGCGAGCGCTGCGGGATCGGGGTCATAGCCGCGCACATGCGCTCCCACACGTGCGCGCGCGGCCAGGCCGATGGATCCGCCAATCAGCCCGACCCCGAGCACCGCCACCTTCACGGGGCGCCCGCTTTCACGCGGCGCTGAGCACCTTCCCGGCGAGGGCCGCGGCGCGCTCGACGGCAGCCGCGTAGTCGGCGAAATCGTCGGCAAGCAGCGCCTGGGGTCCGTCGCAGACGGCCTCGTCGGGGTTGGGGTGCACCTCCACGATGATGCCGTCCGCACCGGCGGCGGCGGCGGCGAGCGAGAGCGGTAGCACCAGATCGCGCCGCCCCGCGGCGTGGCTGGGATCGACGATCACCGGCAGGTGCGAGAGCTCCTTGAGGATCGGCACCGCCATGATGTCAAGCGTGACGCGACGGTGATCGGTCTCGAAGGTTCGTATCCCCCGCTCGCACAGCATGACCGAGGGGTTGCCCTCCTTGAGGATGTACTCGGCGGCCATGAGCAGTTCATCGAGCGTGGAAGACAGCCCACGCTTGAGCAGCGCGGGGCGCCCGGAGCGGCCGATCTCCGAGAGCAAAGGGTAGTTCTGCATGTTGCGTGCGCCGATCTGGATCACGTCAGCAACCTCCAGCACGGCGTCGATGTCGCGCAGGTCCATCAGCTCGGTGATGATCGGCAGGCCGGTCTCAGCCTTGGCCTCGGCCAGCAGCCGCAAACCCTCGACCCCAAGCCCCTGGAAGGCGTAGGGAGAGGTCCGGGGCTTGTAGGCGCCGCCACGCAGGATCGCCACGCCCGCATCGCGCACAACCCGCGCCGTCTGCAGTGTCTGCTCACGCGATTCAACCGTACATGGACCCGCGATCAGGGCGAAGTTCTCGCCTCCGATCTTGCGCCCCTCGATATCGAGCACGGTGCGCTCGCCGTGGCGAATCTGCGCGGAGGCGAGCTTGTAGGGCTTGAGGATCGGTACCACGCGGTCCACGCCGGGCTGACCCTCCAGGCCGAGGCTTTCGATGCTGACGTCCTGCTCGACGTCGCCGATCGCCCCGATCACCGTTACGCGCGCGCCCCGACTGCGGTGAGCGAGCGCGCCGGCTCGCTCAATTCTGCTTACGACCGCCTCGATCTCGCTGTCGCTGGCGGTCTCTTTCATCACGATCATCATCGAGTCTTCCTTTCAAAGTGCCTGGGATCTTAGGTGTGATCAGGTGTGATGGGCACGCACGGCGTGCGGGCTCCTAGCTTTCGGCGCTCGATCCCAATTGGGACCCACCCTTGTTGGGGGCGGCCAGCGCACCGCTCACGAACGGTGCAGGCCGAAGCGCCTAGCTAAATCGCCAGGCGTAGGCAAAGGACCATGACCAGCAAGCTGAAGCTGAAGCACAAGCGCGTGGGCAGGAGGGCACAGCAGCGGATGTGGGTATCGATACGGTCATTGATCCTCTAGGTGTTTGTAGCAGATCGTGGCCGCGCCGTCGAGGGGTGCAGGACCTTCTCCAGAGCATCGAGGAAGCGCAGATTCTCCTCTGCGGTGCCGTAGGTGACACGCAGTGCCCCCGCGTGTCCCAGAGCCGCGCCGCCACGTACGAGCACCCCGTGTTCGAGCAGCCCGCGCATGACCTCACCTTCATCTCGCTCCTCGCCCAGATGCACCCAGCAAAAATTGGCCTGCGAGTCGGCGACATGCAGGTCCAGCGCCAGCAATCGCTCCTGCATCGAGATGCGCTCGGCGATTGTGCGCGTGACGCGCTCGGTGACCGCGTCCTGGTGGGCCAGCGCCTCCGTGGCTGCGGCCTGGGCGATGGCGTTGCAGAAGAACGGCTGGCGCACCTGATCGAGTGCCCGTGGCATCTCCGGCGAGCCGCACAGCGCAAAGCCCACGCGCAGACCACACAGTCCGTAGACCTTGGAGAAGGTGCGCAACAACACCAGATTGGGATGGCCGTGCAGCAGTTCCACCGTGGCGTCGGGATCCTCCAGCAGGTTGAACTCGCAGTAGGCCTCGTCCACGATCACACACACGGTCGCAGGCACCTGCTCCAGGAAGGCCGCGATCTGCGCGAGCGGCACTGCCGTGCTCGTGGGGTTGTTCGGGTTGCACACCAGCACCAGCCGCGTGGCTACCGTGATCTCGCGCAGCATCGCCGGCAGATCGTGGCGCTCGTGCTCATCCAGTGGCACCGTCACCGCCCGCGCCCCGCTCGCGGCGCTCAGGTGCGGATACACCGAGAAAGAGGGCCAGGCGTATACCAACTCCGCCCCCGGCTCGAGCAGCGCCTCCCCAGCCGCCATCAAGATGTCGCACGAGCCGTTTCCGATCGCGATCTGCTCCGCTGGCACCCCGTAGCGATCGGACAGGCGCTCGCGCAACAGCGAGTTCGATGGGTCCGGATAGCGGTTCAGTTCTCCCGCGGCCCGCTCGATCGCCTCCTTGACCGCTGGCAGCGGCGGGTAAGGCGACTCGTTGCTCGCCAGCCTGATCGGCGGCGCCGCATCCGCGTACCCGCCCGCCGCGGGATACACGGGGATGCGCCGTATCCGCTCTGAGAACTCGATCGCCACGAGGGTATTGTTACGGACGCGGGCCGCGCTTTCGCAGGCGAGGCTACTGGGCCGACTCGAGATCGATCCGCAGCTCGGCGGCCTCGCGCAGATAGACGTGCTTTGCCACGTGACCTTCCTCGGCGTGGTAATGGATCAAAACGCGGATCACACGCGGGAGTGCACGGGGCACAGGGATCTCACGCGCGCACAGCAGCGGCACGCGCTCGAAGCCCAGCGCGCGCGCGGCCACCGCCGGAAACTCAGCGTTGAGGTCATTGGTGGCGGTAAAGATGCAACTGACGACGTTCTCCGGAGAGAGCTGGTTGCGGTCCATGATCGCCTGCATCAGCTCGGTGGTGGCGTCGAGGATGTCTTGAGCATCGTTGTGGACGACGCTGATGGCGCCGCGCAGGGCGAAGAGACGCATGGAGGGGCGATTCTGTCAGAGCGGGTTCCTAGACCCGCGGCTGGCGTTGGTTCCTAACCCGCCGCTGGTGGTAGATTCACTCTGCTGGCCCGCAACTTCACTGCTGGCCCGCAGCTTGGCGATCTCGGCTGCGGAGAGCCGTCGCGATGCTCCGGGCTTCAGATCTCCAAGCCGTACCGGTCCCAGGCGCACCCGTTCCAGCGCGAGCACTGGGTGCCCGACGACCTCGCACATGCGCCGCACCTGGCGATTGCGCCCTTCGCTGATGGTGAACTCGAGCAGATCCCCGCGCAGACGCCGCACCTGCGCAGGGGCCGTCTTGCCGTCGTCGAGCTGCACGCCCGCGCGCAGCTTGCGCAAAGCTTGCTCTCCCACCGATCCCCCGCCTACCCGCACGCGATAGGTCTTGGGCACCCCGTAGCGAGGATGCGTCACGCGGTTGGCCAGCTCACCGTCGTTGGTGAGCAGGATCAGCCCGCTGGAGTCGGCGTCAAGGCGCCCGACGGGATACAACCGCCGCTCCTCCTGCACCAGTTCCACCACCGTTGGGCGGCCGTGCGTGTCGTGCGCGGTGGAGTGCACGCCCACCGGCTTGTGCAGCGCGTAGACAACCTGCATCTCAGGGCCGGCCAGGACCCGGCCGTCCACCTGCACCCGGTTGCGCTCCCCCACAGCGCGCGCAGGATCGCGGATCACCTCCCCATCGACCCGCACGCGCCCGGCGGCGATCATCGTCTCCGCCGCGCGGCGCGAGGCAACGCCGGCATGGGCGAGGTACTTAGCCAAACGCATCGGCTGCAACCATAGGGAGGATGGATATTCGGCTACTCGAAGATACCCTCGCCGCCAGCGGGGAGCCCTCGTTCCGCGCGCGGCAGGTGTGGAAGTGGATGGCCAAGGGCGTCGACGGGTATGCGGCGATGACGAACGTGCCGGCCCGACTGCGGGAGCGGTTGGAGCAGGATGTGCCGTTGTCGAGCCTGCGCATTCGCGGAGAAGCAAAGGCGCGGGATGGGACTGTTAAGGCCCTGTTCGAGACGGCCGATGGGCGTCCGCTTGAGACTGTCTTGATGCGCTACCGCGATCGCAACGCCTCCTCGCCGCAGGCACGCGGGAGGCGCTCGATCTGCGTCTCATCGCAATCGGGCTGCCCGTTGACGTGCGGGTTCTGCGCGACGGGGGCGATGAAGTTCGCCCGCAACCTGACGGTGTCAGAGATCCTCGATCAGGCGCTGCACTTCAGGCGCGTAGAGCCGTTGGATCACTGCGTGTTCATGGGTATGGGCGAGCCGATGCTGAACCTGGAGAACGTGCTTGGGGCGTGTGAGCGGCTGCCGGACCTCGGCATAAGCCACCGGCATACAACGATCTCGACGGTTGGCTGGATCCCCGGGATCGAACGACTTGCAGAAAGCCCGATGCCGATCCGATTGGCGCTGTCGTTGCACGCGCCGGAAGACGCGCTGCGCTCGGAGCTGATGCCAGTGAACGAGCGCTACCCGCTGAGCGAGGTGGTGCAGGCTGGCCGTGCCTTCTATGCACGCAAGCGCCGGCGGGTGTTCGTGGAGTACGTGATGCTCGCTGGGGTCAACGACCGCTACGAGCAGGCGCTGGCGCTGGCGCGTCTGCTGGCCCCGACAAGCTCGGATGACCCCAAGGTGTTCAAGGTCAACCTGATCCCCTACAACCCGACCGATTCGCCATACAAAGGCTCGAGTCGGGAGTCGATCGCGGCGTTCAAGGCGGCGCTCGAGCGCCAAGGCGTGGACGTCACGGTGCGCCTGACGCGCGGCCGGGACATCGATGCGGCGTGCGGACAGCTCGCGGCGCGGGCTGCCTGACCACTTGTGGGGTCCTACTAATGGGAGTCCTACTCCTCGATCGCTCCCGGCCCGCCCCCACTGCGGGCTTCACCCGCGCGCAGCAGCCGGTCGCGCAGCTCGGCTTGCTCCTCGGGCGTGGGGTCCCAACGTGCGACATCGGGGAGATCGTCAAGTGTGCGCAGGCCGAAGAGCTTGAGAAAGAGGGTGCCCGTGCGGTAGAGGACGGCACCGAACTGGGAGCGCCCGGACTCCTCGATCAGGCCGCGCTCGAGCAGGATGGTGGCGGCGGAGTCCGCGGAGACGCCGCGGATACGGCTGATCTCGGGACGGGAGATCGGCTGTAGGTAGGCGACGATCGCCAGCGTCTCGGCTTGGGCGGGGGTTAGGGTAAAGGCGCGGGGGCGGCTGAACAGGCGTCGCGCGGCATTCTCGCTGGCGGGATCGGTGGCAAAGGTATAACCACCGGCAAGCTCGCGTAGGCGCAGGCCGCGGCGCCCCGGCGCATACTCCTCAGCCAACTGCGTCAGCGCAGCGGCGACAGCCTCCTCGCTGGCCTGCGTGGCATCGGCCAGCTCGCGCGGGCTCAGAGGATCCGTTGAGAGGAACAGCAGAGCTTCAATGGTGTGTGCATGCTCTGCGCTGTCGGTCACCCGGCGACCCTCAGCGGCTCGGCGACGGCGTGCACCGAGATGTCGCCGAAGTTCTCAGCCTGGTCCCAACGCGCTTCCCCGCGACGGTAGAGCTCCAGCAGCGCGAAGACGGTGACGGCGACGGTCATGCGGTCAGCGCCGGAGACGGCCTCATCGAAGCTGAAGCGTCCGCGGCGCAGGAGCCCGCGCAGATGGGCGAGACGCGCGACGACGCTGACGCGGGGGACGAGGATATGGCGCAGGCTGATGGCGGGCGGCATGTGCAACAACCGACCGATCGATTCGCCGAGGACAGCCGGGTCCTGCTGGCCGATCTTCGATCGGTCGTCGGTCGGCTCCTCGGTGCTGCGCCGCAGGTACTCCGGCAGCGGCGCCGCGCGGAAGCGCACGCCGCCCTCGGCGGCGAAGAGCTCACGCAGATAGCCGGCGGCGGCGCGGTAGCGGCGCGCGTCGAGCATTTTGGCCAGCAGCTCCTCGGCGGCCTCGTCAGGTTCGAGGTCGAGCAACTCCTCATCCTCGCCTGAGAGCAACAGGCGCGACTTGAGCTCGAGCAGCGCGGCAATGAGCACGATGAACTCGGTGGCGCTCTCCAGGTCAAGCTCGCCGGAGGACTCGAGGTGATCCAGATACGCGAGCACGACATCGGCGAGCTGCAGCTCGAAGAGGTCGATCTCCTCGCGCAGCACCAGCGTCAGCAGCAGGTCGAAGGGGCCGGTGAAAACGTCGAGATCGAGATCAAGCGCGGCGATGCTCATGGCGCTCAAGGTAGCGCCTTGACCCGACGGGGCGGGCCGACGCCCATGTGCTCGCGCACGTCGGCAAGCGTCTGCGTAGCGATCGCACGGGCCTTCTGCGCCCCCTGCGCGAGGATGCGCTCGAGCTCGGTCTCATCAGTGCGCAGTTGCTCGTAGTGCTCCCGCACAGGCCGCAAATGCTCCACCACCGCGTCCGCGACGGCGAGCTTGAATTCGCCGTAGCGCGCGGATGCGAACTCGGCCTCGATTGCCTCTGGCGCCACGCCGCGCACAGCTGCGAGGATGTCGATGAGATTGGAGATACCGGGCTTCTGCGAATCACGCCTGATGTCGCTGCCGGAGTCGGTGACAGCACCTTTGAACTTCTTCTCGATGACCGCAGGCGGATCGAGTACGAGCACGGTGCCCTGCTCGGTGCCGCCCGTCGTTGACATCTTGCGCTCGGGCGCCTGCAAATCCATGATGCGCGCACCCACGGCGGGGATGCGATGCTCGGGCACCACCAGCACCTCCTCACCAGCGCCGAAGCGAGCGTTGAAGCGGCGGGCGACATCGCGCATGAGCTCGAGGTGCTCGCGCTGGTCCTCGCCCACGGGCACCTCGTGGGCACGGTAGGCGAGCACGTCGGCGGCCTGCAGCACCGGGTAGACGAGCAGCCCCGCCGAGACGAGCTCGCGCTGAGCAAGGGCCTTGTCGCGGAACTGGTGCATGCGCTGCAGGCGTCCCAACTCGGTGACCGAGCAGAGCAGCCAGCAGAGCTCGGTGTGCTCCTGCACGTCGCCCTGGCGAAAGAGGATGCTGCGCTCGGGGTCAAGGCCCGCGGCGAGCAGCAGCGCGGTGAGGTCATAGACGCCGCGCCGCAGCACGGCGGGCTCGTAGGGCACGGTGGTGGCGTGCAAGTCGACAATGCAGTAGAGCGCTTCGCCGCGATCCTGCCCCTCGACGTACTGGGAGATGGCGCCGATGTAGTTGCCCAGGTGCTTGCTGCCGGTGGGCTGGATGCCAGAGAAGATGCGCATTGGCTAGTGGCTAGGACGCCTGGCGGATCACGGGGTGCTTCGCGGCCGCCACCTCATCCAGGCGCCTGACCGGCGTGGTGTAGGGGGCGTGGCGCGCGATCTCAGGATCCTCGGCGGCCTCGCGCAGAATCGCGGCGATCGCAGCGGCGAAGGCGTCGAGGGTCTCGCGCGTCTCGGTCTCGGTGGGCTCCACCATCAGCGCCTCCTCGACAAGCAGCGGGAAGTACACGGTGGGTGGGTGAAAGCCGTGATCGAGCAGGCGCTTGGCGAGATCCAGCGTCTTCAGCCCCAGCTCGCGCTTCATGGGCCCGCCGGAGAGGACGAACTCATGCAGGCAGAGCTCGCCGTAGGCGAGCGGAAGGTACTCGGCAACCCCCTCCTGCTGCAGGCGCGCCAACAGATAATTGGCGTTGAGCACGGCGGTCTCGGAGGCGTCCTTCAGACCCTCGGCGCCAAGTGAGCGGATGTAGGCGTAGGAGCGCACGAAGCAGCCGTAATTGCCCTGGAAGCCACGCAGGCGGCCGATCGACTTAAAGCGGTCGTGGTCGAGAACGAAGTTGCCTTCCTCGTCGCGCACGATGACTGGTACTGGCAGGTAAGGCGCGATGCGCTCGGAGACCGCGATCGGCCCCGACCCTGGCCCGCCGCCGCCGTGCGGCTGGGTGAAGGACTTGTGCAGGTTGAAGTGCACGATGTCAAAGCCCATGTCCCCGGGGCGGGAGAGGCCCATGACGGCGTTGAGGTTGGCGCCGTCGTAGTAGAGCGTCGCCCCCACGCCGTGCACAATCTCGGCGATCTCAACGATGTTGGGGTCGAACAGGCCAAGGGTGTTGGGGTTGGTGAGCATCAGGCAGGCGACATCGCTGTCGGCCTTGGCGCGCAGATCCTCGAGGTCGATGCCTCCGTCGGGGTTGGTGGCGAGGGCAACGACCTGTAAGCCGGCCATCGTGACGGTGGCGGGGTTGGTGCCGTGAGAGGTGTCGGGAGTGAGCACCTTGTGACGCATCTCACCGCGATCCTCGTGGTAGGCGCGAGTGAGGAGCACGCCGGCGAGCTCTCCGTGCGAGCCCGCGGAGGGCTGTAGCGACACGTGTGGCAGGCCCGAGATCTCGGCGAGAGCACGCTCCAGGTTCCACATCAGCTCAAGCGCGCCCTGCGCTCGCGCGGGATCCTGTAGGGGATGCAGGCGGGCATGGCCGGGGAGCGCCGCGACGCGCTCGTGCAGGCGCGGGTTGTGCTTCATCGTGCACGAGCCCAGCGGATAGAAGCCGGAATCCAGATCGAAGTTGCGCTTTGACAAACGTACGTAGTGGCGCACGATCTCGGGCTCTGAGATTTCGGGCAGCGCGGGAGGCGTGGCGCGACGCAGGTGACTGGGCAACAGCTCATCAGGATCGAACGCAGGGACATCCAGGGCCGGGCACTGAAAGGCTCGGCGCCCGGGAGCCCCATGCTCGAAGATGGTCACGGCGGGCTCGCGCTGGAGCGGAGTCTCGTTCAGCTGCGAGCCACTGGGGGGAGTTTTGACGGCGGCGCTCACGCTCCCACCGCCTGACTTTGGCGCTCGCTCGCCACGGCGACGCCGAGGACCTCGACGAGCCGGTCGATGTCTGCGCGGGTGCGCCGCTCGGTGATGGCCACGAGCAGCCCGCCGCGGTCCTCCTCGCGCCCGCTGAGCGCGAAAAGATCGGCGCCGGGGTTGATGCCGTGCGCGGCGCAGCGCTCCCTGACGGCCTTTACGTCAGCGTCGAGGCGCAGCGCGAACTCACGCACCACCGGCTGGGATACGGAGTGCAGCGCCTGAACACCATCCAAGGCAGTCAACCGCTGCCTGGCGTAATGGGTACGGGCAAGCATCAGCTCCCCCAGCGCGACGATTCCCTGGCGCCCGAGCCAGCTCAGATAGACGACGCCGGCGAGCGCGTTGAGCGCCTGGGAGGTGCAGATGTTGGAGGTAGCCTTGGCGCGGCGGATGTGCTGCTCGCGCGTCTGCAACGTCAAGACAAAGCCGCGGCGCCCGTCGACGTCCGTGGTTTCGCCGGCGATGCGCCCGGGCATGCGCCGCAGGAACTCCTCGCGCGCGGCGAAGAAGCCGAATGAGGGCCCACCAAAATCGAGGCGATTGCCCAGCGACTGTCCCTCCCCCACAGCGACGTCCACGCCGCAGTCGCCGGGCGCAGCGAGGATGCCAAGGGTCAGAGGATCGACCTGCGCGATGACCACAGGCGGCTTCCCGCCGGTTGCCTTGGCGGCGGCGCTGAGCGCGGCGGCGTCCTCAACGGCGCCATAGAAGTTGGGCTGCGCGAAGAAAACCGCGCTGACATCCCCGTCAATGGCTTGCACCCAAGCGTCGGGATCGGTGACACCCTCGCGCAGGGGAATCTCCACAACTTCCACGCCGAAACCGTGGGCGTAGGTGCGCAGCGTGGCGATCGAGTGCGGGTGCAGGCCAGCGGAGACGACGAAGCGCGAGCGCCCGTTGTGCAGCCAGGCCATGTACCCCGCCGAGGCCACCGCCGAGGGCCCCTCATAAACCGAAGCATTGGCGACGGGCAGCGCGGTGAGCTCGGAGATGGCGGTCTGGTACTCAAACATGACCTGCAGCCCCCCCTGCGAGATCTCGGGCTGATAGGGCGTATAGGGCGTGAGGAACTCGGAGCGCTCCATCAGCATGTCCACGAGCGCGGGCACGTAGTGGTCATACATCCCCGCCCCCAGAAAGCAAAGCTCATCCTCAGCGCTGACGTTGCGCTGCGCGAGCTCGCGCAGGTGCTCATAGACATCCTGCTCAGGCATGCCCGCGGGCAGATCCAGGGGCCGCCCCAGGCGCACGGGCGCGGGGATCTGGCGATCGAAGATCTCCTGCACGGAGCCGACGCCGATGGCGTCGAGCATGACCTGCAGGTCGGCGGGGGTGGTCGCGGTGTAGCGGCTCAAGACCCTCTGAGCCTAGAGGGTGGCGATGTAGGTGGCGGCATCCATAAGCGATTCGCGCTCGCCGGGATCGGCCAGCCGCACGCGCACGAGCCACCCATCCCCATAGGGATCGTGATTGATCGTCTGCGGGCTATCGGCAAGCGCCTCGTTAATGGCCACGATCTCACCTGAGAGCGGCGCGATCACATCGGAGACGGCCTTCACGGACTCGACCTCCGCGTAGGCTTCGTCCTGCGTCAACACCGTCCCCACTGGCGGAGCCTCGAAGAACACGACCTCCCCGAGCAGATCCTGCGCGTACCAGGTGATGCCCAGCACGGCCTCGTCGTCCTCGATGCGAGCCCAGTCGTGCTCGGCGTGGTACAGCAGATCCTCGGGATAGTCGGCCATTCAAGAGCCCTTTCGGTAGAGCGGTTTCTGCTTGACGATCGCATCGCGGATCTTGCCACGGACATCAATTTCAAGACGTGTGCCAAGCGCGGCGCGTGCGGCGGGCACGTAGCCCATGCCAATGCCGACGTCCAAGCAGGGCGAGAGCGTGCCGCTGGTCACCACCCCGCCGCCCACGATCGGGTTGCCCTGACGCGCGATGCCAGGGCCGTCAAGCACGAAGGCGACAAGCTTTTCGGACGGGTGGCCAGGCTCTGGCTGCTGTTCCCGCGCTGCGCGCACGGCCTCAGCGCCAATGAAACCGGTGTGCTCCTTGCAGCACCAGCCCAGACCGGCTTCGATCGGGTTGCGATCGAGCGAGAGATCGTTGCCATAGAGGTGAAAGCAGGCCTCCAGGCGCAACGTATCCCGCGCGGCCAGCCCAGCCGGGCTGGCGCCGGCGTCCACGAGTGCATCCCACAGCGCCGGAGCGTCGCCGGGTGCGAGCAGCAACTCGACCCCGTCCTCACCGGTGTAGCCGGTGCCGCACACGAGCGCCTCGACGCCGGCGACGCGCCCCCGGGCGGCAGTCATGCGCGCAGGCAGCGGCTGCTCGGCGAGCGGCTCCACGAGCCCCCGCGCCTTAGGACCCTGCACGGCGAGCATCGCGTAGTCGTGCAGGCGGTCCTCGACCTGCACGTCAAAGCCCGAGGCGTGCTCGCGAAACCACTCCAGATCCCGTTGATGGTTGGCGGCGTTGGTGACCGTGAGATAGCGCTGCTCGTCAAGGCGATAGGTGAAAAGATCATCGAGGACTCCGCCATCCTCGCGACAAAGCACGCTGTACTGCGCACCGCCGACCGGGATCTTGGCGACATCGTTGGAGAGCAGTCGCTGCAACAGATCCAAGGCCCTTGGCCCCGCTGTTTCGATCTCACCCATATGCGAGACATCGAAGATCCCGCAGCCCTCCCGCACCGCCATGTGCTCCTCGCGAATGCCCGCGTACTGCACCGGCATCTCCCAGCCGGCGAAGGGCACGAGCTTGGCGCCGGCGGCGCGGTGGCGCTCAAAGAGGGGCGTGCGTAGCAGGGTTTGTGAGGACACCCCCTCAGGCTATCCGAGCGCTCAGCGCAAAAACGGCGGCACGTCGATCTCATCATCGGAGATCTCAAGCGAGGAGCGCTCGCGATCGCCGATACGCGGCCCGCGATCGGGGCGGCTGGAGCGTTCGCGCCGGGCGCTTGTCCGCAGCCCGCCCCCCCGGTGATCGAAGCCGGTGCCGATGACGGTCACGCGGACCTCGTCGCCGAGGTTCTCATCGATGACGGCGCCGAAAATGATGTTGGCGTTGGGGTCGGCGGCGTTCTGGATAATCTCCGCGGCCTCGTTGACCTCGAACAGGCCGAGGTCCTTGCCGCCGGTGATATTGAGCAGGATGCCAGTGGCGCCCTCGACGGACTCCTCGAGCAGCGGCGAGGAGATCGCGACCTTGGCGGCCTCGGCGGTGCGGTTCTCGCCGCCGGCGGAGCCGATTCCCATCAAGGCGGAGCCGGCGTCGTGCATGATCGTGCGCACATCGGCGAAGTCCAGATTGATGAGCCCGGGGATGGTGATGAGGTCGGTGATGCCTTGGATGCCCTGGCGCAGCACATCGTCGGCTTCGCGGAAGGCGTCGAGCATCGAGGTGCGGCGCTCAACGACGGCAAGCAGCTTCTCGTTGGGAATCACGATCAGCGTGTCAACGACCTCGCGCAGGCGCTCGATGCCCTCGCTGGCCATGCGCGCGCGCTGGGTGCCCTCGAAGTCGAAGGGGCGCGTGACCACGCCCACGGTGAGCGCGCCGATCTCGTTCTTGGCGATCTCAGCGATCACCGGAGCCGCCCCTGTGCCCGTTCCTCCGCCCTCGCCCGCGGTGACGAACACCATGTCAGCGCCCTTCAATGCCTCCTTGATGTCATCGCGCGACTCGGAGGCCGCGCCAAGACCCACTTCGGGGTTGGCGCCGGCGCCGAGCCCATGCGTGGACTCGTGTCCGATATTGAGCTTCATGTCGGCGTCGCACATGGCGAGCGCCTGGGCGTCGGTGTTGGCAGCGATGAACTCCACGCCATGCACACCGGCGTCGACCATGCGGCTGACGGCGTTGGTGCCGCCACCGCCCACGCCTACAACCTTGATGACCGCCAAGTACCCGCCGCCGCTCTCCATGGTGTTGTCCGAAGCCTTGAGTAGTTGTTAAGGGTTCGATGGGCACTGCTCGCCGAACCGCCGAGATGTGCACGTTATGCAGGGAACTTCGCCCTGTCAACGTAAACGTCGAATCTCGCAAGATTCGTTGCAGATCCCACAAGTCTATAGCAGTGCCTGAGAATTGCCTCAACACTACTATCAAGCTCAAGTTGAGACTTATAGTATGCTCAGCCGCCCGTGGGTGTCGCCGCTGCCGCTTCCGGGGCAGCTTCGGTGGGAGCTGAGGTGCTGGCTGTGGGCGCTGTGGAGGTCGCTTCCGTTGGTGTAGCCGAGGGGGCAGTGGTGGGCGTGGACGAGGTGGAGGTGGAGGTAGCAGGCGCAGTGGCGAGTGGGGTGCTCGTGGCCGAGCCCGGCGTGCTCCCCCCGCCGGCCGAGCCATTGACCGCTTCGGCCAGGCTCGTGGAAAGCGATGCGGCGGTCGGGTCCGAGGCACCGACCTGCCCCAAGCTGCTCGTGGATTGCGACGTGGCCGAAGCCCCACCGACGAGTCCCGCGGCCGGGCGCTGGGGCAGGCGCACGTCCACATACCATGCGCCCTGCGAGCTGGGGTCGGCGAGCACGCGCACCACCGACAGCCACTTGGCGTCGGCGCGCGTGGCGTCGCCGAAGTAGAGGAGCAGACCGTTGCGCATCCTTACCGTCAGACCTTCCTTGCCGGTGTATACGCGCGCCACCCAACCCGCCAGCGCTGGCGGCGCAGCGCCGAGGACGCTCAATGCGGCAAGCGTGGCGGAGCTCTTGACCTGCCCTGTCCCGATGGGATCGCCGCTGGCACCCGCGACGACCGGCAGCGAGCCCCTCAGCAGGCTGGGGCCGAGTATCGCGCCGTCGGCGGCAGCCGCGGTCTTGACGGCGCCTACGGTGAGCGCCGCTACCGGTGGCTGCTCGATCACTTGAATGCTCAGGGTATGAGGAAAGCCGCTGCTGACCTTCAGATCGCGCACCACGCGAAAAGGTGCGACCGCAGCGCGCAGCGCGCCCAACTTCACGTGCAGAGTGCTCATGTGCCGCGCCGCTTCATCGAGCGCTACGCGGATGGCACGCCCATCGGCGCCGCGCGCGCCGGTGATGTGGACGTGTTCAACCGACACAAGCGAGGAGTCGCGCAACCACATCCACGACCCGCCGAGGGCGGGTAGCGCCAAGAGCGCCACCGCCAGCCATAGCAACGGCCGGCGGGGCATAGGGATAACCACCGGGCGGGGCAGGCGCAGGGCAAAGGAGCGATCCACTCGCTCATCCTTCGACCCGCGTGCCCGAATCCCTACGCCCAGGGGAAGCGCACTGGGGCCGAGCATGCACCTCAAACCCCTACGCCCGGGGAAGCGCAGTGGGCCGAGCATGCACCTCAAACCCTACGCCCAGGGAAAGCGCACCGATCCGAGCGTCTGCACCTCGGGGTCCAGGGACACGCCAAAGCGTTCCAGCACGCGCTGGCGGCCCAGCGCCATCAGCTCCACGATCGCGGCTGTCGTGGCCGAGCCGGTGTTCTCGATGAAGTTGGCGTGCTTGGGCGCAAAGCGCGCGCCGCCCACCTGCACGCCATTGCAGGCCGCCTCGCTCAGCAGCAAACCGGCACTGCGACCCTCCGCGCGCGGATCGTCGGGGTTCTTGAAGGTCGAGCCAAACGTCTTGATGCCCTGCGGCTGCGCTTCGTGACGACGCCTGCGCATGTCCTCAAGCGTGCCCCTGACCTGCGCGGGATCCCCCACCTGGAGGCGAAAGGACGCTCGCGCCACGATCTCTCCCGCCTGCAGATTGGAATGGCGGTAGCCAAATCCCAGCTGCTCAGGCGCGCGGCGCTCTGAGCCACTGGAGCTCATGATCTGCGCCCACTCGAGCACCCGCGCCAACTCGCCGCCATAGGCGTTGGCGTTCATGCGCACCGCTCCCCCCACGGTGCCGGGGATGTTCACGCCGAACTCGATCCCCGACAAACCTGCCCGCGCTGCACTCGCCGCCACCGCCGGCAGACGTGCTCCGCCCCCGCACACCAGGCGCGGCCCATCCAATTCAATACTTGACAGCTCATGATCGAGCTTCACCACCAGCCCCTGCACGCCCGAGTCGGCTATCAGCAGGTTCGACCCCGAGCCCACCACGGCAATAGGCAGCTCACGTGAGTGCGCCCAGGACAGCAGCTCTCGCAACTTGCCCTCGCTGCCTGCGCGCGCGAAGTACTCGGCAGGACCGCCCGTGCGGACCGTGGCCAGGCGCGCAAGCGGGTAGTCCTTGCGCACGCCCTGCGGCGGCTCGGCGCTCATGCGCACGCCCTCGGCGACTCAGCGCTCACGCGCTCACCAGCCTGCGTCCCAGCGCGTTGATGTCGCCCGCTCCCATCAACAGGCACAGGTCTCCCGCGCGCAACACCGTGCGCAGGACCGGCTCGGCGTCCGCGAAGCTCGGCAGCCAATACACAGGCCGGCCGTATCCCGCATCGGCCGTGGCCTCGGCGACCCGCAGGCCACTCACGCCAGGGTGATCCTCCGCACGCTCGCGCGCGGGGTAGATATCGGTCACCGCCACCACGTCGGCCAGCGCCAGCGCCTGGCCGAACTCGCGGACCAACTGCACAGTGCGCGAGTACAGGTGCGGCTGGAACACCGCCACCAGACGCTCGTGTGGGAGCGTGCGCGCCGCCTTCAGGGTGGCCTCGATCTCCGTGGGATGGTGGGCGTAGTCCTCATACAGCACCGCCCCTGCAGGTCCCTCGCCGAGCAGCTGAAAGCGCCGCTCCGCGCCGCGGAAGCCGGACAGACCCGCGATCGCACGCTCCAGGTCCGCGCCGGCCAGACGTGCCGCCTCGAGGGCAGCGCTTGCGTTGAGCGCATTGTGGGCGCCGGGCACCGCCAGGCGCACCTCATGCCCATGCCAGCGAAAGCGCTGGCCGATCTTCGATCGGTCGCCCGCTTCGAGCGTCGGATCGGGGGCGTCGTAGGTCACGGCACGGGGCGTCAAGGCACGCAGCTCAGGACGATCCCACACCACGACGGCGCTCCCGGCGCGCTCCAGGAAGGCGCGAAACACCTCGCGCAGCTCCGTCAGCGAGGAGTAAGTCGCATGGTGATCGAGCTCCACGTTGGTCACCACCGCGATCTCCAGCGTGAGACTCAGCATCGAGCGATCGGACTCGTCGGCCTCGACCACCAGCCAGTCGCCCTCGCTCCAGTGCGCATTCGGCAACCCCCCACCGACCTCGCCGCCAACGAGCCAGCCGGGCTCCATGCCCGCGCCGCGCAGCGCGTGGACAAGCATCGCCGAGGTGGTCGTCTTGCCATGCGTGCCCGCGACTGCGATCGTGCGCTTGAGCGCCGTCAGCTCCCCCAGGAGATCAGCCCGGGGTCGCTCGCGCAGACCGCGCGTGCGGGCCGCCTCACGCTCGGGATTCTCAGCTGCGATGGCACTCGAATAGATCACCTCCACCTCCTCGCCCTGCGGTACGTTCGCGGCGGCGTGACCGAGGCTCGCTGTGAGCACCCCATCGGCGCGCAGGCGCTGCAGGTAAGGGGAATCGGCGCGATCGGAGCCGCTCACCCACGCCCCCAAGGCATGCGCTGCACGTGCATAGCCGCTCATCCCCGCACCTCCCACGCCCACAAAGTGCAGTCGCCTCCCGGCCCACGGCGCTCCCTGGCGGTTGGATCCGTCCTGCACAGCGCCATCCTGCTCGAGTCCCTCGCCGCTCATCGGGGAACCTCTGCGACCGAGGCGTCACGGCGCCAGCTCATCGCTGTGCGGCCTCCAGCAGCTCGCGCGCCACATCCATGGCAGCGTCAGGCCGCGCTAGCCTGCGTGCCGCTGCGCCCATGCTCGCCAGGCGCGCGGGTTCGGAAAGCAGCATCGCTACCTCGCGAGCCAGGCGCGCGGAGGTCAGTTCGCCGTCGTCGATCACCAACGCCGCGCCCGCCCTCTCCAGCCAGCGTGCGTTGGCGTACTGGTGGTCAGCCGCGGCGTGCGGATATGGCACGAGGATCGCCGGCAGCCCGTGGGCGGCGATCTCGAACACCGATCCACCGGCGCGCGCCACCACCAGATCGGCGGCGCTGAGCGCATCGGCGAACTCCTCCAGGTCCAGATACTCGCGCAGGTCGTAGCCCTCGGGAAGATCCCTGCGGGCCAACTCCGGGTAATCACGGCGGCCGCAGATGTGCAGCACGTGAAAGGTCGCCCCCGCAAATGCCTCCACGGCGGCGAGGTTGATCGAACGAGCACCCAGGGAGCCACCGAAGACCAGCACACACGTCTCCTCGGGGTCCACCGCCAGACGCTCGCGGGCGCCCGCACGATCGTGCCTTGACGCAGGGATCGGCCGGCCCGTGACGCGGTAGCGGCTGCCGCCGCGGCCCTCCAGCGCGAAAGCGAGGCACACCCGCCTTGCCCACGGCGCCAGCGCGCGGTTGGTCAGCCCGAGATGACTGTCAGCCTCGCTCAGCACCAGCGGGATGCGCCGCGTGAGCGCCGCCACGCCCACAGGCCCCGCCACATAGCCGCCGCCACCAAGAACGGCGTCGGGGCGCAGCTCCCGCAGCAGCGCCCGCGCGCGCACCACCGCAGCGCCCGCGCGTACCAGCGAGCGCAGGGCTTTCAGCGGGTTTGTACGGCTCAGGCCCTCGACCCTGAGCGTGTGCAGGGGGTACCCCGCGGCAGGCACCAGCTCGGCCTCCGCGCGCGCGCCGCCGATGAAGGCGACCTGTGCTCCCTCAGCCCGCAGCGCGGCGGCCACCGCGAGTGCTGGTACCACGTGCCCGGCCGTTCCCCCGGCGGCGATCACGATCTGCTTCTGCTGCTTGGCCACGCGTCCATCCTGCCGGTTCACGCTTGCGCGTGTCGCCCGCGCCGGCATCGTTGCTGGCGCGACGCCGCGGGCCACCCACCGCGCGCACGTGCGCGCTGCCGCCAGCGGACACATTGAGCAAAAGGCCCATGGCGCACAGCATCACGATCAGGCTGCTCGAGCCGTAGGAGACAAACGGCAGCGGGACTCCGGTCAGAGGCGCCAGGCCGAGCACCGCGAACACGTTGAGCAGCGCCTGGGAAACAATCAGGGCAGTCATGCCGGTCGCAATCAGAGCGCTGTAGAGACTGCGCGCCTTCTTCGCCGCGCGCAGGCCCGCGTAGCCGATCAGGCCGTAGAGGGAGAGCAGCGCGCACACCCCCACCACGCCCAACTCCTCGCCGATGACGGCGAGGATGAAGTCCGTCTGCGCCTCGGGCAGGTAGAAGATCTTCTGTACCGACTGTCCCGGCCCCACGCCGAACAGCCCGCCCGAGCCGATCGCGATCTGTCCCTGCACCGCCTGAAAGCCGCTGCCCGAAGCGTGTGCCCAGGGATCCAGGAACGAGGTCAGCCGCGCCCGCGCGTAGGGCTTGATGAGCGCATAGAACACGATCAGCCCAAAGGCAGATCCGGCCAGGATCGCGAGATTGCGCGCCGGCATGCCTGCCACCACCAGCAGCACGCAGACGCTGAAGCCGATCGTCAGCGCCGTGCCCAGATCGGGTTGCATGGCAACCAGCAGACACGCTCCGCCCACCACCACCAGCAGTGGCCGCGCCAACTCGCGCAGGTCCAGCACCCGCTTGGGCTTCTTCGCCAGCAGCGTGGCCGTGTACAGCACCAGCGCGATCTTCAACAGCTCCGAGGGCTGAAACTGGAAGATCCCCGACCCGATCCAGCGTCGCGCTCCGTTGACCCGCACCCCCACGTGCGGGATGTAGACGGCCAGCACCAGCACGAAGGACACCACCAGCAGCGGTCCCGTGATGCTATGCACCCGCTTGATCCCATCCCGCGCCAGCAGGTTCATCAGCACCAGCCCGACCCCCCCGAACAGCACGTACTTCACCAGGTAGGAGCTGCCATTGCCGTGGCCCTGCAGCAGCGTCGGCGCCGAGGACGCGCTGTAGACCATCACTGCCCCGAACGCCAGCAGGCACAGCGTCGCCGTCAGCAGGATGCGGTGCTCCAGCGGCTGCCCCTGCGAGGCATTCCTGGCCCCTGTCCCCCGCGCCCGAGCGCCAGCCGGCCTGGTGGCGGCGTTCGCTGCGTGCGCTCTCGGGGGCATCCCCGCTCACTTCGACGGGCAGCCGCGGATGCCTCTAACGCTGGACGAGCTCCCGAAAGCGCGCACCGCGGGCTTCGAAGTCGGCGAACTGGTCAAAGCTGGCGCAGCCCGGGGACAGCAGTACGACCGCGCCGGGGGTGGCTGCGGCACTCGCCGCCTCCAGCGCCTGCTCCAACGTGGCGCATGCCGACACGGGCACCGTTACGCCAGCGAGAGCCGCGGCAATCAGCGAGGCGTCTTTGCCGATCAGGTAAACGGCGGTGGCGCGCTCCTCGACGGCCGCCGCCAGGGGCGTGAAGTCTTGATCCTTGCCCTGTCCGCCAAGGATCAGGTGGACAGCGGCGCCGGGGAAGGCGCTCAGGGCGACGAGGGTCGAGGCGACGTTGGTGGCCTTGGAGTCGTTGACATACAGGACGCCCTCGCGGCGAGCGACCTCCTCCAGGCGGTGGGGTACGCCCGCGAAGCTGCGCAGACCTGCACGGACGGCCTCGGGGTCGATGCCACGAGCCAGGCACACCGCCGCCGCGGCCATGGCGTTCTGGAGGTTGTGCTCGCCGCGCAGGCTGACATCGCCGCCGTTCAGGTCGCCGCCGAAGTACACGCGGCGACCACGGCCACCCACCTCATCGACCCCGGCCAGATCGCGAGGCAGCACGGCGAGGTCGTGCTCGCCCTGGCGGGCGAATATCTCGAGCTTGGCAGCCGTATATGCCTGCATTGTGCCGTGGCGGTCGATGTGGTCGGGCGTGAGATTGAGCAGGACTGCGGCCTCGGGAGCGAAGGCAATGGTGTCTTCCAGCTGAAAGGAGGAGGTCTCGCAGACGATCGTGGCCTGCGGCGGCAGCCGGTCGATGAAGCTGCTGAGCGCGGTGCCAACGTTGCCGGCGACAGCCACCGGTAGACCTGCCTCACGATGGATGTGCCCGATCAGCTCGGTGGTGGTGGTCTTGCCGTTGGTGCCCGTGACGGCGATGAACTCATTGGGCAGCAGACGCCAGGCGAGCTCGAGCTCGCCCAGCACCGGTATGCCGTTGGTACGCGCGCGTACGATCACCGCTGCCTGTGCGGTAACGCCTGGGCTCTTGATGACTGCCTGCACACGCTCTAACTCGGCTAGGCCATCCGCTTGGGCGTGCACCTCGATACCAGCCTCGCTCAGCCTCTGGAGACCCGCGGGCGCGCCCGCGTCGACGCCGATCGCATGCTCCCCGCGCTCGTGCAGGGCGAGCGCCGCCGCGGTGCCGGAGCGGGCGAGGCCGACGATCAGGAATGGTCCGGATGGGAGCGGCGGGCGAGGCCTCACCGCAGGCTCGAGTGGTAGAGCGTGAAGCCGATCGCGGCGCAGATCGCGGCGACGATCCAGAAGCGCAGGATGATCTTGGTCTCCGACCATGCCCGCAGCTCGAAGTGGTGGTGGATGGGCGCCATCAAGAAGACGCGCCGGCGTGTGGTTTGGAAGGAGACCACCTGGATGACCACCGAGAGCGCCTCGATCACGAAGATGCCGCCGAGCAGGATCAGGAGCACCTCGGTCTTCGTCATAACGGCCAGGCCAGCGATCGCGCCACCTAGCCCCAGCGCGCCGGTATCGCCCATGAAAATCGTCGCGGGAAAGGCGTTGAACCAGAGAAAGCCCACGCATGCCCCCACGACGCAGCCCGCGAGCATGGCGAGGTCGTAGTCGGTGGCCACGAAGGTGATGCCGATGTACGCGAGCAGCACGATCGCGGTGCAGCCCGCAGCGAGCCCATCGAGGCCATCGGTGAGATTGACGGCACTGGTGGTGCCCGCCACCACCAGGTAGATCAGCACGGGGTAGAACAGGCCGAGATCGATCTGGTAATCCACGAAGCGCAGTCTCAACGTGCTGGCCAGGTGCGCCTCGTGGCTCGCGATGAACCACAGGCCGAGCGAGATCGCGATCGTCACGATCAACTTGGTGCGGCCCCGCAGGCCAAGTGAGCGACGGCGGATGAGCTTGGTGTAATCGTCGGCAAAGCCCAGCAGCGCACAGGCCACCGCCACCCCGAACACCCCCACCGAGCGCCAGTCGTAGCTCGAGAGGATCAGGAAGGGGATCGAGATCGCGAGGAAGATGATCACTCCGCCCATCGTCGGCGTGCCAGCCTTCTGATGATGCCCCTCGGGGCCCTCCTCGCGGATCTGCTGACCGAACTCGCGGCGGCGCAGGAACTCGATGAACTTGGGGCTCAGGAAGATGCAGATCAGCAGCGCAGCCGTCCCCCCGATCAAGACGCGCCCCATCAGCTCTCCTCGTGCGTCAGGGTTTGCTCACCCGTCAGGGCTTGCTCACCCGTCAGGGCTTGCTCACCCGTCAGAGCTTGCTCACCCGTCAGAGCTTGCTCACCCGTCAGGGCTCGTGCCACTCGCTCAAGTCCCACGCCACGTGAGCCCTTCACCAGCACCGTGTCTCGCGGGCGCAGCAACCCTGGCAGCAGCTCCGCGGCCCGCTGAGCATCGGGCACATGGTGCAGCTCCTGTCCGTCGAATCCCTTCCCCATCTCGGCGGCCAGAGAACCGACCGCCAGCAGCAGATCGACACCGCGCGCATGCGCATAGGCGCCCACCTCGCGGTGGAAATCCTTCTCCCGCGGCCCCAGCTCGAGCATGTCCCCGAGCACGGCTACCCGCCTTGCTGGCGCGGTGTCGGCGAGATCATCGAGCGCGGCGCGCATCGACATCGGGTTGGCGTTGTAGCAGTCGTCGATCAGCACGATTTCGTCCTGGAGTGCGATGCGCTGGCCGCGTAGCGCCGAGAAGGCCACCTCCAGCCTCCCTTCGGGGGTGACGCCCAGTGCGTCCGCGGCAGCAATTGCGGCCAGCAGATTGCGCAGATTATGGGACTGGCCGAAGGAAGGCTGCAGGGTCAGACGCATCTCGCCGACACCAACGACGATTTCTCCTGGCTCCTGCACGAGCAGCCGTACATCGCCTTGCTCGCCGAAGGTCACCGTCCGCAGGTCCTCGCGGCGATACGGATCGAGCAGCAACTCGCCGTGGGGCACGACTACCGTACTGCCGGCCTCCAGGCCGGCGATCAACTCGGCCTTAGCCGCCGCAACCGCCTCCAGCGAGCCAAGCAGCTCCAGGTGCACGGGACCGACGTTGACAATCACCCCCACATCGGGCTGGGCGATCGCCATCAGCTGCGCGATCTGCCCGGGCCCACGCATCGCCAGCTCCAACACCAGCGCCTCGGTCCCAGGCGGGGCCGCCAGTACCGCCAGCGGCAGGCCGATCTCGGTATTGAGATTCTGCGCGCTGGCCGCGGTGCGCAGCTGGTTACCTAGGACCGCGGCGAGAATGTCCTTGGTGGAGGTCTTGCCGGTTGAGCCCGTGATCGCCACAACCTTCGCGCCGAGCTCCCCTCGCCACGCTCGGGCCAGCGCCTGCAGGGCGATGAGGGGGTGGGAATGTGCCAGCACTGTGCCCGGCGCCTTGACTGCCGCGAGGGCTTCAGCGTGCTCGGGGGCCACCAGCACCCCCCAAGCGCCCGCTTGGAGCGCTTGGGCGGCGTAGGCGCCGCCGTCCTCGCGCGCGCCGGTTAGACCCACGAACAGGTCGCCCGGCTGCACTGCGCGCGAATCGATGGTGGCGCGTTGGGGACCCTTGGCTCGCATGTCCGCCGGACCCTCTGACCCCGCGACCGTCGAACCTGCTGGTCCCGCGCCGGCCAACAGACGCGCGCCGGCCGCCTCAGCGAGGCGTGCCGCGTCCCAATAGATCACGCGGCAGCCTCCGCTGCCTGTGCGCGGCGTCCGCGCAGAGCTTCGCGCGCAACGGTGACATCATCGAAGGGCAGCTTGTACCCATCAGCGAACTCCTGACCCTGCTCGTGGCCCTTGCCCGCGATCACCACCACATCATCCGGGCAGGCCAAAGCAATGGCCTGCGCGATGGCGGCACGACGATCGACCTCCACCCCCACCTGTGTCGCCCCGGCCGAATGGACTCCGGCCACGATCTCCCCCACGATCGTCGTGGGGGACTCAGAGCGGGGGTTATCCGAGGTGACCACCACCACGTCGGCCAAGCGCGCAGCGATCTCCCCCATCAGCGGCCGCTTGCCGCGGTCACGATCGCCGCCGGCGCCGAACACGCACAGCACGCGCCCGCGCGCAAGCTCGCGCGCCGCACGCAGCACGTTCTCAAGCGAATCAGGTGTGTGGGCGTAGTCCACGAGCACCGCGAAATCCTGTCCCTCCTGCACGGGCTCAAAGCGCCCAGGTACGCGCACCCCGCGCTCCAGCGCCGCCACGAGCGTGTCCAGGTCGGCGCCCATGGCGTGGGTGGCGGCCACTGCCCCCAGCGCGTTTGCCACATTGAAGCGTCCCGGAAGCGGCAGCGTCAGCGAACGCTCACCCGCTGGAGTCTGAAGGACGAAGCGACAGCCGGCGAAGTCCATCCGTACATCCCGCGCTTGGTACTCGGCATCGTGCTGCATCGCCGCCTCGTCCTGCCACGTGGGTGTTCCCTGCACAGCGAAACGCACAGCATCGGGAAGCTCCGCGGCGAGGCGCTGGCCATAGGGGTCGGCGACGTTCACCACAGCGATCGCAGGCCGATTTCCGGACCCCAAAGACCCGGGGACGAACAGCCGCCGCTTGGCCTGGAAGTACTCCTCCATGTCTGCGTGGAAATCCAGGTGATCCTGCGTGAGATTGGTGAAGATCGCTGCCGCAAAGTCAGTGCCACCCACGCGCCCCAGGGCAAGCGCGTGCGACGAGACCTCCATCGCGCAGGCCGTATCCCCGCCGTCGAGCATCGCGCGAAAGGCGCCCTGCACAGCGATGGCGTCGGGCGTGGTGTGAGTCACTGGCCGCTCCACGCCCGCCATCACCGAGGTGACCGTGCCCAGCAGCCCACAACGCTCGCCTGTGGCCTCGAGCAGTGCCCTTACGAGATAGGCCGTCGTAGTCTTGCCGTTGGTGCCCGTCACCCCCACCACACGTAACTGCGCGGATGGCTCGCCATAGAAACGCGCCGCCAGCGGCCCCATCGCTGCCCGCACTGAGGGCAGCACCACCTCTGGCACCCCCAGGTTCAGCTTGCGCTCGACCACCAGCGTGGCGGCCCCCGCGCGTACCGCCTGCTCCGCAAAGTCGTGCCCATCGCTGTGCTCGCCCGGGACGCAGAAGAACAGGTCACCAGCGGTGACCTCGCGACTGTCGCAGGCCAGGCCGGAGATCTCCACGGCATCGGCGCCGGGAGCTGCCGTGGCGATCAGGTCAACAAGTCTCATGGTCTCTCGTGCCAGGGTGGCAGGAGACGAGTCTAGTTTCCGCTCCGGCTCGGTCCTCCCCACCCAGCGGGATGCCCTCAACCTGGCGGGATGCCGAGGTAGGGCAACGCGAAGGACATGATCTGCCCGAAGGCGGGCGCGGCGACTACGCCGCCGAAGATCGAGCCCGACTGCGGTTCATCGATGATCACCGCGCACAGGAGCTTTGGATTTGCGGCGGGCGCGAAGCCCATGAAGGAGGCCACATAGGCGCTCTTCGAGTATTCCTTGGTGATGGGGTCCACCTTGTTGGCTGTGCCCGTCTTGCCCGCCAGCGCATAGCCGGGTATCGAGACCTCGCTGGCAGTGCCCCCCGGCGCCAGTACTCCTTCCAGCATGTGGCGCAGCTCAGCCGCGATGCTCGCTGAGATCACACGCCGCCCACCGGGCAGGCGGGTGGAACGGCCGTCGATCGAGCCCACGATATGCGGGGGCCGCAGGATGCCGCCATTGGCGATCGCAGCGTAAGCGCTCGCCATCTGGATCGGGGTCACCGACTCGCCTTGGCCGATCGGCAGGTTGCCCATGGAGGAGCCCGAGTAGTGGCTGAGCGAGGGCACCAGCCCGATTTCCTCGCCGGGTAGATCCACGCCCGTGCGCGCGCCGAAGCCGAAGCGGCTGACCCAACGGCTGAAGCGGGCGGCGCCCTCCAGCAGGCCGATCTTGACCGCGCCGACGTTGCTCGACTGCGCCAGGATCTGCGCGGTCGTCAAAGACTCCCCCGCGTGTTCGGTGTCGTCATGGATTGTGCGGTCGGCGACCTGGATGCGATTGGGGATTTCAAAGCTCGTGGTGGGAGTGATGAGCCCTTCCTGCAGAGCCGCGGAGACGGTCATCGACTTGAACGTCGAGCCCGGTTCGTAGTTGAAGCCCACAGCGCGATTCTCAAGTGCTTCCGGGGACGCCGCGGCGGGGTCGTTGGCGTTGGCCTGCGGCCAGTTGGCCATCGCCAGGATCGCGCCAGTGTTGGGATCCATCACGATCGCCGTCGCATCCTTGGGATGGAACTTGCTGCCAACCGCGCCCAGCACGTCTTCGGTGCGCTGCTGGATATTGGCGTCCAGCGTCAGCGCCACGCGCGCGCCGGGCACCTCGCGGTGCACGTCCTCGATCGACACCGGTTGCCCGATCGCGTCGCTCACCACCCGCCGTTCGCCGCTCTTGCCGGCAAGCACGCCGCGTAACGAGTACTCCAGGCCCGCCAGCGCGTGTCCTTCGGTGCCCACCATCCCTAGCACCTGGGCCGCCAGCGTCCCCCGCGGATATACGCGCCGCATAGTTGGCGTGCCCTGGATGCCTTCGAGCTTCAGCCCCAGCACCTGCCGCGCCCGCGTCGCGGGTAGCGAACGCGCGAGGTAGACGAAGCCCGAGCGCTCACTCAATCGCGCCAGCACCCGCGCCTGTGTCTGTCCCAGCAGCGGCGCCAGCTGCCGCGAGGCCTTCAGCGGATCCTTGATCAGGTATGGCGTCGCCGAGAGATCCTGCGCCGGTTCGGAGATCGCCAGGTCGACGCCATTGCGGTCGGTGATCGTGCCGCGCTGCGCAGGCACCTTTTCGTAGGTCAGCTGCTGGCTGCGTGCGGCGCGGCGCAGCGCGGCGCTGTGCACCGTTCCCAGATAGAGGGTGCGCCCTGCCGCCAGCACCAACAGCAGGAAGAAGACTCCGAACAGTGCACCTATGCGACGTTGGACCCCCGGCACGAGCTAGCCGCCCGCTTGGGGCGATGTCGAGGTGCTTGTGGGCGCCGCGGGTTCGGTTGCGGGAGTAGTGGAGGTGCTTTGGCTCTGCGTCGGTGTCTGCACGGCCTGCGCGAGCCTGGCCGCGGCCAGACGTTCGTCGCTTTGCCCGCGCGTGCGCAAGAAGATCAGAGACCCTGGCGCGACGATTCTCATGCCGCTTGCGATGGCCTGCTGCTCGACAAGATCGCCGGCGGCCATCGACGAGTTTTCCGCGCTGAGCACCGCGTTCTGGCGCTGCAGCAGTTCCTCATGCTCGATCGCGCGGCCGATGCCCCCGTTGAGCTTGAGCAGCCACAGCTGCATGGCGACGATGCCGATCAGGGCGAAGGCCACCAAGCCAATCCAGCTGCGGCTGCGGATGAGCTGCTCCAGCAGTCGTGCCGGGGAAAGCGTGGCCGCCGCGGCCTCAGCCGCGCGCCCCGGACGTCGCACCGGGGCAGTGACACGACGCGGTCGGCTCGGGCGTGTACGGACGGGGCCCGCTGGCCGCGTCGGGGCGCTGCGGCGGGCTGGAGCGGGACGAGTAGCGGGGATGGCGGCGGCTGCGGTGGGCGGCGGCGTCATGCCTGACCTCCTGTATCGATCAACTTGCAGGCTCCGCGCAGGCGCGCGGAGGAAGCACGGGGGTTGCGCGCGATCTCCTCCGCGGAGGGCATGATCGCGCGGCGGGTCAACAGGCTTGCCTCGGGCTCACGCCCGCAGGCACACACGGGCAGCTCGGGCGGGCAGATGCAGCCGCGCGCGCGGGCGACCATAAAGCGCTTGACGCGGCGGTCCTCCAGCGAGTGGAAGGCGATCGCGGCCAGCACGCCCCCCTCGCGCAGCACGCCCCAGGCCAGTGGCAACCCGCGGTCGAGCTGACCCAACTCGTCGTTGACGGCGATGCGCAGAGCCTGGAAGACACGCTTTGCGGGATGGCTCCCGGCGAAGCGCGCGGGGGTGGGAATGGCGGAATTGATTACGTCCACCAGCTCGAGCGTCGTGTCGATCGGATGCTCCGAGCGGCGGCGAACAATCGCGCGCGCGATCGCGCCGGCATGGCGCTCCTCGCCGAAGTCACGCAGCACGCCCGTGAGCTGGCGCTGGTCCCAATCGGCAACGATGGCACGCGCGTCAAGCTCCTGCGCAGGGTCCATGCGCATGTCCAAGGGCGCCTGGTAAGAGTAGGAGAAGCCCCGCTCACGGGTGTCCACCTGCATCGAGGACATGCCCAGGTCGAAATAGGCCATATCCGCACTTACGCCCTCTTGCGCCAACTGCGCAAGCGCCTCGGCGTAGCCACCGGGGATGAAGCGAACCTCGCAAAGCACCTGCTCGGCGAGTTCATCGCAACGCTCTTGAGCAAGCGGATCGCGATCGATCGCGATCAGCGTCCCGTCCTGCCCCAGGCGCTCCGCCACCATCCGGGCGTGGCCGCCGCCCCCGAAAGTGCAGTCGATCGCGGTCTGGCCGCGAGCGGGGTGGAGAATCCGGAGCAGCTCATCTGCCAGCACCGGGATGTGCGTGGAGGGCATGTCAATCAGTGTGGTCGACACGTGCCGTTATCTCCGCGACGCCGCCGAGCAGCGTCGGTCGATGCTCATTCCAGCGCTCGCGATCCCACAGCTCGAGGCGATCCCCCGCGCCGACCACGACGACCTCCTTGGCCAAGCCCGCATGCTCGCCCAGAAAGCTCGGGACCATGATGCGCCCGGCGGCATCGAGGTCGGCGTCGTGGGAGCTGCCGTAGAAGAAGCGCTCGAGCTCCGCCAGGCGCGGGGAGAGCGGAGGTAGCTCAGCGAGCGCGCGTTCGCTGTAGCGCTCGTAGTCCTCGGGCCGCCAGACGCCCACGCACGGCTCGAGGTCGACGGGCATCGCCAGCACCACCCCCTCGGCCAGTATCGCGCGGTAACGAGCCGGAACCGTGAGGCGGTTCTTGGCGTCGAGCGTGTGGTCGAAGGTCCCGCGGAAAGCCACTGTCGTCGGCTCCTGAGCTGAAATGAAGCCGGAGTGGAGAGGTGGGAGGAGCCTCTCCACCCCGGCTCGCTATGTGCAACTTACCCCACTTCCTCCCACATTGCAAGCTCAATGCCACACTTTCTCCCACTTTATGCCTCGAGCGCGCCAAAACTGGCAGAAATGGCTGCTAATCGGGGCTTTTCTGGCTCCGCCGAGGAGCTCGCCGACAGCCCCCGAAAGCGCATGCGAGCTTGCAGTGAGGCGAAATGACCATGAACTTGCATACGATCAATGTCTTGCGTCTTCCCTCATCCCTGCCGCCTCGCGGCCATCACCTCCCTGTGGCCTTTGCCGCGCTGGTCCTCGCAGCCCCGCTCGCCGGCTGCGGCTCCTCCTCGAGCCCTCCACTTGACCCTGCCACGGTCGTGCCGAGCTCAGCACCGCTGTACATCGGCGCAGTCGTTCAGCCCAGCGGCAGCCTTAAGCGCAATACCGACACCGCGGCACGCAAGCTGACCCACTCCGGCGAACCTTTCAGCGGGCTGCTTTCACTGCTGTCCCCCAGTGGCCACAAGCTCGACTACGGGCACGACGTCAAGCCGTGGCTGGGGAGCAGGGCCGGAGCCTTTTTGGCCTCGGTGCAAACCACCAAGGCCGCGGAAGCATTGAGCGAAGGCATCTCCAAGGGCTTCTCCGAAGTTCTGTCCGGGACAAGCCTGGCGGGACTCAGCGAAAGCGCCCTGCAGACGCTGCTGCACAGCCAGGGCGTGCAGGGAGCGATCGTGCTCGATACCACCGACGTGGGCAAAGCACGAGCCTTCCTGGAAGCGCGCGCGGGCGAAGCCGGCGCTCACGCCGCCAACTATCGCGGAGTCTCCTATCAGGTGGCTGCGAACAGCAACGCCGAGGGGATCGTCGGGAAGTTCGCGGTGATCGGCAGCGAGGCGGCGCTGCGCGGCGTGATCGAAACCGAGCAGAGCGGGGCTGCCAGTTCAATTGTGCATGCTGCGGGCTACGCCAAGCTCGTAGCCTCAGCCGAAGCCGGCGCGCTCGCGAATGTCTACCTGGACGCGCACGGGCTGCTTGGCGCCTCCGCGACCAAGAGCCCAGCCGCCTCATCGGCGCTGCCGCTGCTGCGCGGGGCAGTGGCGGGCACTGAACAGGCATACGTCTCGCTGCTGCCGAGCGCGACGTCGATCGCGCTTGACATCGACACGCTTGCCTCAGCGCAGGCAACCAACACCGGGCTCGTGCCCAACCAGGGCGCCGCACAGGTTCTCAGCGGGCTCCCCGGCGGCTCCTGGTTGGCCTTTGGCATCGGTGACGTCGGCGCCAGCTTCGGAGAAGGCGCCGCTGGGCTGCGAGCGCTGGCGGCGCTCGGCGCCAAGATCAAAATCGGCAGCTTCAGTTTGGAAGGTGTTTTCGCTCCCTTCTCCTCGCCCAGCATCGACCTCAACCGCGACATCCTCAGCTGGACGGGGGGCGCCGGCCTGTTCGTGAGCGGCAACGGCCTGCTCAACCTGCAGGCCGGCCTCGTGATCGCCTCAAAGGATCCGGTCCGCTCGCGCGCGGCGGTGGGCAAGCTGGCGCAGGCCTACCGTCTGGCTGGTGACCAGGCCACGCCTACCACCATTGCCGGCGCCGAAGAAGCGGTGACCGTCAGGATCAAGGGCTTCCCTGTAGTAGTGGCGATCGGCGCCGGTCAGGGCAAGTTCGCGATCGGCCTCGGCCCGGCTTCGGTGCAGGAAGCGCTCAACCCCTCCACCACGCTCTCAAGCGCAGCCAACTACCAGGCGGCGGCCACCACGCTTGGGCATGGCTCCAAGCCGAGCCTGCTGGTCGAATTCCCCACGCTCGTGAGCTTGATCGAAACGCTCGGGCTGGGACAGTCCGAAGGCATCTCCACCGCCCTTCCCTACCTACAGTCGCTTGGCACCCTCACCGCCGGCGGCGGCGAGCCGTTGGGCAACGGCATCACACGCGCGCGAGTGGTGCTGGGATTGCAGTAGACGCCTCGCGCCGCGCGGGCGGACGGTTCTCGGTCTCGATGATCACCCGGCAAGGCCGGCGACTGAGCAGGTACGCCGCCGTGGGACCGATACGTCGCTCCCCCGCGGGAGCGTGCAAGGTGGACCAGTAGATCACGTCCGCCCCGACTCGCTCGGCCTCCTCCACCAGCGCGGCGCCGGGGTGGCGCGTGCGGATCAGGCCAGTGTGGATCTTCAGCCCGGCGCGGCGAGCCACGATGCGCGCGCTCTCGAGCACCGAGCGCCCCTGTGCCTCCTCCGCCTCGAGCCCCGCCTCAAGCGAGAGCTGGCTGGGCACGGGCAGCACGAAGATCGCGTAGAGCACGCCGTCTTCGCCGATCAGCTTGGCGGCGCTGGAGAGTGCGGTGGCGCTGACGTCCTCGCCGAAGATCGGCACGAGCGCCGTGCGGTAGCCCAGCTCCTGGAAGTCAGCGGGACGCTCGGGGCGCTCGATGTGGTGCTGCTTAAGCGGGCTCAAGCCCTGGCGGCGACGGTAGTAGAGGTAGCCGCCCATCCCCAGCACCATCCAGGGAATGCCCACGATGCGCGCCTCTGAGTGGTAGACGACGACCGCCACCCACGTCAGGGCGGTGCCGATGCCGCCGATCACCGCTGTCAGGGGAATCGAGTAGCCGCGGATGCGCACGTTCCACGGCATCCGGTAGGGGCGCTCGCGGTCAGGGTCCTTGATGCGCAGCGCCACCACCGCGATCGCGGCGGTGGTGAAGGACAGCATCGCTCCGAAGGAGTAGAGGTTGCCCAGCACGCCGGTGTTGCCGTACAGGATCAGCACCCCCGCCAGCCCCGAGAAGAATACGATCGTGAACCACGGCGTGCGATAGCGCGGGTGCAGGCTCGAGAACACGCTGGGCAGCTGGCGGTGCTCGGCGAGCGACCACGACAGCCGCGAGATGCCGATCATGCCGGCGTTGGTGGCGATGAACAGGATCGTCGCCGCCAGCAAGCCCACGTAATAGGTGGCGAGGTGCAGCACCGTGCCATGCAGGCCCAGGCGCGAGACGATCCCCAGTACCGGGTCGTTCTGGAACCCGCCATTGCCTTCGACGCCGAGCAGGGTCTGATACTGATGCGGGTGCCCGGGCACGGCTTCGACCGGCAGCGCCGAGAGGGCCACAAAGGAGATGCCCAGATACACCCCCAGCACGGCCAGCACCACGAGGTTGATCGCCTTTGGCACCTCGCGGCCCGGGTCGCGCGCCTCCTCAGCCATGTTGGACACCGTCTCGATGCCCGTGTAGGCGAGCATCGCCAGCGACAACGCGAAGATCAGTTCGTGCCATGTCGGCGCGGTGCCCAGGTTCACCTGGTGGATCAGCAGCGAGGGATTGAGGACCAACACGGATCCCACGATCACAAGCACAACCTGCGTGCTCAGGTCGGTTATGGCGAGGATGAAGTTGAGCTTCGCCGACTCCCCCAACCCGCGGATGTTCAGGCCCGCCAGCACCACCACGGTTATCAGCCCGCCGATGATGTCCCCGGGGTTGTGGTTGAGCCCGCCCAGCCCCGGGAAGGCGCTGAGGTAGTGCGGCACGAAGAACGCCGAGATGGCGATTGTGAGGATGTAGTCGAGGCTCAGCGCCCAACCCGCGAAGAAGGACACCACCTCGTTGAAGGCATGGCGGGCAAAGGAGGAGGAGCCGCCCGCCTCGGGGAACATCGCCGCGCCCTCGGCGTAGGTCTTGGCTATCAGTGCGAAGAGGCCGCCCGCGAACAGGAAGACCAGCGGCGTGAGGCCCAGCGCGTGGGCTGCCACAAGCCCGAGGGCGTAGTAGATCGAGGAGCCCACGTTGCCGTAGGCGGTGGCGAACAGCCCCGGAACCCCCACTGAGCGTCGCAGGCCATGCTCTGTCAGACGTGCCATCCTCGGGGAGCGTACATGCAGTTCTACCGGCTCTCACACGCCGACCCGATACCACCGGCATGCCGAGCACACGCGTGGATCGATCACCAGGCAACGCGATGCAAGTTCCCGTGCAGGCCATCCGCGCAAGCAGGAACCAGCCTTATGATTCCGACGGCCCGGGCACCAAACGATCTCCCGGCATCACTCGTCATGGAAAAGACGCGCCGCGGAAACTACGACTCGGGTGAGGACTTCGTCCTCGAATACGGAGAGCTGCGCTTCACCTTCAACGAAGCGGACTTCTCCGAGCGCTGCGAGCAGGCCGCGCTGAAGCTCGGCTTCGTGGGCGGCCGCCTGGGCGAGGACGAGCTCGAAGATCTCGTCAACCTCGCTGTCAACGGCGACATCCAGGATCCCGCCTCGGCGCTGGGGGAACACGTCAACGAGTGCTGGGCCGAGCTGGTGGGCCCAGCCGAGCGCTCACTGGTGCATTGGCTACGCCGCCTCGTCTTCCGCGGAGCATGGCTCGACCAGCGCGTCAATGAGGGCGAGTTGCAGGTGGCCTTCGTGCAGGAGACCTGCAGCTTCGTCTACGTGCAGCCCAGCGACGCCAGATCGACCGGAGGCGAGCCGATCGAGCTCGCACCAGAGCCCTCTTGGGGTCGCGTCGCTTATCGCCGCTAGCCGGCCGGCGCCGCCGCGCACACATGATCGCCCATCGCCGCTAGCCAGCCAGCGCCGCCGCCCGCGCACGCATGATCGCCTGAGCCTCCTCCTGGCCCACCAGCAGCTCCGGGCGCAGGGCGCCGCTGTTGCCTAGGTCCAGTGCCGGCAGCCTGCCGGCGCCCGTCAAGGCGGCATCGAGTGCGATCACCGTGCTCTCCCCGCCAAGCGGATGCGAAGCCGCGGCGATCACCGTCAACGATCCGCTCTCGGCGAGATTACGAGCGGCGCACAGCGCGCGACGCGCCACATGGGGATGCAGGCCATCGAGGCTGTCGATCAGCACGACCGCGTCCGCGCCGCGCACGGCCACACGCCGGGCGGTGTCGATGGCGTGCTCCACCGCTTGCCCCTGCACGTCGGGCGAGGCGGCGAAGTGCAGCGCCACAGTGGGCGCCACCGGCCCCTGCCAGTCGCGGATCTCCTCGGGCCTCACGCCTGCCAACACCAGCGAGAGCTCGAGTCCCTCGCGGCCGGCGAGTGCACCGAAGATACGCCGCAGCGTCTCGCTCTTGCCGGCGCGCGAAGGCCCCACGATCAGCACACGCGAGCCCAGGCCGATCGGCGTGAGCCATTCGATCGCCTTCAGCGTGGGGTCGTTGGCGTCGAGCTCCAGGCGCTTATCCGGATGAGCCACGGGCAGATCGTCGTAGCGAGGGCCATCGGCCACGGCCTCAGCGGAGACGCCGTTGATCGTGTCCACCCTCGCCATCGAGGGGTAGCGCTCGGAGCGCCGCGGCGTGCGCACCGGGCCACTCACGCGATCGCCGGAGACGAGTTCGCAGCGACGCACCTGCGCGGCTGAGATGTAGACATCCTCATCCGAGGGCTCCGGCGGGTCGACACGCAGGAAGGCCGAGCCGTTGCCCAACAGCTCCACGACGCCCTCCGCTATGCGATCACGGCTCCCTCGCTCTTCGTCCCGGCTTCCTCGCTCCTCGTCCCGGCTCCCTCGCTCCTCGTCCCGGCTTCCTCGCTCCTCGTCCCGGCTCCCTCGCTCCTTGTCTCGGCTCCCTCGCTTCTCGACATCCTCCCCGCTCTGCGCCTCGCGTGTGGCGGGCGTACGCCCTTCAGACTCACGCTCTGCACCACCTCGGGAGCGGCGCGAGCGCCCGCCACGCCTACGGCGCGTCCCAGGCTCGCGCTGCTCACCTTGCTCCTCCTCCGTGGCCGGATCCCCGGTGGTATGGGAGCCGCCCTTGTCGGCCCCCATGCGTTCAAGGATGGTGTCGATCAGATCCGCCTTGCGCAGGCGCCGGAAGCCGTCGAGCCCCACCTGATCGGCGATCGCGTGCAGGTCCGCCAGCGGGCTCGCCTCCAGCTCGGAGCGCTCAAGTACAGCCATGTCTCATCTCCTGATAGTGAATTGGGTGGTTGGCGTCCGCTCGCGTTGGACAGCGAACGGCACCCGTAGGTGCAGCCTAGCGCGGATGCTCGTAGCGGTGTTCCTCGGCAAGCGCCAGATCCCTCTCTGGCGTAAGGCCACCCTCCAGCGCCATGCGCACGCGCAGGAAGTCGGCGGTCTGGCCGACGTCGTGCACGCGGAAGATGTGCGCACCTGCGTCCACCCCGTGCGCCACCGCGGCCAGCGTCCCACCCAGCCGATCGCGCGGTGTACGCCGCGTGAGAGCGCCGATGAAGTCCTTGCGCGAGGCCGCCAGCAGCAGCGGAAGCTCCAGTTCGTGCAGGCGCTCCAGGTGCCTGAGTAGCTCGATCGTCTGCGCTGGGGTCTTGGCGAAGTCCGGACCGGGGTCGAGGATCAGCTGCTCGCGTGTCACTCCCATCTGCATCGCCAGCTCGATGCGGCAGCGCAGGAACTCGAGGACCTCCGCGACGATGTCCCCGTAGAGGGAAGGATCCTGCAGACGCTCCTTGGGAGCCGCGCGAGTGTGCATCAGCACCAGCGCCGCGCCCGTCCGTGCACAGATCGACGCCAGCTCTGGGTTGCGCAGACCGCTGACATCGTTGACGATGCTCGCCGCTGCGGCGATCGCCGCAGCGGCGACCTCGGGCTTGTAGGTGTCCACCGAAACCGTAACGTCAAGCTCCGTCGCGATGCGTTCGATCAGCGGCACCACTCGCTCGATCTCCTCTTCGATCGACACGGCCGGCCGCTTGGTCGCGGCAGACTCGCCGCCGACATCGAGGATGTCCGCGCCCTGCGCCACCAGTTCGCGGGCCAACTGCAGACGCTGCTCCAGATTCATGTAGCGCCCCCCATCGCTGAAGGAGTCGGGTGAAGCATTGACGACGCCCATCAGCAGTGGACGCTCACCGAGCGCCAGCTCCTTACTGCCCGCATGCAGGCGCAGGCGTCTGATCACGCGCCCGTGAGTCCCTCTGTGCATGCGCCCGTGAGTCCCTCTGCGCTGACCTCCTCGGCGAAGCACTCCACCTCGCGAGCCGTGCGCGCCGCATCCCAGCTGAGCTCGCGTGCCAGTACTGTGGCGACGCGCTGCACAGGATCTGCGCCGAGCTCGCTCGCGGCCAGCAACCCCAGGCGGGTACGCCGCAGGAGAACGTCGCCCACGCTGCGAGCCTGCTCATGGCGTGCGGCGAGAGCGACCTCGGCGAGCAGGTCGGGCAGCTCCGCGATGACCGGCTGGGCGAGCTCGCCTCGTTCGCAGGCCAACGCCAGCACGTCGTGTGCCGCGTGACCGTAGCGACCCGCCAGGGCCGAGTAGGACTCCTCTGGCACGCCCTCCACGCGGGGCAGCTCCTCCACGCTGACCGCCTGCCCAAGTGGAATCTCGTGAGTGCGGCAGGGAGCCTCGCGTGCTTCGCGCTCCACGAGGCGATCGACGGTCATCTTCGCCATGCGCCGCCAGGTGGTGAGCTTCCCGCCGGTGATCGTGATCATGCCACTGGAGGTCTCATAGAGCTCGGCCTTGCGTGAGATGTCCACCGACTTCTTGCTGTCGCCTGTGGAGATCAGAGGGCGCACGCCGGCGAAGGCGCCAGTCAGGTTCTGCGTCGTCAGCGAGGTGGCAAAGAACTCGTTGATGGCCTGCAACAGATAGTCAAGGTCCTCGCGGCTGGGCGCCACGTGCTCCAGGGGACCTTCGTAGTCGTTGTCAGTGGTCCCTACCAGCGTGCGCCCCAGCCAGGGCAGCGCGAAGATCGTGCGACCGCCACCAGCGGGAACGATCGCGCCGGCCAAGAGCGGCAGATCCTCGTGGCGCAGGGTCACGTGGGTGCCACGACTGGGGCGGATGCGCAGGTCGGCCTCGCTCTGCAGCTCCTCAGGGCGCAGCTCATCGGCCCACACCCCGGTGGCGTTGACGACGTTGGCCGCGCGCAGCTCGAACTCACTGCCACTCTCACCGTCTACGGCCAGCACGCCACGGGTACTGCCATCTGCTGCGCACAGCACGGCCTTGGCGTTGAGGCGGTTGGCGATCACCGCCCCGAAACGCTCGGCCTCACCCAGCACCGTGAGCACCAGGCGCACATCGTCGGTCTGGCAGTCGTAGAAGAGATAGCCGCTCGTGGGCTCGCGCGCGCTCAGAGCCGGGAGCAGCTCGCTGACTTCCTCGCCGCTGATCGTGCGGTGGCGCGCGGGGCTCCAACCATCCATCTCTTCTATCGCGGCCATTCCCTCGGCGCCCACTGTGGCGCCGGCGGCAGCAGCGACGGAGGCTGAGGTGGCCCGCTCGGAGCGTGCCCTGCGCCCGCGGCGGGTGCGCAAGCGCTCACGGTCCACCGACATAACGTCGTAGAGATTCAGGCCCATTCCCACCAGGCGGTCCGGATGCGCGCCCTCGAAGGCCGGCACCACCAGTGCCAGGGGATGCACGAGATGGGGCGCCAGCGCCACCATCAGCTGACGCTCGAGCAGCGCCTCGCGCACCAGCCCCAGGTCGAAGTTCTGCAGATAGCGCAGGCCCCCGTGCACGAGCTTGCTCGAGCGGCTCGAGGTTCCCGCTGCGAAGTCCGCGCGCTCGATCAGGGCCACGCTGTAACCGCGCGTGGCGGCGTCCAGGGCGACGCCCGCCCCGGTGATGCCGCCCCCGACAACCACCACGTCGAACTCCTCCTCGGCGAGGGCCGCAAGGGCCTGCTGGCGCTCGATCACAAGCCCAGTCTCTCAAAGCTGCGGCGCTCAACGCACGAGCAGCCTCACGCTTGTAGGCCGCGCCTGGCGCTGCCCGGCGCGATCGATGGCGGTCAGCTGCAAGGTATAGCTGCCGCGCGCAAGGTGGTCGGCGAGGACGAGGAAGTGCTGGCTTGGCATCGCGCGCACCTGTGCCTGGCGCAGGACCGTGCGTGCGCAGGCGAAGCGCTTGCCACGGCTTGTGCACAGCGCCCGGCGATGAAAGCCGAGCGTCGCCCGTACGGTGCTCACTCCAGCGCCCCCCGGCGGCTCGGCGGCGATCACGTTGACGCTGCAGCGGTGACGGGCGCACACCTTGGCAAGAACCCTGAGCGTGGGGCGCACCGTGCTGCTTGCGGCGGCGGCGGAATGGTGCGTGAAGCCTTCACGCCCGAGCGGCGTCTGTGCCGGGTTGGAGGTGAGGAAGGCAGCGATGGCGGGGTCCGCAATGGCGGTGTAGACCCCAGGGCTTTCCGCCTGCGCGCAGCCTTCACCGAAGCTCACAAGCCCCGCCAGGACGTAATCACCGGGTGGCTGAGCCGGATCGCGATCGACAAGGAGCGGGCCACCGCTGTCCCCGAAGCAGGAATCCCTGCCGCCGCCCTGGACGCCGGCGCACAACATCCGGGGGGTGATTGGTTGGGCGGTGAGGGGTCCGCTGTATGTATTCCCGCATGTGCCAGCGCTCATCAGCGGTAGCTGGGTGGCTTGCAGCGTTGTGGGGTAGGCGCCATCCAGGCCTTGATTGCCCGGCGACTCGGCGCGTGTATCGCCCCAGCCGCTGACGGTGGCGAGGATCGGCGTGGAGGCCGCGTCAGGGTTGGCATACGCCGAGGCAAGGACTGCGCTCACGGGAATCGGCGCGACGCTCGAGCGGCCATCCAGCGGCGGCGTGGACCCTTGCCACAGTGGGTGGGCCAGACGGATCACCGCGGCGTCGTAGTCGTTGGTGGCAGGTTCATAGCTCGGATCAAGCGAAGTCGCCACCGCCGGGTCCTCGATCCTGGCGCCAGAGGGTGGTTCACCGACTTCGCTCAAATGCGCTGAGCCCGCCATTACGGCGATGTTGCGCGGCGAGGTGACTCTGCCCGTGCTGTCATCGATGGCGCAGTGCGCCGCGGTGGCCACGTGCGTGGCGTCGATGATGACGCCACCGCAGAAGAACCCCGCGGCGACCGAGCCGGCATGCGGGTCATACAGGGCCACCTGAAAGGGGAAGGCGGCGATCGATACACCCGTGCCGCCCACGATGCGAGGTGTGGCCCTGGCATGGGCTACGCCGGCGCAGGGGCCAGCAATTGCCAGGACCGCCACCAAAGCGGCAATGGCCATGGATACCCACTGCAGAACTGACCCCGTCCTGCATGCATACCCTCGAACTGATCGTCGATTGCCTCGTCGATCGCCTCTCCTACAACCCTCGACGACGGGGCCCCTCCTCCATGGTGACATGCAGAATTAAGGCCGTCCATCGTTTTCAGTTGTGAGCAGGATACATGACTCACGGAGCTATGAACAGAGGCATCTGAAAAGTCAATGGCGTAGGTAGACAACCGTCGCCGAGCATATCCGTAGAACATACGCACGGCTTCTCAGCGGGGGACGCCTCGGGCTAGAGCTGGCTGAGCTCGGCGGTTATCTCTGAAACGGCGGACTTGGCGTCGCCGAAGAGCATCGCGGTCTTGGGATCGAAGTAGAGCTCGTTTTCGATGCCCGCGAAACCGGGGTTCATGGAGCGCTTGATGACGATCACGGAGTGGCTGTCGGAGACCTCGAGAATCGGCATGCCGTAGATCGGTGAGGAGGGGGTGTTCTTGGCGGCGGGATTGGTGACGTCGTTGGCGCCGATCACGAGCGAGACATCGGTGCGCTGGAACTCGGGGTTGGCGTCGTCCATCTCCTTGAGCTGGTCGTAGGGGACGTCGGCCTCGGCCAGGAGTACGTTCATATGCCCCGGCATGCGCCCGGCGACGGGATGGATGGCGTAGCTGACGTCCACCCCCCTGCGCTCGAGCTCCTTGGTGAGCTCGCGCACGGCGTGCTGGGCCTGCGCCACAGCCATGCCATAGCCGGGCACGACCACCACGCGGCTGGCGTAGGCCAGCTGGATGGCCGCGTCAGCGGCGCTCGTGGAACGCACGGTGCCACCGTGCTCGCCCGCGCCTTCTGCGCCCTCTACGGCACCGCCGCCGCCGAAGCCGCCCGCAACGATGGCCGGAATGGAGCGGTTCATGGCGGTTGCCATGAGGTTGGTGAGGATCGTGCCCGAAGCGCCCACGATCATGCCGGCCACGATCAGCGCGGTGTTGTTGAGCGCGATGCCCGTGGCAGCAGCCGAGAGGCCAGTGAAAGCGTTGAGCAGCGAGATGACGACCGGCATGTCCGCGCCGCCGATGGGCAGCACCACGGCGTTGCCCAGGAGCGCCGCGCACACCAGCAGGCCGATGAAGATGACTTCAGAGTGGCTACCAGCAGCGATGTCGATTCCCGCCGCCAGCGCGAGGATGAGCAGTACGAGGTTGACGATCTGCTGTCCAGCGCCAAAGGAGATGGGCCGCCCTGGGATGATTTCCTGGAGCTTGCCGAAGGCGATGTTGGATCCCCAGAAGCTGACCGAGCCGACGATAGCCGCGAACAGCGAGAAGATCGCGACGTACGTAGGGGTGAAGGAGTAGCCGTCGGTAAGACGGAACTCAGACCAGGAGATCAGGAAGACCGCGCCGCCGCCGACGCCGTTGAAGAGCGCCACCATCTGCGGCATCGCCGTCATCTTCACCTGCCGCGCCGCAGGCACGCCCACGGCAGTGCCAAGCGCGACACCCAGCACAACCAGGCCCCAGTTGCCCTCCAGTGGATTGAGCAGCGTCGCGATCACCGCGATCGCCATGCCCACCGCCGCGATGCGATTGCCGCGCACGGCCGTGGTGGGACCGGAGAGCCCCCGCAGCCCCTGGATGAACAGGGAGAAGGCGATGATGTAAAGAACGTCGAGGAAGTTCTGGTTCTGCAGGAAGCTCCCCAGGACCGGGTGCACGGCGAGGCTCATCGGCTTCAGTCCTCTCCGTCTTTCTGAGTGCCGCCCCTACCCTCATCCTCCCCGCGCGCGGCCCCCCGGCTCCCCGAGCCCGGCTTTGACTTGAACATCTCAAGCATCCGATCGGTGACGAGGAAGCCACCGACCACGTTGATCGTGCCGAAGGCGATCGCGATCACGAGGATCACCTTGTTGAAGACATCGTTGCCCGCGAGGCCCACGACCAACAGCCCGCCGAGCAGCACGATGCCGTGGATCGCGTTGGTGCCCGACATCAGCGGCGTGTGCAGCGTGTTGGGCACCTTGGAGATGACCACGAAGCCGATGAAGCCCGCGAGCACGAGGATCGCGAGGTTGGTGGTGAGGACGCTTGCCAGAATCATCTCAGTGGCTCCTTCAGGCCTTAGCCTCGACGGCGTTCTTGGCTCCGGGGTGCACGATCTCGCCCTCGCGCACGACGCAGGCGCCGGCGACTATCTCATCCTCGAAGTCGAGCTTCAGCGCGCCATCCTCGCCGACGAACAGCTCGAGCAGGGCGAGCACGTTGCGCGCGAAGAGCTGCGAGGAGTGCTCGGGCATCGTGGCGGGCAGGTTCAGCGGCGAGACGATCTTGACGTCGTGGCGCACCACCGTCTCACCGGGCTCGGTGAGCTCGCAGTTGCCCCCGGCCTCGCCGGCGAGGTCCACGATTACTGAGCCGGGCTTCATGCCTTCCACGGCCTCCTCGGTGACCAGCCTCGGCGCCGGACGTCCGGGGACCAGCGCAGTGGTGATGACAACGTCAAAGCCCTTGATCGCATCGGTGAGAGCCTGCTGCTGCTTGGCGCGCTCCTCCTCGGTGAGCTCGCGTGCATAGCCGCCCTCGCCGGCGGCCTCGAGGCCGAGATCGAGCCACATCGCGCCAAGCGACTGCACCTGTTCCGCCACCTCCGGGCGCACGTCGTAACCCGTCGTGCGCGCGCCCAGGCGCTTGGCCGTGGCCAGCGCCTGTAAGCCCGCCACTCCGGCGCCCAGTACAAGTACCTTGGCGGGTGGAATGGTGCCAGCTGCTGTCATCAGCATCGGGTAGAAGCGACCCATGTTCTCGGCGCCCAGCAGCGCGGCCTTGTAGCCGGCGACGTTGCTCTGCGAAGACAGTGCGTCCATCGACTGTGCGCGTGAGATGCGCGGAATGGCCTCCATTGCAAACGCCGTGGCCTTGGCCTGCGCCAGCGCACTCGTCGTCTGCGGGCTCGTCAAGGGAGCGAGGAAGCCGATCAGGATCGAGCCGGCTCCGAGCTGGCCGATCTCCTGCGGCGTGGGCGGCGCGATCTTCACGACGATGTCGGCGCCCCAGACCTCGCTGGCATCGCTGCTCATCTGCGCCCCAGCCTCTACGAAAGTCTCGTCGGGCAGCAGCGCATCAGCGCCCGCGCCGCTTTGCACGACCACGTCAAGACCCTTGGCCTTGAGCTTGCCCACCACCTCCGGAACGAGCGCCACACGGTGCTCCTCCGCGGCTGTCTCCTTGGGAACGCCTACCCGCATATGAAGGCCGGGAACCTATCCGATCGTGCTGACGGCCGCCATCTCAGGAGTCCCGTGTGCGAGACTCGAGGAGCCATGACCGTCAACCTAACGCGCGTATACACCAAGCTCGGCGACGGCGGCGAGACGCATCTCGGCGACATGAGCCGTGTCTCCAAGCTGCACCCGCGCGTGGAGGCATATGGCACAGTTGATGAGCTCAACGCGACGATCGGGGTGGCGCTCGTGCAGCCGGGTCTGCCCGCGCGCTTTGCGGGCTGGCTGCGGCGTGTGCAGAACGACCTACTGGATGTGGGCGCCGACCTCAGTGTGCCCTCGCCCGAGGAGCCCAAGGCGAATACGGCGCGTCCACGACTGCGCATCTCCGTCGCCTACACGGAGTGGCTGGAGGGGGCATGCGATGAGGTCAATGCGGGCCTCCAGCCGCTGCGCTCCTTCGTCATCCCTGGCGGAAATCCGGCGGCGGCGCACCTGCATGTCTGCCGCACCGTCTGCCGTCGCGCCGAGCGACGCGCCTTGGCAATCGGGGATGGGCAGGAGGGAACCGCGGAGGTCGTGCGTTACCTGAACCGGCTCTCGGACCTGCTGTTCATCCTCAGCCGCGCGGTCAATGAGCAGGAGGAGTCACTGTGGGAGCCCGGCGCGCACGGCGCCGACCCGGGGGCGGGCAGCGCTTCCCCGTCGTAGCTCCCCTGTTCGTACTCCGGCGGATGGCCGGCGGGGCTCGGTCGCTCGCATGATTGTGACCGCCAGCGAGACCCATAGGCCCGCGAGCAGATAACCACCGAAGACGTCGCTTGGCATGTGCCAGGCAAGGATCAGCAGCGAGACGCCGACTCCAATGACGAAGGCCCCGCCGAGTACCGCCGCCAGCGGCTGCAGGGCATAGGGGGCTACAAGCACCGCGCACAGCGCGAGGGTCATCGCGGCCGTGGCGAGCCCGCTCGGCCACGAGGCGGGGTTGATGTCCTTCAGACCAGCGTAGGCGTGCGGGTGGGCGAGCAGGGGCTTGAGCACCTCGGCGCTGAGCGGAGCCAGGGGAAGCACCAATGCGAGGGCCAGCGCCAGGCGCAGGCGTCTGCGCATGAGCGCCGCGCCAACCACGATCAGCGCCCAGACCGTATAAAGACCGGGTTCGAGCAGGCTCAGGATGTGATTGGCCAACAGATCCACGCGCGGGCGCCCGAGGCGCGTGAAGTCATACAGCGCGGTCGCGTCCCGCGCGTGGGTGACCGGCACGAGCGCGGCCACCACCCACGTCGCCGCCAACCCGGCGAGGCAAAGAATCGTGATACCCAGCGCCCGTGCCACGCCCGCCCGGCTCGCAGGCGTGTGCTGAGGTGCGGTGTGGCTGGCAGGTCGAGGCACGGTCTCTACAGGGTAGGGCGAGCGCTAAAGAGTGGCTGAAGCATCTATCCACAGGGGGTAAGCGAGCGCCAGAGACCTGCCGAAGCATCTATCCCACAGGGAACGGCCGCCCGGCCAGCGCGGTGAGCGCCTGCGCCGTAACCCACACCGGTGTCTGCGCGCTGGTGCGCGAGTAGCGCACGCTGCCATCCGGGGCAATCAGGCTCTGCAGGTATTCAAGCGGCGAGCGTCCGCCCCGGCGCCGCACGCCGCTCACACCGCGCCCAGCAGCGATTAGGCCCTGGATCGCCCACGAAGTGGACTGCGCGTTGGTGCCACCACCGCGCTGCTGGGGATAGCCGCCGTCGGGACTCTGAGCGCCGATGAGAAAGCCCGCGGCCCGCGCTACCGTCGAACTTGTGCGCAGGCCAGCGGCAACCAGGCCCTGCACGGCGGCCGCTGTGTCATCGACATCACTCGTGCCACCACGCGCGCTGAAGCCGAAGCCGCCGTCTCCGTTCTGTTGGCGCGCGAGCCAGCCCGCGGCGGCACGCACGGACGGATCCTTAGTCGAGCGCCCAATCGCGCGCAGAGCGAGCACCGCGAAAGTGGTGATGTTGACGAGATGCTCGAAGGACCCGTCGGAGGCGCGGAAGCGCATCAGTTCGGCAACCAGGTTGCGGCCGCCCAGCGATCCCGCCGCGACCCGGCAGGCGTGCAGCGCGAGGATCGTGCGCTCCATGTCGCCCGGCCCCTGCAGCGTCGCCGCCTGCGCGCGCAGCACATCGAGGACCGAGCGCCCGCGGTGGGTCACGCTCGCCGGATTGCGCCCGGCCGCTGCCAGACCGATCGCCGCCCACGCCGAATACAGCTCCGTGCTGGCCTGTCCGCGCGCGGCGCCAAAGCCGCCATCGGCGTTCTGCGCGCCAGCGAGAAAGGCGATCTCGCGATTGACCGGGGCGGCGGCGCGCGAGCTTGCAGGAGCAGAGCCCGCGAGCAGGAGCGCCACCAGCAGGGCAGCCGCGCCGATGGGCTCCCAGCTCACGTCCATGCGCGTGCGCATGCGCGCCAGCAGCCGCGCCAGCTCGGGCGCGAAGGCGAGACCGAATAGCAGGCTCGCCACAGCATCGACAAGGTCGAAGGGAACGGCCGCGCCAGCCGTGGCAAGCAGCGCCGCCGGCGTGTGGCTGGCGCCGATCGTCCAGGTGTATACGTTCATGATCTCCTTTGCCATCAGGGCCGCCAGCATGCAGGCTAGTGCCAGCCCCACGCGGCCGAGGCGCCTACGGCTGAGCGCGCCAAGGGCCGCGCCGGCGAGTCCCACCAGGCCCCAAGCGGCCATCTGCCACGGGGTGTAGGGACCCTGGCCGAGCAGGATGTTCGAGGCCAGCATTCCCAGCGCTCCCACCGTGAAGCCAGGCACGGGGCCAAGCGCGTAGCCCACCACCAGCGTCATCGCGGTGATCGGCTTGACCTCGGGTAGCGCCACGAAGGCGTCGCGCCCCAACGCCGCCACGGCCGCGAGCGTGGCCACAACGGCCACCATCCGCGCCGAGGGTCGCGTGCGCTCGTAGGCCAGCCAACCGACCGCCAGCACCCCACCCACGATCGCAAAACAGGCCAGCGGCCAGCTCATCCGGAGACTCCCACCGGTGTTTTGGGCAGGATCTCAGTGTCGTGCAGCAGCAGCGCCACGCCCTGCTCGGGCGTCAGCGCCCCGCCGGCGCCACCGAGGATGCGCGCGGTCTCGGTCGCAAAGTACCAGCCGCCTGCCAGCAGCTCGGACGTTGGACCATCGGCGATCACGCGACCATCCGCGAGCAGGATCACTCGTTCGGCGCAGGCACACGCGAACTCGGGGTCGTGCGTCGCCACCAGCACCGCCTGACCCGCATCGGTCCTGCGGTGCAACTCCTCCGCCAGCGCCGCCTTGGCCTCGCGGTCCATTCCGCGCGTGGGCTCGTCCAAGGCAACCACGGCCGGGGCATCGCCATCCCCAGTGACGATTGCCAGAGCCAGGCGCTGGCGCTCTCCGCCAGACAGGTCGCGCGGGTTGTGCGCGGCCATATCGTTCAGGCCCGCGCGCTTCAGAGCAGAGCTCGAAAGCTCATCGCGGACATGCTCGTGCAGGAAATAGTCGCCCGGGTTCTGCAGTAGGAGGGCAACCCTGCCGCCACGTTCGATCTGCCCCCGAGTGGGCTCCAGGAGACCGGCGGCGTGGCGCAGCAACGTGGACTTGCCGGCGCCGTTGCGTCCCATCAGCGCGACGCTCTCACCGGGCGCGAGTGTGAGATCGAGCCCGCGCAGAATCGCTGGGCCGCGGCGCAGCTCGTGCCATACGCCCCGCATCAGGAGCGCGGGCGCCACGGTGGTGCGACGGCGGCGACGCGAACCGTAGGTTGGTGCGTGAGCATCATGGTCGGGTTCCGGCTCCGGGGGGAGCAATTCATGCTGGCGCAGGGTGGCGCGAGCCTGCTTAACGCCGACCGGCGCAGGCGAGAGACCAGCGAGCGAAAACAGTCTGGCGCCTGGCGTCTGCAGCGCTGGGGCGTGCAGGGCAGACCACTCCAGGAACGAGCCCGGCGAGCCGTCGTGGGCGATGCTTCCCGCGTGCATGGCGATTACGCGGTCGGCCACCGCCAGGCAGCGCTCCAGACGATGCTCGGCGAGCACAATCGTGGTCTCCCACTCCTGATTGAGCCGCCAGAGCAAGCCCACCAACTCATCCGCGGCGACCGGATCGAGCTGGGAGGTGGGCTCGTCGAGCAGGACCACCTTGGGCCTGCCCGCCAGTGCTGCCCCGAGAGCAACGCGCTGCTTCTCCCCGCCGGAGAGCTCGTGCGTGGAGCGCTCGAGCAACTGATCGATGCCAAGCGCCAGCGCCACCTCCTCCACCCCACGCGCCACCTTCGCGGAGCTGTGCCCGCGGCTCTCCAGCGCCAGCGCCAACTCGGCGCGCACGGAGTTCATCACGAGCTGCGTCTCGGGATCCTGGAAGAGAACCCCTACCACGCCCCCCAGGCGAGCAGGGCCGTGCTCGCGTGTATCCAGGCCGCAGATTCTCACGCGTCCGGCGAAACGCCCGCCGTGGAAGTGCGGCGCCAGCCCACAGGCGACGCGCAGCAGCGTGGACTTGCCATGTCCGGAGAGACCTGCCAGCAGACATATCTCTCCCGGCGCGACATCGAGGCTCACGCGATCCAATGCGGGCGTCCCCGCAGAGGGGTAGTGATAGGTGACGGCCTCGAAACTCAGCACGCTCACGGCTCGATCCCCCGTCGATCGCACATGGGCAGGAGCACCGCCAGCACCAGCGCTATACACAACACAAACGTGTCGATGCCGATGTGCATCTGGATCTGGGGGTAGGCAGCAAAGGATGCCGCCCCCGTAAGGCGCCCGGTGAGCGCCAGTGCAAGCACCACAAGGGCCGAGGCGATGAACGCCATGTCGTGCCGCGACCACGGTCGCGCCGGCCGGCGCCGGCTATCCCGGCGGTTGCCAGAGGCCGCGGCGTAGCCGCGCAGCTCGAGCGTGGCTGCCACGTCCATCGCCCGATCCAACGATCCTCCGAGCACGGCCGCCAACAGCGCGACACTTCCCCGCGCTCCCCGCGCTGCCCCACCGGGCCGGGTGCGCTGCGCCTCGGCCAGCCGCTGCGCGTCGGCTGCGAGCAGGGGTGCCATGCGCGTGGCCAGCGAGGCCGTGAGGGCCGAGCGGAAGGAGAACCTGCGCAGCAGCCGCAGCAGCTCGTCGGGGTCGATGGCGAGGCTTGCGAGGGTGCTCACGAGGATCAGCACGGTTAGCTTCAGAGCGATCACCGCGCCGTATACCAGTGCCTCGACGGTGAGGTTCCCTTGCCCGAAGGGGCCAAGATCGCCCAGGCGCGCGAATACCGTCAAACCGTCGCGCGTGACGAGTACGTTGACGATCACGATCGGCAGCGCCACCATCAGCGCCGTGCGCAGCGTCCGCCGCAGCTCGTGCCCAACCCCCGCGCCGACTCCCGCTCCAAGCAGTGCCAGCGCCAACGCCAGGAGCGCGAGCGGGTGGAAGAGCAGCAGCGCCGCCGCGCTCAGGGTAAGCGCCCATCCCGCACTCACCCCTGAGCGCGCGGCGTGCAGCGGGCTGGGCAGACGGCGGTAGAAGAGCGCGCTGTTCATGGGCTTGGCTGAGGCACCGCCAACGTCGCGCCCGGGCCGGCGAGAGCGACCGCGAAGCGGTTGTGCAGAGTGCTTTGGTTAAAGGCGCCCACAGCGGCACTCACGCCGAAGGGATCGGTGCCAGTGATCACCCACACGGGACCGCCTTCGGAATAGCGGGTGGCGGCGATCAGGCCGGCACCGGCGGTGAGGGTGCGCACGTTGCGCCCAGCGGCGTCGAGCACGCTCAAAGCGCCGTGGGCTGAGACGCGGACGTAGACTCCGCTCGCCCCTGGCCCGCGGGCGATGTTCTGTACAGCCGGGTCGCTGGCCACCGAGTGCCAGGGCCCCACCAGCAGGCGCAGCGTATCCGGCGCGTCCCCGGGCACCACCGTAGAGATCGCAGCAGGCACCCCCAGCGCGCGTAGACGTGCGCTGACCGAATGGCACGAGGCGCTCTGCACTTCTGCGCACTCCACCCGCACCGGCAGCCGCTTGCCATTGACCCCGTGGACGAAGGGCTCGGGAAAGGAGCCCACGACGGCGGGGACGTTCTCGGTCTGGCTCCAATCGTGCAGGTCCCACCAGATGCGATCGCCGGCGTGCACCACGGTGTCAGCCGCGCCCTTGGGGGCCTCGATGCCGTTGACGTAATAGAACCAATCGATCGGCTGCCCGTGGCTCTGACCGCCGGAGCGACCCGCGATGCTCTGTACGAAACCGCCGCCAAAGCGGGTACTGACGTTGTCGTTGCGCATCAGCAGGCTCATAGCCGTTTCGCTCCCACGCACATGGGGAGCGCTCGACTGGCGCAGTACCGCAGTGCCGAAATCGCTCGAGACCGTCAACTGCACTCCCGACGGAGCAGCGCCAGGCCCGAGGCCGCAGCCAGCGAGCAGGCCGGCCGCGGCGAGCGCTGTCAGCAAGTGAAACGCAACCAGCCACACCCATCTGTTGGAGTCAGCGGACATAGAAGACTGTTCGCGTGCTGCCGCGGGCCAGCGCCGCCTGGTTGCCCGCGGCATCGCTGCTGTGAATGTCGAGCACATAACGTCCCGGAGCCAGCTGAGCGGGGAGCAGGTAAGAGAAGCTGGTGCCACTGCTGGCCACTTTGAAAACCTTGCCCGTGCCACAGAGCGCTTTGACGAAGCGCTCGCGCATGGCGTCGTAGGTGAAACAGCGGCCCTTGAAGCTGCGGCGTAACTCGAGGCTGATCGAGGTCACGGCGCTGTGAGCGATGACGGTGCCGCTCAGCAGCCTTGGAGCGTGTCCGCGCGGGTACACGTGTCCGTCGCTGACCGAGCCGGAGTGCGCCACCAGCGCGAAGAGCCCTGTGTAGGGATGGCTGGTGGAGCTGACAGAAGTCTGCACCGGCTGCGTAGAGCTGGCGGTGGTGCTTGTACCACAGGTGCCGTCGTTGCCTTCGTGTATGCAAATTGTCGTCTCGCTGCGCACGGCTGCGGGGCCTTCGTTCGAGCCGCTCGCGTGCAGCGTGTAGGTGCCATCGCCGGAGAATCGCATCGTGGCATGCCCCTGAAAATCGGTGCTCGCGCTGACGCCGCCGCCTGCGACGGTGGCGCCCACTGCCGGGGATGCTTCACCTTTGGTGTTGTACTGCTTGACAGTCACGGTGACCGTTTCACCAGCATTGGCCAGAGCAGGTGCTTCTATGCCCAACGGAGTGGGACAGGCAACGTTCATTTCGAAGTGGCACGGAAAGAGCAGCACGCGATCGCCCGCCTTCAGCTCGACGCCGCAGATACCGTGTTCTTCTTCGGCTTTGTTGTTAAGCCAGAAGTCCCAGAAGTAGCTCCCCGAGAATGGGTAGCTCTCACCCACGATGCTTTCGACCGCGTAGCCGAGTGTTCCTCCATACCACTTGCCGCTCCAGTTGCCCGCGGTGGCCAGCTCCAGCGCACCAGCGGCGCTCGTACCGGTGCAGGAACCTTCAGGGTGCCCTTCGCTGTTGTTCTTGACAACCGCAGTATTCGTGGTGGTGACCAGCATGGGCGGGACCTTTGTTTCGGAGGATCCCTCCACCTCGACGGTGACGGTGGCCGGACCGGCGGCGAGAACAGCCGGCGCCGTAATGGCCAAAACGGCAAGAAGCGAGAGTAGCGCGGCGACCACCGCCGAGCGGGGACGTGAACTGTTACGGCTTGGGAGCATTGAGCCACCCCTTTCCACGAGGGCTTGCGGGCTTTGGGTCGGAGGCTGGTCTCCTGGCTTCCGGGCCAACCCTTCCGCGCCTTCCCGCTGCGCCGGTGGCACAATGGTGGCTGCCTGCACTGCAGGCCGCGGTGGGCATCCCCGGTCACAGTGGCGGGTCCGCGCCGGATTCACACCGGCTTCCCTTGACCACCGACCTTTCGGATGCGCGAGATCCTACCGCGCTCAGCGGCCAAGAGCGTCAAGATCGCTGTCCAGATCGCCCAACGCAGCGCGCTCCTCGCCGAGCCTGGCGCCCGCAACGATCAGGCGCCGCGCGTGGTCGAGATCCTCCGAGCGTCCCACGGACAGGGCGGCAAGGACCCGATCATCTTTGAGATACCACAGCGAGAACTCGCCATCCACGAACGATCCTCGCACGATCTCTTCGTCCCAGTCCCGTGCGGGGCCGACGTACTCGAGTGAGGCCCAATCCGCCAGGTCGGAGAAGAAGTAGGGGATCACGTCGTGCGGGGTCTCCTGCCCGAGCATGTTCAGCGCTGCGGTCTTGCCCTGATTGAAGGCCACGTCCCAGTGCTCGACACGCAGCTGCGCGCCGTGCACGACGCTGTCGTAGGAGGCGATGTCGCCTGCGGACCAGACCCCCGACGCGGAGGTGTGCAGGTGGCTGTCGCAGAGGACACCGCCGCGCTCATCATCGAGAGTGAGCCCCGCACCGCGCGCGAGGGTGACATCGGGAATGACGCCCACGCCGATCACCACCGCATCGGCCGCGAGGCGCAGACCGGCCTTGGTGATAACGGTACTCACACGCCCATCCGCACCCTCAAAGCGCTCGAGCTCATCTTCGCCGTGCACCTGCACGCCGTGCTCTTGCAGGCGCTCCTGGAAGAAGCGCCCAGCCTGGCTGCCAAAGCCACGCTGGAACGTCACCGCCTCCTGCATAACGATCGCGCACGAGCTGCCGAGCTTGGTCAACGAGGCGGCCACCTCGCAGCCGATATAGGAGCCGCCAATGAGCACCACGCGCTTGCCCGCCTCCGCGCGGATGGCGTCGGCGTTGGCCAATGCGCGCAGGTAGTGGATGCCCTCCAGCTCGCACCCCTCCACGTTCAGCCGCCGCACATTTGCTCCGGTGGCGAGCAGCGCGGACTCGTAGGCGATGATCTGCTTGTTGGAGAGCGTCGCCTCCCTCGCCGCCGTGTCGAGCTTCGTCACGCTCGTACGCATGCGCAGGTCAATCCGCTGCTCTGCCCACCACTCCCGTGGGCGAAACCAGGTGTCCTCGCGGCTTTCCTCGCCGCGCAGATAACCCTTGGAGCAGGGCGGGCGGTTGTAGGGAGGATCGGGCTCGCGCCCCACAAGCATGATCTCGCCCTCCTCGCCAGCCTCGCGCAGCCAGCGCGCGCAGTTGGCGCTCGCCAGGCCACCGCCGATCAGCAGATGCTTGACCTTGCGCGTGGACATCTCGGCCCACTCTATAGCCCGGGCGGGTGGCGCACCGACCACTGCGCCCACGTGGGGATATGGTCGAGGATGCGCCAGCGGGGGCCGTCCTGGTCGCGGTTGGGGCCCACGTCGGTGCCGTCGTGGCTGGTGTCCAGGCGCAGACCAGCGATCACTATGAACACATGGTCGCTGGGGCTCGTGGTGGCGTAGATGCTTACCCAGCGACCAGGTCCGGGCTGGCCCCAGTCCACGTAATCCTGCGCCAGTGGATTCTCGCGCACGATTTCTTCGATCGGGCGGACCCCCGAGCGGTAGAGCACGTAGTTGACCGTGCTCGAGCAGTCCTCGTTTACAGCACCCCGAGGGTCGGGATGGCCGGAGGTCCCATAGGGCAGTTCCTGGAGCTCGTTGCCGGCTAAAACCATCGCCTGCACAACCGCGGGCGCATCGGCAGGCGCCAATGCCACGTGCCCGTCCGCAGGCGAGAGCACAGCGCGTTCACCAGAGCCCAACTGGGCCGAAACTTCCGTCACCGAGGAGGAGGAGGAGGAGGAGGAAGAAGAAGAAGAAGAAGAAGAAGAAGCGGATGGCCCACGGTAGACAGCCGCCCACTGCTCGACTTCGGCTACATACCATCCGGCGTGGTTGTAAGCCAAGATCGCCTTTTCATAGTCGGCCGGAGCGCCCGCTGCCCGCAGGTAGCGAGCAGCGCCGTAGATGGCATCGGCAGGATCCCAGCGGTCAGCGCGACCGTCGCCATTGCCGTCCACCCCGTACCTGACCCAGGTGGAGGCGAGGAACTGCATTGGACCACCCGCACCCGCGGAGTTGACGGCGCCCTCGCGCGTGCAGGCGGGGTGAGGATCGCGCCCATGATCGCACTCGACCCTGCCGATTCCCGCGAGAATCGCCCAGTCAAGGCCGTAACGCTGCGCCGCCTGCTGGTAGAGACGTAGATACACGGCCGGTATCTGCGCCTGCGCGGCCGCTGACACCCCTGCCCCTTGGGCTGCAAGGCTTGCCGGCGCGCCGTGCACGGCGCCGAGCGCCATAAGCCCGAGCAGCAGCGTCATCCCCAGCGCGCTTATCCCCACCGCCAAACCAGCGGTGCCCGCACCAAGCACAGCGGAACGCGACCTCATCCGCCCAGCCCTCGCAGGCACCGGCTCAGCCCTCGCAGACACCAACCCGGCCCTCGCGGGCTCACCGGCTCGGCCCTCGCAGATTCTCCTCGGCCGGGAGCACGACTCGCCGCTGGAAGTGCCTGCCTTCCAGAGCGCCCAGTAGGTGGTAGCGGTGATGGAAGGCGCCCCACCAGGCAGTGCCCACGAGCAGCCACTGCGGCCACCATCCCATGCCCCGCAAAGCCAAAAGGATCCGCATCATCGCCAACATCGCGCCCAGGAACAGCGAGTACATGAGCTTCGCCACCATCGCCCCCAGCAGGCGCGTAGCCCAATTGCGAAACGCGGCTCTGCCACCATCGCCCAGCGCGGGAGCCAGCACAGCGGCGGGTGCGAGCAGCAGATAGAAAAGGCTCAACAGCGCCGCCGCCAGCAGGTGCAGCGCGAGAAAGCCCAGCAACGCCACCATGCCAGCGCCTCCCACCACGATCAGCAGTAGCCCGGCGGCGCGCTGCCCGGTCTGGGCCGCACCGCGAAATTCGGCTTGGGGTGCGGTCGTACCATGGCACTTGCCGATTTCGGGCCCTGCGCACAACACCGTCAGCAATCCGCTCGGGACGGCGGTTGAGTTGCGCACATTGCCGTTGGCTGCCAGCGCCAGGAAGAGCTCGCCGTTGCTGCGAGCGTCACGCAGCAGTTCTGCGCTGCGCGCGTACGCCCGCGCCTGCGTACTGCCCGGCGCGACGCAGATCGAGAACGGGCCGCTGTTCAGCCTGCACCCGATGAGCGCCTGCTCTCCGGCGGCAAGACGTAGGGCGTCGGCACGCAAGCGCGGTTCCAGGCGCAGCGGGTCACGACACCACTGCACATCGCCGAACTCCAGGTAGCACCAAGGATCTCCAATCCCCGCCGCGAACACCCCACGCATGCCGTCGCTCAGCGTGCGCGCGCCGGCGGCGGGGCTGCCCTGCGCGAATGCCCCCAGTGCGCCCAGACTGGCCTGGTTTGCCAGGCGGCCCACCTCCCCCACAGTGCCCGTGGGGTCCGCGATCACCCACAGGCCGCCGATCATCATCATCGCCATCAGCAACGCCTGCCCAACCGTTCGCGCCACCTGGCGGCGCACCAAGCCGTGATAAGCAGCCAGCACCGACGCCACCGCCAGCGCCAGCACCAGCCATGGCTGCGTGAAGACCGCCTGCGTTTCGCGCAGCCCGCGGCCGAGGCTGTCCGCGGCGGGGGCGTCGATCAGGTCGAGTGTGTAGGCCCATTCGAGCATCACCAGCAAGGCGTGCATGATCCAGACGAGCCCCATCCATATTGGTGCCAGCAGGTACTGCTGAAACAGACCTTGCGGATCAAGGCCGAGTAGGCCGCCACCACCCATGTTCATGTCAAAGGCGTAGTTGGCGGTCGGCGCACCGGCCGCCACCCAACCCGACGTGCGGCAGTTTGCGAGTACCTGCGCCGACAGGCTGCCCGCGCCGCTCGAGGCCTCGCACATGGGACTTCCCAGGCCGTTTTCCACGAGCGGATCCACCGCGCCCGAACTCGTCGGCATAGCTGCTTGCGTGGAAGCTACCGACTGACCGCTTAGCGGCGGACCGGAGGGCGCGCGGGGGGCGGTTCGGACCGCGGAAGAGCGGGGGGCAATGCGGGCGGCGGCAGGATCAGCACAGAAGCCCAGAGCAACCGTCACCAGTGCCCAGCCGATCCAGGCCCGGGCGCTCACGTTACGCCAACCTCCGGTGTGGTCGAAAAGGCCCGTAGCAAGGCCGGCGCCACGACGTCCACCTGCACAGCCTCGACGCGTCCACGGTGATCGCGGAACAGGCAGCGCCCCCGCTCGAACTCCAGCAGCCTTGCGCGCAAAGTGCTGTCTTCGGGATCCAGACCCAGCAGTGCCAGTGCGCGTCCGGCCTCCTCCTGTGAGCGCATACCGAAGGCGAATGTGGCGCCGAGCAGGTTCTCAAGCGACGCCCGCTGTCCCAGCAAAGCGTCGGTCACGAGTTGTGTGCTGACGATGGGGACCGCCAACTCCGAGCGGCCCATGCGCTGTAGCGAGGCCAGCAGCGCACGCCCAACAGGGTCCCCAAGCAGGCGCCAACCCTCGTCGAAGGAGAACACTTTCAAGCGCTCCCGCTCGCGGGCCAGGAGCTGCATGGCGAACATGGCGATGAGGCGCACCAGCTGCTCGCCCACGCGCTCGGATTGGGAGTACTCGGAGCGCCTGACTCCCGGTTCGGGACCCGGCAGGTCCCGGATCGGCAGGTAGATCACCTGGCGTTCGCCCACTGGCGCGAGGCACACCTCGGGTTCCGCGAAGCCCAGTTGCGTCAATCCCGAGCGCGCATAGACCGCGAGTGCCTTGGCCACCTGCGCATCGATTGCATCGCCCTCCTCGAGCGCTCTGACCACCTCGCCGCAGGTGGGCTCACGCGCGCGGCTGAGCACGCGGTCAACTGCTCCCACGATCGCCGTCTCCCAGCTGGCCTGCGCGCGCCCCGGCAGGAGGTCGCGCAGGAAGGACACTGCCGCGTCGTGGCGCAAATGCTCAGGTGCCACCCGCAGCGGATCGAGTACGCCGCGCAGCGCCGGATCTGCGCGCAGCACGATCTGCTGCACATGGGGCGCCACCTCCTCGAGCAGGTGGAAACGATGATCGCCCTTGGGGTCGCAATCGATTATGCGCGCCCCCAGCAGGAAGGCCTCGTACTTGAGCTTCTGATCGAGCGTGGTCTTGCCCGAGCCCAGCGCGCCCACGCTGAGGATCGCGGTGTTGCGATCGGTCTCTGAGCCCTCGCGCAGGTTGAACAGCAGCGGGCGCCGCGAGCGCGAAAGCGTGTGTCCGAGGTAGAAGCCTCGGCGCGATCCGACAGCGTGCGCTGCGGTCGGCATCATCGCCGCCACCTGCTCGGGCGTGAGCGTGTCCTCGTAACCCGCGATGCGCGTGCGCTGCCCGGGGAAGTGCTGCCAGAACAGCTCCAGCTGTCCGCCGAGAGGGCGGTGCAGACGGACCTCGCCGTAGGCGCGCCGGCACTCCTGCACGCGCTTTTCCAGATGCTCCTCGCTAACAGCCCCGATCGCGATCGCCAGTGTCGCGCGCAGCAGCGGCGGGCGGCTCGACGATTGCAGATAAGCCAGCAGCTCGCGGGCGGCGTGTGTGCGATGCTGGCCAAGCTCGGAGACCCCCTGCTCGCCGTCTGACTCCGCGCGCGCGATCTGATCGGCGTCCTGGATGCGCCGGCGCGCAATTCGCAGAGCCAACTCGTTGGGCAGAAAGCGCGCGTTCAGCGAGAGGTCAACCGCGAAGGGCAGGCTCTCCACGGGCGCGCACATCAGCTCCACCTGGGCGCTCGGGAAAGTGGCCTGCTCCGGCAGCGACCCCGCCACGAGTTGTGCCTGCCAGCTCACGCCTCGCTCGGACTCGCAACGCAACGACCTGCCGCGGTTCTCGACGATGCTGTCCATCCAACGCAACACATCTCCCTCGAGCGGAGCCAGCAGCGGTTCGCCACAACCTTTGTTCCTCCCCTCGCCTCCGCCGCCGCGCTCGAACAGCAAGGCGCGCGGGGAGTGCAGACCCTCGACCTGTGGCTCTCCCAGCCCCCGGCAGAAAGCGCGTCGCACGAGCCATTGCAGCTGTACTCCCCGAGCGGGGAGCACCGGCAGATAGTCAGCGAGATGCGCGCGTGCCCGCTCGGCGCGTGCCTGCGCCTGCCCTAACTCCGCCACGCTCAAAACGCGCCGGTCGCGCTTTGCAAACGTCCCGCGCAGCGACGCCAGCCACACGCGCGGGTGCTGCTCGAAGCTACGCGAGAGGAAGCTCGCGACATCGCGCTGGGGCTCGCGCAGACTCACCAGCACGAACAACCGCGGCCGCGCCGCGCCGATCTCGCACAAGCGCTCGGAGTGCTCGCGCGCATAGCAACGTAGAGCGCGTTCGCGTAAAGCGCATTCGCGCGGAGCACCTGCGTGTGGAGCGCATTCGTGTAGAGCGCCTGCATGAGGAGCGCCTGCGCGAGGAGCGTCTGCGTGAAAGGGAGCCGCATGCGTCTGCTCCAGTTCGCGCACATAGCGCGCGACGTCCCAGCCTTCGCTTACGCGCAGAATCTGGATATCGGCCTGCACACCTCCGAGTGCCGCCAGCAGCGCCTGAAAGCGAGCGCGCTTCTCCTCCTCGGGCAGGAACTCGTAGGAGTCGGCGCGCACCGTGAACGCCGCCCAGCCGTCATCCAGCCCGGTGGCGAAGATGCAGTTGCCGAATACAAAACGCAGTGGCGAGCGCACCGCCTCACCGCACCCGCAACCGCGCGCCGGCAGTTAAAGCAATCACCCGCGTGCGGCGCAGGGGACGGCGGCCGCGCAGTTCGCGCACTGCCATCTGGTCCCGCCGCATCAGCCTTTCCAGACCGCCGCGTATGCGTCCGGGACGGCCGCGTCTGTATTCCAAGCGCTCGTGCGCGACCGTCACCCGTACGCGCGCGGGGCCTGTGCAGAGCATGCGGCGCAGCCGCTCCTCGGAGCCAGCGGGCAACAGCACGACCGCTCCCGGTCGCCAGCTCGTGATGGGCAGCAGGCCGCGCCCGTCTCCGAGCATCCTGCTCGGCTGGGCCGCGTAGGTCAGGAGCGCCCATGCCGCGACGTGAAAGGGCCGGCCATCGACACGTATCACCGTGAACAGCGCCGCAGCACCTGCGGGCAGGGCCAGGTGACGCACGTACCACGGCAACAGCCGCGCAACCGCGCCTACCAGGGGCAGCGCCGCCACCAGCAACGACGCCAGCAGCAGCGCCAGGAAGTACACCGCGCCGCGCACCGGCACACCGCTGGGGTTCAGTCGCACGCGATCCACCCGGTAGATGCGCCGTTCCAGGTCGAACACGCTCCGATAGGAGCGGATATCGATTGGCATGAGATCAGCCGTTTGCGTAAGCAGGCTGTGTGAAAGTCCTGAAGTCCTTCATCAGGCGGACCCGAACAGGGCGCTTACGGTGTTCTGCAAAACGCTCAGACCCGTCGGGGTTGCCAGCAGAACTGCCAGTAACCCAACGACCAACACGCCTGCGACCCTTTTGAAATCGCGACGGAAGGCCAGCACGATTCCTGCCACCGCCAGCGCCAGTCCGATCAGGCTCATGGCGATCTTGCGTCCCATGTCCCCAGCCTTCTTCGCCGCAGCTTCCAATGAGCTGCCGCCTTCGCCCGCCGTCGTGGCAGCCCCGGTTTTGGTGGCGTTGAGGGCTGCCGCGCTCGCCAATGGCGGAGGGGTGCTCGCAAGGAAGGCACAACCCAACACCACCGTTGCCAGCAGCGCCGGACTTGATCTCACGCGCTTGCCGCGCGCGACTCTTACACCAGGTACAGGCCTTGCAGGATCGTGGCCATTCACTGTCATCTCCTTAGCTCCTTTGCTGTGGGGGTGTGGACTTGCCTGGCCGGATCCCGGCCAGGAACTGCATGACGGACACCACCCCCACGGGCGAAGTGGACGGCTGCGAGCACGCCCACAATCGCCAGCGTCTGCAACACACGGCGCGGCGCGGCGCGCGCCAGCCGTAACCGCCAGATGGGCTTGGTTACGACTGTCACTCGCGGATGGCCGCCGCTTGGCGAGCGCTTGAACATCACTTACCGCTCGAAGCTGAACTCGGATTCGGCGGATCTCGCCGCCACCGCCGGCGCGGCCTGAGCCGCAGAGGAGTACGCGACTGCACGTTCCTCTGCCCTTGGCGCGCTCGCCATCCTGCGTTGTGCCTTCGCTGGACGCGCCTGCTCGCTCACGGCGCGCCGCCTTGCACGCCGCTCGTGTGCGCTGTGAAATGCGGTTTTCTCGGATCGGCGCCTGGCCTTCGCGCCGTGCGCTGTCGCAACTGGGGTCGCTTGGGATCCGGCCCACATGGCTCTCTGCCTTCCGACAACTGCACCGGGCCCGCTGAGGGCGCGTATCGCCAGCGCCATTACGAATGCGACACCGGCCACCAGTAGCGCAATAGCCATTGCGCGGCTCCGCCGGGGAGAATCCCACGCCGGCTGCATCAGCGGGCGATCCCCGTCCCCCAACTCCTGCGGCTCGTCTTCGGCGTAAACCCGATGAACCACACGCCCGCGCATCACGCCGCCTGCTCCGAGCGCTGCGCTTCGGCGACCGAGGGCCTGAGCGGGGAGCTGCCCGGCCCCCGGCCGCCGTTGCGCGCTTGGGTATCACCGGGCGGTCGAGGCGCTGACCTGCCACCGGTGCCCCTTGGGACCCGCCTATGAGCTGGGGGTGGTGGAATTCTCATAGGCGCGTCACCATCGAGCTTGCTTTCGTCAACGGTCTCGCTCAGCTGACGCAGGCGCATGCGGGCGCGATAGGCCACTTTGCGGTACTTCGCGCGGGACCATCCGAAGAGCTCGCAGAACTCGGCACAACTCATCTGCAGAGCCACCTGACAGGCCACGACCAGCCGCTGATCGGACGTCAACTCGCGGGCTAAGATCGGCACCAGGCGCAGCTCCATGCGCATCATCGCCAGCTCCTCCACCGCGCAGCGCACGTCGGCACGGTCGGGGTGGCTCTCCCCCAGACCGCCCGCTCCCAGCGCACGCTCCCACGCGGTCTGGATCGGGCTGCGACCGGACACCGCCCGGCAGCGGTCCTGCACACGCGAGAGGAAACGCAACTCCAGCGCAGCCGCCGCGTGAGCTGAGTTAGCGAAGGCGCCCCCCGCGCGCACGTATCCGATCAGCTCCATGCTGGCCTGGCCGAAGCAGTCCTCGAGATCCTCGTGGCGCAACATATGGCGGTGCAGGTAGAGCAGTGCCTTACGCTTGGCCCTTGCCACCAGCGCCACCTGCTCGGCGGAGTCGAGCTCCCTGTGCGATGCGCGGCCCAAGGAAGGTGCACGGTCGGCGAGGACCGGTTTTCTGCCGTTGCATGGGGTAGACACACCGATATGTCGAGCCAACCTGCCAGCCGACCCCCCTTGAAATGAAGATCCACGAGCGTCTCAAGACGCTGGACGAGTTCCAGCAGCGTCACCGCAAGCTGGCCTTCGGCGTGGCGGTGGCCAAGCGCTTCAGCGACGATGAAGGCGGCCAGCTCGCGGCGCTGATCGCCTACTACGCCTTCGTATCCCTGTTCCCGCTGCTGCTCGTGTTCGTGACGGTGCTTGGCTTCGTGCTGGAAGGCGACCCGCAGCTGAAGCAGAGCATTTTGAATAGCACGCAGGCACAGTTTCCGATCGTCGGCGATCAGCTACGACTGCACTCGCTGCCCACCAGCGGCGTCGCCCTGGCGATCGGGCTGATCGGCTCGCTGCTGGGCGGATTGGCCGTGACCAATGCAATCCAGTCGGCCTTCAACCGCATCTGGCAGGTGCCCGTCCGCCGGCGCCCGGGCTTTCTTGCGCTGCGCCTGCACGGCCTGCGGCTGCTGGTGTTCTTCGGGCTGCTCAACATCCTTTCTACCGCCGCCGCGGGCATCGTGGGCGCAGGCCCGGGAGGGACATTGGCATTGTTTGGAGGGGTGGTGGCCGCGTTGCTGTTCAACCTCGCGCTCTTTGGGTCCGCCTTCAAGCTGTTGACTGACGCGCGCGTGAGCTGGCGCGAACTAGCGCCCGGGGTGCTGCTGGCGGCCGTGGTGTGGCAACTGCTGCAGTACGTGGGGGGCTTCTACATCGGGCACGTCGTGCGCCACGCGGGGCCTCTCTCCGCCACCTTCGCTCTCGTGTTAGGGCTACTGGCCTGGCTCTACCTGGGCGCGCAGGTGACGGTGTACGCGGCCGAGGTCAACGTCGTGCGCGCACGCGGACTGTGGCCGCGCAGCTTTCTCTAGCTGGAGCCTCCAAGGGCTCTGAGAAGCGCTTTGTGCCGAGCCCTTGTATCTGCGGCGACGCGCGCTATACTACCTATACTTTCGTAAGCTCATATGGAGCCTATAGCCATGAATGCACCTTCCGCAGGTACCCCAGACCCAACGACTGAGCCCAAGCGCGTACTGCGCCTGATCCCCCTCGATGACACTGTGGTGTTCCCTAGCATGGGCATCACCCTCACTGTGGATGTCGGCGACGACGACCACGTCGTGCTGGTCCCGCGCCACGAGAACGAGTTCCTCGAGGTCGGCACCGTGGCCGAGGTCGATGAGCAGATCCGTCTCCCCGGTGGTGGGCGCGCGGTGGCCATCTCCGGCGAACACCGTGCCCTGATCGGCGCCGCCCAGACGGGCCCCGGCGGGGAGCTGCGCGTGGAGGTGGAGGAGCACCCCGACGAGCTGCCCGTCGACGGGCGCACGCGCGAGCTTGAGCGCGAATACCGCGCGATCGTCGAGGAGATCCTCGAGTTGCGCGGCGATGACGGGCGCATCGCGGCGTTCCTGCGCGCGATCGTGGAGCCCGGCCCGCTGGCCGACTCCGCTGGCTACTCCCCCAACCTCTCCTACGAGCAGAAGGTGCAGCTGCTGCGCACGCTGGATGTCACCGAGCGCCTGGAGCTCGCCGTAAAGCTGCAGCGCGAGTCCCTGGCCGAGCTGCAGGTGCGCAAGCGCATCCGCGAGGACGTGCAGGAGGGCGCGGAGAAGCAGCAGCGCGACTACTTCCTGCGCAAGCAGATGGAGTCCATCCGCAAGGAGCTGGGCGAGGACGAGGGCTCGATCGTCGAGGAGTACCGCGACAAGATCGAGGCCGCGGAGATGCCCGAGGCCGTGCACGAGCAGGCCATCAAGGAGCTGGGGCGCCTGGAGCGCATGGGCGATCAGACCGGCGAGTCCTCGATGATTCGCACCTACCTGGATTGGCTGATCGCGGTGCCCTGGAGCAAGCGCTCGGATGAGCACCTCGATCCGGTTGGCGCGCGTGAAGTGCTGGACGCCGACCACGCGGGTCTGGAGGACGTCAAGGATCGCGTCACCGAGTACCTCGCCGTGCGTAAGCTGCGCGAGGATCGCGGCATCGAGGCCGACCCCAAGTCCGGGGCGATCCTGACGCTGATCGGACCCCCGGGCACCGGCAAGACCTCGATCGGCGAGTCCATCGCCCGCGCCACGGGCCGCGAGTTCGTGCGCATGTCGCTGGGCGGCGTGCGCGATGAGGCCGAGATCCGCGGGCACCGGCGCACCTACATCGGCGCCCTGCCGGGACGCTTGGTGCGGGCCCTGCGCGACGCGGGCACGATGAACCCGGTGATCCTGCTGGACGAGGTCGACAAGGTCGGCGCGGACTGGCGCGGCGACCCGTCCGCGGCGCTGCTCGAGGTCCTGGACCCCGCGCAGAACCACAGCTTCCGCGACCACTACCTGGACGTGGAGCTCGATCTGAGCCAGGTCATGTTCCTAGCCACGGCCAACGTCGCCGACACGATCCCCGGCCCGCTGCTTGACCGCATGGAGGTGATCCGCTTCGACGGCTACACCAACATGGAGAAGCTGGCCATCGCCAAGGGCTACCTGTGGCCGCGCCAGCGCGACCGCAACGGACTGCGCGAGGACGAGGTCTCGATCAGCGACGAGGTGCTGCGGTCGGTCATCACCGAGTACACCCGCGAGGCGGGCGTACGTAACCTGGAGCGCGAGCTGGGCACCGTGTTGCGCAAGACGGCCACCCGCGTGGCCTCCGGCGCAGTGGAGCCGCCTGTGGAGATCGACCTGGAGGTCGTGCGCGACGCGTTGGGCCGTCAGAAGTTCTTCCAGGAGTCGGCCATCCGCACCGCCGTGCCCGGTGTCGCCACCGGCCTGGCGGTGACGGGAACGGGCGGCGATGTGCTGTTCGTCGAGGCCACCGCCATGAAGAGCTCCGGCTCGGGCGGCGGCGGCGGGCTGGTGCTGACCGGTCAGCTGGGCGACGTCATGAAGGAGTCGGCGCGCATCGCGCTCTCCTATGTGCGCGGCCACGCCGCCGAGCTCGGCATCGATGAGGGCGTCTTCGACGCGCACGAGTTCCACGTGCACGTGCCTGCGGGCGCAATCCCAAAGGACGGCCCCTCCGCCGGTGTGACGATGGTCACCGCGCTGGCCTCCCTGCTCTCCGGCAGGCCGGTCAAGCACACGGTGGGCATGACCGGCGAGGTCACCCTGCAGGGGCGCGTGCTACCGATCGGGGGCTTGAAGCAGAAGGCGCTGGCGGCGCATGCGGCCGGGTTGACCGACGTGATCATGCCCGAGCGCAACCGCGGCGATCTCGATGAGATCCCCGAGGAAGTGCGCGAGCAGATGACCTTCCATCCCGTGATGACGGTGCAGGAAGTGCTCGACCGCGCGCTGGAGCCGGCCCGCGATGTCGCGCTGTCGTAATCCCCAGCCGATCCCCATGGAGGTCCGTCGCACGGCGGACCTCCTGGAGCGGCGCTGGCAGCTCTCGATCATCTATGCCGCGCTCAGCGGCGCGCTGCGCTTCAACGAATTCGCGGGCGCCGTGCAGGGCATCTCCCCGCGTATGCTCTCCGAGCGCCTGCGCGAACTGGAGGCCGCGGGACTGCTGGCGCGGGCGGTGCTGCCCACCTCGCCGCCCACGGTGGAGTACCGGCTGACCGAGCGCGGCCGGCGCTTGGGGCCGCTAATCGAAGCGATGTGCGCCTACGCGGAAGGGCCCACGGGCTGAGCTTCGGGACGGGGCGTTGGCGGTGTGGGCTCATGGCAGCCTGCGGCGTCGAGGCTGGCCCCAACGAGCTGGCCGCCCTCGCACTCCTCGGCCAGTACCACGCGCTTGGGGTTGCGCACGCCGATCGCGCCGGCCACTCCGCCCAGAGCGACGAGCAGCGCAGCTATGCCCAGACCCAGGTGGAAGCTTTCAAGCGAAGCATTCTCAGCCGCAACCGTGACAGTGCGGGCCTGCGCGGACGGCAGGCCCTTGGTGTCGGGGCGACCCAGAGGCAGCTTCTTGGCTTCGGCCACGGCCGCCTGCGCGCGCGGTCCCAAAGGCCGACTCGCAAGCTGGCTGTCCAGCTGCGAGACGAAGGAGGCCGCCACCGCGGCGCCCACCGCGGCGGTGCCCAGTAGGCCTGCCACGCGTGCCACGGCATTGTTCACAGCAGAGGCGATACCGGCCTGATTCCTCTCCACACCCGCCAGCACCGCAGCCGTGAGGGGCGCAACCGTCATCGACAGGCCGAGCGAGAACACGAGCAACCCGGGCAACACTTCGCTCACGTAGTCGGCCCTGATGCCAACGCGCTGGAACAGCAGCAGCCCGCAGGCGGCGATCAGCGGTCCGGCGCCCATGAAGAAGCGCGGACCGTAGCGGTCGGCCAATGCGCCAAAGCGCTTGGAGAGGACGAACATCACAAGCGTCGTGGGCAGGATCGCAAGACCGCTCTTCAGCGGCGAGTAGCCGCCGATCTGCTGCAGGAAGAGCACGAGGAAGAAGAACAGGATCGACAGGCCCGCATACATCGAGAACGTCTCGATGTTGCCCGCCGAGAAGTTACGCCGGCGGAAGAGGCTGAGCGGCAACATCGGGTCGCGGGCGCGTGACTCGTACAGCGCAAAACACACCATCAGCGCGGCGCCGGCGAGCAGGGGGACGATCACCGCGGGGCTCCCCCACCCCAGCCGCGGCTGCTCGATCAGCGCGAACACTGGACCGCCGAGGCCGAGCGCGGCCAACAGCGCACCGAGGTAGTCCACATGCCGCGTCTTGCGCTCGCGCGGATGCTCCATGCGCGGGATGACCGTCAGGATCAGCGCCACGCAGATGATCACCAGAGGAATGTTGATCAGGAAGATCGAGCGCCAAGTGGAGATCGCCAGCAGCTCGCCGCCGATGAGCGGTCCGAGTACCGTGGCGATGCCCCCCCACGCCGTCCAGCTGCCGATCGCCGGGCCGCGCTCCTGCTCCTTGAAGGTGGCCACGATCACCGCCAGCGCGCTGGGCGTGAGCAGCGCGCTGGCCACTCCCTGCAACGCGCGCGCCGCGATTAGCGCCTCGATCGAGGGGGCCAGGGCGCACAGCAGCGAGGCCACGCCGAAACCCGCGACACCCAGCGCGAAGATGCGTCGCTCGCCGAACAGGTCTCCCAGCGAGCCGCCCACCAGGATCAGGGAGCCGAGCGTCAGCAGGTAGGCGTTGCTGACCCACTGCTGCGCCGCCAAGCCGCCGCCCAAGTCGCGCTGGATGGTGGGCAGCGCCACGTTGACGACGGTGCTGTCGAGCAGCGCGATGCTCGAGCCCAGGATGCAGGCCGCCAGCGTCAGGCGCTTGACGGTGGCGGCGCTGCGAAGAGCGGGCATCTACAGCACGGTAGCCGCCCAGCGGCGATTGCGCCTGAAAGACCGCGGTCGATCAGCCGGCGGACGCTTCTGCCATGAGCGACCCCTTCAGGAGCGACCCCTTACATCAGGAGGCAGCCGCTTCCTTTTCAGCCTCCTTGAGCTCGCGCTCGAGCTCCTTGCTGTCGGCGTCGATCTCCCGCTCGATTGTCTTTTCCGCTCGCGTCAGCGCCTTATCGAGCTGCTCGCGCAAGCGCGACTCGCCGATCACGATCAGCGCGGCCTGACCCTCGTCCAGCAGCTCTCCGAGCTCTTTGGCGTCCCCGCGTGACATGCCCTTGCGCAGGTGCCCGATGACGCCTCCGGCCGTGCCGCCAACGACAGCCGCACCGATGACCGAGGGCGGGAAGACGACGCCGACGAGCGCGCCTACAGCGATGCCCGTCCAGGCGCCGTGCTGCGTAGGCTTCTCGTGCTTGTGCACGTGCACCTTGCCGTCGAGGTCCTTGGTGATCAGAGCCACGTCATAGGTACCCACCAGCTTGGCCGCGTGCAGGTCGAGCAGCGTGTCGTAGTCGGCCTCCGCGTCGGAGCGTTCGGCGTAGGTGGCGGCATAGATGAAGATTGGTCTGTCGCTCATGTCAATTCCTCCTTGGGTTGGGAATAAAGAGGGTCACGCCATGGATGTGGCCACGCGCGAGGAGGAGTTGATCTCCTCCCCCGCCTGAGCCTGAGCGAGCGGCTGCGGATTCATGTAGTCACGCGTCATCGGGACGGCATCGGACAGCCCCTTGGTCCAGAGGATCTGCGCAAGGTCGAGCTTGCCCCAGCTGAAGGCCGCATAGGCGCCGCGCAGATACAAGCGCCACATGCGCACGAAGCGCTCGTCGTACATTTCCCGCACCTGATCGCACTGCTGCTCGAAGCGCTCCCACCACTCCTGCAGCGTGCGCGCGTAGTGCCGGCGCAGGCTCTCGTAGTCCACGGCGTGGAAGTCGCGCGGTGGCAGCAGCGCAAGGATGCTCTCCACGGTCGGCAGGTGTCCGCCGGGGAAGATGTAGCGATCGGTGAAGGGCGCGATCGGGCGATCAACGGTCTGCGTGATGGTGTGTAGCAGTGACACGCCCTGCGGCTTGAGCACGCGCTCAACAGCGGCCATATACGCGGCGTGGTTGCCTACGCCGACGTGCTCGTACATACCGACCGACACGACGCGGTCATAACTCTGGTGGGCAGGGAGGTCGTCGTAGTGCAGGAGATCCACGCTGACCCTGTCCGTCAGCCCTTCGGACTCGATGCGCTCGCGAGTGTGGCGCAGCTGCTCGTGGCTGAGCGTAATGCCGTGCGCCTTCGCCCCGTACTGCTTGGCGGCGGCCACGATCAGCTCCCCCCAACCCGAGCCGATGTCAAGCAGCGTCATGCCCGGGGTTATGTCGAGCTTGCGCAGGATGTGCTCGACCTTCTGGCGCTGCGCCTGCTCCAGCGAGTCGCCTGGCGTGCGGAAGTAGGCGCAGGAGTAGGTCAGAGTGCGATCAAGCCACAGCCGGTAGAAGTCGTTGCCGAGGTCGTAGTGATGGCGGACGTTGGCCGCCTGCCTGGCCTTGGTATCGCTTCTGGGCAGATGCAGATGGGGTGGTTTGCGCAACAGCTTGGGCACCAGCGCCGCGAGCTGCTCGCCATTGGCGGCGCCCAGCGCCACGAACTCGGCAAGATCGCCATCCATCTCAACCTCGCCATTCACATACGCCTCGCCTGCGCCGAGATCGACATTCTTGGCAATCGCCCAGATAACTCCTGGCGAGCGCAGGCGCATGTGCAGCCAAGGGCCGGGACCGTAGCGCTCGGTCTGACCATCCCAGTAGGTAACCTCCAGGCCACCGGTGGTGATTCGGGAGAAGAGCGCATGGCAGATCCGCTTCTCGAACATGCCGTCCTCCTTGCTGGGGCTTTAAGACTTGACGGTAGCAGCGTCAGCGCAGCGCGCGGTAGCGGCGAATGAGAGCGTTGGTGGAGCTGTCGTGCCCCAGCTCCGGCTCTCCCTCGCTGCGCAGCTCGGGGATGATGCGCGCGGCGAGCGCCTTGCCCAGCTCCACGCCCCACTGATCGAAGCAGTCGATCCCCCAGATGGCTCCCTGCGTGAAGACGCTGTGCTCATACAGCGCCACAAGCGTGCCCAACGAGTACGGCGTCAGCTGCTCCGTGAGAATCGTGTTGGTGGGGCGGTTGCCGGGCATCACACGATGGGCCACGATCGCCTCGGGTGTGCCCTCGGCGCGCACTTCCTCGGCGGTCTTGCCGAAGGCCAGCGCCTGCGCCTGCGCGAAGACGTTTGACAGCAAAAGGTCGTGGTGCTCGCCGAGCGGATTCAGCGACTTGGCGAAACCGATCAGATCGAGTGGGATCAGCTTCGTGCCCTGGTGGATGAGCTGGTAGAAGCTGTGCTGACCGTTGGTGCCAGGCTCGCCCCAGTAGACGGCGCCGGTCTCGTAGTCGACCTCGCGTCCGTCGAGCATCACGCGCTTGCCGTTTGACTCCATTGTGAGCTGCTGCAGGTAGGCCGGGAAACGCTTGAGGTACTGCTCATAGGGCATCACGCCACACGTCTGGACCTCGAAGAAATCGCCGTACCAGACCGCCAGCAGCCCCATCAGCACTGGCAGGTTGCGCGCGAAAGGCATGTTGCGGAAGTGCTCGTCCATGGCGTGAAAGCCCGCGAGCATCTCCTGGAAGCGCTCGGGTCCGATCGCCAGCATCGTGGAGAGGCCGATGGCGGAGGTCATCGAGTAGCGCCCGCCCACCCAGTCCCAGAAACCGAACATATTCTCCGTGTCGATACCGAACTCAGCCACCTGCTCCGCATTGGTGGAGACGGCCACGAAGTGCTTGGCGATGGCGCTGTCGTCTCCCAGCTTCGCCAGCAGCCACTCCCGCGCCGAGCGGGCGTTGGTCATCGTCTCGAGCGTCGTGAACGTCTTGGAGGCGACGACGAAGAGCGTTTCCTCGGGGTCCAGATCGCGCGTGGCCTCGACGAAATCCGTCGCATCGACGTTTGAGACGAAACGGAAGGTGAGGTCGCGCCGGCTGTAGTGGCGCAGGGCCTCATAGGCCATCACCGGTCCGAGGTCCGAGCCACCGATGCCGATGTTGACGATGCTGCGGATCGGCCGACCGGTGTGACCAAGCCATTCCCCCCCGCGTAGACGTTCAGCGAAGGCTGCCATTCGCGCGAGCACGGCATGCACATGCGCGACCACGTCCTTCCCCTCCAAAACAAGCGAGCTATTGGCAGGCATCCGCAATGCGACATGCAGCACCGAGCGGTTCTCGGAGACATTAATGCGCTCGCCTTTGTACATCGCCTCGATGCGCTGTGCCAGCTGTGACTGCTCCGCCAGCTCCAGCAGCAGGCCAAGGGTCTCCTCGGTGACCCTGTTCTTGGAGTAGTCGAGGTACAGTCCGGCGCCCTCGACCGTCAATCGCTCACCCCGCTGGGGGTCTTGAGCGAAGAGCTCGCGCAGGTGCACGTCGCGGATCGCCTCGTGGTGGCTGACCAGCGCCTTCCACGCAGGGCGCTCCCGCAGTGGGGCGAGGGTCGTGGCCATCGTGCTCATCGACTCCTCCCAGATCTGGATAGGGGAACCGGCGTTGCTGCGGGGCTATCCTAGCGACGTGGCTGGCGCGCAACGCATCACCGTGGGCGTCGACCTCGGGGGGACGAAGATCCAGACGGTGACGCTGCGCGACCAGCAGATCGTGAGCAGCGCCCGCGTTCCCACGCCCCCGAGCGGCGTAGCCGAGGACGTGATTCAGGCGATCCTCGGCACGATCCACGCATCCCTGCGACACGCTGGGGTCGACGCCGTGGCGCTCACAGGCGTGGGGATCGGCAGCCCTGGCGAGATCGACATCACAGCGGGGAGGGTCGCACAGGCCGGCAACGTCCCAGGCTTTTCCGGAAGCGTGCCCTTGGGGCCCCTGGTGTCGCAGGCGCTGGGCGGCGGGGTGCGGGTGAAGATCGACAACGACGTGCGTATGGGCGTGCTGGGCGAGTACCGCGTCGGCGCCGGGCGTCCCTACGCGAACATGCTCGGCGTGTGGCTAGGCACGGGTGTCGGCGGGGGTTTGGTCTTCGAGGGGAAGCTGCACGACGGCAGAGGCGCCGCCGGGGAGATCGGGCACATGGTCGTCAAGCCGGGCGGGCGCAGATGCGGATGCGGACGCCGGGGCTGCCTCGAGGCCTACGCCGGGCGAGCGAGGATGGAACGACGCGCGCGCAAGCTGCTCGCACGCGGGCACGACACCGTGCTGTTCGAGATCATGCGCAAGGAGGGCAAGCAGCGTCTGACATCGGGTGTCTTCGTCAAGGCCGCCAGCCACGGCGACAAGCTGACCAAGCGGCTGCTGGCCGATGCGGCGTGGGCGCTCGCGCTCGCACTGGCCTCCGCGCAAAACCTGCTCGACCTCGAGGCCATCGTCGTCGGCGGAGGCATGGGCGACAAGCTCGGGCGGCCCTTCATCGACCGCGTGGTCAAGCAGATGGCACCGCATCTATTTGCCGACGATCACCCGCCGGTGGTACTACCGACCGAGCTTGGCGACCTGTCGGGCGCCGTCGGTGCGGCCCTGCTCGCCGGCGAGGGGTAGCAAGACAACGAACAAGGCGCCGCCACCCGGCACGTTGGCGGCATACACCCGCCCGCCATGACGCTCGACCACGCCGGCGACGATCGCGAGCCCCAGACCCGCGCCGGCGCGCCCGCGCCGGCGGCCCGGCTCGGCGCGCCAGAAGCGCTCGAACAGCGCCGCGGGGTCGCCAGCGGGCAATCCCTGGCCGTGATCGCGCACCTCTAGCCGTACCTCCTGCTGCGTCCGTCGCGGCACCTCGGCCTCAGCGGCGACGCTCACCTCGATCGGCGTCCCCGGCTGGGTATGGATGAGCGCGTTACGCAAGAGGTTCGCGAGCAGCTGGGCGAGCTGGTGGGCATCGCCGAGGACGAGTGCCTGGCCGCGTGCGTGCAGCTCGATCGCGCGCTCGGGCGCGCTCGCGCGCGCGTCGTCCACCGCGTCGCGGGCGAGCGCCGTCAGGTCCACCGGGACGTGCTCGGCGTCGCGCAGCTCATCCAGGCGCGCGAGCGTCAGCAGGTCCTCGACGAGCACGCCCATGCGTGCCGCCTCCTGCTCGATGCGGCGCATCGCCTTCTCACTCTCGGCCGGCTCGCGTGCGGCGCCGATGCGGAACAGCTCGGCGTAGCCGCGAATCGAGGCCAGGGGCGTGCGCAGCTCATGTGAGGCGTCCGCGAGGAAGCGGCGCAGACGCTCCTCGCTCGCTTTCTGAGCAGCGAAGGCGCGCTCGAGACGCTCGAGCATCGCGTTCAGCGCGATCCCCAGACGGCCCACCTCGGTGCGCGGATCGGCGGGTTCCACGCGATGAGAAAGGTCGCCGCCGGCGATCGCATCGGCAGTATGACCCATGCGCTGCAGCGGCAGCAAACCGATGCGCACGACTATGCCCACCAGCAAGCCCAGCACCAGCAACACTCCCGCGACCACGAGCCCCTCCACCAGCAGCAGGCTATTGAGCGTCTGGTTGACGTCTGCGAGCGGAATCGCGACGACATTGAGGCCGCCGGTGCCGGGATCCGGCGTCGCCAGCACGCGATAGGTGTTGGCATCGCCAGCTCTGCCGGAGACGCTTAGCACGTCGCCGGCGCGGAGGTGCGCGGGGATGTCTGGATGCGCGATCGAGCGGTGGCCGTAACGCTGCACGGTGGTGGTAGCTGTGACGGCACCGGCAGCGTTGCGGCGCTCACCGTAAGTGCCCTGCGGCAACCCGAAGCCCGGTCCGCCTCTGTCAGGCGGCGCAAAGCGGTTTGCGCCCGGCGGAGCGATCAGGTGTCCGTCGAGCGCCGCCGAGATCGGTCCGGTGGCGGCGTGCAGCTGCTGGTCGACGCGGTCGAGCAGGAAGGAGCGCTGCTCCGCGTAGGTGATGCCGCCGAGCGTCAGCAGCCCGGCCGCCGCGAGAATCAGCAGACCCGCGATCAGCCGCGCACGCAGCGAACGCATCATGAGCGCGGAAGGCGCAGGACGTAGCCGACGCCGCGCACCGTGTGGATCAGCTGCGGCCCATGCGCGTCGAGCTTCTTGCGCAGGTAGCTGATGTAGGTCTCGAGCACGCGCGCATCGCCGCCGAAGTCGTAATCCCACACGTGCTCCAGCAGCTGCGTGCGCGTGAGCACGTGCCTGGGATTGAGCATCAGGTAGCGCAGCAGCCGGTATTCGGTGGCCGTCAGCTCGATCAGCGCGCCTGCGCGCGTGACCTCGTGCGCGTCGTCGTCGAGCTCGATGTCCGCAAACGTCAGCAGCCTGGACTCCGGCTCGGCGGCGCCCGAGCGGCGCAGCAGCGCACGCACGCGCGCGATCAGCTCCTCCAAGCTGAAGGGCTTGGTGACGTAATCGTCACCCCCGACGGTGAGGCCGCGCACCTTGTCCTCGGTGGCGTCACGCGCGGTGAGAAAGATGATCGGCACGCGCGCCCGGCCGGCGCCGAGGCGGCGGGCGACCTCGAAGCCCTCCATGTCGGGCAGCATCACGTCGAGCAGCATCAGCTCGGGGCGAAATGTCTGCACCGCCGTGAGCGCCTCGGCCCCCGTGCCCGCACACGCGACCTCAAAGCCCTGGTAGCGCAGGGCCATCGAGATTACGTCTGCGATGTTCGGCTCGTCATCGACAACCAGCACACGGTGGGAACTCCCAGCCTCGCTCATGCAGTCATTATCGAGCGCGAGGCTGGGAGCTTCCTGAGAGCTCTATGTGAGCGCTGCGAGGGCCTTCGCCTTGCCCTGACAGTCGTAGAGACCACCAGCGGCGCTGCTCGTCGTGCGTGCGTTCGTGGCGGCGGCAGCTGTTGTTGCAGTGGTAGCGCCAGCGCCAGCCGGTGTGGCCGGCAGGCTGACTGGCGTGCAGACCTTTGCCACCGCGGTCATCGCTGTGCGCGCGCCCACACGGCCATCGTTCGGCAGACCGCCAGCAGCACCACCACCACCGGTGAACACCCAGCGGATGCGGCCACTGCTGACGGCGTTGGCCAGCCAGGAGACGGACACTTCGCTCTCGCGCCCAGAGAAGCCGCCGATGCCCGCGACCTGGGCGTCCGAAGCGATGATCGAACTCGACGCCCCCTGCTGGCTGGAGATGCCGAGCGTCCCGCCACCGTGGCTGCGGATATAGCTGAGCGCCTGTGTGACCTGTCGATCGTTCCTGCCGAACGGGCCACCACCTATCGTTGGCGGTGGTCCCAGAAGCCGACCCTGTGTCCTCGCGGGTGGCGGTGGTCCGGCGCCGGGCATGCCAGCACGCAGTCTGGGGCCACCGATCGGTCCACCCCCGCCGGCTCCACCACCGGGTCCACCGCCGGGGCCGCCGCCGTGTCCCCCACCGGGGCCGCCGCCGAAGCCGGCGCTCGCAGAGCCGCCAGCGGGGAAGGTCCCGTTGGCAGGGTGGCCGAGCGTCTGTACAGCCCAGACCCCAGGGGCGATCAGCAGCAGGCCGAGCGCGGCGGTGAGCGCCGCGCGGCGTATGCGCGTGGAACGCTTCAGTGCCAGCGCGATTGCCGTGCCCGCCCCGCCGAGCAGGAGCAATGGCGTGAGCCAGGCGAGCCCATCGGGGCTCACACCCAGCACCGCCAGCTCCGTCGCAACGCCACCGAGTACCGCCAAGGGCGCGAGGATGCGGGCGAAAGTGCCGCCGGCCAGCACCAGACCCACGCCGGCGCCCACGAGCGCGGCTGCGAAAGGCGCGAGCAGGGAGACGTAGTAGGGGTGGAAGATCCCTTGCGCGAAGCTGAAGGCGACGGCGGTGGTAATGAAGGCGCCGCCGACGGCGATGAGCCAGCCACTGCGCTTATCCGCGCGTCGCAGGCGGGTGGCGATGAGGCCGCCGACACCGGCGACGAGCGCGAACCCGAGCAGCCAACCGGCCTGCCCGCCAAGGCTGGCGTTGAGCAGGCGCAGCGGGCCGGCACTGCCGCCGAAGGGACCGGCGCCGCCGCCGAAGGGACCAGCGCCGCCGCCGAAGCCGTTGCCACCCGGCCCACCCGACTGGCCTTCCAGGCGTGAGAGGCCGTTGTAGCCGAAGATCAGCGACCAGATGCTGTTATCGGCCGTCCCTGAGATCCAGGGCCGATCCCCAGCTGGCGTGAGCGCGACGAGCAGCGGCCACGCGCCGCCCACCACAAGCAGTGCCGCGCCACCGGCAAGCAGCTGACGCAAGGCGAGGAGGCGCCCACGCGGTGCGATCCACAACCACGCCGCGGCGATCCCCGGCACCACCATCAAGGCGACTGCCATCTTCGTCTCAAAGCCGAGCCCGACGCTGACGCCTGCGAGCACCAGCCAGCGCGTGCGACCGTCTTCCAGCGCACGTCCCAGGCACCAGACTGCGGCGACGCAGCAGAGTATGAGCAACGCATCGGGGTTGTTGTGGCGCGAGATCGCAACGGCGATCGGCGTCAGCGCGAGCACGAGTCCCGCGGCGAAGCCCGCCGCGCGGCCCCAGCGCCGGCGCGTGAGGTCATAGACGAGCGCGACACTCGCCACGCCCATCAGCGCCTGCGGCACGAGGATGCTGAGCGAGTGAAATCCGAAGATGCGCACCGAGAGGGACTGCACCCACAGCGCAAGCGGGGGCTTGTCGACCGTCATGATGCCGCCTGCATCAAAGGAGGCGTAGAGGAAGTTGTGCCAGCTGGAGCTCATCGAGCGCACGGCGGCGCTGTAGTACTCATTGGCCCAGCCGTTGCGCGAGAGCGCCCACAGGTTGAGCAGCGCAGCGAGCGCCAGCAAGCCCATGAGCTCCGGGCGTGGGCGCGGCAGCGCACGGCCGCGCACGCGCTCACGGGGAGCTGTAAGCGGCGCGTCGAGCGCGTGGGTCGAGGCGCCCGCGTTGCTCATGACCAGTGCAGGGCGCCCTGCGGCGCCTGCCGGTTGGGGTCCGACAGGGTCGCCTGCGTCCAGCGCGAGCCGCGACTCCAGCCTATGAGATAGCCAACGCCGGCAAGCCCGCAGAGCGCGAGCGTTGGGTGCCAGCTGGACGGTGCATGAATCGACATATGCTTACTCCGTTCTTGGTTGATGATTGAGTCGACGGCAGCACGCTGTGTGTGCCGTCGTCATGGACGAGGAGTCCGCCGTAGGACAGCCAGCGCCGCGCCTGCTCTGGGCCTGCAAGCAGCGCTGCCTTGGCGCGCATCTCAGCCTCGAGCGCGCTCGGGGCAAGCGCCGTTGCCTGTACGATTCCGGTGAACGCGGGTCGTCCGCTGGCAGGATCGAGCAGGTGGTGCGCGGGCGCTCCGTCGGCATCCAGCCAGCTGCGCCGACCGATGCCGCTGGTGGCGATACCGCCTTCGCGCACGTAGAAGGTGTGCAGGATGCGCTCCTCGAATGGGCTTGCGACGTGCACTGGCCGGGCACGGCGCGCGCTGCCGCCGATGCGCAGATCTCCGGCGCAGTCGATCGCGAAGCTTGCGTGTGTGGCCAGCTCGGAGCCAAGCAGGTCGGCGAGCAGGCCCTTGACGATGCCGCCGCTGTCGAGCATCAGGCCAGGTGGTCGGCGTACGACGCGAGCCCAGCGATCGACTTCAATCTCCTGCCAACGGGCTGCCGGGTGCGAACGCGCCGGGCGGCGCTCCGGCGCGCGGGTCAATGCGAAGGCCAGCGGCACAGGTGTGCTGAGGTCGCGCTCGTACCCAGCGCGCACCAGCTGCCCCAGCAGCGTGGCGTCGACCAACCCGTCGCTGCTCCGCGCCGCGCCAATTGCGGCAGCGATGAAGCGCGCCATCTCCACGCTCACCGGCACCGCTTTGCGCGGATCGGCGTTGAGGCGCGAGAGCTCGCTGGTGGGTTCGAAGCGGCTGAAGCGCCTGTGCCCCGCGAGCAGGCGGGCTCGCGCCTTGGCGACCGCCGCAGTTGGCGAGCCCAATCCGCCGTCGCCGCTGACAAGCGCTGCGCAGGCCGCCCCAAAGCAGGCAAAGGTGCTGCTCGCCTCGGTCTGCACCTGGGCGCTCATGTTCGCCTCACCGTCCCCCGTGCTAGCGGCATACCACCGAACATGCGCCCCGCGAGCAGCACAACAGCTGGGATAGCGACGAGCGCGAGGGCGATGAGAAACCAGGCTGTGCCGGGGGACACAGAGCTCGCTGATTCAGATTCACTCGGTTTGGCCGGAGCGGAGATGCTCGTTGCTGCTTTTGGCGTCCTGGTCGCGCCCGGCGAGCCGACCGCGGCGATCGCAGCCCATGCCAGTGCGAAGGTGGAGAGGCTGGCAGCCGCGACGTGGCGGCGCGTGCGCTTGATCCGCATGGCCCGCGCCCGGCGGAACTGCTCGCCGCGTGTGGTGGAAGCTGCGTTCGTATTTGACATGGGAGCAACCTAAGCTCCCCCTGTCAGGTTCAGCTCAGCGCTTCCTGAGAACTTCCCGAGTCGCCTGCGGCGACGATGAACCTCGCGCACCCACTAACCTCCGTGGCATGTGCAGAAACATTCGTACGCTCTACAACTTCGAGCCACCTGCGACTGACGATGAGGTCCACAGCGCCGCCCTGCAGTATGTGCGCAAGATCAGCGGCTTCACCAAACCCTCGCAGGCAAACGCCGAGGCCTTCGAGCGCGCCGTCGAGGAGGTGGCTGAGGTCAGCGCCAGACTGCTGAGCGAACTTGTCACCACAGCGCCTGCGAAGGACCGCGAGGTCGAAGCGGCCAAGCGCCGGGCGCGCAGCGCAGAACGGTTCGCAGCGTAGCTCTGTCAGCTTTCCTGCGGGAGTGTCCTTCCTCGGGAGCGTGTTTACCCGGTTGCGTGGATGGTGATGAGCGTAAGCGCCGTATGTATCGCACCCCGAGAATCGTGTGCGACGATCGTCGCCCGTCCCTGGATTACGTGCACGCGCGCGAGCAGCGCCTGCGCCTCGGCTGAGAGGTGCAGCTTGATACTGCTTACGTGCCCGCCCGCGATCGAGAAAGAACCGGCGGCCAGGGTCAAGAAGACGACCTTGCTCGTCTTTACTGGATGACCCGCCACCATCCTGAGGACTATGAGCCTGCGCAGCGCGATCCTGCCGAAGCACCGGCTCTCTGGGACTGGACAGCTCACTTTTACGTTGACCAAGCCCGCGTGGCTTGCCGCTAGAGCCGTGTGGATCAACTCGACATCCGGAGACGGCGAGACCAGGGGTTCTTTGGAGAACACGATCGACTGACCGGATAGCACGCCGAGGGCGCTGGGGAGAGCATTCAAAGCAGCCGGCGTCTGCGTGGTCGGCGATTTTGGCTCCGTTCCGGACGGGGCAGAGCCCGGGATCACGCCAACGCCGCTGAACTGAACCTGATGCAGCCCGGTCGTATCGTCGCCATTGATCTGCCAAACCCCGCTGGCGGAACCGGCTACCGTGGGTATGAACGAGACCGTCTCCGTCACGCCTTCGCCAGGCTGAATCGTCGTTCCCTCGGGCAGTGAGGTCGTCGCCGTGAAGGCACCCCCGGCCGGCGGCTTGGACTTGGTGATGGTGACGTTGGTGCCGCCGGCATTGATGATCGTGAAACTCTTCGTCGCGCTGGCGCCTACACGCATCTGGCCGTATTCGATTGTTTCACTCGATACCTGTAGCGTCCCGGGGAGCCCGGCGCTGCCGGAGAGGCCGATCGCCTTATTGCCGCCTGTGCTGTCAAGGCCGATCTGATCGTTGAACTTGCCAGTCGTTGTCGGATCGAACGTGACAGTGATCGTGAGGGACCCGCCGGGCGCGATCGTCGAGCCGACCGCAGGCACGCCACTGGCGCCAAACGGCGTCGATGGCAGGTGCACGGCTTCGATCGTCAGTGGCGTGCCGCCCACGTTGCGGAAGGTGGCGCCCGCGGACAGGTGACCGCCGATGGTGGTGCCGCCAAAGGTAACGAGCGGCGGTGTGACTTCCAGGCGCGCGGAGGCCGCCTGGCCATTGCCCGAAAGCGCGAAGGTGGCCGTCTTGCCGGTGCTGGTCTTGGCCGTAAGCATCGCTGCGAGTGGTCCAGTGCCGCTCGGCGAGAAGGTGATCGGCACCTGGATCGTCTGACCGGCGTGCAGCGTCGCGGGCAATGGGCTCGACGGAGTGCCAAGCGTGAATTGAGGGGAGCTCGATTCAAGGCTTGAGAGCGTGAGCGTTTCAGTCGCCGTGAGCGTGAGTGTCTTTTCGGCAGAGCTGCCGACGGTGGTGGTCGGGAAAGTAGTGGCCGAGCCGGTGAGCGGCGGGGTGACGGGCGAGCCGAAGGCGAGCACGCGACCATCGCGGGTGCCCACATACAGGCGCCCTGCGCCCACGCCGGGAAGCGCGAACTTCGAGGAGGTGCCAACGGGAGCGCTGAAGCGCAAGACCGGCTTGCCTTCCACCGGGATCGGATCGTAGGCGCGCAACTGCGCGCCGGCACCGCCACCATTGGGCGCCCACACGATCCACACGAGCGCCGAGCCCTGCGAGATACCGTCGGAAGTGATGACAGGCGCACTCGAAGAGAACCCGAAAGCATCTGCTGAGGTGGCCTGCAGGGAGAGCGTGGGCGTGCCCGTCCCAGAAAGGCCGTACTGGTAGACGCGCAGATTGCCCGCAGATCCGCCCGCACTGGTGCCACCTGATGCGGTGGGGATATAAACCCAACCACCTTCGCCGGGCCAGATGCCCGGGCGCGACCAGACGCCTCCGTAGGGTCCGATGCGCTGAACGACGTTATCCGCACCAGAGGCCCCCTGGCCGATTCCGCCGAGGTTGTCGCGGTTGAGCAGGTAGACATAGCCGTCCTTGCCCACCGCTACGGCCAGACGCGGCGTCGCCGGCGTGCCGAAGTAGGCTTCGGGCAGGCCCGTGAGGCCGCCCGAGCCGAAGTCGGCATCCCACGAGTCAAGCGATTCGGCATCGAAGGGCGCGAAGAAGTCGGTTGGCTTCAGCGAGCCATCGCCCTGCACCTGCAAGCGCACCACCGACTCGCCGAGATTTTCTGGCGGCGTGTTGCCGGGCGCCGGCGTTTCCGGTGCCCCGCCGTTGCCCGTGCTCAGCAGGATGCTGCCCGGGCCATCCGAGGTGAGGCCCGCGCCCGACTGCCAAATGCCAGCGCCGCTGCCGTTCGCGACCGCGACCCAGCGCGCCTTGATCGCACCCGCTGTAGAGACGCCAAACACCCAGCCCTGCCAGGGCGTGATGTCGCAGTGTGAGCCAAAGGCCGCATAGACGACGCCGTTCATCAGCAGCAGTCCGGGACGCTGCAACTCGGTGGTGGGCTGGAATGTCTGTGAAGGTGCATTCTGGGCTGTGCCGCTCAGCTGGACCGGAAAGCCCGGCTGCTCCACACCGGTCGCAACGTCGACCGCGTCCATGTACCAACGGGCGGGGCCGGAGGTACCCGATACATAGGTCTTGTGTGTCAGATAGGCGATGTTCGTCGCGGAATCGATCACAGGCGTCGCCGTCACGCCGACCGACGGCGTCAGGTCACCACAGCCGATGTCGTTGGGGTTCCAGGGCGTGCCGAGATTCAGCGGCTGGGACCATCGCAACGCGCCCGTGGTGGGGTCAAGGCCATAGACCTTGTTGTTCTCAGTCGCCACGATGAGCGTGCCGTTATCGAGCAGCGGCTGCGCGTAAACCTGTCCTTCGACGCTCGCCGACCACAGCTGACCGAACGTACCGCCGCTAACGAGCTGGGGCGTGATCGAGGGCTCATCCGGATACCACCCCGTGCGCAGATCGTCGCCTGAGTTGGTGATCCCCGCCCCCAGGGCGTGTCCCCCCGTCGCGAGCCAAAGCAACACGCAGAGAACTGGTACGGCGCGCATCCTGCGCATTGACGGCTCCCTCCTTGGCGGCCCAGCCACCTCAACACTCCAGACTCGTATAGCGCAAGGATACGCAACAGGGAGCTCTTACGCCAGATGACCCGCACCGGACGAAGTAGACACACAACTGCACTCGTGTCAGCGGCGTTGGGGCGGTCTGCCGGCAGCACAACCACACCGTGACTGGAGCGGTCATGCGGGCAGCACAAACCACACTCGTGTCACCCGCATTGGGTGGTCATGCGGACAGCGATGGCCTACTTCCGAAGGCGGTAGGTCAGGTGCGTGACGCCGGGGGCCTTGACCACACCGATGCACTCGAGTCCCACGTCCGCCGGCGGGAGGTTCTCGAACAACCGTGCGCCGTCTCCGAGGAGCACCGGGACAAGGTGGATCTGCATCTCATCGATCAATCCTGCCGCGAGGTACTGCTGGGCCACATTCGCGCCACCGCCCAAGGTGACGTCCTTGCCGCTCGCCGCCTCCCGCGCCTGCTCGAGGGCGGACTCGATACCGTCGGTGACGAAATTGAAGGAGGTGCCACCCTCCTTGAGGACCGGCTCGCGGGCGTGGTGGGTCAAGATGAAGACCGGCGTGTGGAAGGGCGGATCATCGCCCCACCAACCGTCCCATGGATCATCTCCCCAGGGGCCGTCGCCTCCGAACATATTCCTGCCCATCACCGTCGCCCCCACGTTCTCGAGCGCTTTCTCTACGACCTCCGTGGAGGCGTTGACCTCGCCGCCCTCCTGACCGTGAGGCTTGCGCCACGCTGCCAGTGCGAAGGCCCACTCGTGCAGCTGCATGCCGCCTTCCCCCAGCGGATGCTCCTCGCTTTGGTTCGGTCCGGCGATGAAGCCGTCCAGGGACATCGCGATGTTGAATCTCAGTTTGCTCATAGCGCCTTTCGGGGGTAGCGTTGTCGTTGCGTCAATAAGACCGCTTCGCGGGACCGAACTCATCGCCGCCGCCCAATAAGGCGCGTTTTGCGGGTCGACGCCCGTGGGGCGTTGAAGCTGGTGCTCGCGAGTGCGAGCGTGCGAGAAGACTGCTGTTGTTCGCCGCTGGATGAAGTGACCGTGACGGTGACCGTCAACGTCAAACGTCGTCGGTGTCTCAGCGCCCGTTTGCCCTCCGCGTCGAGCGGCATGATGAGCTTCAACTGACCTACCTCGACCGTGGTGCGCACCGCTCGCGCGAGCACGATCGACACACGACGGCCCCTTCGCTTGGCTGCGCCGAGTTGCGCATCCGGCGCGGCAGCATCCACTTCCACTCGTGCTGCGCGGCGATCCAGCCCGAGCAGAACCAGCAGCGAGCTCCCATGCTGGGCTACCTGAAACGACAGACCACGGCGCGCCGCGCTGCTCGTGGTGGGAAGCCCGCTATTGCTCGCCGCCGTGGGCGGCGAGGATGCCGGCAATGGCGCCGGTCCGATGGCTTGAGCAAGCGGGGCGAGCGGCATGGTCGTGAACGTCACATCGCTGCCGTATTGCTTGCTTGAGTCATGCACCGCCACAAGCCGGTAGTGGTAGGTCGTGCTCGGCGACAGCGTGGCGATGCTCTGGTTGACCTCCACTTCACCACTTCCCGAGCTCGCGTTTACCTGAGCCGTCGTGCTTGAGCCGTATTCAGATGTAACACCGTATTCAAAGTAGTATTCTATTTCCGTACCGCGTGGGTCGATGGTGCCGCTCAACATGGCGCTGCCGCCGACAGCACAACGAGCACGAGCAATGACGCGAACACCCTCCAGCGCGCTGCGAGGAGCCTTTGGCTTGGGCCGGCGGCCGCGCTGGCCGACTGTCACACACGCGTCAGCGAAAATGCACGCTTGCCGGCGAGTGCGCGGTGGCCAACCATCGTGCGCTGCCTGGACTCTACGGCAATTCCGCTCTGCCCTCTCAGCCACGACAACCCTCCCCCCGACCTCCCAAACTCGCGTGCCTATAAGCATAAGCATACCGCCACAAAGTCCCTTTACTTAAGCCAACTTTAGGTCGTTCGCCTCCGCAACAGACCTACAAACCACGCTCGACAAGGCACTCGATCTATTCGCCGGCCACAGTGCCGTTAAGCCATTTTCGGCGTTCTGGGTCCGTTTGGGTCCAAATCCCCGCGCGTTCCAGCCTGTGCGGGCGGAGCTGGCGTCGCTCGCCCTTCCGCGCAGACCGAAGCACGACTAGGGGTCGACTCCGCCGCTTCGCCAAGAGGTTATCCGTCCGCGGCTGACGAGAAAAAGGAGGCCACCCACTCCTCCACTTCCCACTTTATAGCGCACAGGGGGGCTTGATTCAAGCCCCAGGGTGTGCCGCATAATCCCCCGCCGCAGGCCAGAACCTACGGAAAGGGAGTCATGAAATGCGTGTGTTGTTGTCGACGTATGGGTCGCGCGGGGACGCCGAACCGATGATGGGACTCGCGGTGCAGTTGCGGACACTCGGCGTGGAGGTACGGGTATGAGACAGCATGCGGTGGTGATCGCCGGAGGCGGTCCGACGGGGATGATGCTGGCGGCTGAGTTGGCGTTGGCGAAAGTCGACGTCGCGGTCGTCGAGCGGCGTCTCAATCACGTGCTCGTCGGCTCACGGGCCGGCGGTTTTCACTCGCGCACGATCGAGGTGCTGGATCAGCGTGGGATCGCTGATCGCTTCCTCGCGGAGGGTCAGGTGGCTCAGGCCGCGATGTTCGCCACGACCGTGTTGGACATGAGCGACTTCCCGACGCGCCATCCGTATTCGCTCGGGATCTGGCAGAACCAGATCGAGCGGATCATGGCCGCCTGGATCGCCGAGCTGCCGGTACGGATCTATTACGGATGTGAGGTGACGGGCTTCGCGCAGGACGACACCGGCGTCGACGTCGAGCGCTCCGACGGCGAGTCGCTGTGGGCGCAGTATCTCGTCGGGTGCGACGGAGGACGCAGCGTCATCCGCAAAGCAGCGGGCATCGAGTTCTCGGGGTGGGATCCGACGAGGAGCAACCTGATCGCCGAGGTCGAGGTGACCGAGGAACCGCCGCGGGGCATTCGCCATGACGCCACCGGCGTCCACGGCCTCCACACGATGGAGGACGGCAGGACAGTGCGGATCGTCGTGACCGAGCAGCAGCTCGGGCCCAGCAGCGAGCCCACCCTGCGCGATCTGAGCGAAGCGCTCATCACCGTGTACGGCACCGACTTCGGGATCCACAATCCCACGTGGATCTCCCGGTTCACCGACATGACACGTCAGGCAGTGGCCTACCGCGCGGGACGAGTCCTACTCGCAGGCGACTCGGCGCACGTGCATTACCCGGCGGGAGGACAGGGTCTCAGCCTCGGGGTCCAGGATGCGGTGAACCTGGGCTGGAAGCTGGCTCAGGTGATCAAAGGGACCTCCCCGGAGAGCCTCCTGGATACGTATCAGGACGAGCGCCACCCGGTCGCTGCCCGCGCGCTTCAGCACACGATGGCTCAGACCGCGCTCCAGCGCCGGGACGAGCGCATGAAGGCCCTGGTCGATGTGGTGTCGGAGCTGGCGAGCATGGACGAGCCTCGCAGACGGCTCGCCGGGATCATCTCCGGGCTGGATATTCATTACGACCTCGGCGAGGGCCACCCCCTGCTCGGTCGCCGCATGCCCGATCTGGACCTCGTGACCGCCGACGGCCCGCTGCGAGTCTTCGAGCTGCTGCACGGCGCCAAGCCGGTGCTGCTCAACCTCGGTGAGCCCGGCGGCTTTGACATCACTCCATGGGCTGACCGGGTCCAGCTGATCGATGCTGAATATGTCGGCCTGTGGGAGCTTCCGGTACTTGGCGCGGTCACCGCTCCTACTGCCGTGTTGATTCGGCCCGACGGATATGTCGCTTGGGTAGGGGACGGCACGGATAACGGATTGCGTGACGCCCTGACGACCTGGTTCGGAACACCATGACGAGACGCGATGCCGGCCAAAGCCAGAAACCTACGAAAGTTGGAGTCAAAATGCGTGTGTTGGTTGACAACGTATGGGTCGCGCGGGGATGTCGAACCGCTGGTGAGACTGCGGGGCACTCGGCGCGGAGGTGTGGATGTGTGCGGGCTGCTTCAGGCCGCGGCTTTGCCGGCGAGCGCGTCGCGGTGATCGACCAGCGCCCGCGCACCCTGAAGAATGTCGCTGCGCTCCTGCTCGGTCACGTCGGCGCGATCAGCGGCGCTCGCCATGACGCTGCCAATCAGCACGGCCAGACGCCTGCCGGGGTCGCCGCCACGACGCAGCGCGATCAATGACGCCAGCTGCTGCGGCGTCATCTGCGTGAGCAACAAGGCCCGCGCGGCCGCGGCGCTGTAGAAGCGGCGGTGGGTGCCAGCGCGGTGCGCCGGGATCAAATCCTCGTCGGTCCAGTGGCGAAGCTGACGCTCGCTGGCCCCCGTCAAAAGGTGTAGCTGGCCGAGCGTCAGCGGATAGCGCGTGGCATCTGGCAGGGCCGGGTGGCGACTCGGCTCCACGACCCATGCCTGCTGCTCGGCGGACAGCTCGGCGTAGACGCCCTCTTCCCACGCCCGCGCGGCCTCCTCCTCGTCGGCCTGAAAGCCCTCCTGAGTCGCAGAAGGTCGTCTTGAGGCATCGCGCTCGGCCTGCGGCGAGGCCAGCATCTCCCGCTGAGCGCCTGAGAGCTTCTTCGGTGTGTAGCGCTCGGCGAGCCGCGCAAGCCGCACCCGCACCTGCAGCGCCAGCTCGGGGCGGTCCGAGAAGCCGTTTACCGACTCCCCCGCGTAGGTGTAGCCGCGCCCATCGGCGCGGATCAGCGGGAGAGGGTTGGAGAGAATCGCTGTGGGCATCATCGATCTTGACTAAGTTTACTTTCCGATGTCAGGATAGCACGGGATCGTTGCTCAGGCATAGATACCCTCCGACCATAGCCAAGTCCCTCGGCGACGGGCACCGATCCCAACGAGCACCAACGAGAGATCCAGGATCGCTGAGGGTTCGGTCCGATAGACATACTTGCGCGGCGCATACCGCACCCACGGGAAAGCGTCGTCGCGAAGCACCACCATACCCTCCACGAACAGCGCGGGGCGGGGGCGCGTGAACAGCAGGCGAAGCAGTTCATCGTCGGCCATCGATCCCGGCCGAGCCGACGTCACGTACAGCCCGTGACCGGCTCGACCCTCCTGTGCTGAGACGCGGTAGGTCTGTTCAGCCAGGATAAGTTCGGCGAAGTCGGGCTGGTGTAGTGGAACCTGACCCTGGTGCCGCTCTCCCACACGGGCTTGGCTGCCGCCGGTTTCCTTGCGCCAGTAGGCATCGCCGGACCGTATCGGCGCGTCCAGATGCTCACATCAACCGCATCTGCGTGAAGTTCGCCGTGCGCCCACCAGGCAGCCGTCACGCGGTCGAGGGCGCGATCGCTACGTCCTCGGACGGCAGATCGAGCACGTTGACCATGTACCAGCCGGCGAAATGGCGCGTGGCGAGATAGAGGCTGCCCCACCATCCGGCTGCCCCCTTGACCCGGTCCCTACGGCAACTTCCAATGTTGAGCGGAACTTTGGACCCCAAATTGGACCTCAACCCCAAAACTGGCTACCTAGCCAACTCCCAAAAACAGTCAATTTGCAGGAATTTTCTGATCGGGGAGATAGAGCATAATCCCTGCAAATCAGCCCCTTGTGGCACAACTCGTGGCTCAGGTCAGGCGGCCCTGCGCCGAACGAGCGTCGTCGATGGATGTAGGCGCCTGCGTGAACCCTGGCGGATGCGCTCGCGCGCCTTTGCCTGGTCGAAGTGGCCATAGAGCCTGCCCAGCATAGTAGGCTTGATACCTACCTTCTGGTAGGCTTCTAACCTACTGGTGCGCAACCCGTTCACACACCGTTTTCACGCATCCGCGTCGGAGCTGATCGACCGCGAGGATGAGCTGGCCTTACTGGTACGGCGGATGGCTGAGGGCGGTCGCGTGCGCTTGGCGGCGCCGCGGGGCTATGGCAAGACGACTCTCGCCGAGGCCGCACTTGCGCGGGCGCGAGAAGAGGGGGCGCTGGCGGTGCGGGTGGACCTATACGGAGTGACGAGCCGGATGACGCTGTGCAGCCGGATCGAGGAGGCATTCGAGCGCGAGCTGAGCGGGGCGAGCGGCGCTTGGACCAAGGCCAAGGCCAAGCTCGCGCGCCGCGGCGGCGGGATGCAACTCCCGGGGGGACTCGGCGGTGCGCAGCTCGGCCCCGAGGACGCCGAGCGCCGTCTGCTCGATGCCCTCGACCTTCCCGGCCAACTCGCCGACGCAGGGCCAGTGGTCGTCTGCTACGACGAGTTTCAGGAGGTGCTACGCGCCGGCGGCGCCGAGCGCGACCGCCGCGGCCGACCACGGCCCGGCGGGCTGGACGCAGTGATCCGCAGCGTCACCCAGCGCCACGGCGACACCGTCGCCTACCTCTTCTGCGGCTCGCAGCCCACGCTGCTCGGCGAGCTGTTCGAGCACCCCGAAAGCCCCTTCTACCGCCAGGCTGACCCAATGGCCCTCGGTCCCCTGCCCCGGCCAGCACTGGGCAACTACATCGAAGCGCGATTCGCCGCGAGCAACCGAGACGTCGGAGAGGCCCTTGAGCCGCTGCTCGACCTCGCGCGCGGGCACCCACGAGCGGCAATGATCCTCGCACACGCACTATGGGAAGAGCTAGGAGAATCACAGACCGCCGACTCGGCCACATGGCAGCGCGCACTCGGGCGCATGCCCGACTACGTGACCGAAGACGAGATGCACGCCCGCTGGGACGCGCTCACCCCCACCCAGCAGAAGGTCGCAGAGGTCGTCGCCCGCCACAAGGGCTCGCCATTCTCCATCGCGATCCTCTCAAGCTACAGCGAGACCAAGGACGCCGTACAGGGAGCCGTCGAGGCACTCGAGCGCGAAGCAACGCTGCTACGAGAACACGGCAGACCATTCCGCGGCGCACTCGTCGACCCACTATTCGAGCTCTGGATCGCCCAAGGACGACACTGGCCACACCAGAGCCAGAAGACCTGAACCATTGCCACTAGTTGACGGCCCTGCCTGCTACTCCGAGCTGCGGCGCTGGGCCCACTCAGCTGGGCTCTCGCTTGCGCGAGCGAAGCGAAACCCCCCGCGACTCGCCACCCCGAGACTACTGAGCCCGTCCAGAGCGGTCGTCTTGTCGGCGACGATCGAGACGCCTGCTTCCGCGCAGGGAGGCCGGAAGAACGGTCGGTAGCGTTGACTCTGGCTCATCGGGGCGCGGCCGGAGTGGCGGGCTTGATGCTCCAGGAGTGATCTGCCCGAAGACGTCAGAGAGGACGCGCTGCACCGCCTCCTCGCTGATGGTGTGCCGCTCCGTGAGGTTGTCTACCTTCCGCTGTAGCGGGACAGAGATCTAGTGCGGTGAGGAATCCGGCGGGCGTATCGTTCAAGGCACGCTTACGAGCAGTTCGGTGATCGCCGCGTCGACGTCGCGTGCGAAGTGTCTCGCGTCCGGTATCGCCTCGCGGTCGGTGTAGATCCCGAAGCAGGCGCGGTCACCCACGCTCGTCATGCCAACCGAGAGAGCATGTCGATCGGCCAGTGGGACCATGGGATAGGCGGCCTCGAGCGGACAGCCGAGCATGTACATCTGTGGCGCTGGGCCGGGAATGTTGGAGACGACGAGATTGAATGTGCGCGGGCTGGCGAGGATTCGAGTAATTGCGTGCTGGACGGCGCCGGGCGCATATCCGGCTACCTTGAGTGCCAAGTCGACCCCCTCCGGCTCACGGTCGTGCTTGCGCCGGCTCATCAGCGCATGCACGCGCTGCAGACGGCGAATAGGATCGGGCTCCTTGCACGGCAGCTCGGCAAACACGAATGAGATGTGGTTGCCTAGCACGTCTTCTTTGTCGCGGATGCTGACGGGGACCATCGCCTTGAGTGCGACCGGCTCCTCGCCGCGCCGGGTGAAGAACGTGCGCGCTGCGCCCGCCACTGCGGCGAGTAGGACGTCGTTGATGGTCGTGCCATATGCTCGCTTGACCTTGCGCAGGTCCTCGAGGGAGCGTTGCGCGCATACCAAGGTTCTCAGCGGCGACAGTGGCTTGTTGAGGGGGCTTGCGGGAGCGACGCGCAGCGAGTGCTCCAACGCCCGCGCCACCCGCGAGAGGCTGCCCGCAAGCTCGCATGCGGCGCGCGAGGGAGACGCGGCGGCGCGTAGCGGCCAGCGCAGCAGGCCGAGCTGCTCACCGAGGAGGTCGTGTACTCCCCGGGCCAGCAACTGCACGCTGCCGGGCCCGGGCTCCGCACGCCAGCCGTCGAGCTCACAGGAGGACGGCTCGGGTGTCGGGTCGAGCAGCAGCGAGGCGAGCTCGACCGCGGCGAGACCGTCGACCATGCAGTGATGGGTCTTGCCGACGATCGCGAATCGCTCCTCCTCAGTGCTCTCACAGATCCACATCTCCCACAGCGGGCGGTCACGGCGCAGGGGAATCGACATCACCTCATTCACGAGGTCAGGAAGCGGACCGGGCGCCCAGTAGACGTGACGATCGACGGAGAACGCCTGATCGTCGACCCATTCCGGTGCATGCAGGCCAAGCGGGACGGATGCGAGCTTCTGGCGGTAGCGCGGCGCGCGCGCCTGCCGCTGCTCGATGTGATCGCGAAGTTGGGAGAAGCTTGGCAGACGGCCATCCTCGTCCGGTGAGAACTCCGCGACCCAGCCCACGTGCATGTGCGCGGTGGACGTCTCCACTGCGAGGAATGACGCATCGAGCGCTGACAGCCGGGCCCCAGTCATCGCGCCAGCACGAGTGGGACTTCAGCTGAGTGGACTCCATTCGCCCGGTGGTCGTAGGAGCGCTCCATCTCTGATGGCTCCATCTCGCTCGGGGCCCAGGCGCGTGGCAGCGCTCGGCGGCCCCACTGGGCGGCGAGCGCGAACTCGATCAGCCGGTCGAAGTAAGTGTGTAGCGGTGAGGGCCTGATGCCGGTCCCGCAAAGCGCTACACGAGCACGACGATCGTCGTAGACGACTTTCGTCGCGAAGTACGGGAAGAAGACCTCACTGCGCACCAGCGCCCGCCTGTGGCGCTCATCGCGGCTCGAGCGAACAAGCAGCGGGTGCACTATACGTTGGTAAATCGTAGGCTCGAGCAGGCGCGGCGCCGCACGTTCGAAGAATGCTGCTGCGAGCTGAACGAGCTCTCCCACGCTGCTCGCATGCGCTCCCGCGGTGAGGTGGAAGGTGGCCCCCTCGGCCTCACGCGCTTGGCTGAGAGCGAAGATCGCATCAGCAACGTAGTCCACCGGCACCACATCGACGGGTGCCTCACGCCGTGCGGGCAACGCCACATAGGCGCCCCTTGCAAACGCACGCAACGGCCAGTAGATCACGTTGAACGACGTAGTCCACCCGCTGTCGCGCTCGCCGACGACGATGCTCGGACGCAACACCGTGATCGGCAGCCGCCCACGCGAGCGGGCGACGAGGCACTCAGCCTCAAACTTCGACCGCTCATAGACATTACGGAAGCGCTGGCCCACCGCGAGGTCGTCCTCGCTGAAGCAGCTGCCATGATCGCCCGCGATGTATGCCGTAGAGAGGTAGGAGAGGCGCCGCAGACCGCCGCGCACGCAGCAGCGCTCCGCGAACTCGAGCACCCGCCTGGTGCCCTCCACGTTGATCGCGCGCGAAGCCTCCAGCCCGAGTTCGAAGGACACCGATGCCGCGCCATGCACGATCTCGCTCACCTCCTCAGCGAGCCCGTCGCGCTTGCCCCGCAGGCCGAGAGCGGGGCGCGTGATGTCGCCGCGGACCGCGATCACTCGCTCCGCGTAGGGATGATCGGCGCCGAACAGCCGGTGCAGCGTATGCTCCACCCGAGCCGCGACCGCGTCATCGTTCGCGCCGCGCACAAGCACATACACACGACGGTCGGTGCGCTCCAGATAGCGGGCCAGCAGCTCCATGCCGATGAAACCGGTCGCGCCCGTCAGCAGCACGCCGCGGGATGTTGGATCCTCGGCCCGCGTCTCGGCTTGATCCTCGGCCCGCTCCTCGGGGGGCCGCGCCAAGCCGACGATTGCGTCGGCTTCACGGCGGCCCATCTCCCAAGCTGTCTTGGGGGCTATTTCATCAACTCCTTTCGGCTCTTCGAGTCAGCAATCCGCTGTTTTAGACAGCGCTTGCGCCTGCACCTACCTGCGTACGCGACGCTAGCGACCGGGGGTGTTGAAGCTCTCACCTTCCCGACAGCGAGAATCCGCAAACATTCACGGTCTCCGATCGTATTTTTGTCCACTCCAAGCTGCCCAATATAGAGTTTAATTCCATACTGCCGAACTAGTGGCCAATCTATAGGTGACCTACCCCACAACTTTAGTCTTGTTCTTGTGGGAGGGAGTGATGGGCTCTTTCTATATCGGTGACGGCGCGATCAGCAATGATGTGGCTATCGTGATTGTGGGCGGCGAGATCGACTACGAGGCCAGCCCGCGGCTCAAGGCACGCATCATGGAGCATCTGAACGGCGATGGGCACCGCCTGGTGCTTGATTTCTCGTGGGTGACCTTCATTGATTCGACAGCAATCGGTGTTCTCATGGGTGCTGTCGCGAAGTTGCGCGAAACCGGTGGCGATCCGCTGGCGATCGTCTGCACTCATGAAAGGGTGTTGCAGATCTGTGAAATTAGTGGCCTTGAGAGCATGGTTACGCTATACCGCTCGTGTGACGAGGCTCTTGCACCCCGCACGATGACTGGTTGAAGGTGCAGACGTTGGATAAGCGCGACACGCGGAGCCTTGAGGGTGGCTTAGTTGACGATGGTGTTGCGCGTTACGCCCTTGTGGACGGGCAGCGTGTGCCTCGTGCGGGGCGGGTCACTCGCGACTCTTCAGGAAGGCGAGCTCCACGAGGAATTCGCACGATTCCCTGCAGGTGCCCGTCTGATCGGTAACAAATCGCCAAGTCCGTCGCGACAGGAGCGGCCAGACCTCTCGAGGCTGAAATCCAAACGGCGCCAGCGCTAGCGTGTCGGTAGCAGCTGCGTGGAGGGGTCGCCGGACTGCAGGAATGCCTCGACAGCGCTGGCGTCGAGCGGCCGCGAGAATAGAAAGCCCTGACCGTGATCGCACTGTTCACGCTGCAGGGTCTTCAGCTGGACTTGGTCCTCGATGCCCTCGGCGAGCGTCTCGATCTGGAGTGTCTTGCCGAGTTGCACGAGCGTGTGGATCAGGGCTGCCGACTCCTTGGAGGCGGCGATGCCGCCGATGAAGGAGCGGTCGATCTTCAGCGCATCGACGGGGAACTGGCGCAGGTAGGCCAGTGAGCTGTAGCCGGTGCCGAAGTCGTCGATCGCGACGCGAATACCGAGTTGTTTGAGCTCCCGCAGGCGCATGGCCGTGGCTTCGGCGTCGCGCATCAGTGTGGTCTCGGTGATCTCGAGCGTCAGCGTCTTCGGATCCAGCCTGCTGCGCTCGAGCGCTTGGCGCACGTCCTCGATCAGCTTGTCGTGGTCGAGCTGGCGTCCGGATACGTTCACGGACATGCCGATCCGGTAGCCCTGTGCGTGCCATAGCGCGCCCTGCCTGCAGGCCTCTTGGAGTACCCATCGGCCGATCGGCACGATCAGCCCGCTGTCCTCGGCGATCGGGATGAACTCGATCGGGGAGAGGGTACCGCGCGTGGGGTGGCGCCAGCGGATCAGCGCCTCGACACCGATCACGTCCTCCGATTGCAGGTCGAAGGTGGGCTGGTAGAGCAGGAACAGCTGCTTGTGCTCAAGCGCCTCGGCGAGGTCCATCTCAAGTGTGAGGCGGTCCTGCACGATCGTCTGCATGCCCGCCTCGAACAGCACGTAGCAGTTCTTGCCGGCGGCCTTTGCCTCATACAGGGCGACGTCCGCGTCGCGCAGCAGCTCATCGGCGTTGCCCCGCAGGCCCGAGGCGACGCCGATGCTTGCGGTGAGCGAGAGCTGGCGTCCGATCTCCCCATTCATACCGTACGGCTGGCGCAGTACTTCCAGCAGGCGCTCGGCAACGAGCTCGGGGCCTGCGGCGAGCACGGAGCCCTCGACAAGGACGATGAACTCGTCGCCGCTCAGGCGAGCCGCTGTGTCGCCCTCGCGGACGACACCGGCCAGGCGGGTGGCGACGATCCGCAAGAGCTCGTCGCCGGCGGCGTGCCCGAACGTGTCGTTGACGTGCTTGAAGCCGTCGATGTCGACGTACAGCGCTGCTACCGGAACGTGCTGGCGTCGCGCGCGTGCGAGCATCTGCTCGGCGCGGTCACGTGCCAGGACGCGATTAGGTAGACCGGTGAGGGCATCGTGCAGCGCCTGGTAACGGAGCTGGCCGGTCTTCTCCTCGACCATGCCCAGTGCGCGCTCGCGCGAGCGCGCCAGTACCAGCACCAACGCGAACAGCAGGACGCTCACGATCGCGCCGCCCAGCAGCACCAGCAGTCCCTGCACGGTGGCGGACAGTCCGCCTGCGACAGCTGCTCCCGTCACGCGGACAATCCATGTGCCGTCGATCTGCAGCGTCGAGCTGTACGTTGACGAGTTGGCAGTGGCGGCGGTGCCCGCTCGGCCTATGAGTTCGGGACTCCGACCGGGATTGCTGTGATACAGCCTCACGGCGAGCCCGCGGTGCTCGGCGATGGCCGACCGTATGAGGGTGGCGATGTCGAACGAGCTTGAAACCCAGCCGACGAGGGCTGAGCGGCGCTGGGCTACGCTCGCCGGCCTCGCGCCCTGCTTGTAGAACGCAGCTTCGATGAAGAAGCTGCTCATTCCCTGGGCCGTCACGGCGTACACCAGGAACTGCCCGCTGTCGGCGATCGACCGCATGAGATCCGCCTGAGAGGTCCCGCCCGCGGGGTATCCGCCGATCGGTGATCTGGGGTTACACCAGTCTCCCTGCAGCAGCTGAGCTATTTCCGGGCTGTACGGAATACCCACACCGCCGGCCGAAAGCAGGCAATAACGAGCATGACCGTCCGCGGCAATGGGCTCAAGCCTGTTTCCCACGAGCGCTCGAAATGCCGGGTCGGCGTCGCGCCGAGCCTGAAAGGCCACGAGCTTGGCCGCCGGCACGCGCTCCACGACCAGCGTGCCAAGGCCTCCCACCTGCCGCTTTTGGCCTTCCAGGCTGGTGAACCACTGACTGAAGTCGCTGGCGTTCAGACCGGGCTCCATGGTCAGCACGGCGCGCAGCGTCGCTACGAAGTCTGTATCGCGGCGCAGCAGCGTCTCCAGCGTCCCACTGACATCGGTGGCAGAGGTCTGGAACGTCTGCTTGTCATGCGCGCGCACGCTTGAGTGCCACAGCAGCGCACTGGCAAGCGAGACCGCCAGGCCCAGCACCAGGATCACGCAAGCGACGAGCATCCATCGTCGTCTGGCACCGCCAGTGCCGGCGGGTGATCCAACTGCCGCGTCTGCGACGGTCTGCGTGGTCGTATCGCGCGGCTCAGGCAAGATGGCCTCTCATCGGGATCTCCTACCTCGATCTAAGTCCGCTAGAGAAAATTTGTGCTCTTATTGGACGTACATACGAGGAGCGGTGAGCTCCGAGGCGCGTGCCTCTAAGGAGCCTACTCTAGTCCAATTATCGAAAAAATACTCTGTCTCGGAATAGACGTTTGGTCCAAATAAAATCAGATCATGTGAACTAGTCCTCTAATTAGTCGTCGTGAATGGTATACCTCGATCTCCTAGGAGGAGACCATGCGCGTAGAGCCTCGCTGTTCCAATGAAGTCCTCGGGATTCGCCACTGGATCAAGAGGACGCTCGCCGCCCTGCTGGTGACGATGCTGGCCGCCATGCCGACCGCATCCGCGTTCGCCGGTCCCACCACCGTCCGGGATGCCTCCAGCGAAGGAGGCATTTCGATCAACGTTCCAATCGCACAGCTCGGTTCGCTCGCGTCCTCGTTGCCGGTAGGCGACCTCAATATGACCCCATCCCGGCTAGATGAGCTGCTCAGCACCTTGCCCGGGCTCACCAACCTGAGCCCGCTACAGAAGGGGCTCCTGCAGACACTCATCTCGACTTTGCCTGCCAACACCACCCTGAACGGCCTGCTTGAAGGCATCGCCAGCCAACTCGGAGCACACATCACCTCGACCCAGCTGTTCAACGCGGTGGCCGGCACAGCCCAGAACCCCACCGAAGTCGCACAGGTTCTCAGCAGCCTCGCCGGGGCGCTGAACTCCGCCCAGCTAGCCCAGCTGCAGGGGGTCCTCGGGGCACTCACAGGATCCCTGTCCAGCGGCGAACTGGGCCAGCTGCAGACCAATCTGAATACGCTGCTGGGCGGCCTGGGCGCTGGCAAACTGCAGGCCACCCTGAGCCCACTGGAAGGCATTCTGAGCGGCACTGGCCTCACGCAGTTGCAGACGCTGCTCAACAACCTGGGATCACTCACGCCAGCTCAGTTGCAGACCCAGCTGCAGGAACTGCTGGGTGGCCTGACCCCTACCCAGCTCTCTGCGCTGCTTTCCCAGATGTTCAGCTCACTGAACCCTGCTCAGCTGCAGAGCATCCTCGGCGGGTTGTTGGGTGGACTGTCATTCACCCCTACCACCGCCGGCCAGCTCGCCCAAACCCTGGGCGTACCCCTTGAAAAGCTCGCCTCCCAGGTGGGCACCACCGCCGAAAATCTCCCCGCCAACCTCGCAGCGGTCACGGCACCACTGAGCAACGGTCATCTCCTGAGCCTCCTGGACGGACTGGGCGGACTCAGCGTAAGCGTGCTGGGTGGCGGCAACGGACCCGGAGGATCTGGCGGTCAAGGCTCAAGCGGCGGAAACGGCGGTCCCGGCAGCCCGGGCGCAACGACGATCGCCCTGAGCATTCCATTGTCCGCTTCCACCACCGGACAGTCAGCGGCGGCCTCGCGAGCACGAACGGCCAAGAAGCTCGCCAAGGTCAGGATCCTCAGCCACAAGGTGAAGGGAAGAATAGCCACAATCATCGTGCAGGTACCGGCGGCCGGCAAGTTGACCCTCTCTGCTCACGGCATGATATCCGTGAGCCACAGGGCGCACAAGGCCGAACGGATCATCCTGACGGTCGCTCTCTCCAAGGCGGCCGCGGCATCTCTGCACAAGCGTCACAACCACCTGAAGGTGAAGCTCACTGCGACCTTCAGGCCCAGCAGCGGCGCAGCCTCTTCGGCCACTGCCACTGTCGTCTTCACATAAAGCTCCCCTCAGGGGCGAGGTCAAGGCCGGGGACGCCACTGGCGCCCCCGGCCTCTATGGGAGAACGCCGGCTTCTGTACGGGAACGCTCCGCGGGTTCGCTACCGCGCCAACGCAGCCGGACGGACCTGAGTGCCGGCGGGCAACCGTGAAGCAAAACCCGCGGAGGCATGAGCGACGGTAGGGACAGCGCTAGCCACCGCACCGGCGCCGCTAGACCTAAACTCTATGCGTATCAAGGCTGTGTCGAGTGCAGCAACAATGTCGCTCGCGAGCTTGATGGTTTGCACGACCTCGGGAGCGGGGATCTGGCAGGCCTCGAGGAAGCGTTGGATGCCGCTTCCTTCCAATGTTTGCGCATCTGCCTCCAGTTCCTCCACGCGGAGGCAGCCGACGCTGAGCATCGTCTCCGGTGCAAGGATGCATGTCGCCATATCGTCGGGGGTCGCATCGGCCACTGCTCGCACCTGCTCGAGTAGATCGGTGGCCAACGGGCGGGGACCGAGTGCATCGAGAATCTCGCTCAGGCGCTCGCGCCCGAGCAACCCCGCCTCACAGCGCGCCTCGATAAGACCGTCGCTGAAAAAGCACGCCTCAGCACCCGCCGGGAGCGAGACGATGCTCTGGCGACGCCCCGTTGGCAGGCCCAAGCCAATCGGCGGAGATGAACAGATCGTCAACGGCATGATGGGCGCCGGGAAGCCGTGCAAGATCGGGGGAGGATGGCCAGCGAGCGCATAGGTGAGCCGGTTACCCTGCGTGTCGTAAACACCGACCGCGACGGTGGCGAAGTGCTCGCCCGCGGGATCGGCTAGAACCCGGCCGGCGAGCGCAAGCGCTGTGCGCGGCTCCAATCCCGCCTGAAGGTACGCACGCAGCGTGTAGCGCGTAAGCGCGGCGTGGGTCAGCGCTTCGTGGCCGTGTCCGGCCACATCGCCGAGGATGATCGCTACCTTTCCGGCTTCGGTCATGAACAGGTCATAGAAGTCACCGCCAGCAGCCGGGCCCTCAGCGGGCCGGTAAGCGACGGAAACCGCCAGCCCACCAAGACGAGTGGGAACCTCGGGCACCAGCGCGGCCTGCATGACGCCCATATCCCGCAGGAGCACGACACGCTGACCTTCCAAGCGTCGAGCACGAACCGCAGCGACGCGAGAGCGAACACCCAACCAGATAGCCAAAAGGAACAGCGCGATGATGATTGGCTTACTCCAATCCGGAACAGGAATCGGCAAAGGTATGTGTCTGCCGATCGTGTCCAGGGGATTGCCGTGCCCGTGCGCTGGGGCGCGACCACGCGAGTTGGGTCCGCGGACGACACGTGGGGAGCTTCGCGGGAAAGATGTCAAGGTGTTTCCCCCGCTCCGAGTGAGGACCGCGATCGGACGGCCAGCCAGAGGCTGGCGGCTCCTGCGCGCTTGAGCCGCTCGGCGCGTCGCGAAGTTTGGCTGTTCGGAAGAGCGCAACTGGCGCTCGACGCGGGCCAGGGTTTGGGGAGCCGTTCTGCTGGGGGAGGATGGGAAAGCGGCAGCAGAACCAGGCGCGGGAGTGACGACCGAGCTCCCAGGGGCATCGGTGGAAAGCGATGACCCGCCGGCGGGCTCCGTGGCGCCGGTGGGGGTCGCCGGGGGGACAGTGGTGGTCGAGGCGGGAGGGGACGGCGCGGGACTGCCGGGGGGTGGAGGGGCGCTACCGACAGGCGTGCTCCCTAGAGATACGCTGATCAGTGGCGTGCCCGGGGAAGAGGTGCTCGGCAGCGACACGCTGATCAAGGGTGCGCTCGGAGAAGTGCCCGTCGGGGAAGAGGTGCTCGGTAGAGATACGCTGACTATGGATGTGTGCAGTAGAGATACGTTGATCAGAGGCTTGCCCACCGAGGAAGTCGTGGGCGCACTCGACGTATCGAGCGCCTGGGCCTTGGCATACCCGGCGACCAAGAGCGCCGCGCATAGGCCAACCAGCAGCGCCACCGTCTCTCCCGCGACTTTCGACCGCAACGTCCTCGTAGTCGCTATCGCATTCCCTGTGTGGGACATGCGCTCACCTACGAACCTTAGAAAGACGAACAATGGTGCATCCTGGTTTGGTGCGCAGTTGGACCTCATCTATAAGGCTGGCCATCAGGGCAAACCCTCTACCGCGCTCAAGCTTCGCGGCGGTTTCCAAGGGGGGCATTGCGAATGTCCCACAGTCACGGACGGCGAACGTCAAGCGATCAACGTCCGTGACGAAACTCAGGTAGATCAGTCCTTGGGCATCAGCGGCGCCGTGCCTGATCGCGTTGGTGACCGCCTCGTTGACAGCAAAGACGAACTCGTAGGTGCTATCAGCATCCAAGCCGAACGCCGCCGCGGCTTCCCCAGCGTATTGGCGTGCCGTGCTCAGTTCCGAGCGACGAGCGGAAAGGCCTAACTCGCTTGCGGCACAACTCGCAATATCGCGGGCTGCCAAGCGCTGCACCTTCAACCAGCCATTGCAAGTGCGGTGAGAGCCTCATCGCGCGAGCGATATAAACCGACCATGTCGGCAAGGCCCGTTATTTCAAAAACTTGCAATATCTTCTCATGTGTACAGACGATCGCCAGAGAGCCACCGCTGGCTTCGCGCAGCCCCACGACGGCTCCCGTGAGAACACCGATCGCCGTCGAGTCGATGAAGGTCGCCCACGATAGGTCGAGCACCAAGCGTCGCCCGTCGGCTTTCAGCTGCCCCATGATGCGCTCCCTGAGCTGGGGGCTGGCCTCGTAGTCGATCTCGCCACCCACAATCAGGACAACAACATCATCGCATATCATGCCGTCGCTGATATAGAAAGTACTCATCAATCTCCCAAACGACGGACGACCCAGAGTCGTTGATCCTCCCAGTATTTCGGCAATGCGGAACCATCTCTATCGTTTGGTCTGGCTCAATGGACGGAAATACGATGTAATCAGGGCCGATGATATGGCAGGGCGGAGAAGCCTCGCTCGGTCGAGAAGGCCGTCCGCGGCTGGAACCCGACGGTCTGTAGGTCAAAGAAGGTCGACGTCGCCGAGCGCGACCTGCGCAATGCGCTGCGCTTTAGGAGTGCCAAGTACGGGCGCGAACCCCATCCCCTGGTCATCGCCTCGATTGAGTCGTTGGCCGATACCATCGCACTTGCAGGCCGACGCGAGGAGGCGCTCGAGCTGCACCAGAAGTTCGCGACCCCCGCCAGGCCGCCATCGGAAGCTGGTCCAGCAGCTACTGGATCGCGCGCTCCCACGCCCGCCTCGGTGAGCTCGCTCCGGAGGCGGGCGAGCGTCTCCGGACCGCCGAGAAGGTCTGGAGCGAGCAGCTGGCCCCGTGTAGGCGCCGCCTGAATGCTACCCCACTCTTGGCAGGTTGAAAAACGGACCCCCCTCGTGGGTGACAGCCTGGCTCGGTTAGCCATGCCGAGGCCAGGAGGAGGAGTTGATCGCTGTGGAGCAGTGGGCGGAGATTCGCCGTATGTACTTCGTGAAGGGTTTCTCGATCAAGGGGATCGCTCGGCGCACTGGCCGTGATCGAAAGACGATCCGCAAGGCGATCCGTGGTGCAGAGCCTCCCGGCTATCGGAGGGCGCCGGTGGGCTCAAAGCTCGACCTCCACCGCGAGCAGATCGCTGCTCTGGTGCGCGAGGTTGATGGGATCAGCAACACCCGCATCCAGGATCTGATCAGCGAGGCGGGCTATGAGGGCTCAAAGACGATCCTGGATGACTACCTGCGCGAGCTGCACCCGATTCTCTGTCCGAAGCGGACCTATCAGCGCACGGAGTCAAAGGGTGCGCTGGAGCGCACCCATCGCTTCATGCGCACGAGCTTTGAGCCGGCGCGCAGCTTCGCCAACCCCCTCGACTTCCAGGACCAGCTGGACCGTTGGTTCTCTGAGCGTGCCAACCCGCGCTTTCACCGCGGCATCCGTGCGGTCCCCGCCGAGCGCCTGATCGAGGAGAGAGGGCGTATGCGAGCGCTACCCGATCCGCCGACCGCGCTGCGCAGTGCTACGCGTTCCCCAGCAGCCCTACTTTCGCTTTGACACGAAACGACTACTCGCTCGACCCGCGCTTTGCCGGTCGGCGCGTGGAGCTGCACATCGGCCAGCATCAGATCCGCGCGACCGCGCTTGACACGGGAGAGGTTGTCGCCTGGCACCCCCGCTCCTTCGCTCGGCACCTCACCATCACCGATCCCGCCCATCAGCGCGAGCTCGACCGGCTGCGTGGCATTCGCCGCCGCGGCCCGCAGGTCGACGTGGAGCTGCGTCCCCTCGCGCGCATGACGCGCTGATCCCAGCATGAGCAAGACCTCAGAGCTCGCGCACATCTTCCGTGCGCTCGGCGGCGGCACGGGCGATGGGAGGGCTCGCCGAGCGCGCCCGCGAGGAGTCCTGGTCCCACGAGCGCTTCCTACGAGCGAGCATCGCTGATCGTCACCTCCAACCAGCCCTTCTCGGCCTGGGGGGAGATCTTCGGCGACGAGGTCGTCGCCGCAGCGATGATCGACCGTCTCGTCCACCACGCCGAGATCCTCGCGCTGAAGGGCGACAGCTACCGCGTACGCGACAAGGACCTCGGCCGCCCACCCCCACACGACTAAGCAAAACACCCGCTCCACTACTCCCTACGCGCTCCGCTGCGCGGGCGCCCCAACCACCAGCGCAGGGGGTGACTTTTCAACCGGCGAAAGAGGGCTGCGCAAGGCGCTAGCCAGGCGCGGCGTTTAGCTCTCCGCCCCTCGAGCGCCAGCTTGTCCGTATCAAACCGCCACAGCACCCCCGACCCCTCCTGTGCCTCCACGACCCACTCCATATCGGAGGCAATCCCCAGCAGCACGTTCATCGCTCTGCGCCGCCAGTCCTCCAACACCGTCATCCACACCGGCGAACGAAGTGCGAGACTCACCGCCTGGGTGAGCGTCGCCTGGTGCAGATGGGCCGGGCTCGCCAACAGATATCGTCGGCCGTCGCTCACAAGCGGCTTGAGGTGGCGGTCCTCGGGCGGCGTCTGCGCGGTCGCGAGCAACGGCGCCAGATCACGTTCTTCGACGGTGTTCTGTGCGAAATCATCGAGGATGAACTCAACGCTCGAGCACAAGCGCTCGTACTCATCCTCGCTGGGAACGCCGATCTTTCCCTCAAGCGAGTGATCGGGCCAGTGGCTGCTGCCCAGCGCCGCGCGCCAGATGACCATGTTCGAAATCTCCGCTCCCGCCATCACCAGCCGCACCGCCGAGGAGACATACTCGTCGGGCTTCTCTTCAAGACCGGTTATCAGCGCATCCAACCACAGCTCCAGATGCAGATCCGCCGACTCGAGAAATCCGGTCAACAATCCCATGCGCGTCGCGAAGACCCTCGCCTCGACGGCAGGCACACTGTCGTAGTAGCCATTCGGCACCACCTCGTGCAGGCGCCGGCTGTCCCGACCCGACAGCCACGCGCGCCAGTCGGCCACCGCAACCGTCTTTCCATCCGCGGCTGCCGACGGGAGCGGTAGGGCCTGGATCAGCGCAGTAATCGCACAGACCCGATCGGCATTGGGAGGCCAGAGCGACAAGCCGGCCGCGTCGCGCAAGAGCGACCACGATTCGAACCCCTCCAGCCCACGGACAAGGCTATCGTCAGCGTGGGATCGTCGGCCAGGCTGCTCTCGCCCTGAAGCAATCACAACAGCTCACAGCTCGCTGTCATGGCTCATCGGACGATTGTGCAACTAAATTCATGCATGGCTAGCAAAGAATGAAGCTTGCGCCTTATCGGACCTTGGCTAGGACTGATCTTCGTGCTGCCCACGCGGCGTCGGAATCACCCGTAAGCGGATGACTGAATACCAGAGCAGACGTCGGCTCATTCTACGCTCTGCCGCCCGGAGTCCCTTTGGTACGGCGCACGGGTTCGAGCAGCATGCTTCAAGTGCTCCTGGAGCCTAGTTTGATGATTCATTGATTGATGCCGAGAAGTTCTGCTTCCTCAGCCGCGCCGTAGCTTTTCTTGCCTCCCTTATGGATCGCAAATAGCTCGCTGTACCCTCGCGTGCGCCACACGCGCTGTGTTGCAGCTCACGCAGGGCTCGTTACGTCGCTTGATGGCATTGTCGATGCACCGACACAGATCCTCAGACAGCTCAAGTTCTCCGCAACTCGGCGAGCAAATAGCCCGCCGGCAGACTCTCAAGCTTCACCAGCTCATGCTCGGCAGGAAATCGTCCGTCCCGATCATGTCGCGCGTGGGCGATTTCGAGCGGTAGCCCCTTCTCAAGACCACCCGCGGCAAATACGGCGCCCAATCGCCAGCATCAGCGGATCGAGCCGACCGTCCGACTCCTCATCGAGCGACGCGGTGACCCTTGGCCGGGCTACTGGCTCTGATCATCGGCACAGACGATACGGAAGGCATCAGCCAGAACTCATGTTCGTATTGCGCCTCGACCAAGGCACAATCCCCTGGCCTTGGGGCGCAGACTCAAGCTGCAATCAGTGCCTCGATCAGATTGCGGACCCAATCCGCTTGTCAGGAGACCGCCGAAGGCCCAGCCCCTGGAAGGACTAGGCCAGGTTCGATCTTCATCAAATGGTCGGGGAGAAAGGTGTGGAGCCGCGCGGTTACGGGCGATCCGCGGGCGAGTGGGTAGTTTCGTGGGCGGTCGGGATGCTGATGCCTCTAGGGCGGCTCGCCTTGAGAGCCTGCATCACTTGCAAGTCTTGCGGCCGGTTTCTCCAGCCGCGGGCGTGCGATCGGCAGATCGTGCTCGACGACATCCCAGACGAGTGCCAGCTCCACGCCGAAGTACTCGTGGATGAGCTTGTCGCGCATCCCCGCGATCTGCCGCCACGGCACGTCGGGCTCCAGGGAACGAGTTCCATCCGATATTCCCTTGACGGCCTGGCCGATGATCTCGATGTTGCGGATAACGGCATCCTGGGTCTTGCGATCGCCCAAAAACCCATCTCGCCCTTCACGTGTGTAGCTGAGGATCGCGTCGATCGCCTCGATCGCGTGCAGGAGATAGGTGCGCTCGTCCTTCACAGGGCCACGGCGTCGGCAAAGATGCGCTCGCGCAGATGCGGGCTCACGCCCCCCTCGCTGAGGACATCAACGCGTGTGCCGAGCATGTCCTCCAGCTCCTGCCAGAGACCCACGAGATCGAGCAGGCTGCGGCCTTGATCCATCTTGACCAAGAGATCGACGTCGCTGCCGGACTCCGCTTCGCCGCGGGCGATGGAACCGAACACGCGCACGTTGCGTGCGCCGTGTTGGGCAGCGCAGCTGAGGATCTGGTCGCGGCGGGCGCGCAGCGTCGGAAGGTCGATATTGGCCGTTGCCGGACTCATGCTGGCGATCACGTTACCGCCACCAGAGGCGCCGCCAGCAATCGAGACCGACGTCTCCGCCCGAGCGTCTCATCGGCCCCACTCCTAACGCCCGCCAGCCAGGAGGCTCATCTGCGTGAAGCTCCCGTGCGCCCGAATGCAGCCGTCACACGATCCAGAGCACGCTCTCGGTCGCCGCTCCTAGACGGCTCCGAGGCTTCGATACGCACGTTGTGCCACGAGGTCGCCGTGGCACAAATTCGTGGCACAAGGGCGCCGAAGAACTCCCCACGGCAATCTCGCGACCATCGGACCCTGATCGCGCCCAGGTCCCCATAATCCCCTGCATACACGCCAAAATTTGGCGCTGTTTGACGCGCCATGACGGTTGCTGTCGCAAACGGGTTTTCGAGTCGGGGAGACAGTACTAATTTGGCTTAGATCCTGGGTTTTTGGCTGTTCTGCAAACGTTTTGCAAACGTTGCGCACGCCGTGCACACTCACCAACGGCTCACGATGCACACCTGATGCACATCGTAGCGTGCGTGTCCATCGTAAACCTTCTACCGCCTGGCCCAGGGCGGCGAGCGAAGCCACTCTAAGCGACAGGGCGGCACGGACGAGGTCGCGATTCAGTCGTCGCCTCCTGCACAGCGACGCTAGCGCCCCCTAGACGACCTCCGAGCGCACCGGGCACCGATGAGCAACTCCATTCCCCTTGTGCCGGGCGAAGCGCAAATGCTTGCCGGACCGGGCCGCAGACTCGATCTTCGTCCATTGCGGGCGCGAGGTCGTGGTCAGTGGCGGACGACTCCTTTGCTGTGGAGGGCGGGAGTGACGGGGGTCAAACCGTCGTTCGGCACCGCATCGAGATCAGGACTCAGGTTGAGCTCAGTTCGGTCTATGCGGACACGCGGCGGTGCTTGCACTCGCTGCTTGTCGGTCATCTTCTCGCAATGCTGTGGAGCAGCAGACGCGCGACCATACTTACCGCGTAGTCGACATCGGCGGGAGCGGGTAGTTCGGCGTGGCGACCATGTGCCGTGTTATTGCGCACGATGCGGACCTGTTTGAGAAGCTCGATCTCTGCGTCCGTGAGCGGTACTCCGTCTCGCTCAGCGGCCTCACGTATCTTGACCATGAGTGGGGGATCATTGAGCTTCGCAAGTAGATTCATGGCGCGGTCGCGCAGCTCGAGGTCTACGTCTTTTGGTATGGATTTTCGAATCCGCTTGGCTTCTGCGGCGGAGAAGCGCGGCTCGGGGCGAACACCTGCGACGTAGAACTCGATCGCCTCCCACAGTGCTCCCACGCGCGGAAGCACGGCCGATGCGGCCGCCGCGCGTCGTAGTGCGAGTAGCGCGAGGCGCTGAGAGGTGGAGAGCGCCTCTGGGTCTGGTGGAAGCCACTGCGAATCGTCCTCGCTGAGACTGAGTGTCCTGCTGTTGGCTGCTGGCTGCGACCTCCGAAGCCACGCTCGACCGCTCTCGAGACCTTTGACGAGCACGACACCGGCGGGGGTCGGCCGGCTGAGTGCCCTGCTTCGAATGAACTCTTGGGGAGCTCCGTCGGGGAGATATGCGAGGCCATATCGAGCACGCGCGACGAGCCACGCGAGGACCACATCTATTGTGGCGAGGGCTTGTTCCTCAACGTCGAGGAGCTGCCGCCCGACCCGGCGATACAGAGCATGGCACTCGCTTTCGCGCAGCTCTCGCTGCAGCATATTGTCTGCAAAGCCATGCCACAGCGGCTCAGTTTCGGCGGCTTGGAGCAGCGTGACCGGCCCGATCCGCACCGGCTCGCTGACCGCCACACCCGTGAGCGGCAGCAGTACCTCGATCACCTCGATCGGCAGTTCTTGCTCCAGTCCCGCGACGTGGATCTGCTCCTCGCTTAGGCCACCTGAGCGCGTGATCATATGCAGCATCTCCCCTGGATGGGCGTTCAGGAACTCGATACCGCCGACCTTCCTTTCGGTCAACGACGGGTGGGTTTGGCAGTCGAGCTCAAGCTCATCATCCGTGACCGAAGCTGTCATGACATTCCCGGTAAAGAGGGAGTGCATATCCCCTGCCGGGAGTCGACCGCCGACTTCAATAACCCCGAAGTAATCCACAGGCTCCCCAGCAAGCAGGATCGAGTCGAGTTGGATGGAGGCTGTAGGAAGATCGTTAAGGCGAGTCTGAACGTTTGCGTTACGCAGAGCAGGTCCGACATCGACACCACCGATGCGAACTGAGATCCCCTGCTCCGTCGAGCGCAGGGACAGTACGTCGAGCCCGTCAGGGAGTCCCGACATCTCGCAGCGACTCGAATGGCACCTCACGGGCGATCAGGTCGTGTAGGTCCTGTGCTGAGAGTCGCTCCCCGCCGGGCAGCGGTTGTGACAAGACGAGGAGCGCGTCGGCCAGGGCAGGGGCAGTAATCGTCGCCAGAGCGAGAACCGCCTCTCCTCGCAGGACGCGCTGCAACACACGTAGCGCAGCGCATGCCTGATCTGCAAGACCTGCCTGGACAAGTACAGGATCGGCTGCGAGTACCGGGGCGAGCTCTTCGACCGGTGTCTTGAGGTGCGTTGCGAGCCCAGCGGCGGCATGCGCCAGGCACGCTTCCGGGTCGCCCTTCCGCCACGTCATCTGCGCGGATCGCAGATGTCTGAACGTGTCCATTTGGTTGGCCCGCCCGGACTCACCGGGCGACCGAAGCAGGTCGCCCAAGAGCTCAAGCCGCGCTCGCAGCACGGAGAACGCTCCAGCCTCCCAATACTTTGAGAGCTTCTCCCCTTCTCCGGACTTCCAGGACACCTCGACGCGCGACGCCTGCGCGACCGGGTTCAAACCTTCCAACACCGCCACGAGCGCGAGCAGCTGCGCGGTGGGCATGAGATCGGCCGAGGCGGACGGGTCGCGCTCGAACTGCACCATCTGCTCTGCGCCCGGGGGCCACTCATCCATGGGTTTTTGGTCGTTCGCATACAGGCGTTGCACAGCCACGATTGCGCCGCGCACCGCAGCAATCTGTCGTTGTACTCCGTCTTGGTGGACCGCTCGCTCAAGGGCGCCGGACCACGCCCGCTCGAGATCGTCGTTCAGTTCCCGAGCAAGTCGAATCAGGCCTTGCAGATCGACTGGTGGATCGGTCGGCGGCTGCGGCTCAGAAGCAGCGGCTCCTTCTGGCGCTGGCGAACCAGCCGGCGAACCTTGCGTCTCGGCAGCAGTGTCGTTCGACTCGTGAGCTTCGGCCTCGCTGATTGCAGGCTCTGGCATGGTGTCTTGGTCGGGCTTTTTCGGCCCTGGCATATCGTCGGCGTCTCCGTGCTCCACGGCGAACCGTGCGATTCGCAACGCCTCGCTGATCTGCTCCATCGGCAGGTTCTCCGGGGTGAGGCTCATGGCGGTGCCATCTGGTCGATACTCGGGTGATGCAATCAGTGTGGGGCGCCCCTCCGGTGCCTCGGCCTGCAGGAGCCGTAGTCGCTTGCCTGCCGCCAGCACATCGTCCGCGCGGGCTCTGAGGATCGCGATAAAGACGCGCTGACACGCCGCCACGGCGCTTGCCACTGACACCCCCAGCTCCACGAATTGGTTCGCGGCGTCTAGAGTGCCAACGCGCCCTCCCCGATCGCGCTTGAATGACAGTGGGTCCGCGGCGAGTGCATTTAGCGCGTTCCAAGCTGGGTGAGACGAGAGTTCGTCAATCGATGCGGTGGCGGAGCTGTTCGATAGCTCAGAGGCGCTCTTTTCGAAGGTTTCGCGAGCGCGAACGAGCGCAGCTATAGCAGCGACACACGCGTCGATCTCATGCTGTGCGGGCTGGTCGCGTGCCGTTATTGGCGCTATGCGGGCTAGGGCTAGCTCGGCGAGCTGCTGCACGCGCCGAAACGCGGTGCTGCGGCTAACCGTGTTGATCAGCTCAACGGCCTCACGGGTTTCTGCTGCCTCAGCGAGATCGAGCCGTCTGACCTGAACAATGCCATGCGTGTGTGGCCCCTCCGCGCGATGTTCTGCGAGGACTGTGACGGCCTCGTTGCTGCCGTCTCCTTGGCTGTCCAGAACCTTCGGCACCAATGGGCAGAGTAGCGAGTAGACAACACGAGCCAACCCTTCCTGATATTCGGAGAGTTATATTTAGCTGGCGTAGTTGCAGGGACGCCTTGTAGTAGGCCACCGCGCCGAGATCCTCTTCCTCAAGGGCGACAGCTACCACCTCAAAGACCACGACCTCGGCGCCCGTCTCGCCGAACGACCCCCACAAGCCGACTGATACCCTCTCGAGGCGAGCATTTCGGCTTTGCACGGCAGTGTTCCGACGTGTGCTGGAGGCCTATTTCGGCGGCGGGGACGACGCTCGTACTACGGAACTCCTCGAAGCGCAGGCTGATACGCGCGGCTGATCTCCGCACACCACAGCCTCGTGAGCGTAGGGGACTCACTCGGTCCCATGCGGCTGCGGGCCTTATACCCATAGGCGCCAAGCGGAGAGGACGCTCGCCGCCTAGCCGTCCTTGATGACCTTGTGCCGTCGGGCCACCGTCCGCACAGCGACCATGAACGGCGAGTCCTCGGCCTGTGTCTCAGCCGGCAACTTGGCATATGGTACCAGCGACTCGTGCCTTTCGCCCTTGTCTAGCATCCACGCGACCCACGCGTTATGGACGTCTTCGCGCGTGACCTCCTCGCCCTTGGCCAGCATCAGCACTGCGTAGGTGCGAAAGAGGCTCGACGTATCCTGGTCCGGCAGCACGTCCTCCGCCACAGCCCCCCGGATTTCCTCCGCGAGCGTGTCGAGGTAGGTCATTCGACCAGCACCCGCACGGCGAGCGCTATGTAGATCAGCACGAACACGAGTGGCACCACCTGCTCGATGACTGTCGCCTCGCGGTGCTTCGTCTTGCGCCGCCAACGGCGCAGGCGCTTGACGACCTGTCTGTGCTCAAGTTCCGGCTCTGGCTCGGTGGGCTCACCGGGATGTAGTATCGCCCACTCTTCCGCATAGGGCTGAGCGGGAAGCTGTCTCTCCAGCTTGTTGATGACATCGAACTTGGCAGCGTTGAGCCGCCGGTAGTAGGCGAGGAGCGCCCGCCAGACGATGGCGAGGACGATGCCTGCGACTGCCGTGAGCACCAGCCCGAAGGCGTCGAACGAAGGCGCGCTGCCGTGAGGCGGTGGCTTGCGCGCCGAGCTGACGATGCCGACGACTGCCGCCAGAGCCGTGTTCAGCGCTAGGAAGAACGTGTTGGCGCCGGCTCGGCGAGACGACACCCGATCCGCCATCTCGACGGCGTTCTTGTACAGCTCAAGGAGCGTGCCCTGATCGTCTGGCAAAGGTCACACACGCCCGGTTGTGATGGCGCGCAGGTTCTCCCAAGTCCAGGGATACGCCTTCTCCCAAAGCCACGTTCCCTGTGGACGGCGCACGGTGCCGGTCTTGCGTCCACGCAGCAAGTAGTAAGGCGTTCCGGTCTCGCGCGCGATCTCGACCTCCGCAGCAACCCCGACCGCTTGGTTCGTGTGGTGGCCGCAGATGACAATCACTACGCTCGCTCGGCTGATGCGCGAGCGAGCGTCGGATCTCCAGCCACGCGACGCATACTTCACTGACCAGTCCTCGACGAAGAACGGCGTGTCTTTGTGCCTCGCCTGGCCAACGAGAAGGTTCTTGAGGTCCAGGTCGTGGTCGTAGTCGTAACTGACGAAGACCCGTGACGCTTTTCTCGCCGGCATGGCAGTCTCACCCAGGTCAGCGTCCGCCGGCGATCAGCGTCTTCAGGTTGTCCCACGTCCAGTTGTACATCTTGTCCGTCGATAGGGCCACCGTGGGCTTCTTGTTGTTGCCTGAGGCTCGGCCCGCCAGCAGGAAGTACGGCTTCTCCTCGTCACGCGCGATGGCGATCTCGGCATTGATGCCGGTGGCCGTGTCGGTGTACTCGCCACAGAGCACAATGACCTGCTCGACGCGCTTAATGCGTGCGCGCGCCTTGTCCTTCCAGTCGCTCGATGCCTCCTTGATAGACCAGTCCGCGATGCTGAAAGGCGAGTCCTCGTTGGCCGCCTGGCCGACGAGCAACGTCTTGAGGTCACTGTCATGGTCGTAGTCGAAGCTTATATAGACCGGCACCTTCTCTGTGGCCATCGCCGAGCCGCCCCCTTCTTGAGGTCGTTGTTCGTTGAGAGCTACAGCTCGGCTCGGCGGATCCGGCCTAGCGATAGCCGATGAATGATGAACTACGCCGAAGACGGAACTATTTGCATCATCAGGCATGGTGTATCTGACGCCTTGCGACCCATCGGCGCATCGCGATGCGCAGCGCCTCGATGATGCAAACCCCACAGACCGGTGGCCCGACCCCCTGTTCGTGGACTGCGCGCGCGCTCGCGCATCACTGATGCTTTGCCACTCGAGGAAGCGTGCGAACAAGGTCCTGGCTCACATCTGAGTTGGACGAGTTCCGGGCGTAGCGACTGAGCATCAGAACACTCCTGCGTGCTCTCGGCGATGCGAAAGCGCTCGTTCACTCGCCTGCTCGCGAGGCGCTAAGCAGCGATCGAAGTTGAGACACCGCGAGACCGCGAGTGTCACACGCGTGCCGTTGTCGTGGACGAGACCTGGTTAGGCCGCAGCTGCGGAGTCGGTGGCTATGCCGGGTGCCCCAGGGCTTACAACCTCGACGCGCTCTCCTGTGGGTAGCTTGGCCTCGAGTGCGATGCCCATAGCGGCCATCAGCCGGAACGCGTTGTCCGTCGTTGGGTTGGCGGTCGTGGAGGTCAGGAGTCGCCTGACGCTGGACGCATCCAGGCCGGCACGACCGGCCAGGGCCTGCTTGGTGATGCCCTGCTTCTCGCGGGTCGTCTCGAGGATCGTCAGCATCGCATTGCGTGCCTGCAGAGACTGCACCAGCCGGCCATGCTCGGCACGCTCAGCCTCGGAAAGCAGCGCGTTGACGGCGACCTGATGAGCAGTCTTCCTGGGCATGGGCTCAAGTCTAGCAGATCGCGTGGCATACATGCAACACGCTTTGTGGCGTGGATACAACGGCCTTTAGGTCAACTCATGGTTGGCTCAACGACGAATAGTCTGGCGACCGTGGCTCGCTGGAGCGTTGAGTGGCTCGTCAAGACCGGCGGCGGTGCGCGTAGCGTGCCCGCGTTCGAGTTTCTGCGCGAGCAACCGTCGGCTGTGCGCATGCAGTTGTTGGCGATCGTTGATGCGGTACGCACCGTAGGGCCCGACCAGTGGAAGGATCGGATCTCGCACGACTCGATGCACGGCTCCTGCGCACATCTACACGAGGCACGAGACAGGCACGGCCAGATGCTCTACCGCCTGTACCTGCTCTGGCAGCGCGAACGCAGACGCGTCGTGATCATCGACGGCGGAGCAAAGCCCAACTCCACAGCACTGCCCGATTCCTTCTATGACGAGCTGGCCGCGTTGGCAGCCACCGCCGAGAACAGTCCGGCCCCCTTTGCAGTCGCTGATGATTTTGCCCGCGACGCGCTCAAGGCCGGCGATCAAGACTAGACCCCGGAGAGGAAGTCTGATGCCGCACAACCGAGGTACCCGCCGCAAGCCAAAGTACGTCGGGCTCGCGTCCTACAAAGGGCACACAAAGTGGGTGGGCTCCTACGCCACGGTCGAGGAATACAGGCGAGCCAAGGAGGAAAGGCATTGCGAGCTGCGCGCAGAGGTCGATGCCCGCGCCCAAAAGATCCCAACAGTCTTGGAATTCGCGGGCGCCGTGATCGACAAGGAAACCAGCCGGATCACGATGACATGGCCCGCAGGCGAGCACACCCGCAAAGAAAACGGCCGCAAGGCCAGCTCCGTCCGGTGGATGCAAGAGGCGCTGCGACCGTTCATTCGTGAGTTCCCAGACCGCCCCGTGGACAGCTTCGGCCGTGATGAGGCTCTCACGTGGATTCGTCCCAGGGGCGCCCACACCCGACAAAACGTGCGCCAATTCTTCAACCATGCCCTCGACCGCGAGCTGATCAAGAACAACCCCTTCGCACGGATCGGCGCAAGCAAGCGCAAGCGCCGAGTTGACCGCCACGACTTCGAGATCATCACCGACGATCAATACGAGAGACTGCGCAACGCCGCGCGAACAAGCCGCGTCGACGACTACGGCCTCGTCATCGAGGGTGTAGTCCTCGCTGTCGGTGAGGCTGCCATCCGTCCAGGCGAGGTGTTCGCTCTGCACTACGACGAAATCGATTACACCGAGAACGTCCTCCACATACGGTGGCAGCTGGACTCGAATACAGGCAAGCGGGTCTCCCCGAAGGACGATGATCCGCGCTGGGTGGTCATGAGCCCCACCTTCCGGAAGCATCTGGAACGCATGCCGCGATACAGCGACACAATCCTCTTTCCCGCCATCCGTGGTGGCTACATGACCCAACCCAACTGGACGCACTACTGGCACGCCGTACGCGCCTCAGCAGGAATGCCAGGCCACGAGTTCTACGAGCTCAAGCACCGCGCCATCCAGTGGATGATCGACCCCGTTGACGACGGCGGCCTTGGCCTCGATTTTCAGACCGTCGCCACGATGGTCGGCCACGACGACGGCGGGTACCTCATCTCCACCGTCTACACCAAGCTCTCAGAGCGTCGCGCCCGCGACCGTGCACAACGCGCCATGGACACCTACCAGCAGCGCATCCAGGACCCGCGAAACAAAGGCCAAAACTGACGATCGTGGGGTCATAGCTATGCAAAAGAATCGACCTCCGCTGCAAAAGATCTGCAACGGAAAGCCCGCCCCAGGACCACTTGAGGACCACCCGGAGGCACACGAGCCTTCACAAAGCCCCAATCTACGGGCGTTTGGGAGCTCTACCTCGAGACATGAACCTGTGACGTCACAACCCTCAGATCTACAGAAACCCCTGCAAATCGATACATTTTCGACCGATGCGCAGCGAATTTTAATCGGGGAGACAGGATTTGAACCTGCGACCGCCCGGCCCCCAGCCGGGTGCGCTACCAGACTGCGCCACTCCCCGTGGCTTGTGCAAGCGGGCGACGGGAATCGAACCCGCCCTAGAAGCTTGGAAGGCTTCTGTGCAACCACAACACTTCGCCCGCCGGCAGGCATCCATGTTACCGGCGGGGCCTGGCGTCCGGGCTTCGGGATTGCGCGTATGCCCCTGAGCCGCCTCCCACAGCCCGGAGTCTCTGGACTTCTACCCAGCCCCCCTGCGGGCCTCGGCCGGCACCTCTCCCTGCTCACCGGCCATGCCTGGCGGGGGCCACGGGCCAAACCAATTGTCGCGGGCGCCGTCCAGGGTGACGACGGATCCGCTGAAGGCTCGCCCCAGAGGAGAGGCGAGCAGCGCCACGAGCCAGGCATGCTCCTGCACGGTGCCCAGCCGCTGCACTGGTATCGAACGCGCGGTGCCGGCGCGGATCACCTCGGGGTACTTCTCGAGCGCCTCGGTATCGAAGTGCCCAGCGGCAGCAGCCACCACCGAGATCCCATCGCCAGCCCACCCCGAGCCCAGTTCGCGCGTCAGCGCCTCAACGGCTGCACGCGCGGAGCCCGAGTGTGCCATGCCGGGCATGCCGTGATGTGGCGAGAGGGTGACGTTGACGATCGTGCCGCCACCGGCGGCGCGCATCGTCAGCTCATACGCGGCACGCGACATGTTGACGGCGCCGTCCACATTTAGCCGCCACACCGCGCGCCAGCCCTTCGCGGTGATGGCCTCGGCGGGCGTGAAGTACTGGCCGCCGGCATTGTTGACGAGCACATCGAGGCGTCCGCAGCGCTCGAGCACGGTTGCAACCAATTGCTCGGCCGACTCTGCCTGGCGCACATCTCCAACAACCCACTCGGCCCTGCCGCCCAGCTCGCTGATCTCGCCAACGGTGCGCTGCAACATCGCCTCACGGCGGCCCGCCACCACAACCGCGGCCCCGCAACGCGCCAACTCGATCGCCGTGCCCCTCCCCAGACCCGTGCCGCCGCCTGTGACGAGAGCCACCTGACCGTCGAGTAGGGCGGGCGCGAAAACCTCCGATGGCGACACTCTTGATCCCTGACCCTCCTCGCCGGCGCTCATCGCCGAGCGATGATAGAGCGGCGGGACTGTCCCTCGCACTTGCACCGCACAAATGGATCGACCGCAGCAACCCTGACCGCCTGCGTCCGCCTCCCACCTACGTCCGCCTCCCCACCTCTACGTCGCCTCCCCACTTACGTCCGCACCCAAGCCTGCGTCCGTCCCCAAGGGCCATTAGGGTTTCAACCGTGCCCCATCGGCCCCTGGCCCTCGTTTCTGCGCTCGCCGCCGGCGATTACCTGCTGTGGAACTGGTCGTTGCAGGGCAACCACGACGTGCTGTCGCTCGTCTCCGGGCTGACGCTGCCACCATTGGCGATCGCGCTGGCCTGGCTGTTGGCGCTGAACGCCACGCGCATACTCGCGCGGCTCGCCCGCACGCCCCGGCAGCCCTCGCGCAGGGTACCCAGGCCACAACAGCTTGCCGCGCAGCAGCAGCCGCGCCCGGAGGGAGACCTGCAGCAAGAGACCTCCGCTTCTTCTAAGCTCGCCGCGTGAGGCGCCGCTGGCTTCTGTTGGCCGCCGCTTTGCTCATCGTCGCAGTGGCGGTGGGCATCGGGGGCTATCTCTACGAGCGCCACCGCACGGGCAGCATCTACCACCCCAAGGCGCGCTTCGTGCCCGAAGCTCCCCCGCCGCTGCCTCCCCGCCCCGTCGATCGCTCGGCGTGGCCGATGTACGGTTACAACAAGGAACACACGCGCTTCTTCCCCAGCGCCCCTACCCTGCGTCCACCCTTCCAAGTACGCTGGGAACACTACGGCAGCGCGCTGCTGGAGTTCCCGCCGGTGCTTCGCGGCGAACGTCTTTTTCAGCTCTCCGACGATGGAGTGCTTGCGGCGATCAGCAAACACAACGGCCACGTCCTCTGGGCGCGACGGCTGGGGGCGCTCTCGGCCTCCTCGCCCGCAGTGGATAGCACGACGGTGTACGTCACGCTGCTGCAACACCGGCACAACTCCCACGGCGGTCTCGCGGCGGCGCTGGACTACACCACTGGGAGGATCAAATGGTTGCGTGATCTCTCCAGCGAAAGCGAGTCCTCTCCCATGCTGGACCACGGCACGCTGTACTTTGGCTCCCAGAATGGCACCGTGTACGCGCTCAACGCCCATAATGGCAACGTCGTGTGGACTTACCATGCGGCCGGTCCGGTTAAGGCAAGCCCCACACTGAAAGACGGCTGGCTGTACTTCGGCGACTACTCCGGCCAGGTGCAGGCCCTCGACGAGCGCACGGGGCGGCGCATGTGGCGCAGCGGCAGCGAAGGCGCACTGCTGGGCAGCGGCACCTTCTACTCCACCGCCGCCGTTGCATACGGTCGGGTCTTCCTCGGCAACACCGACGGGCGCTTCTACGCCTACGACGACTACACGGGCAAGCTCGACTGGGCTTATCAGACGGGTGCCTACGTCTACTCCTCGCCCGCCGTGGCCAGTGCCCCGGGCCTGGGACCGACCATCTACATGGGCTCCTACGACGGGCGCTTCTACGCGCTCAGTGCGCGCACCGGCCATGTGCAGTGGAGCTATAACGCGCATGGGCGCATCTCGGGCTCGCCCACCGTCGTCGGCAACGTCGTGTATTTCGCCGATCTTGGCACCCACACGACCTACGGCCTAGGAATCTCCACCGGGCACGTGGTCTTCACCATGCACAGCGGCTCCTTCGACCCCGTCATCACCGATGGCAAGGATGTCTACCTGACCGGCTACACCGGACTCTTCGGACTCGCGCCAGGCCGATAGCGGTCATCAGCGCGAGGCGCTCCCACTACCTCAGCGCGAGGCTCCCCCACCGCGCAGCGCCCGCGCAAGCAGGTTCTCGGTCATTGCCACCACTCGCGCATCAGGCGCGCGCGGGACCTCGGGCGAGGCCTGGGGCACCGGCGAGAGCCCATACAGCCAACCCAACGTGCCGCTCGCGAACACCAGCGCCCCCGAAGGCGCTTCATAGAGCGTGCTCTGCGCGATTTCGCCACGCACGGGCGAGGGCTCGCTCTCATGTTGGCAGGGCACCCCCGTGCCCGAGCCCACCACGAGCGTGCTCTTGGGCGACGCGGAAGTGCGCTCGTCAAGCTCATAGCCCACGATCCCTGGAATGACGGTGGAAGCGCTGACGCCCGTGTGCGCGAACAGCCACGCCGGCTGTAGCCCACGAGCAGGACGCCACGCGTAATAGCGGTAAACCGGCGGCCCACTCTGCTGAAGGCGCGGCGTGATGCAGCCGTCATACGCGCTGCCCACGAGCCCCGCGCCCCCCACGGGGAACAGGCCCGAGGGCTGTCCGCGGTCGGGATCCGCGGAGGCGAACTGCTTGTAGCCCACGATCACCTGATCGGGCCGGCCGGCCTCACTGGAATCCGTGCCGCCGGGCGCAAAACGCACCTGCCAGGCCAGCGTGTCGGAACTGAAGAACAGCAGGCTCGTACCGCCCGCGCGCGCCCGCACAAACGCTTGCTCCTCACGCGCGGACCAGTACTCGGAGTGCCCCACATCGATCACCGCGCGTACATCCCGCAGCTGGGAGGGATCTGCGTCGAGCGACTCACTCGTGGTGTATGACACCGGGTAGCCGTGACGCTCCAGAAAGCGCACCATCGCGACCTCGCGGATGAAGAACTGTCCGGCGCCCGTCTGGCTGTCATAAGGACGCGCATAGGAGACTTCCACGCCCTGGTATGTCCCCGTGATCCTTACCGGCAGGCGCCCGCCTGGATAGAGACTGTCACCGCCCCACGCGTTGTAGGCCTCATAGGTAGCCGTGGGTATCACCACCAGCAACGGCGCCGGCGCGCGCGATCGCACCACGAACAGGCAGTCCCGGCGCGCGCCGCGATCGGTCGTGAGCTTCACTGTGTAAACGCCGCTGGGCAAAGCGTTGGGGAGGGGAAGGGAGAGAGTGGCGCGCCACGCACACTGCGTGAGACCAGTGACCATACTGTGCTGACATCCCGGCTGGCGCACAGCACGCAGCGGACGGCTGCGGAGAACCAGGCGTCCTGCGCTTCCGTGGTACCAGCCCATGCGAAAGATTTCCACTTTGACGGTGTGAGCATGCGGCGCATTCACGTAAATGCGCTCCGTTTCACCCGGAGAGATGCTCTGCGAAGACACATAGCCTGCGACATCTCCCCGCCCTTCGCCTCCGAGCAGCAGGGGCGCTCCGGGCAGGCGCCACGCTTGAGTACCCGGCGCCGCGTTCTCCGCCGCGATCGAAGGAGGCGATGCTCCCCACGTGGGGACTAACCAGCGGTAGTCAAGCGAGCCGAGCGAGCGCGAAGCCGCCTGTGCGCTGCCAACGCCGCAGGAGCCATCCAGTCCCAACGCCCGGCCCAGTGAGAAGCGTGCCGCGACGTCGATCGCCCCTGCGGCACGCGCCATGACGTACGTCCAACCGCCCGGCGCCCGCCCAATGCAGCCGGCCCCGTGGGTGAGCGTCCAGTAGCGCGTGTAGCGCACCCGCACCAGCAGACGCCCGGGCGCAGTGACGAGCAGCCCGAAGGAGTCGTGGCCCAGCGCACTCATGCGCCCGTGGCCCTGCACGAGCGGCGTTGCGTCGAGTACCCGATAGACCCGCCAATGGGCGCCGACGAACACCTGGCGCAGAAAGGGCAGTCCAGCGCGGATCAGTCGTCCCTCCGCCGCGCTCGATGGATCGAGCGGCGCATCGGGCAGCGCCACGTAGCTAACGGCCTGCACTTGTAACCACGCGTGGTAGCCAGCCGCCGTCAACCCTGGCCTCAGCAGCACGTCGTCATAGCGCGTATCCAGCTGCTTCTCCCAGCCCCGCGCCAGCGAGAACGAGGGTGCAAGCCACGCCGCCTCCCAGTGCGAGCGCGTGAAAGGCACCTCCACCCGTTTGAGGCTCCCTCCGTGCGTGGCCAGGAAGCGCTCGAGCGGCGCGTAGTAGGCGGCGGTGGTGGCAGCGTCGCCTGCCACCACCGCGGTCTCACGCAGCGGACCCCAGATGGTCCACAGGGCAATACCGCACAGCACCCCGACGGCCACCGTGGTGAGGCGAGCGCCAAGCGCGCACAGCAGCAGCGGCGCTGCCAGCAGCAGCCCATAGCGCTCCACATTGGCCCCCATGGGGGTGTGTAGCGCCACGCACAGCACACACGCTCCCAGGTAGACCACTGCCGCCTGACGCAACTCGCGTTGCCCTGCGGGAAGCGCGTACAAGAAGCCCAGCACCACCGCGACCGTCGCGATGAAGGAGGTCGTCGGAAAGGGCTCCCACCCGCCTTCGGGAAAGAGCAGCGCCAGGATGATCACAAGTATGCCGGCCGGCGTCGCCACGGCGACCATTGCTCTGGAGGAGCGCCGCAGTAGAGCGTGGGTGAGCGCCACCAGCGCCAGCAGCACCCCCGCGACGGGGCTCGCCGCCGCGCACAACAGCGCCAACGCGCCAGCCAGCACGGGCCGCCCGCGCACGAACGCCAGCAGGCAGGCAACGGCAAACGCGACCCCCAATGCGAAGGTGAGCCGTCCGATCCATAGATCCGCCACAGCCGCCAAGGCCAGCCACATCGCTCCCCAGCGTCCGGCCTCGCCATAGAGGCCGACCAGCAGCCGTTCGCCGAGCACGGCCGTGGTCAGCACCGCGAGCGCAGCCACCGCGCGCATGCCCAGCAATACCGCAAGCGGCGGGAACAGCAGGCTATAGCCGGGCAGCGCATGACCGGCGTACCAGCGCAGGTCCCACACCGCAAAGCCCTCGTGGCGAAAGAGGGCTACGCGATACACCTGCGCAGCCAGGTCGGGCGTGCGCGGGTTCACGAGCAACCACAGCGCCACGAGCACAACCGCCGCGGCCAGCGCGCGCGACGCCGCCATCTTCTTCAGTCCAGCGCCCACGGAGGAGCGAGAGCATAGACGGAGTCCGGTGCGCTACCCCACCGGACTCCGCACTTGCGGTTTTTCGGTCGATCCATACCCGCAAGCTTGCATCGATATCAACATCTCAATCTCATGAAAGTCGCTGTTCGGGATGGCCCGCAATGCCAGGCCCGTTTGTACAAAGCGGGTTCTGCAAACGCCAAGCGCAGCCTGACGAGAACGGCCGCAAGACCAAGCGCCCCCTTTCAGCGCAGGCTGACCGATAATGCCCGCCATGATTCAAGCCATGCGCCGAGCGGCGCACAAGTCCTCGGCACTCCCCGTCCTGCTTTTCGTGGTCCTCGCCGCGAGCACCGTGCTGGCGAATGGTTGCGCCACGGGCCAGCCCGGACCGCTCTCGGCACAGGCGCTGCAGGAGGCCGAGACCTTCCCCTACTACCCCATCTACTGGGTGGGGCGCTACTTCGGTGCCTATCCGCTCACGGCCGCCGACGGAAAGAAGAGCTACTCCAGCTCCATCGGCGACAGCGTGTACTACGGCGATTGCGTGCGCGACAAGGGCATCCTCGGCGGTGGCAGCTGCCAGCTGCCACTGCAGGTGACCACCGTCATCTATCGCCTGCACTCCAACGCCACCCTGGGAGCGCAGCGCAACACCGTCATTCGCGGCGTCCCCGCGGTGACCTACGACGAAGGGCGCTCCATCGAGCTCTACAGCGGTCGGCAGGCAATCGATATTTTCTCCGACACCTTCAGCGATGCGCTGCGAGCCGCGCAGACGCTGCGACCTCTGAACGCTCCGGGCTCGGCGCGCGGCCCGCTGCCCCCACCCGTCTACTGTCCCGGCCTCAGCGGCCCCCGCTCCAGGAGCGTAAACGCCGTTATGTCCCACCTGCCCGAACATGCCTGCCAGCATGCCGCGGCCATCGAAGCACTAACCAGAAGCCTCGGGTCCTAGGCGTATACTTGGAATCGATGGATCGCTATGCAGTGTTGGTAGATGCTGGCTATCTCCTGTCCGGGATGGGCTTTGTTACCACCGGCTCGAGCGACCGCGCGACTTTTGACATCGAGATCGACGAGATGCTCGATCTGCTGCACGCGCGCGCCAAAGCGCACTGCGGCCTGGACCTCCTGCGTCTGTACTGGTACGACGCCGCCACCGAACGGCGCCTCACGCCAATGCATAAAAACCTGGCCGAACACGACAACGTGAAGGTTCGCCTCGGACGCCTGGGCATGGGTGGACAAAAGGGTGTCGATGCGCTGCTGTTGCGCGACTTCCTCACGCTCGCCCAGAACAAGGCGGTGGACACCATCTACCTGGTTAGCGGTGACGAGGATCTCGTTGAGGGCGTGGTGGCCGCACAGGAGCATGGGGTGCTCGTCCATCTGATCACCGTTCAGTCCGATGAGCACCGCAACTTCAGCGCCGCGCTGCAACGCGAAGTAGATGGTTGGCTGCAATTGAGTCCCGAAGAGCTCGCGCCGCTCGTGAAGAGCGCCTCCACCACCGCGATCGCCGCCGGCGCTCCGAACCTCATGTCCGACGCCTTCGGCAAAGAGCTCGGGCGCCAGTTCGGCTCGGAGCTCGCGGCCGAGGTGGACAAGGAGGAGCTGCGTGAACTGGCCCTTGGCTATCCCGAACTGCCGCGCGAGATCGACCGGCGCCTGCTGCGCTATGCCAGCCGCATGCTGGGAGGCGAACTGGAGCAACAGACTAAGCGCTCCCTGCGCGCCGGGTTCTGGGAGATGGTCGGCGATCTCGAACCGGCCATGGCCGCCGAGGCCAAGACCTGAGGATCGCTCCCCTCGGCGCCTGGCGAGGCCTGGCGCCTGCGAGGGCTTACTCGACGCGGCCGAGCGCCTCTCCGCGACGGACGCGCTCGCGGAAGCGCCCCGGCGAGAGGCCATAGCGGCGGCGGAAGGTCGCGGCGAAATGAGCCGGGTGGCGATAGCCGACAAGGCGCATAACCTCGCCGATCGGCAGATCGCGCTCGCATAACAGCTGCGCCGCGGCGGCCATGCGCCGCGCCACAAGTTCTTCATGGAAGGTGCGCTCGCCGAACTGCGCATAGGCGCGCTGAAGCGCTCTCGTGGAGCAGCACAGGACTCGCGCGACCGCGGCCAGCGTGAGGTCGCTGTGGCGATGTTGGCGGGCCACCACCACCCGGGCCAGCAGGTAAAGGCGGTGTCGCTCGCGGAATGTGTTGGCACGCACATCCCCTTAGCCGACGACGCGAGCAAAGTGGGACAGCAGGCGTGCAAACGTGCACCCCGGATGAGATACACGGGCGTTCCTTGATACACCCTCAGGCGGCGTAGTGCAGAGATAGCCTCAGGCGGAGTAGCGCAGGGCTATGCCTTCGGCCGCCTCGCGGTAGCCGCCGCCGAAGAGCACCCCGTGCACAAGCATTGGCGGCAGCTGCCACAGCTCCACGCGCTCACGCCAGCCCTCGGCCAACGGGAAGACCTCCCCATAGGCGGCAAAGATGCGCTCGGACGGTGCGCCGAAAAGCCGCAGCATCGCCAGGTCCATCTCGCGGTGCCCGCCATAGACAGCGGGGTCGATCAGCCATGGGCGCCCCTGCGTATCGGCCATCACGTTGCCGCTCCACAGGTCCCCATGCAGACGCGCCGGAGGCTCAGGTGGACCCGTCAGCTCGCTTGCGCGCTCACACACGCGCTCGATCGCGCGCGAGCCGGCGCTCGTCAGCCAGCCCTGCTCCCGCGCCAGTCTCGCCAGCGGGCGCAGGCGCCGCTCGGCGAAGAAGCTGGCCCAATCGGGAGTGGCCTCGTTGGGAAGCGCCAGCGAGCCGAAGCGGGTAGAGGCACCAGCGCTGGCACGAGGATCGCCGAAGCACGGAGAGCCTGCCATGTGGATCGCCGCCAGGCCGCGCCCCAACTCCTCCATACCAGCCTCATCCAGGCGACCCCGCTCGATCCACTGGAGCGCCAGGTAGTCCTCCCCCACCTCCAACACGCCCGGCACACGCAGCGCCTTCGGCTCGCTCAGCCACTGCAAGCCGAAGGCCTCGGAGGCGTACTCGCCGGGATGCGCCCCCGTGCGCGTCTTCACGAAGGCCTCGCGCCCGTCGGCGAGCGTCACGCGCCAGCCCTCGTTGATGTCGCCCCCACCTACACGCCGCGCGTCGCGCGTGCCGGGCGGCAGACTCACAGGGCGGCTTCCCTGCGCAGCTGCGCGAGCAGGCCCGCGCAGGCGGCCTGCACGAGATCCAGCACCTGCTCGAACCCGCCGGGGCCTCCGTAGTAAGGATCGGGCACGTCGAGGTCCCCGTCGGAGTTGGGATCGAACTCGCGCAGCAGCCGCACGCGCCCCGCGGCCTGCTCGTCGGGCGCCAGACGCTGCAGGTCGTGCAGGTTGGAGCGGTCCATCGCCAGCAGCAGATCGAAGTCCTCGAAGTCGCTGTCCCGCACGCGCCGGGCGGCGCCCGCCAACGCGATGCCCCGCGCGCGCGCCGTGGCGGTGGCGCGGGCATCGGGAGGATCGCCCACATGCCAGCCGCCTGTACCGGCGGAGTCGATCGTGATCCAATCCTCGAGCCCTTCGCGGCGCACGAGCTCGCGCATTACGCCCTCCGCTGTGGGCGAGCGGCAGATGTTGCCCAAGCACACGAACAGCAAGGCTACGCAGCGCGCCTGCTGCCCGGCGGACCCCGATGGGACATCAGAGCGCGGCAACCCTACTCCTCCTCTCCCAACTCCAGCACGGCCAGGAAGGCCTCCTGGGGCACCTCCACGCGGCCGACCTGCTTCATGCGCTTCTTGCCCTCCTTCTGCTTCTCCAGCAGCTTGCGCTTGCGCGTGATGTCCCCGCCGTAGCACTTGGCGATGACGTCCTTGCGGAAGGCCTTTACGGTCTCGCGCGCGATGATGTGCGAGCCGATTGCCGCCTGGATCGGCACGTCGTACTGCTGGCGCGGGATGCGCTTACGTAGCTTCTCCGTTAGCTGGCGCCCCACGTCGTAGGCCTTCTCGCGGTGCACGACCATCGACAGCGCATCCACCGGATCGCCCGCCAGCAGCACGTCGAGCTTCACGAGATCGGCCGGCTTCATGTCGCTCAGCTCGTAGTCCAGCGAGGCGTAGCCGCGCGTGCGTGACTTCAGCTGGTCGAAGAAGTCCAGCACGATTTCCGCCAGCGGCAGGTTGTATTCGAGCTGCACGCGCTCCGGGGACAAATAGTGCATGCCCGCGTGCTCCGCACGGCGTTCCTGGCAGAGCTCCATCACGGCGCCCACGTACTCGCGCGGCGCGATGATCGAGGCGTTGATCATCGGCTCGCGGATCTCCGCGATCGTGCCCGGGTCGGGCATGTCCGAAGGGTTGTGCACCTCGAGCTCCTCGCCATTGGTGAGGGTCACGTCGAACTCCACCGAGGGCATCGTCGCCAGCAGCTCGAGGTCGTACTCGCGCTCCAGGCGCTCGCGCACGATGTCCATGTGCAGCAGGCCCAGGAAGCCGCAGCGAAAGCCAAAGCCCAGCGCATCGCTGGTCTCGGGCTCCCACGAGAGCGCCGCGTCGTTGAGCACCAGCTTCTCCAGAGCATCACGCAGGTCGGGATAGCTGTCGCTGTCGATCGGGAAGAGCCCGCAGAAGACCATCGGCTTGACTTCGCGGTAGCCCGGCAGAGCCTCGCCGGCTTCTTCGGCGCCGCCCCGCGCGGTGACGGTGAGCGTGTCTCCCACGCGCAGCTGCGTGACGTCCTTGATGCCCGTGATCAGATACCCCACCTCACCCGCGGCGAGCTCGCCCGTAGGCGTCATCTGCGGCGAGAAGCAGCCGATGTCGTCGATATCCGCTCGCGTGCCCGTGGCCATCGCGTGGATCGCCTGGCCCTTGCGAAAGACGCCGTCGACCACGCGGATATAGGCGATGACGCCGCGGTACTGATCGAACTCCGAGTCGAAGATCAACGCGCGCGGCGGCGCCTCGCGGTCGCCCGCGGGGGGCGGCACGCGCGCTACGAGCTCCTCCAGCACCTCGCTGACCCCCTGTCCCGTCTTGCCCGAGATGGTGAGGATCCCCTCGGGGGGCTCGCCGATGAGCTCTGAGACTTCCCCTGCCACGCGCTCGGGCTCAGCGCCGGGCAGGTCGATCTTGTTCAGGCACGGGATCAGCTCCAGGCCCGACTCCACCGCGAGGTAGGTATTGGCCACCGTCTGCGCCTCCACCCCCTGTGAAGCGTCCACGACCAGCAAGGCCCCCTCACACGCCGCGAGCGAGCGCGAGACCTCATACGTGAAATCCACGTGCCCCGGCGTGTCGATGAGGTGCAGCTGATAGGTCTCGCCATTGCGCGCCGAGGTGAAGAGCACCCGCACGGCCTGCGCCTTGATCGTGATCCCCCGCTCGCGCTCGAGGTCCATCGAGTCAAGCACCTGCGCACGCATCTCCCGCGCCGCCACCGTGTGTGTGAGCTCGAGAATGCGATCCGCCAGCGTCGACTTGCCGTGGTCGATGTGCGCGATGATCGAGAAATTACGAATGTGCTGCTGGTCCATGGGCCGTCTAAGAGTAGAAGGGGCAGGCCTCGAGGGCCTGCCGTGTGGGCCGCGTCCTCGGTGCCCTAACGCTTGGGGCGGCCTTCCTTGCGCAACGCGCTAGCCTTCATGGTCCGGCGGATTGCCAACTCGGCCGGGGCCCGCGAGGGTCCAGCCAGGCAACGCGCCGGCCTTCGGGCCGGCGGCCAGTCCCGGTGGCCGGGAGTGTCACGCCGCCCAGGCATAGACACGAAGTCCTGGGACGTAAGTAGTAAGCGGCGATCTATGACCGGGCGCAACCGGGCGGGCCACTGGCTCGCCCGGCCGCATTGTGGGGTCAGGCGCGGCCCAGGCGGCCCAGGATCAGACGCCGCACCTGATGGGCCTCGGGGATGCGCATGACGAGGACCGCGCGCGAATACACCAGCAGCCCCGCCCCCGCTGCACCGCCAACGCTGATGATCTGCGCGGGCAACGATGTGCCCAAGAGCACGTCCAGGACGTACCACACCACCCACGACACGCCCGCCAGCAATCCGCTCGCCAGGAGGATGCGCGCCGTGATCATCGTCGTCTGCGCGCCTTCCACGCGGCCGTTGAGACCGATGCGCAGACGGTACAGGAGCAGAACCGTCATCACCACGTTCGCCGCCAGGGTGCCGATCACCAGACCTTCTATGCCCAGAGGCTTGTAGAGGGCCACGGAGACAATGATGTCGACGGCCATGTTGACCATGGCCAGACGGGTTGGTATCCAGGGACGCTGCACGGCGAAGAAGGTACGGGTCAACAGCAGGTTCAGGCCGCCGAAGGGCAGGCTGAGGGCGAACCAGATGAGCGCTTCGGACACCTGGTCAGTCGATTCGATCCCGAAATGTCCGCGCTGGAAAACCAGGCGCACGATCGGCACGGTGAGGACCATCATGAAGGCCGCGGCAGGGATCAGCAGCAGGTTGATCTGGCGCATACCGTTACCCACCGTGCGCCGCATCCCCGCCGGATCGCGCCGCGAGGCCAGGCGGCTGAGCGTCGGGAACAGCACCGTGGCTACCGCCACGCTGAACATGCCCTGGGGAAGCATGTAGATGCGGAAGGCATTGTCGATGGCGCGGGGGGCGTGTTCGGAGACCAGCGTGCCGAAGGCCGAATTGATGAGCTGGTCGAGGTTGACGATGCCCAGGCCGATCGTGATGGGCAACATCAGCACGAAGACCTGCTTGACGCGGGGATTGTGCCAATCGATGCTGAACTGCAGGCGGAAGTCGATCCGCCCCAGAGCGCCCAGGACCATCAGGAACTGCACGCCCGTGGCCACGAGGATGCCGATGGCGTAGGCATAGATCTCGTTATCCCCGTGGAAGTGCGGATGCAGCACGACCAGCAACACGATGATCACCACGTTCCATACCGCCGGGGCGATCGCCTGGACGGTGAAGCGATCGTAGGACTGCAGGATGCCCACTATCAAGCCGCTCAAGCCGAGCAGCAGAACGACAGGGAAGAGCACTTGCGAGAGCCCCACGGTGAGCGTGTCGAGCGCAGGACCGAACTTGGGGCCCGTGAACAACGGCATGATGAAACCCGCCGCCAGCACGAACAAGGCGGTGAGTGCGCCCAGCACCAACAACATGATCCAGAACAGAGTGGAGGCCAGGCGGAAGGCGTCGCGCCGGCGCCCCTGCTGGAGCAGGTCGGTGAATACCGGCACGAAGGCTGCCGAGAGAACCGCATTGCCAAACAGGTTGGCCACCAGGTTGGGAACCAGGAATGCGATTGTGAAGGCCGATGCGGGGCCGGAGGTGCCGAAGTAGGACGCGGCCACCACCTCGCGCCCCAGTCCCGCGACGCGCGAGATGCCCGTGCCGATCGAGAAGATCGCGGTGTTGATGGCGATCCTGCCCCCGCGCGGTTGTTTTGGTGAGGGCACGGTCGCATCTGTAGTGGCGGACAAGGCCGCTATAGTACGGCGCTCCAAAGATGGCCAACATCCACTCACAGAAAAAGCGGATCCTTCGCAGCGAGCGCGAGCGCTTGGAGAACCGCAACTACACCTCGGCGATCAAGACCTACTTCCGGCGTCTGGAGGCAGCCGTGCAGGGCGGCGATGAGAGCACCGCTGACAGCGAGCACCGCGAGCTTGTGAGCACGATCGACAAGGCCGTCAAGCGCGGAGCGCTGCACCGCAACACCGGGGCGCGCAAGAAGAGTAGAGCAGCGCGCGTCCGCGCAAACAGCGCCTCCTAAGCAGCTATCGCCGTGATTACGCGCACCGCCAGCGTGTCTTCATCGAGACCCGAGAGGCCAGTGCGATCCATGTTCACGGGGTCCCCGCCGCGCGTGTCTACTTCCAGGTCAGCCAGTGCAGTCAGCGAGGCACGCAGACGCTGCGGCTCCGAGCGCTGCACGTCGGCAATGAAGCGCTCGGCCGCGCGCGGAGGCATGCGCAGGCCGCGCTTGACCTCGGCGGCCGATTCGCCGCCTTGCAGGCGCAGCGACACCGACAAGGCCTCGCGCAGCCTTGAGGCCATCAGGTAGCTGAGACCCGGCAGGCGCTCGCCCTGCTGGCGCAGACTCAGATAGATGCGGGTCGCAGCGCCTGCGTCGGCGCCTACCAGCGCGTCGGCCAGCGAGAACGCGCGCCGCTCGGAGGAACGCGCCGCTCTTGCCTGCACCTCATCGGCGCCGATGAGGTGCAGGCCATCTGTGTCGGCCACTTCGAGCGACAGCTTCTCGAGCTCCCGCAAGAGCCGCTGCTGGCGCTCCCCCACCTGACCCACCAGCGCCTTGGCGGCGGCCATGTCCAGCTGTAGGCCCATGCCCGCGGCCTGCGAGCGCACCCACTTGGGCAGCTCCCAAGGCTTGATGGTGGCCTCCGCCACCACCTGCCCCCCCGCCTCGGTGACGGCCTTGTGCAACTCCGGCGGCGCTTTGCTGCGCCCCTCCTCGCGGGCGAACATCGCCAGCGTGGTGTCGGGGGGCATCTGCGCTAGCGCTCCCAGCAGGTCGCGCTCCACCTCCGCGGGTTTCCAGCGCTCGACGCCGTCGACCACGATCACGCGCCGGCCGATGGTCATCGTCATGGCGCACAGCGCCATCGCCACACCCGCGGGTATCCCCTGCTCGCCTTCGAGGAACTCGACGCTCGCTGCATCCCCGTCCGCTTCGGCCAACGCCCGCAGGCGCGCGCGACGCTCGGCGATGGCACCGTGGTCGTCGCCGTGTATGAGATAGACGGGCTTCAGCTCGGGCACTCCGCGAGTGTAAGCGCCACGCCGACGGCAGCCGATACCGGCCACGTGGACAACAGCGAGATCGGCCGCGCGGATCGCTACGCGGATGGCGCCGCCGATGCACGAGCAATAATTGTTGGCTGTGCTTTTTGCGCTCGCCATCCTCTTGCTGGTGCTGATCGCCCTCGTCGGCTGGCTGCTGATTCAGCAGACCCGCGCGAGCAGACTCGCAGCACCGGCGAAACTCGATCCAAGCGAAACGGAGCGGATCGTGGCGGCCCTGCACGAGCGTCAGGCCGAGATCCAGGGCCAGTTTCTGAAGGTCGGCGCCGAGCAGTTGGCAACCCAGAATAAGGGCATCTTGGAGGCTGAGACCGCGCGTGGCGAGGAACAGCTCAAGGCACGCCAGAGCGAGATCGACAAGTCCCTCGTGGAGGTGCGCCGGGAAATCGGCAAGCTGGGTGAGTGGGTGCGCGAGGTCGATGCCAGGCGCGGCGAGAGCATCGTCAAGCTCGAGACCGTCACGCGGGAGAGCAAGCAGCAGACGGAACTGCTGCGCGCCTCGACGGGCAGACTCAACGAGATGCTCTCGGGCACGCAGGCACGCGGGCAGTGGGGCGAGCGCATGGCCGAGGACGTGCTGCGCGTGGCGGGCTTCATTGAGGGCGTGCAATACAGCAAGCAGCAGCAGCTCGCCGGCGGCGCCTCGCGGCCGGATTTCACCTTCTTCGTCCACAACCAGCTGCTGCATATGGACGTCAAGACACCGATGTCCGAATACCAGCGCTACCTCACGTGCGCGAGCGAGATCGAGCGTGAGGGCGCAGCCAAGGCGTTCAAGCGCGATGTGCGCGCGCGCATCAAGGAGGTGGCCACGCGCGAGTACATCGACCCCGAGGGCGGCACGCTCGACTACACGCTCGCCTTCATTCCCAATGAGCAGGTCTATGGCTTCATCCACGAGAACGACCCCGAGCTGCTGGATCTGGCGCTCGCGCACAAGGTCGTGCTGTGCTCGCCGCTGACGCTGTTCGCGATCCTCGCAGTCATCCGCCAGGCGAGCGACAACTTCAAGCTGACGCAGCAGACCAACGCCATCCTGCAGGCGCTCGGCGGCTTCAACAGCGAGTGGGGGAAGTTCAAAGGACAGATGGACAAGCTCGACCGTGCGCTGCGCAGCTCACGCACGGCCTATGAGGACCTCGCGGGGGTGCGCACACGCAAGCTCGATAAGCAGGTCGATCGTGTGGAGGCCCTGCGCCTCACCGCCGGGCTTCCGGAGCTAAAGGAGGGCCATCAGACCGCTCAGGCCGAGAGCGCCACGCAGGTAATCGCCGAGGACTTCGAGAGTCAGGCGGAACCGGTCGAGCTGTCTGTCGCCCGCCTCAGCGCACGACGAGGTTGACGAGCTTCCCCGGCACGACGATCTCCTTGACGATCTCCTTGCCGTCGAGGTGCGCCTGCACGTTGGGCGCCGTCAGGCATAGCTCCTTAAGCTCCTCTGGGCCGGCATCGGCAGGGGCCTGCACGCGGTCGCGCAGCTTGCCGTTGACCTGGCACACCAGCTCGTAGACGTCGCGTTCGAGCATCGCGGGGTCGGCCTGCGGCCAGGGCTGCTCCCACACCCGCTCCCCGGTGAGCAGGTCATAGACATCGGCGCAGACGTGGGGGGCGAAGGGGAACAGCAGCGACGCAGCGGTGCTGAGCGCAAAACGCTCCGTGGCGACGCCAGCTTCATCACGCAGGCGCGAGCATTCGTTGAGGAGCTCCATCACGGCGGCGATGGCAGTGTTGAAGGCAAAACGACGCATGTCAGAGGACACCTTGTCGATGGCCCAATTGGTCTTGCGTAAGAGCTCTAGATCAGCCTCCTCGACCGAGGTGTATGTCTCCTCACGTTCCGCCATCTCAGCTGCCAGGCGCCAGAGACGCCCGAGGAAGCGGTGCACCCCTTCCACGCCCTCATCCGACCAGTCGGCGTCCTGATCGGGGGGCCCGACGAAAAGGATGTAGCAGCGAGCGGTGTCCGCCCCGCTGCGCTCGACGATCGAGGCGGGCGAGACGACGTTGCCCTTGGACTTGCTCATCTTGGCGCCGTCCTTGGTGACCATGCCCTGCGTGAAGAGCGCCTGGAAGGGCTCCTGGAAGTCGAGGTGACCGAGATCGGCGAGCGCCTTGGTGAAGAAGCGCGCATACATGAGGTGCAAGATCGCGTGCTCCACGCCGCCGATGTACTGGTCCACCGGCATCCACTGCCGCAGCGCCGCGGGATCCCAGGCTGCCTCATCATTGCCTGCGTCGCAGTAGCGCAGGTAGTACCAGGAGGAGTCCACAAAGGTGTCCATGGTGTCGGTCTCGCGGCGCGCGTCCCCGCCGCAGACGGGGCACTTGGTGTTGACCCAATCCTCGGCAGCGGCCAGCGGCGAGCGCCCGCGCGGGGCGTAATCCTCGATGTCGGGCAACTCCACGGGCAGCTGATCCTCGGGCACCGGCGCCATGCCGCATGCCTCGCAATACACCACCGGTATCGGGCAGCCCCAGTAGCGCTGGCGGGACACCAGCCAATCACGCAGGCGGTAGTTGACCGAGGCGTGGCCCTTGGCCTCGCGATCGAGCCACTGCACGATCGCGCTGAGCGCCTCGCGATTGTGCATGCCGTCGAAGTCGGCGTGGGAGTTGACGAGCGGGCCATCGCCGATATAGGGCAGACCCTGCTCGTCACCCTCTTCGGACCCACCTTCGATCACCCTGCGGATCGGCAGGTCATAGGCGCGCGCGAAGGCATAGTCGCGCTCGTCGTGGCCCGGAACGGCCATAATCGCGCCGGTGCCGTACTCGAGCAGCACGTAGTCCGCGACGTACATCGGGATCTGCTCGCCGTTGACGGGGTTGGTGACGGTGCGTCCCAGCGGCACCCCCGTCTTGGCCTTATCCAGCGCGCCGCGCTCCTCACTTGACTCGGTGAGAGCGTGGTTGATGTAGTCCTTGACCGCCTGCTCGTAAGGCGTGCCCTGCGCCAAGCGCAGCACGTCGGGGTGCTCGGGAGCCATCACGAAGAAGGTCGCCCCAAACAGCGTGTCGGGTCGCGTGGTGAAGACGGGGTAATCAACCCCGAGCGCCTCGCAGCGGAAGGTCACCTCCGCCCCCTCCGAGCGACCGATCCAGTTGCGCTGCATAGTCTTCACATGCTCGGGCCAGTCGATGCCGTCGAGATCGCTCAGCAGCCGCTCGGCGTAGTCGGTGATGCGCAGAAACCACTGCTCGAGCTGGCGCACTTCAACCTCTGCGCCGCAGCGCTCGCAGTGGCCATCCACGACCTGCTCGTTGGCCAGCACTGTCTGGTCGTTGGGGCACCACTTGACAGCCGCCTCCTTGCGATAGGCCAGGCCGGCGTGCAGCAACTGCAGGAAGATCCACTGCGTCCAGCGGTAGTAGCGCGGTTCGTACGTACTCAGCTCGCGTGACCAATCGATCGAGATCCCCCACGAGCGGAACTGACGCTGAAAGGAGGCGATCGATACGGCCGTGGAGTCGCGCGGGTGCACGCCGGTCTTGATCGCGTGGTTCTCGGCGGGCAACCCGAAGGCGTCATAGCCCATGGGATGCAGCACGCGGTGCCCCAGGCGGCGGTGAAAGTGCGCGATGGCATCTCCCACCGCGTAGCACTTCAGGTGCCCGATGTGCGGCTCGCCGCTGGGGTAGGGCAGCATCTCGAGCACATAAGACTTAGGAGCCCCACCCACCGGAGCCCCACCCACCCCAGCCTGCCCGCCTTCGCCCGCGTCGTTTGAGACCTCCCAGGTGTGCTCTTCGGCCCACACCTGCTGCCAGCGTGGCTCGATCTCCTGGGGCTCGTAGCGGCGCTCTTCACTCATCGAAGAGCGCAGGTTAGCGGGGCGTGCTCAGCGGCTGTTGCCAAAGATCCGCAGCAGCGTGAGGAAGATGTTGATGATGTTGATGAAGACGCCAGTGGCAAGCCACACCACATCGCGCTCGGTCGCCTGCCGCCGGATGATCTGGAAATAGATCGCCAGGTAGGCCGCGACGATCGCGTAGATCGCAAGGTTGAGCACGAGGTGTTCGCCCGAGCCCACGAGGATCAGGATCAGGCTGAGCGCGAACACGCCGAGCAGCGCAAAGAACAGTGGGCGCATCCAGCGGATGAGATTGCGCGAGGTGGCAAAGCCGTAGCTGCCCATGATCCCCACGGTGAGCGCCGTACCACCCGCAGCCTGGTAGAGCGCCGTGCGGTCGACTGTGGCGTAGTGGGCGATCATTGGGCTCATGCCCAGTCCCAGCAAGAGCGCAAGCGCGAACATCCACGTCATCCCCACCGGACCCTCCCGCAGGGTGGGCACAAACATCTGAGCGATCAGCATCCCCAGCGTCCCGAACCAGCAGATCTCGGCGGTGCCAAAGCTGAGATTGCGCCCCAGATAGGTGCCGGCGGCAGCGAACGCCAAAGCGATCGCGACGAGGAACATGACCTGGCCGAGCAGAAACGTGGAGCTCTCCGCGCGGGCGCCCGCACGCGCATCGAAGACGCTGAGTTCGGCGGCTGAGGTGGATCGGGGGGGCTCGACCGACATCTGTGTTCCTCCTGATCGAACGCTGTTTCGTCAGCCAGGTTAGCGGAGCGCAGGGTCGGCCCAAAGCCCACCCGGGCACCTACCGAGCGGCGGCTTCGAAACGCGAGTAGGCGCGCACCGCATCCACGATCTCCGCCGGTGCCTTCGCGGGCGAGCCCGCATCGAAGGGCGGCTGAGGGTCGTACTCGAGGCCCAGCTGGATCGCCTGCGCGAGCTCGTTCCCGGCGATTCGCTGCACGAGCGTGAGCGCCATGTCGATGCCGGCGGTGACTCCTGCGGCGGTGACGATCTTGCCAGCGAAGACGACCCGCTCGGGCACGACTTCGGCGCCCAGCTGACCGAGCTCCTCGTAGGCCTGCCAGTTGCTCGTGGCGCGCTTGCCCTCGAGCAGGCCAGCAGCGCCTAGGATCAGCGAGCCGGTGCACACCGAGGCGGTCCAGGTGGTCGTCTCGTGCGCCTTGCGCAGCCATTCGTGCACGGGGCCGTCGTCCATCAGCGCGACCTGACCGGGACCGCCAGGAACGAGCAGGATGTCCGGGGAGGGCATCTCCGCGATCGCCGCGTCGGCGTTCAGAGCAAGCATGCGAGTGTCGGTACGTATGGGACCGGCCTTCTCCCCCACGAAGGTCGTGGTGAAGTCGGGTATGCGGCTCAGCACCTCGTAGGGACCGACGGCATCGAGGGCAGTGAGGCGGTCGTAGATGAAGATTGCGATGTCCATGGCTTGTCTCCTTCTCGGTGGGGTGGGGTGTATACAGGGCAAGGCACTCGATTCAGGCCGCCGCGATAGCCGGCCCGAGCGCAGTGTGAAAGCGGCGGCGATACTCGGCCGGCCCCACGCCGAGCGCGCGCAGGAAGACGCGGCGCATGGTCTCCGACGTGCCAAAGCCACAGGCCGCTGCAACGGCTCCGATGGGGTCAGAGGTGTCCTCCAGACGCCGCCGCGCTGCCTCCAGGCGCACGTGCTCGATGTAGCGTGCGGGCGTGAGCCCCACCTCGGCCCGAAAGCTGCGCGCGAAGTGCCGCGGGCTCATGTGCGCGCGCTCGGCCATCGCCTCCACCGACAGGTCCGCGGCGGGATTCTCGACGGCGTAACGCTGCACCTCACGCAGTGGCGCGCGATTGGGCTGCTGCGCAGCCAGCGTGGCGCTGAACTGCGACTGATTGCCGGGCCGGCGCAGGAACAGCACGAGATGACGCGCGATCGTGAGCGCCATCTCGCGGTCGAGGTCCTCCTCCACGAGCGCCAGCGCCAGGTCCATGCCTGCGGTCACTCCCGCCGAGGTCCACACGTCGCCATCGCGCAGGAAGATCGGCTCGGGGTTCACCTCCACCGCCGGGTAGCGTCTTGCCAGCTCCTGCGCAGCGGCCCAGTGGGTGCTCGCCCGACGTCCGTTGAGCAGGCCCGCCTGCGCCAGCAGGAAGGCGCCCGTGCATACCGAGGCAGTGCGCCTGGCAGCCGCGGAGGCCTGTATGAGCCAATCGACGAGCACGGCGTCTGCGGTGGCGTCAAGGCACCCGTAGCCGCCCGCGACGATCAGCGTGTCGATCTCTGTAGGCGCATCGCTCAAGCTGGCATCCGGCGTGATCCTCAGACCGCTCGATGTCTGAAGCGGCGCGCCATCGCCGCTGATCACGCTGACGTGGTAGCCACGCCGGGAATCCTCGCGTCCGAGGTCGAGCAGCAGCTGTGCGCCGGAGAACACCTCGAGCGGCCCGGTGAGATCCAGGCTCTGCACCCCGGGGTACACCACGATCGCCACCTCGCGCGGCGGCGGGACAAGATTGCGCAGTCGTGATGACGAGTTCACAGCAGCGATCATCGCTCAGGGGCGTTCTGTCCGCAAGGACCGACTTCACACATTTCCTGCCACCGCCAGTGGCCCGCCATCCGCTTTCACCGTCACGCTCACCTTGGAACGGCGCGCCGGAGGCAGTGGCGCACCCGCAGGCGCCCGTACCATGACTCGATGGCTTCGGAGGAGACACCCAGGCGCGTGGAGCGCATCATCGCCGCCGCCGAGCGCACCGCAGCAGAGCTGCGCGAGCACGCCGAGGAGCGCGGGCGCGAACGCATCGCCGAAGCAGAGCGCGCCGCTGCTAATCGCGTGCAGGCGGCAGAGGAGGAGGCGCGCGAGATCCTCCAGGCGGCCCGGGCCCAGGCCGAGAGTGCCCGTAACGACGCACTGGCGGCGGTGAGCGCGATTCGGGACAGGACCGCCCAGGACGCCCGTCAGCAGGCCGAGCAGATCCTCGCGGACATGCGAGGCCAGGCACAGCAGATCCTCGCCGATGCACGCGAGGAAGCAGAGCGGATCTCGATCGACACGCATCGCGCAGTCGAGCACACCGTTGCGAGGACCGGCAACGAGGCCGAGAGGACCCTGACCAACGCCCGCGAGAGCGCCGAGCGCCAGCTCACCCAGGCCCATGCCCAGATCCAGGAGCTGCTGGCCGAAGGTGCCGAGGAGGCCGAGCGTCAGCGCGCCGACGCCCAAGAGAAGCTCCGCCAGATGCGAGCCAACGCGCGCGCAGAAGCCCGCGCCATCGTCAACGACGCTCACGCCGTCGCCCGCGACATCCAGCGCGAGGGCAGCGAGATCTCCCGCAACCTGCGCGACCTCTCAGTCTCGATGCGCAACAACGCCGAGCGCCTCCTACGCGACGTCCGCCTCGCCCACGGCAGCATGACCGCCCGCCTCGACCAGGCTGCCCCCGGCACCGAGCCGCGTGACCGCGGCGCCGAGGAGCTCGACGTGCCCGAGTTCCTACCGAGAGACAGCTGACTGCTCATCCCCGATCAGCCCGGCCCGGGCGTCCGCCCGTCGGCTAGACTTTCCCTGACCTAGGGGCTATAGCTCAGTTGGGAGAGCGTCTGGCTGGCAGCCAGAAGGTCGCCGGTTCGAGCCCGGCTAGCTCCACTGAACCTGACGGTGGTCGAACCGCCGGTATTGAAAAGGTCGGTTCGATCGCGTCCCGGGCGTCTATGCGGACTTCCTCGGTCAGTTCTTGGAGGATGGCCTTGACGCGCATGGGTCCGCCGTCGTCCAGCGCGGCGCGGACTCTGCGGCGGATCGCGTCGAGGTCGGCGGCGCTCACGCGCTCGGCGGGTTCGCTGTCGCTGAGCGAGGCGAGTTCGCTGGCCCTGGATTCGAGTGCTTTGGCCTGCTCGTTGAGGGTGGCTATGCGTGGGGCGCACGTGTCCTCGGGCATCGTGCCCGCCTCGAACGCGCGGAAGTAGCGGTCCAGCGCCGCGCGTGTCTCGGTGAGCTTGCGCTGTACGCCTGCAAGCTCGTTCTCGTGCTCGCCGTCGCGCTGCGTAAGTTGGGCGTATGCGTGGTCGATCGCGTTGCCGAGGAGGTCCTTGTCGTTGAGAACGTGCCATAGCTGGCGTGTGATGGCTTGCTCTAGCTTTTCGGCGGGGAGCCTGTCGTTGGGGCAATGCTCGGTGCCGTAGCGGTGCCGCGTGAAGCAGGTGTAGTACGTGTAGCGCCCGTTGCGTCCGTGCGCCGCAGTCCCGATGTATGCCTGTCCACAACGGCCACAGCGCACGCGGCCAGTGAGCAGGTATTCCGAGGCGTTGGAACGCCGTTGTGATTGGTCCTCGCCGCGTTCTTTGAGGATCGCCTGCGCGCGGTCGAAAAGCTCCCTGGGGATCAGCGGTTCGTGCGGCGCCGGATACCAGCTTCCCCGGTAGCGAATCTCGCCAAGGTAGGAGCGGTTGCGGAGCACAGTCAGGACGCTCATGCGGTTCCACGGCCGTCCGGTCTTGGTGCGGTAGCCGTTGCTGTTGAGCCATTTGGCGAGCGCGGTGGAGCCGAGTTGCCTGTTGACGTACAGGTCGAACATGACGGGGATCAGCGGCGCCTCGGTGGGGTTGCGCTCCAGGTGGTCACGGTCTGCCGCGATATCGAGCCCGTAGGGGCGCCGTCCGCCGCACCAGCCGCCGCGTGCGGCCTTGCGCTCAAGGCCGGCGAGGATGCGCTCCACGATCAATGCACGCTCGAACTCGGCGAACACGCCGAGCATCTGCACCATCATCCGGCCCGCTGGGGTGCCGGTGTCGAATGGCTCGGTCGCTGAGCGAAAGATCACGCCGGCTTGGTCAAGCTCATCGACTATCTGCGCCAGCCCGCGAATCGAGCGGGCGAGACGATCGACGCGGTAGACGAGCAGCACATCGAAGCGGCCACGCTTCGCGTCCCGTAGGAGGCGCGAGAGGGCGGGCCGGTCGATCACGGTCCCTGTGAACTGGTCCTCGTAACGGAAATTGATCTGCCACTCTGGCTGACTGCCGACGAATGAGTCGAGGCGGACGCGCTGCGCTTCAAGGGAGTTTGGCTGGCGCTCCTCGTCGGTGGAGATGCGCGTATAGGTCGCTACGCGCACCGGCCCGGCATCCTTGGCCGGATCGGGTGCGATGGCGAGGGATGCTCGACGTGTCATGGCTGCTCCTTGGCTCGGGAGCATCCATCTAGATCACATCCCCGACCGGCTCTCAACCCCTCAAGCCCGCCAGGGTCGGCCTCGATCAGTTCGACGATCAGCTCGCCCAACGAGACGACGAGCCGTTGTTCCTGCTCGCGGCTCATAGGCCGCGTGCGGGCAGGAAGCAGCCGCAACGGCGCATCCCTGTCTGCCACGGCCGAGCGCGGGCGACGACGCCGCCCGCTGGCGCTCCCGGCGGCGCGCTTGCGGCCGGGAGCGTTCGGGCTGGCGGGTTGTGGCTGTCGCTGAGTGCCGCTCATGTGAGCAGCTCCCAGCGCAGCTTCTTGCCGGTCGGGTGCGTGTCGGCTGCCGGGCGGCCGGGCCGGTCCCAGCGCCCGCCGCCTGCCTCCCCGACGAGCGTGAACCCGCTCGCGCGTAGCGAGGCGCCGCCCTCCTCGGGCAGCGTGTAGGTGATGACCTTGCGGTATCCGAGCGCCTTGACCGCCCGCCACGCTGCCCGGTAGAGCATCGAGCAGGCGTTCGGCGCCCCGTCGGTGCAACAGCGCCGGACTTCGGCTGTGAACCCGTCATCGAGCGCCCTGGCGATCGGCCGCCCGACCACCGCGACACCGCGTAGCTGCTCGCCGTCGCTTACACCGACGACGCTGATGCAGCCGGGCACGGGCCGGTTGTGGCGGTGGTACTGCGCGATATAGGCGTTTGCGACCTTGAGCGTCGTCGGGAGGATCGACAACCGCACAGACGACGACTGTGCGCGTGTATGTTTGCTTCGGTGAATGTCTTGTTCGTTCAATTGTCATGGTGTCGGCGGAAAGACCCTTGCAAAAAGGGAAAGCTGTTTTGGGCATCTGCGAGTACGCGCCACCCATTCAAGATTTCGGCTACACGCTCACCGCTGCCTCGCGGTGCCGTCCTGCGTCGGCGACGATCTGGAGCGTCGATCGCGTGGCCGTCGCGCTCCACACGACAACGGCGATCGGCGCTCCTGCACATGCGATGGCGGCGGTCGCTGTCTCGGCGCGTGCGGCGCTCGGCGTGAGGAGTAGCACCATCGGGTTGAGGTCCTTCAAGCAGCTTCGTGGAAGGATCAACTCGTAGTCCTCGGCCTTCTTGCGTAGCCGCACGGATGCCTCGGTGCCACGGTCAAGCTCGACCAGAAAGTGCAATGGCGCGCCGCCGCGCACATTCAGAACGCCATAACCGTCTGCGACGACGATCCCGGAGAACATGTGATGGCAGGTGCGCTCGCCGTACCACTCCGAGAGCGCGCTACCGGCCGCGCTAGCCTCGACCGCGAGGCGGGTAAAGAACTCGTTGACTTCGACGTGGTGGGAGAGCTTCTGACTCGTGGCGATACTCGCGGCGACCGAGTGCTCCCAGCCGAGCTTTGCGCGATCCACGTTGCGATGATCGGCAACGATGCGTGCGCCAGCCTCATCGAGAATCCAGTGGTAGGGCGCGGTGCCCTGCCCCATCGGCAAAGACGGACGGAAGCGGTCGAGCACCCGCAGGCGATACAGCATCCCAAGGCGGGCGTTGGCGCTCCTCGTACCCCCGAAGTACAGGCGCTTGATCTGGCTACTCGTCAGGACACGATGCTCGAAGCAGTCATTAGCGATATGGCGATCACGCTCAGTTAGATGCGAAGCGAGCCGCAACACATCATCGTCAGAAAACCGCTTCGGGCGAACAAGCTCTTGCAACTACAAAACCTTCCTATTGTCGGGGTTGCTTACAGGTCGCCAAAACAGCGCATTTGCTGGAGATTCCTGCGTCGGACGGGCCTCCATGCTTAACCGGAGGACCAAACGGAGCACCAGCCGACACACCCATGAGAAGGCCCGCCGGCAAGCCGCCATGCCGCGCTGAACTCCAGCAGCCAGCCCTCGGCCGACGGGCGGGGTGGACATGAGGATTGACGTGGTGGCGATGGGTCATAGGCGATTGCGCCGGACCAGCAGCGGACACTCCGCTTGGCAGCCCGTCACAAGATAAAAGTCCTTTCTGACCCTCCTGCGGTACAAGAGGACCTCCAATAGAGGGGATGGCAACCCAGAAAGGTCAATCCAGCGCCCCAAATGGGACTGGCTCGCTGCGCTCAGTCAGGTATTTGTCAGCCGCGTGTCAGCGATTTGTCAGCTACATATCAGCCGGATGTTCAGGCGTTGCCGGCTGAGTGCCGGCTGATGTGACGGAGCGATCCGACCGTCAGCCAGTGGCGGGAGGACGTTCGTAGGAGGGCAGCGACGGGCTGTCGTTGAAGTAAAGGGAATGCAGGTTGAGGCGGTAGACGCACGAGCGATGATTGTGCAGGGCTACTTCGAGAAGCCGTTGCTGGTGGCGGCGGTTCTGACCATTCCGGCGACGATCCTTGAGTTCAGTCAGACGAGCGGGTCGCTTCATGCACTCGGGACAGCGCTCAACTGGACGATATGGCTCGCCTTTCTCGCGGAGCTGGTCGTCATGGTCATGATCGTCCGTAAGCGTGGGCGCTACCTGCTGAAGCACCCGCTCGACGTTGCAATCGTCGTACTGACTCCTCCGTTTCTCCAGAGCGCGGTGCAGAGCGTTCGTCTACTCCGTCTTCTGCGCCTGATTCGACTACTGCGACTGGAGCCCCTTGCGCGTCGCGTGTTCTCCCTGGAGGGAGTAAAGGCCACGGCGTCGCTAGCCTTGCTGACGGCCGTTGCCGGCGGGGCAGGTTTCGCAACCGAGGAAGGCATCTCGTTCGGTAACGGTGTCTACTGGGCCGTCACCACGATGACGACGGTCGGCTATGGCGACATCACGCCGAAAAGCACCGAGGGCAAGATCCTCGCGGTCTTCGTCATGCTCGTGGGGATCAGCGCGGCCACGCTCGTGATCGGCGCCGTTGCCCAGCGGTTCATATCACCCAGCGTCGAGCATGTAGAAAGCACCGAGGACGACGTACTCATCGAGCTGCGAGAGATCGCGGCAAGGTTGAGCCGGCTGGAGCAACGTCTTCAGGACGAGAGACGAGCGACTGGCCTCAGGTGAGCCGGGCCCTGAGCAGCGCGGATTACCCGAGCGATGCGAGCAGAGTGCGTACGTCCTCGAAGTCGGGGTCTTCGCCATAGAGTCGCCCGAGGTCCCGCTTCGCCATCGCACGCTTGCCAGTTTGAATGTAGAGCTTTGCTCGGAGGTATCGAGCCTCCTTGAGCAGTTTCTCGTCGCGCTTCTTGCTCTTCAGAGCGTCGCGGTAAGCCTCAAGTGCCGCGTCTGGCAACTCTTGCTTCTCCATCGCCTGGGCCTGCCACAGCCGCAGCATGAGCGTGATGTCGTCCTCGTTGCTGATGCCTGCCGTCGCATGCACGATCTCATCCCAGTCCTCGGCCCGCAGGTACATACTGCACAGGAAGAGCAGCATTCCCGACGATGACGGAGAGTGCTCGTGGAGCTTCTGCGCGAGCCCGATCGCCTCTTGCACGCGGCCGGTCTCGCAGTAGCACTCCGCGAGCAACATCGCCGCCGCCACTGACCCCATCGGGACTGGCAGGGAAATCCGATTGACCTCGACGCTCAGGTGGAGGCTCGGCGCGTATTTGCTCATGAGATTGTCGGGCAATGACTGTGCCGAGTTTGTGACCCGCTCCAGATAAGGCACGGCACCCGGGTGATCGCCGAGCTGGAAAGTGAGCACCCCGGCAAATAGCGCGGGTGAGACTGCGCGATGCTTGTCGTCGCTCGTATCGGCGTCTCTGAACGCGGCCAAAGCGGCCTTGTCGTCTCCGGCTGCGAGCTTCGTCGTGCCGAGATAGAAGGCGCGCTCGTAGTGGCGGGCAAAGACGCCCGGATGAGCAGGCGGAGTCGGCCTTGCGGGCGCGGCCGGAGGCGACCGCCGTGTGGTGCGCGGGCTTGATGTCCGCGCCGCGGCTGGTCGCCGCGTCGATGAGCGACTGCTGTAGCTGACGCCTGTACCAGGGATGCCGACCGTCGTCGTGCGCTGACCGCGCGTATTGACCGAGTAGTGGGCACCACGTCCCCCCACGGTCACGCCCATGCTGCGCTTATTGAGGTTGAGCTTCACGCCCGGCCCCAGTTTGATGCTGCGACGGGCGCGGAGATATCCCACGAGCTAGACCTCCTTCCACAACACGCGAACCGCATATCGGGGAGCAAGCTATCGCGTTACTGGGCGACTTGCCGGCCCGCTGGATCGGCCACGGCTGCGCTCCGTCGGTGGGCACTGACCCGCACGCTCGGAGCGCTGGGGCCGGGCACGTCAGAGCGTCATTATGCGGTCGAGGTTTTTGGCGACCTCTGACGCGATGGACCGGCCACCACGACGTTCGACCAGTCCGGCGCCGTCGAGGCGGTCCAGTGCGTCGGTGATGCGGAGCTTCTGCTTGTTCTTCTGAGCGCCGAACGCATCCCAGAGATCCTGTTCGGAGAGCGGCCCCTCGCCGTCGTTGCCCCGTGCGAGCAGGCTTTCGAGGACGGCGCTGTCGTAGCTGTGCTCGTCCTCGGCGGCGGGATCGGTGGACTGCGTGATTTCGTGGAAGTACACGGCGGCGTGCGAGGCGGTCGCCAGGTCGTTCCAGCGGTGGATCAGGCCCGCCACGCGCAGACGTTTGAAGCTGGCGGGGACGTGGCCGGGCGTGCTGATTATGCGGGCGACCTCGGTTTCAGACCACGGCCGTTGCCGCTCGCTGTCGAGCATGAGCTGGAGGACGGCTTGGTCGAGAAGGGCGTGCGCTTCGGATTCGGCTGAGCTACGGTTATCGAGCATGGGAGGTCACTCTCCTGTGTCACGGTCTCGGGCGGGGCTGCAACCCCGCGCCGGGGCCATATTGTCTGTATGGAATCCAAGCTATACAGCGCGAATGGAGCGCTGTGGGCGCGGTACACAAAGCTGACACGAGGACGCCACGGTCATGCAACGCGCGTCGCCGGCAGCGAGCGCAGCGAGTCCGGGGCGAGGCGGTAGCCGACGCCGCGTGTCACGCGCACCCAGCCCTCGGCGCCAGCGCGAGCAAGCGCACCTCGCAGGCGCGAGGCGTGGGAGTCCAGTGTCCTTGTCGTGCCGGGGGAGCGAAAGCCCCACACGTCTCGCATCAGCTCGTCCTTGGTGTAGACGCGGGCAGGGTCGCGCGCAAGATGCACGAGCAGCGTGTACTCCAAGCGGCGCAGGCCGACGGGCGTTGCTCCGATCGTGACCTCGTGCGCTGCGGTGTCGATCCGCAGATCCCCATACTCGATCACGCCGGGAATATCTGCGAGGTCGCGGCGTACGAGCGCCTGCACGCGGGCGCGAAGCTCGCGGTAGGCGCACGGAGTACGTCGTCGGCGCCGGCCTCGAATCCGCGCAGCACGTCGCCGAGGTCGCCGTTCGGGCTCATCCAGAGCGCGCGCAGCCCAGGCTTGACCTCCGGGGCGAACGCGCCCGCGCGCAGCCGCCGCAGCACATCAAGGCCGGCACCACGGCGTGTTGCCTGCCCGAAGATGACGAGTTCGACCTCGCAGGCGTCGCACGCGGCTCGCAGCATCGCGGGGTCGCTGGCGCGGCGGACCTCGTAGCCGTCGAGCGCCAGCTCGTCGGCCAGCGCAAGGTTTGCGCACTCCTCGCCGTAGAGGAGCAGCACCGCCGGCTCGTGCGGATCGCCTTGTGTTCTGACGGGATCGGTGGATATGGCGCGCATTCGGCCTCCTTTCGGCGCACCGAAGGAGCCGCCAGCGAGCACGACGGACTATCCGCAGGCAGCTACGGTTTCCGTGGGCATCGAAGGTTGCTGCTTCGGTGCTCGGGCCGGGCGGGTGGACAAGACCTGTCCGGCCGCTCTATTTGTAGATTGGCCCGGATGAGATAGCGACGCCCTCGGACAGACCATCGCCCGGCGCCGAGAACGGACGCGGCCAAACCCGCTATTCCGCGTCATCAAGCGATACCCCTGCCGGGAAGTCCAGCAACGCGGTTCGACGTGTCGTAGCCATCTGTCCGGCATAGAGACGAACATATGTTCGGTAGCACGCAGGAGGTAGGCTTGCGAGCACGAAGGAGTCATAGCCTTGGCCGACAACAGCGCAATCGAGTGGACGAACGCGACTTGGAACCCCGTCACGGGCTGCGACAAGGTTTCGCCGGGCTGCGCGCACTGCTACGCGGAGACATTCGCTGAGCGCTGGCGGGATATCCCCGGCCACCCCTACCAGCAGGGCTTTGATCTGCGCCTGTGGCCGAACCGACTCGACCAACCGCTGCGCTGGAAGCGCTCCCGGACGATCTTTGTGAACTCGATGAGCGATCTTTTCCATGAGCGCATCCCCGAGTCGTTCATACGGCAGGTGTTCGAGGTCATGGAGCAGGCGAGCCAGCACACCTTCCAGATTCTGACCAAGCGCCACGAGCGACTGGCCGAACTCGCGCCGACCTTGCCTTGGGCTCGGAATGTTTGGATGGGAGTCACCATCGAGAACCGGCGCTTCGTGCATCGAGCGGACTACCTACGCGAAGTTGATGCAGCGGTGCGATTCATCTCCGCCGAGCCGCTGTTGGGTCCTCTCGAAGGGCTCGACCTCAGCGGTATCGACTGGCTGATCGCGGGCGGCGAGTCTGGGGCGAAGCATCGACGCTGCGACGCCGCCTGGATACGAGACCTGCGCGCCCGCTGCGCAGATGAGGACGTGGCGTTCTTCTTCAAGCAGTGGGGAGGCCGCACGTCGAAGACGGGGGGTCGGTTACTCGATGATCGGACTTACGACGCTATGCCGTCGCCGTCCGATCGCCGGCACCGCGAGCTAGCTGTCGCCGCCGTTTAGCCGCCGCTTGCGTGGGCCGCTCTCCATATCAAAGAGCGTTGTCTGTCCAAGCTCCTCCTGAACGCGCAGGCGCACACGGTCGAACACCCAGTCCATGATTTTCTCGCCGGCGTCGTTGTCGGTGGCGAAGATCAAAAAGTACATGGGCTGTCCGTTGGACTTCTTGATCTGCCGGTCAAGCACCGTCGCGTAGCCCAGGCGCTTGAAGCCCTCTGCGTACATGCGCACATACTCGCCGCGGGCCTCCTCCGCGCTGATCTGGCCGGACTCGCGCCGCGCATAGATGTCTTTCCAGCCGTCGTGCCCGTAGATTCGGGTCACAAGCTCTGGATGGTCGGGCGCGAGCCGCACGAATCCCATATCCGTCGGGAACAAGATGAGTTGCTCGATCTTGTTGGGACTGTGCCCGCGCTTGTGCTCCGCGATCGCCTCAACCGTCGGCCACTCAAGCTCCGATCCCTCGGGATCGAGGAACGCAAACGCCGGAGCCCGTCGAGGAATGGGACCCAACATGGCCGCAACGGTCTTGTTGGCGTCCTCGTTGAAGCTCTCCACGCGGCCGCCATAGCGCTCGGTGCGATGCGCCAGCGCCTCGAAGGCGCCGGCGTGGCTCTCGGCGACGGCGACCTTGATCGCCTCGGGAGCCCGTGCCTCCAAGGCGATCAGCGCAGAGCCATTGATCTCCCGGTCGCGGGTCGTGGACCAGTTCAACCCGGTTCCCGCGAACAAGTCCAGGGCATACCAACCGCCAGCCGTCCTGCACGCCTTCGCAAAGGAGTTGAGATAGGCGTCGAGGATCATCAGCTTCTCCTCCGTCCACGACGCAGCATCTCGCGCCGGATAGCCGTCCGCCGCGTTGTGAAAAGTCGCTCGTGCCATGCGGCCCGCGACTTTAGACGGCGCTTCGGAGGTTCTACGTCAGCCTCAAGTCCCAGATAGCAATACCTCATCCTCTCTGCCGCACGTGCGGCAGAGCACGTCGCCAACGATCCTGATGTAGCATCGCGGGGATGTCAACGCATGAGCCTGAGCAATCCGAGCCGTACTACGGAGGCGACTTCTACGAGGGCAGCTATGGCGGAGAGTCAGGCGCAAATGTGCAGTACTTCTACACAGAGGACGACGGATACTCGTACGATCCAGATGCTCCAGGCGACGTCGAGTGGTTGACCAAGCCCGTGGTCAGTGGCCCCGATGTTGACTGGTCCGATGATGCGGGAAAGCGCCGGGTCGGCGAGGCGATCCTGAGCCACCATCTAGGACGCGCACCGACAGACGACGAGATGGATCTCTTTGTGGAGGAGGTAGGCCCCTCGCTTGAGGGCGGTGTGCCGTTGACCATCGGGGTCAGCGTGCTGGATGACGTCGGACTGCGCCGTTAGACACCAACTCATGCCGATCGCGCGGCGTCGTCAAGCGACATCCGCCCACCGGGAAGCCGCGCAAAGCGGTTCGACTTGAGATCGGTTGGCTCCATCATCAGGGCGAAGGTCGAACCAGCGGCCGGGCGGTTCGACTGTCTGCCGCTCTCGTCCACCATAGTCTCGCTAATCGAACCACGGGCGGGGTTCGAGAGAACTCCGCCCAGTTCCATGAGACCGACTCAATGCGAACCGTGGGTACGCGGGAGACTGGTTCGATTTGATCGTTCCCACGCGCGTTCAGCGTCGCGCATCATCGGCGGGTAGACGATCAGGTGCCGGAAGGGCCTGATGGCTGCCATGTAGGCGTGTCCGAGCAAGCCGTTGGGCTTCACCAGGACCGCCATGCGCGCACCAAAGCCGCCGGACTCGTGCGGCACGCGCCCTATGTGCATGACCCCGTGCATCGTGCCGTTGGCGATCTCGGCGGCCCACTCGTCCTCGAGCAGGTACAGCGACGTGAAGGGCAGGGCGTCGAAGGTCGGTCCGACGGGCGCGTCGCGCAGATCGGTCGGCAGGCGATCGCGAAGCGTCGGCACGCGCGCGCCGAGCCCCGCGTCCGGCCGATCCCAGCCGAACAGGTCGCCGAGCTTCCAGCGCAACGCCCACAGAGCGCGAGCGGCGCGGGAAGAGCCCTGTGCCGGGTCCAGCGACGCAACCAGCGCCACCAGCCGGGGAAAGTCGTCGGAGCCGCCGATGCCGGACAGCTGCCAGACGTCCTCGAGGCGGAAGTCGGTGGTCAGCTCATGGATTCGCCAGGGCTGGGCGGTGTGCGCGCTATTCGGGAGTCTCGCTTGTTCCTTCATACGTGATGCTGGGTCTCGATCACTGCGCGCGTACCGCGCTGCGTACCAGGGCGATCGCCACTTGACGGTGAACGAGGGACACCGGCGGCCAGACGAACGCCGCGAGCCGTCGGTCGTAGCGGATGAACGAGGCGAGGGACAGCACGCCGTTATCGGCGTGCATGACCACGTGGCCGGTCAAGAACCACGAGGCAGACTCAATCCTGATCCAGTTCTCACCGCGCTCGGCGATCTTCCACCCGAGCAGGTAATCGGGGGAAGGCCGCAGCTGCAGGCACAGGCCGAGGAAGACACGCTGGACGAATGCGATGAAGAGGACCAGACCACGGGGTAGGGTCTTCAATACCGCCTGGACGACCTGGTCGGGGTCTGTTGGCGTCTCATCAACAGTCGCGGTGACGATGTCGGCGTAATCACTGCCCGCAAGCGCGCCGAGCGAGCGGATCGCCTCGGGAACCTCGCGCCGCCACCGGACGATCGGGGTGGTTGCACGTCTGTCGCGACGGGGAGAGGGAGGGTTGGAGTGCTGGGACGAGGCTGTGAACATAGTACCCGCAACGGATGCTACCATACATACGTGCATGTATGTACTAATACGGGCATGCCGCAAGGTCGATGAGCTCCGCGAGTGCGCAGAGACTGTCAGTGCACAGTCGCCCTACGCAGACTGAGCGTCGCGCCCGCTCGCGCAGCGCGTTGCTCGAATCTGCCGCGCGTGGTCTCTCGCGCTACGGCTACGGCAATCTCGTGCTCGAGGAGGTGGCGCGCGAGGCCGGTTATACGCGGGGCGCTCTATACCACCAGTTCAAGGACAAGGAGGACCTGGCGCTGGCCGTGATCGAGTGGGTCAACGAGAACTGGATGCGCGAGGTCGGCGAGCCAGCCGCGCAACGGACCGACCCGGTCGCCGAGCTGCTGGCGCTGGCGCGCGGACACGCCGTCTTCTGCCGGCGCGACATCGCGCGCGTCGTGATGGCGCTGCGCTTGGAGTTCGCCGGTCAGGATCATCCGGTGGGGCGCGAGACCGAGCGGATCTGGGAGACCGGCATCAAGCGCTGCGCCAGGCTCATCAACGCCGGACGTAAAGCCGGTTCGATTCCACCGGGACCACCAGCCCGGGCGGTGGCGCTGGCGTTGCTGGGCGCGCTCGAGGGAGCCGTGATCGCCCTCGCTGGGCATACGCCTCACGACGAGCTTCTGGCCGCCTGCGCCGTTGCAGGCGTGCTGGGAATCGACAGCCATGCGGAGCCTCTCTAGGAGAAGCTCGGGCTCTACCCAAGATCCGCCCTTGGACGTGGTGGGGTATTTCGTCGTTCCGCCGCCAGACGCGCCCGAATTGACTTCGATCCAAGCATCGCTCGCCGACCTTAGCGGCCGCTCAGTGGCCTCTGAGCTCTCCGGCTAGGGCAGCGACGATCCAGATGAGTGCTCCCGCCCCAAGGAGACGACGGAACCAGTTGACTCCGCTCACTGCCTCCTCCCACGCCCACACGGCGAGGCCGAGTGTGAAGACTGCGCGACCGACCTCGTGTGCGGTGCCACCGGACTCGGCCGCGAATCCCCACCCCGCGAACGCGAGCAGCAGTGGCGGGTTCGGGAACTGCGCAATGGGGAAGCGTCGCGGCCAGCCCACCTGGCCGCGACGCCAAAGCTCAGCGGTGGTCACTGCGCTAATGCTCGCAGGCCGAAGGCCAGCAGCGGGTTTGAGGTGCTCTTGCCATCTCTCGCCCGGGATCTCGATCCCGCGCCGGACGAGGGTTGGACCCCGCTATGACCCACCGCAGCCCGGGCTACCGCGGGGTGGACCGCCCTGCCTGAAGATCGTCTCGCCCGGAGGCGTGGCGTGCTCGGTTTCAGCCGCGCCGATCGTTGTCGGTCATCTCGATGATGCAGAGTAGCTCGATGAGGCCTGTAAAGGTGCGAGGGTCATGACCGGTTTTGGTGGCGATCTGCTGGAGTCGGTAGCGCACGGTGTTGGGGTGTACGTACATCCGTTGGGCGGCTTTGGCGACGTTGAGGTCGGCGTCGGAGAATGCACGGATCGTTTCGACGGCCACGGCGAAATCTTCGTCGGGGAGTGCCCGTAGGTTGTTGCCCTTGGAGGCGATTATGGCTTTGGTGGTGGCGGTCGCGCCGATCAGTGCGCATTCGAGTGAAGACAGTTCGTCGAGCGAGACGATTGGACAGCTTGCCGAGGTGTACGACAGCGACAGTGCGGCTTCGCGGTAGGCCTGCTGCACGCTCGCAAAGCCTTGAGAGGGGACGCTGATGCCGTAGCGGACGTCAATGTTGTGTTCCTCGACGGTTCGTTGGCGTGCCTCGAGCAGGCTTGCGATTTTGGCGCGCGGCGAGGTTCCGGCCGTGATGAGGACGAGCTCTCCGTGGCGGATCGTCGCGAGTGGCCTGATGGTCCCGAGCGACATGCTCTCCTCGAGCACGTCCCTGGCGAGTTGGAGTGCGTCGCCGACCGCGAGCGGTGTCTGCTCGACCCTTCCGACGACGGTGAGGAGCTGCCCGGTTGGATCTAGCCCGGGAGCGGCCGGATTGCGCCGGCCAGGCTCGATCGGCTGACCGTTGATGAGGCGCTCAACCAGGTCTCGGGCAGCGCGACCACTCTGCGTTCTAAGTCGGGTCTCCTCGCGCAGATACGCCTCGGCGGCCTGAGTAGTGATGATGTCGATCGCTTCGATCGCTGAGCTTGCGAGCGCGAAGCCGGCTTTTCGGGAGATCCGTAGCCGCGTGGCTTCGTCGGCGCATGCGTCCCAAAAGGCGAGCAGCGCGACGCGGTAGGCGTGGATGAACACATCGAGGCTTACCCCTTGGTGTACGCGGCGAGCCGCTAGTTCACGCAAGAACCCAAGGTCCTCGCGGCGTACCGTCGCGCCCTCGGCGAACGTTCGCGTGAGCACCTCCACCGTCGCCGTCGCGCCGGCGCGAAGATCGTTGATCAGCTCCGCCGAGAGCTCCCTGTAGCCGGGGATCTCGTCGACGATCCGAGCGGCGATCGCCTGCCCGATCTTGGAATGCCGGCCAGCGAGGGCCTCACCCACGCGGCGAATCGCCTCGCCGTGATCGTCCGTGACTGGGGCCGGCTCGGAGTCCTCCGGATACGCACTCATAGCTTGGGGAATTCTACATAAGACCAGCGAGATCATTAGAACTCTCGCTAAAGCCAGATCCCGCTGCGGCTGGCACGCTGCTCGTAAGGGAAACGACGAAACGAAGGAGCAGCAAATGTCAACGATCAGTCAAAACAATCTCGAAGGGCAACGAGCGCTGGTGACGGGCGCGACGTCGGGCATCGGTCGCGCGGTCGCGCTTCAGCTGGCCCGAGACGGGGCCGAGGTTCTCGTTCACGGCCGTGACGCGGCACGCGGGGCAGAGACGGTCGCGGAGATCACAGCGTTTGACGGCAAGGCCACGTTCGTCGCTGCCGACCTCAGCGACACCGCCGACGTGCAGCGCCTCGCAAGCGACGTCGGAGACATTGACATCCTGATCAACAACGCCGGGATCGCGCTCTTCGGTCCGACCGCAGAGTTCGACGTCGATGCGTTCGACAAGATGTTCGCTAGTAACGTCCGGGCGCCGTTCTTCCTTGTCTCGGCACTCGCTCCCGGAATGGCTGCCAGGGGCCGCGGCAGTATCGTCAGTCTCAGCAGCATGGCCGGCGGTGTCGGGCTCGTGGGCGGCGCGGCCTACGGCGCGACGAAGGCGTCGCTTGAGGCAATGACACGCGCCTGGGCCGCGGAGTACAGCGCAAGCGGGGTGCGCGTCAACGCGATCGCCCCAGGACCCGTCTACACGCCGACGCCCTCGGGCGCCGAGTTCATCACGGCGCTCGGGGAAACCACGCCGATGCACCGCGCTTCACAGCCCGAGGAGATCGCGGAGGTCATCGCGTTCCTTGCCTCTCCACGGGCGAGCTACATCACCGGCGCCACCGTCGCCGCCGATGGCGGTCGCAGAGCGATCTAGCACAGAGCGCTCCCACTGAGGGAACTCTCCGCCCAGGCAATCAGCGCTTCTAAGCTCAGCGGGGGAAAGAAATCAAAAGCCATGACAGACAAGCCGATAAAGCAACCGGGACCCGACCACCCGATCACGATCGAGGCAAACCCGGCACGGGTCGTGGTTTTGGTCGCGGGGCGTGTCGTGGCTGACACTCGGGACGCCCTGACGCTCCGTGAGGCGAGCTACCCGCCCGTCCAATACATCCCGCTCAACGATGTCGCCATGTCCCTGCTCGAGCCGTCAGACCACGCCACCTACTGCCCATACAAGGGAGACTGCAGCTACTACAGCATCCCGATGGGTAGGGAGAAATCGGTCAACGCCGTGTGGACTTATAAGGCTCCCTTTGCAGCCGTCGCCGAGATCAAGGATCGGGTCGCCTTCTACCCCGATCGTGTCGATGCGATAGCGGAACAGAAGGCACCCGCCCCCGAACGATAAGCACGGCCCAGCAGAAGAGACCCTACCCCCGCCTCAGACGATGCTTCTGGCCTCGTTGCATGTACTCCCGGTCACCTTCTGCAGGGCCGCGGTGATCAGCTCGGCTTCCGCGGCGCTCAGCGAGCTGAGATGGCGCTCGACCTCTCCCTCGTAGACGGCCTGCATTTCCTCGAGCATCTTGACTCCGGCGGGCGTCAGCTCCGCCTGCAGGCTGCGCCGGTCCTGCGCGCAGGACACCCGCTCGAGATAGCCCGCTTCCACGAGCCGGTCCACGAGCTTGGTGATCCCGCCACGGCTCAGCGTCAGCCACTCGGCGAGCTCGCTCATGCGCGGGCGGCCGGTGGGGCTGCGCTTGATCGCCCACAGCACTTCGAACCAACTCAGCGGCGGAAGGTCAGCCGCGGCCAGCGTCCGCTGAATGTGCTCGGTCACGGCGGCCTGGCTTGTGACCACTGCGCGCCAGGCCTCGATGTGTGCATCCGACGATTCCATGCCTCTATAGTAACCGAGGAAACAGTTGACATAGAAACCATCTCTGCTAGGATGCTTGCCTCGACAACTATTTACGTCTCAACTACCCAAAGGAGAGCGGCTCATGACACAGATTGGCATCATCCTTGGCAGCACCCGCCCCAACCGCAACGGCGAGCAGGTAGCGAAGTGGGTGCTCGACATCGCCTCACGCCGTGACGACGCCGAGTTCGAGCTCATCGACCTTCGCGACTATCCGCTGCCGCATCTCGATGAGCCGATGCCGCCTTCGCTCGGTCAGTATCAGCACGAGCACACCAAGCAGTGGGCGGAGAAGATCGCGTCATTCGATGGATTCGTGATGGTGACGCCGGAGTACAACCACAGCACCTCCGGGGTACTGAAGAACGCCATCGACTACCTCTCTGCCGAGTGGCACAACAAGGCGGTTGGCTTCGTGTCTTACGGCGCTGCGGGCGGCGCCCGCGCCGCCGAGCATCTGCGCCTCGTCGCGGGCGAGTTGCAGATGGCCGACGTACGCCAGCAGGTCGTCCTGTCGCTGCTCACCGAGTTCGAGAACTTCAGCGTCTTCAAGCCCGGCGACTACAACCTGGCTGCGTTGAACACGATGCTCGATCAGGTCGTCGCCTGGAGCACCGCGCTCGCGCCGCTGCGCGCGGCCTCCGTCGCTGCCTGAGACCGCCGCGGCGTACAGTCATGAGGTGCGGATCGTCAGCCTTGTCCCCCACGCCACCGAGCTGTTGTTTGCGCTCGAACTCGGCTCCGAGGTGGTCGCGGTTACGCACGAGTGCGACTATCCGCCCGCGGCACGAGCGGCCAAGCAGGTTACGCGCGATGTGCTTCCGGGTGGTCTCAGCGCCGCGGAGATCGATGCGGCCGTGCGCGAGCGCACGCTGCACGGCGCAGCTATCTATGAACTCGACCGGGACGCAATCGCCGCGCTCAGCCCCGACCTGATCGTCACGCAGGCGCTGTGCCCCGTGTGTGCTGTCTCCTATACCGAGGTGGCCGAGCTTGCCGAGCGGATGCCATCTCGACCTCGCGTCGTCTCGCTCGACCCGCACACGCTGGGCGAGACTCTGGCCGATGTGCAGACGCTTGCCGCGGCTACCGATCGCGGCGCGCGAGGCGCCGAGCTGGTGAAGCAGGCGACCGCGCGCATCGATCGCATCAAGCACGCGGTGCGCGGGCAGCCACGCCCGCGCGTGGCGGCGCTTGAGTGGCTTGACCCTGTGTACATCGCCGGCCATTGGACCCCCGAGCTCATCGAGTTGGCCGGCGGACAGGACTCCTTGGGCGCGCGCGGCGCCCCCTCAACCACGGTCTCCTGGGAGGCGGTTGCCGCCGCCGAGCCCGAGGTCGTGGTGGCGATGCCCTGCGGCTATGACGCTCCACGCGCGCACGCGGAGGCTCAGGCTTACGCAGCCGAGCTGGCAGCCCTGAACGCCCGACGCGTGGTGGCTGTAGACGCTTCCGCTTACTTCTCTCGTCCCGGACCGCGACTGATCGACGGTTTGGAATTGCTGGCGCACATCCTGCATCCCGACTGCGTCCCCGCCGCTCCCGCCGTCACGCTTGCAGTGCGGTTGAGCACCTCAGATATCGAGCGCACTGGCCAGATCGCGTACTCACCAAGGCGCTGAGCAGACGCAGCGCGCCCAGTGCACCGCTACGGTAGGCCCGTGCGTGTAGCAACCTGGAATGTGAACTCGCTCAAGCAGCGGGCACCGCGGCTGCTGCCGTGGCTGGACCAGCGCCGGCCCGACGTTGTCTGCCTGCAAGAGACCAAGCTCGCTGATGACGCATTCGATCAGCTCCTCGGCGAGGAGTTCGCCAAGCGGGGCTATGAGATCGCCCTCCATGGCGAAGCGACTTGGAATGGGGTGGCGATCCTCTCGCGATTGGGCCTGGACGACGTCGTGGTCGGACTCGCCGATGCGCCCGCATACGAGCGTGCAGAGGCGCGTGCGGTGTCCGCGATCTGTGGCGGCATCCGGGTGCACTCTGTGTACGTGCCGAACGGGCGGGTGCCCGACTCCGAGCACTACCACTACAAGCTCGCCTGGCTGGCTGCGCTGGGAGAGATGGTCCGCAGCGGTCCCGAGGCCGCGATGGTATGCGGAGACATGAACATCGCACCGACCGACATTGACGTGTTCGATCCCGCAGCCTACGTGGGCCAAACCCATGTCACGCCGCCGGAGCGGGCGGCGCTGGCCAGGCTGCAGGAGCTGGGCCTACACGACGTCGTGCGCGAGCGTTGGCCGACCGAGCGCGTGTTCACCTACTGGGACTATCGGGCCGGAATGTTCCATCAGGATCTCGGGATGCGAATCGACCTGGTGCTTGCCACCGCCCCGGTCGCCGGCAGGGTGCGGGCGGCGTGGGTGGACCGACAGGCCCGCAAGGGCACGGGGCCGAGCGATCACGCCCCGGTGATGGTCGATCTGGACGAGGCGCCGGATGGGGACATAGGACCGATGGTGCCGCCGCCCTCCGCTCCGGCAGCCAAGCGGGGCTCGCGCAAGCTGCCTCAGTCATCGTGACGCGCAGAGCGCAGTCACTGGCCGCTGCTTTCAGTTGTCGCAACCAGCAGAGTCCGAAATAGACGGCGAGCGAGTGCCAATTCTTGTGTTTGCACTGTTTGCTTATGTCGCTCGGGCGGCGACTATACGCCCATGCACCAGGGGGCGAGCCCGGAGAGAATAGCCGAGCAGATGCGAATCTTCGGGCAAAATATGCGCACAGCGCGAAACGCAATAGGTCTTGCGCAGGACAATCTGCGGCTGAAACGGGCAAAGCTCGACAAGGGGATGGTCAGCCACCTGGAGCTTGGTGTGCGCTCTCCGCGCCTGACCACGATCCTGCGCGTCGCGAAGACGTTGGAAGTCACGCCGGAGAACCTGCTGCAGGGGATCGGGACGAACAGGACCGTGGCTGAGCAGCCGCCCCGGCGCCACGATCTAGAGCAACCGGCAGCGCGCTTCGGTGCCAATCTCCTCTGGTTGCGCACCTGCGAGGGAATCTCCCAGGAAGCGCTGGGGCAAGAGGCCGACCTGCATCCCGTGGGCGTCGGCGCGCTCGAGCGCGGCGAGCGCGACCCGATGTTAAAAACGATCCTGCGGCTGGCGTGGGCACTTGAGGTGCCTCCCGCGATCCTGCTGCATGGAGTGCAGAGCGATCAGGAGCCCGACGGCGCCAACGGCTCGAGTTGATGGCGCACGCGCTCGCGCTGCTCGGCGTAGCGCAGCGCCTCGTAGGCGATCAGCAACACCAGCAACGCCGCGAGGATCCCCAGCGTGGCAAGCGCGGGCAGCCGCACGCCGGCGGGCACGAGCGCCAATAGTACGAGCGCGCACACCAAGCGCCGCCCCGAGAGCGTGTGCATATTGCGCAGGCGGAAGGCGACGAGCGCCAGCAGGTACAGTGCGGCGCCGCCCAGTAGCCCCGCGGCGGGTACCAGCGCCAGGTGGCTGGAGACATGAGCGATGGTGATCTTCAGCCCAAATGCCAGCAGCGCGATTCCGGCGATCATGAGGAAGTGCATGTAGGAGTAGGAGTCGCGCGCGATCTCATTACGCTCACGGCCCGCCCGGGCCTGTGAGAGGCGCCGCTCGGCGACGATGGCGGTGACGTCGAAGTAGACCCACCACAGCGCGGCAGCCACCACTAGGCCGAGCACCGCCGCCAGCACCACACCCGTGTCGATGTGGTTCTGGGCGCCGACGCCCAGCGCCACAATCGACTCGCCCAGGGCGATAATCACGATCAGCCCGTGGCGCTCAGCAAAGTGGGCGGGGCGCAGTTGCCAGCCCTCGGCCCCGAACAGGAAGGGGCCACCGACGTCGAGCACGAGCGCCAACCCCCACAGGCCCAGTTGCACGCCGTGGCTGGTGAAGGCCGCGATCAGCAGCAGCGAGACGCCGATGGCGGTGCTGCCCGCCAGCCCCAGAACCGAGCGGCGCAGCGCCGCGTTATCGCGGCTGCCGAGCATGAAGAGCACGATGTGCGCAGTGCGCACGACTGCGTAGGCGCAGGCGAACATCAGCGCGTGAGCGCCGAAGGCTTCGGGCACGCATAAAGCTGCCACGAGGAACGCCGCCATGGCCGCGAACATGACCAGGCGCACAGCCCCCTCCTCAGGGTCCACGACGCTGGTCAGCCAGGCGTAGCCGCCCCACGACCACCACAACACGCCGAGCACGAGCACACCCTCGAGTACCGCTTCCCACGGCGATACCTTCGGCGTCCGGTGGGCCATCAGCGTGGTGCACTGCGTGAGCGCCAGCACAAACACGAGGTCGAAGAACAGCTCCAGCGGCGTGACGCGCTCATCCTGGCGCAGTGTGGCGCTAACACGAGGAGTGTGACTGGAGGAGTCGCTGGCGCTCACCTTGTCATCTTGACAAGCCGCGCCCCGTGGGTGGACCCCGGCGGCGCTGGAGCCGGACCCGGAATCGAAGGAGCCCACCCACCACGCTCGTCCCAGGCGCGGTGCGGCAGGCCGCGCCTCAGGCCAGCTCTTCGGAGGCCGTACGGAACACGGCCAGCTGCTGAGTGAGCGCTTCGCCCGCGTAGGCGGGGATGACGCCGACGTTGTCTACTACAGCCGCGGCACGGATGACGAGCCGCCGAAACTCGGGGCTCGAGGCGATTTCGTCGAGCACCTTGCGCTCGCCGCGAGCCAGGACAAACCCGCCGAGGTCGCCCCCATGCGGGCCCACCAGCACCGGCTCGAAGCTTTCCAAGCGGCCTGCCTGCTGCAGCTGACCGTAGTATTCAAGCGCTTCCTGGAAGACCTCCAGGCTCTTGAGCTCACGCCCGCGTACGACCGCGCCCCAACCTAGGAACAACGCGTCACCAGCCATATCAGAATCCTTCCTCTCGGAATTTAGAGCAACCGAGAGTACTCTTCGAAAGTCCTCTACGCGAGGTCTGCGGATAGCTGCCGACTCCCCGCGCGTCGCACCGCGCGGGGAGTCGCAGCCTGGCGTCGCGTGGCGCTAGTGCAGCGACATATTCGGCTGCCCAGACCCGTTCAGGCCGGTGCCGGAGATGGTGCAGGTCCCGCCTTTGGGCGTGCCCGCGTTGTAGGCCTGCGTAAGGCAGTTGCGCAAGGCAAGCTGCGCCCAGTAGTTGGGGTGCAGATCTTCCTGGAGTTCATACGGCGGGAAGATCGCGGTGATCGTGCGGATCTGGTTGACCCACTCGGTCTTGTCGACAGCTCCCGGCGATGTCCACGAGGACAGGCCCTTCTCCTCCAGCAGCCCGACGGTGTTCTCGCACAGGCGCCGCCCGTTGAAGGCGCCGGCGATGTCCATCGTCTTGACGTTGGCGAGGCCCGCCGCGCTGGCGGCATTGAAGACCGCGCCGTCGATCGTGGGCAGCATCGTGGAGTTGGCCGCATTGGCGTCAAAGTTCCAGAAGCCGCAGCCGCCCACGGTCTGGCGTGTGAAGCCCGACTCGGGGTAGCGGAAACCCGAGCCATTCGGGATCGGTGAGGGGTAATCCTGCACCAGGATCGTGTACTGCGTGCTCGAATAGCCCGCGTTGGTCATCGCCTGGGCGACGTTGAGGATCGCGTTCTTGATGGCCGTGGTCTGCGTGGCGACATTGCCGGAGGTGAAGTTTTCGGTCACTGACGAGTCTTCGGCGCAGTGGTGCTGCCACCACCACGGCGAGGTGAGCCAGTCGGTGATGCAGGTCTGCACGATCGAGGCGAAATTGAAGTTGTTGCCGCCGATCGAGATCGTGACGAGCTTGACGTTGTGGGAGGCGGCGAAGTGCTGGAGCATCAGCGCCTGTCCTTCGTGGCCGCCGGAGTTGTAGAAATCAAGGCCCGGCTTGAACTTGCCTTCGGAGCTGAAGCTCGACGTCTTGGCGCCCGAACAGGCAAGGTTCTCGCCGCTGACGCCGCCGCCGATATAGACCTCCGCGGACTGCGAGCGGTGGCAGCCGGGGATCAGTTCCGCGGTGTGGCCGGCGTTGTCGTAGTAGGCCGTCGAACCGAGCGCGTCGATCTTGGAGGAGCTTTCGTTGGTGTTTCCAGCCCAGCGCCCGGCCTCGCCGGAGATGTAGGAGTCGCCGAGGCTCGCGACCCACGGCGAGCCTTCGCCGGGACCTGCCGCGTGAGCGGCCGGCGCCAGCGCGCCGAGCAGGTAGACGAGCGACAGAAGCAGTGCTGCAGCAGCAATCAACGCAGCGTGCGGGGCGCGTGGACCCGAGCGTGCGAGCGATGAGGGGTTCATCGGTTCTTCTCCCATGTGTTGGCGCGCCCCGCCATGTGCGCGGCGCTGTGGAGCGAGCCTATGGGGAAGGGAAAATCAAATCAACTGAACACTTCTGGCCGGGGCCTCGCCCCAGAGCTGCTCCAGACGGTAGTACTCGCGCGTGACCGGCGTGAAGATGTGCACGACCACGTCGAGGTAGTCCATCAGGATCCACGCCGCGCTCGACGCGCCTTCCACGCGCCGCGGCAGCAGCGAGTGCTCGTGCTTGGCGCCCTCGTGGATGCCGTCGTGGATCGCCTTTGTCTGGCGCTCGGTGTTGCCCGAGCAGATCACGAAGTAATCGGTGTAGCCGACGACCCCGCGCAGGTCGATCTCGACGATGTCGGAGGCCTTCTTATCCGCCGCATAGCGGCAGATCTCCGCGGCGAGGTCCAAGGGGGTCACGGCGCGCTCACCCCGCTTGGCCGGCGGTAGAGCTCGTGCTCGGCGATGTAGGCGGCGACCGCGGGCGCCACGAGCTCCCGCACGGACTCGCCGCGGGCCACGCGCTCGCGCACCATCGAGGAGGATACGTCGATCGGAGGCATCTCCAGGAAGGCCGCGCGCGCCCCGAGGGACTCGAGCACGGCCAGCACCTCCTCACGCCCTTCTCCGGGACGCTCGGCGACGGCGATGTCGGCCAGCGCCACGATCCTCTCCGGCCCACGCCAGCCGGGCAGCGTGCGCGCCATGTCCGAGCCAAGGATCAATGTGAGCCGCGGGGCGGGGCGATTGGAGCCAGGAAACGGAGAAGCATGCAGAGCCTTGAGGGTATCTACCGTGTACGACGGGCCGCCCCGGTCGACCTCCTGGGCCCCGGCCTTCAGACCCGCGTGCCCCTCGACGGCAAGCTGGCACATGCGCAACCTGTGCTCAGGCCCGGGGTCGTGCTGGGGCAGCTTGTGCGGAGGCGTGTGCGAGGGCATCAGCAGCACCTGCTCCAGCCCGAGCTGCGAGCGCGCGCGAGTCGCCACTGCGAGGTGCCCGAGGTGCGGGGGATTGAAGGTGCCGCCGAGGATGCCCAGGTGCATCGATCGGGGATTGGGACCGAGGTCAGGCGCGGACGTGCCCGTCGCCCTCGATGAGGTACTTGAAGGCGCACAGCTCGCGCAGCCCGATCGGCCCGCGCGCGTGCAGCTTCTGCGTGGAGTTGCCGATCTCCGCCCCCATCCCGAACTCGCCGCCGTCGGTGAAGCGCGTGGAGGCGTTGACGTACACGCACGCCGCGTCCACTCCCAGCTGGAAGGCGCGCGCGGAGGGGGTGTCGCGTGTGAGGATCGCCTCGGAGTGCCCCGAGCCGTGGCGGCCGATGTGCTCGATGGCCTCCTCCACCGAGTCGACCACGCCCACGGCGAGCGTGAGCGCGAGATACTCGGTATCCCAGTCCTCCTCGCCGGCGGGCTGGAGGAGGCCGTCCTGGAGCGCCTGCACCACCGCACGGTCCGCCGGGAGATCCGAGGCGGCGAGCGCGTCGCGCAGCGAGTCCATCTCGCGCAGCGTCCCCTCATCGCCCCTGATGGTGACGCCGGCGTGGAGCAGCGCGCAGAGCAGGCAGCCGAGCAGTTCGGGGTCGGCGTCGCGATGCACGAGGACGGTCTCCACCGCGTTGCATACACCCGGGCGCTGGGTCTTGGCGTTGAGCACGATCGCAAGCGCCTCCTCGAGGTGGGCGGAGGCGTCGATGAAGATGTGGCAGTTGCCCGAGGCGGCGTAGATGACCGGGACGGTGGCGACGGCCTTCAGGGCGGCCTTCAGCCCCTCCCCCCCGCGGGGAATGATCAGGTCCACCGCCTCCGTCTGCGTGGCCAACTCGGCGAGCTCATCGTGCCCGCCGCCGGCGACGAGCGTGACGGACCCGGCGGGCAGGCCGGCCCCTTCAACCGCCTCGGCCACAACCGAGGCGAGCACCACGTTGGAGTTCATCGCCGTGGATGACCCGCGCAGGATGACGGCGTTGCCGGACTTCAGGCAAAGCGCGGCGGCATCGACGGTGACGTTGGGCCGCGCCTCGTATACGACGGCAACGACGCCGAGCGGCACACGGACGCGGCGTACGTCCAGGCCATTGGGCAAACGCTGCCCGTCCACGACCTCGCCGACGGGGTCGGGCAGCGCGACGATCCGCTGCACGGCCTGCGCGATGGCGGCGATGCGCGCCTCGTCCAAAAGCAGCCGGTCGAGCAGCGCGGCGTCCAACCCCGCATCCCGCCCGTCCTGCATGTCGAGCGCGTTGGCGGCGAGGATCTCCGGCGTACGCTCCACCAGCGCAACGGCGATGGCCCGCAGCGCGGCGTCCTTGACGTCGGTGTCGAGCACCGCCAGGCGCCGCGAGGCGACGCGCGCGTGGCGGCACTGCTCGGCTACGGGTGAGACGGCGATGGCCACGCACACAGGGTACGACACGCGCGCGGGGCGCCGGGGGAAGAAAAGATTAAAGAAGGCCCCACAAGGGGGCCTACGAGGGCCGCGCCGCTCACAGCCGACCTGTCCGCCTCAGCCGGCGGAGGGAGCGGCGCATTGCTGTTGTGAGCTTCACCCAAGCGTGGAGCCCAGCCGGCTGTGGCAAACCGGTGACTGCGAGCGGCGCCTTGCTGTTGTGAGCTTTAACCCAAAGCGTAGGGCGTGGGCATCCGGCCCACTTCAGCCGCCGCCCGCGAGCGTCGACTCGGCGCGGATTGTCCGCTCGACCTCCTGCCCCTTGCCGGTGAGCTGCCAGGCATTGGCTTCGCCCCGCGAGTGACCGGCCCCGGTGTTCTCGACCAGGCCGAGCGAGGTGAGGCGCTGTAGCAGCTTCGAGATCTGGCCCTGGTCGGCGATCCCGGCGGCGGCGCCCACCTCGCGGTTGCTGGCCCCGGGGTCGGTGGCAATCGCGATCAGCACGCGCACCGTGCGGTAGGTGAGACGCATGTCGAGATCCTTCAGCGGATCCCTCGCGGGACGCCGCGGTCGCGCGCGGGTCTTCGACGCGGAGCGGGCCAACTCGCGGTTGGCCGCCGCGACGCCCTGGTAGGGCAAGACGATCATGTTCATGAGCGGCCCCAACAGCTCGACCATCGGGCGGCCCGTCGGCGCAACCAGGCGCGCATGGATCACCGCGAGCACGGCGCCCACAACCCCCTCAGCAGTGAGCGGCGCGGTGGGGGTGCTCTTACGCGCGCCCTCCCCCTCACCCTTATTCACGGCGGCGATCAGCCCCGCCACGATCCCCGCACGACGATCGAGCGCAGCCGGACCCGCGCCGAGCGAGTGAACCACGCACAGCGCGCCCAACTCCGGCTCGTCGTCGAGGAACTCCAGGAACGCGGAGAGACCGGCGCGAATCCGATCGCGCCACATACCCGGCCGCTCGTACTCCGGCAGCACCGCCGCGCCGGCAAGCGCGATGGCGTGGTCGAACGTCGCGATGAAGCACGCTTCGCGGTCGGCAAACAGTTCATAGAACGTGCGCCGGGAAATGCCCGCGCGCGCGACGACGTTCGCGACCGTTGCCGCCGGCAGCCCCTGCTCGGCGACGACCGTGGCCATCGCCGAGAGGATCCGCGCGCGCTGAATCCCGTCGACCTTGTCGCGCGAGAGCGAGTCCCGCCCCGGGCGCAAACGCTCCAGCGCGACCTGCGCCGTATCCTCACCCCCGAGGCCGCCGTGTGACCTCCCTTGGGTGCTTGCCCCGGACTTCAGATTGCGCGGTGACACGAGCGTCGGCACCCCTACTTCTTCCTCGTCCTCGCCGTCGTCCTCGTCCTCCTGCCCCTGTGCCTGGGCTTGGCCTTTTTCTTTGCCTTGGGACACCCGGTGACGGCGATCTTCGTCGTCTGCTTGACCACCGCGCCGTTCTGGCCGGTGAGCGTGGTGGGCATCGTGAGCGACTGCCCGCAGAGGCTGCCCTTGGCCTGCGCGGGCACCACCGCCGCGAGCCCGGAGTGCGGACCCTCGGGCAGCACCATCTGGAACGTGCTGATCGGCACGTCGGGCACGGTGTCGAACGAGGCGCTGGTGATCTGCTTCTTGATGTTCACGTTCCCGGTGAGGACGACGGTGACGCCTTCGTCCTGCAGGATCGCCACGACGTCGGGGAACGCAGCGCCACCGTGGGATACCAGGTACACGGGACCCGTGGCGGGGCTCGCGAGGATCGGCGTGGTGGCCATGGCGGTCCCGATCACCGACGCCGCGGGACACGACGCGGGGTTCGCGGCGAACGCCTTTTCGGTGCAGGCCTGCTGGATCGTCGTCAGCCGCGCCGGCAACTGCTTGGGCAGCGTCACATCCACCGCGCGGGTATTGGCCTGCCCCGCGCCGCTGGTGTACCTCACGCTGAGGCTCGCGCCCTGGCTCTTGCTGGTCTTGGCCTGCGTGGAGACCGTGAACGTCGGCTTGAACGGCAGGTTGGCGCAGTTGGCCGCCTGATAGCGAGTGGACACCGCGCTCGTGGCGCCGTGAACGCTCGTCAGGGTTCCTGTGACCACCAGGGGCTCGCAGTTGGTCGGGTTGAACATGAACCCGGCGCGGTCGGTCGTCACGTTGACGGTCTTGACCTGCAACGGCACACCATCGAGAATCCGCGGCAACGGGTCGCTTGAGATCGTGGCCTGCGCGGTATGCGGGTCGACGTTGATCGCCGCGCGCACCACCACGTTCCCCAGGTTGAACGGGCCGGCAACGGCCGGCACGACTATCGACAGGCCAAACGGGGCGCTCTTGTACGGGCCGGTGAGGAACACCTGGCCACCCTGCACATACAACGGGTCGGGGCCGGCGCCCACGCCAACCGTGGTGTGCCCGATCAGGCTCCCCGCGCCACACGCGCCCAGGCTGGCCTGGGGTTCGGGGCACCGTTCCACGCTCTTGAGGATCGCCAGCAGTCCCGGCGGGGTGGTCACGGACACGCTGCTGACGTCCTGTTCGCTGTCCTGCCGGTTGAACGTGGCACTCAGGGCGCTGAACCCACCGGCCTGATTGTTGACCATCCCGGCGTTCGCCTGCGGCGCAAATGGTTCGCCATTGGGGCAAGCGCCGCCACCGGCGCCTTCGCTGAGCGCGAACAGGGCGCTGGGTGTGGCATCCGGGACACCCGTGCTCCACGGCGCGAAGTCGCTCGTGGTCGTGAACACACCGCAGGCGCGTGGTGTGAGGACCGCGGCCTGCGGCCCCCCGTTGAACGCGAGCTTGATATCGCTCACCGGCAACTGCGGCGTGTTCTGGAACACCGCCGTCAACCGCCCCGTGCTTTCGTCGAGGTGCACGGTGCCGATGCTCTTGACGTTCACGCCGTCCGCGGACCCCGCGACCAACAGCTTCAGATCGGGTGGGTTGGACTGCAGCAGGTACACACTGCCCACCACTTCCTTTTCCAGGTCGGCTTCCAGCAATGGCGAGGTGATCCGTGCGGTCCCGAGCGCCGAGGCCGCGGGGCACGACGGCGCTTCGTCGTTCTCTTCGCCGTTGGGCTTATGGTGCAGCGACGCTTCGGTTTCCCCACACGCCGCCAGCCCGTTGGCCTGCCCCGGGTTGACAACCAACCCTTCGGGCAGCGTCACGGTCGCGGACTTCATGTCTGAGGGCACGAGACCCCCGGGTTCATCGAACCCTTCCAGCGGGAAACGCACATCCACCGTCAACCCCGCCGGAGTATCCGCCCTCGCGGTGTCCAGCGCCGTACCCAGCGACGGATGAAACGCGAGGTGTTCGCAGCCTTCCCACCCAGCCGGTGTCCCGTTCGCATCGTGGGTCTGGATGCTCGTCCCACCGGTGAGTTCGGTGTCCTGCCACGCGTTCACCGCAATCGACAGCGTCTGCGGCCCTTCACAGGCAACCGGAAGCGTCAAAAACGCCTTCGGGTTGCGTTCCGGCAACCGGCAGATACTCGGCGGCGCATTGGGCTGGTCGTATTCCGTGCAGCCTTTTGAGGCACGGGTGCGCCAGGTGTTGTGGCTGGGATCGCCCGGCACACCCCACAACGTCAACCTGACGTTCTGGACTTCCCCCTGCAAGTTGTTGTTGGCGCGCGTCGTGGCGCCGTAGTCCCCGCCCGAGCGAACACCGGCATCCAGGTACGTGATGATGCCAAGCACATCGAAACCGAGCTCAAGCGGCGTCCCCGACGGCGGCACCATATTGAACACCTGGAGGGGCGTGGCAACGCGGAAGGCGGTGCTCGTTTCCATGTAGCCCACCTGGCTGTCCCCCGGGCAGCTGAACAGCTCAAGCTGGCGGTGGGTGCACCGCGGCGTCGCACCAGGATCGGCCAGCACACCCGGCGGCAACCCCACCGTGATATCCCGCGCTTCCTTACCACCCGCCGGAACAGCTCCTCCTATGTCGACGGTCCTTCCATCGCTCAGCGTGGTCGGGAGCGCGATGTCAAACGTCGCGCCATACGGATGCGACCCGGCCTGCGTATCGAGCGTACCATCCGGGTTGCTGAACCAGGCATCCCAGCCCGCGACACCAAAACCCGCCGGGGTCGAGCTGATCCTCACCGGGTCGCTGCTGCTCGCCGCGCCAGCAGCGCCCCCACCAGCGACCGACACACGATTCACCGCCGGCCCTTCGACCGCACCCGGCGCGACCCTCACCGCGATCCCGATAAGCGGCGTCAAATGCGAAACACCAAACGCACTGCCGGCGCGCTGGGGCACACCGCCGCCACCCGCAAAACTCGGCAGACCCGCGGGAATGCTCGTGCACGTCACTACGGTGCTGCCCGAGCACCCCCACCGTTCATGCCCGATTGCCGGTTCTTCGGGATGTACTTCTTGTATCAGCTCTCCTGCTTCCACAGCTTCGACGCCCGCCGGGAGCGTGTCGGTGACCGTGACCGGACCCGTGCTGTCCGCCGCGCCGACGTTGTAGACAGCCACTTCGATCGTGCCCCGGCGCCCCGGTGCGAGGTTCGTCGGCACGGCGTTGGAGGTGGCCTCCCACCCCACGCCTTGGCTCGCGCCCCACGCCGTGCCTCCAAGCAAACCCAGCAAGCACAGCGCCAGCACAACAACCCCGGCCGGCCTCACGGCAAGCACCAGCGTCCCGGCACGACGGTGCGATCGAGCGCTTAACATCACTTCCTCCCCTTCTTCGCGTGCTTACCAGGCGCCTTCGCCCTGGACCCACTCCTCGCCCGCCTCACACACCGGCCGCGCCTCTTCACAAACCCCTTCCGGCACACACCGGGCTTGACCCTGGGCTTGGGCTGAACCACCGGCGCGGGCGGCGCGAGATTCCCCGCGCCACTGAACGTCGCGCTCGACGGCGCCCCAAACACCGGAGGCGCCTGAGGCACCCCCTGGCAACCCGCGCCCGAGCACACCGCACCGGGCACCGGCGGGAAACCGACCGCTTCACCCGGCACATGCGGCGAACGCGCATCGAACACATGAAAACTATCGTCGCTATCGCCCGCCACAAGCTGCGCACGCGACATGAAAAACGCATCGCTCCCGCTGGAGCTGGCATCCAAGAACAACGAAAGATCATTGCTCGACCCGCCCGAGAGCAAATACACACACCCACCCGCCTGGCGGCAGCTCCCGGCGCCCTGGCGCTCCCACTCATACACATCGGTCAGACGATTCGTGTCCTGCGCCACCAACGGCTGCGCGGTATTGAAGAACACCCGACTGCCGTCACTGGAGAACCACCGCCCCATAAACGACTCCCACATACTGGAGCGCTCCCACCCCCCCAGTTCATACCCCAGCCTTTGCGAGTTGCTGCTACCGGCGAGATCTGTGGTCGGCGGCACGCCGCTGGGAGCGCACGAGGCGCAATCCAACTGGCCGCCGCCGGCTTCCCACGCATACACAAACAGCTCAGGAATCGGGGTGCGATTTCCATTGTTGATCAACGGAGTGACCGGCCCAACATTGTCATAGCCGGTCAGTGGCAGCGTCGAGCTGAACGCCACACTGCGCCCATCCGCCGCCACCTCAGCCGTCCGCGAAGCGAGATCGGACTGCCAATCCCCCAAGAGACCAACCCCTCCGGTGCCGTCGATGATGTGAAGCAGGTTGTCGTCGCTCCCGGCGAGCGTCGCGACGAACCGCACGGGTTCCCCCACGTGCAGGACATACAAACCGCACCTGGCGGCTTCTTCTTCTTCGCGAGGAATAACTCCGGGCTGGCCGGGGTATGTCCTCTTGCAGGACCCCGGCGTCGCGCCCGTGGCCAGCACACCGTTCGCGACGAAATACACAAACGAACCGTCTTCGCTGGCGCCGACCACACCCTGCACCCCCGCGCCGGCGCCCGCCAGCTCTTCGCGCGCCCCAGTTTCCACGTCAAAGCGCTCCAGCCGTTCGCCTTCGCTGTAGAGGACGAACCGGCCATCCGAGCTCGCCGTCCAAAACCGCGCAGCGCCCACGGAGACCTGCACCGTGCGCACACCGCCCACACGCACATAGATAACCCCCGTGCTCACATCCGACCACACCACCCGCGAGCCATCCGCCGAGATCGCGTTACTCAGACCGGGCAGGTTTTCTCCTTGTCCTACATTGCCGTTGCCGGACGGGCCGCCGAACGTCGCCGCCGTGTCCAGACCCCCACCCGGCAGCAGATTCACCACGCTCACAACACCACCCACCGACTCATACAGATTGCAGCTTTGGTAACAAAAATTGCTAATGCCGACGCCGCCGGCCGTGGGCACAGCCGGCGCGACCAACGCAGCCGAGGTCTGAAAGAACACACGCGAGCCATCGGCCGAAGCGCCCACGAACAACGGCCTGCCGCATTCCCCCGTCAGCGTGGAAGTGAACAACGCCGCAAAGGCGCCCCCCGCGCTGGCACGCGCATACAGATCTTCCCCACCACACGGCGGCGCACCGGCCAACGTCGGCCTGTCAGGCGAGCTCAGATAACCCGTCGAGAGATCGCTCGAGAACGACTGATACACCGGACTCGACACGAATTCGGCGGCAGGCGGCGGCTCGATGTCGCTCGCTCCCCAACCAGCCCCAGACCGGCCCGCCAGGTACTCGTTGTTTGTCAGAGTTGTGGATGACTGGTTGCCGTTACCGCCGACACCCGAGGCGGGAGCATCGCCCGCATACACCATCGCGCCACCATCGGCCGCCGCGCGAAACGGCTCCAACGCAAGCAGCGGCAATTCTTCTTCACCCGCACTCAGATCGGTGATCGGCTGAAAGACCTCGCCGTTGCCCAACGGGGAGACCAGCTCGTACGCCCGTTCGTCGGGCAACCCCCCAGCCGACGCGCCACCGGACGGAGTGCTGAACGTCGCGTCGGCGCCCGGCGTGCTGCCCAGCGCGTTGCGCGCTACCACCCGGTAGTGGTAGACCGTACCGGGCGCCAGGCCGCTCAACCGCACCTGCACACCGACCGCTTCCCTCGGCCCCCCGAGACTCGCTTCGGGTGTACTGGACCCATACGCCGTGCTCGTGCCGTACTCCACACGGTAGGTGCTCGGCAACCCGCTGGCGTCGACCTGGGCGCTGAGCGTCGCGCCACCCGGAACGACGTTCGCGGCCTGCTCGCCTTCAACGAGCGGCACATCGACAGTGAAGAACGTTTCGTCTCTGCCGCTCCGGGTGCCGTTGGTGTTCGCGGCGTCCAGCCGGAAATGGTAGGTCGTGCGCGCCTGCAAACCGGAGACCTGGGCGCTCACCGGCACCATCCTGGAACCCGCCGGGAGCTGCGCACACGGCGCGCTCTGCCCGTAGGCGGGCGCTTCGGTGCCGTACTGGAAACGGCATTCGCTGAGCGCTTCGCCTTCCGGGTTCACGCTCCCATTCAGCGTCGCGCTCGTCGCGACCGCTGCGCCAGCCGAGCCAGTCGTGACCGTCGGGAAGACCGTCGGGTCAAAGAACGCCACGCTGCCCGTGCCCTGCTGGCTGGCATAGACGACGCCCGTGCCGCTCACCGCGACCCCATGCGACCCCGCAAGACCTTCTTCGGGAAACGACTGCAACGCCACCGAGCTGCTTTCGGGGTCCGGCCCATACAGGTCGATCGCGCCACCCCGATCGACAAGCACAGTACCCGTAGACGGTTCGATCGCCAAACCACTCACACCACCATCGAATTCAGCGACTCCCTTGCCCGTCGCCGCATCAAACCGCAGCGCCGCTGTGCCACCGGAGACCACATAGATGTTCCCCGCGCCATCGACAGCCATCCCCGGCGTCGCGCCACGCCTGGTCTTAAAGGACCTCACGAAGCTTCCGCTCCGATTGAACTCATCGAGGTTTTCTTCTCCCTGGTACACCCACACGTTCCCGGAGGGGTCAACCGCGACGCCGTGCAGTTCCCCGAACGCTTCCGCACCCGTACACGGCCCCACCGCACAGATCCCCGTCAACTGACCCAGGTATCCCCCGGTCGAGCTGAACCTGTCCACCACGCTATGGCCGCTGTCCGCGACATACACATCCCACAACGACGGGTCCAACGCGCTCCCCGAATCATCCACCGCGATCTGTTCCGGCGCGGAAAAACTCCCCGCCGGCGTAGCACTGCCGTCAAACTGCGAGACATAGACGCCCGCGGCAGTGAACCGCTCGACACGGTTGTTGCCCTTGTCGACGACGTACACGTCGCCGGCGGCGGGTTCCACCAGCGGTTCGCTGGAATCGTTCACGGCCACCCCGGCCGGTTCGATGAACTGCCCGTTACCCGAGCCTTCGCTACCGAACGGACTGCCCGGCGCGGGCGTCAGGTATTCCCTGAAAGCCAGCGCCGGAGCGCTCCCCAACACGAGCACCCCCACAGCCACACACAACCCAACGACACCCGCCGACGCGAGCCTGCGCAGAGCACTCATCAGACCATCCCTCCCCTCGATAGAAAAAGAGGGACCGAACCCTCCACAGAGGGGCACGCCCCTCGCCAAGATGACAAAGAACGCGTGACCGACGACCCGCTCAAAGCGCGTGAGAGACCAACCCGGCCCCTGGGACCGGCTCCAACCGCGGCTAAACGGCGACGACGAGGCTCAGCAGCCGACCGACCGGCAGCAAACCCCGCCAAGAGAGAGAGAGAGAGAGAGAGAGATGCCTCAGCGATGCTGAAGCATCTAGCTACGGCTCCCAGCGACGCCGTAACGACCCCCATCACGTCTGTCCAAAACGAACTCACGCGTAAATCGTCTCCCTCAAAGCTCGAAATCACGTCCCTCTCCCGAGAAACCCTGCCTACGAATCACAGCCGGCCGCAGGGGCCAGACCCAAACCCGATCCTATGTCTTGAAAACACTCGACAGTCCTTAGAACCAACTGGACATTGCCCATCATAGACATAAATCAGGCCCTGCGTCAACCCCCTTGCAGGGAATGTGATACCCCCCGTGCGAAGGCGACCCGAAAACGGCTCTGGAGAGCCGCGGGATTGGTCCTCACGGCCCTGTGATCGGCCCCAACGACGCCGCGCAGCTAGAGCATCACGAGGCGATCGCGGTGCACCGCCTCCTCACTCGCGTGGGGAAGCAGCTCGCGCACGGCAGCCGACTTGAGCCCCTTCACGCGGGCAAGCTCGGCGGAGGAGTAGTCGGCAATCCCTTTGGCCACCATCAAACCGGCTCCCTCCTTATCCTTCCCTTCAACGGCGATCTCGACGGCGTCCCCCGCCTCGAAGTCCCCCACCACCGCGACGATGCCGACCGGAAGCAGGCTGGTGTGGGCCTCGCGCAGCGCGCGCGCCGCGCCCCGGTCGACCACGAGCGTGCCGAGCGTGGGCTTGGCGTAGCGCAGCCACAGCTTGAAGGCCGAGTGGCCGGAGTGGCGCGGCTGAAAGCGCGTGCCTGCGGGGCGCCCGGCGAGCACGTCCTCGAGTACGCCCTCGCGCAGGCCGTTGCAGACAATTGTCGTCGTCCCCGCTGCCGTTGCCATGTCGGCGGCAACCACCTTCGAGCGCATGCCCCCGGAGCCCAGCGGCGAGGTGCTGGCGCCGATCTCCAGCTCCCGCAGAGCCTCGAAGTCGTGCACCTCGCTCACGAGCTTCGCCTCGGGGTCCAGCCGCGGGTCCGCGCTGTAGAGCCCGTCGATGTCGGTCAGCAACACCAGCAGCTCCGCCCCCACGAGCAGCGCGATGTGCGCCGCGAGGAAGTCGTTGTCGCCGAAGCTGATCTCGTCGGTCGCCGTGGTGTCGTTCTCGTTGACCACCGGCACCACGCGCCACTCCAGCAGCTTGGCGAAGGTGTGGCGCGCGTTCAGGTACCCCGCGCGCGCCGACAGGTCGCCGATCGACAGCAGCACCTGCCCCGTCCCCACCCCCCGCGCGCGCAGCAGCTCGTGGTAGGCGCGATAAAGCCCCCCCTGTCCCACCGCGGAGGCGGCCTGCAGCTCGGGGATCAACGCCGGCCGCGCCGCCAGCCCCATCACGCGCACCCCCAGCGCGATCGCCCCCGAGGAGACGATCACGACCTCCCCCCCGCGCGCGTGCTCCCGCGCGAGGACATCGCAGATCCGCGCCAGCACCTCACTGCGCAGCGAGCCGCCCTCGTCGGCGACGATGCTCGAACCGAGCTTGATCACGACTCTTGCCATGGCCCCGCAAGCCTATTGCGCGGGCGGGCGTCGCCTCGGCGCGGACGGCATCACTCACGCGGGCGGGCACGACCTCGACGCGATATCACCCCGACGGATCGAGCTCCAGCACGGTGCCGCCGATCTCGATGTCGTCACCGGGCTGGAAGCCCTGGGCCTCGAGTGCCTGGATGACGCCGAGGCGGCGCAGGCGCGCCTCGACGTAGGCCATTGCGTCTTCGTTCTCGACGTCGAAGCGCTGGAGCAGGCGCTCGACTCCCTTGCCGCGGACGGCAAAGGCGCCCGGTCCGATCTGCTCGACGGAGAAGCCGTCCTTGGCGGCAGGGCGATAGACCATGTGCTCGGCAAGCTCGCCGCCTGCCGCGGGGGCCGCGCCGGAGCGGGCCACCCCGGAGGCGAGGGCTTCTTCCGCGATGCCCGCGCCGGCCGGCGCGGCGACAGAGGCGGGCACGAGGCGCAGCAGCTCGCGGGCCAGCTCCTGCAGGCCTTGGCCGGTTGCCGCTGAGGTGGCGAGCACCGGGATCGGGGGGGTCCCACCCACCGCCAGGCGCTCCGCCCACCGCGCGAGCGCTTCCTGGACCAGCTCGGGCGGCACGAGATCGGCCTTGGAGAGCACGAGAACGCGCGGGAGCGCGGCAAGGCGAGGGTCGTGGGCCGCCAGCTCCTGCTCGATCGTGGCGTGATTGGCGACAGGATCCGCGCCTTCCGGGTGGGCGGGGTCCCAATCCGCAGGCGCCAGGTCGAGCACGTGCACGAGCAGCCGCGTGCGCTCGACGTGCGCGAGGAACTCGTGGCCGAGGCCGGCACCTTCGCTGGCGCCCTCGATCAGACCGGGGATGTCGGCGAGGATCAGCTGGCGCTCGTCGCTTTCGAGCACGCCCAGGTTGGGCTCGAGCGTCGTGAAGGGGTAGCTGGCGACCTTTGGGGCCGCCCGCGTGAGACGGGCCAGCAGCGACGACTTGCCGGCGTTGGGCAGCCCCACGAGGCCGACGTCGGCCAGCAGCTTCAGGCGCAGCGACAGCCATCCTTCCTCCCCCGGCAATCCTCGCTCGGCGAAGCGCGGCGCCTGACGCGTGGCGGTGGCGAAACGTTTGTTGCCGCGGCCGCCCGAGCCGCCGTGGGCGATGACCGCGCGCTGGCCGTCTTTCAGCAGCTCCCAGCGCCGACCCACGAGGTCATCGCTGCTCCTCGCGGGAGGCATGCCGGCGATCACCGGCCCCACCCCCTCCTCCTCCCCCCCTCCATACGCCTGTGTGCCCGGCGGCACCCTGATCAGCAGCGGCGGCCCATCGGCGCCGTGGCGCTGGGAGCCTTCGCCGTTGCCCCCGCGCCGCGCGCTGTGGTGGGCCTTGCGCGTGAAGCCCTGCAGGTCGCGCAGCGAATGATCGCACTCAAGCACCACGTCTCCCCCGCGCCCGCCGTCGCCGCCGTCGGGGCCGCCGCGCGGCACGTGCGCCTCGCGGCGAAAGCTCGAGCAGCCGTCGCCGCCGGCTCCGGCCTCAACGTGAATTCGCGCGCGGTCGTGCAACATAGGGTGCCATCGTGACAGCCCCGACCGCCTGCGACCGGCGAAGTCCAACTGGACACCGCCCCCGCATACCCCATCCGGCACAACCAAAAGGAGCCCCAGACCATGAGCACCGAGACCCCCACCCCGTCCGATCGCGTCTTCCTGATCACTGGCGCGTCCACCGGGATCGGCGCCGCAACAGCACGCCATGCCGTGGCGGACGGTTCTCGCGTGGTGCTGGCTGCTCGTTCGCGCGAGCGCCTGTACGCACTGGCGGCGGAGCTGGGCGGCCCCGAGCACGCGCTGGCTGTCAGCTGCGACGTAAGCGAGTGGGAGGACCAGCAGCGCATGGTCAGCGCGGCACTGGATGCCTTCGGGCGCATCGACGTGTCCTTCGCCAACGCCGGTTTCGGCGGAGCGCGCGGGTTCCTCAACGACACCGTCGAGCACTGGCGCGAAATGGTCCTGACGAACGTCTACGGCGCCGCGCTCACCCTGCGCGCCACGATCCCCGCGCTGAAAGAGACCAAGGGGCACCTGCTGCTGACCTCGAGCGTCGCCGGCCGGCGCGTGATCCCGGGCTCCATGTACTCCTGCACCAAGCACGCCGTCACAGCCATGGGCGAGGCCGTGCGCCAGGACTTGCACGGCACGGGCGTCCGCGTCACCACAATCGAGCCCGGCATGACCGACACCCCCTTCTTCGAGAACCGCCCCAGCGATCCGCTGGAGGCCGATGACATTGCCCGCGCGGTCATGTACGCCGTCTCACAGCCCCCGCACGTCAATGTCAACGAGGTGCTGGTGCGACCAACTGCACAGCAGGGGTAGTCGGCAGCTCAGCTCTGCGGCAGCTCAGCTCTGGCTGTCGCCGACGACGCTCACGACGCGTCCGCGGCGCCCGGTGGCGAACACGACGGTGCCGGCGGCGCGGGCGTAGAGCGTGTCGTCTTTGCCGATGCCCACGCCGGGGCCAGGCTTGAAAACGGTGCCGCGCTGGCGCACGATGATCTCGCCGCCAGTGACTGCCTGTCCGGCGAAGGTCTTCACGCCCAGGCGCTGAGCGTTTGAGTCGCGGCCGTTGCGACTCGATCCAAGTCCCTTCTTATGAGCCATTCTCTGCGTCCTCCTTCTTAGCCGCGGACCGGTGGGCGGCTGCCGGCTTGGCGGCGGCCTTTGCCGCCGCACCCAGTGAGATGTCGGTGACCTCGATACGGGTCAACTCCTGGCGGTGGCCGGTGCGCCGCTTGTAGCCGCGCTTGGGCTTGAACTTGAACACGCGCAGCTTCTCGCCGCGCTCGTGGGCGAGGACCTTGGCCGTCACCTTGACCTTTTTCAGGCCGTCGGCATCGAACACGGCGTCCTCGGAGCGGTAGAGGATCGGCTCGAGCGCCACGCTCGCGCCCTCCTTGGCGGGCAGCCGCTCCACGAGCAGGCGCTGGCCTCGCTCGACGCGGTACTGCTTGCCACCTGTCTTCACGATTGCGTACATCGATCCTTACTCCATTACTCCGAACTCGTCTCAGCCGCCTTGGCAGCCGAACGGCGTCGCCCGCCTCTGCGGCCACGACGCCGAGGCTTGGATGATACGCCATCTTCATTGCCGTTCGCAGCAAGGGGCTCGCTGGACTCCGCGACCGCGACCGCAACCGCCACCGGTTCGGGCCGGGGCTCCGTCTCTCTGACCTTTGCCGGCGCCTTGGTTGTCGGCGCCTTGGTCGCCGGCGCTTTGCTTGCCGGCGCCTTGGCCCTGGACCGTGGCGCCCGCTTGCGCCGTGCCGGGGCAGCCGTCGGCCGCGGGGCCGGGCGCACGACCTCGCCGGCCTCGTCCAGCAGCAGCGCGGTGGCGGCGGTGCGCCCCACCTGCTCGATGCGCACCATCCGTTTCTCGCCTACCTGAGTCGCGGCGCCGGAGATCGAGATGATGTAGCCGTCGATCTTCGCCACCGCGTCGTCCACGTCGTACATATGCGGCTCGACGATGTCCACCAGCACCTCATCGCCCTCGTGGAAGGGCAGCGCTCGCTCCTCAACCTCCTCGCGCGTGCCCTGGAAGGTGATCGCGAAGTGGTCGAGCGCGAGACCTTCGGAGCCCTCGAAGTGAAAGGACTTGCCCGTATGGGCCTCCAACGCATGCAGCGCCCGCGAGCTCTGGCCGGTGAACTGCGCGGTCACGCGCGGGTTGATCTGCACCAGGAACGCCTCATCCTCGACGTTTTCCTTGGCGACGTCGCGCAGGCGGCGCTCGAACTCGATCGCGATCGTCTCCTCGCTGCGGATCACGCCCTCGCCCTCGCACGTGGGGCAGGGACGGCTCATGATCTCGCGCACGCCCTCGGTGACGTTCTGGCGCGTCATCTCCACCAGGCCCAGCCGCGAGATCTCCGCGGTAAAGGTCTTCGTGCGATCTTCATCCAGGGACTTGCGCAGCACCTTCATCACCGCGTCGCGGTTGCGCGCGCGGGCCATGTCGATGAAGTCGATCACGATGATCCCGCCGATGTCGCGCAGGCGCAGCTGGTTGACGACCTCCTCGGCCGCCTCCAGGTTGGTCTTGGTGATCGTATCCTCCAGCGCCGCGCCCTTGCCGCGCCCGATGAAGCTGCCGCTGTTGACGTCGATCACCGTCAGCGCCTCGGCGTAGTCGATCATCAGGTAGCCGCCGCTGGGCAGGTCCACGCGGCGCGAGAGCACGCCTTCGATCGCCTGCTCAACGCCGTAGGCCTCGAACAGCGGCGTGGGCTCCTGCCACAGCTCCACACGCTCCACCAGCTCGGGGGCTGTGCGCGAGAAGAACGACACCAGGCGGCGGTGCTGGAGCTCGTCATCGACGATCGCCCGCTCGAAGTGCTCGGAGAAGATGTCGCGCACGACACGCACCGACAGGTCGGCCTCCTGGAAGACCATCGCCGGCGCCTGCGTCTCCTTCACGCGCTTGAGTAGCACCTCATAGAGCTTGTGCAGGTACAGCAGCTCGCGCTCGAAGTCCTCGCGCTTGGCGCCATGCGCGGCGGTCCTGATGATCGCCCCACCCTTGCCCAGATCGAGCTTGGCCGTCTCCTTGCGCAGCCGCTCGCGCTCGCGGTCTTCGAGGCGGCGCGAGACGCCCAGGCCCTCGCCCGAGGGCGCGTAGACCATGTAGCGGCCCGCGATCGTGACCTCCATCGACAGCCGCGCCCCCTTTGTCTTCAGGGGGTCCTTGACCACCTGCACGATGATCTCCTGCCCGGGCTTCAAGAGCTCTGAGATCTTGCGTCCGCCGCTGCGCCCGCGCTTGGGCGCCTCGACACCCGGCAGCACGATCTCATCGACGTGCAGGAAGCCGTTCTTCTCGAGCCCGATGTCGACAAAGGCGGCCTCCAGGCCGGGGAGCACGTTGTCGATCTTGCCCTTATAGATGTTCCCCACGATCGAGCGCGCGCCGCGGCGCTCCAGATACAGCTCGGCGATGCGATACCCGGCGCCTGGAGCGCCTGTGCTCTTGCGAGCGCGAGAGGATGTTGGGGAGGCGGCGGGCTTGCCGGCGGCCTCCAGCAGCGCAACGCGCGTCTCCGCGCGGTCGACGCTGACGAGAACTTGCTTTTTCAATTTTTTCCAGTCTCTTGAACATTGTCTAGTGAAGTGGCACGCGGCCCTTCAGCGCTTCTGAAGCGCGTGCCTGGACGTAGATCGACTGCAGCAGACCCACGGCCAGAAGAGTTGTGATGACCGACGAGCCGCCATAGCTCATGAGCGGCAGCGTGACGCCGGTGATGGGCATTATCCCAATGGCCATGCCCACATTGACAAACACCTGAAACATCAGCATAGCCGCAACGCCCCCGGCAACCAGCGATCCGAAGAGATCCTTGGAGATCGTCAGGATCCGCAGGGCGCGCCAGATCAAAAGCGCATACAGGGACAGCACCAGAGCGGCCCCCACGAACCCATACTGCTCGCCAACAGCTGCAAACACAAAGTCTGTGTGGCTCTCGGGCACGTATCCAAGGGGGATCTGCGTGGCACCTGCGCCCCGGCCGGTTTTCTGGCCGGAGCCAATGGCTATCTTCGCCTCCTCCTGCTGGTAGCCTTCTTTCTGCGCGTTGGTGGTGGGGTGCAGGAAGGCCGTCAGACGCGCCACCTGGTAGGGCTTGAGCACATGCACGCCCAGCGCGGGCGCACCGGCAAGCACCACCGCGAGCGAGACGGCGCCCAGCGCGATCAGAGCGCTCAGCTGCTTCCAGGAGGTGCCCGCCACGAACAGCAGTGTCATGGCGATCACCACGTAGACCATGCCCGAGCCCAGGTCGGGCTGGAGGATCACGAACATCGCCGGTACCAACGCCGCCACCATCACCCGCGCGGTGGTGTCCCATTCGCGCAGGTAGCGTGCGCGGTCCACCACGAACGCCGCCAGCGCCACGATCAGAAAGACCTTGCCGAGCTCGGAGGCCTGGAAGGAGAAGAAGGGCAGGCTGATCGCGCGCTGGGAGCCGCGTGCGGTATGGCCCAGACCCAGCACCGCGAGGATCGAGAACATCAAAAGCGCGTAGATTGCGCGCTTGAACTGGCGCAGATGGGAGTAGTCAAGCCGCGAGAGAGCCAGCATCAGCAACGCGCCTACGAATAGGTACACGCCCTGGCGGTCCACGTAGTAGCGCGGCTGCCCGAGCACCAGATCGCGTGTGGCCGCGCTGAGCGTCACCACCGAGCAGATCGCCAAGCCCAGCACCGCGAGGGTCAGCAGCGGATCGAGCGGCAGGCGCCACGGGCGCGCGGGTGGCGCGACGACTTCTTCGGGCGCTTGGATGGGACTCAGCGGCACGGCCGCCTCCCGCGGGCGCTGGTGGTGGGCGCGAGTTCGGAGCATGTGCAGATCGGAAATCGCGTCGGCATCAGAAGCTCTTGTTACCGCCGTGGACGAGCTTCTTCGCCTGCCCGAACCACTCCGAGGCCATCAGCCGCGCCGCCGGCGCCGCCGCCTGGTCGCCGAAGCCGCCCTTTTCGATCGTAATCGCGATTACGATCGGCCGCGTGGGATCGGGTATGTAGCACATGTACCAGGACTGGTCGGACACGTGCGCGCCGTTTTCGGTCCGTTCGGCGGTGCCCGTCTTGCCATAAACCGGGTGCTGGGCCTGGTTCCAGCCCGCCCACACGTCAGCCGAGGTGCCTCCGGCCATGCTCGTGGCGTCGTGGATGCCTTCCATCACGAGACTCAGATCGCTGTAGTTCAGGCGCACGTGGCGCTTGGGCGGGGCGCCCAAGGTCCGTACGAGCCCGCCCTGTGAGTCGTCGATCTCAAGGCCCAGATGGGGGGTCACCACCGTGCCCTCACCCTGGTGGGTGAAGGCGTTGGCAAGCGTCGAGTAAGCCACGGCCATCTGCAGCGGCGAGGTCAACAGATCGCCCTGCCCCACGGCCAGGTGCATGTTGTCGCCCACGCTCCACGGCCGGCCGTCGGAGATGCCACAACTCGCCACATGCTTGATCCGCTCGCAGTTGCGCTCCTGCGCGGCGACGTGGGCACGCCAGGCGCGATCGGGGACCGTGCCCGTGAGCTCTTCGGGCAAATCGATGCCGGTCTTCTCGCCGATCCCCAGGCGCCGCGCCTCGCGCTGGATGATCTCGCCGTGGCTATTTGCGCGCTCGCCGACTTCGAAGAAGTATGTGTCTGAGGACACGCGCAGCGCGTTGACGAGGTCGAGCGCGCCGTAGTTGGCCTTGCCGGCATTGCAGAACTGCTCGGTGGAGACATGGATGCACTGGCCTCCACCCAACGCTTCGCCGGGACTGAGCACGCCCGCTTCGAGCGCCGCCATCGCGGTGATGGGCTTGAACGTCGAGCCCGTGGGATAGCCGCCGCTGACGGCACGATTCTCCAGTGGCGCGGGCACGCCCGGGATGGGCTGGCGGTGGCTGAGGCCCTCGAGCTTTTCGTATTCGCCTTCGGTCAGCGGCCGCGCGAACTTGTTGGGGTCGAAGTGCGGATAGGAGCCCAGCGCCAGCATCTCCCCATTGCGCGGGTCCATCGCCACGAACGCGCCCGCGTCGGCGGGATTGCCGTTCGCATTGGCCAGGCCGATGCCCTGCTGCAGCGCCGCTTCGCCCTCGCGCTGCAGGCCGAGGTCTAGCGTCAGCTTGACGCTGTAGCCGATCTTGGGCTCGGTCACCGGTAGTCGCACGGGCACCGCTTCGCCCTGCGCGTTCACCTCCACCTGCAGCGTCCCGGGCTTGCCGCGCAGGTAGCGGTCGTAATAGAACTCCACGCCTTCCTGACCCACCACTGTGCCCTGGCTCACGCCGCGGAAGGCCGAGAGCTTGAGCTCTTCTTCGGAGACCTGGCCCACGTGGCCAAAAACGTGCGCGGCCATTTCCCCAAACCGATAGGCGCGGATCGACACCGGCTGCTGACTCACGCCCGGGAACTCGTTCTGGCGCTCGGCCAGCACCGTCAGCGCAGCGCGGCCCGCATCGGTCTTGATCGTCACCGGAGCGTAGGGCACGGTCTGGCGACTCTTGATGACCAGCGCCTGAATGTGTCTGGGGCTCATCCCGAGCACGTGCCCCAAACGCCGGTACAGCGCGATCCTCGGCGCCCCCTTGGGCGGTAGCGCGGAGGGCGTGATCTGCACCGCGTTGGTCGTCCTGCTGGTGACGATCGGCTGCCCCGTGCGGTCGAAGATCTGCCCCCGCGGAGCCGGGATCGGCAGCGGGCGCCGGTTGTTCGCGTTGGCCTGCTGCACGTACTGTTCACCCGTGAGCACCTGCAGGTACCAGAGCCGGAAGAAGATGATCCCGAACATCACCAGCGCGACTCCACCCATGATCGCCACGCGCAGCGCCAGCTGCGGAGAGACAGGAGTGCGCGGCTCGCTCGGCCGCAGTTGCTCAATCATGCTCATGAGCGTGAGAGCGGGCTGAGGCCGCCGGTCGTATACGCGCGGCGGCGCCGGCGGCGGGGATCGTCGGGCAGGCTCGGATCGAGCACCCTGCGCACCAGCAACCACAGCGGTAGCGCCAGCAAGGTGTCCACGAGGATCCCCAGCACGATCTGGCGCAGTAACTCGAAGCTCACCGGCGCATCCACGCCCAGCAGGAACTCGATCACCGAGTAGCCCACCAGCGCGCTCGCAGCCGCGCTCGCGCCTACAAGCACAGGCGTCAGCGCGGCCTGCGGGTCGCGCAGCTCACGCAGGCGCCCCGCCCAGTAGCCGATCACCGTGAACACCAGCGAGGTCACACCCAGGGTCTGGACCAGCATCAGGTCCATCAGCAGGCCCACCGCGAAGCCCGTCACAGCGCCCAGCGTGGAGCCGCACAACAGGCCCACGAACGCTACGACCAGCGGGGATATGTCGATCGTCACCCCGAACACGGGCACCTCGGAGATGACTCCGACCTGCACGAACACCAGCGCCACCGCCAGGGCCATGATGCGCAGCAGGAGCGCAGCGGAGATTTCGCCGCCCATCAGCCACCGCCCGCCGTGGACGCGAGCGCACCTTCGCCCGCTCCCGCACCCGAGCCTGCCGAGGATCCCGGCGGCAGCGAGGCCACCGCGCGCCCCAGGCGCGCAGCTCTGCTGCCCTGCACGGTGGTCAGGACCTGCACCACATCGAGATTGTGCAGGTTCGCCAGCGGATGCACGTTGACCGCCTTGTAGGGGCTGGTTTCAGCGTTCGAGCTCACCTGCCCGATGGGGATGCCGGGCGGAAACAGCGATTCCCCGCCCCCCGCCACGGTCCCCGCCGTGACCACGTAGTCGCCGGGATTGACGACGGCATTGGCCGGAAGCAGGTACTGCAGCAGCAGATCGTTGGGGTCGCCCACCTTGGGCTGCACGATCCCGCTCGCGCCGCTCGTGTTGACCGTCGCGCTCACGGCCACTTCGCTGTCGGTGATGAGGCTTACCTGCGCGGCATCGGAGGCCGCCTGCGTGACCTTGCCAACCAGCCCTTCGCCATTGACGACAGGGTCGTTGAGATGCACGCCGCGCGAGGTGCCGGCGTCGATCGTGATCGTGGAGTACCAGATGATCGGCGACTTGCCCACCACCGTGGCTGTCACCGGAGTGTAGTTGGCAGCGCTGATCTGGTTATCGAGGTGGAATAGCTTCAGCAGTTCTTGGTAGGAGCGTTCGTTGGCCTGCTTGGCGATCAGCGCCGCCTGTAAGCGCTCCACCTGCTTGCGCAGCTGATCGCGCTGGTTCTTGGCGTGCAGCGTGTCGCCAAACCATCCAAACAGGTCGCGCACCGGCTTCAGCGCCTTGTTGGCACCGTTCTGGATCGGCGAGACCACGGTTAGGAAGCCGCGCTGCACGGAGTGCAGGCCGCCGCCGGGGGCCTCTCTGAAGTAGGCGGTGAGCAGTATCAGGGAAAGCGCGACGAGCAGCACGAGCACCGCACGCCGGCGCCTGACCGTCTTGTCATACACGGGTAGCGACCTTCCAAGGACTCAGGGGAAAAGAGTACGCCCACGATAGGCGCGAGAGCGTCGTCGTGCGTCGGCAGATTCACGCTCCACGGCCTCCGCGACCGCGCGCCGCACCACGGGGCGCCAACCGGCGCACCGCCCATCATCGCCGCCGCCGGCTGCGCGAGGAGTTGCGGTTTGAACGATGGATCGCCTCGAACTCCTCCAGCGAGCGACCCGAGCCCACCGCCACGCACGTCAGCGGCGATTCCGCGAGGTGCGCCGGCATCTGCGTCTCCTCGCGTAGACGCTCATCGAGACCCTGCAGCAACGATCCGCCGCCCGCCAGCATGATGCCGCGGTCCATGATGTCCGAGGCGAGCTCCGGCGGCGTGCGGTCGAGCGTCTCTTTGACGGCGTCAACGATCTGCGACAGCGGCTCCTCCAGCGCCTGGCGGATCTCCTCGCTGGTCAACACCACAGTCTTAGGCAGCCCCGAGACCATGTCGCGCCCGCGGATCTCCGCCTGCAGCTCCTCCTCCATCGGATGCGCCGAGCCGATCTCCAGCTTCAGCTCCTCCGCCGTCTGCTGGCCGATCAGGAGCTTGTACTCACGCTTGGCGTAGTTGATGATCGCCTCATCGAGCTCATCGCCGCCGACGCGAATCGACTGCGATACCACGATCCCGCCCAAGGAGATGACCGCCACCTCGCTGGTGCCTCCGCCGATGTCCACGACCATCGAGCCCGTCGGCTCTCCGACCGGCAGGCCCGCGCCGATAGCGGCCGCCATCGGCTCCTCGATCAGGTAGGCAGTGCGCGCGCCCGCCGATAGGCAGGCCTCCTCCACGGCGCGCTTCTCCACCCCAGTGACGCCGGAGGGCACGCATACCACCACGCGCGGGTGCGCCCAGCGGTTCTGGTGGACCTTCTGAATGAAGTGGCGCAGCATCTCCTCGGTCACGTCGAAGTCCGCGATCACCCCATCCTTGAGCGGGCGGATCGCCTGGATCGTGCCGGGCGTACGGCCGAGCATGCGCTTGGCCTCGATCCCCACTGCGTGCACCTCGCCGGTGCGCGAGTCGATCGCCACAACGCTTGGCTCGCTGAGCACGATGCCGCGCCCGCGCACGTAAACGAGGGTGTTGGCGGTGCCAAGGTCGACCGCCATGTCTCGGCCGCCGAACCCGGTCAGATAGCTAAAAATGCCCATATATTGAGAATAGGCACGCTCGGATTCGGCTTCTCGCCGCGCTCATCGAAGCTCGCGCCGGGCGCCAGGGCGTGCCCGCGGGCAGTGTAGCGGACACCATCAAGCGCCCGACAGACCTGACAGCCTATTTGCAGGGCAAAAGCTCTGGATAGAGATCCAGCAGCGCCCCCAGCGGTAGGCCCACGACATTCTGGACGTCGCCGTCGATCGCGCGCGTGAGCACCGACCCCTTGCCCTGGATGGCATAGCCCCCGGAGCGATCGCGCCACTCGCCTGCGGCTACATACCAATCCATGAGCTCGTCACTCAGTGCGCGAAAGGTGACCTTCGTCGCAGCCACCGTCGTACGCTCCTCGCCTCCGGGCAGCAGGAGCGCCACACCGCTCAGCACGCGATGCGTCGCGCCGCTGAGCGCTGCAAGCGTTGCACGCGCCTGGCGCTCGTCCGCGGGCTTGCCGTAGATCTCGCCCGCGAGCGTCACCAGCGTGTCCACACCCAGCACCGCCTCCGGCGTGTCGGGGCGCAGCGCTGCGCGCGCCTTACGCATCGCGTTCTCCGCCGCCACCTCAGCAGGCTCGCCTCGCTCGAGCTCCGCCACATCGGTGGGACGCACCGCGAAGGCCACGCCCAAGCGCTGCAGGATCGCGCGGCGCTGAGGGGAGGCCGAGGCCAGTACCAGCGGAGGGTTCAACTCAGCGCTCCGCTAAGCGAGCTTGGGAAAGAACAGCGCCGCCTCACGTGCCGCCGACTCCGGGGAGTCCGAGCCGTGCACCATGTTCTGGCCTGTCTCGATCGCGAAGTCCCCGCGGATCGAGCCCGGGGCGGCCTCGAGCGGATTGGTCGCGCCGATCACCTGGCGCGCAGCCTTCACCGCGTCTTTGCCCTCGAGGACCATCGCCAGCAGCGGGCCGGAGGTGATGAAGTCCACCAGCTCGCCAAAGAAGGACCGCTCTGCGTGCTCGGCGTAATGTTGGGCGGCCAGCTCGCGCGTCATCGTCATGTGTCGCAGGGCCACCAGCCGCAGGCCCTTGCGCTCGAAGCGGGCGATTATCTCCCCGCTCAGCGAGCGGGCGAAGGCGTCGGGCTTTACGAGGATCAACGTACGGTCCATGGGGTCCTTTGCGTCGGAGTTGAGTGGGATCAGGAACTTGGGCGCGGGCGGCTTGCGCGAGGGGTGGCTCCCGCTGCGGGGCTCGGTTTGGAAGCCGACATCGGAGTGTGGGTTTTATCGCTGCCGGCGCCCTTGCCGGCAGCGGAGCCGCCACCGGTGCTCCTCGCCAACGTCTCCTCGCCCAACAGCACATCGCTTTCTCCGGTCTGCGCCTCGCTGTCGATGTCCGCGCCCGCAGTTGGCAAAGGCGCACTGGAACCGCTGCGCTCACCGCGCTTGCGCGCAGCCCGCCGGCTCTGCGAGGCGCCGGGCACATCGGCTTCGCAGTAGGGGCACAGCGACCATGTCCGCTCCAGCGGCTTGCCGCAGCTCTGGCAGGGCTCCTTGAGCTTGCGCATACAGCTGGGGCAGCGCAGGAAATCCCGCTCGACCTGATAGTCGCAGTGCGGGCACAGATTCTGCTCCAGCGCTGCCAGGCGCACCTCTGCGGCCTGCATCTCCAGTTCACGCTCCCTTACATCCTCCAGGTACTCCGGGGGGCGCAGGATGATGTAGACGACGGTGCCCACATAAGGGAACAGCGAGGCCGCCGTCGCGCAGCCGATCAGCATCGGATCGACGATGCGCCGCCGCGCGTCCGCGTAGGTCCAGTAGACCAGCGAGAGATACAGCACCACCAGGAACAGGATCAGCAGATCGATGGCCAGGTTCAGGCCGCTGCTGTTGATTCCGAAGTAGGCGAGGGTTGGCATCGAGGACTTTCGCTTTGCGCCCAATCTGGACGCGAGCGGCCGAGTTTAGAGAAACAACCGGCCGAATCCATAACCGGCGGCGAAGAACACGAGGATCACGAGCGCCACACCCAACGCCACCACGCCGATCATCGCCAGCACGGAGGGGCCATCGTTGTCGTTCAACTTCCCATCCTCCTCTCCCGTGCCTGTGCTCCGTCCGCTGGGTTCGCTGCGGCCGCCTGCGCTTCAGCGCGCTCAGCCAGCAGGTCGCCCACGAGATATATGGAGCCAGTGGCCAGCACCGCCCTGTCCTGGTGCACCTGCTCCCGCGCCCACTCCTGCGCCAGCGCCAACGCACGCCGTGGTTGCGGCTCGCATGCCGTCTCCTGGAAGCCCTGCTGGCGGGCCAGCGACTGTAGCGCCGCCGGGGAGAGCGCGCGAGCGCTGGGCGGCGCGGTGAACCATGCTCGCTTACACAGTCCGAGCAGCATATGCAGCATCGCCGCCGCGTCCTTGTCCTCCAGCACGCCCAGCACCAGACCCAGCGGCCGTCCTTGCAAGACCTCTGGCAGCGTGGCCGCCAGCGCCTTCACCGCATCGGGGTTATGCGCCCCATCCAGCACGGTCAGGGGCTTTGTCTGGATGACCTGCATGCGGCCGGCCGTCGCTGTGTGCAGCGCCGCGTCGCGCAGCGCCTGTACACGGAGCTCGATCCCAATCGCCTCCAGATACGCCTCCGCCGCTACCTTGGCGAGTGCGAAGTTGGCGCGCTGAAAGCCGCCGACGGCCAGCAGTGGCTCGCTCCACGGCGCTCCCGTCTGCACGATCCGAGCGTTCTGCTCCTCGGCGACCCTCCGGGCCACGGCCAGCGCATCTGGGTGCATGCCGCTACCGAGCGCGAGGATCGTGTCCGGGGCAACGACCGCGAGCTTCTCGGCCGCGATGTCAGCCACGGTTGGCCCCAGCCAGCGGGTGTGCTCCAAACCCACGTTGGTCAGCACCGTAACCTCGGACTCGATTACGCTCGTGGCGTCGTAGCGACCCCCTAGACCCGCCTCGATCACAGCTACCTCCACGCCCTGCTGCGCGAGCAGCCAGAAGGCCGCGGCCGTCAGCAGTTCGAACTGCGTCACGTGGTCGTCCTCGCCGAGTGTGCGGTTGACTCGTCTTGCCGCGCCCGCGGCCCGCGCCACGGCCGCCGCAAAGGCGCCGGAGTCGATCTCGCGCTCGCCCACCTGCACGCGCTCGCTGTAGGACACCAGATGCGGGGAGGTATACGAGCCTGTGCGCATGCCATGGCGCTCCAGGATCGCCGCGATCATCCGCGTCGTGGAGGTCTTGCCGTTCGTACCCAGCACGTGGATCGAGCGAAAGCTCCGCTCGGGGAAGCCCATCACGGTCATCATCCGCCGCATCCGATCCAGCCCAAAGCGCATCCCGAACAGCTCCAGCGAGCGCAGGTGCCGCTCGGCCTGAGCTCCGCTCCAGCGCTCGCTCACATTGCCCCCAGTTCTGTCATACCGCCCCCAGTTCCGCCTCGAGGTGCGCCAACTTGCTGCGCTCACCCGCCACGACCGCCTCCGGTGCCTTGGCCACAAAACGCTCGTTTGCAAGCTTCGCGCGGACACGCTCGATCTCTGCCTCTAAGCGCTCGCGCTCGCCCGTGCGACGACGCTCGGCCGCCTGCAGGTCGAGACCCTCTTCGGAGAGCACCTCGAGCACGCCTCCGGGCACTGGCACCGCAACGACCGCCGCTGGCGCATCCGCCGCGGAGGTGAGCTCCAAGCGTGCAAGCCGGGCCACGGACGCAGCCGTCGTCTCGTAGCCCTTGGCATTTAGGCGCGCGGGAACGATCAGACCGGGCCGCGCGCCCACACTGTCGCGCCAGCCCCTGATCAGCGTGATCGCCTCGATCGCGCGCTCCATCGAAACCTCCGCCTCGGGATCGATCAGCGAGTTATCTGCGCACGGGTATGACGCGCCGGCCAGCAGCTCATTGCCACCACCCAGGTAGGACCACAACTCCTCGGTGACGAAAGGCATGACCGGGTGGCTCATCGCCACCGTCTCGCGCAACACATGCAGCAGGATCGCGGCCAGCCTGTTGCGGTCCTGCTCGCTGGTACTCGAGCCATCGCTCGCGAGGCGGTGCTTGACCAGCTCCAGGTACCAGTCGCACAGCTCGCCATATACGAAGTCATACAGCCCCAGCGCCGCGTGGGAGAAGTCGTAGTCCGCGATCCGCGCCGCCGTGTCAGCCTCGATCTGCTCCAGGCGCGAGAGGATCCAGCGGTCCTCCACCGCTTCAGGACGGGGCAGGATCGAGCGGTCCTCCACCGCTTCGGGCCGGGGCAGGGACCTGAGCGACTCCACAGCGCCACTCTCACCGGCGATCTCCCCGCTCCCAGCACCGGTGACGTCGACTTCGGCGACCTTGAGCAACACGAAACGCGCGGCGTTGAACAGCTTGTTGGCCAGCGCCTGCCCCTGCTGCACCTTCTCCGCGGAGTAGCGCACATCCTGGGAGGAGCTCATCGCCAGCAGCCCAAAGCGCACCGCGTCCGCGCCGTGGCGCTCGATCTCCTCCAGCGGATCGATGCCGGTACCCAGCGACTTCGACATCCGCCGCCCGTCGGGAGCCTGAATCACCGTATGGATGTAAACGTCGCTGAACGGCACCTGGCCGGTGAAGCGCAATCCCATCATGATCATCCGAGCTACCCACAGGAAGAGGATGTCGCGTGCCGTGGAGAGCACATTGGTGGGATAGAACGCTTGCAGCTGCGGCGTCTCATCTGGCCAACCCAGCGTGGCGAAGGGCCACAGCGCCGAGGAGAACCAGGTATCGAGCACGTCCTCCTCCTGGCGCAGCTCCCCGCCGCATTTTTCGCAGTGCTCTGGGGCGCTGGTGGCGACGTGCACGTGGTTGCACGTCTGGCAGTAGTAAACCGGCAGCCGGTGCCCCCACCACAGCTGCCGCGAGATGCACCACGGACGGATGTTCGCCATCCAGTCCAGGTACACGCGACGGTGATTATCGGGCACGATCCTCACCGCGCCGCACGTCACCGCCTCGATCGCGGGTTGGGCGAGCTCGTCCATGCGCATAAACCACTGCAGCGATATCAGCGGCTCGATGCGCTCGCCCGAGCGGTGCGAGTAGGGGACTTCGTGCTCATAGGGCTCTTCGCCCACGATCCGCCCTTCCTCCTTGAGCGCCTCCACAACCGCGGCGCGCGCCTGCATCACCGTGAGCCCCGCGAAGCGCTCCCCCGCCTCAGAGGTCATGCGCCCGTCCTCGCCGATCACCGATACCTGCTCCAGCTCGTGGCGCTGCCCGATTTCAAAGTCATTGGGATCGTGAGCCGGAGTGACCTTCAGCTGCCCGGTCCCAAAATCCCTTTTCACATACTCATCGGCGATGATCGGCAGGTGCCTGCCGATCAGCGGCAGCAACGCCATGCGCCCCACCAGCTCGCGATAGCGCTGGTCCTGTGGATTGACCGCCACAGCGGTGTCTCCCAGCATTGTCTCCGGCCTCACCGTCGCGATCGTCACGCTGCCGCCATCGGCTCCATCGAGGTCGTAGCGGATCGAGTACAGCGTGTCCGTCTCCCTGCGCTCCTCCACCTCCAGGTCGCTGATCGCCGAGCGCGACCCCGGGTCCCAGTTAACGATGTAGCGATCGCGGTAGATCAGGCCCTGCTCGTAGAGATCCACGAACACCTTGACGACGGCGCGGTGGTAACCGTCATCAAGCGTGAACCGCTCTTCCTCGTAGTCGCACGAGGCGCCAAGCCGCTTGAACTGCTCGATGATCCGGTGCCCATAGTGCTCCCGCCATTCCCACACCCGTCGCTCGAATGCCTCTCGCCCGATCTCCTGCCTGCTCGTGCCCTCCGCCTTGAGCGCCTTCTCCACCTGCGCCTGCGTCGCTATTCCCGCATGGTCAGTGCCGAGAATCCACTTCGTCCGCGCGGCGGGTTGGGCCGTCGTCCCGTCGCGAGCCTGCATCCGGTTGAAGCGGATCAGCACATCCTGGATCGCACCGTTCAGCGCATGCCCCATGTGCAACGAGCCGGTGATGTTCGGCGGCGGGATCGCAATCGAGTAGTTCTCCGCCGCGCTGCCCTGCGGCTCGGGGTGAAACAGCCCGCTCTGGAGCCACCGCTGCGTGATCCGCGGCTCGACCTCCGCGGGCTCGAAGCGGGTGCGGTGCTCAAGCTCCTCGATGCGGTTGGGCATGGGAGCGTGAGTCTACGCGGGACGCGCGCCACCTTCCGTGCGCAGCGCGCCGGTTCGCGCGTCGCATGTGACGGTCTCCCGGCGTTCAGGCGCCGGGGTGCTTGCGCAGGTAATCGATGAACACCGGGCGCATCGCCTCACCCAGCTTGCCGTCACCGCTGTGTAGGGCATCGGAGATCTGTCCGCGCGCGACCTGGGAGTCGAACTCGGCCTCGCCGACGTCGCCGCTGGCGGACTCGGCGGCCGGGATCATCTCCAGCAGCGACCAGAAGAACTTGACGTCCAGGTGCCTCTCCGCGTGGTGCACCGCGCGGTCGTGCAGCTCGCGCGTGGAGAGCCTCTCGAGGTCCTCCGTGGAGGTCTGATCCAGGTCCTGGTCGGAAGTCGTCATCGCGGCGGCTAGGCCGACTCTTCGCGCAGATGCCGCGGCTCGTCGTCCTCGTCTTCGGGAGCGGCCTCGGTGACCAACGTGGGGGTGAGGCCGCGTTCGACGGTCTCCTTGGTGACGACGCACTTCTTGACGTCGCGACGGGAGGGCAGTTCGAACTGGACCTCGAGCAGGATCTCCTCCATGATCGAACGCAGACCGCGAGCGCCCGTTTCGCGTTCCAGGCCCTTCTCGGCGACGGCATTGAGTGAATCGTCGGCGAAGACCAGCTCGATGCCGTCGAAGGAGAAAAAGCGCTGGAACTGCTTGACGAGCGCGTTGCGCGGTTCGGTGAGGATCGACACGAGGTCCTCGCGTGAGAGCTGGTGCACGGCGGACATCACTGGCAGCCGGCCGATGAACTCCGGGATGAGTCCGTATTCGATCAGGTCCTCGGGCAGGCACTGCTCGAAGATCTCACCCGCATCCCGTTCCGCTTTGGTCTCGATCGAGGCCGCAAAGCCCACGCCGTTGTGGCCGATGCGTCGTTCGATGACTTTGTCGAGGTTGGCGAAGGCGCCGCCGCAGATGAAGAGGACGTTGGTGGTGTCGATCGTGAGGAACTCCTGGTGGGGATGCTTGCGCCCGCCCTGCGGGGGAACTGAGGCGCTGGTGCCCTCCAGGATCTTCAGGAGCGCCTGCTGCACGCCTTCGCCTGAGACATCGCGCGTAATCGACGGGTTGTCGGCCTTACGCGCGATCTTATCGACCTCATCGATGTAGATAATGCCCGTTTCAGCCTTCTTGACGTCGAAATCGGCGGCCTGGATCAGCTTGAGCAGGATGTTCTCGACGTCCTCGCCCACATAGCCGGCCTCTGTCAGCGCCGTGGCATCGGCGATCGCGAACGGCACGTTGAGAATGCGCGCCAAAGTCTGCGCCAGCAGCGTCTTGCCACAGCCGGTGGGGCCGAGCAACAGGATGTTGGACTTCTGCAGCTCGATGTCCGAATCCCCGGACTGCATCATCTGAACACGCTTGTAGTGGTTGTAGACGGCTACCGAGAGCGTGCGCTTGGAGGCGTCCTGGCCGACCACGTACTCATCGAGCACGTCGTAGATTTCCCGCGGCTTGGGGAGGTTGTCGAGGTCGAAGCTCGGCGGCGCAGAGAGCTCTTCATCGATGATCTCGTTACAGAGATCGATGCACTCGTCGCAGATGTAAACGCCGGGGCCGGCGATCAGCTTCTTGACCTGCCGCTGGGACTTGCCGCAGAAGCTGCACAGCAGCTGCTCGTTGGAATCGGTAGGCCGGGCCATCTTATGTGCTCCTCCTCGGCGTCCCCCACGCTCTCCCCAAGCTTAGTGCTCGGAGATCACGCGGTCGATTATGCCGTAGTCCTTTGCCTCATCGGAGCTCATGAAGTAGTCGCGCTCGGTGTCCTTGCGCACGGCCTCCAGCTCCTTGCCGGTGTGCTTGGCGATGATCTCGTCCAAGCGCCTGCGCACGTCGATGATCTCCTTGGCGTGGATCTCGATGTCGGTGGCCTGACCCTGAAAGCTCGAGGAGACCTGATGGATGAGGATCTTGGCATTGGGCAGCGCCATGCGCTTGCCCTGCGCACCGCCGGCCAGCAGCAGAGCCCCCATCGACATCGCGATCCCCACACAGATCGTCTGCACGTTGGGCTTGATGAACTGCATCGTGTCGTAGATCGCCAGGCCCGCGTAGACCGAGCCGCCAGGCGAGTTGATGTACAGCGAGACATCCTTCTCGGGATCCTCTGACTCCAGGTGCAGCAGCTGGGCCACGATCAGATTGGCGATCTGATCGTCCACCGGTGTCCCCAGGAAGATGATCCGCTCATTGAGCAGGCGGCTGTAGATGTCGAAGGCACGCTCGCCACGCGAGGTCTGCTCGACGACCATTGGCACCAAGGGGCTCATGATCGCTTCCGGGGTGTCTTCAGTGGGCTCATGATCCTCGCTTCAGTTTCGCTTCGGAGGCTCGATTCCTCCCGTAGGCTAGCGATCTGGCGTCCACAGTCCGCCGGGCGCCGCGGTGGCGCCCCCCTCCTCGGTTTTCTCGGGAGTCCACAGCTGCTCGCGCGCCTTGGCCTGCTCCAGCGGGATTGGCTTTGCCGCCCGCGCGATCAGGTCCATGGCCTGGCGCGCGGCAAGATCCTCGCGCAACTCCTCCAGGCGAGCGGAGGCACGGAGCTTCTCGATGACCTCCTCCGTGGATAGCTGCTCGCGCTCGGCGGTGGGCCTGACGGCCTCCAGCAGATCCGCTTCTGAGGGTCTGATGTCCTCCGCTTCCACGACCGCTGTGAGGACCGCCTCACGACGTAGGGCCTGCTCGGCATCGGGCACGATCTCAGCCACGATGTCCTGCTCAGAGCGTCCGTCGATCTGCAGGTAGGCCTCCTTTGAGATCCCGCGATGTGAGAGCGAATGCAGCATTCGCTCCCACATCTCCTGTGCGCGCGCCTGCACCAGCGCGGGTGGTGTGAGCACCGTCGCGTGACTCACGGCGGTATCGAGCGCGGCCTGACGAAACTCGCCCTCCAGGCGCTGCTCCTCGGCCTCGCGCAGGCGCTGGCGGACGTCCTCCCGTAGATCCTCCACTGCGTCAAAGCCGACGTCGATCGCGAAATCCTCGTCCAGCTCGGGGAGATCCTTGCGCTTGACGTCCTTGACGGTGACCGCAAAGGAGGCAGGCGCTCCAGCGAGCTGCTCGTGACCGTAGTCGGCGGGGAAGCTCAGCGCGATCTCTCGCTTATCGCCGGCCTGAGCCCCGATGAGGCCTTCCTCGAAGCCGGGAATGAGACTGCCTGAGCCGAGCTCCACGAGCTGGTCGCGCCCCTCCCCGCCCGCGAAGGGCTGGGTCTCGCCGTCCTCACCGAGCAGCGAGCCGAGGTAGTCGATCACTACGAAGTCGCCCTGCTCGGCGGGGCGCTCCACGCTGTTGAGCTTGGCCAGGCGCTCGCGCAGGCGCTGCACCTCCTCCTCCACGCGCTGCTCCTCTACCTGCGGCTCGGCGCGGCCGACCTCAAGGCCCTTGTACTCGCCAAGCTCGGCCGTCGGCAACACGCCGATCTCAATCGAGAACTGAAGTGCGTGGCCGCGTGCAGGCAACTCACCGAGGTCCAGCTGCGGATCGCCGACGGGGACGATGCCCGAGGCAGTGATGGCATCCGCATACCAGCCTCCGAGGCTGTCCCGTACAGCCTCCTCCAGCACGGCCTCGCGACCCACCTTCTGCAGCACCAGCGGCGCCGGCACCTTGCCGCGGCGGAAGCCCGGGAGCTTCAGCTCGCGCCCGAGCTGGCGTGCCTTGCGCTCGAGGCGACTCTCGATCTCTTCGGGAGACACCTGCACCTGCACGCGCACCCGCGACTCGGGCAGTTCGGTGACGGTAGTGGTGAGGGCATCAGTTGCGTTAGACGCGGAAGTGTTCGTCGCTGTGGAGGAGGTCGAAGTCGGGGCCATGTGCTGGCCACGATACCGTGCCGCCCATGCCTGGCATCCCCCGTTCGCCAGCCCGTCGCGTTGAGACGTGGCTGTGGACGGGCCCCGCCGGCCATCTGCTCGGCGGGGCCCTTGATTTCCTGCAGGCGCTTGCGCGCTACCTGCGTATGCGCCAGACGCGCGTCAGGCGCTGAGCGCAACAGGCACAGCGAAGGTGAGCTTGACGCCGCGCGGCAGCACAATCACCGACCAGGCGGCATCTTCGATCAGCCGCATCGAGGCGGCGCTGACGCTCACGCGCCCCGGCTCGGCCTCCGGACGCGAGCCCACAACCAGCATCTCGGCGGGCTCCTGCGCGCTGACGACGGTGGCGCTGAGAGCCGCGGCCAGGCTGGCGGCGGCGTCCTTTGCGCTCGTGTCGGTGGGGTCATCGGTGAAGGCGATCCGCTGCAGGTGCGAATCGGAGCGCTGGGCCAGGCCGGCGGGAGCGACCGCCACGCCCACAGGGCCATTCTCGAGCAGCCGCTGGGCGGAGTTGCCTACGCCGATGTGGCCTTTGGCGGTGTGGGAGTCCGAGCAGAAGACGATCAGGCTCGCGCCTGTCCTTTCGGCCAGCGCCCGCAGGCCCTCGGGGGTGGAGCGGTCGGAGACGACATGGCGCTGCACATCGCCCAAGCCCAGCAGCGCAGCGCCGCGCTCGAGCAGCGTCTCGGCCTCGTTCTGAGCCAGCGCCTCGCGCTCGCTCTCGGGCTCATGGGTGTGACGCACGTAGGCCAACGCCACCTCGCCACCCGCGCGGGCAAGGATGCGGCCGAGGGCAATGGCGTCGTCCTCGTTGTTGGTGCCGTCATAGGACACGATGATCTTGGTGGACATGACTTCTCTCCTGGGTTTTTGAGTGTTGAGAGAAAGCTTCTCACCACCATGCCATCAGCGCAAATGATCTTTATAATATATGCAATAAGCTTTACTAATGGATAGGCTAGGTTTGCAACATGCTCAACGTCAATCGTCTAAGGGTTCTAAGGGAGGTGGCCAACCAGGGGTCTTTCTCGGCCGCCGCCGATGCGCTGGCCTACACGCAGTCCGCGGTCTCCCAGCAGATCGCTGCACTGGAGGCAGAGGTGGGGATGACCTTGCTGGAGCGCCGCCCACGCGGCGTGCGCTTGACAGCCGCGGGACGCACACTGGTCGAGCACACCGAGGGCATCCTCGCCCGCTTGGAAACAGCTGAGACAGAGCTCGAGGAGCTCGCCGGGCTGCGTGGCGGAGCGCTGCGCATGGCATCCTTCCCCACCGCGGGCGCCACGCTGATGCCCCTGGCCATCGCCAAGTTCCGCGCAAAGCACCCGGACGTGGAGCTGACATTGGCCGAGGGCGAGCCCGAGGAGATCGCGCCGCGGCTGCAGGCCGGCGAGCTCGACCTGGCGCTGCTGTTTGAGTTCGCTGACGCCTCCGACCCACTCGCCGAGAACCTCACACGCAGCGAGAGCCTGACGCGGGTGGAGCTGCTGGAGGATCCCCTGTATCTGGCGCTGCCGCGCAAACACCCACTCGCGCGTCGCAAGGAGCTGCGGCTGGAGGAACTGCACACCGAGGCGTGGGTGCAGACATCGCAGCTGAGTCCCTGTGCCACACACGTGGTGCGCTGCTGCCACGCGGCCGGCTTTGAGCCCAACGTGTCCTTTGAGAGCGACGACTACCAGACGGTGCAGGGTCTCGTGGCGGCCGGCGTGGGGGTTGCTTTCATCCCCGAGCTGGCGTTATCGGTGGTGCGCGAGGACATCCTCGTGCGCGCATTGGCTCCTGCTCCGCCCGTGCGACAGGTGATCGTGGCCGTGCCTTCCGGTGGGCGCCTTGCGCCAGCGGCCCCAGCGATGCTGCAGATCCTGCAGGAAGCCGCCGCGGGCTACAAGGGTCGAAGGAGCTACTGAACAGCCGGGAGGTGAGTTTTGCCGGCCCTGACGCTCTCAAGCAACTGCACGCAGATGTCTGTAGGGCACGCCGCGCAGCTCGCGTACAAGTGCATCGACCACGCCCTCCTCATCCTCCGGGCGTCCGTCGGTAACCGCGCCGATCACCGCGCGCTTGCGCTCCAGCAGCGTGGCAATCGTCTCATCAATCGTGCCCGCCGCAAGCAGATAGGTCGCGTTGACGGCGTCCTGCTGGCCGATGCGGTGACAACGATCCTCTGCCTGGTCGTGCTTGGCAGGCGTCCAGTCGAGCTCCAGGAAGACCACGTTGGAGGATCGCGTAAGCGTCACTCCCTGGCCCGCCACCTCAATCGAGCACACCAACAGCTGGTTATCGGCGCTGTCGGGCGCCTGGAAAGCGTGCCAGGAGGTATCCCGAGCGGCGTGACTGTCCTCGCCCAGGAGGTGCAATGCACTGGGGAAGCGCTGCAGCACAGCGCGCTGGATCTCACGGTGGTGGGCGAACACCACCAGACGCTCGCCGGAAGTGCAGAAGTCATGGACCCACGCCAGCGCCGCGTGCAGCTTGCCACGCGCGGCCAGCAACTTCAGCGCGTTCAACCGGACCAGGCGCTCAGCGCGCAGGGCTGCCGCCACCTTCGCGTCGAGGTCGTCCAGATCAAGTGGCTGACTCTGCAACCAAGCCACCAAGTCGCGCTCGGCGAGGCGGTATTCGGCTTCGTTGTCGAGCTCCACTGGCACGATCGTGCGCGTCTTGGGCGGCAACTGCAGCAGCACGTCCCGCTTCAGGCGCCGCGCGAAGCAGCGCGCACGCAGATGCCAGTGCAATCGCTGGTGGGCGCCGGGGCCATGAAAGTCACTCGCGAACCGCACCCCTGAGCCGAACTCGCCCAGGCGGCCAAGGATCCGCAGCTGCGAGATCAGCTCCTTGGGGTGATTCATCACAGGTGTGCCCGTCAAGGCCAGCACCAGGCCCTCCCGAGGCACAGCCGTTGCGAGCTGGAGCACGGCCCGCGTGCGCTTGGCCTTGGCGTTCTTGCAGTAGTGCGACTCGTCCAGCACCAGTGCGCGGGGGGCGAGCGAACGCAACTCCTCAAGCCGCGGGGCTACGATCTCGTAGTTGACGACAGTCACATCCGCAGGCGCGCTGGGAGCGCCGGCAGTGCCAACGAACGCCCGGGCGCGGCGATGGGGCAGCCACTGCCTCAGCTCGCGCAACCAGTTGAGCTTGAGGCTTGCTGGACATACCACCACCGCCGGATACGCCCCGTCGGCCTCCAGTGTCGCGAGCGCCTCGATGGTCTTGCCGAGCCCCTGCTCGTCGGCCAGGAATGCGCGGCGCTGGGCCAGCAGATAACTCACTCCCGCCCGCTGGAAGGGCTTCAGCTCGCCGCCCAAGCCTGCGACCTCCAAGGTCCCCTCGGTGGCCGCCGACAGCGCCACTAACTCTGCCTCGCGAGCATGGCGTTCGCGCAGCGCGAGCGGAGGCTCAACCCAGGCGCTCATCCGCGTGTCGTGCTCGGCTAGAAGCACGTCCAGCTCGTCCACCCCAAAGGGATCGCCGTTCCTCGCCGGCGTCAGCACCAAGCGCGCGCGGGCCGCGCGACGCTCGCCGGCAAGCCGGCGGCGGTGGGAGACCAGCGCACGCTGAGCGGCCGGACTTAGTCGCAGACGCTCGCTCTCTTCACGCAGCAACTCGATCATCTGCACGGCGTCCTCATCCAGCGGCATCAGCGCCCGGCCGATCGTTGGGAGCGTATGAGTCCGGGGATGTTTCAGCAACGCCCGCACGAGCTCAGGAGCCGTGTCGGTGGCAAAACCCAACCACCAATGCGCGTCGGGGCGCGCCAGATCTACCAGGCACTCGCCGCGGTTGCGCCTCGCGCGACGGCGCGCAAGCGTGCGCGCCAGCTCCTCACTCACACAGGGCGCGCCCGCTAGTCCTTCCAGCAGCCGTGCCAATGCCTCAGCCCGGTCGGGTGGATCCAGCGGCAGGCACCAAACCCGCCCCACTGGGTCCCAGCGCCGTCCCGGAATCGCACGCAGCAGCTGGCGCAGGCGCTCGTCGTAGGGGAAGCGCAGCACGGCCTCGCCGTCGGCGAGTGAGGCGGTGAGGGATATAGGCTCAGACACAGATACGTCACTGCTCGTCGGCGAGCAACTCCATCAGCAGCCCATCGCGCCAGCCGCTCCCATCGGGGTTGCGCTCGTAGCGTCGCATCACGCCCACCCGTCTGAACCCTACCTTCTCATAAGCCCTGATCGCTGCCCCATTTCCTACTGACGGATCGATCGTGATGCGGTGGTGACCACGCTCCTCGATCAGCATGCGCACGAGCTCCGTCACCGCCTCGCTACCCACACCGCGCCCGTGCAGCGCCGGATCGAGGAACAGGTCGATGCTGGCGTAGCGATGAGGCTCGGCCTCCTCGTAGAACTGGATCATCCCCGCCACCTTCCCGTCCACCTCAATCGTCAGGCGCACCGAATCCGGCTCATCGCGCCAGGGGAATCCCGCCTCCGGCGCGCCCCACCAGCGCGCCACCTCAGGTGTGCTGTGAATGCGCCGCAGCTCCGCCTCATCGCTGCCAGTCATTTGGCGCAGGATCATGAGGAGACGAACCGCGTCCGATCGCGCTGTCGTCGATAGCCCGCCGCCTCCCAGAAGGCCAATGCCGTGGGATCCTCGTCGGCTACGATCGCCGTGAGCCTGCTGGCGCCTCGCGCGCGCAAGCGGCGCTCGCCCTCGCGTAGCAGCGCGCTCGCAAGCCCGCGCCGTCGGTGATCGGGATGGACCGCGAGCCGGTAGAAGCTACCTCGCCATCCATCCCATACCGCGATCAGCGAGCCCGCCACCGCATCGACTGATGCCACCAGCAGCAGCGCCTCGCGGTCTGTGGCGAGCAGGCGCGATAGGCCCTCGCGTGTGTCGCTCACGGTGGGCGGCGCGCCCGCCGCCTCCCACAGACGCAGCACGGACGCAAAGTCCCTCTCCGCTGCGCTGCGAATCGCCCAATCTGCCACCGCCGAGCATTATCGCGATTGAAGAGCGGCGGACGGGCCTCGAACCCGCGACCTCAAGCTTGGGAAGCTTGCGCTCTACCAACTGAGCTACCACCGCGCTGATACAGATATTACGCCGCGAGCGGAGGGGCCGGCGTAAGCGGCTAAAGGAGTGCCAGCGCCTCACTCTCAGGTCTGCGTCTAGGCTTGGGCTTGGTATGAAGCGCCCGGTGATTCCCATCCTGACCTCGCTGGCCGGCGTGGCCGTGGTGGCGCTGCTGGTATACGGAGTGACCCACCAGGGGGCAAGCCGGACATTGGATGAGGCGGTGGCGCAGGGGCAGCGCCCGCTGGCGCCGGATGCGAGCACGACGCTGCCCGCGCTTGAAGGCACAAGCAAGGGCTCGCTGGCCTCCTATCGGGGGAAGGTCGTGGTGCTGAACTTCTGGGCGTCGTGGTGTGAACCGTGCGAAGCGGAGGCGCCGCAACTGGAGCGCACACAGCGCGAGCTACAGCGGCTTGATGGCACTGTGCTTGGCGTGACCTACCTCGACGCCTCTCCCGACTCGCGCAGGTTCATACGTAGGTTCGGGCTCACCTATCCCAACCTGCGCGACGCGAACGGAGACTTCGCGCATACCTTCGGCACCGACCGGCTGCCAGAGAGCTTTGTGATCGACCGCAAGGGGAATATCGTGGCCATCTCCCGCGGACAGGTCAAGCCCGAGTTCCTACAGCGCGCCGTGAAGCTGGCGCAGAGCGCATGAGACGAGCTCGGTGCAGCAGGACGCGTACGCCTGCGGCAGTTGGCGCAGTTGTGCTCCTACTAGCGACCGTCGTCGCGACGGCCGCCGTGGCCACCATTCCCCGCACGAGCCTGCCGGCAGTGGAAAGCCAGGTGATGTGCGTTACCTGCAAGATCCCGCTGACGATCGCCCAGTCCCCCCAGGCGGATCGGGAGCGGGCTTACATCCAGGAACTGATCGATCAGGGCAAGAGCGAGGCGCAGGTCAAGCAGGCGCTGGTGGGGCAGTATGGCCCCCAGGTGTTGGCGCTGCCCGCAACGCACGGTTTCGACCTCGCCGCCTACCTCGTGCCAATCGTGGGGATCGTGTTCGTGCTTGCATTGCTGGCGCTGCTCCTCCCGCGCTGGCGAGCACGAAGCCGTGTCCAAGCCGCCGTTGCGAGCGGGGCAACTGAGCAGGAAACTCTCAGCCCCGTGGACGCCGCTCGCTTGGAGGCCGACCTGGCCCGGTTCGACTGACGCTACATCTCCGTCGGTGCACTGACCCCGAGCAGGTCGAGCGAGCAGGCGATGGTGCGCTGCGTGGCCACGCACAGCGCGATGCGCAATGACTCGAGCTCCCGTGGCTGCACGTCGAGCACGTGGCAATCGCGGTAGAAGGCCGTGAACTCCTGCGCGAGCTCCAGCGCATAGGCGGCGATGCGATGAGGTGCGCGACGGCGTGCAGCTTCCTGTACCTCCCCGGGAAAAGCAAGCAGGCGTTTGATCAGGCCTCGCTCGGAAGAGTGCTCGGGCAGCGCCCCTGCATCGACACTCCCTCCCTCGACGCACCCCTCCAGTTGCGCCCCCCCGCCGAGGACCCCTCCCTGCTCGGCGAGCGCCGCCGTTACGCGCTCGTCACCGGCCTTAGCCAACATCGAGGCGATGCGGGCATGGGCGTACTGGACGTAGTAAACGGGATTCTCACTGGACTGCTCGACCGCGAGGTCAAGGTCGAGGTCAATCGTGGTGTCGTGCGAGCGCGAGAGCAAGAACCAGCGCGCGGCGTCCACTCCGATCTCCGTCACAAGGTCATCGAGCGTGACGAATTCGCCCGCGCGCTTTGACATCTGCGCACGCTCGCCACGGCGCACGAGATGCACGAGCTGCATGATCAGCATCTCCAGATGATCCGGATCTCCACCGAGTGCCTCATAGGCGCCCTTCATACGTGCCACATAGCCGTGATGGTCGGCGCCCCACACGTCGATCTGGCGCTGAAAGCCACGCTCGCGCTTGTCCTGGTGGTAGGCGATGTCCGAGGCGAAGTAGGTGTGCTCGCCGCCGGAGCGCACCAACACGCGATCCTTGTCATCGCCGTAGGTCGTGGTGCGCAGCCACAGGGCACCCTCGCTGCGATAGGTGTGCTCCTGTGCCTCGAGCAGCGCGATCGTGTGCTCGACCGGACTGGGATCGCCGGCGTGCAGCGTGCTCTCGTAAACCCAGCTGTCGAAGTCCTCCACCCCGAAGGCGCCGAGCGAGGTTTGCATGTTCGCCACCATCGCCTGCACCGCCTCCCGTCCGAGCTCGGCGGGCGGCGCGGTGGCGGCGTCGGCGAGGCTCGCGGCGAGGTGCTTGACGTACTCGCCCCTGTAGCCGTCCTCGGCCACCTCTTCGCCGCGTGCCAGGGCCCGGATCGACTCGCCCAGCTTGCGCACCTGCGAGCCGGCGTCGTTGACGTAGAACTCGCGCACCACCTCGTGGCCATGCAGCGTCAGCACCCTCGCCAAGGCATCCCCGTAGGCGGCGTTGCGAGCGTGACCGACGTGCATCGGGCCCGTGGGATTGGCCGAGACGAACTCCACGAGGATGCGTTCGGGCTCGCGTGCGCCACCGGCGCCAAACCCCTCGCCCGCCGCGAGCGCCCCGCGCAGTGCGCCCGCGAACCAGCGCGGATGCAGGAACAGGTTGAGAAAGCCTGGCCCCGCCACCTCGAAGCGTTCGAGATCGCCTCCCAGGCGCTGTTCGAGCTCCTTGCCCAGCCGCGCGGCGACCTCGCGCGGCACTTCCCCGAGGCCCGGCGCCAGGAGCAGCGCAGCGTTGGTCGAGTAGTCCCCCAGCTCCGCCCGCGGAGGGCGCTCCAGCGCGATCTCCTGACGCAACGACATGCCCTCGCCTGCCAGGGACACTGCCGCGCCAAGGACCTCGGCACGCAGTTGCTCAGTAGTGGTAGGGCTCACCGGCGAGGATCTTATGCGCACGGTAGAGCTGCTCGAGCAGCACGACCCAGGCAAGCTGGTGGGGCAGCGTCATCGGCCCGAGCGAGAGGTGGTGATCCACGCGCTGTAGCGGCGGCGGCCCGAAGGGCCCGCCGATCACGAACGCCAGCACCGCGCCCGCGCGGCGGCGCTCCTCCAGGAAGGCGCTGAAAGCCACGCTGTCGTAGCTTCTGCCCGCGGGCGTGAGCAGTGACACGAACGCTGCTTGCGGCATCCGCCTCGCGACGGCCTGCTCGTCGCGCGCGTGTACGAGCTCCAGGCGCACGTGGCGCGAGAGGAGCTTGCTGTAGTGGGCCACGTCATCGGCGTAGGGAGCCCGCATTCGCACCTCGCCGAGGACGGCCACTTGCACAGTGCGCGATACTAGCCCGGTGAACGACGACGACCAAGGCGCCGAGCGCCACATAAACATCCATCTTTCCCCCGAGATCATGGGGGGCGTATATGCCAACTTCGCCAACGTAAGCCACTCCGACTACGAGTTCACCGTCACCTTCGCGCGAGTCGACCACGAGGTCGAGTCCGACGAGGTACCGGGCGTGGTGGTCTCGCGCATCAACCTCTCCCCGCGCTTCATGCGCGAGCTGATCGACGCCATGGAGGACAACTACTCCAAGTGGCGCACCCGCGAGGGCATCAAGAATCTCCCCGAGTACGGCGGCGCAGAAGCCGGAGGGAGCGGCGAGCAGCCGCAGGGCTAGGGCCGTCGGGCGAGGTTAGGCCGCGGCGACCATCGCCAGGTTAGGCCGAGGCGCAATCGCCAAGTTAGGCGGCGGCCCGCAAGCGCGCATAGGCCCGCGCGATCCCGATGCGCTCCACTGCCGGTGGGTGGCTGGCAAGCAGGCGCGTCAGCCACCGGGGTGGATCGGGGTCGCTCAGGTTCTGCTTCACGATCCGCTGCTCAAAGGCCACGAACGGCTCTGGCATGTCGGTGAGGCGTAGCGAGAAGGCGTCAGCACGGGACTCCACGCGCCGCGAGAGGGCTCCGGAGACCGTGCCGATGGCAGCCCCCACGACTCCCAGCGACAGCGCCAGAGCCGGCAGGCTGGAGGCGTCGGCCAATGCTGAGCCCTTGGGGCACTGTCCAGACACGGCCGGCGCCAATCCCACCAGGCGCCGTGTGAGTTGCGCCGCCGCATACATCCCCGCGGGCGCCGCCAGTGCCAACTGCGCCAGCCCACGGGGCACATCGCGATGGTGCACGTGGGCCAGCTCGTGGGCCACTACCAGTCGGGTCTCCTCTCGCGTGAATTGGCTCAGCAGCGTGTCGAACAGCACCACCCGCTTGGTCGGCCCAAGGCCAGTGACGTAGGCGTTGGCCGCGCTCGTACGCCGCGAGGCATCCACTTCGTAGACCTCTCCCACTTGCACCCGCGCCCGCTCGGCTAACTCCAGCACGTCATCGCGTACATCGCCCGCGGGCAGCGGCGTATAGCGGTTGAAGAGAGGATCCATCAACACCGGCGCCAGCAAGGTCATCGCCGCAGACCCGCCCACCACCACGCCCGCGCCGGGCAGCCACCACCAGCGGGGCATGCGGCGCATCAGGGCCACACCCGCAGGCGCAGCCGCAGCTGCGAGCCCCATCTCAATGGCACTCGTCTTGGCCACATCTCCCACCCAGCCCCGCCAGGACTGCGTGGCCAGGCCCACGGCCAACGCCCGGCGACGCGCGAGGGCATTCAGCGGCAATGGCGCCAACCCCACTGTCGCTGATAGCGCAGCGCCGGTCAGAGCGCTCCAAAGCAGCGGGCGCGTTTGGCGTCTGGGCAGCGGATGCGCCACGAAGCAGACGAGCACGCCTGTCTGCACGAGGCCCCCAAGCGCGTGCAGGGCGAGTTGCGGGCGGCCGAAGCGTCGTGCCTGCGCGATATCGTCGTGCGAGAAATATTCCTGCACATCGACCGGGTCCGGCTCGATCAGGCCTTCGCTGGGGCGCAATGCGAGCACGGCGGCGCGGGTCACGATGAGCGCCCCGGCCAGCGCTAGGGGCCAGTGAGCGCCGGGTACACGCCCCGGTCTTGCACGGGGGCGGCTGTGCGCGCGTCGGTGGGCGGGGTTCATACCAGCAATCATGAAGGTCGCGGTCATCTCCGACATCCACGCCAACAGGCAGGCCTTCGAGGCCGTGCTGGAGGCGATCGCCGACAGCGACGCCGCCGAGGTGTGGTGCCTGGGCGATCTCGTAGGCTACGGCGCCGATCCCGACGCCTGCGTGGAGCTCGCACGTAGGCATACCGCGGTGTGCCTGGTCGGCAACCACGACCTGGCCGTGCTCGGCCAGGTGCCCATGCACGAGTTCTCGACCGGCGCGAGCCTTGCAGCACAGTGGACGCAGGAGGTGATCAGCCCTGAGAGCCTCGCCTTCCTCAAGAGCCTGCGCACGACCGGCAAGGAGGGCGCGGTCGGCCTCTACCACGCCAGCCCCCGAGATCCCGTGTGGGAGTACGTTCTCTCCGCGCTGCTCGCCGAGATGTGCCTGGATGCGCAACCCGAGCGGGTGTGCCTGATCGGCCACTCGCACGTGGCGCTCTCGTTCGTGCGCCACGCGGGCGAGCTGACCACGGGGGAGCCGCGGCGCGAGGGCACGACGCTCGATCTCTCCAGTGGAGAGTGGCTGCTGAACCCCGGCAGCGTGGGACAGCCCCGCGACGGCGATCCGCGCGCGGCCTGGATGCTGCTGGACCTCGACACTTGGAGCGCCTTCTACCGGCGCACGCCCTATGACATCGCTGGCGCCGCCGGCGCGATTCGCGCGGCGCGCCTGCCGGCTTCGCTCGCTGAGCGTCTGGAGTACGGTCAGTGATGATGAAGCATCTGCGCCTTCTCCTGGTAGGCCTGCTGGGCGTGACGTGCGCGGCGCTGGTGGCCTGTGGCAGCAGCGGCACGGGCCTCATCCCGGCCGCCAGCGCAGGTCCCCTGCAAGGCGACTTCGAAGCGGTGGCGCAGGCGGCGAAGACGGGCAATGGCGACTGCACCGCCACCCACGAAGCCATCGCCAAGACCGAAGAAGACTTCCAGCGGCTGCCGAGCAGCGTCAACAGTGGCCTGCGCGCGCGCCTGCGCACAGGTATCGCCAATCTGTCTGCGCGCGCCCGTGCACTATGTACGCAGCCGCTTGCGGGCGTGACCACCGCGACGACCCCCACCACGAGCACGAGCACGACTACCAGCCAGACCACGACATCCTCCACCAGCACCAGCACGAGCAGCACGCTGAGCACGCCCACGGTGACGCAGAGCACGCCTACCGCTACTGGCCCACCGGCGCCTGGAGGCGGAACTCCGGTCCCCGGTGAAGGCGGCGGTACGCCAGGCGCCAGCAACGGCCAGGGCAACGGCGAAGGCAATGGGGCGGGCGCGGGTGGAGCCGGCGTGGGCGACGGCAATGGCCGCGGCAACGGGGAAGGCAACGGCCAGGGGGGCGGCAAGTGAGCGCCACCGAGATCGCCGGACGCTACCGCCTGGAAGGACGGCTTGGCTTCGGCGGCATGTCCACCGTGCACCGCGCACTTGACGAGCGCCTGGAACGCCGCGTCGCAGTGAAGCTCCTGGCCGAGCATCTCGCTGAGGATCCGACCTTCGTCTCGCGCTTCCAGCGCGAGGCGCAGGCAGCGGCGCGCCTGGTGCACCCCAACATCGTGCAGGTCTTCGACTCGGGCCTCGACGAGGGCTCACACCAGCACTTCATCGTGATGGAGTACATCGAGGGACAGTCCTGCGCCGAGATCCTGCGCGACGATGGCTGGGTGGACGTGGAGGAGGCCGTGGCCATCATCGGGCAGGCCTGCGAGGGGCTGCACTACGCGCACCGCCACGGCGTGGTGCATCGCGATGTCAAGCCCGGCAACCTGCTGCGCGCGCGCGAGGGCGAGGTGAAGCTGGCGGATTTCGGCATCGCCAAGGCCACCGAGCAGTCCTCCATCACGCAGGTGGGTTCGGTGCTGGGCACCGCCGCCTACCTCGCCCCCGAGCAGGCCCGCGGCGAGGAGGCCGGTCCCCGCGCCGACCTCTATGCGCTGGGCGTCGTCGCCTACCAACTGATCGCCGGGCGCCTCCCTTACGAGGCCACCTCGCTCACCGAGCTCGCCCTCAAGCAGCAGCAGGAGGAGCCGCCGACGCTCGACACCATCGTCGCGGATGTCAGCCCCGAGTTGGCCGACGCCGTGGCCATCGCTTTGGCGCTCGACCCGCGCGAGCGCTACGCGACCGCACGGGACATGGGCGATGCCATATCCGATGCCATGCGCGGCATCCCCCCCACCGAGCCCGCCACCGGCACGCGCGGCGCACCGGCCACGGCGGCCACCAGCCTGCTCTCGGCCAACCCTCGTGGCCCCGCCGTCACCCCCCGCCAGCCCCGCCCCGGCCCGCCGCGCCAGCAGCCGCCTGTGATCGCCCCCGCCACCGCGAGAGGGTCGGGCGCCGGGCGCGTCTGGGCCACGCTCTTCGCCGTGCTCCTGCTCGCCGTCGTGGTCGTAGCGGTGATCTTCATCGCCAGCCCCCCCTCCACGACGATCAAGGTCCACAACGTCATCTATCGAGATGTCAATCAGTCGGCGACCGCGCTGAAGGAACTTGTGGCGGAAAACACCAAGTAAAGGCGAAAGGCCCGCTTACGCGAGCCTTCGCTGGCAACTGTCACCCAGCTCTGAGTCTAGCGGCCACCTCGGCCAGTCTGCCTGCCAGGATGCCCTCGCGCAGCTCGCGCATGAGGCGCGCCATGAAGGTGAGGTTGTGCAGCGTCAGCAGACGCATCCCCGTGAGCTCCTTGGTGCGCACCAAGTAGGACAGATAAGCGCGCGAAAGCCCACGTGAACAAGCAGGGCAGGGGCAGTCCTCGAGCAGCGGCAAAGGGTCTTCGCGATAGCGCGCCCTGTGCAGGTCCAAGCGCCAGCGCTCGGCGGGATCGGGCACGAGCGCGCAGCCGTGGCGTCCCAAACGCGTGGGAATCGCACAGTCGAAGGTGTCTATGCCCAACTCCACACCGCGGATGAGATCGTCGACGTCGCCGATGCCGAGCAGATGCCGCGGTCGTCCCTCGTGTTCGCCGCCGAGCTCCTGTGTGGCCCACGCCACGACCTCATACATCTGCTGCTTGTGCTCCCCCAGCGAGCCGCCGATCGCGATGCCGTCACAGGCGCTGGCGGCCACCACGCGCGCGGACTCCCGGCGCATGTCCGCAAAGACGCCTCCCTGCACAATCCCGTACACCAGCTGCCCCGCCGGACCGTTCTCGGCGTGCCACTCCAGGCAGCGCGTAAGCCAGCGATGCGTACGCAGCGTGGAGTTCTCGGTGTAGGAGCGCTCGACGTGAAAGGGCGTGCACTCATCAAAGACCAGCGCGATGTCCGAGCCGAGCGCGGCCTGAATGCCCATTGAGCGCTCGGGCGAGAGGAAGCGCTCCTGCCCGTCCACGTAGGAGCGAAAGCGCACGCCGGCCTCCTCGATCGAGAGGATCGAGCCGACGCGCTCGACGGACCCGTACGACGCACGGGACGGGCGGGGCGGGCGGGCCTTGATCTCATCGGCGACGGTGCCGTGCCCCATGGAGAACACCTGGAAGCCGCCGCTGTCGGTGATGATGGGACCGAGCCAGCCCATGAAGGAGTGCAGTCCACCGAGGCGCTCGATCAGCTGCTCGCCGGGGCGCAGGTGCAGGTGGAAGGTGTTGCCGAGCACCATGTCGAAGCCGAGCGCCGCGACCTCCTCTGCCAGCAGTCCCTTGACGGTGGCCTTCGTGGCGAGGGGCACGAAGGCGGGCGTGCGAACATCCCCATGAGCGGTGTGCAACAGCCCCGCGCGGGCGAGCGAGCCGGGCTGGCGTGCTTGGATGGTGAACACGGCTGTGGCCACCGCGGCATCCTAGAAGGCCCACGCCGCACCCAAGCGCTCGCCCGATGACCATCACATGACCATCCTGGCCTCCCTCACAGCCGTGGCCCAGAACATCGGCTATCCGGTGATGTTCCTGCTGATCATGGCCGAGTCAAGCGGCCTGCCGCTGCCCGGGGAGACGGCGCTCATCACCGCAGCGGTGCTGGCCAGCCAGGGCCGCCTTCAGATCGAGCTCGTGATCCCGCTGGCGGCGCTGGCGGCGATCGTGGGCGACAACATCGGCTATGGCATCGGGCGCAAGGGCGGGCGCTGGCTGCTGGAGCGCCCCGGCTGGTTTCACCCTCAGCGCCAAAAGGCGCTGAGGGACGGCGAGGTCTTCTTCGCCAAGCACGGCCCCAAGGCGGTCTTCTTCGGCCGCTTCTTCCTGGGTCTACGCGTGTGGGCCTCGTGGCTGGCGGGCATCACGCGCATGCACTGGCGCTCCTTCTTTTTCTGGAACGCCTGCGGTGGCATCGTCTGGGCTACCGCCGTCGGATTGATCGGCTACTTCTTGGGCCACGCCGCGGGCAATGCCATCCAGACCTTCGGCCTCTTCGGGCTGGTGGGGGTGCTGGTGGTGATCGTCGGCGTGTTCACCGCCCATCGCCGCCACGTTCGCCGCACGGAGGTTCGCGAGGAGGCCGAGTCGGGTTAGTTCTGGAGGATCACTGCGCGCCGGGCATCGTGCCATTGCAACAGGGCGCAATCCGGTCCCACATCTCCGCCAGCGTACCGAGCTCGGGTTCGGAAAAGCGCGAGAGGAACTGCTCGCGCACGACCGCCAGATGCGTCCCGCGGGCGTCCTTGAGTCGTTCCAGGCCCAGTTCCGTAAGACAGGCGTACGCACCGCGTGCGTCGTGTTCGCAGGTGCAGCGCACCAGCAGGCCGTCGCGTTCCAGGCGATCCACCAGGCGCGTGAGGCCGCTGCGCGAAAGCTGCGCACGCTCGGCGAGATCGCACATGCGCATACGCTCATTCGGAGCCTCCTGCAGGCGATGCAGGACCTCATAGGAGCTCAGCGGCAGGCCATGCGAGCGCTCAAGCTCCGCGTCCAGGCGCTTGGCCAGCGACGCGTGGGCGCGCATGAGACCGCGCAGAGCGCGCAGCTCGCCCTCGGTGAGTGCGGGGGGAAGGGTAGGTGCCCCCTCCCCTGGAATCTTGACGGCGGTCGCGGTGGACATACTTTGCTTCCTCCCAGGCGAACATAGCAGCGCAAGGGGCATTTGCCCTGCTCAGCGCCCGGTGGCCCTCCACACCCAAACCATCGCCAGCGGCTGTAGCGGCAAGCGCGCGTACAGCAGCCCGCGCGGGATCTTGTGGAACTTCTCGGGGTTGCGCGCCATGTGCAGGTTGGCGGGGAAGACCGCCGCCAGCAACGCGATCAGCCCGATCCCCGAAAGCCGGCGCGCGGCAGGCACGAAGACCCCCACGCCTCCCAGCACCTCCGCCGCACCGCTGATCTTGACGAGCGTCGCGGGATCGCCGATGCCTGGAGGCACGATGCGACGATAGGGCCCAGGCATCACGAAGTGGTTGACGCCGGCCTGGATGAAAAACAGCCCGAGGAGCGTCCTCGATCGAGCGGATCTCGTGCGCGGCGTCACGCCGTCTTCTGCCACGCGCAGCCCTTCCAAATCGAAGATCTCATAAGCGTGCAAGATCTCATGAGCGGGTGTCTATCAGAGTGGAGCCGGTCATCTGCACGGGCCGTGCTACGCCCAGCAGATCGAGCACGGTCGGCGCGACGTCCGCAAGGACGCTATCGCCCTGGCGCAACGTGATGCCGGAGACGGTGACAACGAGGGGAACGGGGTTCAGCGAGTGCGCCGTGTTGGGACTGCCGTCGGGCTCCAGCATGTGGTCGGCGTTGCCGTGATCAGCGGTGATGACGCACGCGCCGCCGCTTTCGTGGACCGCCCTCAGGACCTGCCCGAGGCAGGCGTCCACCGTCTCCACCGCCGTTACGGCCGCGGAGATCACGCCGGTGTGTCCCACCATGTCGGCGTTGGCGAAATTGATGATGCCGAATCGGCACCTGCCTGCTCCCGCCCCGTTCTCGCGCCAGGCTTGCACGAACGCCGCCGCCACCTGCGGCGCGCTCATCTGGGGCTTGTGGTCGTAGGTGGGCACATCGCGCGGCGAAGGCACGAGCTCGCGGCGCTCACCGGGATAGGGGGTCTCCTCCCCACCGTTGAAGAAGTACGTCACGTGTGGGTACTTCTCGGTCTCGGCCACATGCAACTGGTGGATCGCATGACGGGCGAGCACGCCGGAAAGCGTCACCGCCGGTCGCTCGGGAGGGAAAGCCACGGGATGACTCCAGTCCTCCTCGTACTCCGTCATGCACGTGTAGCGACGCACCACCGCCGCGCCGTGATGATCGATTTCAGCGAAGTCGGGTGCGGTCAGCGCAAGCGTGATCTGGCGCATGCGATCGGGACGGAAGTTGAAGGCGATCACCGAATCCTCGGGACGTATCCGGGCCTCGGCGCCCACCGTCGTGGCAGTGATGAACTCGTCGGTCTCGCCGCGCTCGTAAGCCGCGCGGACGGCAGCTACAGCGCTGTCGGCGTGATGCTCGGCGCCGCCGTGCACGAGCAGGTCGTAGGCCTTCTGGATGCGGTCCCAGCGGTGGTCGCGATCCATCACGTAGTAGCGGCCGATGACGTCGCCAACCCGGCCCGCGCTGGCCGCGCGCATCCAGCCTTCAACCGTCTCCAGATAGCCCGCACCGGCCTTGGGCACGGTGTCGCGCCCGTCGGTGAAGGCGTGCAGCACCAGGTCCTCCACACCGAGCTCGCCGGCCATCGCGATGAGGGCGTGCAGGTGACTGAAGCCGGAGTGCACCCCGCCGTCAGATACCAAGCCGATCAGATGCACCCGCGGGGCGTCTGCCATCGCCGTGCGCAACACCTCGTTGCTCGCAAACGAGCCATCGGCGACGGCGTCGTCGATGCGCGTCAGATCCTGGCGCACTACGGCGCCCGCGCCAAGGTTAAGGTGCCCCACCTCGGAGTTGCCCATCTGCCCTGCCGGAAGGCCCACTGCGCGACCACAAGCCATCAGCTGCGTGTGTGGGTAGCGCGACCACAACTCATCAAACACGGGGGTCTTGGCCAGGGAGATGGCGTTGCCGGGGCCACCTGGGGCAAGACCCCAGCCGTCGAGCACGATCAGGCACACCGCACTGGCCGGCAGCTCCGTCGGGCCCGGCGGCAGAGACTGCGCGGCGGTCGCTGATGACAGTCCCTCAGACGTAGAAGGCGACGAAGAGGAGGATGCGCTCGCGCCACTCACGGCGTGGCGGCCAAGACGATCTGGGCGAAGGAGTCGGCCGCGAGCGAGGCCCCTCCCACGAGCGCGCCGTCCACATCTGCAAGCGCCAGGAGTTCGGCGGCGTTATCGGGCTTGACCGAGCCGCCGTAGAGGATGCGCACCTGCGCCGCCGCCTGCGCGCTGCGGTCCCCCACGAGGGCGCGGATGAAGGCGATCGCCTCCTGCGCCTGCTCGGGCGTGGCCACGCGGCCCGTGCCGATCGCCCAGATGGGCTCATACGCGATCACCACCTCCGCCAAGCGCTCGTCGGGCACGTTCACGAGGTCATCCCTGATCTGCTGGCGCAGCTTGCGTTCGGTGTCTTCGGCGTCGCGCTCTGCCTCGGTCTCCCCCACGCACAGGATCGGCTGCAGGCCGCCCGCCAGCGCAGCAGGCACCTTGAGCGCCAACGCCTTGTCGGTCTCGCCGAAGAGCTCGCGCCGCTCGGAGTGACCCAGCACGACGCCGCGCACGTTGAGCTCGCTCAACATCGCTGCCGAGATCTCACCCGTGAAGGGCCCATCGGGCTCGGAGTGCATGTTCTGGGCGTAGACCTCCACGCGCGAGCCGCGCGCTGAGTCCACCATCGCGCGCAGGTCCGTGAAAGGCACGCAGATCGCCACGTCCACCCCGCTCACCGTGGCCACACGCGGCAACAGCGCCTGGATGTATTCCTCAGCTTCGTTTTCCGTCTTGTACATCTTCCAGTTGCCCGCCACCAGCGGTGTGCGGGGTGCGTTCGCGGTCATCACAGCACCGCCGCACCATTGAGCGCCTGCACGCCTGGGAGGGTCTTGCCCTCGAGCAGCTCCAGGGTCGCGCCACCGCCTGTGGAGAGGTGATCGACCTCTCCCTCAAGGCCGAACTGCGCGAGCGCCGCCGCTGAGTCCCCGCCGCCGACGACGGTGAGGCCCGGAGCGTGGGCCACAGCTTCGGCAACCGCGCGCGTGCCGGCGGCGAAGAGCGGCAACTCGAAGGCGCCCATTGGGCCGTTCCAGAAGACCGTGCCAGCACCTGCGATCACCGCGGCGTAGCGGCTGGCAGTGGCGGGCCCGATGTCGAGGCCCATCCAGCCAGCGGGCACATCGACGCCGTCGCGCTTGCGCGCGGGCGCATCGGCAGCGAAGCGCTCGGCGATGATCAGGTCGCAGGGCAACTCCAGCCCCGCTTGGCCTTTGCTGCTGGCCTGCGCAAGCACGCGACGTGCGTGCTCGACATCCTCCTCGTCGCACAGTGAGGAGCCGACGCTGTGACCCTGGGCGCGGAGGAAGGGAAAGCACATGGCGCCGCCGATGACGATCGTGTCGGCCACCTCCAGGAAGCGGTCGATGACGGCGATCTTGTCCGCCACCTTGGCCCCGCCCACGATTGCCACCAGCGGACGATCGGGCTGCTCGAGGATGCGCGTGAGCGTCTTGACCTCCCTTTCCAGCAGGCGACCCGCGGCGCTCGGCAGCAGGTGAGCAACGCCCTCGGTGCTCGCGTGCGCGCGATGGGCGGCGCCGAAGGCGTCATTGACGTAGACGTCCGCCAGCTCGGCCAGAGTACGTGCGAACTCGGGGTCGTTGTCGGTCTCGCCGGGCTCGAAGCGCACGTTCTCGAGCACCAGCAGATCGCCGTCGCCGAGCGCTTCGGAGAGCGCCCTCACCTCCTCCCCCACCCCGGTGGGCGCGAGCATGATGTTGGCGCCGGGCAGCAGTTCGCGCAGGCGCTTGACCACCGGGGCCATCGACAGCTCGGGTGTGGGCCGGCCGTGGGGGCGGCCCAGGTGGGAGACCAGCACCAGGCGCGCGCCCTTACCGCGCAGCTCTTCGAGCGTAGGCAGCCCCGCGCGGATGCGGGTGTCATCAGCGACTTCGGGGCCTTCGGCGCAGGTGGGTGGGTCCTTTTTCAATGGGACGTTGAAGTCCACCCGCACCAACACCCTGCGACCACGTACCTCCAGGTCGTCGAGACTCCGCATCGTCTTACAGGACCCTCTGCACCAGATCGACGAGCCGGTTTGAGTAGCCCCACTCGTTGTCATACCAGGCCACCACCTTGAGCATGGTGCCGTCCATGACCGCCGTCAGCAGGCCGTCCACGATCGAGGAGAAGGACGAGTTGACGATGTCGCTGGAGACGATCGGGTCTTCGGTGTAGGACATGATGCCCTGCAGCGGACCGCTTTCGCTGGCGGCTTTCAGTGCGCCGTTGACCTCCTCGATCGACGTCGCGCGCTGGCACTCCACCGTGAGATCTACGACCGAGCCGGTGGGCACGGGCGCGCGTATGGCGAAGCCGTGGAGCTTGCCGTTGAGCTCGGGTATCACCAGACCGATCGCCTTGGCCGCACCGGTCGAGGCGGGGACCAGGTTGATGGCGGCCGCGCGTGCGCGGCGCAGGTCCTTGTGCGGCAGGTCGTGCAGGCGCTGATCGGCGGTATAGGCGTGGATCGTCGTCATCAGGCCGTGCTTGACGCCGATGGTGTCGGTGATGACCTTGGCCACAGGCGCCAGGCAGTTGGTGGTGCAGGAGGCGTTGGAGATCACATCGTGCCTGGCGGGGTCGTAGACATCATCGAAGTTCACTCCCAGCACGACGGTCACGTCGGGGTCGGCCGCGGGCGCGGAGATGACGACCTTCTTGGCGCCCCTGGCCAGGTGCTTGGCGGCGTCCGCGCGGTTGGTGAAGAGTCCGGTGGACTCAATCACCACGTCAACCCCCAGATCACCCCAGGGCAGCGCAGCGGGGTCGCGCTCGGCCAGCACCTTCAGCTCGCGCCCATCCACCTTCAGACCTGCACCCGTCTCCTCCACCGTGCCCGGGTAGGGGCCAAGGATCGAGTCGTATTTGAGCAGGTGCGCCAACGTCTTGGCATCGGTGAGGTCGTTGACGGCGACCCACTCGACATCGGCCTGCTGCGCTTGGGCAGCCCGAAAGACGTTGCGGCCGATGCGGCCGAAGCCGTTGATTCCCACGCGTACCGCCATACAAGATTCTCCTTAAGCCCGGGGCGAAAAACGAGGGCGGAAGGCTATCAGCGAGTCCTCAAACCTCTCTCGAGCGCTTGTCGATGTCGCGATGGAGTACCGCCACGACCAGATCTTCGCTGGCGCGGTAGCGCTCGGCGAGATGCTCGGCGATGGCCACGGAGCGGTGACGCCCGCCGGTGCAGCCCACGGCGATAACCAGATGGGACTTGCCCTCGGTCACATACTGGGGCAGCAGGAAGTCAAGCAGCGCATGCAGCCGCTCATACAGCTCCTGCAGGCGCCCATCGTGGGCGATGTAGTCGATCACCGCCTGATCGCGCCCCGTAAGCTCGCGCAACTCGGGCTCATAGTGAGGGTTGGGCAGGAAGCGCACATCGAAGGCCAGGTCCTCCTCGCGCGGGGGCCCGTGCTTGAAGCCAAAGCTCATGAACGTCACCGCCAGGTGGGTGGCATGCTGGCGAGGCAGCAGCTCATCGGCGATCTTGCCGCGCAGCGCCGCCGCGGACATCGTCGTGGTGTCTATCACCAGGTTGGCACGGCTGCGCAGAGGCTCAAGTAGCGAGCGCTCGGCGGTGACCCCCTTCCCCACGCTGCCATCGGGCGCCAGCGGATGGCGCCGGCGGGTCTCCTTGTAGCGATTGACAAGCGTCTGCTCGGCGGCCTCCAGGAACAGCACCTGATGCGTGAGCCCGAGCGCATCCAGTTCCTCCACGACCGCCTGCAGCGCCTCGAAGTAGACACCGCCGCGCACGTCGGAGACCACCGCCGCGCGTTCCACCTTGGAGCCCTCGTGCATGAACAGCTCCACCAAGGTGCGGATCATCTCCGGCGGCAGGTTGTCGACGCAGAAATAGCCCGCATCCTCGAAGACGTTCATGGCCGTGGACTTGCCCGCGCCGGAGAAGCCCGTGATGATGACCAGGTCCTGTAGCCGCGACCCCGCGACCGGCTTGCCGCGAGCCGAGAGCAGCTGACGCTTCGGTCTGGGCTTGATCACGCTCACCGCTCTGATTGTCGCGCGCTTCTCGGACATCCGTGTCACCTATTTGCGTCAACCAGCCCGATGCAGCAGGGCATGCAGATCCCTTGCCAGCTTGGCCGGCAGGCCCGGCACTGCCTGCAGCTCCTCACGCGAGGCAGCCAGGACCGCCTCGGGCGAGCCGAAGTGCGCCATCAAGGCCCGCTTGCGCGCCGGTCCGATGCCGGGGAGGTCATCCAGCAGCGAGTTGGTCATCGCGCGATCACGGCGCGCGCGGTGGTGGGTGATGGCGAAGCGGTGGGCCTCGTCTCGCACCCGCTGCAGGAGCTGCAGCTCGGGCGTTGCGTGATCGAGCACCAGCGGTGCGGCTCTGCCGGGCAGGAACACCTCCTCGATGCGCTTGGCCAGCGAGACCACCGTAACGCCACGCTGGCGAAAGCCGCGCAGCGGCTTCAGACCGGCGCTGAGCTGTCCGCGGCCGCCGTCGATCACCACGACGTTCGGCAGCGCCGCGAAGCTCGCGTCGTAGTGGGGGTCGTGCGGGGAGACCTCCGCCTGTTGCTCCCAGCGCGCGAAGCGGCGCCTGAGCACCTCGGCCATCGCGGCAAAGTCGTCAGAGCCCTCCACGGTGCGGATGGTGAAGCGCCGGTAGTCGCTCTTCTTGGGCGCTCCGCCCTCGAACACCACCATCGCGGCGACCGTATGTGTGCCGCCGAGGTTGGAGATGTCAAAGCACTCGATCCGTACCGGCAGCGTGTCGAGGCCCAGCGCCTGCTGCAGGCCCTCCAGCGCGTCCACGCGGCTCTGGCGGCGGCGCTCGTCGCGCAGACGCTCCTGGTCGAGCGCCAGGCGCGCGTTGCGTTCGGCGAGCTCGAGAATGCGGCGCTTGTCGCCGCGCTCGGCGGCGCGCAGCTCAACGCGCCCGCCGCGCCTTGCGCTGAGGGCCTCGGCGAGCGCGGCGTGGTCGGCGAGATCCTGCTGCACGACGATCTGCGCCGGGATCGAACTGTGCCCGCCGTAGTACTGCAGCATGAACTCCTCCGCCACCTCGGCGACCTCGCGCTCGGTCTCATTCGCGAGGTAGAAGGACTGGCGGTCGGAGAGCACTCCGTCGCGCACCTGGAAGACCTGCGCGTTGGCGTCCTTGCCGTCCACCGCGATCGCCACCGCGTCAAGCGTGCCCACCGACTCGTTGGCCACGCGCTGACGCTGCAACAACGAGTGCACCGCGCGCAGGCGGTTGCGCTCAAGCGTGGCCCGCTCGAACTCCTGCGCCGCCGCCGCCGCGCGCATGCGCTGCTGCAGGTCGCGCTCGATCGCCTTAAAGCGCCCGGAGAGAAAGTCGATGACGCCGTCGATGCTGTGGCGGTATTCCTCTTTGGAGACATAGCCCACACAGGGGGCCTCGCAGCGCTTGATGTAGTAATCCAGGCAGGGGCTGCCGCTGCGCCGCCCCGGCTCGGGACCAGTGCAGGAGCGGAACATGAAGACTTTCGTAAGCAGGTCAAGTGTGCCCCGTACGCGCTTGGCGTTGGAGTAAGGACCGAAATACGCCCGCCCCGGCCGGTGGCGCTCGCGCGTGAAATACACCCGCGGGAAATCCTCATCCAGCGAGATCGCGATAAAGGGATAGGACTTGTCATCGCGCAGACGGATGTTGAAGCGCGGGCGGTACTGCTTGATGAAGCTCTGCTCCGCCAGCAGCGCCTCGGACTCGCTGGCGACGATCAGGCACTCGATGTTCTCCACGCTCGCCACCATCTCCGCATGGCCAGGACTCGAAGGCACCTGCGCCTTGGAGAAGTGCGAGGCCACGCGCTTGCGAAGCGACTTCGCCTTGCCTACGTAGACCACGCGCCCCTTGCCGTCGCGGAAGAGGTACACGCCGGGTTCATCCGGCAGGTTGCGGCGCTGTTCAGCGAGGCTCAATAGGTGCGCGCGAAGCGGTAGACGGCAACCAGCGTGTACACCACCATGCCAATCAGCACGAACCACACGAACTCGCCGAAGGCGCTTTGCCACATGCGTGGCTGCGCGGCGGCGGTGACGACGCCCACCGCAAGCGCCCCGTAGAGCAGTGCGCGATGGCGGTCGCCCAGGCCATAGATATCAACGCGACGTTCGCGGTAGAAGCGCACGCCCATGTAGCCCAAGCCAGCCGCAAATAGCAAAGACAGAACAGCGGAGAATGTGTTGGCCGCGCGCCCTGCGCCGGGAAGGAACTCCACGGCGGCGGCGATCAAGAGGACGATCGCCACATTGCGCGCGGTCTTGGTGCGATCGATCACGGTGTCCAGTCTAGATACACCAGCGCCTATTCCTGGGGCGCCTTGAGATTGGTCTGGGTACACCAGCGCTCATTCCTGGAGCGCCTCGAGACGCTCGTAGGCCTGCTCCACAGCCCGCTTGGCAGCAGTGTGGCGTGCCTCGGACTTGGCGGCCTCATACTTGCTCGCCCATTGCGCCGGGTCAGACAGTTCCTCCTCGATCGTGCGCATGGCAGCTTCGGCCGCTTCCACGGCGCTCTCGGCCTTCTGCTGCTCGCGCACACGATTCTTGGAAGGCTGAGGAGAGCTGGGCTTGCTGGGCTTTGTGGGCTTGCTGGGCTTTGCTGCTGGCTTTTCCCCGATCTGCGGTGAGCTGCCGTTGGTGGACGCTGGCGCCGCCCCCTGCAGGTCTTCGCCCGCCGCCCGGCGCTCCTCGCGCACGCGCACGTACTCGGGCCAGCCACCGAGATAGCTTTGCAGAGTGCGCTGCTCGATCGCCACCGTGCGCGTGCCGACGGCATCGAGCAGTGCGCGATCGTGGGAGACCAGCAGCACGGCTCCCTGAAAGGCGCCAAGCGCGTCCTCCAGCGCCTCACGAGACTCGATGTCGAGATGGTTCGTAGGCTCGTCGAGGATCAACACATTGGCGCCGGAATGGACAAGCACTGCAAGCGACAGCCGTCGGCGCTCGCCACCGGAGAGCCCCTCCAGCGGCTTCTCCGCCTCCTCGCCGGAGAAGAGGAAGCTGCCGAGCAGCGAACGCGCCTTGTTGGGTGTCAGTCCGGTCGCGCGTTGCGCCGCTTCCAGCACGCTCTGGCCCTGATGACCACCGGCGCCCAGCTCCTCGGCGTGCTGGGAGAGATAGCCGACTTTCACGTTATGGCCGGTGCTGAGCTTGCCTGCCGCCAGCTCGCGCCTACCCGCGAGGGTCTCGATCAGGGTGGTCTTGCCGGCGCCGTTGGGTCCCACCAGCGAGACATGCTCGCCCCGTTCCAGCCATAGCTCCGCGTGCTCCAGCAACGTGATCGGGCCGTCGGTATCGCGCTGCGCGGCCCCCACCCCTCCCCCTCCTTTCCCCTTCGGCTCGCCACCCACCTGGATCACGCCATCGCTGAGCTCGAAGATCACCCTGCCGGAGCGCTCTGGGGCCTTGAAGGCGAAATCCAGGCCCTTGCCGTCGCGTGGGTCCCGCTCGATGCGCTCGATCTTCGCGAGCTTTTTGACGCGCGACTGCGCCTGGCGGGCCTTCGTGGCCTTGTAGCGGAAGCGCTCCACGAAGCGCTCCATGCGCTCGATCTCTGCACGCTGCTTGTCGATCGCCTTGCCGAGAGCGATCTCGCGCGCCGCCTGCTCGGAGCGCCACTTGCTCCACGTGCCCGCGAAGAAACGCGAGCGGCCGGCCTCCAGCTCGAGCACCGCGGTGCCGACGGCCTCCAGGAACCAGCGGTCGTGCGCCACTAGCACCACCGCCGCGTCGAGGCCCACGAGCGTCTGCTCAAGCCACTCCAGCGACTCGATGTCGAGGTGGTTGGTGGGCTCGTCAAGTAGCAGCACGTCCGCGTTGGTGGCCAGCGCGCGGGCCAGCGAGGCACGTGTCAGCTGGCCGCCTGAGAAGGTTTTCAGGCCCCGGTCGAGGTCCTGCTCGTTGAAGCCCAGACCGCGCGTCATGACCGTCGCCCGGTCGCGCCACAGATAGCCGCCGTGAGCGTCCAAGCGCGCCTGCGCGCGGGCATAGCGCTCGAACGTCGCCTCGTCGTTTGCGCCCGCAGCCATGCGCTGCTCGAGCTCGGCGAGCTCCGCCTCCACCCGCAACTCCTCCGCGCAGCCCGAGAGCACGTAGTCGCGCAGTGAGATCCCGCGCTTGCTGGCCGATCGGCGATCCCATCGATCGCCGATCGGTGGGCGCTGGTCGTGCAGGGCCACGCGCGTGCTCTTGGCGATGCTCAGCTCTCCGCGGTCGATCGCCGTCTCGTTCGCCAGCATCCGCAGCAGCGTGGTCTTGCCCGCGCCGTTGCGTCCCGCGATCGTCATGCGCTCGCGGCGCTCGAGCTTGAAGCTGACCCCGCGCAGCAGCGGTTTGCCGGCGATGTCCTTGTGTAGGTCAGATGCGATCAGTACGGCCATCCGCTGACAGGGTAGGATTCCTTACAGCGATGCGCCGACTGCCCGCCGCCTTCACCTCTGCCTTAGTCCTCCTGCTCGTGCTGGCCCCTTCCGCCCTGGCCTACAACGACGGGCGTGGCTTCTACGGGGCCACCGACGACAAGGTGGTGACCAACGCCGGCTTCATCCTGATCCTCTTCTTCCCTCTCTTCGCCCTGCTGATGAGCCTGCTGCAGTGGCGCCTGGAGAAGCGCAAGGAAGCCCGCAAGGCCGCGCAGAAGGCAAACGCGGGCAACGCCGCCTGGCGCGGCGGCTGGTAATCCGCCGGCGGCGCACGGGTCCGAGTCTGCGATGAGCGCTTCCGCGGCCGTCCGCTACGAGCGTGAGGGCGCAGCGGCGGTCCTGACAATCGACCGCCAGGAGCGGCGCAACGCGGTTGATGGCCCGACGGCGCAGTTGCTGCACGAAGGCTTTGAGCGCTTCGAGTCCGAAGCGGACGCGCGTGTGCTGGTGCTCACCGGCGCCGGCGGCGTGTCTTTTTGCGCGGGCGCGGACCTGAAGGCGATCGACAGCTTCGCTGGGCGCCTGCTGGCACCCGAGGGGCCGATGGGCTTCACCCGCCTGACTCCCTCCAAGCCCACGATCGCGGCGATCTCGGGCTACTGCCTTGCGGGCGGCCTCGAGCTCGCGCTGTGGTGCGACCTGCGCATCGCCACCGAAAGCTCCGTGCTGGGCTTCCCCGAGCGCCGCTGGGGAGTGCCGCTGATCGACGGCGGCACGCAGCGCATGGCGCGCATCGTCGGCCTCGGACGCGCGCTTGACTTGATCCTCACCGGGCGCATGATCGACGCCTCAGAGGCGCTCGCGATGGGCCTCTTGACCGAGGTGGTCGCCGAGGGCTTGCACTTGCAGCGAGCGCTCGCACTGGCCGAGGGGCTCGCGCGCTTTCCCCAGAACACGATGCTGGCCGATCGCCGCGCCGCGATCGATGGACTCGGCATGACCCTCGCCGAGGGCCTTCAGCTGGAGGCGCAGGCGGGACCCGAGGTATTCGCCGATGCCATCGCCGGGGCAAGGCGCTTCGCCGGCGGCGAGGGACGCGGCGGCGCGGGCACCGGCGCCTGAGAGCGCCACCCTCGGCGCCACCCTCTAAGCTCGCCTGATGGCCTATTTCATCACCGGTGCGACCGGCTTCATCGGACACAACCTCGTGGAGCGGCTGCTGGCGCGCGAGGGCGACATCCACGTGCTCGTGCGCGAGGGCTCGGAGGCGCGCCTGGAGCGGTTAATCAAACGCTGGGAGGCCAGTCACGGATCCTCCGTACGCGAGCGCGTACACCCGGTGGCTGGGAATCTAACGCTGCCGTTGCTGGGGGTGGACAAGGTGCAGATAGCACGCCTGCGCAGCGATGGGATCGAGCACTTCTTCCACCTCGCGGCTGTATATGACATGACGGCCTCCGAGGAGCGCAACCGCAACGTCAACGTGGGCGGCACGGCCGAGGCTGTGGCCCTCGCCAAGGCGCTGGGCGCTGGCTGCCTGCACCATGTCTCCTCGATCGCCGTGGCCGGCGATTTCAAGGGCGTCTTCCGCGAGGACTCCTTCGATGAGGGCCAGCGCCTGCCCTCGCCCTACCACCAGACGAAGTTCGAGTCCGAGCGGATCGTGCGCGAGCAGTGCAAGGGGCCCTGGCGCGTGTACCGACCCGCGATCGTCGTTGGCGACTCGCGCAGCGGCGAGATGGACAAGATCGACGGCCCCTACTACTTCTTCAAGGCGATCCAGCGCATGCGCCGCTGGCTACCCCAGTGGCTGCCGCTGGTGGGGCTCGACCTCGGCTACACCAACATCGTTCCCGTCGACTTCGTAGCCGATGCGCTCGATCACATCGCACATCAGCCGGGCTTGGACCGGCAGGCGTTGCACCTCACCAACCCTCGCTCCCAGCGCGTGAGCGATGTGATGAACGAGTTCGCCAAGGCTGCCCACGCGCCCCACTCGGCGGTAAGCATCGACCGGCGCCTGGCCGCGCCCGGACTGGGAGTACTGAGGAGACTGACGGGAGCGCCGGGGGTGCGCGAGGCGCGCCGCGCGCTTTTGGCTGATTTCGGGATCCCCGAGGAGGTGATCGAGCACATCTCCCTGCGCCCGCGCTTCGATACGCAGGCGACCGAGCGGGCACTCGCGGGCAGTGGCATCGCCGTGCCCCCGCTGTCGAGCTACGCGGGCAGGCTGTGGGACTGGTGGGAACGCCACCTCGACCCCGACCGTCTGAAGGAGCGCTCGCTGCAGGCCGCACTGAATGGGCGCACCGTACTCATCACCGGCGCCTCCTCGGGCATTGGCAAGGCCACCGCGCTGAAGGTCGCCGCGGCCGGCGGCATCCCTCTGCTGGTTGCACGCGGCACGGAGAAGCTGGAAGAAGTCAAGCAGGAGATCGAGGCCGAGGGAGGCAGCGCCTACGTCTACAGCGCCGATCTCTCCAACCTCGACTCGATCGACGAGCTCGTGGCCAAGGTCCTGGCCGAGCACGCAGCGGTGGACATGCTCGTCAACAACGCCGGGCGTTCCATCCGCCGCTCGGTAGCGCTCAGCTACGAGCGCTTCCACGACTACGAACGCACGATCCAGCTCAATTACCTGGGCAGCGTAAAGCTGATCATGGGCCTCTTGCCGCCGATGCGCGCGCGAGGATCCGGGCACATTGTCAACATCTCTTCGATCGGAGTGCAGACCAACCCCCCGCGCTTCTCCGCCTACGTGGCGTCCAAGGCCGCGCTGGACGCCTTCACGCGCGTCGCCTCCAGCGAGGTCATCGGCGATGGCGTGACCTTCACCACAATCCACATGCCGCTGGTGCGCACGCCCATGATCGCGCCCACCAAGATGTATGACTCCTTCCCCGCTGCCACCCCCGAGGAGGCGGCCGACATGGTCTGCGAGGCGCTGCGCTCAAAGCCCAAGGTAATCAACACCCGCCTGGGGACCTTCGGCGAGGTCGCCTACGCGCTCGCCCCCAACGCCGTCGACAGGATCCTGCACGCCGCCTACCGCGTCTTCCCCGACTCCGCCGCCGCGCGCGGCGAGAAGGACGTCGAGGAGCGCGCCTCCGCCGAGCAGATCGCGATGGCCACGCTGATGCGAGGCGTGCACTGGTAGCCGCCGGCAGGCGGGGGCTGCTCGGTCTGCTCGCGGCCTTGGCGCTGCTCCCTACGGTCGCGCTCCTCGCGGCGCCGGCCGGCGCAGACACGGGCAGCGACCAGCCGAATGTCTCGGCCCCGGCGGCGATCGTGCTGGAGGCAAGCGGCGACGGGCTCCCGTCAGACGCCGACATCGTGCTCTACGGCCGCAACGACGAGGAACGGCGCGCGATCGCGAGCACCACCAAGATCATGACCGCGCTGGTGGCAATCGAACACGCCCGTCCCGGACGGGTGCTGAGGATGCAGCCCTACGCCCCCGCGCCCGAAGAGACCACGGCCGGCCTGCCGGCCGGTGAGCGCTTTACGGTGCGCGAGCTGCTGGAGGCGATGCTGCTGCCCAGCGGCGGCGACGCCGCGCACGCGCTCGCGCTCGATCTCGCCGGCTCGACGGCTCGCTTCGTGGACTGGATGAACGCGACCGCGCGGCGCCTGGGCATGCGTCATACGCACTACGCGACCCCCGTCGGGCTCGACACCCCCGGCAACTACTCGAGCGCCGGCGACCTCGCGCGGCTGGCCGTCGTGGTGCTGCGCAACCCGACATTGGCGAGCGTCGTCAATACGCCCCGCGCGGTGCTCGGCGACGGCCAGGTGATGGTCAATCGCAACGACCTCGTCGGCCGCTACCCGTGGGTGGTCGGGGTGAAGACCGGCCACACCGCCAACGCCGGCCACTGCCTGGTCGGCGCGGCGCGCCACGGCGATACGGTGGTGATCAGCGTCGTGCTCGGCGACCCCAGCGAAGGTGCGCGCGACGCCGACACCCTGACGCTGCTGCACTACGGCCTTGGGCATCTGCGCCGCGTCGAGCCGCGCCGGCGGCACCAGCCGAGCCGGCCGAGCCCGGCTGGCATGATTCGTTCGTGACCGACCACGAACCGGCTATCGAGGTGCGCGACCTGCGCAAGCGCTACGGCGCGTTCGAGGCTGTGCGCGGCATCGACATTGCTGTCGCGCGCGGCGAGGTGTTCGGGCTGCTGGGACCCAATGGCGCGGGCAAGACCACCACGGTGGAGATCCTGGAGGGCTATCGTGAGCGCAGTGGCGGCGAGGTGTCGGTGCTGGGCCACGATCCGGCGAGACGCAGCCGCGAGTTGCGCCGGCGCATCGGCATCGTGCTGCAGGCGGGCGGCATCTACAGTCACATCTCCCCGCGCGAGGCGTTGCGCCACTGGGCGAGCTTCTATCCCCAGCCCCGCGACGTCGAGGAGGTCCTGGGTTTGGTGGGCTTGACGGACAAGGCCGACGTGCGCAGTCGCAAGCTCTCCGGCGGGCAGCTGCGCCGTCTGGACTTCGCGCTGGCGCTGGTGGGCGATCCCGAGCTGATCTTCCTGGACGAGCCCACCACGGGCTTCGATCCCGAGGCGCGCCGCACCGCGTGGGAGACGATCCGTACCTTGCGCGCGCTGGGCAAGACGATCCTGCTGACCACCCACTACCTGGATGAGGCACAGGCGCTGGCCGACAGGGTGGCGATCGTCAAGGACGGCCGCGTGCTCGCGATCGGGCCGCCGCGCGAGCTGGGCGTGGGAGCCTCGCACTATCGCGTCACCTACCGCACTGCCGCTGGCGAGCTGATGGAGCACGAAACCGTCGATCCCACGCGCCTGCTGCACGAGCTCACCGCCGAGGCGCTTACTCGCGGGGAGCGCCTGGAGGAGCTGAGCGTGGGCAGGCCCTCGCTTGAGGACGTTTATTTGGAGCTGACCGCCGATGTCTGACGCGCTCATTCTGACCTGGCGCCAGTACCGCCTGGAGCGGCGCATGTTCTGGCGCAACCCCAGCGCCGCCTTCTTCAATTTCCTGCTGCCGCTGCTGTTCCTGGCGTTCTTCGGCGCGCTCTTCCACGGCGAACAGAGCAAGCTCGATCACCTCGTGCCGGGCATCGCGGCGATGAGCGTCATGTCCACCACCTTCACGGCGCTGGCCTACAACATCGTGTTCCTGCGCGAGCGCGGCGTACTCAAGCGCATCCACGGCACGCCGCTGCCGACCATCTCCTACTTCGGGGGCGTGGCGGGAAACGCCGTCACCAACACGGCCCTGCAGATCACGATCATCACGGTCGTTGGCGAGCTCTTCTTCGGCACAGGCTGGCCGCGTGAATGGGGCGAGCTCGTGGTGTTCGTGATCGCCGGCGTCGTCTGCTTCGCCGCGCTCGGGGTGGCGTTCGCTCACGTGATCCCCAACTTCGAGTCCACCGCGGCATACGTCAACGCGGTCTTCCTGCCCGTGATCTTCATTTCGGGCGTCTTCTACGACGTCAAGAACGTGCCCGTCTTCCTGCGCGACATCGCCGAAGCGCTACCGCTCACGCACCTCATCGACGGCCTCGAAGGAGCGATGGTTACCGGCAAAGGGCTGAGTGACAATCTCACAGCGCTAGCTGTGATCGGGCTGTGGGGCGCCTTCGGGTTGGTCTTTGCCGTGCGCGGGTTCTCCTGGGGGCAGGCGCGGGAATGACACCGTCGGCCACGGGCGGTCCGTGATGACGAGGCAGCAGACAGCCAAGTACCAATCGCGAGATCTCTCGCGGAGAGAGGATCACACGACATGAAACAGCTGGCCGAGGACGTATACATGCTGCGTGGCTTTCCGCCTAACTTCATCAACGTCTACCTGATAGGAGGCGTTTTGATCGACGCCGCCACACGCCAGGGCGAGCGGCGCATCATGCGCCAGATCGGCGGCAGAAAAGTGACGGCGCACGCCTTGACGCACGCCCACGCCGACCACCAGGGATCGAGCCACGCGATCTGCGAGCAGCTCGGCATCCCGCTGTGGTGCGGGCGCGAGGACATCCCTGCGATGGAAGCCGGCGTGAAGCTCCCCACCACCGCACCGTGGCCAATCCGCGCCTTCGAGGAGCGCTTCTGGGCTGGGCCGCCCCACCTCGTAGCCCGCTCCCTAGCCGAGGGCGAGGAGGTCGCCGGTTTCACTGTGCTGGAGACCCCCGGCCACTCGCCCGGCCACGTCGCCTTCTGGCGCGAATCGGACCGCGTCCTCATCCTCGGCGACGTTCTCAACAACATGAACGTCCGCACCGGCATCCCCGGTCTGCACCAGCCCCCCGACTTCTTCACCCCCGATCCGGAGCGCAACCGCGAGTCAGCGCGTCAGCTCGCGGCGCTGGAGCCAGCGCTTGTCTGCTTTGGGCACGGGGCGCCACTACGCGATACGGGGAAGCTCAGAGAGTTCGTGGCGGGGTTGACGTAGGCCTTACGCCTCGCCAAGGTGTCGGCATAGCACCAGCATGAACCCACATCAACAAGCGCCGGGATGACTACTAGCATCCCGGCGCGATGACCGCAGAGGACAGCGAGAGCATCTTTGACGAGGTCGAGGGGCGCTTCATACCGACCGAGCACGCCCGCGGACCGTGGGACCCGCGCGCGCTGCACGGCGGCGCCCCCGCCGCGCTGATCGCCGCGGCCTTCGAGCGCATGCAGCCCGGCGCCGAGCTGCCTTTTGCCCGCCTGTCCTTCTCCTTCCTGCGCCCGATCCCTATGGCTCCCCTGAAGCTGACTACGCGCATGACCCGGCCGGGACGCAGGGTGCAGGAGCTCGAGGCCGATCTGCACGCCGAGGGCGTGCTCGTGTGCCAGGCCCGCGCCCTGCGAATCCTCGCCGCCCCGCAGGAGCTGCCGGGCCTCGCCCTGGCCCAGGTCGCCGAGCGCACGCCTCCGTCGCTCTCCGGCCCACAGGAGGGCCACCCCGTCCGCTTCGCCCTCGACGACATGGAGCGCAAGAGCTTCGCCGCAAGTGCCATGGAGATGCGCTTCCTCAGCGGCCAGCCCCTGACAGGCGAGCTGCCCGAGCTCGACTCCACCACCTCCCACGCCCCCGTCGGCCACGCCACGGTCTGGATGCGCCTGTGTTACCCCCTGCTCCCGGGCGAGCCGCTCTCCTCCCTCGCCCGTGTCGCCGCCACATCGGACTTCGGCAACGGCGTCAGCGCCGTCCTGCCCTTCGAGGACTACCTCTTCATCAACGCCGATCTTGCCATCACCCTCAATCGCCGTCCCGAGGGCGAATGGATCGCCCTCGATGCGCGCACCCTGCTGCACCCCGGCGGCATCGCCTGGGCGGAGAGCGTCCTGCACGACGAGCGCGGGGCGCTCGGGCTCGCCACGCAGGCGCTGGTCGTGCAGCCGCGCTGAGAGGCCCGAGACAGTACGCTTGCGCTTGTGAATCCGCGAAATCAGGGCGCATGAACCTCCGACCGCTCGGCAGCAGCGGCATCGAAGTCTCGGAGATCAGCCTGGGATCGTGGCTGACGTACTCGGGCGGTGTGGCGCGGGAGCAGGCCGAGGCTTGCGTGAAGGCTGCGTTCGAGGCGGGCATCAACTTCATCGACACTGCGAACGTGTACGGGCGGGGGGCGGCGGAGTCGCTACTTGGCGAAGTACTCGCGGATTACGAGCGCTCCTCCTACGTGTTGGCGACGAAGGTCTTCTTCCCGATGTCCGATACGGACATGGGCCTCTCCAAAGAGCAGATCCACAAGCAGATAGACGCTTCGCTCGAGCGTCTGCGCACCGACTACGTGGACCTGTACCAGTGCCACCGCTACGACAGCCGCACGCCGCTGGAGGAGACGATGGAGGCACTCACCGAAGTGGTACGGGCGGGCAAGGCGCGCCATATCGGCTTCAGCGAGTGGCCGGTGGAGGCGATCGAAGCGTCGCTTGCGCTACCCGGAGTGGAGCGTTGGGTCTCCAGCCAGCCGCAGTACTCGATGCTGTGGCCTGTACCCGAGGCACAGTTGATCCCGCTGTGCGAACGCGAGGGCATTTCGCAGATCGTGTGGTCCCCGCTCGGCCAGGGTGTGCTGACAGGCAAGTACCGTCCCGGCGAGCCACCACCGGCGGACACGCGCGCGGCCAGTGAGAGCATGAGCGGCTTCATCGACCGGCTGATGGAGGACCGCGTGCTCGAAGCCGTGCAGCGGCTGAAGCCCGTCGCCGAGCACGCTGGCCTGTCGATGGCGCAGCTGGCGCTGGCCTGGGTTCTGCGTCAGCGTAACGTGGCCTCGGCGATCGTCGGCGCCAGCCGTCCCGAGCAGGTCCACGCCAACGCCTCCGCCTCCGGCGTGGTGCTCGACGAGCAGACGCTTGCCGCGATCGACGAGGCGCTGGGCGACGTGGTCATACGCTGAGAGCGAGGCGAGGTGCCCCGCCGCGCCCGGCCGCAAGCGACGTGGTCATCCGCGGGGAGAGCAAGGCGCTACGCCGTGCTTAGCCGCGCAGCGAGTGCCTGGCGCTCGCGGCGCTGAGCCGCTCGACCTCCGTCGCTGAGAGTTCGATCTTTACCGCGAGCAGCAGCTCCGCGAGCTGCCGCGCCGAAGTGGCACTGGCGATTGGCGCCACCACAGTAAGCTGGGCCAGCAGCCAGGCGAGTGCGACAGCGGCCACCGGGGTGTGGTGCGCAGCGGCGATCTCGTCAAGGGTTTCCAGCACGGCAAAACCGCGCTCATTGAAGTAGTTCGCGCGCACCCCTGAGGCGCGCGGACTGTCCACCTGCCCGCCATCGGGACGGTACTTGCCAGTGAGAAAGCCTCGTGCCAGGCCGAAGTAGGGGATGCAGGCCAGACCGTAGCGCTCGCACACACCCGCCAAGTCGCGCTCGTAGTCGCGCTCCATCAGGTTGTAATGAGGCTGCAGCGCGACGTAGCGCGCAAGGCCCTCCTGCTCCCCCAAGCGCAGCGCTTCGAGCAGACGCGCTGCGCTGTAGTTTGAGGCTCCCACATGGCGCACCTGGCCCGCGTCGATCAGTGCCTGAAACGTCTCCAAGGTCTCCTGCACTGGCGTCTCGGGGTCATCCTGGTGGGCGTAGTAGAGATCGATGCGATCCACGCCGAGCCGCTCCAGCGAATCCGCGACACCACGTTTGATGGTCTCGGCGGAGAGCCCATGCAGATCCGGAGACATGCCCACCTTGGTGGCGATCACGATCTGCTCGCGATTCCCGCGCGCTGCCATCCAGCGACCGATGATCCGCTCGGACTCCCCCGCCCCGCCAGACCCATGGCGGCCGTAGGTATCGGCCGTGTCGATGAAGTTGCCGCCGGCTTCCATGTAGGCGTCGAGCACCGCGAACGAGCGCTCTTCGTCGATCGTCCAACCGAAGACGTTGCCCCCCAGACACAGAGGGAAAACGTCCAGATCGGTGTTGCTTAGGCGCGCGATGGGGTCAGGGTAGCGAAGGCATTTTGGGATCGTAGGCCTCGCGTACTGCAGTTCGTCGCGCCTGCTGGGGATCCCGCTAGCGACGCCGCGGCTTCAGTCCATGCCCAGCGGTCCCTCAGCGGACCCGCTGAGGAACTGGCGCACGAATGGGTTCTCCGAGGAGAACATCTTCTGCGCATCGCCCGCCTCGACGATCCGCCCCTTCCACAGCAGGGCGATGTACTCGCCGATGCGCCGCGCCGAAGCGATGTCGTGGGTGACCACCATGTAGGTCCCGCCAAGAGCTCCGTGCATCTCCTGGATGAGCTCGCACAGCAGGGCGGTGCGCACCGGATCGAGGCCCGAGTCCGGCTCGTCGAAGATCACGATGTCGGGCTCCATCACCAGCGCCCGCGCGAAGCCCGCGCGCTTGCGCATGCCCCCCGAGAGCTGCGAGGGAAAGTCCTCGATCGCCTCCGAGAGGCCAACATCGCCCAGGCGCTGGCGCACCACTTCATTGATCTGCCCCTCAGACATATCGGTGTGCTGGCGCAGGGGGAAGGCCACGTTGTCGAACACCGACATCGAGCCGAACAGGGCGCCGTCCTGGAAGAGCACCCCGATCCTGCGCCGCAAGGTCAGCAGGTCTGGCATGTTCAGGCTGGGAACGGACTGTCCCTTGACGACGACATCGCCCGAGTCGGGGAACATCAGACCGATGATGTGCTTGATCAGCACGCTCTTGCCCGTGCCCGAGGGGCCCAGCACCACCGTGATGGTGTCATCGGGGATCGTCACGTTGAGCCCATTGAGTACCGGCAGCCCACCCAGGCGCTTGTGCACGTCCACGCAGCGGATCGACCACTCCCCGTCGGCACGCTTCTCCTCCAGGTGGTCGTGCGAGTGGTACTGATACTCGCTCGCACGCTCGAGCATGGCCTGGCTTTCCGGGCTCAGCCCCCTGCCCTCATCTAGCTGCTCATCGCCCATGTTGTCCGTCCCCTCCTGCACACCGCGCATACTACACGCCTCCTTCCCACCTTCGCTCTTGACAACAGAGCACCTGGGAGTCTACGATCAGAGAAGCGGTAACTAGTCCGGAGATCGGTGCAGGGGAGTATGCGGCCCCGCGAAGGCAAGGCCCACCGGACAGCAGGCGCTCCTCTGCAGTTCCTTCACCGGACCGGGAGGGAGGAAAGGATGTCGCACAGCCCACATCTCGATGCCAATCGGAAGCCGTCCGCTTCCGTGCTCGTGTCCGCTCTCGATGCCGAGACCGGGACAAGCGACTGCTTCGATCCCCGTGCCCGCATCCTCGATGCGCTGATCGCCACGGTGGCCTACCGCGGCTATGACCGCACCACCGTGGAGCGCGTGCTGCAGACGGCGAATGTCCCCGGAGCAGTGTTCGACGAGCACTTCCAGAACAAGGAGGACTGCTTCCTGCAAGCTCTTGACGCGATGGTGGCGCGCCTGCAGAGCAGCGTGCTCGATCAGTTCGACAAAACCGCGCCTTGGCCTGAGCGCGTCCGTATGGGTTTGAAGGCCCTGCTGGCGGCGCTGGCCAGCGATCCTGAGGCCGCCCGCGTGGGCATGGTCGAGTGCCTCAGTGCCGGGCCCGGCGCCGGCGAGCGCTACCGCCAGACCCTCAGCGCCTTCGTGCCCCTGCTCGAGGAGGGCCGCCGCCACGCGGCCTACCCCGAGCATCTGCCCCCGCAGACATCGGAGGCCGTGGTCGGCGGGATCGCCTCGATCCTACATCGGCGCGTGCTCGAAGAACGCACTCCGGAACTGCCGACGCTACTGGGCGATCTCGTGTATTTCGCGCTCGTTCCCTACATGGGCCATCACCGCGCGATCACCGCCGCCGGTATTCAGAGTCCTTCGCAGACGGCCCTTTCCTAAAGAGGGCCACGAGGAAGCGCCATGTTCGTGACCCAACCTACTTTCGGGTTCTTTCATAGGACAGTAGACAGGGGCTCAGAAAGCAAACAGCCTGGGCCGACTGATATCACTTCGCAGCCGCGGTCACCTGCGGGAACTGCGTGGTGCGGCCGTTGATCGTGAACGGCGGCGCCTGCCTGCAGGCCGGCGCCGGCACCGCCGCCGTGCTGCCCTTGGGCTGGATGTAGTGCAGCGCCACCAGTAGTTCGATCAATCTCTGGGGCACCTGAGCGTTGCCGGGGCCGCTGATGGTGGGTACCGCATTGGCGCAGGAGCTCGCGTTGAAGACCGGCATCCCGCCGCCGCCCACGCCGTGTGACGCGCCCGAGGCCTGATAGGGGTTGGCGCGGTTGAAGCCCGTGCGCTGCGCATACAGCGAGAGACTGTCGGGGTTGACCATCGGCAGCGCGCCCAGGTAGTGGACGCGCGGTCCCGAGGGGCCGCCTTCCTGGCTTGAGCCCTGACTGGCAGCGGTGGCGTTGGCCAGAAACGCCTGCAGCTCGGGCACGTAGCGCGAGAGCTCTTCCAGGAAGGGATTGAAGTTGCGCGTGAAGGGGATCGTCCTTTCCAGCAGCGGCACCGTCAGGTCGAGCTGCTTCTTGATGTCCGGCACCCCCACCTTGGCGGCCTTCGTCAGCGGCCCCAAGCCGGTAAGCAGGGTGTTGAAATGGGGCGCAAAGGTCTTCAGGGACTGTGTCAGCCCCACCAACTGGACCTCGGCGGGGCGCAGCTGGTCGAGCACCGGATTGGCGGCCACGGCGAGGCTGTCGATGCTACGCAGGGCAACGCTCGAGTTGTGCTCGAAGGCTGGCAGTTCACGGAAGGCCTGCGCGAAGGCCTGGCTGGACTGCGCCAGCGCGCCGAAAGCCCGTTCGCCGTTCACGATCAGCCCGCGGAACTGGTGATCGCGTTCTGAGAGCGCATCGAACACTTCCCCGGTGCTGCGCACGACCGCGGTCAGGGCACCTTCCTCGGAGGCTGCGATGCTCGCCAGCTGGTTGGCGTGACCCACGAACGGTTCCAAGGTCGCGAAGGCCGCATTGAGGTCTTCCCCCTGGCCCGCGAAGCCCGCCGCCAGCGACTGCTGCCACAGCTGGAAGGCGCGCCGCGTCTTGGGATCCAGCGCCGAGAGGATGTCGTCGAAGGTCACCGAGGGCGCCACATGGCTGTTGGCCAACCGCCCCCCCTCGGGGATGTAGGGGCCGCTGCGGGGGCCGGGGATGAGTTCCACGTAGGTCTCTCCCAGCAGCGTCTTCTGGCGCAGGATCGCGTCCATATTGGCGCGTATCGGCGCGTACTGGTGCTGGATTTCAAGGGTAACTTCGTTGCGCCCTTCGATGTTGCGCTTGAGCGCGACGACGTGTCCTACGGGCACACCGCTGATACGCACATCTGACTGTTCGGCCAGCAGCATCGTGCGCGGGAAGGCAACTTCGAAGCGATAGCCCTTGGGCTTCAAGGGCACCGAGCCACCGAAGGACACCCACAGGAACAGCAGCAGGCCAAAGCAGCTCAGCGCGAACAGGGAGATCACGAGCAGGTTGGCGAGGGTGGGCGCGCGCTTCTGCATCAGGGAGTCCCTCCGAGGCCGAAGGTCGATCCCAGACTCTTGCCGAACACGCGGCCGGAGAGTTCAGCGGGGTTGCTCACGCCGCCGCCGCTCGGCGCGGGGCACTTTCCGATCGTGGACACCGGAGGATGGGTAAGGCCGCTCAGCGCCTGCACGGTGGGATTGACTTCTTCGGCGGCGTGCAGCGCGAACAGCTGCGGGCAGGCGTAGAACAAGAGGCCATTACCGACCGGGCCATTGGCGTCGGCGTTGGCGAAGACGCTGTTGACGTTGTGGTTGAACCAGCTTAGGTAGAAGAGGAAGCCCGCCTGGTTGGCGCCCGGGTTGTAGGCCAGCTCGTTGAAGAATTCGTTGAGCACCGAGACACTGGTGGTGAGGCCGGGGAAGGCTTCCGCGAGCTGCTGGACATCGGGCTGGATTTCGCTGAGCACCGGCTCGATTTCACGCGTGAAGGGCCGTATTTCGTTCTTGGTGATCGGGGTGGTCTTGCGTAAGAACGGCTGCGCCTGCTGCTGGGCGGGACCGAGCGCCTTGGCAAAGGGCTCGAGCTTCTGCAGGGTCGGACCAGCCACGCTCGCGGCCGTGGCCAGCTTGCCCAGACCCTGATTGGTCTGGCGCAGCGCTGCGGGCAGCTCGCGTAGGGCAGCCTGCACGCTCTGATCCTGCTGCGCGAAGGCTCCGAGAGCAGCGTTGGCGGAGTCCACGAACTCGCTCAGCGCCTTGTCCTTGCTGCCAAGCGCTTCGATGAAAATCTTGAAGTTGTGGATCGCACGGGCGATGTTGGCGTGTCGGGCCGCGGTGAGGCGGGTGAGCTTCGCTCCTTCTCGGGCAAGCGGATCGAAGCGCTTGAAAGCCGCCGAGAGGTTGCGTGAGTTGCCCTTCAGTCCCTGGCTGGCGCCCGCTAGGAGCAACTGGACGTAATTGCGCGTATCGGCGTCCAGCGCGGAGAGGAACTCATCGAGATTGACATCCGGGGCGGTCTGGGAGATGGGGATGATCTCCCCGCCAGGTACCCGTCCTGCGCTGGGCGTGCCCGGGTCGACCTCGACCGTCATGTCCTTCAACTGCGTCTTGGGACGCAGCAGCATGGTGGCGTTGCGGTAGATATAGCGTGCGTACTTGGGCGTCAGGTTCATGCTCACGAGCGCCCGCCCTTCGTGCAGCGAGACGCTCTGGATTTCGCCGATCTTGGCGCCGGCGATCGTGACCGCCTGGCCCTGGCCTGGAATGACCGCCTGGGCGGTCTGGAATTCGGCCTTCAGCGTGAAGTGTTCGTGGCCGATCACCGGGAACCAAGTGGGAACCGCCAAGCGCTCGTGAGCCAGTACGAAGCCACCGGTGAGGGCAGCGAACACGATGATCACCACCACCGCGGCGAAGGCCGTGCGGTAGCGCTCGATCTGATCGCGCATGCCCCGCCCGCCTTCGTGCGAGCCATTGACGCGCGCGCCATTGCGCCCCGGACCCGGGCGCGGCTCCTGGCCGCCCTCAGGGCCAGCGCCGGGGATCGCTTCCCGCTCGGGGCCTGCGCCGGGCATATCTTCCGTGCTCATCCCCCACCTCCATCAGGCGGACCCTGTGAGAGCGGACCGTTGAAATTGGGTAGCGACTGCGTGTAGCAGGGGACCAACGGCTTGTAGGGCGGCTCGGTAGTAGGCACGCGCGGGCGGGTGCCCAGCGGCGTGAGCGAGGTGGTGGCCGCCAACTGAAAGCCCCTGGCGGAGCTGAGCGGCAGCGTCGATGCAGGCGTGACCACGATCTGTGGCCCCCCGGTGGTCAGCAGCCGCTGGAAGGGACCATTGCCATCGAAGCTCTGCGCCCCCGCGTTGAAGCCAAGGAGAGCGTTGAAGAACTCTTCCTGGTTGGCCAGGCCGGAGCTGCTGAAGCCATCCTGGAGCTTCGTTTCACCTGCGGGATAGAAGACCTTGGTCAGGCACTTGCTGAGCAGTTCGAGCTGGTTGTTAAAGGCAGGGAGGGGCGCCAGCAGCGCGGCGATCGCAGGAGCGCCCGCGCGTATGCCCTTGGCGACGCCGCCAAGCTCCTGTGGCCCCAGTAGGGCCCGCGTCTGCTGGATCCACGGCAGCGTCGCCTTGATCGTGGCTGGCGTCTGTTCCACCCCGGGGATGAGATCTAGTGAGAAAGTCCGCAGCGGCGGCAGGGCGCGGTCCAGCGCCGCAAATGTCCTGCTGGCGCTGTGCAGCGTGCCCGGCAGCAGGCCCACGGCGGTGCTGAGGCTCGAGGACTGCGCCGCAAAGGAACCCAGAAAGGTGTTGAGGTTGCCAATCAATTCACCCAGCTGCTGCTCGTGCACGTTGAGTTCCCCGGTGGTGTGATCGATCGCCCGCACCAGTCCTGAGAGGTCGTGCTTTTCGGTGCCCCCCAGCGCCTGCAGGGCGATCGCCGAGCCACGCAGCGCCGCGGGAGCGTAGTTGAGGGACTTGTTGAATGCCTGCGCCGCGTTCAGGCCCTGCACTTCGGGGTCCTGCTGGGCGTCTTCGGCGGGAGTGGGCTTGCGCGTCAGGGCATCGCCGTATTCGGCCAGGAACGTCTGCAGGTTGGCGCGCGTGTCGCTGTTGAGCGCCGTCAGCAACTGGTCGATCTGCACAGGATCGGACGTCTGGGTGATCGGAATGGTGTAGCCGGAGGAGACGGTCGGCGAGGAGGGGCTGCCGGGCTGCAGGTCCACGAAGTAATTGCCTTCCAAGAAGATGCGCGGACGGATCTTCACCGTGGCATCCCTGTGAATCGGCAAGCCCTGCTTTTCGATTTCCATCGTCACGACACCGGTTTCGCCTTCACGCTTGACCGCGGAGACCTTGCCGACGTTCACGCCCGCGATGCGCACCGGCGACTTGGTGGCGATGTTGAGCGAGGACGCGAACGTCGCGTGCAGGCGAAAGCCGTGCTTGAATGGGATGTGCTTGGTGAAACCGAAGTACACGATCACGGCGATGATCACCAGCACCACGATGCCGAAGCGCACTGGGTTGGAGCGCTGTAGCTCGACCACCGGGGTTTCGTCGCGACGACTCAGGAAGCGAAAGCGGCTCACTTCTTCTTCCCCTTGGAGGAGGAGCTCGCCAGGCCAAGATCCCTCAGCGTCGAGCTGGGGTATTCAAGTCCATTCAGATTCTGCGAGCGCTTGGTTTCGTCGTGCGTGGTGCCGCTGGCGCCCGGAACATTGCCAATGACTGTCTGGAAGGGAATAAACTTCTCGTTGCCCGCTTCGCACACCTTCGGCTGCCCCGGCCCCGCGACGTTCGGGTAGGGATTGAAGTGCAGGTGGTTGTTGTCCACCAGCGGCGAGGTGGTGTTGACCCTTTCCGAGCCGCCGTTGGCGGGAGCCGAGGAGGGCCCGCCCTCAGCGTTTGGCCCCAGTGGCGAGAACGTCACGCCCACGCGCGCAAGCGTGCCCACACCCGTGCCCTGCGAGAACAGGCTGGCGATGTTGCGGAAGAAGAGGGTGAAGTAGTTACAGGTGGTCTGCGCCGGCGCGAGCCCCGCCACTAACGGCAGGCCGGCCTGCGTGGTCTGCGTGAGGTCTTCGAGGCCCAGCGTCACGACGGGGTTGGCGATGAATTCCTGCAGGTCCTTCGCTGCCACGGCGAGCTGGGTGTTGAGCGAGGTGGCTTCCCTGAAGGTGACGGCGCCTACTTCGAAGGCGTGGCCAAGCGGCGGGGCCGCGGTGATGAGGTTCTTGGCGCTGGGCTTCAACAGGCGTATGAACTCCGTGCTCTTTTCGATGAAGGGCGCCTCGAAGGCAAACGAGTGGATGGCCTGGCGCAGCGCGGGCGCCCCGCCCACGATGCTTTCTTCAAGCGCGGGCGCGACCGAGGCGAAGGCCGAGAAGAAGGTGTCGAGGTCGCTGTAGAAGTTGGCCTGGTTCTGCGCCACCGGCGCGGTCTCCGCGGCGGTGCGCTCCAGCGCGATCCAGAACTCGTGGAGGTTGGTCTGCGGTGAGGCGAGGTTGTGCAGCACCGGCGTGGCGTTCTTGAGCAGCGGCGGCAGCGTGGCGATCGTTGCGTTCAGACCCAGTCCCCGTCCGGCGAAGGTGTCGCCGAAGATGTTGAGGTTCTGCTGGTTGGCGATGCGGGTGGGCTCGTCGAACATCTTGAAGAGCTCTTCGATCTGCACCGGTTCGCGCGTATTGGACGCGGGAATCGTGGCGCCGGGCTTGAGCGTCTGTGCGGAGTGCCCCTTTTCCAGCAGCAGGTACTTCAGGCCCAGCGCGGAGACCGACTGCACGATCGCCTTCGTATCGGCCGGCAGCGGCTGCACGCCCTTTTCGAGCTTCAGGTAAGCGATCGCGCTGACCCTGCCGGTGGCTGAATCCTGGCGGGCGACGATGTGGTCGACCAGCCCCACGCGCGCGCCGCCGATGCGAACCTCATTGGAGTGCAGCAGACCATTGGCCTGATTGAATTCGACCTTGATGTCGTAGGTGGGCGTGAAGGGAAGCCCGTTGAGAGCGTTGTAGGAGAGGTATACGGCCACGCTCACGATCAGCGTCGTGAGCGCTCCGATCAGCAGCGGGTTGGCGGCCAGCGAGCCGCGGCGGCGATCCATCAGGGCACCTGCGCCGGGTTGCAGGTGAGCTGGCCCGTGTCGGTGAAGGGCGAGGAGCCGTCGGGCGCCGGCTGCGTGGCAGCTCCCGGGCAGCGCTGCAGCTGGCCGCCCTTGAGGTTCTGCAGGCCCTGCTGCACGCTTTCTGAGGGCACCAGGCTGCCTTCGGAGCCCAGTGTGAAGCTGGGCACCACGGGCACCGCGCGCACGTAGTGGCCATTGGCGTCGTAGTAGGCCGTGCTCTGACCGAGGCTGCGAGCCGCGCCGACCAGCTCCGGGCTGTAGGGGCGCCACTTGGAGAAGAACACCGTCGATTCACTCAGCTGCTTGAGCGCGCTCGGAGTAGCCGCTTCCACCGCCTTCAGCAGCTTGGGGTACCCCTGGAAGACATCGGTCAGATCGTTGTTGGGACCCGGCTGGCTGACGGCCACGCTGAGGTTGTTGACCACCGGGGTAGCTTCGGTGATCAGCGGGTGCAGGCGTTCGAAGAGCAGCGCCAGTTCGACGGTGTCGGGCTTGGAGACGTTCACCAGCTGGTGCAGCGCCCCGATTGCCGAAGGCAGCTGCTTGAAGGTGGCGTTACCCTGGCGTAGAACCTGCGGCAACACAGCCACGCTGCGGAGGAGGTTCGCCTGCTGGGAGGCCAGCGCCCCGAAGAATGTGTTCGCGTGTTCGACCAGATCGGAGAGCTGCTGGCGACGCGCAGCGATCGTGGTCGTCGCCTTCGCGCCCTGCACGAGTAGTTCTCTCAACGCAGTCTGGTCGCGCGTGAACTCGGCGAAGAAGTTATCGCTGGCAGCCAGCGACGGCGCGAAGTATTCAGCGGAGGCGTTGGCGTTCTTCGTGTTGCCCACGTACTGTTCAGCCGAGCCCTGGAAGACCTGCTGCAGCGCTCTGCGTGTGCGCGCGTTGAAGATGTTGAAGAGCTGGTCGACATCGGTCACCCCGTGGGTGGCGCTCACCGGCAGCGTGCCGCCCGAGGGCAGCTTGGGGGCGCTGTTGGGCCCGGGCGAGAGCGCGATGTAGCGGTTGGCCACGCCCGAGAGCGAGGGCACTCTGATCTGCGCAGTGGTGCCTTCGTGCAACGGCGCCAGCGGCGAGTTGACGTGAATCGTGATGCGCGCCTTGAAATCGGGGGTGAGCACGATGTCCTTCACGCTGCCCACGGGCTGCCCACCGACCTGCACCTGATCGCCGCGCACCAGCTGATTGGCGTTTTCGAAGATCAGGTGATAGTCGTCCCCGCCGCCGCCGCCGAACACGAGGTAGGCCAAGATCAAGACGACCAAGGCCAATCCGCCGATGGCGAGGATCCGCGGCAGGTTTCCGAAGCCGGGCCCGCGTCGCGTAGGTGTTGCAGGAGGCGAGGCCCCTCCGCCGGGCGGTGGCGGCGTGCTCAGGGGTGGATTGGGAGGGCTAGTGGTTGCCATTGCCATTGCCCTTCGCGGTGGGGATCGAGGCTGGGGAGTGTCCTGCGGCCACGACCGGGTCGGGGATCGTCCCCAGATGCGCTGTCAACTGCAACCACTGGCCCGGGGTGAGCGTCGGAGTGAGCACATTGGCCAGGCGGGCTGCGCCCTGGGGTGCCACCAGCCCCGAGCCGTGCACCGCGGAGGAGCCGTGGACCGTGGAGGGTGCAGAGGGGAAGCGGTGTCTGCCTGTGGCCCTGTAGACGAGGCTCCCCTCCAGCCGCACCCATCCGTCGAGGATCGGCTTCGGATCGATCAGCGGCGCCCCCACGCCGGCGGGTCGGATCTGAAAGACCATGCTCGCCTGTGTTGCGGAGGTGCCTTCCCCGACTGATCCCAGGTGGCCGATAACCGTTCCGGCGATGACCTGCGAGCCAACCTGGAGGGAATGCAGGGAAACGTCTTCGTGGCCCGCGCGGAACACCCGCGGCGATCCGAGGGCGGTGTGTGGACGGTGAGATCGTGGACGCAGCAGCGGGGTGGGGATGGCCGGCGCTGGCGTAGCTTCCAGGGCGGCGGCTGCACCGAGAGCAAGCCCCGAGGAGACGGCTCCCGCGGTGACGGGCGAGCGCGGCTGCACCCCGGCGCTGGCGGGTGGAAGTAGCGCTCCATGTCCCGGCTTCACGCCCACGCCCGCCTCAGCGATATGTCCTCGCCGCACGGCCGCAGCGCGTGGGGTGAGCACGGGGTAGAGCGTGGCCACACTGCCGAGCGCGCCATAGGTGTAGGTGTCGCCGTAGGCGTCGCTCAGCTTCACATAGCGCCCGAGCGTGGCCGAGCGTCCGATGGCGGTGATCGTCCCGTCCTGCACGGCGATGACTGGTGCCCCGGGAGTGGAGTCGATGGTCGTGGCCACCAACGGACGCCCCGGATGAGCAGGCATCGTGGGGAAGCCGTCGGAGAACTGCGAGGGCGCGTGCACCGGGAAGCGCGCCTCGGCGAGGTCGGCGATGGCGCTCAACAGCTGCGGCGGGGTGCCCTGCAGCAACTGCGCGCGCAGCAGTACCGAGGCAACGTAGCTCTGCGAGTGGTTGTAGGCGAAGATGGCTTCGCGGATGTGCCGCCCACCCCCAGCCGCCTTCAGGTAGCGCGCCGCCGCGAAGATCGCATCCGCAGGGTTGTAAGGGTCGGCGAAGCCATCGCCATTGGCGTCCACCCCGTAGAGCGCCCAGGTGGAAGGCAGGAACTGCATCCAGCCCTCGGCACCGGCGCTCGAGATCGAGAGGTCCCGTCCATAGTCGGTCTCGACCTCATTGATCGCCGCCAGCACCTGCCAGGGAATCCCGTAGGCCTTGCCCGCGGCCTGATAGATGGGCAACAGGAAGGGCGGCAGGGGGAAGTTGGCGATGAAGAAGTCGGGCACGCCGCCGAGTGGGGAGCCGAGCGCAGAGGGCAGCGGTGGGGTGAGCGCCGAGGGTGCCGGAGCGTGGACGTTCTTGGAGGCGCCCGGTGCGCTCGTCCTCGCTCCCGCTTCTTTCGGTGCGGAGGACCCCCCTCCCGCTTCCCCTTCCGCGGACGCGGAGGAGTGCGGGTTCGGGTTCGCCTTTGTGTGCCTTCGAGGCGCACCACTTGGCGCCTGCTGCGTCTGTGCCTTCACCTGCGGAGCCGCGGATTCGCTTGCAGGTGTGGTGGATGTCGCTTCGCTTGAGACCGTCGGGGTGTTGGGAGAGGAAGAAGCGGAGGGGCCGGTTGGCTGCGGAGCTTCGCTCGCGCTGGTCGGCGCCGGCGCGCCGGCGCCTGACGTTTCGGTGGTTTCGCCTGCGCGCGCGGCGACGGGGAAGAGCACGAGCGACAGCAGCAGTACTCCGAGCAGGGGTACGAACAGGCGCGGGTTCGGGTGGCGGGAGTGCAGATAGCGGGTCATGGTCAGTGCTGGAGCAGTCATGGTCAGTTGCCGAGCAGGTAGTTGAGCAGCAGCCCGCTGGCTCCGGGGCTTTCGCTGGCTGAGGGGGTGTAGTAGGTGGTGCCTCCGGTGGTGCCTCCCACCGGCTGGGTCGCCGCGGATGATGAGCTTTCGCTGGGCGTGGGGAAGCCGCCGCTGCCGGGTATGACCACGCCGGGGTACTCCGCGATGGCCTGTGCGGGGCTGGCGCCACGCAGGACTGCCAAGGTGCGCTTCATCACCAGGTCGGTCGTCGAGGCCGTGGTGGCAGTCTTGCTCGTGGTGGAGCCTCCGGCGGAGAAGTGGGAGTTGCAGCCCGGCGCCACCACTACGGCGTAGCTCAGGCAGGTGGGGTTGACCACGACCATGCTGCGCAGGAAGTGGCCAAGGGCGTCGTAGCCGTTGGTCGCTCCGGCGGTGTTGAAGATCGAGTCCACCAGGCGCTCGATGCCGCCCGTGTCGCGCGCGCTCGAGGTCAACGCGGAGGCATTTTCGGCGAACGGCTTAGCGCTCGCGCCGAGTGTCTGGAAGCGCTTGAAGAAGGGCTGTGCGGCCACTAGCGCCGGGCCCAGCGTCTTTGCGTTCTTGCCGAGGCTTTCGAAGAACTTGGTGGAGCTGGTGGAGAACGGGCCGAGGTTCTGAAAGGTCTTGTTGATGCCCGGTGCGGCGATCCCGAGGTAGGTGAAGGTGGGCGTGAGCTGATCGGAGAGCGCGCCGAGGCGCTGCATGGCGGGACCCAGTTCGCGCACGAACACCGGCAGCAGCTTCAGATTCTGTTCGAGAGCGCCGCGGTGATTGGCGCTGGCCCGCGAGACGACATTGCTCTTGGCGATGAAGTCGGAGATGCGTTCCTTGACCTTGGCCAGCGGGGCCAGCGCTTCGTCGCCCTCGACGGCCAGGCGGTTGAGGACCTGGTTCTCCGAGGCGAGGATCGTGACCACGCGGTTGAGTTCGCGCAGGGCGGGATCGGCGCGGCGGATAGCGGCGTTTAGGTCGGGGCCGCGTCCTGCCAGTCCGGCGCCGAGCTCGTTGAGGATGATCGTCAGGCGCTGACGCTCGGGCAAGCGCGTGATGTCGCCCAGCAGATCGACATCGACAGGGCTGGATGTGTGTTCCACCGTCAGCAGGCGCTCACCTTCGCCTTCGTGGCCCTTGGGGATCTTCAGCAGCGGTGGCGGCAGGGGCGTGCCTACCGCTCGCGGGAGCGTGGGTAGGCAGTCGACGTTCTTCTCGCCGATCAGCGACTGGATCTTGATCGTGCAGGTCGCGTCGGCGCGGAAGTCCTGGAAGCCGGGGTTGTCGATCTTCAACGTCACCGCGGCCTTGGCATTCGGCGTAGGCACCACTTCGCCGACCGTGCCTGCCTTGACGCCGTCGATCAGCACGTCCTCGCCGGGAATCAGGTTGCCGGCGTCATCGAAGATGGCGCGCACGGTATAGCTTCCGCCGCCGCCGGCGGACAGCGCGAGCAGGACCACCACCGTCAAAGCGGCTATGCAGAGAGCCCCGGCTACCCCGGCCGTGCCTCTCCTCCACCACGCAATCTGCGTCCTCACCCCGATCCTTCCTCCATGTCAACAGCGAGGGCGACCCCCCTCTCTCGGGGCCGCCCACGCTGGTGCCGCTTAGGCTGTTGCCAGGAAGCCTACTTCTTGGGGCACGGGGACTTTGTCGTGACCGTCACAGTGGGCTCGTTGACGAAGCTCAATTCGGCCTTCACCGGGAAGCCGCCCTTGGGGCAGGTCTTCGGAATCGTGGCGTAGTAGACCGTCTTCTTGCCCTTCTTGTAGGCCGAGCCAACCTTGATGTTGATCGAGGTCGTGGACACGTCCGGGGCGCCCGGTACCGAGTGGATCAGTTCGACGCTGGTCACCAACTCGGGCCCGTAGGGCGGCGCGGCGGTCGTGAAGTGGCCTTTGCCGGCGATCAGCTGCGCCGAGATCGGCGAAGCGGCGTTGGCATAGAAGAACAGCCCCCCCCCCGGCGCGAAGAAGGCCTGCACTTCGGCGTTCTCTTCGACCAAGGTGCCGCCGATCGGGTCAGCCACACCGGCGCTGCCGATGGGGCTGGCGATCGACTTCTTGGGACACCCTTCCGGGCCGGTGTTGGTCAGGATCGATTCGGCACAGGTGACGAAGCCCTTCGTCGTCAGCTTCGTGCCCTTGGGCAGGTAGAAGTTGACGCCGGTCAGCTGCGAGGGCACGCCGCCGGTGGCTTCGTGGCCCTTGATCGTGAATTTGGCTTCTCCGGCCGCGCCGGCGCCCAGGTGGTTGCCCGTCCCCGGGAATCCCGGGATCGGCACGGGCTTGAACTGGAGCGACACTTCGGGCGTTGCGGCGGCAAAAGCCGGCAGCGCCAACATGGCCAGGCCGAGCAAGGCCAGACAGGTGGATGCTCTGCGCATCATTTCTCTCCTCTTTTGATGGACAGGTCCGCCTCGATCCGGGTAGCTCCGGAACCCTCTCGGTCCGGCGACATCGAGATCCCCAGGCTGGGGAACATGGCGATCTGGCTACAACACTATCCAGCGCGGGCGCTGCATTCAAGTGCGAACCCCGTGCCAGGCCTATGCCGTGCAGGCACTTTGCATGGGACCGAGTGCACCAAACCCAAGGGTCTACTACTCAGTCGAACAGTCAAGCTCAGGCTTAACCTCAGCTCCTTGCTCTCACGTGGGTAGGTGTTGGGCCCGCCAGCAGGAGCGCCGACCACGACAGGCCTCGATCGCCACCAGCGCACGATGCAACCGCTGCGCATGGGCCAGGGAGAGATGAGCGGCGAGGTTGCGCAGCTCAAAAGGGTCCGTACGTAGGTTGTAGTACTCGCGCTCACCTGTCACATACTCCACGTAAAGACTCGTGGGCGTGCGCAGGGCCTCGTAGCTGGAGGGGTTGCCTGCGCCCCGCGTGGGTAGATCCGGGTCGGTGGGGCCAAGAACGGGACCGTGGTGCTCCACGAGGATCTCCCTGCGCCATGCTTCGTGCGGCGGCTGGTGGTGCAGCAGTTCCACCAGCGAGTGGCCATCGACATTGGATCCCACCGGCGCTCCCGCCAGGCGCTCGAAGGTCGGACACAGGTCGACGTTCTCGCTCATCTCCGGGACCGTGCGGCCCGGTGGCACGCCGGGTCCGGCCACGATCAATGGCACGCGGATGTCGGTGTCGAAGGCCGTCTGCTTGCCGGGCATCAAGCGGTGCTCGCCCATATGCAGGCCGTTGTCGGAGCTGAATACGAGGTAGGTGTTCTTGGCCTCTCCCCGCGCCCTCAGCTCGGCCTCGATGAGGGCGATCATGTTGTCCACGGCCTGCACCGCCTGCGCGCGGAGGCGGAACTGGGTGTCGATCTGCTCGAGCTGCTGCGGTTCGAGCGGGGCGAAGTGGCTCAGCCACGCCGGCGCGGCGGCGTCAGCGGCGTCGAAGGCCGGCGTGCGCGGAGCCGTGAGGCCGGGGAAGTCCTGTTCGTCACGCGGCGCCGGCGTGAAGGGGGAGTGCGGCGCGAACGTCGCCAACTCCAGTAGAAACGGCCTGTGCGCGAGCGCCGCTTGGTCGATGAAGTTCATGCCCTTGCGAGCCAGCACGTCCGTGAGGTATTCCTGGGACTGGAAGCCATATGTGCCCGTCCGCCCATTTTCGTTGAGCCTGTAGCCGAACTCGGAGTAGCCGTTACCGGCCACATCCCACTCATTCCAGCCGGGCGGCTGCGGCGAGGAGGGTTGCAGGACTCCGTTGGCGTCTTCCCCGCCCGGCTGGTAGCCGTTGAGGTACTTGCCCATCATCGCCGTGCGATAGCCCACCCTCTGCAGCGCCGTCGCGAAGGTGTGCTGCTCCTCGCCACGTTCGTGAAAGACGCTGAAGCCGCCGTAGGGCGGGCTGTTGGAGGTCACCTGAGTGTTGTGCGGGAAGCGTCCCGAGAAGATCGACGCACGCGAAGGACAACACAGGGAGTCGGTGACGAAGTAGTTGGCGAACGTCTCGCCGTGGCGCTCCATCGCCAGCACGTGCGGCATGTAGGGAACCAGGTTCCAGGCAAGATCGTCGGTGAGCACGAAGACGATGTTGGGTCGCTTCGTGGCGCGAGGCCCCTGGGCCGCAGCAGGCGCTGAGGCGGGCGCGGCTGGCGCGGTCGCTCCCGGCGCCAGGGGGTTCGTCGCGAGCGCCACCTTGCCTCGAGCCGAGGCCCGCCCGTCGGGATCCGCCGCACCGCAGCCACACAGCGCCAGCGGCAGCAGCAGAGCGCAGGTCATGGCAAGCGCGGCCCAAGTCCTGTTACATGAAGCGAGCACCCCGTATCAGACTACGGCGTGGCAGCTTGAATCGCACCACGCGGCCAACCCGGACCCCCTTGGGGGTCCTCTCAAAAAGCTCGCACGACGCAAAAGACACTTAAGAGGGAGACGCCAACCGATGGACTTCAAGCCCAGTGAACGCTGCGACGAGTTCAAGCAGCGCCTGCAGCAGTTCATGGACGAGCACATCTATCCCGCCGAGGCCGTCTACGAGCGCCAGCTGCGCGAGTCCGGCGACCCCCACCACCAGCCGGCGATCATGGAGGAGCTCAAGGTTCGCGCGCGCGAGGCGGGGCTGTGGAATATGTTCCTGCCCGATGCCACACATGGCGCGGGGCTCTCCAACAGCGACTACGCGCCATTGGCGGAGATCCTTGGGCGCAGCCACATCGCCTCGGAGGCCTGCAACTGCTCGGCGCCCGACACTGGCAACATGGAGGTGCTCCACCAGTTCGCCACCGATGAGCAGAAAGAACGTTGGCTTCAGCCTCTACTTGAGGGTGAGATTCGCTCGTCTTTTGCCATGACGGAGCCAGATGTGGCCTCCTCGGATGCCACCAATATCGCACTGCGCATCGAGCGCGACGGCAGCGACTACGTGCTCAATGGGCGCAAGTGGTGGACATCGGGAGCGCTGCACCCCCACTGCAGGATCATGATCGTGATGGGCAAGACCGGGCGGGCGGGATCCGAACCCCCGAGGCACAAGCAGCAGAGCATGATCCTCGTGCCCCTCGACACCCCCGGCGTGAGCATCCTGCGTGGCCTGCCCGTATTCGGCTACCAGGACCAGGAGGGTCACGCCGAAATCGACTTCAGCGACGTGCGCGTGCCCGCGACCAACCTGATCGCCGGCGAGGGGGATGGTTTCATGATCGCCCAGGCGCGCTTGGGGCCGGGCAGGATCCACCATTGCATGCGCTCGCTGGGAGCAGCCGAGCGGGCCTTGGAGGCGATGTGCCGCCGCGCGGTCGCGCGCGTGACCTTCGGCCAGCCTGTGGCTATGCGCGCCAACATCCAGGACTGGATCGCCGAGGCGCGCATCGAGATCGAGATGGCGCGGCTTTTGACGCTGAAGGCGGCGTGGCTGATGGACACCGTCGGCAACCGCCACGCGCGCATGGAGATCAGCGCCATCAAGGTGGCCGCGCCCAACGTGGCGCTGAAGATCATCGACCGCGCCATCCAGGTGCACGGCGGTGGCGGCGTCAGCGATGACTTCACGTTGGCCTGGGCTTACGCCCACCTACGCACTCTGCGCCTGGCCGATGGGCCCGATGAGGTGCACAAGCTCTCGATCGCTCGCCGCGAGTTGGCACCCTATCTCACGGATTCCCCAGCCGCCGCGTAGCGCCACGTTATAGATTGCACGCATGGTCAAGAGCGGCATGAGAATCAGGCTGCGCTGGATCCTCGCAAGCGTCGCGGTGGCGCTGGTCGCTGCGCTCCTCATCAACGCGCTGGTGGTCTCCGCCGAAACCAAGCGCGCGCGCGCTGATATTGGCCAACTCGTGACGTTGCCCGGCGGTGATCAGCTGCAGGTGCGCCAGGACGGCCCGCTGGGCGCGCCCACGATCGTGCTGCTGCACGGCTTCGCCGGCTCGCTGCACTGGTGGCAGAACGAGGTGCCCCTGCTCGCCGCCCGCTATCGCGTGGTGCGCTTCGACCTGCTCGGTCACGGTGGCTCCTCCAAGCCCAGTGGCGGCTACTCGATGGAACACCAGGCGCAGCTCATCGATGAAGCGCTGCACCAGCTCGGCGTACGCAGGGCCCTGATCGTGGGGCACTCTATGGGCGGGCTCGTGGCCACGGCTCTCGCCACCCGCGACCGCTCGCTGGTCGCGGGTGTGGCGCTCGTGGACTCACCCCCCACGACCTCCTCGGGGAAGCTCCCGTTCACCGCCCGAGTGGGGTTCGTGCCTGTGCTCGGCCAGGCCCTGCGCTCGGCCTTCATCACCAACGGCGAGGTCAGAAGCGCGCTGCAGAGCGCCTTCGCTCCCCACTATCCCGTGTCTGGGCAGTTCATCACCGATTTCTGGCACATGACCTACACCTCCTATACGCAGTCTCACAGCGCTGACGGTGGCTATCTGGAACACCAGCCGCTGGCTGCCAGGCTCACGGCGCTGGGTCTGCCGGTGCTGGCGATCTATGGCACCAGGGACGCCATCGTCTCCCCCGCTGCCATGCGTGCGGACTATGCAACGGTGCCACGAGCGCAGGTGGTAGCCATCTCCGGAGCGGGACACTCGCCGATGGTCGAGAAGCCCTACGCTACCGCGGGGTCGCTGCTGCCTTTTGCCGCCGCCACGCTCGCGCTGGGACATTTACATAGCGCGGCTCAGTAAGTCCCAGCGCGGCTCAGTAAGTCCCAGCGCGGCTCAGCAGCTCCCGCACCTCCTCATCGGACACCTGCGCGAAGTCCTGATACCAGAGCCCTATCGCCCACAGCGGTTGAGGTTCGAGCAGGCACACCACCGCATCGGCCTCGTCCGCCAGTTCCCTGACGGTATCGGGGACTCCCACCGGCACTGCCAGCACCACGCGCCGAGCACCCTGCGCTCGCACCGCGCGCAACGCCGCGCGGGCGGTGCCGCCCGTGGCAAGACCATCGTCCACCACCACCGCCGTCGTGTTGGCAAGCGAGATCGGCGGACGCTCCGCGCGGTAGCGACGCACGCCCTCAGCCACCTCGCTCACGGCCCGCGCAGTGGCATGCTCGAGCTCCTCCGCGCTGATGAGTAGGCTGCGAATGGCCGCATCGCTCAGCACCCTCACGCCGCCCTCGGCAACAGCGCCGACGCCCAACTCGGCGTTGCCGGGAGCGCCTATCTTGCGCGCTACAAGCACGTCCAGCGGCGCCTTCAGGGCAGCGGCGATCTCATAGGCCACAGGGACGCCCCCACGCGGCAGGCCGAGCACCACCGGCTGCTCCTCGGCGAGTCGTTGCAGACGCTCCGCCAGCATCCGTCCGGCTTGGCGACGGTCTGCGAAGGCCCGATCCGGCATCATGATCGGTGAGGGCTCAGCGGACACTGACCTCTTACGGTAGGCACCTTTCACGGTAGGCGCCTTCAGGCACGCGATCCGGCTCCTACATCCCGCAGATGGGCTTGGACCGAAGACAGATACGATGCGGGTCTATGCGTCTCTCACACAAGCTGGGCCTTGGCAGCATCGCGGGGGTCACAGGTGCGGCTCTGTGGTGGCGCAAGAACCCGTCCGCCTGCCCCTATGGCCAGCGCTTTTGGGTGCAGGCTCCCCATCCCCTCATTACCCGTGCGCGCCTGCGCCGCGTGCTGGCGCCCGCGCCCGGCGAGCGCGTGCTCGAGATCGGCCCCGGCACCGGCTACTACTCGCTGCCCGTCGCGGAGTGGCTGGCCCCCAAGGGCACGCTGGAGATGCTCGATTTGCAGTCCGAGATGCTCGAGCACACGCTCGCGCGCGCCCATAAAGCCGGACTTGAGAACGTGCGCTCCAGCGTGGGCGACGCCCAGGCGATGCCCTTCGCAGATAACACCTTCGATGCCGCCTATCTCACCGTCGTGCTCGGCGAGATACCCGATCAGGAGGCCGCGTTGCGCGAGCTGCGGCGCGTACTCAAGCCCGGCGGCCGGCTCGTGGTCGGCGAGCTCTTTGGCGACCCGCACTGGGTCTCCCCCAAAGCGCTGCGCCGCCGCGCCCAGAGCGCCGGCCTGCGCCTCGAGCGTCAGGACGGTGGTCCGCTGGGATACTTCGCGCGCTTCTCAGTCGCCGCTTGACCTGCTGGCCGAGACGATCCAAGTCGAGGCCGGCGCGCGGATAAAACCATCTGGAGCGTCGAATTCGGCGAGGCCCGCGCGCAAGGCATCGTGCACCTTACCGTGCAGATGCGCCGCGCGATCGCCCGCGAGGCGCAGGATCTCGCCGGCAGGGCCAATTGCCATGACGATGTCGATCGCTTCCTCGATGTCCCTGCCGATCGCGATTGGCAGATCGCAGCGGCGCAGGGCGATGTCCTCAAAACCCGCATGAAGCAGCACCTCGCTGGTGGTATCGGCGTCTGCCATCGAGAACGGGCCCGGTCCACAGGTGGGCTCGTCGTAGTCCTCTGGGCGGCTCACGATGCCCTCCACGATCACCTGCCCGCGATACAGCCAGTCGTTGTCGAGGCGCCGCCGCCACACCACCATCACCAGCCGTCCGCCGGGCTTGAGCGCACCCCGCACGTTACGCAGCGCGGCCACAGGATTGGCGAAGAACATCGTGCCAAAGCGCGAGAACGCCATGTCGTAGGGACCGCCCAGATCGGCGGTCTGCACGTCGGCGACCGCGAAGCTCACATTGCCCAGTCCCGCCTGCGCCGCCTCGCTGCGCGCGGTCTCGATGAAGTTGGCCGCCGCGTCTACGCCCACCACCTCGCCGCCAGGGCCGAGCAGACCGGCAATCTGCTGCGTGGTATCGCCAAAGCCGCAGCCGATGTCCAGCACCCGCTGCCCCGCGCGCGGCGGGAACAGCTCGAGCGCCACCTCGCCGTGGGCTCCCAGGCCCGTCGTGACGATCTCGCGGAAGCGCACGAAACGGTCATACAGCGGCCCGTCCCATGCCCGGATAGCCTCCTCGTTGGCCGCGATCGGAGGATCGTTGTGGATCATGTCCCTCCGCCCACGGCAAAGCGCAGTCGCGCGTGCTCGAAGCGCTCCAGGCTGCCCGTGCCGAGCGCAGCGGCGGGTGTGAGGCAGCCCGAGCGCTTGGGTGCGAGGTCCACAGCGGCAAGGATGAGCCCAGCCTCGCCCAACATGCGAGCCGTCGCCAGATAACCCGGATGCCCCTCCGCCGAGACCTCGACGGTCAGCCCGTGCCCACCGGCGGTGTGCGCCTTGAGGGACATGCGCCAGGTCCAGTTCTGCAGGCGATCGGCGGCAGGCCCGAACCCTGAGCCGGGGAGGATGTTGCCAAGCACATCGGCTAGGCGCCGACGCACCGAGGGCTGCGCGCGAGACAGCGCGGCAAAGCCTGCCTGCATGCCGGCGAGCATACCGGCCATGCCGTAGCGCAGAGGCAGCGTGGCGGAGCTTCCCGCCAACACCATGCCCTCGCGGTAGCTGAAAGGCGCGGAGCGCCTGCCGTCTCCCGCCGCGAGGAGCACCGCCGTGCGCTGGATGACGGCTGGGTTGATGAAGGCGGCTGGGGCCATCGGCGCGATCACCGCGCCATCGGGGCCAAGCCTGGGGGCCACGGAGATGGGACTCACGCGACGGACCTCAGCAGCGGCAACGGGATCGGTGATGAGCGCCGCGGGGTCCGTGGCGACGGAGGGGTCCTCGGCTCCCATCACGGCGGCCAGGCTCTGCAGCGTCCCACCCGAGATCGCATCCGAGAGGCGGGGCATGCCCGGCGGCTGGCGCACGCTCACCGCCAGCTCGGCGTCGGCGAGGCCTTCTCCCCAGCGCTCCCGCGCGGTCTCGGCCGCTAACAGCACCGCGAGATCTGGCGGCAAGCACTCAAAGCCGCACACCTGCACAAGCTTCACCTCAGCCGCTGCCGCGCGCGCATCGAAAGCGTCGATGACACGCCGCACGAACGGGATCTCGCCGGTCAGGTCCGCGTAGTGAGCGCCACCGGCCACACAAGCCTCGATCACCGGCCATCCATAGAGCGTGTAGGGGCCCACAAGGTTCAGAACCACCCGCGTGCGTGCGGCCATCGCCTGTAGCGAAGCGGGATTGCCGACGTCGGCGACGATCGTCTGCGCCCCGCTCACGCCGACCTCGGCGAGCACCCGCTCCACCTTGGCCGCATCGCGTCCAGCTGCCGCCCAGCGCGCACCCGTCTGCTCTGCGCGTTCCGCCAGATACGCCGCCACGCGGCGGCCCGTCACGCCGGTGGCGCCAAAGACAACGACATCGAAGTCTCGCTCGGCCACGATCTTTGACGATACCGGACGGGCCGAGCGTGGCAGAGCTGACTTAGGCTCGCAACATCGCCAGCGCGAGGAAACGACCCGTAGGCTGCTGGCGGCGATGTGAGAAGAACCGCTCGGGCAACTGGAAGGTGTCGAGGCCCGCCACCTCGATGTGCTCGCGCGGCAGGCCAGCTGCGCGGAGATCGGCAACATTGCAGCCCCACAGGTCCAACAGGAACTTCCCATTCCCCTGTGGGCGCACAACGCCCGTGTCCGGGAACTCCGCCTGCGCTCGTTCGGCCACCTCGGCGCCGACCTCGTAGCTGTCGGGTCCGATCGAGGGTCCTACCCCAGCCAGGAGCGTGCTCGGATCGCTCCCCAGTTCCTTGCGCATGGCCGTAACCGTGTTGCGGGCGACATGGCTAACCGTGCCGGCCCATCCGGCATGTGCGACACCTACCGCTGGTGTGACGGGGTCGAAGACCACCACCGGCACGCAATCCGCGAGCATTACCGCGAGGGCGATCCCCGCCTCCCGCGTGATCAGCGCATCGACGCCGGGGATCGCGTCCTCGCCCCTCAGGGCTCCCCGACCGCGGTCGATCGAGGTGACCATCCGCACGTCGCTGCCATGCACCTGCTGAGGGATCACGAACGACGAGAGCTCGATGTCGAGCGCACGGGCGATGCAGCGCCGATTCTCGATCACGGCTTGCTGGTCATCGCCGACGTGCAGACCGACATTGAGTTCGTCGTAGGGCGGCTTGCTCACGCCACCATCCCGACCGGTGCAGCCTGCATGGAGGCGCTCGGCGTGGGGCGCGAGCAAGGAGAATTGATAGCGGATCACGCTAGAACAGGCTCCCGAGCCCGTGGATTGCCGCGCTGCCGAGCACAACCTCGAGCGTGACACCGACCGCGCCGACTGCGAAGAGCGTGTGGCATGACTACGATGACGATAATCAGCTTAGGGGGCCAAGCTACTCGAAGCTAGCGAGTCTCGACGAAGCTCTGGTGGGTAGCCGCGCGGGGCGATGACCCGCATGTGCTACGCTATCGCACATGAACGTAGGGGTCCGTGAGCTACGCAACCAGACAAGCCATGTGATCGAAGCCGTGCGAGCAGGCGAGCGCGTGACCTTGACGGTGCATGGCGAGCCGATCGCGGACATCGTTCCGCACCAGCAACGCGCACGCTGGCTATCGGGACCAAACCTCAAGCATGAGCTGCAGACCCGCGCCGCAGACTCAGACCTCACGCGGGATCTCAATGAGCTCGCCGGCCACACACTGGACGAGCTTTGAGCACCACCGAAGCGGGACTGCTCGACACCTCGGTATTCATCGCCCGTGAGAGCGGAAGACCGCTTGGCGACCTCCCCAACCAAATCGCTGTCTCCGTCGTGAGCATCGGCGAGCTACAGCTCGGCGTGCTCGCCGCCGTAGAGGACCGATCCAGGGCAAGACGTGCCGACACACTCGCTCTCGCCCGTGCCGCGGACCCGATCCCAATCAGCGAGGCTGTAATGACCACATGGGCTCGGCTCATCGCCGATTGCCGCAAAGCCGGCATCCACAGGACAGTCAAGCTCACTGACGCACTGATCGCTGCCACAGCAGTCGAGCACGGACTACCAGTCATCACGCAAGACGACGACTATAGCCAGATGGCAAAAGCCCATGCTGCGCTCTCCGTCGTCACAGTCTGAGGCAAGCCGTAGGCGCGGGAAACGACCCAGGCTCGCCACTGCATACGGGTCGTCAGCGGCTTAGTCATTCGCCAGCGAGAGAGATGTGTACGCTTGCAGCCACGATGAGTACAAAGCTCGCAGTGCTCGGCCTTGTGATCGAGCACCCAGGCTACGGCTACCAGTTGGCACAGCGTCTGGATGAGCGATGCGGCTCATGGGGCTGGGAGCGCACCGGCGTGTATGGAGCGCTCGACTCGCTCGCACGTGACGGACACCTCTACAGCCGCGAAGCCAAGGCATCTGGCAAATCTGGTAGAGCCGCGCCGCGGCTGGTCTATGAGGCCACTCAACAAGGGCTCGACTTTTTTCGCTCTTGGATGTGCAGCCAGTCCACTCCCGGGCCGGTTCGACAGGAACTCGACTTGAAGCTCTTGTTTTCCCGGGCAGAGTATCTACCGACCCTCGTCGATCAAACCTGGTCGCACGAACAACACTGCCTCAATCAGTTGAACAGGTTGACTTCTACAGAACATGAGCACTTACACGGCACCCCACTTAGGCCACCAAGCCTCCGAGAACTGGGCGAACAGTTGCAGCTGGATGCAGAAGTGAGACTGCTACAGGTCAGAATAGAGTGGCTGCGCGATGTTCGAAACGCGCTGAGGGAGTATCTAGATACGACAGCAATTCGCGCGAGGCATAACCAAGATGTCTGAGAACCCTCCGCTCCTCTCGCTTCAGAACGTCAGTAAGAGCTATAGCCGTGGCATGCGAGAGATTCGAGTCCTCGATGGGGTGTCGCTGGAACTTCACGCGGGCGAATTCATAGTGGTCTGGGGACGACGCCGTTCTGGCAAGACGACGCTAGCAAGTATCGCGGGAGGCCTGCTTTTGCCAAATGCCGGCACGGTTTCATTTAGAGGTGAGAATCTGGCCTCGGCGGACCGCATGCGCTCACGCCGCATTCGCAAGGAGATAGCCTTCGTTGGCGGACCCGAATCTCACCACATCCCCGATCGCCGCAGAGTCATCGACTACGTCAGCGGTGTCAGGCGAAGACGAAGCGGCTTTCGCAAGGCGCACTTCAGCGCTTATCACGTGCTCGAGGAACTCGAGCTGTCCAGTTGTGCCAGCGACCAATGGGGATCGCTTGGCGACCAGGATCGCGCGTTGGTGATGCTGGCAAAGGCGCTTATGCGTAGGCCGAAGGTGCTCGTCTTAGACGATCTAACCGTGTATCTGGATGGTTACGTGGAACGCGTAAGGATCGAGCGCTGGCTGCGCCAAGTTGCCGATGAGCAAGGCCTCGCCATTCTGCAGACGACTGATGCCATGGCGACCGCCATCGCAGCCGACACAATAGCCACCCTCGTAAGCGGTGGGCTCTTGATGCCGAAAGTCAACGAAGCCACGGTAGTTCCCTTCCCTGCGAGACGAGAATCTGCCTGAGGATAGGTGTGAACCTCAAGACAGATCTGTACGTGCTCCGTTAGCCATAACTACTGAGAACTAAACACTCAAAACGGAATCTTCAGCAGAGACTAGCCACGTACAGTCACGATGGACATGATTGCTGTCGTGCTAGATGTCTGCTCCTATTGTTCGATCCCGTCTTCGAGCACGCTCAAGCGCCGATTGCAATGTAGGCGCAATGAGTAGAGTCGACTTGGAATGGACGTCTCAGCGTCGTCGATGGGCAATCGAGACCGGCAGGTCAATCGATCGAGCAGTTGCAGCAGTACTGATCACTTCCGTGCTACATCTGTTCGGCTTTGATGCCGAGGTGCTCAGGTGGGCAATATTGATCATCGGGTGAAATCGAAAATGGAGACGGCGGGAATCGAACCCGCGTCCGCAGTCGCGTAAAGGATGGTGTCTACGAGCATAGCCGGCGCTCTGTTCTCGTCCCTCGCTAGCCTCGCCGGCCGGGTTGCGGGGACCAGCTCTCTGAAGTGTCCCCGACGCGGCGAGAGCGGACCGCTGTCGGGTGATCCTGCTATCTGATCCCGGCGATCCCCACCGCAGGCGAGTGGGGGCCGAGACCTCGGGCTTAGCTAGTGGCTAAGCAGCGAGGGCGTACTCGTGTGAGTCCGCACGTATTTTGTCCCCGGGTGTTTTACGAGGCCGCCCGGGACCTCGGCTCGCAACCACCCCCACGAACCGACCGCGTCGAAGCCTGTCGTCCCCGGGAGTGCTTGGTGGTTGACCTCAGTGTAGCGCGCCCCTGCAGGCGATTGCGGCGCGCGACTGCACGAGCACAGTGCGGTGCGACTACACACTACGAGTGCAACCGTGCGGGCGGGCGGGCGGGCGCGCGACGCTCCCAGGTGAGCGCGCGCTGCCCGCGGGTTTGGGCCGAGGAGCGGGCGGGTGACCCAAACCAAAGCGACGCGGTCCCGGGCCGCTTGAGGAGCCTTTGCCTTCGGACCCGGAGGTCTGTCTGACGTGGGCGGCGCGGCCTCACACCTCAGTGGCCTCGCTCTTTGCGGCTCGGTACCGCGTCTGCGAATCAACCTAGCGCCGTCATCCAAGCACTGTCAAGACCAGGTGCAGACTTTCCCCGCACTCTCCGAAAATATCTCTTGCCGTAGGACTTCCGAGTGCAAGCCGTGGAGACCCTCAGCGGAGCTCGAATGGACAGAGCCCCAACGGAACCATTAGCCGCCGCTTATGGTGCCTGCGACAATGAGGCTATGGAGACCAACCTTCCAATCGAGCCGCCGTCTGTGCCACGAGCGACCGTGGCGCCGATCGTGGGGCCGCTGCAGCCAGCGATGGACAGCCCGTTTGGTCCAGAGCGCAAGTCCCTGCGTAAACGCGTGGGCGGCGTCGCCGCAGGCGCGCTGGCGCTGGGTGCGAAGTTCGCCGCGCAGTTGAAGCTGCTGCTGCTGGCGTTGCCCAAGCTGAAGCTGCTGACGACGGCCGGCACCGCGCTGGTGTCGGTGGCGGCCTACTCGCTCTTCTGGGGCTGGAGCTTCGCGGCGGGCCTCGTGCTGCTGCTGTTCGTGCACGAGATGGGCCATGTGGTGCAGCTCCGGCGCGAGGGAATCCACGCGAGTACCCCCATGTTCATCCCCTTCCTCGGCGCGGTGATCGCGGCGAAGTCCCTGGGCGAGAACGCCCTCGCGGAGGCGCGCGTGGGATTAGCGGGACCGGTGCTTGGATCGCTGGGTGCGTTGGTGTGCTTGGTGGTTGGCGAGCTGAGCGGCAGCCATTTCTTCCTCGCGCTCGCCTACGTGGGCTTCCTGCTGAACCTCTTCAACCTGGTTCCGGTGGTCCCGCTGGACGGCGGCAGAGCGATGGCGGCGATGGCGCCCGCGCTGTGGTTCGTGGGCTTCGGCGCGATCGTCGCGGCCGCATTCATCTTCCCCAACCCATTCATGATCCTGATCATCGCCTTCGCGGGCCTCGACTTGTGGCGGCGCTGGCAGCACCGCCGCAGTCGCAGCCTGGAGAGCGCGGCCTACTACCGCGTGCCGCGCGCAGCGAGGATTGCGGTGGCAACGGTGTACGTCGGCCTGATCGTGCTGCTGGCTGTGGGCATGGACGCGGCCTACGTCAGCCGCACCATCTCCTGAGCGCTCAGCGCCGAGCTTCCAAGCGCTCAAACGCCGGGCTTCCAAAGCGCTCAACGCCGGGCTTCGCGGACGCCGCGTTCCATGTCGCGCTTGGACTCGCGCTCCTTGAGCGTCTGCCGCTTGTCGTACAGGTCCTTGCCCCGCGCCAGGGCGATCTCGACCTTCGCCCGGCCCCCGGCGAAGTAGATGCGTGTGGGCACCAGCGTGAAGCCACGCTCCTTCACCTGCCCCATGAGGCGATCGATCTCGCGCCGATGCGCGAGCAGCCTGCGCGGACGCTCGGGCTCGTGATTCTCGCGCGAGGCGGGGGCGTAGGGCGGGATGTGCACACTGTGCAGCCACAGCTCGCCCTCGCGCACATTCACGTACCCGTCCTTCAGCTGAGCGCCGGACTCGCGCAGCGCCTTGACCTCGGTGCCCTGCAGCTCAACCCCGCACTCGAGCTTCTCCAGGAGCTCGTAGCGGTAGCGCGCGTAGCGGTTGGAGGCCACGTCCCCCGCGCCGATCTTGCGTCTGCCCTTGGTCTTGGCCATCTGCCGAGACTAGCCATTTTTTGAGTTGGGTTGGCCGCGCGATCTGTTTCAGAGCGCGCGGCTGAGATCCACGCGCCCACGTGCGGCATCAATGCGCTTGACAACGACGGCGATGGGGTCGCCAAGGCGCAGTGTCTCGCCCGAGCGCTGGCCGTGCAGGATGGTGCCCTGCGGACCCAGCTCCCACCAGTCGCGCTCGCCAACAGACATCCTGCGTACGGGCAGCATCCCCTCATACGGCGGTACGCCCCCGGCGTCTTGCGGCCCAAACGCGATGAATGCTCCAGCGGAGATGAGCCCGGTGACCTCCCCCGCGAAGGCCTGATCGGAGCCGCCCTCGAACAGCACCCGTTCGAGCGCGAAGCAGCGCGCGATGTCATCGCCGGCACGCTCGATTTTCATGGCCTCGCGCTCCTGCTCGGATGTCCACACGCCCAAATCGGGAAGCTCGCCGCCGCGGGGAGCCCGCTCGGAGTGATCGATGCCGCTGAGCAGCGCGCGATGGCAGATGACGTCCGGATAGCGGCGGATGGGCGAGGTGAAGTGGCAATAGCAGGCCGAGCCCAGACCCGAGTGCCCGAGATTCTTGGGTGAGTAGTAGGCCTGCTGCAGAGCGCGCAGTACGAGCGAGGTGAGCGCTGCCCGCCCGCCCGAGGGAGCTGCGGCGGTATCGCCCCTTCCCGCGCGGGCGGCAACAGCGCTGATGTGGCGCTCCACGCGGCGCGAGATCTCCCCCATGAGCTCGGAGGCCTGGGTGCGCGACATGCTCTCGGGGACAGCCGGGGTGGGCACCGCCAGCGACGCCAGCTGATCCACGAGCCGCTCCACGCTCTCCACCGTGGGCCGCTCGTGCACGCGGTAGAGACAGGGTATGCGCCGCTGCGAGAGGAGCCTCGCGACAGCCTCGTTGGCGGCGATCATGAGCTGCTCGATGAGACGATGGGACTCAGTCTGCGTGCGCTCGAGCACCTCGCTCACGTTGCCGCCCTGATCGAAGACGAACTCCGGTTCGGGCTGATCGAGCGTGAGCGCCCCGCGCTGGCCCGCCCGCGCCTGCGCCAGCGCCGCTGAGACCTCGCGCGCGGCCGCCAGCGCCTGCGCCCACGGCTCCTGCGCGCGCTCGCGCCCGGCGAAGATGCGATCGACCTGCTCGTAGTCAAGGCGTGCGTCGGAGCGGATCAGCGAGCGGTAAAAAGCGCTGCTCACGACCTCCGCGCCGCGCATCGCCAGCTCCACGGTGACGGTCAGCCGATCGTGGCCTGGCAGCAATGAGCAGGCTTTGCTGGACAGCGCCTGCGGCAGCATCGGCTCCACGGCGCTGGGTACGTACACGCTGGTGGCGCGTCGACGTGCCTCGCGGTCCACGAGCGATCCCGGTGGCACGTAGGCGGCGACGTCGGCGATGTGCACATACACGCGTACGCGACCCTCCCCGAGCGGCTCTGCGGAGATGGCGTCGTCAAAGTCGCGGGCCGAGATGGGATCGATCGTGAAAGTCGGCAACGCGCGCAGGTCGCGCCGCGAGGGGAGGTCCGCGTGCGCGTCGAATCCGCGTTCGGCTGCCCTGCGCGCCTCGCGCTCGACGGGCTCCTCAAAGCGGCGAGGCAGGCCGCGCTCGCGCATCATCGCCTCCAGCGCCTGCGTGGCGCTCTGGCGCTTCTCCGGCGGCCACGCGACACGTGTATCGCGCTTGGTGCGGGGGCGACTCACTTGGCCTTCGCGGCAAGCGTCTGTAACGCGATCTCGAGGCCGCGCGGCGTGTCTACCTCGCGCGGGGGCACTGCCACTTCGGGGTCGATGCCCGCCCCCTGCTTGACTCCTCCGCCGCCAAGGTTGCGCCCGTTGGGCGTGAAGTACTCGCCCACCGTGATATCCAAAGCCCCTCCGTTTGACAGCGGCTCCTCCTCCTGGAAGACCCCCTTGCCGAAGGTGTGCGTACCGAGCACCGTTGCGCGGTGATGGTCCTGCAGGGCGGCCGTGACGATCTCCGACGCGGAGGCGGTGCCACCATCCACGAGGACCACCACGGGTATGGCACCAGCTATCGGATCCCCCGCAGCCCGCAGCGTTTGTGCGGGCTGCGTACGCCCGCGCGTGCTGACGATGACTGCTCCCTTCGGCAGGAACAGGGAAGCGATCAGCCGCGCCTCTTCGACCAGCCCGCCGCCGTTGGCGCGTAGGTCGAGCACGATCCCGCGTGCGCCTCCGCGCAGCTCGTGCTGGAGGGCATCGCTCAGCTCGCCATGCGCGCCCACGCTGAAGGTGGCCAGCCGCAAGACACCCAGCTTGACCCCCTTGATGGTGCGAGTGGCCGAGGCCACCACGGGCTCGGAGATGGTGGCGCGCGTGGCGCTGATCTGGAGCGTCGTGGTGCGCCGCCCCACGCTCCGCTGCACCTCCAGCCGCACGGTGGTGTTGGGGGGACCCTTGATAAGAGTGGTATCCCGCTGCGAAGGAAGCCCCTTCAAGGGCTGGCCGTTGACGGCCACGATCAGATCCCCCGCCTTCAGCCCGGCGCGCGCGGCAGGCGAGGAATCGAAGACACGCGCGATGCGCAGCCCCGCGCGCTCGGGCGTGGGATTGACCTCCACGCCGATTCCCGTGAAGCTCGCTGGTTCGTTGAAACCGCGGAATTCGCTGGGCGAAAGGTAGTGCGAGAAGCGATCGTGCAAGCCCGCCACCGCGCCCGCCACCGATGAGTTTGAGAGCTGTTCCTTGGGAATCGGCCGGTAGTAGTCGTGCGCGATGCGATTGATGGCTTCGTTGACGACCAGCGTCTCGTGATTCTGCACGAATGCGCCGCGCAGGAAGCCCGGCAGATCGCGCGGGTGTCCGCCCAGCCAAATGCCTACGAACAACAGGAAGAGCAGCGCGGCGAGCACCGCGAGCAGGGAGAGCGGTCGGCGAGGGTCCATGGGAGCCCCAGCCTACGGTGTCAGACGCGAGGAAAGCGCCACAGCGAACTCACCCGACGTCGTGCAGCGGAGCACCCATGGGATCGAGGGGCGTTGGCAGCTCAGGCGCGGTGCCGGGCGCGCGACCCAGGACGCGCTTCCCGACGCCTGGCCTTGGCGCACGCACTGACCGCGATCTTGGTGCTCTGCCTGATCACCGCTCCGTTCTGAGCGGTGATCGTGACGGGCATCACGAGCTTCGAGTGACACAGGCTGCCGTGAACCTTGGCGGACAGGCCGCTGGCGGCGAGCGCCGAATGTGGCCCCGTGGGCAACGTCAGCTCAAACGAGCTGATGGGCGCGTCGGGCACGGAATCGAAATGTGAGTAGGTGATGCCCTTCTTGATCTGCGTGCCGCCATCGAGTATCAGTGTGATCCCTTCGCCCTGTAGCACAATCTCGAGGTCGGGGAAGGCCGCGCCGCCGTGGCTGACGAGATAGGCGGGACCGCTCAGAGCATTGCGCAACACCGGCGTGTGGGCGATCGCGGTGCCGACATCGGAGGCGGCGGGACAGCCGGCCGGGTTGGCTTCGAACTGGGTGGCGATGCAGGCCTGCTGGAGCGTGGTGAGACGCGCGGGCAGGTGCTTGGGGAGCTGCACGTCGACCTTCCCGATGTTCGCTTCGCCCTCGCCCGGCTGCGGACCGCCCTTGGCAGCGAGCTTGACGTCGAGCGAGGCCCCCAGCGCCTTGGAGGTCTTGGCCTGGGTGGAGACGGTGAACCGGGGTTTGAAGAGAAGCGTTGCGCAGCTGCGCGCCTGATAAGGACTCGACGGCTGCGCGCCGGCGCCCTGGGCGCTGGTGAGCACCGCGCCGACGGTGCGTGGGGTGCAGTTGGTGGCGTTGAAGATGAAGCCTTCACGGTCGACGACAACGTCGATCGACCTTAGCTTCAGCGGTATGCCTTCCTTGATCTGGGGGACAGGGTCGCTCGTGACGATCGCCTGCGCGGTGTGGGGATCGACGGTGATCCTCGCCCGCACGATTACGGGTCCTAGGTCGAAAGGCCCGGCTTCGGCATGGTCGACGATCGACAGACCGAAGGGTGCACCGTGGTAAGAGCCGGTGAGGTACACCGGATCTTCCGCGCGCCCGGCCTGAGGCAGGAAAACAGGCTCGGGTCCCACGCCGGCGCTGACGACGACGTGCCCGATCCGGCTGGCGGCGGAACAGGTCCCAAGCGCGGCCTGCGGTTCGCCGCACGGGGGCACCTGTGAGAGCAGGCCCAGCAGACCCGGTGGCATGCGCAGGGTGATCCCGCTGAGGTTCTGGTCCTGGTCGGAGCGCGCGATGGCGGTGGTGAAGGCGCTGAAGGCGCCGGCCTTGGGGTTGGTCGTGCCGGCGCTCAACGATGGGTTGAACTGGCTCGCGCAGCTGCCCGTAATCGAGAAGGGCTCCTGCGCGGTCACGGGCACGCCGGTGCTGTAAGGGGTCAGGGAGCTGACCGCCGCATAAGCGCCACAGCCGGAGGGGGTCGCGAGCGAGGCGCGAGGGCCGCCGAAGAGCGTGAGCTGCAGTTCGGAGAAGGGCTGCTGCGGAGCGCCTTCGAAGGTGGTCGTGAGCTGGCCGGTGAGCGGATCGGCGTCGACGCGTCCGGCGAGCTTGACCCGCACGCCGTCGCCTTCGGCGACCATGTAGAGCGCGAGCAGGCTGCCGAACGGGTTGCTGCCGAGCGCGGGACCGGCGTTGCCCTGCTGTGCGACATACAGGGAGCCTGCGAGCGGAGCTTCGAGCAGCGGCGTCCTGATCAGCACGGAGCCCACCTTGGAGGCTTCGGGACACTGCGCGGGCGCGCGCGAGTGCAGCGCGATCTGGGCTTCAGAGCACGCCGCGAGCCCTTCGGCGGCGGCGGGGTTGACGGACATGCCCACGGGCAGCGTCACGACGGCCTTCTGCAGGTGCGCCTCGGCGAGGCCGACGGGGTTCTCGCTCTGCGGTAGCTGCACGTTCACGCCGAGGCTGGTGGGTGCGTCCGTCAGGGAGCTCCCGGGGGTGACCGATACCGTGGGCGAGAAGTCAAGGCGGTTGCAGCCCACAAGACCGGCAGGGTGTCCTTCGCCATCCAGGGTTTCAAACGGCGCGCTTGTCCAGGCGGGGTCGCTCAAGTCGGGGGTTCCGTCCGCCAACAGACGGCCTGGGCTCTGCCACGAGTCGGCGTGAATCGTCGTGGTCAGCGGAGTCGGCGAGCAACTGGTGGGCAGCGACAGGAATGGCTTGACGGCGCCCTGAAAGCGATGGGAACACCCCGATTCACCGGAGGCCTCCAAACATTCCCCGCGCAGGCTGTCGTGACTCGAGTCACCTGGCACCCCCCACAGAATCGCCGTCACCACATCGATGCCGACCACCTGACTCGTATCACTGGACTCAACGGTCACACCGTAATCGCCGCCTGTGCGAACCGACGGATCGAGCACGACCACCGTCCCATACGCGTCGAAGCCGAACTCTGCCGGCACACCAGCAGGAGGAACGACATTGAACAAGCCGACGTAGAATTCCTTGACTTCGCCTTCCAATAAGCCCCTGACATGCACGATCCCCACCTCGGTGTCATCTGGGCAGCTCCCGGACGGAAAGCCACCTCCGGATTCGATGTGGGTATTGGGAGTATGCAGCTCTGCCTGGGTGCACTTCGGGGTAACAGACGGATCGCCCACGAACCCGGCGGGCAGTTCCACCCAGGTGTCCTTGAGGTCCCCGTCTGGCACGATCTGCCCGATGCCGTTGGTCGTGGTGTTGAGCGCGAAGCCTGTGATCATCTCCCACGGATGCCTTCCTGCCTGAAAATCGGGAGAACCGTCGCGATTGATAAACCTATTTTCAAAACGCTGGAAGCCAAAGTGAGCGATCGCCGAACCGGGAAGCACGAGCAATGCCACAAACGCTACAAGGAGAAGCATCAGCCGTTTGGGCATGGCTACTTCCTCCGCCATTTCGTTCGCAATGTCCCATTTCGGCCCTTGGCATTCGACCTCCGCCGGCCATGTCGGTGCTTGGTGGCTCGGTGCTTGACCTTGCGCTTTGCCTTCGCTCCCTGCCTGCCCGGACGCGAAGGCAGGTTTTCCGAGGGTCCGACCGTCATGCTGGAAGGCGCGCCGAACACCGGCTGTGGGGACATCACCAGCCTGCATTCTTCTCCACCACAGGCCGGGGGGGGCGCGGGCAGCGGCGGGAAGCCGCCGTTTTCGCGTGCGTCGTACAGATCCACGAGCGTGTCGGTATCCTGAGCCACCAGCGGCTGTCCAGTCACGAAGAAGACATCGCTGCCGTTTGCGCTCGTGTCCACGAGCGATGATTCTTCGCTGCTCGTGCCACCCGAGATCAGGTAGGCATGTCCATTCTCATACTCATATACATCCAACTGCCCATTCGTATCCTGGGGCACCAACGCGTCCTTCGTTTCAAAGAACACGCGTCTACCGTCTTCTGAGATCACGCGTGGCTGATAAAGGCTCTTACCACCGACGCCACCGCTTTCAAAACGGGTCCCCCCAGGAATGCCCGCGGGGCCTATCGGGCGCTCGTTGCTCGGATTGCACGAGATACAGCTCAAGTGACCCGAATGCGCGTTGTATAGATACACCTCCTCATCGGGCAAGCCGGTTAGACGATCTGTGTTGTCGTAACCCGTCAAGCTGGCCCTTGACATGAACACCGCGAATTCACCACTGGGGGTGACTCTAGCCGTGCGCCAGCTCGAGGACTCGCTCCAGTCGTGCGCGATCCCCTCCTGGGTACCCGATTCAGCTTCGTCTTCCTTGGCGAGAGCCGCGATGAACCTGATTTCGCCTTCGTGCCAGACATAGAGATTGTTTTCGCCCGACACGGCGCCACTTGCCAAGCTACCCTTGGCGACGAAGTAAACATAGGAGCCATCTGTGCTTGCGCCGAGTACACCCTCCACGCCCGCTCCATTTGCGTCGGCAGGATCGTTGTCCACCGTGATGTCGGTCAGCTTACGCGTAGTGGCATTGAAGATGTAGAGATCTTCCCCGACACCGCGCCCGTGCGCGGTCGAATCGCTTGTCAATCTCAGTCCGTCGCTGAAGAATGCTCGCGACCCGTCGTTGCTGGCTGTACGGAAGATTCCACTTTCGCCAATCTGGACGGTTGGAACTCCGTTTTCATGCATATACAACACATTGCCGTGAGACCAGAACACACGCGAGCCGTCATCGGAGACGGCATGCCCCTCGAAGAAGCCGGAGCCAACCACGGCACCCGGTGCGGGTTCGCCGCCGGACAGTATGTTCACAGGCTGCAGCTGTCCGCCCGACCACTCGTACAGATTTCGTTCGCCGTTGTCGACCGTGCCTGTGCTCAGCGCTGCGTTGGTGGCAAATACGACATGACTGAGATCGGGCGTCGTGCCTTCCACTTCCATAACGAAATGTTCTGGGGTTTCCCCTGTAGGTGCAGTGGTCAGCAGCGCCTGGAAGCTCTCATCGAGAAGGCCATGCAGATAGAAGTTCTGATAGCCCGCAGGCATATTAGGCGCAAGCGGCGTGTTTTCCACAGGCCTCGTCTCGCCGTTGATGAGCAGTCCGCTCGCCAGATCGGAGGCGAAAGCCTTATATGGAGTGCCAAGCCCAATGAGCCCATACGACACGGAGAGCAGTGGAGGGGTTATGTTCTGCGTCGACCATCCGTCCAAACCACGTCTCGCAAGATACTGGCTGCCTCGCGGTGCGCCCTGCGCGTTTGCGAACGATCCAACCGCGGCATAGGTGATCGCTTCCCCATTTGGTGACGCCTGCATCGGAGCCCCCGATCCCAGAGCTTCTTCGCTGGCGAAGATACCAAGCACGTCCGCGCTGTGCTTTTCCGGCGGGGAGACCAACTCCCATACACGGTTGTCGGGCAACGCAACAGAGCTCGCAGATGGCGATGTGGTAAATGTGTGGTCCGGGCCATGGGTGGTGCCGAGTTCATTCCGTGCGACCACCTGATAGTGATACGTCTCACCCGCCGCAAGACCTCGCAGTTCCACCTGCTCCGCCAGAGCCTTCGAACCTTCGCCGATGTCTGCTCCTGGTGCGGCGGGCACATCACCACTCGCATAAGAAGTGTCGGTGCCATATCTGAAGAAGTACTTCGCATCGCGCAGCTTGGGATTGACTTCCGCCCTGAGATCGGCCGACGTAGACGTGACGTTCGCTGCGAATTCGTTCTTGACGATCGGCGCTGAGGGTACCGGAATCGCAAACACATCGACCTTGCCGGCCGCACGATCCGAGACATACACGTCGCCACTCGTACCATCCACGGCAACACCCCGGGAGCTTTCGAGTTCCCCAAACGGCGCACCGACTGCCCCACCGGACGCTTCGTACTCGGCAATCTGCGTCCGATGATCTACGAACAGATGGTCGTTCGTCGGGTCGACCGCAACGGCATAGGCGGTGGCATCGACTTCCGTTCCGGTGGGACCGACCACGCCGAACTGCGAGGGTTCGTACTTGCGCAGAGGCCCGCTCGGCCACGTATCGACGTACACGTTACCCGTCGAGTCGGCCGCCACCTGGCAGATTTCCCCAACGCTCTCGAGCTGGGCGCTGAAGACATCGTGTTCGGGATTCCCGTCCACCGGGATGTATCTGTCCACGTGACCGCTGAAGTGTCCGACATACACCTTGCCTGCGGGGTCGACCGCGACGCCACAGGGCTCGCCCCCGCTTTCGGGAGCCGCCAGAGCTGGATTCACTTCGCCGAGGAAGGTCCCATCGGGGGCGAATACGTCTACTTTCGTATTATTTGAATCAGCTACGTATAGATCCCCATTGGCAGGACCTCCAGAACCGTCTACCGCAAGCTCTGTCGCCGAACCCGACCCGTCAAAGTTGAACGTGCCACCAGGAGTGCCTTTCAGTTCGTTCTCTCTGATATAGGGCTGGGATGCACCGAAGCTCACCGGATTGCCCATGGCGTCGAATCTCTTGACTGTGTTCGTTTTCATATCGACCACATACACGTCGTGGCTCGCCTGGTCGACCGCGACGGCTTCAGGCTGCAGGAACGAGCCGAACGACGATGAGAGTTCATACCCGCCAGCGGCCAGCGCCGGGGTGCCCCGTGCCGCAAACGCCGCGACAGTCACGCAAGCGACCAGCACAGCCAGCGGCAGCCGACGGCTATTTGGGACTAATATCATTATTCATCGAGCTTAGCCAAGTCCACCGCCGCTCCACGATGAGTGTTTCTTACTTTCCCCCTGAGCCCCATCGGGTCCGTATATCTTGAAATCTGGGGGCGCCAGATGGCGCCCCCAGATTGCCATCCGGAGATCAGGAACCCATGATCGCTCACGTTCAACGATCCGGGCCGGACTCCCGATACGGCAGGTCCTCGATTTATTCCAAGCCAACTCCTTTCAGCAGGAGTTTAGGCACTTTCTCTTCCGCTGCTGTCGTTTTTGACCCCAAGAAGCAGGTTTCCGCTCCGTTGTTTTTAGCTGTCGCCGTTATACCGCTAACATTTACGTTATCTTCTTGACCTTCAGTAACTTTCGCTAGTGTAATGGTTTTTAGTGGATTGGGATTTTCTTGAGGAGATATGGTAATTATACATCCTCCACCCGTCACAGTACAGACTTCTGAGACCGATCCAGTGGCTTTGCCACTTACTGTCCCTTCTTTTGCTTGTTGCGTCATTACGAGACCTTTACACGAGACGGTGGCAGCTCCACCGAAGGACGTTTTACAAGTGTTCCACGTAATATTGGACAGTTTGACCTGCCCCCCGTTTGAGCTAACGGTATAGGTACCTTCAGCTTTTTCGCATTTGACTGACCCAAGTGCGCTGTAAGTGAAGGTCCCCGGCCCGGCTTCGCCTGAACCTTTCGATCCTGCATTTGTCCAAATCGCCAGCGCAGACGATGCGGTGAACGCAAACACGCCCACCATCATCATCAGCCCAAGCGCCATCTTGGTCTTGTTCATTATCTTCTCCAGTTGTGTTATATTGTTTCTGTATATGCGAGATCGATCAGAACGACCTCGCACCGGAAATCATACCCCCCATCTCCAGATCCGCAAACCCGCAGATCGGCATGACGAGTTCGAGCGATGGCCGATCCTGCATCTATGCTCTGCACTCGGTTGGAACGACGGCCCAGGATGAGACAGCGACGGGGGCCTATTTTCCGCTTGAGAGCGCCGATCCTGCACTCCAGACGCAGAGAGGGCCACGCGCCTGCGTCGCGATGAGAGGTTGTCTCCTACCTATTCCCCCACTTGCCCCACATCTGTTTCTGACCCAGGCGTCGAGCTGAGTGTTTCTGACTCCCACTGCTCTCGAACGGCCCAATCGAGGCCTCTTCCGCGATGTCAGACCCGCAGGAAGCGCCGCAGCGACAGCCCCGAGCCGAGAGCGGATACCGCGATGGCACAGCCCATAAGGACCGCGATGAGGATCGGAAAGGCGAGCATGTCAGGCTGGGAGATGAGCTTGACGGTGCCGGCCAGAGGATCGACCAGCGTGACCTTGGCCAGCGCCAGCAGGCCGATCGCGGCTCCGCCCCCGAGAGCGCCCAGGAACAGGCCCTCCAGTACGAAGGGCCAGCGGATGAACCAATCGGTGGCCCCCACCAGCTTCATCACCTCCACCTCACGGCGGCGTGAGAAGAGGGAAAGGCGAATCGTGTTCGATATGAGCAGCACCGAAGCGAGGATCAGCAGCAGCGCGAGCAGCGCCATCGTGAGCTTGATTACGCGCGTGGCCGAGAGTATGCGGCTGGTCTCCCCCTGGCGGTTCTGCACGGAGGTGATCGCCGGGTCGCTCACCAGGCGCGTGCCCAGCGGACTCGTAGGATCGAGCGCGGCCCGCAGAGCGCCAGCGTCGTCGGGCTTGTCGGGGGTGACGCGAAAGATGTCGGGCAGGGGGTTGTAGCCGATCAGCTGGAAGGCCTGGGGGTTAAGCCTGCGCTCCTGTTCATAGCCTGCCTGCTTGGAGACGAATTCGATGTGCCCCACGTGACTGGTGTGTTCGAGCTCACCCTTCACGCGCGCCACTTCGGCGCTTGAGGCGCTGGGCGTCAGATCCACGTCGACGAGCACCTTGCCGCGGATGTCGTTGGCAGCGCCGTTGGTGACCTGCACCACCGGGATGAAGACGCCGAGTACGAGTGTGGTGACGAGCACCGAGGCGAGCGCTGCGAAGCTCGGCACCGCATTGCGCCGCATCGAGCGGATCGACTCCTTGATGAAGAACCCCGGCCTCACAGCAGGCCGCGCCTGAGTCTCGCGCCCAGCTCCGCCGTGTTCTCATCCTGCGGCCCGTATAGCCCGGTGGCCTCGTCGCGGACGATGCGCCCACGCCGCAGCTCGATCACGCGGCGGCGCATCTTATTGACCATCTCGCTGTCGTGCGTGGCCACGAGCACGGTGGCGCCAGCGCGGTTGATGCGGTAGAGCAACTGCATGATCCCAATCGAGGTCTCGGGGTCGAGGTTGCCGGTGGGCTCATCGGCCAAGAGCAACGGTGGGTGTCCGGCAAAGGCGCGCGCCACGGCCACACGCTGCTGCTCCCCGCCAGAGAGCTGGTGAGGGTAGTTGTGCAGCTTCGTGGAGAGGCCGGTCAGGCGCAGGATGTCGGGCAGCTTCGTGCGGATCTGCTTGCGGCTCGCGCCCGTCACCTGCAGTGCGTAGGCGATGTTGTCGTAGACCGTGCGCGTCGGCAACAGCTTGAAGTCCTGGAAGACCACCCCGACGTTGCGGCGGTAGTAGGGGACGCGCTTGCGATCGATCTCCGCCAGCGAGCGCCCCGCGACACGAATGGTGCCCTCGGTGGGCTCGAGCTCCTTGATCAGCAGCCGCATCAGCGTGGACTTCCCCGATCCGGTGCTGCCGACGAAGAACACGAACTCCTGGCGGCTCACCGCAAAGGTCGCACGCTCCAAGCCCACGCCGCCGGGCCCATACAGCTTGGACACCCCGCGAAACTCGATCACCGTATCCGCGGCCACGGGGGGGTGCGCCGGCATCGGCGCCTTCACCGACAGCTGCGCGGGGGCGCGTCTGCGTCGCGCGGCCGAGCGGACGTGCGCGGAGGTGTCGGTGCTGGATGTCCGAGCCATCGCGCAGGCACAGTACCGTCCGGTCGCCCCCAAACCTGGCCTTTTCCCTGCATGCAAGGGGATTTGCAGGAATCGCTCCGGCAAGCCGTGCCTGAGCGAATAAGGTGGTTGCCCGATGGCCAAGGTCTCGAGCACAATCGTCCCCGCCAATGAGCTCCCAGTGCACCGCGTCGCGATCCCCGGCACGCGCGCGCTGACGGTGCTGGTCGCGTTCGATGCCGGCGCGCGCACGGAGCGCCCGCAGGAGAACGGCATGGCTCACTTCCTCGAGCACCTCGTGTTCAAGGGCGGCGAGAAGTACCCCACCTACCGCGACGTCAACGAGACCGCCGAGCGTATGGGCGGGGTACTGAACGCCTATACGAGCCACGACCTCGTGGCCTTCCACATCACCGTCCGCGCGGAGTCGGCGCCGCAGGCAATCGACCTGCTCTCGGACTTCGTCGCACGCCCGAAGCTCGACGCCGAGGAGCTCGATCGCGAGCGGGGCGTGGTAATCCAGGAGATCAACCGCGCGTACGACCAGCCCTCAACGGTGGCGGAGTATCTGATCGACCGTGCCGCCTTCGGTGAGCACCCATTGGGCCGCACGGTGCTGGGAGGAGAGGAGAACCTGCGCAGCTTTACGCGCGCGGGGATCGTGGCCTTCCGCGAGCGCCGCTGGGCGGGTTCACGCGGCGGGGCGTTCCTGGCCGGCAACCTCGACCATCTGCCCGCGGAAGCGGAGCTGCATGAGCTCTTCGCGCGCTTCCCCACGCTGCCTGCGCCGGAGCCTTTCGCCCCCGCGCCCGCATTCGCGCCCGAGACCCTGGTGGAGGAGAAGGACACCAACCAGTCCCACCTGCGCATGATCTACCGCCCCAGTATCGGCGTGGCAGATGTCAAGCAGCGCGCGGCCCTCTCAATTTATGCAACGCTCCTCGGCGGCTCCATGGGCTCTCGCCTGTTCGAGGAGATCCGCGAGAAACGGGGCCTCTGCTACTCGGTGTATGCAATCGACCACGCTTTCGCCGACGTGCCGATCCTGCAGCTGGGGTCGGGGCTGGAGTCGGCCAAGTGCATCGAGGCGTACACGCGCATGCGCGAGATCGTGAATGAGCTGCGCGAGCAGGGACCCACGCCGCAGGAGGTGGAGCGCGCCCGCGCCTACGCCGCCGGACGCTTGGTGCTGGCCTTCGAGAACACCGGAGCCGTCGCGCGCCACGCCGCCTCGCGCGCGATCGTCTTCGGCGAGAAGATCGACCCCGACGCCGCCATCGCCGCGCTCGACGCCGTCACCTTCGAGGAGGTCAGAGACGTCGCCGCAGGCGTGGCCGACAATCTCGCGATCGCCTGCGTCGGGCCGCACAGCGCGGAAGAGTTCTAGACCGCGCCCACTTAGCCGATCGCCACCATGCGGTCGATCGGCACCCGCGCGCGCGCGGCGATCTCCGGCGGCACGCGCACCTCGTACTTCAGATCGCGCAGAGCGTCGCGCAACTTGGGCAGCGTGATCATCTTCATGTACTGGCAGCTGGCCTCGGCGTTCGCGGGGATGAAGTCGACATCAGGTGCCGCCACTTCAAGCGGGTAGAGCATGCCTACCTCAGTCGCCACGACCGCCTCGCGGCGCTCGCCCGGATGGGCCTCAGACGCACGCTCGGCGTCGCCCGCGTACTTCAGCATTCCCCCCGTGGAGAGCATGTGCACTCCCTCGGCCGAGATGTCGCCGCTGGCTACGTACTCCATCACGCTGGTGGTGCAACCGCACTCGGGGTGAATGAGGAAGTCGGCACCGGGGTGCGCGGCACGCGTCGCCTCGATGTCCGCCGGGCGGATACCGGCGTGTACGTGACACTCGCCGTCCCATACGTGCATCCTGCGTCCGAGCTCCTTCTCCACGAAGGCTCCCAGCCACATATCGGGGCCGAACAGGATCTGTGTGTCCTCGCCGCGGGTCTGGAAGATGTGGCGCACAACTTCGACCGCATTGGCTGAGGTGCAGCAGTAGTCGGTCAACGCCTTCACCTCAGCCGTGGTGTTGACGTACATCACGACCACACCATCTGGGTAGGTGGCCTTCCAGTCGGCTAGCTGCTCGGCGTCGATCGATGCCGCCAGTGAACAGCCCGCGTCCAGATCGGGGATCAGCACCGTCTTCTCTGGACACAGGATCGAGGCGGTCTCCGCCATGAAATGGACCCCGCAGAAGGCGATCACGTCCCCCTCTGCCACCGCGGCCTTGCGCGAGAGACCGAGGGAATCCCCTACATAGTCAGCTACATCCTGCACCTCGGGCACCTGATAATTGTGCGCCAAGATCACCGCGCCGCGCTCCTTGGCGAGCGCGCGCACCTGGTCCTTTAACGCCTCGATCTCCGGCTGCGAGAGCGGCGTAGGCGCGGTCTGGGTGGGGGCCATCGGCAGCTCCATGACATCAGGATAGCGGCGCTCTGAGCACCCCCGCAGCCCTCGCGCTCGGAGGGCCTGATAGGGGGTCTGACATTCCTTGATGTCCGACTATCAGCTATCGTCAAGCGTCCCGATGTCACGCTCCGCACCCACCAACGGCTCGGCGCCACCGGAGCCGTCAGGGCGTCCGCCGCGGAGCGACGGAACCCGCCGCCGGGCGTTGGTGGTGCGCGGCCCGCACCAACGCATCCAGGCTGCCACCGCGCGCGCGATCGCGGCACACGGATACGAGGCGACGACGATCCAGGACATCTGTGCGGAGGCAGATATCTCCGAGGCGACCTTCTACGAGCACTTCAAGGACAAGCAGGAGGCGGCGATGTTCGCGTTGGAAGCGGGCGTGGACCAGGTGATGACAGACCTGCAGGAGACCTTCGCGGCGGCATCCAGCTGGCCCGATGCGATTTGGATCACCGTCGATGCGGTCCTCGAATGGATGGTCAACGAGCCCGCCTTCGCGCGCCTGGCGCTCGTGGAGATGCTGGCCGCCGGCGAGGCGGCACTTGAGCTCCTGCAGTCGCTGATGGACGCCTTCGGACTGTTCCTGGAGCCCGGCTACAAGCTGCTTCCAGAGAAGTCTCCCTCCAAGCGCCTGGTCGATGAAACGGTCGCCAACGCGATCTTCGGCCTGCTGCACGAGCACATCGTGAGCAAGGGGACCGAGGGGGTCCCGGTGCTCCTGCCCGAGATGGTGCGCCGGATCCTCACGCCGTTCCTCGGCGCTGAGAGGGCCGTCGCATTCGTGGCGCAGCGCAGCGCGCAGGGATAACGCTCAGAGCAGCGCCTGGACTCAAAGGGCAGCGCCTGGACTCAGGGCAGCGCCTGGAGGATCAGCGACAGGTCGAGCGCGGGCGCGGAGTGCGTGAGCGCGCCAAGCGAGATGCAGTCGACGCCCGTCTCGGCGCCTTCGCGCAGGGTCTCGATCGTGAATCCTCCGCTGGCCTCGAGCAGCGCCCTGCCATCCACCTGCGCTACTGCCGCGCGCAGCTCGGCGAGGCTCATGTTGTCAAGCAACAGGCGGTGCGCGCCGGCAGCGAGCGCTTGGTCGATCTCCTGCGCATCGCGGACCTCGACCTCGAGCGTGGCCGCCAGTTCGGGAGCGTGCTCGCGGGCAAGCTCAACAGCGCGCGCGATGCCGCCGGCTGCGACGATGTGGTTCTCCTTGATCAGGATCGCGTCATACAGCCCGGCGCGATGGTTGCGCGCTCCTCCCGCGACCACCGCGGCTTTCTCCAGCGCCCGCAGCCCCGGTGTCGTCTTGCGCGTGTCGAGCACACTTGCGCCAGTACCTTCCACAGCCTGGGCGGCACGCGCGGCCATCGTGGCCACGCCCGAGAGGTGCCCGAGGAAGTTCAGCGCCGTTCGCTCCGCGCTGAGCAGCGCACGGGCCGAGCCCTCGGCGCTCAGCACTGGGCCTCCCTGCTCGCGCCACACCCCCTCCCCTATCAAGCGCTCGCAGCGCACCTGCGGATCGAGCAGGACAAATGCTATCTCGGCGGCATCCAGCCCGTAGATCGCCCCCGGCGCTTTCTGCGTGATCAGCGCTCGCGCGCGTGCATCCGCCGATACCGTCGCCTCGGTCGTGACGTCCCCCCGCCCTACGTCCTCCTCCAGTGCCCGGCCTACGAGCGCCAGCAACTCCTCTGAGCTCACCGGCTGGGCGCCGCCGCCGCGCGCAGCAGGTAGGCGCGCACGAAGCCGTCGAGATCGCCATCGAGGACGCGCTGCACGTCTCCCATCTCGTGGTTCGTGCGGTGATCCTTGACCATCGTGTAGGGGTGCAGCACATAGGAGCGGATCTGCGAACCGAAGTTGACGTCCTGCGCCTCGCCCTTCTCGCGCGCGATCTCCTCGGCGCGTTCGCGCTCCTGCTTCTCTAGCAGCTTGGCGCGCAGCATCGCCATTGCGGTCGCACGATTGGAGGACTGCGAGCGCTCGTTCTGACACTGTACGACGATGCCCGATGGCCGGTGGGTGATGCGCACCGCGGAGTCGGTCTTGTTGACGTGCTGGCCGCCGGCGCCCGAAGCACGATAGGTGTCCACCTGTAGGTCGTCCTCATTGAGCTCGACATCGCCGCTGTTGGCGACCACGGGCGCGACCTCGACACCGGCGAAGCTTGTCTGGCGGCGGTGCGCGGAGTCAAACGGCGAGAGACGCACGAGGCGATGCACGCCGCGCTCGGCCCCGAACAGGCCATAGGCGTTCTCGCCGGAGACCTTGAAGGTGGCGGACTTGATGCCCGCTTCCTCCCCGGCGCTCACCTCCAGGAGCTCGACCTGGAAGCGTCGCCGCTCGGCCCAGCGCATCAGCATGCGCAGCACCATCTCAGCCCAGTCCTGCGCGTCGGTGCCGCCCGCACCGGCATTGACGCTCACGAGTGCGTCGCCGGAGTCATAGGGTCCGGAGAACAGGCGCTGCTCCTCGAGCTCCGCCAGGCGCGCCTCCGCGGAGGCGAGGTGCTCTTGCAGCTCCTGCGCCAGCGACTCGTCCTCCTCGGCCATCTCCACCAGGGGCTCCAGATCCTCGATGTCGTGCTCGAGCGAGCGGAACGTCTCCAGGCGCCGCGAGACCGCGGAGTGCTCAGCGGACACCTTCGCAGCGTGCTCGGCGTCGTCCCAGAAACCCGCCTGCCCCATCTCCCCTTCGAGCGCCGCCGCGCGCTCGCTCAGCGAAGCGGGGTCAAAGATAGTCCGCGAGCAGTTTCAACTGGCCGCGGATCGCAGCGAGACGCTGCGATGTGGACTCTGTAGGCGCGGTTGCAGCCATCGTCTTACGCCCCGTGGCACTTCTTGAACTTCTTGCCCGATCCACACCAGCAGGGATCGTTGCGCCCCACCTGGTGCTCATCGTCCACGACGCGCTGCTCGACAACCGGCATCATGCCCTCGCCGGACTGCCCATTGCCAGCTTCGCCGTAACCGGGCATGCCCCCCGGGCCGGCGGCGGCAGCGGCAGCCGCCAGCGCACCGACACCCATCACGCTGGTGCCGCCTGAGTATGAGACCCGCCCCGTGCGCGTGGAGTTGCCGGCGGCGGCGAATAAGGGAACGCCGTTGCCCGCGCCGCCACCTGCGCCGTTGGCGCCTTCGACGGTCACCTGCACGTTGAAGATCATGCGCGCGAAGTCGGTCCAGATGCTGTTCATGAGATCGCCGAAAAGCGTGTAGGCCTCGTTCTTGTAGGCCACGAGGGGATCGATCTGGGCGAAGCCGCGCAGGTGGATGCCCTCGCGCAGGTAGTCCATGTCATAGAGGTGCTCGCGCCAACGCTCGTCGATGATCTGCAACAGCAGGTAGCGCTCGAGCTGGCCCATCATCTCCTCGCCCAGCTCGCGTTCGCGCTGGGTATAGCGCTCCAGCGCCAGCTCGGTGACGCGCTCGGTCAGCGCCATGCGATCGATCGTCTCGGGGTCAAGATCGTCCGGTTCGAGCTCGATTGGGAAGAACTGGTGCAGCGCGCCCAGCAGCCCGTTCACGTCCCAGTCCTCCATGAAGTCGCCGGGGGTGTACTCGTTGACGGTGCGCACAATCACGTTGCCGAGCTCTTCGCGCGCCTCATCGCCCATGGCCTTGCCCTCGAGTACCCCGTCGCGGTAGGAGTAGACGATGCGCCGCTGCTCATTCATGACATCGTCGTACTCGAGCACGCGCTTACGGATCAGGAAGTTCTGTTCCTCGACCTTTTTCTGCGCCTTCTCGATCTGCTTGGAGAGCATGCCCGCCTCGATCGGCTCCTCGTTGCCCTCCTCGTCGGTGCCGCCGAGGCGGTCGAGGATCTTGTAGATGCGATCGCCGGCGAATAGGCGCACGAGATCGTCCTCGGCGGAGAGGAAGAAGCGCGACTCGCCCGGATCGCCCTGACGCCCGGAGCGCCCGCGCAGCTGGTTGTCGATGCGGCGCGACTCATGGCGCTCGGTGCCGCAGATGAACAGGCCGCCAGCCGCGACGACGCGTTCGCGCTGAGCCAACACGGTCGCGTCGAACTCGGCTTCGAGCTCAGCCATACGCTCCTGAAAGCCATCGTCCGCGGGCGCAATGCCCTGCCGCGCGAGCTCCTGGCGGGCGAGGTGCTCGGCGTTGCCGCCGAGCTTGATGTCGACACCACGGCCGGCCATATTGGTGGCGATCGTGACCGCCCCGGGCTGACCGGCCTCGGCGACGATCTCCGCCTCGCGCGCGGCGTGCTCGGGCTTGGCGTTCAGCACGGTGTGGGCGATGCCGCGCTTCTTCAGGCGCTCGCCCAGGAGCTCGGAGACCTCGACGGAGATCGTGCCAACGAGCACGGGCTGACCGCCCGCGTGACGCTCGGAGATTTCGCGTACGACGGCGCTCCACTTGCCCTCTTTGGTCTTGTAGACCTGATCGTTGCGGTCCTCGCGCACCATCGGCATGTTGGTGGGGATCTGCACCACGGGCAGGTCGTAGATCTTCATGAACTCGGTGGCCTCGGTGAGCGCCGTACCGGTCATGCCCGAGAGCTTGTCGTAGAGGCGGAAGAAGTTCTGATAAGTGATGGTCGCGAGCGTCTGATTCTCCTCCTGCACGCGCACGCCCTCCTTGGCCTCGACGGCCTGGTGCAGCCCCTCCGACCAGCGCCGTCCGTCGAGGATGCGCCCGGTGAACTCGTCAATGATCTTGACCTCGCCTTCGATCACCGCGTAATCCACATCGCGCTTGTACAGCGACTCGGCGCGCAGCGCCTGATTGAGGTGATTGACCAGATGCCCGTTCTCAGCGCGGTAGAGATGATCCACGCCGAGGAAACGCTCGGCCTTGGCGACGCCCTGCTCGCTGACCGACACCGTCTTGTGCTTCTCGTCAAACTCGTAGTCGAAGTCGGCGACGAACTCCTTCTTGGAGCGCGGATCCATGCCCTCGGGGGTCTTGCCCGCCACCATCCGCGGCGCGAGGCGCGCGAACTGCGCGTACATGTCGGCCGCCTGTTCGGGCGCGCCGGAGATGATCAGCGGCGTGCGCGCCTCATCGATGAGGATGTTGTCGACCTCGTCCACGACCGCGAAGGGGTGCCCGCGCTGGACCTTTTCGGAGAGCTCGGTGGCCATGTTGTCGCGTAGGTAGTCAAAGCCGAACTCCGAGTTGGTCCCGTAGACGACGTCGCAGGCGTACGCCTGCTGCTTGTCCTCGTAGGGCTGCTGGTTCTGCAGTACCCCCACGGTGACGCCCAGCGCGTCATAAATCGGGCTCATCCATTCGGCGTCGCGGCGGGCCAGGTAATCGTTGACGGTGACCAGATGCACGCCCTTGCGCTCGCCGGCGCGGGGGGACTTCTTATCCCATACCGCAAGCGAGTTGAGCACGACCGCGAGCGTGGCCGTCAGCGTCTTGCCCTCGCCGGTCTTCATCTCGGCGATGCAGCCGTCATTGAGCGCCATGCCACCGATCAGCTGCACGTCGAAGTGGCGCATGCCCATTGTGCGCTTGCCCGTCTCGCGCACGATGGCAAAGCACTCGGGCAGGAGATCGTCGAGCGAATCACCCGTCTGCGCGCGCTCGCGCAAGGCATCCATCCGCTCGCGCAACTCCGCGTCGGTGTCGTGTTCGAGCTCGGGCTCGAAGGCCCCGATCAGCGCCACGCGCTTCTCGTAGGACTTGAACTTCTTCGCCTCGCCGACGTTGAGTGCGCGGTCCAGTATCGACACGACCTCAGGGTAGCGCCTGAAAGGTGCTCGGGAGCAGCCACGGTGTTACCCGCAACGCCCCGGATGGAAGCCTTTAAGCGGCCTTTATGCGTGTCAACCCGTGACGGACAGCCCGGGCGATGACTCCGGCAGCGCTTTGGCGATAGCCGCGCGCGTCTCGCGCCGCTTGCGCCGCTTGTCGCGGTGGCGCTTGACCTGTCGGGAGAGCTCGTCGACCACGAGATTCAGCGAGTGCAGCATGTCCGGTGAGGCGTCGCGCGCACGCAGCGTGATCCCCTTCAGATACAGCGTCGCCTCGGTCACCTGCGAGTCGGCCACACGCGGGTTGCGCTCCGCGAAGATCTCAAGCTCCAGGCGGGCCAGCGGCGATACCTGGCGTGAAACCTTGCCCAGGCGCCGCTCGGCATGGCGTCTGAAATTGTCGCTGACCGGGACGTTGCGGCCCTTGATGTCGATCTGCATCAGGACTCCTTTCGTGGTCAAAGACTTCCCCTGCTGCCCCTCCGGGCTGGATCCGATCCTACGCCCCCCCTCGGCGGTTGTCTACCCTCTTGCGCAGATGGCCACTCGCCTAGCTTGGACGCTTGAGCCCGGAGTGCTGATCGCAGTGGCACTCGCTGGGGCCATCTACCTGCGGCGCTGGCTGGCCGTGCGCCGTGTCTCCGACCAGCCCCCCAGGGATGCCCCCGTGTGGCGGCTGTGCTGCTTCGCCGGCTCGCTGCTGCTCGCGCTGGTGGCGCTCGTGTCGCCCGTGGACGCGCTGGCCGATGACCTCTTTTTCATACACATGGTCCAGCACATGCTGCTGCTTGACCTCGTGCCAATCCTCGCCATCCTCGCTCTGAACAAGGTGATCCTGCGCCCCGTGACGCGTGTTGTCGCGGATCTGGAGCGCCGCGCCGGCCCGCTCGCGCACCCCGCCTTTGCGCTCGTCCTGTATGTGGCGGTGATCTGGACCTGGCACCTACCCGCCGCCTACGATCTGGCGCTGCGCCACCCAGTGGTGCACATCCTTGAGCACGTCAGCTTCGTGGCTGTCGGCACCTTGTACTGGTGGCATCTGCTCTCGCCGATCCGCGCGCGTATGCGCCTGGGCGGCATGGGTCCCGTGGTCTACATGGCCTCCACCAAGCTATTTGTGGGCATCCTCGGCATGGGCCTGGCGTTCGCCCCCACCGCCCTGTATGCCTACTACATCCACCACGCCCGCACGTGGGGCCTCTCCGCGCACGATGATCAGGCGCTGGCGGGCCTGATCATGGCCGTCGAGCAGTCACTCGTCATGGGCATCGCCCTGGCCGTCCTCTTCATGCGCATGCTCGGCGAGTCAGAGCGCGAGCAGCAGCGTAGGGAGCGCTACGAATTGATCTGACGCGGGCGCAGGCTCTGCAGGATCCCCGCGTGCCCGGCGATGGCGCCAATCATGATCGAACCCGGTGCTACATCGGTGCCGGGGAAGACGATCGATTCGCGCAACTGAGCGCCGTCCCCCACGCTCGTGCCGTCGCCGAGCACGAGCGGACCCATCAGGCGCACGCCGGCGCCGATGTGGACGTCGTGGCCGATCCACGTCTGTCCGTCGACCTCGAGATCCTCCGGTAGAGCCTGCTCGCCGGCGAGGGTCACGCCGGGGCGGACCTCGCGACCGGCGACCTGCAGGTGCAACTCGCCGCGCAGCGCGTCGAAGGTCCCCTGGCGCAGCTCGGCGAGCGAGCCGACGTCGTTCCAGTAGTCGTGGATCTCATGGATATGGAAGGGCACGTCGTTGGCAAGCAGCGCCGGGAAAACATCCTGTGCCCAGTCGGCGAAGGGCCGCTCGGGGAAGTAGTCGAAGATCGCCGGCTCGAAGATGTAGATACCGCAGTTGCCCAGATCCGAGAGCGCTTCATCGGGCTCGGGCTTCTCCTGGAAGCCAGTTATGCGCCCCTCGCTGTCGTGCAGCACGACGCCATACTCGCGCGTGTCGGAGACCTGTTTGACGGCCAACGTCGCGATTCCGCCCGCCGCGCGGTGGCGCGCGAGGAAGGCGCTGAGGTCGATATCCGTGAGGGCATCGCCGGAGATGATCAGGAAGGCCTGATCACCAAAGAACTGACGGCAGGCGCGCACGCCTCCTGCCGTCCCAAGCAGCTCCTGCTCGTAGTGGTACTCCAGGCGCTCGCCGAAATGCTCGCGGATCGAATCGGGGAAGTAGTGCAGGTTGGCGATCACCTCCGCGAAGCCGTGGCGGTCGAGCAGGTCGAGGATGTGCGCCATCACCGGCCGATCGAGCACCGGCACCATCGGTTTGGTGATCTCGTAGGTGAGCGGGCGCAGGCGCGTGCCGAGGCCCGCTGCCAGGACCATCGCTTTCATTGAGCTAGTAGCGATAGTGATCGGGCTTGTATGGCCCGTCAACCGTGACGCCGATGTAGGCAGCCTGCTCCTCGGAGAGCGTTGTCAACCTGACCTGCAGGGCATCGAGGTGCAGGCGGGCGACCTTCTCGTCCAGGTGCTTGGGCAGCACGTAGACGCGCTTCTCGTACTGCTCGTTCTTGGTGAAGAGCTCGATCTGCGCGATCGTCTGGTTGGTGAAAGAGTTGCTCATCACGAAGCTGGGATGCCCGGTGGCGTTGCCGAGGTTCAGAAGGCGCCCCTCGGAGAGCAGGATGATGGCGTGGCCGTCGGGGAAGACCCACTCGTCCACCTGGGGCTTGATATTGATGCGCTCGATGCCGGGGGTCTTGCTCAGCCCGGCGATGTCGATCTCATTGTCGAAGTGGCCAATGTTGCCGACGATCGCCTGGTGCTTCATCTGTGCCATGTGCTCGGCGCGAATGATGTCCTTGTTGCCCGTGCAGGTGACGAAGATGTCGCCTTCGCCGATGACTTCCTCGAGCGTGCGCACGCTGTAGCCCTGCATCGCCGCCTGTAGCGCGCAGATGGGATCGATCTCGGTGACGACGACGCGCGCGCCCTGGCCGCGCAGCGATTCCGCGCAGCCCTTGCCGACGTCGCCGAAGCCGCAGATGACGGCCAGCTTGCCGGCGATCATGACGTCGGTGGCACGGTTGATGCCGTCTACCAGCGAGTGCCGGCAGCCGTAGAGGTTGTCGAACTTGGACTTCGTCACGGAGTCGTTGACATTGATGGCGGGGAACAGCAGGGTCCCTGCCTCGGTCATCTCATACAGCCGGTGCACGCCCGTGGTGGTCTCCTCGGTAACGCCCTGGATGCCCTCGCCGATACGCGTCCAGCGCGATGGATCTTCCTCCAGCGAGCGTGTAAGCAGCGAGAGGATGACGGCGAACTCCTCCGAATCGGCACCGGCCGGATCGGGCACAGCGCCGGCGGCCTCGAACTCGGTGCCCTTGTGCACCAGCAGCGTGGCATCGCCGCCATCGTCCAAGATCATGTTGGGACCCGAAGCATCCGGCGTCCCATCCTCGCCGGGCCAGCGCAGCGCACGTTCGGTGCACCACCAGTACTGCTCGAGCGTCTCGCCCTTCCAGGCGTACACCGGCACCCCGCGCGGCTCCGCGGGCGTGCCCTTGGGACCGACGGCGACAGCCGCCGCGGCGTGGTCCTGGGTGGAGAAGATGTTGCAGCTGCACCAGCGCACCTCGGCGCCGAGCGCCGTAAGGGTCTCGATCAGGACGGCGGTCTGAATGGTCATATGCAGCGAGCCGGTGATGCGCGCGCCCCGCAAAGGCTGACGTGCGGCGTACTCGGCGCGGATGGCCATCAGACCGGGCATCTCGTGCTCGGCCAGGCGGATCTCCTTGCGGCCGAAGTCGGCAAGCGAGAGGTCGGCGACCTTGAAGTCGTCTTTGGTCATGGTGGCTGTTGGCGTCATATGAATGGTCTCCTGGCGGGGATCGAGGCGTCCAAGTCTAACGGGCGGCGAGCTCTGCCTTGAGCTGCTCTATCAGCCTGACCGGTCCCGGGTCGACGCCCCGCAGGGCGGCGAGGTAGAGCGAGACAAGATCGCCGAGCAAAACCAGCGAGGTGACGCGCTCGACGGTGGTCTCGCCCCGCGTCTCCGAGCGGAAGCTCGCGACGGCGGAGTCGGCGATGAGGCGCTCGGTGAGCTCCATGCGCGCCTTCACGCGCGGGTGAGCGTCGCAATCGTCGAGGAACACCGCCGAGAAGCGCCCGACATCAGGGGCGCCCTCCCAACCGACGAGCTCGTTGTGATCGAGCTCGGGCAGTTCGTGGAAGAAACAGGGCTGCTTGGCGTTCTCGTTGATCTGCGTCTTCCAGCGGTAGGCGACGGGCGCGGTGAGACCGGCGCCGTAGATAACGGGCGCAGTACCGAGCAGACCGCGGGCGATCTCCTTGGCGAGCGAGTCCTCGGGCGCGTCGGGTCCCCACTCGGCGACGAGCTGCTCGGTATGGGAAGCGGCGACGTCGATCTCGGAGGTCAACCTGGGCCCAGCACCGCATAGCGCGGCGACCTCAAGCGCAGCGACGGTCATGTAGGCGACGGCGGCGCGCGGTTGAAAGCCGCCGGGCAGGGGAATCACGGGGACGCCGTCCTCGCGCGCCATCTCCGCGAGGCGCCCGCCGGTGGTGGCCACGACGCGCTGGGCACCGAGCGCACCGGCGGACTCGTAGCAGGCAAGCGTCTCCTCAGTGTTGCCTGAATAGCTGGCGCAGAGCACCGTGGTGTCGGGGGTCGTCCACGGCGGCAGCCCGTAGGCGCGGGTGACGAAGATCGGCCGCGAGGCGTGATCGCCAAGCGCTGCGCGCGCGAGCGCACCGCCGATGGCCGAGCCGCCCATGCCGGCGACCACCAAGCCACCGGGCGTGTCCCACTCGTTCATGATCGCCGACTCCACGCGCCAGAGCGCGTCGCGCAGGTGCTCGGGCAGACCGAGGATCTCTTCCAACTGCCCAGAAGGGTCGATCTGGGCGATGGCCTCACGCGAGAGGGTCATGGTGTCCTCGGGCATTCAGGGCTCCTGTGGGAATTGGCGGTAAAACCGGCGATGAAGGGCAGGGAAAACGCGGATGAGACTCAAAACTGGAGCGCTCCGTCGGGGAGCGTCACACCAGGGAAGATACGCGCACCGTGGGCAATCGTGTTTTGCGAGCCCACGGTGACACCCTCGCCGAGCACCGCGCCGCCGAGGATCTGTGTGTTATCCCCCACGCGACAGCCGGCGGCGACGATGCAGTCGCGCAGGGTGCAGCCGGCGCCGATGTGGGTGCCGCCCCACACGACCGCGCGCTCAACGGTGGAGCCCGGGCCGATCGAAACGCCCTGACCGAGCACGACGAGACTGCCCACGTGCGCGCCGGAGGCGATCTGAACGTCGCGCTCGATCACGGCGGGCGGGATCACGCGACCGGCGATGCCCGCGCTGTCGGCGACGGCCAGATAGCCGCTGCCGAGACGCTCCTGCACGGCGCTTTGCACGTTGCCCTCGATGATGTCGAAAGTGCCCTGCAGATAACGATCGGGTGTGCCGATGTCAAGCCAGTAGCTCTCCGAGGCAAAGCCATAAAGCCCATTGCCGATCAACAGCGGCCAGACCTCGCGCTCGATCGAGACGTTGCGGTCGGGCGGCACGAGCTCGAGCACCTCGCGCTGCAGCACATAAGCACCAGCGCTGATCAGGTTAGTGTCGATCTGATCCGAAGAAGGCTTCTCGACAAAGTCATTGACGGAGTGATCGGCGGCGAGGTGCACGAGCCCGTAGGCGGTGGGATCGGCGACGGGCACAAGCGCGAGCGTGGCCTTGGCGCCCGTGGCCTCATGCTGGGCCATCTGCGCCGACAGATCGATGTCGGTGAGCACATCGCCGTTGAGCATCAGAAAGCGCTCATCGAGCATCGACTCGGCGAATTTCAAAGCCCCGGCAGTCCCGCGCGGGTCGGGCTCCTCGACAAAGCGCAAACGAACACCCACGCCGGAGCCGTCGCCGAGCACGTTGCGCACGCTGGTGGCAAGAAAGCCGCAGGACATAATCACGTCATCGATCCCGTGCTGGCGCAGCCATTCGAGCATGAAGGAGATGAAGGGCCGGTCCACGAGCGGCACGACCGGCTTGGGCACGGTGGAGGTGAGCGGCCGCAGGCGCGTGCCCTCGCCGCCGACGAGGATGACGGCCTGCATCAGCCTCGCCCGATCCCCTCGTAGAGGAGCCCGGCGGCCCGGATCCCCGCGGGGTCGAGCGCATTGCGCCCGTCGATGATGAGATTGCCGCTCATTGCCTGCGCGACCTTACCCCAGTCGAGCTCGAGGAACTGCGGCCACTCGGTAACGAGGATCAGCGCGTCGGCATCCGCCACTGTGTCCAGGGCATTGTCGGAGTAGTCGAGCTGCGGCATCAGCTTGCGCGCCTGCACCTCGGCGATCGGATCGAATGCCCGCACGTGTGCACCCTCGGCCTGCAGGCGCGCCGCCAACACCAGCGATGACGCCCCCCGCATGTCATCGGTGTTCGGCTTGAACGCAAGCCCAAGCAGCCCGATGTGCTTACCGGCAAGCTCCCCAAGGTGTCGTTCCAGCTTGGCAACGACCCGCCGCTTCTGCAGCTCGTTGACCTCGATCACGGCGTTGAGCAGCTGGAAGTGGTAGCCGGAGTTGCCAGCCAGCAGCTTCAGCGCGCTGACGTCCTTGGTGAAGCAACTGCCGCCATAGCCCAGACCGGCCTGCAGGAACTTGGGGCCGATCCTCCCATCCAGTCCCATGCCCCGTGAGACCTCCACGACATCGGCGCCGACCTGCTCGCACACGTTGGCTATCTCATTGATGAACGAGATCTTGGTCGCAAGAAACGCATTGGCTGCCAACTTGATCATCTCGGCGCTGGCGATATCGGTGCGCACGAGAGGCGCACCGAAGGGCTCATACAACCGCACGACGGCAGCGCCCGCCCAGTCGCCGTCATCGCCGATGACGACGCGATCGGGACTCATGAAGTCCTTGACGGCCGAACCCTCCTTGAGGAACTCGGGACAGGAGACATAACTGAAGCCCGCCCGTCCCCGCTCGCGAAAGATCCGTTTCACGCTCACGCCGGTGCCGCAGGGCACGGTGGACTTCATCACGAGCGCATGGCGATCGGAGGCGGGCATCGAGTCGACCACCTGGTGCACGGCGGAGAGGTCGGCGTCGCCGGAATGCGTCGGCGGGGTGCCGACGGCGACGAATAGCAGCTGGCAGTGCTCCAGTGCGTCGGCCAGCTCGGTGGAGAAGTGCAGGCGCTGCGAATTGCGCGCAAGCAGCTCATCGAGGCCTGGCTCGTAGATCGGCACCTCGCCGCGCCGCAGGCGCGCGATCTTCTCGGCGTCGATGTCAACGCACCACACCTCGCTGCCCAGCTCGGCAAAGCCCGCGGCCGTCACCAGCCCCACATAGCCGGTGCCGATGACGCCGATCGGCTGCGGCTCAGCCGCCATCTGACTGGGTAAGGCGAGGGGCCCGGCTCGTCGGCCTCTGGCCGACTGCGCCACCCTCTAGCGGAGTGGCTTCCTTGAGCAGCAGCAGCGCCCGGTTCTCAGCGAACTGCAGGTAGCCCTCGTCCTGGCTGAAGCGCACGACATCTGTCTCCGAGCGGTACAGCCGCAGCTCGGTGGGCTCGAGCATCGCTAGCACGGGCTCGTGGTTGGCGAGGATGCCGATCGAGCCGATGGCGGTGCGCGTGGAGAGCATCTCGATCTCCTCATTGAAGATCTCGCCCTCGGGCGTGAGCACTTCGACGGGAAACTTCGTTCTGGCCATTGGCTAGTTCGCGTCCTCGAGCACCTGCTCGATGGTCCCCTTGAGGAAGAACGCCCGCTCGGGCACCTCGTCGTGCTTGCCCGCGATGATCTCATCGAAGCCGCGGATGGTCTCGGCGATCGGCACGTAGGCCCCGGGGGTGCCGGTGAACTGTTCGGCGACGTTGAAGGGCTGGGAGAGGAAGCGCTCGATCTTGCGCGCGCGCTGGACGGTGAGCTTGTCCTCATCGGAGAGCTCATCGATGCCGAGAATCGCGATGATGTCCTGCAGCTCCTTGTAGCGCTGGAGGATCTCCTTGACGCGGTTGGCGACGCGAAAGTGATCCTCGCCGAGGATGTCGGGCTTCAAAATGGTCGAAGTCGACTCCAGCGGATCGACGGCGGGATAGATGCCCTTCTCGGAGATCGCGCGCGAGAGCACGGTGGTCGCGTTGAGGTGCGCGAACACCGAGGCCGGCGCGGGGTCCGTCAAGTCATCGGCGGGCACGTAGATGGCCTGCACCGACGTAACCGAGCCGGTGCGCGTGGAGGTGATGCGCTCCTGCAACTGCCCCATCTCGGTCTCGAGCGTCGGCTGGTAGCCGACCTGCGAAGGCATGCGTCCGAGCAGCGCGGAGACCTCGGAGCCGGCCTGCACGAAACGGAAGATGTTGTCGACAAACAGCAGCACGTCCTGCCCCTGGTCGCGGAAGTGCTCGGCCATCGTGAGGCCCGAAAGAGCAACGCGCATGCGCGCGCCGGGCGGCTCGTTCATCTGCCCGAAGACGAGCATCGTCTTGTCGATGACGCCGGATTCCTTCATCTCAAGCCACAGATCGTTGCCCTCGCGCGAGCGCTCGCCGACGCCGCAGAAGGCGGAGAGCCCACCGTGCTCCTTGGCGAGGTTGTGGATGAGCTCCTGAATCAAAACGGTCTTGCCCACGCCGGCGCCGCCGAACAGCCCGACCTTGCCGCCCTTGGCATAGGGAGCAAGCAGGTCGATGACCTTGATGCCGGTCTCGAACATTTCGGTGGTGGGAGTGAGATCCTCGACGCGCGGAGCGTCCTGGTGAATACCGCGGCGGGGCGTGTCCTTGGGAAGCTCCTCGCCGAGGTCGATGGGCTCACCGAGCAGGTTGAAGATGCGCCCGAGCGTGACCTCGCCGACGGGCACGGTGATGGGACCACCCGTGTCGAGCACCTCCACCCCGCGCGCGAGACCGTCGGTGGTGTCCATGGCGACGGCGCGCACGCGGTCGTCGCCGAGGTGCTGCTGGACCTCACAGACGAGCAGGCCGCCCTCGCGGTCGATCGTGATGGCGTGGTTGATCTCGGGCAGGCGCTCGGGGAAGACGGCCTCGATGACGACGCCCTGGATCTCCTCGATGCGCCCCACGTTGCGCGTTGAGGAAGAGGCGCCGACGTCGGCGGGCTGAGTGACGGTACTTGGTGACATTTGTTCCCGGTTTCTCCTTGTTTTTAAGACTTGATTACGACAAACCCTCGGCCCCAGCGACGACCTCCATGATCTCCTGGGTGATCTCGGCCTGGCGGGCGCGGTTCATCTGCAGGGTGTAATCCTCGATCAGCGTGCCGGCGTTCTCGGAGGCGTTACGCATGGCGGTCATCTGCGCGCCGAAGAACCCCGCGGTGGACTCGATCAGGGCCCGGTAGATCGAGATCTCGACGTAGTCGGGCACGAGGCGCTGCAGCAGCTTGTCGGGGTCAGGCTCGTATTCGACGAGCGCCTTGGGTGCGGATGCCTGCTCGTCCTCGTCCGCTTCGCCCTCGAGCACGGCCTCGGAGAGCGGCAGCAGCGTCTCGCGCGTGACCTCCTGGGTGAGCGGCGAGATGTAGGCGTTGTAGAGGATGTCAACACGATCGAGCCGGTCTGCGATGTAGGCCTCCATCAGGTCCTTGGCGATGGCGCGCGCATCGGCGTAGGCGGGGCGATCGGTGAAGCCGGTGTAGCTGCCGCTGAGATCGAGCCCACGGAAGGTGAGCGAGGAGACGCCGCGGCGCCCAGTGGCGTACCAGACGGGCATGCGGCCCTGATCCACCAACTCGGTGCCGGCGCGCACGCCGGCGCGGATGATCTGCGAGTTAAAGCCGCCGGCGAGACCGCGGTCGCCGGTGATGAGCAACAGCCCCACATTGCGCTCTGAGGAGTGCTCGTGCAGCAGCGGCAGCGAGGAGACCTCGGCCCCAGCGGCGCCCGCGGCCTGATGCGTCATGCGGCGGATGGCCTTGGCGTAGGGGCGCAGCGCGGCGATGCGCTGCTCGGCGCGGCGCAGGCGCGCGCCCGCGACCATCTCCATGGCGCGGGTGATCTTCTGGATGTTCTTGACCGAAGCAATCCGGTTCTTGACGTCGCGCTGGCTGGCCATGATCTCTTACGCGGCCGCCGCCTCCGCCAGGGGTGCCCCCTCGTCCTCCAGCGGCTGCCCCTCCTTGTCGAGGTCATAGCCGAAGTCGGCGGCAAACTGTTCGACGGCATCGTGCAGCGCCTTCTGCGTATCTTCGGACCAGTCGGCAGCGGCGATCTTGGCGCGGATGTCCTGGTGCTGGGCGTGCATGCGTTCGCTGAGCTCCTGCATGAACTCGGGCACGCGCTCAGCGCGGATGCGGTCGGTGAAGCCGTTGGTGGCGGCGTAGATCTGCGCGACCTGGTCCTCCACGGCGAGCGGCTGGCGCTCGCCCTGATTGAGGGTCTTGACGAGCCGTTCGCCGCGCGCGAGCGTGCGCTGGGTGTCGGCGTCGAGGTCGGAGCCGAACTGCGCGAAGGCCTCGAGATCGCGGTACTGGGAGAGCTCGAGCTTGATCCGTCCGGCGACCTTCTTCATGGGCGCGATCTGCGCATTGCCGCCGACGCGCGAGACGGAGATGCCGACGTTGATGGCGGGCCGTACGCCGGAGTAGAACAGCTTGGGCTCGAGGAAGATCTGCCCGTCGGTGATGGAGATGACATTCGTGGGGATATAGGCAGACACGTCGCCGGCCTGCGTCTCGATGATCGGCAGCGCCGTCAGCGAGCCGCCGCCGAGGTCGTCGCTGAGCTTGACGGCGCGCTCCAAAAGCCGGGAGTGCAGATAGAAGACGTCGCCGGGGTAGGCCTCGCGTCCGGGCGGGCGACGCAGCAGCAGCGACATCTGCCGGTAGGCGTAGGCGTGCTTGGTCAGATCGTCGTAGATGCAGAGGGCGTGCTTGCCGTTGTAGAGGAAGTGCTCGCCCATGGCGCAGCCGGCGTAGGGGGCCATGTACTTGATCGGCGCGGCCTCATCGGCGGAGGCGGCGACGATGATGGTGTTATCGAGCGCGTTGTGTTCATCGAGCGTCTGCGCGAGCGCGACGACGGTGGACATACGCTGGCCGATCGCGACGTACACCGACACGACGCCGGTGTCGCGGTTGTTGATGATGGCGTCGATGGCGATCGCGGTCTTGCCGGTCTGGCGGTCGCCGATGATGAGCTCGCGCTGGCCGCGGCCGATCGGGATCATCGCGTCGATCGCCTTCAGGCCGGTCTGCATCGGTTCCTTGACCGGCTGACGCTGGACCACGCCCGGCGCCTTGAACTCGGCGGGACGCGTCTCGGTGACGTCGATCGGCCCCTTGCCGTCGAGCGGCCGGCCGAGCGGGTCGACGATGCGGCCCAAGAGCCCCTCGCCGACGGGGATCTCGAGCAGGCGCCCGGTGCGTTTGACCGTGTCGCCCTCGGAGATGTGTTCCCACTCGCCGAAGAGCACGGCGCCGACGTTGTCG
>DASZGB010000017.1:0-102423 GCA_035939185.1 Solirubrobacteraceae bacterium
CAGCGCGTCGTGACCGAAGGCGCCGGCAGGGGCACGCTCGGCGGGCACTGGGTCGCTAATGAAACGATCGAGCCCAACCAGGAAAAGGGGACCGGGGTCTTCACGACCGCGAGCGGCTCCTTCGGCATCGACCTACACAGCAGCGGGGAAGGGGCCATCTCGCGCTTAGCGGAAGTCAAGTCAGGCCTCACCGAAGCCTCGCTGCTGGCCCCCGACCAGTCCCATGGAGTCAACCGCGACCAAGCCACCTCCATCGACACGTTCCCGACGTCCAACCGTAACGGGGCCTCCAACGCCGGCACCCAAATCGTCTACACCGCCGGCAGCCCCATCACCCAACTCACAAACGGCCTCTACGCAGCCCGCTACGGACACTACCTCGCGGAAGAACTCGATTCCCAGGCTGCGATCGCGCCGTGGAACGAACCAATGACGCCCGCGCCCTTCTGGACGCAGGCAAGCAATACGGGGCTGCGCCTCTTCAAGGAAGACGGAAGTGTTGTGACCACGATCGGTGGTCAGCCCGCGGGGCATCCATGTAACCTCGACACCCCCCAGCTGAGCGTCGCCGCGGGCGCCGGCGAATCCCTATTTGTGCTGACGCAGCCCAACGAAGCCCACGCGAACAGCGACGACCAGGTGATCGAGTTCGCTCCCGGAGGCGCAGGCGCCTGTCCCGTGCCGAGCATCAGCGAAGTCAAGGTGACCCAGAACGGCGCAGAAGAGGTGAAGGGGCTGCACGGGGAAGCGATCGTGCACGCGGGCGCACCCGTGGCGTTCAAAGTGAGCGGGCTCAACCGAGTCGGTGAGACGCCCTTCGAGTTCGACTGGAACGTCACCGGAGCCACCAGCGGCGGTTCCCACAACGATGGCTTCACCTTGGTCTCGAAGATTGAAGCAGCGAATTCATACAAATGGCCAAGCCCAGCCACGGAATATCAGTATTCGCTCGAAGAAGTCGGGCCGCACGAAGGGAAGGTGCGCTTGATCGGAGACTTCGGCGCGATCACCGTCCCATTCCAGGTGGATGTGCTGGGAAGTGGCAACCCCACAGCCGAATTCACGGGACCGGGATCGGCGGCCGAAGGTCAGTCGGTGGCCTTCGACGGATCATCCTCCAAGCCCACTCCTGGCAGCTCGATCGTCGAGTACCGCTGGGAATTCAGCGATGACGGCTCGCAGCACGAAAGGGAATCTCCACAGGAATCGCACACCTTCGCGCACGCCGGCACCTACAATGTCAAGTTGACGATCTTCGATGCGGCAGGTCACGAAGCGACGGTCACAAAGGAAGTAACGGTGACTGCGACCGCCTGTCCTACTTCCACCTGTGGCGGCGGCGGAGGTGGCGGAGGCACAGTCACGACGACGGCAACCACCTCCACCACTCCTCCTCCTCCTCCACCACCTCCCCCTGTTGGCGCTGTTGCGTCGTTCGGGTCGACGGTGACCGGCGGAGCGGTCGCGGTGGACGTATCCTGTCCCGCCGGAAACGTCTCCTGCAGTGGCACTGTGCAGCTGCGCAGCATCGGAGCGCTGGCTGCAAAGAAGCGCAAGTCCAAGGCGCCGGTGATCCTCGGTCAGGCCTCGTTCAGCGTGCCCGGCGGACACAGCGCGACGGTGCGGGTGCACCTGTCGAGCAAGGCCACGGCCGCGTTGAAAAAGGCACATACCCTGCATGTCACGGCGATCATCACGACCACCGTTGCCGGCCGCATGCAGACACACACGGTAAACGTAACCCTCCGCGCCAAGGCGGTTAAGGGCAAGCACCATTGATCTCCGAACCTTCGTGGTCTGCTGTCCTGCGAGTTCCGTGGGCTGCGCGAAAGAGCTTCGGATTGGGAGTGTTGGCAGTCATCGTCCTGATGACCGCCAGCACTGCGCGCGCCGGCGAAGGGGCCAGTTGGCGGCTCGACGCCGCCCAGGCCCCTCCGGCGCCCTCCGGTGTAACGCCTGCGCCCTACCCAATTCCGGTGGGGCAGGTGGGCGAGATTAGCTTCTGGGCGCCCAACCGGGGGCTTCTCATAACCGGCGGAACCGAAGAACGGTGGGGTGGACCTGTGGCGGCCGGCCTGTATGCGTATGACGGTAGGGTTTGGCACCAGCTGTCCACCGTCTGCGGCGGCGCCGCGGGGCGGATCGCGTGGGCGGGACCTGACGAGTTCTGGACGATCTCCGACCAGCGCGGAGGGCAGGTGCTCGCCGGTATAAACAACGATCCGCGCATGCTGAACTCGCTCTCGCTCTGTCACTTCCTCAACGGGGAAGTGGTCGGCTCCTACGCGATGCCGTTACAGCAGCCGGACTCATATCTGCCAATGGACAGCGCGGCGTGCTATGGGCCCAGTGACTGCTGGTTCGGTGGACAGCTCGGAGGTGGCGGCGCCGGTGCCTTTCACCTGCACTGGGACGGCAGCACGGTGAGCGCGATCTACGAGCCCGAGGACCACGCCGTCTCCGACATGGTGAACTTCAGGGGCAAGTTATACGAGAGTGTCCGCTTCCAGGGCCAGGACACATACCTGCCTGAAGAGAATCATAGCCACCCGGCGGTCATCCACGTGATCGCGCCCAAGGGCACAGGCGCCTTGCCCTTCAGTGATCTCCCGGTCCTCTCCGACCCGCATCAGCCCCCGGTCATCCGTCTGCCGGTGTACGGAAAGGAAGTGGCTCCCGCGGGACTGCGGGGTCTCAGCCTGGGAAGCGACGGGTCGCCAGTGGGCGAAGGCGGTACCCAGCTGTGGACGGCGGCCAATCCGGTGGAACCCGCCGAAACGCCCGCCGGCTCACGCACGGCATCGATAACGGTGCTTCGCTACTCAAGCAACGTCTGGTCCCAGGTCCTCCCCGACGCAAATGGCGGTTCGCCCTTTACAGAAGGGACGTTACTCACTGGCGCCGAAGCGCATGTTGGCGCTCGTGAAGACCAACAGGGAGCAAGTGAGGTCATCGCTCCGGAGCCGGGCACCGATAAGGCTTGGATCTCCCTGCACAACCAGGGCGGAGACGCAGGCGCGGTGGTGGCGCTGCTCCAGCCCGACGGCAAGCTCGCCGAGACGGACGTCCTTCCCGGACCGCAGGAACCGATCGGCTTCCACGGATATGCCGGACCGATCACGTGCCCGGCGCCTCACGACTGCTGGATGGCGACCAACATGGGAACGTATCCGGTGAGTCATGAAAACAGCGTCCCCGGCTGGCTTTTCCACCTCACGAACGGAGCCCTCCAAGCACGCGACACGGATCCCGCTTTCGCCGGCGTGATCACCAACCGGCCGCCTGACAGCGGGGTTCCGGTCATCTATCCCGATCTGCCGCCGGTCGACAACTCACTCGCCAACCAGCAGCCTCCACCGGCGCCGAACGGTCCCCCGGTTCAGACGCCCGCGCGACGCACGAGCACGAAGGCGCGGGTGCTCATCGAGCACGTCCACGGCAAGCTCGTTAACCATCGAATTTTCATATTGTCTTTTGTGTTGCGCGCACGCGCGCGCGTGCAGCTCATCGCGCATCGCAGGCAGGAAGTCGTAGCCAGGTCTCGGCGAGAGTCGCTGCGGCCCGGACGTCACACGCTGTCGTTGCTGCTCGATCCCAAGCGTTGGCCCACGCGCTTCCAGTTCAAAGCGACGCCGATCGGCACCCCCACCTCTCCGGGCGCCGGCTCGGGAGAAACTGGCTCGAGCGACACGATCAGCACCGGCTGAAATCTGAGGTTTACGTCATTCATGGATTTCTCACTTAGCCATAAGCGCCCGATTCCTGCGCCCTGCGCACATATGGCCGTTGCGGTGATGCTGCTCGCCGGAGTCATCGGCCTGCTCGTTCCCGCGAGCTCGCGAGCGCTGATACACCCAGCGACGGTCGTGGATGGACCCGCCAACGATGTTCTCGAGGTGGACGGCACGGCAATGGCGCGTGATGGCAGCGGCGGAATCGTCTACCGCAAGCGGGTGAACGGCGTCACGCACGTGTTCGCGGCCCGGTTCGAAAGTGGGGGTTGGAGCAGTCCCGTGCAGGTGGACGTGGCGGACACCTTGGGCGCGAGTCAGCCCGCGATCGCTGCCGGGGAAGGCGGGCGGCTGCTCGTCGTATGGGTGCAGGTGCGTAACGTCAATTCCCATGGCATCTCACTCTACGAGTTGATGAGCGCATCCTCACAGCCGGGTGCGCGTGGCTTCGGTCCGCCGATCATCGTCGATGCGAATGTCGGAGAGCCCTATACCGGCGACGTCAGCGCTGTCAATCCGAAGCTCGCGATGGCCCCGAATGGGGCCGCCTATCTCGTCTATCGCGTGATAACCAACGACTGCCTCAGCGGCTTCGGCGATCCTCAGAACGGCTCCTGCCCGCTGAACGGCACAGAAAAGAAGCTCGTGGATGTGCGCGTGGCCCGTTACAACTACCTGCTGTGGAGCACGCTTGGCGCTGTCAACCGCGCCTCGCAGGTGGCGATGCCCACCCCGACCGATGCCAACGCTCCCGCGATCGGCATCGACGGCCTGAGCGGCAACGGAGTCGTGACGTGGCAGGAGCCTGACAGCAGTGGTGCGGAGCGCATATTCGTCCGGCGCCTGTTCGGAACCGTGCAGGGCAATGTGCTGCAGGCCAGTCCCGACGCGATCGGCGGGCGTCCGGTTACCTCCGACGCGGATGCGCCGACGGTGGCGGTGAGCCCGGAAGGAGCGGCGCGCATCGTATATCGCATCGCGGGTCTTGCGGGATCCGCAGTGAGGACCACGAGCCTGTTCGTCAACCTGCTCCCCAGCGCGGTCGACTTCCACGGCTCGCGGCTGGCCACAGCGACACTCGTACCCGGGGCCGTGCAGGCGGGTATGGGCACTCCCGCCGCGGTCGTCGACCGCAAGGGTAATTTCCGCCTCGCCTGGACTCAGGGAGGAGTTGTCGAGGACCTGACAGGTAATGAAGAAGCCATCGGCTCGCCCTTGCAGGTTGGCTTCTCGGCGGGTAGGGCGTTCACCACCATCAATCCAAGTGGTGGGGGGACGACCGCGTGGGCGGCCTCGACTGCGGGTCTCTCCGTCGTGGGTGTACGCGAGGACTACTCGCAGGGTGCTTACCAGACAGCGCGGCTGGCGGGAACCGTGCCCGGTGGCGTCGATGGCCTGTCGCTCGGTGGCGACGGACAAGGCGACGCGCTGCTCGGCTGGACCCAGGGACCTCCAGGCGCCTCCGAGGTGGCAGGCGCCTTCGTTCAGGCGCCGCCGGGACCGCTGCAGGTGCTGACGCCTCCGGGATGGGTGCGTGCCCGCAGCGCAAGCGTAAGTTGGACGGCCTCGTTCGACGCCGTGCCAGGTATCAGCTACGCCGTGTATGTCGATGGGCACCCCCGCGCTCGGGGCCTCACGCGCCTGCAGACAAGCCTCGATCCCAAGGCCTTGGGCGACGGCACGCACAGCGTGCAGGTGCTGGCCACCAGTGGAGATCAGCAGACGATGAGTCCTGCTAGCCCCCTGAAGATCGACGCCAACCCTCCGATCGTGAGGATAACCCGCACCAGGGACGGCCGGGGAGTGCACGTCAGCGTTCGCGACAGGGCCTCGGGCGTAGACGCTCGCGCGACGCGCATCTCCTTCGGCGACGGAGGACGGAGCAGGGGACGTACGCAGGCCACTCACGAGTACGGAGGTGCGGGCGTCTACTCCATCACGGCACAGGTGCGCGACCGCGTCGGCAATCGCGCAACCGTACGCCTGAGGATGAGCGTTAGATGAGGGCCCTCGCAGCCGGCCCGCTGGCTCTGCTGGGGGGCCTTCTCCTGCAATGCGCGAGCGCGAGCGCTGACTTCACCACTGCCACGCTGCTATCGGGCACGCAGCAGCTTCAGTTCGGCCGGGCCAACGCTCCCGCTCTCTCCGGGGACGGTCGCTACGCGGTTTTCCAGGGCATCCTGGCCGACATCCCTGGCGTTTACCGGCGCGACCTGCAGACCGGGCAGGTCCAGTTGGTCAGCGGCGATGACGCCGCCGCGCCCTCGGTTAGCGCCGACGGCCGCTATGTGGCCTTCACGACTACCACGGACCTCAATCCGAGCGAGGAGCCTGCCGCTGATAGTGGCTGCCCGGAGGTCTACGTGCGCGATATGACTGTCACAGCCGGCGCAGCGTCTGCCTACACGCTGGCGTCGGCGCTCGACGGAACAGCGGAAGGGATTCTCTTCGCTGGCCCCTGCCCGGGCGCGGCGACAGGCTTCTCCGCGACAGGAGCGCAGGCCGCCCCGGGGGTGGCAATGAGCGCAGACGGCCGTCACGTGGTCTTTACCGTGCTGAGCCGATCCAATCTGGGGTCGGGGGGATCGGGGACGACTACCGATCCGAGCCAGGTCGCGGTGCGCGACCTAGACACCAAGAAGACCACGCTCGTCAGCGTCACCCCGGAAGGCCAACCCACCCCGGGGGGAGGGGCCTATCCATCCGTGGCAAGCGAGGGCCGGCTGGGTGAAAGAACGTTTGAATTATCAGAAGAGGGCGACGAGCTGGCATGTTCAACCGCTGCGATCAGCGCTGATGCAAGCACCGTTTCCTGGCTGGGTACGAACGTGCCCTATCAGGTGCCAAGCGCAACCGACGTGAGCGAACGGGGCATCAGCCTCCCAGGCCTCGGTCTAGACGCGCTCGCCGCCGAGGCCGAGCCCCTGTGGAGGCGAGTGCTCGACCCGCTGGCGGTAACGCGACGGCTGCTGGCCGCGGCGGGCCTTGATCTCTACTTCCACATCGGACAGCAGAGTCCCGTGCTCGACGGTTCATTCGAGGGCATGGAAGAGCCGCTCTTCATTGCGCCGGCGCTCAGCGCCGGTGGGCGGACGGTGGCTGTGACAGCCAACGCTCCGATTCCCACGGCGGAGGCGAGCTGGCCGTACGTGAACCTGAGATGGCCCAACACCGACGCTTATGTCATTCGCGTCCCGAGCGATCCCGAAGGCTCCCCTCAGGTCACGGCGCTCACCGCGACTCCCACCTATGCGGCCCAGATGGGAGCCCTGGCCGCGGTCAAGGACATAGCCATATCTCCCGACGGCACCCGGGTCGCGTTCGACACCGCGCGCGTGCAGTTCGATCTGCCGGCGCTGGCCTTCACGAGTCCTCCGTTCAACAACACCAACAGCTTGGCGCAGGTCTTCGAGGCGAATCTGTCGCTTGGCACCTTGCAGCGGGTGACCTCCACTTACAATGGCTCCGAACCCAACGGCAAATCCGGCCTGCTTTCCTTCGCCGGCGATGGCCAAACGCTCGCCTTCGCCTCCGACGCGAGAAACCTCTTCTTCGGCGATGGTGTTCCCGCTACCGAGGTGTACATTGTGCACGAGATCCCTGCGGCAGCGCAGCCGGCGCCGCAGGAAGTGGGACCCACCCCGATCCTTTCGCCACCCGGCTTCACATGGCAGCTAAGCGCCACCGTGACCGCCGAGGCGGACGGCAGCGTGCTCGTATCCGCACAGGTACCCGCAGCGGGCAAGCTCGGGGTCGACGCCAAGGCACAGCTCCCTAGCTCAAGCGCTCTCTCCCCGCGGCGCGCGCACCGGGGTGGCACGAGCCAGCCTGGCGGCAAGGCCGTTGCGAGCAGCTCACGCAGCTCGAGGACGAGCAGACCGCAGGCACCTAAGCACAGCCGGCATGGCGGGGGTCACACCGTAGCCCTCCTCACGGTCGCCCAGGCGGCTGTGGCAGCCGGAGGACCGTCGGTCCTGCAGGTGCGCATGCGCGTCCTCGCGCGTTATCGCTCGCTTGTCTCGAGCAAGCATGGGCTGTACGCCGTCGTGCGCGTGAGCTTCACAGCGGCCGGCCACAAGGCGCTCGTCCAGGAAATCCCGGTGACATTCCAGGTAAGAGCGCGCCGAAAGGCACCGGCGCCGAAGGCAGGCAAGGCGAGCGCACCCGCCGCGAACGGCTCGCCGGCGCGGCGTGAGGTTGCCAGGTGAAACGAGCCATCCAGCTGGCAGGCGCCCTCGGCGGCGCGGCGCTGCTCGCCGCGGTGTTCGCGGCGACGCAGGTCTATCCGCACCTCGCCGCTGCGCATGCAGCGACAGATGTCGCAGCGAACGCTGCTTCCCCGGTTGCCGCGACCAGCTCGGGAACGCTCACCGCAGGGGACTCCTTCGTCCCCGATCTCGGTGTTCCCGCCACCAACGTGGTTGCCTTTGGCGCATCGCCTTTGGAGTCCCCGGGGGAGGCGTGGGCATATGGGCGTATCAACGGCTCTGGAGCATACGTCCTGCTCGAGCATGCCGATGCGGGCGGATGGCGTGTCCTCCCGCTGCCGCCAAGTGGGGAAGGCGGGTCGCTGGGCGCGGTCGAGCTCGGTCCCCTCGGTGGCGAGGCGACCGCGGCGGGGGGGGTTGTGCTCTTGACAGAAGGCGGAATGGTGATTCGCGACCCCGGCAGTTCGCCGAGGCTTGTCCCCACGCCCGCGCCGCTGGCCTCGGGCGGACATAAAGGCACGACACAGGGTGGCGGCACGCAGGGTGGCGGAGTCCAGGGTGGCGGCGGATCGACGAACGGTGGAGCGCAGGGTGGCGGCGGATCGACCGGCGGTGGAGCACCAGCAGTGCTCGGAGCGGGTGAAAGCGTGCCCCCGAGTAGCCCTGCAGCCGGCACCAGCACCGCGTATGCCGCGATCGACGATCGCGGGGAACGCCCGGCAGGCACGACGGGGATCCTGATCGCTCCCTATGGCGACGGCTCTGGGCCCGCTGGCGCGGGCATCCTCCACTACGACGGGTCGGGCTGGAAGCGCGAGTCGATCCTGATCCCCACTGGGCTGGAAAAAGGATTTACGCCCGAGGCGCTGACCTGCGGAGGCACCACGGCGAGCCCCGTCTCGAGCTCTCCGGAAAACTGCTGGCTGCTAGCTGCGTATCGATCGGGCGCGGGTGTAGGGCCGGTCGATCGGATCGCGCTGTTCCGGCGTGTGGCCACCGGCGAAGCACCAGGCCATGCGTGGGCGCCGGCTCCGGTCGCCGACCCTGCGGGGCTGCTTGGCACTCCAGCCGGTCAGGCAGGACAGGCCGCATTGGCCCCCTTGGGTCCTGGCGCCCAGATGCTCACCGCCACAGCGCAGGGCGTCTGGGTGGACTTCAAGGCAAATGCTGGCGAAGCGCAATCACAGGTCAGCGAGCTAGTGCTCCCCTCCAGCTCGGCTGGACAGTTGCCCGCGCGAGCGATCGGTGCATGGTGCTATCCGACCGGACCGATCTGCGGCCGTTCGCTCGGGGCAGAACTGCCGGCCCAATATCGCAGCTTCGCCTGGGCGGGGTCTGGCGAAAACGATCCGGGGACTAGGATCCTCACCGGACTGCCCGGACGGGCGATGCTCGAGCTTGCGCAGGGAAGTTTCGACTATGTGGGTGACGTTCCCCATGGCTCGATCCCCGGCTTGGTGCAGGGAGGAGCGGCTTTCAGCTCACCCCGGCAGGGGTGGATTGCCGACGGCGCGGACCGCGCCGAAGCAGGCACCGACCTGGTGGAAGGATCAGATCGTGCGGGCCAGTCCCAGGTCATCGAACTGACAACTCGACCTGCCGGTAACGTCCTGCAGTCAGAATCGGTGCCCTTCCGACGCCCGCTGTTGGCGGTCGCGCAGGCGCCGGGCAGCACGCCCGGCGACCCGGGCGCCCAGGCGATCGCGGTCGGTTTGCAGGGGCAGATCGGGCGCTTTGTGCCCGGTCAGGGCTGGAGCTCGGAATCCCTGTACGATTCCGCCGGCAAGGTCCAGACTCCGACCCTGCGCGGCGTGGCCTGGCCTGAGATGGGACGCGTCTACGCGGTTGGCGACAACGGTGCAATGTGGCTGTGGCGGGCCGAATCCGGACTGTGGGAGCCGGACCCCGCGAAGCCCTTCAACTTCATCGGTGATCTCACCTCAATCGCCTTTTCGCCCGCGAATCCGAACCTTGGCTATGCGGTCGGTAAGCAGGGCGCCCTGCTTCAGTACGGCAAGAGCTGGATGCAGGTAGCGCTCCCCGCGGAACTGCAGCAGGCGAACTTCACTTCCGTGACTTTTGCCGGGAGCGAGGCGCTGGCCACCTACCGCACGGTGCAGGGCGAATCCGAGGGTGGTGGGATCGCCGTCGAAGACGGCAGCGGCTGGCACGTCGATCCGGGCGTGCCGCATGCGGTGTTCTCGAAGATTGCGGGGCTTGCCGATGGCGGAGTGGTCGCCGCCGGGCCACACGAGGTGCTCGATCGCGACAGCGCCGGTGGTCCGTGGCGTCCCTCTGTCGAGCCTCCCCCGCTTACGCAGAACGTGTCTGCGCTGGCCGCTTACCGCGACTCCGCCGGATCCGTGCGAGCCATCATCTCGGTCGATCTCGATCAGCGTCTCGATCCCAACTCGCCTATCGCGGGACCCTTCAGGTTCAGCTCGTGGGCAACGGTCGACGAGGCCCCGCCAAGCGGGCCGGGTCAGCCTCCCTTCTTCGGCGAACCCGATCCGCTGCCGGCCACTGGGTATCTCCTGAAGGAAACAGCCGACGGTTGGGTCGACATGGAGCATGCAACGCTTCCGGCGATCGAAGGGACCCCGGTCGACCAGCCTGTGCGTCCCGACCCCGTACTGGCGCTGCTGGTCGGCACCTCCGGCGCCTCCGGGCTCGCGGTTGGGGGGCAGACCGGGGATTTCGACGCCACCCCCAGCGTCTCCCCCTTCAACGTCTTCTACCAGACAGCCATGGCCACGCGCTTTCCCGCGACCAGCGCGTCTACCAACGGAACGTCGCCGGCGCCTGTTATGACCACTGCCGGGGATGCCAGCTTCGTAGTGGCAGGACAGGCGGCCTGCATCAACGCCTGCCTGGAAAACGAGGGAATCGGTCCGGAAGTATGGCTGACCCACGCGCTGCGGTCGGCCAACCGCATCGCGACCGAATCGCCGGGAGGGTTGCGCGCCTTTCTCTACGCGGGTAGCGCCAACGGCACGGATCTGTTTGCTCGTGACCTGGCGGGCTATGGCGAACCGTTGACAGCACGTGCCGCAGGCTCCGCGTCGGCAGGGAACAACGGCGCCTCTTACTATTCGTTCGTCTCCACCGGCGCCTCAGGTGGTCCGGTGCTGGTGGTCATGCTCGACTACTCGAATGGAGCGCTCGGCGTGACTCAGCAGGAATGGCTCCGCCAGCAGCTGGCAGCGGCGAATCCAAGAATACCCGGGAATCCTGCTCAGAAGATGCCCGCGATAGTCGTGGGCAATGCGTCTCTAGGCTTTCGTTTACCCGACTCATCCTCGTTAGGCGAAGACGGCGTTCACGTGGCGAGCGATGCCTCGACCGTATCGGCGATTCTCGTGGAAGGCGGGGCCTCTGCCTACTTCTTCGACTATCCCGGGAGCAACGTGAAAACGCAGGTGCGTTACGGCACAGAACACATCCCAGCATTCGGAAGCGGCACCGTCGGTTACGTCAGCCCCGGATATCAGGGCAGCAATCCCGACCTGCTCGGCTCGAGTGGCTTCCTGCTGGCGGATGTTCCCCCAGTCGCATCTGGCCGGGAAGTCACCGCCAAAGTTGTGCCGAATATCGCCCAGCTCTCGCTTGACGCGACCGATGGCGTGCTACTACGCCGCAGCCAGGTTGCCCTCTTCGAAGGGCTGGCTCGCCGTCCCCCTGGCGGTGTAGCCATCATCGCGATATCGACCGGCAGGACCCTGGTCGGCCCCAACCCTTACGACCAGATTCCCTTCAACTGCCAGGGCGCCAACTGCGCCTATGAAGTTCCCACTGACTATACCTTCACGTCCTCTAATCCCGACATCGGCGACTTCGTTGCGCACGAACCCGGCTCGGCCAATCCTCGTCAGGTGCTGCTGGGCGCAAACCGCCTGCCCGTGCCCGACGCTCACTCCGGCATCTTCTGTGCCTTCAACGCCGGCACCACAACGGTGTCGATAACCGCCGGGGGGTTGACCTACGCAGAGCCCATCATCGTGCAGGCGGGCTCCGTGCAGTACCCATGCGGCACAGTGCCGCTGAAGAATCCTCCCCCAGCGGAAACCAAGCTTGTGGCCAGCTTCCCCGTTCCCGCCCTCGGTCCCTCCAGCCCGCCCCAGGCCAATCCCCAGATCCAGACGTTCGCGCCACCACCACCCCCGCCGCTCGCAGCGCCTCCTGTCCATCATGCGCGCATTCACACGCTGGTGCTCTTCCCGTTCATACCCCTTGCCGCTCCGGCGCTGGGGGCGCGTGCCGCGATCGTGCCGCCTCCCGGGCCGCCGGCCGCGCGGCCGATACCTCCCAGCGGGACCTCGCCGGTCTATCAGACATCCGTAGCGCCGCAGGAAAAGCGCGAAGAGGAGGAGGCCACCTCGTTGGTGGGAACGCATGAGTTCGCGGCCTACCATCCTGAAGAACACAGCAGCTTGGGGCCGTGGGCGTTGCTTGCACTGATCGTGATAGCCGCCGGCGCCGGCACGGGCCTGCGTCGTGGCTCACGCTCCCGGGTACGCGCTCGCCCCGCCTACGCGCGGGCACGCGGCGTGCGCTCGCCGCGGCGGTGAGTCCCGCGCTGCGGACGTGCTGAGCCGCCGCGCTGCGGACGTGCTGAGCCACCGCGCTGCGGCGTGGGCCATCATTAGCTGCGTATGCCACTGCCGAGAACCCCCCCGAAGATGTTTGAGACCCGCAGCCAGGCCTGGCAGGAGGTGGGGCTGCTCGATGAGGTACGCCCCGGCGCGGCGCGGCGCGCGCGCCTGGAGGCGCTGCTGCTAGCGGGTCTGTTCGTGGCGATCGTCGTGCTCTGGGACAACCGCACGGACCTGATCGACCGCACCACGCGCGCTCACCTCGAAACGCCGCTCGCGGTGGTCGTGGTGGTTGCCCTGCTCGTGCTCGGTTGGGCAATCGCGCGCGATATCGGCCGCGGTCTGAAGCCCGCGCTCTTCCGGCGTATGGAGCCCGCCACCGCCGGCTCGGTGGGTTTCCTCATCCGCCTCCTGACGGTGGCCATCGCGCTGCTCGTGGCGCTTGGGGTGGCCGGCGTGAACCCCGCCGCGCTGCTGCTGGGAGGCGCGTTCACAGCCGTGATCGTGGGGTTGGCCGCACAGCAGACGCTGGGTAATGTCATCGCAGGCACCGTGCTGCTAAGTGCCGGCCCCTTTCGTGTCGGCGACCGTGTGCGCCTGCAGGGTGGTCAGATTGCCGGCCAGGTCGACGGTGTTGTGAGCTCGCTTGGGCTCCTCTACACCACGCTCGCCACCGCGGACGGTCTCGTCAACGTGCCCAACAGCGTGGTGCTCAACGTGGCGATCGTCACTCAGAGAGCGGGACCCGCCGCGCGGGGCACGCCGTAGCGCAGGAAGAGGTGCGACTCGTGCTCGCAGACGCCCAGCAGCTCCAGCGCGATTGGCGGATCCAGGTCCATGCCCGCGAGGATGCGCAGAGCCTCGCCGCTTGCGTCTCCGCCCGCCAGCTTGGGCGCCAGGGAGAGAAAGATCTCATCCACCAGCCCGGCCGCCAAGAGCTGGGTGTTGAGGTGGGGGCCGCCCTCGCACAGGACCGTGCGGATGGCAAAGCGCTCGCGCAAGTGTGCCATAGCGCCTGCCAAATCCAGTCGCCCTTCGCGCGCGGCGCGAATGTACTCGATGCCTGCCCCGCTTGTCTCGATGCTGGCCTGGGAGGGGGTGAGGATCACCGCGCACGCTGCGGGATCTGTGAGCAGGGGGATCTCCTCGGGGTTCAGCGCCAGGCGCCCGGAGACGATGCAGGCCAAAGGTTCCTCGCGCAGGCCGCGCGCGCGGCGCAGCGCTCGCGCCTCCTCCTCGCGCACGAGCCTTCGATAGCGCTCGGCGCGCGCGGTGCCGGCGCCGACCATGACGGCATCCACGACGGTGCGCAGGGCGTGGAACAGTTCGCGGTCGGCGCCTGCGCCAATCCGCCCTGAGCGCCCGCCGATGGTGGCACGTCCATCGAGGGTGCTGACCATGTTGAGCAGCACCCGCGGGCGCACGGGTGGGGGCTCCGCTGTCAGCAGCCCGAAGCTCTCGACGATCTCCTGCGCTGTAGCGGGCGGTGCGGGCGGCAGCAGGCGCTTTATGGCGAGCGGCTCTGCGGGGGGAAAAGCGGCGCTCATATACCACTTGCTAACACATGCGCGCGACGACCTGCTACCTTCACAGCGTATGGCCGGCCAAGGAGCCGGCGAAAAAGCAGTGCACGCTCTCGCAGGTCGAAGCTCTAAGCAGCGTCCTCCGCGCAGCAGCACGCACGTACCGTGGAGGAAATATCACATGCCTACCGGCACAGTGAAGTGGTTCAGCGACGATAAGGGCTTCGGCTTCATCACCCCCGATGATGGCGACAAGGATCTGTTCGTCCACCACACAGGGATCAACGGCGAGGGTTACCGTTCGCTGCAGGAGGGTTCGAAGGTCTCATACGACGCGGAGCAGGGCGACAAGGGCCCCAAGGCCGTCAACGTCAGCTCCATCTAGAGCTCAAGGATTCCGGATACGCACAGAGCCCGCCCCCGCGGCGGGCTCTGTCGTTAAGCCATCGTTTAAGCCTCAGGCCCTAACCTTTGCGTGCCCGTCCTGCTCCTGCCCGCGGCGCGGGCTCTGTGCATGTCCAGTGACGCCTCAACATTTCCCCTCAGAGGACCCCTGCTCGGGGGCGCTGGCGGCGTGGGACTGCAGGAGCAAGCCAGCGCCGGTGACGAGCAGGCGCGGGCCGCCACGCGCCGCACGCTCGCGCTCGGCGCGCTGGCGCTGCTGAGCATCGTCGCGGGCTGTGCGCTGATCGTGGTGGTCTCCGCCGACCGCCCCACTTTCCCTCCCACGCACGCGCACTTCTTTCCCGGCTGGCTGGCCGGGCCGCTGGGCGGGCTCTGGCCTGGGTTCCCCTACGGCTCTGACGCTGTGCGCTATCTCTTCAGCTTCTCGCTGCTGGCGATGTACGCCGGCTACCTGCTGGGCCTGCGTTGGGTTCCGCGCCTATCGGCGCGCTGGGCGATCGCCACGGTGGTGGTCGTGCATGTGCTGCTGTTCCTCGCCCCGCCGCTGGCACTGACAGACATCTTTAATTATGTCAACTACGGGCGGATGGAGGTGGTGCACCATCTCAACCCCTACACGAGCACGCCGATCGTCGAGCCCCACAACGACCCCAGCTTCGACCTCAGCAACTGGCACCACCTACTGAGTCCCTACGGCCCCACCTTCACGCTCATCACCTTCGCCATTGTGCCGCTCGGCGTGGCCGCCTCTTTTTGGGCCATCAAGCTGCTGCTCATGCTCGCCAGCCTTGGCACCATCTGGCTCGTCTGGAAGTGCGCGCGCCTGCTGGGGCGCGAGCCAGTGCAGGCGATCGTGTTCGTGGGCCTCAATCCCGTCGTGCTCGTGTGGGGGCTCGGCGGCGACCACAACGACTTCATCATGATGTTCCTGATCGTGCTGGGCTTCTACCTGCTCTTGCGCGGGCGAGAGTCCGAGTCCTCGCTGGCATGGGACGTGGGTGCGGGCGCCGCCTTTGTGGCCGCGGCGACCGTCAAGGCCTCGGGTGTGGTCCTGCTGCCGATCGTCCTTGCCGGTCTCATCTACAGTCCGCGGCGCCTACTGCAGAGCGCCGCGGGCATGATCGCGGCTGGCGCGCTGCTGGCGGCCGCGAGCGTGATGGCCTTCGGCCTGCACCTCCCCGACCTCAGCACCCAGAGCCGCCTGGTGACAACCCTGAGCCCCTCGAACCTACTCGGGCTGGCACTGGGCAGCGGCGGCGCCACAGCCACTCTGCTGCACCTACTCAGCGGGGTGCTAGCCGCATCGGTGCTCGCCGCCTGCGTGATGGCCTGGCGCAAACGCGACTCCCTTACGCCCGCCGGCTGGGCCTCCGTAGCGCTGCTGCTGACGCTCAGCTGGGTGCTGCCGTGGTACGTGCTGTGGGTGCTGCCGATGGCCGCGCTCTCGCGCTCGCGCGCGCTGCGCACCACCGCATTGGTGTTTGGCGTCTTCTTCGTGCTGGCCTGGGCGCCGCTGGCCAACTCCACCCTGAGCTCGCTCGGCTTTCACCCCGAACGGACTGCGCTGGGGAAGCTGCACCAGCGCTACGTCAAAGAGCTCTTGAATTAAGGCCGCCCGCCCGGGCCTCAGCCGCCCGCCCGGGCCTCAGGCTGCCCCGGGCGGGCCGCCGTGTACGCGCGTCTCGCCCTCGGGCAGGCGCCCGTCGCGGCCCACATAGCCATCCTTGCCGCCGGCGCAGAGGTAGATGGCATCGCCGTCTCCCACGTTGCGCAGCTTGCGCGGGGTGGCCGCGTCGACGCGCGCGAAGGCGCCCTCCTGCAAGCGGTACGTGGAGCCGTCGCCGAACTCGATCTCCAAGGTGCCCCGGTGGACGAAGTAGAGCTCCTCCTGCTGATCGTGATAGTGCACGCCGCTTTCATAGCCTGCGGGCATGACGATCGCGTTGACGCCGAAGGCGGTTACGCCAAGGCCCTTGCGGACCTTGCGAAAGCCCGGGCCGGCGCCGAGGTCATCGAGGGTGCCGACGGCATAGCCCTCGCCAATGGTCACTGCTGGGTACTCGGCGGCCTCCATTTGCTTTGCATCTCCTCTGGTCAGTGATCGGCTACGTGTCCGTCGGCGGGCGAGAGCGGTCGGCCCTCCTGCGCCCAACGCACCAGGCCCCCGGACATGGAGTATGCCTGGTAGCCCGCGCCGCGGAAAGCCTGGGCGGCCACGTCCGAGCGCGAGCCCACGCGGCAGTAGAAGACCACTGGGCGCTCACGCTCGATGGTGGCGGCCGCGGCGGTGAGGCTGGCGAACTCGACATGACGCGTGCCCGCGATGTGGCCGGCTTCGCGCTCGTAGGGCTCACGCACGTCGATCACCTGCACCCGCGGGGCGGCTTGCACCCGCGGGGCCACCTGCACCCGCGGGGCCGCCGCGGCGTCACCCTCGGCACTGCCCTCAGGCGCGGCCAGCCACTCGGCGACCTGCTCTGGCTCCACCGCGATATCGGTGGTGTCGGCCGGCGTGCTCACAGGCATGAGCGTAGCGGTGAATCGCTGCGCCCACTACGATTCTCAACGTGCAGCTATTGAGCGACGTCTACACCATCCCCCAGGAGCACCTCGACTTCTGCGCGACCATCGGGGAGATCGCGCGCGAGCAGATCGCACCACGTTCGGCTGAAATCGACGAGCAGGCAGAGTACCCCTGGGACATCCGCAAGCTGCTTGGGGCGCAGGACATCCTCGGATTGCCGTTCCCGATCGAGTACGGCGGCACCGGCACGGGCACGCTGATGCTGAATATGGCGGTGGAGGAGATCGCCAAGGTGGACGCCTCGTGCGCGCTGATCCTGATGGTGCAGGAGCTGGGCACGCTGCCCATCCAGCTGTTCGGCAGCGACGAGCTCAAGGAGCGCTTCCTGCCCAAGTGCGCCAGCGGCGAGTGGTCTCCGGCCTTCGCACTGAGCGAGCCCGAAGCCGGCAGCGACCCTGCCGGAATGCAGACGACCGCAGTCAGAGACGGCGACGAGTGGGTCATCAACGGCACCAAGAACTGGATCAGCAACCTCGGCGTGGCCGACTTCTATATCTGCTTCGCCGTCACCGACCGCGAGAGCCGGCGTATCACCGCCTTCGTCGTCGAGGCCGACCGGCCCGGTTTCAGCGTCGGCAAGCTCGAGCACAAGCTCGGCATTCGCGCCTCGCCCACCGGGCAGCCGATCTTCGAGGACGTGCGCGTGCCGAGCGAGAACGTCATCGGCGAGGTCGGCCGGGGGCTGAAGGTCGCGCTCGCCACGCTCGAGCGCACACGCCTCGGCGCCGCCGCGCAGGCCGTTGGAATCGCACAGGGAGCCACCGACTACGCCGTCGCCTACGCGCGTGAGCGCCGCCAGTTCGGCAAGGCCATCAACGAGTTCCAGGGCATCCAGTTCAAGCTCGCCGACATGCAGACCAAGACGGCCGCCGCCAGGGAGCTGCTCTACAAGGCCTGCGCTATGGCCGACCGCGGTGACCCCGCGCGCGCGCAGTACTCCTCGATGGCCAAGGTCTTCTGCTCAGACACCGCCATGGACGTGACCGTCGAGGCGGTGCAGGTGCTCGGCGGCTACGGCTACGTCAAGGAGTACCCCGTCGAGCGCATGATGCGCGACGCCAAGATCACGCAGATCTACGAGGGCACCAACGAGATCCAGCGGCTCATCATCGCGCGCACGCTGAAGTAAGCATCGCTCTCCCTCGCCGAAGCATCGCTCCCTCGCCGCTGAATTGAACGCGGGCACGATCGGCGTTACGCTGACCTGCATGCACGGCAACCTACGGCGCATCGGCGTGGCTGCGTTCGTAGCGCTGTCTTTGGGGCTCGTGGTCGTGGTACTGGGCCAGGGCTTCAGCACGATCGGCGCGGTGCGGGTGGTGGAGGAGGTGGCGCTGGGCGTGGCGATCGCCGCGGTAGTCGTCGGCTGCGCAGCGTTTGTGGCCGTGCGCCTGGCCGACTGGCGCGATCCGCAGTCAGAGCGCGAGTTCGAAGAGCTCGTGGTGCGCTCGGAGGAACTAGCGCGCGAGGGTCTCGCGGCGGATCCCGAAGAAGGCGAGTTCATGGAGCTCGACCCGCTGAACGACGCCGACTTCGAAGAGCTCGTGCGCGACGCGCTCGATGACCTGCCCGACCTACTGCGCAACGCGCTGGCGCACGTGGCGGTGGTTGTCTCCGACGGGGGGCGCAGGGTCGGCGCCTATGGCCTGTACCAGGGCGGGCAGACGCGCAACGACAACACCCACGATCGCATTGTGATCTTCCGCGACACGCTACGCAGGGACTTCGGTCACGACGCCGATCTGCTGCGCGACCAGGTGACGCGCACGGTCCGCCACGAGCTGGCGCATCACGTAGGCTTCGACGAGCTGGGCGTAAGTCGTCTGGATCTGTAGTCTCGACTGGACCTGTAGTCTCGCGGAGAGCTAGGCTGTAAAAAGAGGCGCCGTGACCAGGGTCGATTGGTCACGGCGCCCGATGAGAGGCCCACAGCGCCCATGGGGAAAGACGCTGGAGGCTCCCTGAGCGCCACCGAATGGGGTAGCAAGCGGCGCCCAAGCTTTTGCGATGCTAATCAGCTGTCGTCCATAAGAACAGGCTCTTGTTATCTTGTCAAGACGTGAAGGGCAAAAACCTTGTAATCAGCGTCATGTACCAACACATCGGTACGATAGTCTACTGAAAAGATCGATGCTAGTCGAGTCACGCAGGGGTTGGCTCGGAGTCCTGGTAACAAGCACGTATGGCCTCCACTGATCCCTCTACTCCTCAGCCCGTGTCACGCGCGGGGCGCCGCACGCTGCCACGCGGCTCCCAGGCGCTGCCGCGCGAGCAGGTCGCCGCCGACCAGAAGCAGCGGCTGCTGCTGGCGATGATCGACGCGGTGGGCGAGAAGGGCTATCGCGCCACCACCATCTCCGATCTCGTCGGACGCGCGGGCGTATCGCGCAAGACCTTCTACGAGCACTTCGCCAACAAGCAGGAGTGCTTGCTGGCCACCTTCGACGTGATCGCCGCCGATGGCCGGCGACGGGCGATCGAGGCCTATCGCAAGGCCGAGGGCGAAGGCCTCCAGGCGGCCGTGGAAGCATCGCTGCGGGCGCTATTCGAGGCGACGATCGACAATCCCGGCGCGGCGCGCCTGAACATGGTGGAGATCGTTGCCGCGGGGCCCGCGGGAGTCGAGCGCCGCGAGCGCGCCGTCGAGCAGTACCGGGGCTTCGTGCGCGGCATGCTGCAGCGCGAGCCCAACGACGGGGCCGTGCCCGATGCGGTGGTGCGCGCCGTGGTCGGGGGGCTCAGCCGCATCCTCTACAGCCGCGTGCGTCACGGCCGGCGCGCGGAACTGCGCCAATTGGTGCCCGATCTGATGCGTTGGGTGACTTGCTACCGTCCCAGCGGCTCGACGCCGGTCCCGGGCGAGGAGCCGCAGATCGCCGCGCCCGCGCCCGTGGTGGAGGCAATGAACGGCGGGCGCGCGCCGGGCACGCTGGCCTCCAGTTCCGACGGCGATCTGGGCTTGGTGCGGGGCATGACCAACGTGTTGCGCAGCTTCGCGCTGCACAGTCAGCGCGAGCGCATCGTGGACGCCGTGGCCAACCTCACAGCGGCGGGCGGCTACGCCGATCTGACGGTCGAGAAGATCGCCAGCGAGGCCGCGATGTCGCTGCAGACCTTCTACGAGCACTTCAAGAGCAAGGAAGAGGCGTTCCTGTTCACCTACGAGGTGGGTCATGCCCACGGCCTCGCGCTCGTGGAACGCGCCTATGCGACGCAGACCGACTGGCCCAACGGGGTCAAGGCGACGGTGGCCGCGCTGCTGCAGTACCTCGGCTCCGAGCCAGCCTTCGCGCGCCTGGCGCTGCTGCACATGCTGATCGCCACCCCGCGCACGGCGGAGCGGGCCAACGCGGGCATCACCGAGTACCTCTCGGTGCTCGAGCCCGGCTTCGAAGAGACCTCCGAGCACCGCCGCCCGCCGGCGATCGCGGTGGAGGCGATCGGCGGGGGTATGTTCGAGCTGTTGTACAGCTGCGTGATGCGCGATCGCATCCATGAGATGCCGAGCATGGCCAAGCACGCCACGTATGTGGCGCTGGCGCCGTTCATCGGTCCCGCCGAGGCCGCGAGGGTGGCCTACGAGCCGCTGGGCAGCTAGGATCCCGAGCCCCCGACCCAGCGAGAGAGGACAGCAATGCCTGATGCAGTGATCGTCGACGCCGTGCGCACGCCCATCGGAAGGGCCGTAAAGGGGTCGCTCAAGACAGTCCGCGCCGACGACCTCGCGGCGATCCCGCTGCGAGCCCTGATCGAGCGCAACCCGCAGGTCGATCAGAAGTCGATTGTCGACGTGATGATGGGCTGCGGCTACGGGGAGGGCGAGCAGGGCTACAACGTCGGGCGCATCGCCTCGCTGCTCGCCGGCATCGACCACCACGTGCCCGGGGTCACCGTCAACCGCTTTTGCGCCAGCTCGTTGCAGACCACGCGCATGGCCTTCCACGCGATCAAGGCCGGCGAGGGCGACACCTACATCGCCGCTGGCGTCGAGGCCGTCTCGCGTGCCGGCCGCGGCAGCGCACAGTTCGAGTTCAACCACATGGTCGACGGCAGCGAGGGCTCCGCCTACGACGTCTATATCCCGATGGGCATGACCGCCGAGAACGTCGCCGAGCGCTGCAACGTCAGCCGCGAGGCGCAGGACGAATGGGCGGTGGTCTCCCAGGCGCGCGCCGTTGCGGCCGTCGAGTCGGGTCACTTCGACAAAGAGATCGTGACCGTGACCGTGCCCGCGCACAAGGATGTGGACAAGGAGGGCAACGAGATCGACGTGCCCGAGACCGTCATGCGCAAGGACGACGGCCCGCGCGCCGGCACCACGATGGAGCGGCTCGCAGCGCTCAAGCCCGTCTTCAAGGAGGGCGGCACCGTGACCGCCGGCAACGCCTGCCCTTTGAACGACGGCGCCGCTGCGCTGCTCGTAATGAGTGAGGATCGTGCACGTGAGCTCGGTCTGGAGCCGAAGGTCAAGATCCTCGCCTCCACCGTCGCGGCGATCCGTCCCGAGATCATGGGCCTCGGCCCGATCCCCGCCATCCAGCAGCTGCTCAAGAACACCGGCATGAAGATCGAGGACATCGATGTCGTCGAGATCAACGAGGCCTTCGCCGCGCAGATCGTGCCCTGCATCGAAGAGCTGGGCCTCGACCGCGAGAAGCTCAATCCCTTCGGCGGCGCCATCGCCCTCGGCCATCCCTTCGGCATGACCGGCGCGCGCATCATGACCACGCTCATCAACGACCTGCAGACGCTCGAGGGGACCTACGGCATCGAGTCGATGTGCGTCGCCGGCGGCATGGGCATGGCGATGTTGGTGGAACGGCTGAACTGATTGGGGAGGGACCGGCAGGCCGGTCCCGGGTGGGGCCGCGTGGCGTCGTAGACGGGCGCGGGATCGATGGCGAGGATCGGGGGCCGAGACAACTGTCTTGGCCAAACGATAGTCTTACGCGCCAAGCTATCGAGAGAACGAAGGGATCGGATAGTTGGATACAGAGGGGGATGCGATTCACGCGCTCGAACACTACGTGCGCGAAGCATCGATCGAGACGATCTGGCCGTTGAGGAGCGGCGGCGGTCACCCGGAGAAAATGACTCTGGTCCTTAGCGGGGGTGTCGGCGTTGTGGCCAAGCCGGCCAACGATCAGCGAACGTCTGTCCAGGCACGGCGCGAGGTTGCGGCCCGCGTCCTTGCCGTGGAGTTGGGCCTGGATGCGCTTGTTCCCGTGACCGTGCTGCGCAGCATGCCCAGGAACGCTGAAGCCGACGCCGAAACCGAGGGGAGTGCCCAGGTTCTATGGCCGCGATTCAAGACCGCTCTGGAGAACGCGCTCAACGCGGGTACGTGTCCCGGTGGTTCTGACGTCTCGTGGCCAATCGCTGTGTTCGACTCGCTGGCGGCCAATGAGGATCGGCACATGGGCAACTGGGGTGTGATCGATCCTGTCAGCGGGCAGAAGCGCGTGGTGTTGATCGATCACGGGCTCGCCTTTGCCACCAGCAGCGCCGGCGAATTCGCGGGGCACCACCGCGGCGAGGAGATCCCAGACGCGCTGTTGCTGCGGGTCGAGGAGTTCGTGCACAGCCGCCGCAACTCCGCGCTCCACGATGTCTTGGACGAGGTGGAGGCCACGGCTGTCTTCGAGCGGGCAAGAGTCATGCTCAAGACACGGCAGCTTGATGTCCGATAGGTCTGGTATGGGATTGAGCTTTTCGATAATGTCCGAAGACGAGAGGCGGTCTTTGTGGGATCACACGTAGACATAATTCGCAACGAGCCTCTGGCGGGATTGGGTCATAGGCTCGCGCAAGTGACCTTGAACGACGGACCCAACCTCCGTGTTGAGATCGAAACGCCGGTGGGGACGGACGAGGACAAGATGTGGCTCTATCTCTGCTCTCGCGTGGCTGTCGATCCGAAGCAGGACCCCAACGCCTTTCTGCATGCCCTGCCGGACGCGATCGACTCGACTTACGTCATCGCCACCTCGGTGCATGATGACTCCGAGTGCCCCTATGTCCACGAGGAGGACACAGGTCCGCTGCGGTGATATCGGCTGCGCGACCGGCGTCGCCAGGTGACTCCTGCGCAGCTCAGGTGGCTCGGTGGCTCAGCGCGGCGGCATGCGCAGCGCGCCATCCAGGCGGATGGTCTCGCCGTTGAGCATGCGGTTCTCCACGATGTGCGCCGCCAGGTGCGCGTACTCCTCCGGCTGGCCCAGGCGCGGGGGATAGGGCACGCCCGCGCCCAGCTTCTCGCGCGCCTCCTCGGGCAGCGCCGCCAGCAGCGGCGTGTCGAACAGGCCGGGGGCGATCGTGTTCACACGTATGCCGTACTGCGCCAGGTCGCGCGCGGCCGGCAGCGTCATGCCGACGACGCCGCCCTTGGAGGCCGAGTAGGCGATCTGGCCGACCTGGCCGTCGAAGGCGGCGATCGAGGCCGTATTGATGCATACTCCACGTTCGCCATCCTCCAGGGGTTCGTTTGAGATCATCGCGAAGGACGCGTGGCGCAGCACGTTGAACGTACCGATCAGGTTGATGGCGATGATGATCTCGAATGGCATCAGTGGGTGTGGGCCCTTGGAGCCCGCCACCTTCTGCGCCCAGCCCGTGCCTGCGCAGCAGACCGCGATGCGCAGGCCGCCCTCCGCGGCTGCCGCCTGCTCGACCGCGGCCTGCACCTGCTCCTCCTCGCGCACGTCGCAGGCGGCGAAGGGGACGCCCAGCTCCGCGGCCAGCGCCTCGCCCTTCTCCGCGTTCACGTCCGCGATCCTCACAAGCGCGCCCGCGCCGTGGAGCCGGCGCACGGTCGCCTCGCCGAGCCCCGAGGCTCCGCCGAGCACTATTGCTGAGCTGCCCTCGATGCGCATCGCGCGCGGAGCCTAGCGGACCAGTCAGCCCGCGGGTGTAGAGGGCGTCAGGAGGCGATGTCAGCTCGTGGGGGTTGAGAGGGTTAGGGCGAACTGCTCGTCGGGGTCGGTCAGCCAGCGCACGAGTGTGAGGTCGGCGCCGGCCAGGTCGTCGCTGACGCGCTCACGCGTGAACTTGGCGCTGATCTCCGTGCGCATCTCCTCGCCCTCGTGGAAGTGGACCGGAAGGTCCAGCGCGCGCACCGTGACGGTGTGGCGGCGGCGTGAGCGCAGGCGCATTTCGATCCACTCGTTGTGGCGGTCGAAGCGGGCGACGTGCTCGAAGTCATCCGGGTCGAAGTCGGCTTCGAGCTCGCGGTTGAGCACGTGCAGGAGGTTGCGGTTGAACTCCGCGGTGACGCCCTGGCTGTCGTCGTAGGCGGCCTCCAGCACCGAGGGGTCCTTGACCAGGTCGGTGCCCATCAGCAGATGATCGCCAGGGCCGAGCAGATTGGAGATCTGACGCAGGAAGGCCGCACGGTCCGCGGGGGGGAAGTTGCCGATTGTGCCGCCCAAGAAGACCACCAGGCGCTGGCCGCGCGGGGCGGGGACCTGGCTGAGGTGGCGCTCGAAATCGCCCACCACGCCGTGCACCTGCAGGCCCGGGTACTCGCTCGTGAGCTCCTGCGCGCATTCGCGCACCATGCCCTCGGTGACGTCCACGGGGACGTAGCGCTCGAGCTGGCCCAACTCGCTCATCGCGTCCAGCAGCACGCGCGTCTTCGCGGCCGTGCCTGAACCCAGCTCCACCAGCTCGACCGCGCCTGTCAGCTCCGCGAGCTCGAGTGCCGAACGATGCAGGATGGCGCGCTCCGTGCGCGTCGGGTAGTACTCGGGCAGATCGCAGATCTGGTCGAACAGCTCCGCGCCGCGCGCGTCGTAGAAGTGCTTTGGGGGCAGTTCCTTGAAGGGTCGCGTCAAGCCCTCGCGGGCGTCCTGCGCGAGCGAGCGCTCCTGGCCCTCGCCGAGGTAGGAGTCGATGCGGATGTCTGGCTGAGCCAGCGGGTTCAATGGAATCACACGTCCTTTGTCAGGCGCAGCCCGGAGAAGATCTGGCGGCGCTGTGGTAGGTCCCAGTTGCGGAAGGTGGCGGTGGCGACACGGGGGCTGCTCGCCCACGAGCCGCCGCGCAGTACGCGGTAGTCGGGGCCGAAGAAGACTTCGGAGTACTCGCGGTAGGGGTAGGCCTCGAAGCCCGGGTAGCCGTGGAAGTGGCTCGCGGTCCACTCCCACACCTGACCGCTGTACTGCGTTCCCTGCTCCCAGGTCGCCGCTCGCTCCCACTCGGCCTCCGTTGGTAGGCGGGCCGCTTGGGCTCTGGCGAAGGCGTCGGCCTCGAACCAGCTCACGTGGCACACGGGCGCCTGCGGGTTGCCCGCGGTCGTGTCTGGGTGATGCGTGATGTCGTACTCCTCCTTCCACGCCCAGCCCTCATCCGACCACCACTCGCGCCGCTCATAGCCGCCGCCCTCGCTGAAGCGCAGCCAGCTGGCCTTGCTCACCGGGCGGCGCGCGATGCGGAATGCGCCGGTGTGCGCCAGGTGGCGGGGGCGCTCGTTGTCGTAGGCGAAGCCGCTCGGGCCGGCGCCCATCTCAAAGGCGCCCGCGGGGATCTCGATCCAGTCCTCAGCGCCCATCATCGCTGCCTGCGGTGGCTCGCCCGTGGGCAACAGCCCGGCCAAGGCCATCGTCTGGCGCATCGTCTCGGTGTGCTGCAACTCATGGCGCACCACCATCTCGTGCACGAAGCCATCGCCCACGCCGTGCTCTTCGATGGCGGCCGCGCTGCGCTCGCTCACCTCGCTCATGTACGCGCGTGCCTGTGGCGTGTCGAGCAGCTCGACTTCTCCGCGCTTCTTACGCGGGGTCTCAAAGGCGTCATACAGCTCCGCCAGCTCCGGGCGCAACAGCTCCAGGCCCGCGTGGCGATGTACCAGCCACAGATCCTCGTAGGCCGCGATGTGCGCCAGGTCCCACACCAGCGGGCTCATGATCGGCGACAGCACGCGCTCCATGTCGTGCGTATCGAGGTGGGCGATCAGCTCCAGCGTGCGCCGGCGCGTGGCTGCGAGCGCCCTCAGCACAGCCTCCGGGCGCGACAGCTCGGCTGCGTCTGTGAGGACCGCGACGTCCCTGGAAGCGATAGCAGGCATAGCTTGCCGTCAGCTCACTCTACGTACCCGGAAAGGCATCGGCTCACTACAAGTTCTCACAGTCGGCACTCGCGTGTGTCACCGGCGACGGCTGCGGGGAGGCCGCGTCGTCAACGATCAACGTCAGACGCTCCCTGCGCAGCAGGCTCGCAGGCACGCGGGGCGTGGCTTCGCCAAGCGCTCCCTGCACGGCGTTGCGCTTGCTCGCGCCCGTCGCCGGCAGCACACAGCGCCGCGCCGCGCGCAACACTGCCAAGCTCAGCGTGATCCGTTCCGGCGGGGGCTTAGGGGAGTTGTGCACGCCCAGGCACACAGCCTCCTCGCCCGCGTCCAAAGTGGGGGCTCCTCCGAACAGCGAGGCCACGTGGCCGTCGGGGCCGATGCCCAGCACGACCACGTCGAGCAGCGGCAGAGCCGGGTGGGCGGCCGTGTCTTTGTCGGCGGCGACGTGGCTGCGCAACTCCACGGCATAACGCTCTGCACCCTCGTCTGCTCCCAGCTCGCCCGGCATGCGGTGTACCAGCGGCGGCGCTGTGGAGATGTGCTCCAGCAGCGATGTGCGCACCATCAGGTAGTTGCTCGCGGAGTCCTCCGGCGCCACGCAGCGCTCATCCGCGAACCACACCTCGATGCCGTCCCAGTCCGCGACTGCGCCTGCCAGCAGTTCGTGGGTGCGTTCCGGCGTCGTGCCCCCGCTCAACGCCACGTGCGCCACGCCACGCTCTGCGCGCGCCTGCTCCACGTGCGCAGCGATTTCGCGTGCCGCCCGCTGCGCGACCGCCTCGGCGTCGGGCAGCGTGCACAGACGGGTCACGGCAGCATCGTAGACGGTTAGGGCAGCATCGCTTTGGCCGCGCGCAAGGCCGGTGCATACGTCGGGTCACGCAGCAGCGCCTGGCGGATGCCCTCGCCCAGCACGCCCGCCTCGCCGCGCGAGGCGCCCAGGATCGTCCACTCGTGCTCCTCGCCGCCCGGCTCCTTGCGCTGCGCGCGCAGGCCTCCCGGCGCGCGGTCCAGGCTCAACTGGAGGCCCGAGGCCGTGCGCAGCGTCAGGCCCTGCAGGCCGCGCACCTGTTGCTGGGGAATCGGCTCCAAGCGCACCGCCACATCCTGGCGGTGGGCGCTGGCCTTGCACTCCAGCGCTCCTTCGCGCTCGACGAGCTGGCTCGCCCGCCAGCCCAGGCGTGAGGCCAGCCAGCCCACCAGCAGCATCCCCGCCACCATGCTCTCGGGGTGGTGGCGCACCGTCAGCGCCTGCAGCTTGTGCAGCTCCGAGCGCATCTGGGGCGGGTCGAAGGCGCCTGCGATCCGCTCCCGCCAAGGCGTCGAGCGCAGCCACGCCAAGTCCACCACGTATGCGCGCTGCGCCAGCGCCTCCGCCCGTTGCACCGCCGCGCGACACTCCGGCTCATCGATCGAGTCCAGCAGCACCGTCTGCGCCAGGCTCAGCAGCGCTTCCACCGCCTCCAGGTGCCCGTGCGGGGACCACAACAGCGTGGGCAGGTCGCGCACCACCAGCGGGTCCGCGATCGTCACCAGGTCATCCAGGTGACGCTCGCCGATCTCCACCACCACCGTCTCGCGCAGCAGCGCCAGCTCCCCTGGCCCCGGCTCACCCGTCGCGGCCACACTCGCGCGCGCGTCCAGGCGTTCGCGCGTACGCTCGTAGGAGAGCACGATCGTGCGCGAAGCGTGGTAGCGGCCCACCCCGCGTAGGCGGTTCGCGATCTCTCCACTCCAGCGGCTGTCCACGAACGCCACCAGGTTCAGTACCCGCGCCGGCACATAGCCGCCGTTCTCCGCGTGGCGCTCCTTGAGCAACTCGCACAGCGCCGCCTCGATCGCATCCGGCGTCGTGCCCTGCGCGCTCCAGACGGCGTCGCTGACCGCGGGCATCAGATGGATCTCCAGCTATGTCCCATCTGTAGGAGCTCGTTGGCCTGCTCCGGCCCCTGCGAGCCCGCTTCGTACTGCGAAAGTTGGCCCGCCCGCCCGGGCGGGTCCTGATCCGCTTCCCACACCTTCAGCACCGGGTCGCAGATGCGCCACTGCGCTTCGACCTCGTCATCGCGTGTGAACAGCGTCGGGTCGCCCCGCATCGCGTCCATGATCAGCCGCTCGTATGCCTCCGGGGACTGGGAGAGGAAGGATGTGCCATACAGGAACTCCATATTCACTGGGCGGATCATCATGCGCGTGCCCGGAATCTTCGCGCCCAGCTGCAGCGTCACTCCCTCGTTGGGCTGCAACGTCAGGATCAGCTGGTTGGGGCGCACGCCCAGCGAGCCCGCCTCGCTGAAGGCCAGGTGTGGGACCGGCTTCAGCGTGACCGCGATCTCCGTGATCTTGCGCGCCAGGCGCTTGCCTGCGCGCAGGTAGAACGGCACCCCCGCCCAGCGCCAATTGTCCACTTCCAGGCGCAACGCCGCATACGTCTCCGTGCTCGAGCCCTCGCGCACCCCCTCCTCTTCCAGGTACCCCGGTACGTCCTCGCCCGCCACGTGCCCCGGTCCGTACTGCGCCCGCACCGCCATCTCCATCACCTCAGCGCCTTCCGGCGCGTGGATCGCGTGCAGCACCTTCACCTTCTCGTTGCGCACCTCTTCCGCGGTGAAGGTCACCGGTGGCTCCATCGCCACGTGGCACAGCAGCTGCAGAATGTGGTTCTGGATCAGGTCGCGCAGCGCGCCCGCGTGGTCGTAGTAGCCCGCGCGCGAGCCGATGCCGATGTCCTCCGCCGCCGTTATCTGCACGCTGTCGATGAAGTTGCGGTTCCACAGCGGCTCGAACATGCCATTGGCGAAGCGGAACGCCATCATGTTCTGGACCGTCTCCTTGCCCAGGTAGTGATCGATGCGGAACACCTGGTTCTCTGCGAATACCGCCAGCACGCGGCGATTGAGCTCCTGTGCCTCCTCCAGCGAAGTGCCGAACGGCTTCTCGATCACCGCTCGCACGTCCGCGCCCTCGTGCGTGTTCAGACCCTGCGCACCCAGCGCCTCCACGATCACCGGGAAGAACGCCGGCGCCGTCGATAAGTAGAACACGCGGTTCAGCGGCGATCCGTCCCGCTCCTCGAAGTCGTTCAGGGTCCGCTCGAGCTCGGCGTAGACGGCGGGGTCGTCGAACACGCCCGACACGTAACGCACCTCCTCCAGCAGGCGCTTGAGCACGTCCTCGTCGGGCGCGCGCCTGGAGAAGTGGCGAATCGCCTCCTCGCACTCCGCGCGGTAGTCCTCGTGCGCCTTTTCGCCGCGCGATACCCCGACGAGGTGGAAGCGTTCCGGCAAGGCTCCCTCGTGCGCCAGGTTGTACAGCGCGGGCAGCAGCTTGCGCCGGGCCAGATCCCCGGTCGCCCCGAAGATCGTCAGCGTCGTCGGCGCCACCGGCAGGCGCTCCAGGCCTTCGACCAGTGGGTTCTCCGGTTCGGTAACGGCCGCCGTACTCATCGCCGCCGTACTCATCGCTTCTTCACCGCGTGCCCGCCGAACTGGTTGCGCAGCGCCGCCAGCACCCTGTGCGTGAAATCGCCATTTCCGCGCGAGTACAGCCGCGCGTACAGCGCCGCTGTGATCGCCGGCGTCGGCACGTCGCGCGCGGTCGCCTCCTCGATCGTCCAGCGACCCTCGCCCGAATCCTCTGCGTAGCCCTCGATCCCCGCCAAGTCGTTGCCCTCCTCCTCGAACGCCCTTGCCGCCAGTTCGCACAGCCATGAGCGCACCACCGAACCCTGCCCCCACAGGTGCGCGATCTTCGCGTTGTCCAGTTCGTACTCGCTCTTATCGAACAGATCGAAGCCCTCCGCATAGGCCTGCATCAGCCCGTACTCCACGCCGTTGTGCACCATCTTCACGAAGTGCCCCGCCCCCGCCGGGCCGAAGTGCATCCAGCCGTGTGGGCCGATCGCCGCCACGCTCGTCGCGTTCGTCTCCGGCGCCAGCACGTCGAGGATCGGCGTCAGGCGTTTCACCGCCTTCAGCGGGCCTCCCACCATCATGCAATAGCCCACTTCCAGGCCCCACACGCCGCCGGAGGTGCCCACGTCGATGTAGTGGATTCCCTTGCTCTTCAGTTCACCCGCGCGGCGCTTGTCATCCGTCCACTTCGAGTTGCCGCCATCCACGATCGCATCGTCGCGGTCCATCAGCTTCGCCAGTCGCTCCACCGTCTGCTGCGTCGGCGCGCCCGCCGGTACCATGATCCACACCAGCCGGGGTGGTTCGAGTTTTTTCACCAGGTCCGCGAGTGAGTTTGCGCCTGCTGCGCCGTGCTTCACCGCCCGCTTCACCGCGTCCTTGTCGAAGTCAAACGCCACCACCTCGTGCTCGGAGTCGCGGCGGATCCGGTGCACCATGTTCCCGCCCATCTTGCCCAGCCCCACAAAACCGATCTGCATGACGCTGCCTCCTGAATTGGGACGGCCCTCTTCGACCTCCGCGGGATCGTAGCCGCTTCCATCCTGGGGCTTCGTGTAGCTTTAGCGCCTTGGCACCGGATCCGACACACCAGCGGCCGGATCGCAACCTCGCGCTCGAGCTCGTGCGCGTCACCGAGGCCGCCGCGCTTGCCTGTGCGCCGCTCGTCGGCCGGGGGGACAAGGAGGCCGCCGACCAGGCCGCCGTCGACGGTATGCACTACGCGCTGCAGTCGATCCAGATGGACGGGGTCGTCGTGATCGGCGAGGGCGAGAAGGACGAGGCGCCGATGCTCGCCAACGGCGAGCACATCGGCGACGGCTCGCCGCCCGAGGTCGACATCGCCGTCGATCCGCTCGAGGGGACCACGCTCGCCGCGCACGGCATGCCCTCCGCGCTCGCTGTCATCGCGCTCTCCTCACGCGGGACGATGTTCGACCCCGGGCCCTGCGTCTACATGGAGAAGTTGGCTGGCTCGCCCGAAATCGCCGATCTGCTCGATCTCGACCGGCCGCTGCCTGAGACGCTGCGGCTGATTGCCGAGCGCAAGCGGACCTCGATCGGCGATGTGATGGTCGTCGTGCTCGATCGTCCGCGCCACGAGGCGCGTATCGCCGAGATCCGCGCGGCCGGCGCGCGCGTGCGGCTGATTTCACACGGCGACGTCTCCGCCTCGCTGCTCGCCGTCACCGAGCGCTCGCCCGTCGATCTGCTGTGGGGCATCGGTGGCACGCCCGAGGGCGTCATCTCCGCCGCCGCCATCAAGTGCCTCGGCGGGCGGCTGCTGGGGCGGCTTTGGCCGCGCGATGAGGGTGAGCGGACCGCTGCGCTACAGGCCGGCTATGACCTGCAGCGGGTGCTCGAGCAGGACGACCTCGTTGCGGGGGAGGACGTGTTCTTTTCGGCCACCGGCGTGACGGACGGGGATGTCTTGCAGGGGGTGCGCTATCCCTCGGCGGGCGGCGCTACCACGGAGTCCTTGGTCATGCGCACCCGCTCCGGCACCGTCCGGCGCATCAGCGCCCGCCACGACCGCGCCAAGCTGCGTGCGGTCGGCGGCGATCGCTTCTAGGAGAGGCCTCCGGGGGTAGGTTCCTTGGAGGGTCCTCCAGTTGCCCCACGCGCGACTGTGCCAGCCGCAGCTTTGCCAGCGAGCGCAGGAAGCCATGGGTGATGACTACGTGGATGCGTGACTGCGTGGCGCTGTAGATCCAGCGGCCCAGGCCAAAGGCGATTCGCGGGTAGAAGTTCTCCACCTCGACCTCCACCTTCAAACGCGCCCTGCCCGGCGCCGGCGCCGGCAGCCTGCGCACGTCTATCTGTAGATGTCCGCCGCAGCCTCGCCCGCGCTTGGCGACCAGTAGCCCTCGCTGCAGTCGCCACCTGACCACGCCGTGATCGGGCTCGATCTCGTATTCGGGAGCGCTGAATATCAGCAGCTTCAGAGGTCGGATCAGCAACACCACGGCGCGCTCCTCCCTGCTGTACTGCACACGCACCAGGCCCAGCGTCACGCGTGCCAGGAAGCGCCAATATGTCCGCGCCAAGCGCTCCAGATGGGTGGGCGACCACAGCCCCCGCAGCGCCTCCTCGGGGAGGTCCAGCTCCGCTGCCTGTGTTGAGCGTACTGCGCCCGTTTCCTCATCCACGGATGTGCTGTCGCGCAGCCCACTGATTCTCGCCTCCCGCATCCTCCTGCAGGCTATCTCCGTAGTCTTGCGATCGTGTCCTTCGCTGCTGCTATTCAACTCCTATGAGCGAGATCGGTCCTCCCGGCGAGCGCCTCGCGCGCGCTGCCCACGCGGCGCACGATCTCAGCGATGCACTGTGGGAGGCCCTGCATGAGGAACTGGCGGAGGGGCCGCGGGCCGCACGGGCCGCCACGCTCGCGCAGCGGCTCGCCGACGTCTGCTCCGCGATCGCCCTCCTTGCGGCCAAGCCTGCGCCGGCGGCGCCTGCGCCGATGCCGCTGGAGCCGCCCGAGCCCTCTACTGCTGCTGGGATCGAGATCCACGACACGCGTGGAGATGAGCAGCCCGCTCACCTCCGGGAGGAGCCCGCTCACCCCGCGGCCTGGATCGGCTCGATCTCACGGCGCCTGGAGCGCCATCGCGAGGACCGTCTGCCCTTCGCCGTTCTGCTCGTGGAGGTCATCGACATCGATCGCCTCGCCCACGCCGAGTCGCCGCCGGAGCTCGCGCGGCTTACCGATCACGTCGAGCGTGCGATTGGCGCCGAGTTGCGTCCAGCCGATCTGCTGACGCGCGAGTCCCTGGGACGCTACTGGCTCGTCACCCCCGAGACCGACACCCTTGGCGCCCGTCATCTCGCCGAGCGCCTCGCCCGTACCGTGCGGCTCTCCGCGCGCCACCGCGGCGTGCCGCTGGAGTTGGCGATCGGCATCGCCGTCTGCCCTGACGACGGTCGCGATGCCTCCGTGCTTGCGGCCCACGCCGATGTTGGTGTTTATGCCGCCCGCGCGGCCGGGCGCTCCGTGGCGCCGGCCGATGACCCGGCGGCGTAGTGGCTACGCCGTGCTGAGGACCCGGGGCGTAGCTGCTTACGGGGCGTAGTCGCTCACGAGCGTGACAGCCGCGCCAGCGCGTCCTTGAGCAGCTTACCTGTGCTCGTCAGGCCGCTTTGCGCCAGCTCGCCCATCAGCTCCACCACCGATGCGGCCAGCTCGGCGCTGCCGGGTGGCTGCACCGTCTTGCCCGGCTGCACTTCGCTTTCGGCCTCAAAGCCCTGCCGGGGCGCCCGCGGGGGCTCGACCTTCGCCGCCGCTTTACTGCGCGCCGCTTTGCTGCGCGCGGCCTGGCGGCGCGCGGAGGGGCGCTGGGGACGGGTTTTGGGCAGGCTGCCCAGCACGCCTGGCTCATTCGTGGCGGGGGCTGAGGTGCTGTCGGGCTCGCTCATCGAGGCAATCATGGCGCAACGCGTTAAGATAGGTGCGCTCGTCCGGAGCGGCCGCAGGGCAGGGCGACGGCAGCGATAAGGGTTCCTTACAAGTCCAATTACTCAGCACATCCCCGACGGGGGGCGCAGGGCGCGTCCATTCCGGGGTCCCTCTCGACGGAAACGGAAATAGATGTCAGTTGTCGAACTGCAGGAGCTTGACGAGATCAAGGGCCTACTGGCCAAAGGGCAGCAGGTAGGGGTTCTCAGCTACACCGAGATCTCCAAGGCCACTTCCGAGCTCGATCTGGACGAGTCCGATGTAGAGGAGCTGCACGGCTTCCTCGAGCGCTCCGAGATCGAGCTCGTCGAGGACATCGACCCGGCTACCGCCGCGGCGATGGGGGTCGAGCGTGCGCCCGACAAGCGCGGGCGGCGCAAGGCCAAGACCACGCTCGATCTCAAGCCCGACATGACCACCGACTCCTTGCAGCTGTTCCTCAAGGACATCGGCAAGGTGCGCTTGCTCACCGCCCAGGAGGAGGTCGATCTCGCCAAGCGCATCGAGCGCGGCGACCTCGACGCCAAGCAGAAGATGGTCGAGTCCAACCTGCGCCTGGTCGTGTCGATCGCCAAGAACTACCGCAACCAGGGGCTGCCCTTCCTCGACCTCATCCAGGAGGGCACCCTTGGGCTGGTACGCGCCGCCGAGAAGTTCGACTACCGCAAGGGCTTCAAGTTCTCCACCTACGCCACCTGGTGGATCCGCCAGGCGATCGCGCGGGCTTTGGCCGACAAGGCGCGCACCATCCGCATCCCCGTGCACGTGGTCGAGAAGCTCAACAAGATCGGTCGCGCCGAGCGCAAGCTCGTCACCGAGCTCGGCCGTGAGCCAACCGCCGATGAGATCGCCGAGGTCACCGGCATCGACCCCGAAGAGGTCGACTCGATCAAGCGCTCCGCGCAGGCGCCCGTTTCGCTAGAGAAGCCCGTTGGCGATGAGGAGGAGTCGGAGTTCGGGCAGTTCATCGCCGATGAGCGTGCCGAGTCTCCTTACGAGCGCGCCGCTGAAATCCTTACCAAGGAGGCCCTGCGCGAGGCGCTTGAGAACCTGTCCTATCGCGAACGGCGGGTCCTGGAGTTGCGCTACGGCCTCGGCGGCGAGCATCCGCGCACGCTCGATGAGGTCGGCCGCACTTTCAACGTCACCCGCGAGCGGATCCGGCAGATCGAGAACCAGTCGCTGAAGAAGCTGCAGAGCCTTGCCGAGGCACAGAAGTTGAGAGACGTCGCCTAGCACTCAAGCAGCGCCGGCGCCATGCCGATGCGCTCCAGGTGTTCGACGTGCATGCAGCGCTGCGCGAGCTAGTCGCCCGTGAGGGCTCCGATCTGCATCTGAAGCTGGATGCGGCGCCGCTGTTTCGCGTGCACGGCGAGCTGGCATCCGATCCCAGCACGCCTGCGCTCACGCGCGAGGACACCGAGCATGCGCTGCATGACCTCCTGCACGACCCCGTCAAGCTGCAGGAGTTCAGCGAGGAGCACGAGGTCGACTTCTCCTTCGAAATCGAAGGGATCGCGCGCTACCGCGTCAACGCCTTCCGCCAGCGCGGGGCGATCTCGCTCGTCTGTCGCGCGATTCCCCACAAGATCTCCACCATCGACGAGCTCGCGCTGCCGCCAGTGGTGCGCGAACTGGCCGAGGAGGAGCGCGGGATCGTGCTGCTCACCGGCACCACCGGTTCGGGCAAGTCCACGACGCTCGCCGCGATGATCGACCACATGAACGAGACTCTCAACCGGCACATCGTCACGATCGAGGATCCCATCGAGTTCGTGCACACCGACAAGCGCTCGGTCATCAACCAGCGCGAAGTGGGCATGGATACCGCTTCGTTTAAGCGGGCCTTGCGGCGTGTGCTGCGCCAAGACCCCGACGTCATCCTCGTGGGCGAGATGCGCGACGAGGAGACCGTGCAGACAGCACTGAGCGCCGCTGAGACCGGGCACCTCGTGCTCTCCACGATCCACACCGTCGATGCCACCGAGTCCATCAACCGCATGCTCGACTTCTTTCCTCCTCACCAGCACAACCAGGCACGCTCGATGATCGCCGGCACGATCAAGGGCGTCATCTCCCAGCGCCTTGCGCCCGCTGCGGGCGGCGGTCGCGTCGCTGTCTGCGAGATCCTGCGCATGACCGGTCGCGTGCGCGACATGATCAAGGACCCCGAGCAGACCGGCAAGCTGATGGAGGTCATCGCCGCCGGCGCCTACTACGGCATGCAGACCTTCGACCAGGCCCTCTTCGCGCACCTGAAGGCTGGGCGCGTCACCTTCGATGACGCCATGCGCATGGCCTCCAGTCCGCACGACTTCAAGCTGCTTGTGCAAGCCGACGGGCGGCGGGGGACGACGATGGAGGACGTCGCCTCCGCCGAGGAAAAGCGCGAGCAGGCGGCGCCGGCGACGCCTGCGGCGCCCCTTACCGCGGTCTAGTGGTACTTCATTTGGTAAAGTAACGGGCCAGATGGCCCTAGATGAGACATGCCCGGTCTGCCGGACCGCCGAAGTGGTGTGCGGGAAGTGGACGCTGCTGCTGGTGCGGGATTTGGCCGCGGGGCGCTCGCGCTTCTGCGAGTTGGAGCGCTCGCTGGCGGGTATCAGCCCGCGGACGCTTTCTTTGCGTCTGCGCGCGCTTGAGGACGAGGGGATCGTGGAGCGCCATACCTTCCCCGAGGTGCCGCCGCGGGTGGAGTACGCGTTGACGGACAAGGGTCAGGCGCTGCTGCCGCTGATTGATGACATGCGCTCTTATGGGGAGCGCTGGCTGGGCGGCTCATGCGAAGAGGTGTCGCTCGATCTCGGCGAGGCCGCGCAGGTCCACGTCGCCGTTTAGGTGCGGCACTACAATCGGGTCTTTATCCAGGAGTGTATGTGAGAGCGCCGCGACGCTCTCGCGGTCGCGCCGAGCCAGGACGTCGAAGTCCGCGAGGTTGCCGGCGAGGCGCGCGGCCAACCCGGAATCGAGCTGCTCGCTGAGCAGCGTACGCACGTGCTCGACGTCGTGCCCCTGCAGCCCCTCGAGGTGCACGCGGTTGACGATCAGCCCGCCGCGACGCATGTCGGCCTGATCAAGCTTGCCCGCGAGGTAGGAAGCCTCGCGCGCGGGCTCGGGCTCGGGCGAGGTGATCACCAGGAAGAGCGTGGGTGCAGCGCGCAGCAGCACACTCGTGCCACGTGCGCGCTCGATGATGCCCTCCGTGATGCCGCCAAGGGAGCGGAAGAAGGTGGAGATGTCGCCCATCAGGTCGATGCCCGTGACGCGCGAGAACATCGCGAGCACGAGCCCCGTGCCGCGTCCCAAAAAGCGCGCGGCGAGGCCGCCCGGGGCCAGGAAGACGCGCAGCGCGCGGCCCTCGAAGAACTGCGACAGGCGTCCCGGGGCGTCGAGGAAATCAAGCGCGTTGCGCGAAGGAGGGGTGTCGAGCACGATCACGTCGAAGCGGCCCTCGCGCTCGAGCTCATACAAGCGTGAGACGGCGGTGAACTCCTGCGAGCCCGCGACGGCCGTGGAGAGCTCCTGGTAGATGCGATTGGCCATCACCTCCTCGCGCGCCCGCTCATCGGCGGCGAACTGGTCGACCAGGGCGTCGAAGGTGCGTTTGACATCGAGCGTCATCGCCCACAGCTCGCCGCCCGGCTTGAGCTCGATCCCCTGTGCGGCGAGCGTGGCCGGATCCACGAGTCGTGGCTCGCCCTGGAGGGCATCCAGGCCCAGCGCCTCGGCCAGGCGTTTAGCGGGGTCGATCGTGAGCACCGCGACCTTCTGCCCGCGCCGCGCGAGACCCAGGGCGATGGCGGCGGCGCTCGTGGTCTTGCCCACCCCGCCGGGGCCCGCGCAGATACATACGCGCTTGCCTGCCAGGCGCTCCGCCAGCGGCTTGTGGGAGGGCGCAGTCATGCCAGGATCGTAGTTGTGAAGCAGGAATCCACCCTGCTCCTGCGAATACACCGGCGTGGAGAGCCCATCAAACCAGCCATTGGAGCCTGCCGTGAGCATGCAAGCCAGGGCAAAGGTCATCGCGTTCGCCAATCAGAAGGGCGGCGTGGCCAAGACAACGACGACTTTGAACCTCGCCGCGGCTTTTGCCGAGGAGGGCCACCGGGTGCTGTGCTGCGATATGGATCCCCAGGGCAACCTGACCATGAGCCAGGGCATCGACCCCGACACGATCGAGCAATCGATGTACGACGTGCTCGTGCACAAGGTCTCGATCCGCGAGGTCATCCGCAAGCGCGAGATCGACGTCGCCTGCGCCTCGATCGATCTGGCCGGCGCGGAGATCGCGATGTCGACGATGATCGGCCGCGAGCGCTCGCTGCAGAAAGCCTTCGAGCCGATCCGCGAGGACTACGACTTCATCTGCATCGACACGCCGCCGAGCCTGGGGCTGCTGACGATCAACGCGCTTACCGCCGCTGACAAAGTTATCGTCCCCGTTCAGTGCGAGTATTTATCGATGCGTGGGCTCATCCAATTGCAGAACACACTTGCCATGATAAGAGAGAATCTTAACCCCGATGTGGACATCGAGGGTATCCTTCCGACCTTGGTCGATTCGCGCACGATCCATGCCAAGGAGGCGATCGAGATCCTAGAAGAGAACTTTGGCGATCGCGTGTTTGCCTCCCGGATCCGCAAGACCGTGCGCTTCGCTGAGGCTCCCGTGAAGGGCATGAGCGTGCTCAAGTACGAGCCCGACGGCGTCGCCGCGCAGTCCTATCGTCAGCTCGCTCAGGAGGTCTTGGCCCATGGCTCCTAACAGCCCCAACAAGCGCGCCTCGATGCGCGAAGGCCCGCTGGCGGCGCTGTTCCGCAAGACCGAAGAGGGTGAGGAGGGCGTTGATATTGAGAAGGACGTGAAGCGCGAGGTGAAGAGCGCGCCTGCTGAGCGCAAGGGCGCCTCTGCTGAGCGCACGCGCGCGTCTGCTGAGCGCCAGCGCGAGGTTCCGCATCCGGCTCTAAGCAGCTCGACCCCCGAGCCAGTCGCCATGACCGAGGCGGAGGAGGACTCCGTTCCCAGTCCCAAGGAGCGCCTGCGCAACGTCTTCTCCGCGGAGATTCCCGAAAACATCATGGAGCGTCCCCAGGCGCGAGAGCAGGCGCCGGCCAGCAGGCACGCGCCGGTGGAGATGCCCCCGCGCGAGGAGCCCCGGCCCTACAGCACGGCGGACCAGGTGATCCATCCCGTCATCCGCGTCGTAGGCGTCGGGGGCGCCGGCGTGAACGCCGTCAACCGCATGGTCGAGGCTGAGGTCGCGGGTGTGGAGTTCATGGCGATCAACACCGATTTGCAGTCGCTGCAGCAGTCCACCGCCGACATCACCTTGCACATCGGCGCGGAGCTCACGCGCGGCCTCGGCAGCGGCGCCGACGCCAACGTCGGGCGGCAGGCGGCGATGGACGACTACGACCGCGTCAAGTCGCTGCTCAAGGGCTCGGACATGATCTTCATCACCGCCGGCGCCGGCGGCGGCACCGGCACGGGCGCGGCGCCGATCGTGGCGCGCATCGCACGCGAGATCGGGGCTTTGACGGTGGCGATCGTGACGCGGCCGTTCGGCTTTGAGGGCACGCGCCGGCGCGAAGCCGCCGAGCACGGCGTGGGGGCGCTCGCGGAGGAGGTCGACACGCTGATCGTCGTGCCCAACGAACGCCTGCTGTCCGTGCTCGACAAGCAGACCTCGATGGTCGAGGCCTTCCGCGTCGCCGACGACGTGCTGCGCCAGGGCGTGCAGGGGATCTCCGACCTCGTCACGCTGCCGGGGCTCATCAACCTTGACTTCGCCGACGTGCGCACGATTATGTCCGAGGCCGGCGACGCGCTGCTCGGCATCGGCATGGGCGTCGGCGAGCACCGCGCGACCGAGGCCGCGATGCAGGCCGTGCAGTCGCCGCTGCTGGAAACCTCGATGGACGGCGCGCGCTCGATCCTGCTCTCGATTACCGGCGGCGTCGATTTGTCTTTGTGGGAGGTCAACGAGGCTGCCAAGGCCGTCTCCGAGGCCGCGCACCCCGACGCCAACATCATTTTTGGCGCGATGGTGGATGAGAAGCTCGACGACCAGGTTTGGGTCACCGTCGTGGCCACCGGCTACCGCGGCGAAGGGCGGCCGGGTACCGGGCGCGGACGTCTGCAGGAGCCCGCGGGGGAGCCGCGGGTGCAGCGCGCGGCGCCGCGACGGGAGCGGCGTCGTAGCCTTGCAGATCTTGAAGTCCCCGAGTTCATCCCAAACCCCTGAGGGAGTCGTAGCGGCGGGTCACCCGCTGACGGCGCACGCCGGGGCGCAGGTGTTGCGCGAAGGCGGCAACGCGGTGGATGCGGCGGTGGCAGCGATGCTGACCTCGTTCGTGGCCGAGCCGCTGCTGACGGGGTTGGGGGCAGGGGGTTACATGATGGTCGCGGGAGGCGGGCGCGAGCCGGTGCTGCTGGATTTCTTTGTGGAGGCGCCGCTGCGGGCGAGCGACGGAACGGCGGCAGAGCTCGAAGCGATCGATGTGTCCTTTGGAGATGCGGTGCAGGTTTTCTACATCGGGCCCGCTTCGTGTGGGGTGTACGGCAACCCCGCGGGGGTCTGCGCGGCTGTGGCGCGTTGGGGCACCGTGCCGCTGGAGCAGCTGGTGGCGCCCGCGGCGCGCCTCGCGCGCGAGGGGGTGCAACTGAACCACGGGCAGGCCTATGTCGCGGAGATCCTTGGGGGCCTGTTGCGCTCCACGCCGGAGTGCGCCGCGCTGTGGGCGCCCGAGGGCCACGTGCTGCGCGAGGGGGAACGGCTGTGCAACCCCGAGCTCGGCGATGCGCTGGAGCGTCTGGGGGCGGAGGGGGCCGAGCCTTTCTACCGCGGCGACATCGCCGCGGCGGTCTGCGACTGGCTCGCGCCGCGGGGGGGCTCGCTCACGTGCGCGGCTCTCGCCGGCTATGGCGCGATCGAGCGCGCGCCGCTGCGGGTGAGCTACCGCGACCGCCAGGTCCTCACCAACCCGCCTCCTTCGGCGGGGGGGACGCTGCTGGCGTATTCCCTTGCGCTGCTCGATCGCGGTCCCGCGCCGCCTTCGCTCGAGCGGGTCGTGCGTGCGATGGAAGCCGCGCAGGGCGAGCGCACGCCGGAGTTCGTTGAGGGCTTGGGGGAGGAGGGGTTCCTCGAGCGCTTCCTCCGTTCGCGCCTTGGCGCCACCACGCATATCTCGGTGCTTGATGGCGAGGGCTGCGCGTGCAGCGTTACCTGCACCAACGGCGAGGGCTCGGGCGTGGTGGTGCCCGGGACCGGTATCCATGTCAACAACGTGATGGGGGAGGAGGATCTCAATCCGCAGGGGTTCCATCGGCATCCTGCGGGGCGGCGGATGCCGAGCATGATGGCGCCGTCGGTGGTGCTCAGGGATGGGGGGGTCGAGCTGGTTCTCGGTTCCGCGGGCTCCAACCGGATCCGTTCGGCGATTTTGCAGACGATTGTCGGTGTTGTCGATCGCGGGCTCAGTGTTTCTGATGCTGTTCATGCGCCACGGGCGCACTTCGAGGATGGCGTGGTCTTTCATGAGCCAGGGGTCGAGGTGGGGGAGCTGGGAAGCGAGCTTGTGCGCTTTCACGACCTCAACCTCTTCTTCGGCGGGGTGCAGGCGGTGCACAGCCGGGATGGGCGACTGGCGGGGGCGGGCGACCCGCGGCGGGGCGGGGTGGCGGTGGCGGCGTGAGGTGGGAGACGCTGGGACGCGCGTTTGGCGTTGGGGGCCTGCTGCTCGGTGTTGGGGGCTTGCTGCTCGCTTTTTTGTTTCTGACTGGTTGCGGGGGCGGGATCATCTCGCCTGATCTATTCGTCGTGCAGCGTTCGGGGAGCGTTCCGGGGGCCTCGCTCACGCTGGTCGTTAACGATGGCGGGAGCGTTCGTTGCGATGGGGGGCCTGCGCTTGCGATCAGCGATTCGCAGTTGGTGCTTGCGCGGGGGATCCAGGAAGACCTGAAGGAAGCGGCGGGCAGGCATCTGTCGTTGCCGGCCAGGCCCGGGTCGGTGCTCAGCTACTACCTGCGCGATCAGGATGGAACGGTGCGGTTCAGCGACAATTCGGTGGGGCAGAGCAAGGTCATGCGCGAACTGCAGGAGCTGGTATTGGAGGTGGGACGGGGGGTTTGCCGGCGAGGGGTTTGAAAGTGCTTTAGGTCAGCTGTCATTGCTGGCTCATTGGAGGGTCTTGAAGATGGAGTGTGTGGATCGCTTGGACCCACACACTCTCGGTTGTCGGTTGTTGTCTGAGTTTAGGTGCGAGCTGTTGGTTTAGACTGCATTAACTCCTACTGCTTCGAATTCGAGGCCGGTGAGTTCTGCTTCTTCGGTGGAGTTATTGTTTGGGCATCCGCTAGCCTGCGCGAATATGCCTTCTCCGGCGAGTTGTCCCTGCCCTCCTGCGGTGTTCGTAATTTTGACTTTGTCGAGTTGGTTGGATCCTACGTTTGAAAGTTCAACTTCTTTGAGTCCGACGTTGATGCCTTTACCGGATCCTTGTGGTGCTTCCATTCCGGTTGGGACTTGGATCGTACAGCCTATGGCCGGTATTTTGACGACACAGGGTATCTTTGCGACCCCACCGGTTGCTTTCATTTCTTTTTCTTGTTGTACCAATTGGAAGTCGCATTCGCCGACTTCTGCACCAACTAGGCCGGCTTTACAGTTGTTACCCCATTTTTTGATTTGCAGTTGTAGATGAGGTCCTTTCGTGGTTATTTTTTGTTGTCCTTTTATTTGTCCTGCACCTTGTATTTGCCATTGGCCTACGATTTCTTTTGCTTCGCACGTAACGGACCCATTTCCTGGATATTTGAATTCTCCAGATTTGAGAACAGTCGCCGTACCCGTCGTTTGGCTCGAGGCTGATTCCCAGAATGCAAATGATGATGTTGCTGAGAAGGCCAGGACGGCGATGGTGCCGCCGAGGATGCTCAGCATCTTGAGTCTGGTCATAGTATGCTTAAAACGCTCCTATTGTTGTTCAATGGTTTAAAATGAGCCCTCATTTGAGGATTCGGTGGCATCCTATCATCCGTAGAAAGCACTGTCAAGGGGAAAATCGATTGATCAGAAGAGTCCCGAGACGGCAGGCCTGCTGAAGCCATCTCGAGCGTCCTTGCGCTCATCGGATATGGCTGACTGTCCAAACTTGAGGGATGTTTGCGATTAGTCGGAAACAAATCTTGCTGATCGTGGTCGCCAAACTGCATAATGCTTGTCGCTCTTGCGGTCTGGTGCGCAGGACGCTTCTATGGACGCTTTCTACGTCTGAGCTAGAGGAGGGGTTGTGCTAAATGTCATTAGCTGGGGGTCGCGTTCGCTGACCGCACGCAATACCAAAGCTTGGCTGGCGCTCCTGCTGTTTGGCGCAGGAGTGGCTCTCGTGTGGGGTTTCTGGGGTGTCACCGGCGTAGCGATCGCCGCTGGCAACTCGCTGCCCGACGGGAGGGCTTGGGAGATGGTCTCCCCTCTGGACAAGGGCGGGGGGGATGTCCTCGGGATCGTCAGCGAACAGACTACCGCCGACGGCGACGTGGTGCAGGCCTCGGCAGACGGGCAGCGAATCACATATGTGTCGACGGACTCGTTCTTGGATCCCAAGGGTGCTCCGTACGGCAGTCAGTATGTCTCGGGGCGTGAAGCGAAGACTGGCTGGTCGACCCAGAACATCAGCACGTTGACGAGCAATCAGACCTACGAACTCGCGGGTAACGGCATGCCCTACCGTGCGTTCTCGACGGATCTGTCGGTAGGTATAATGTCTGGGGGAAATGTTCGGGGCGGTGGCGGCGTGGAAGGTCCGTCATTGGCGCCCGGTGCCCCCGCGGGATACGAGAACTACTACCTGTACGGGATCTCCACCGGTGCTCGGCAGTCGCTGGTGACTTGCGCGCCGGGAGTGCCGCCAGGAGAATTCGCGCTTGAATTCCTGGGCGGCACCTCGGATCTTGGCCACGTCGTCGTGAGCGGCTCCGCGTTGGGCGAATGCGGAGAAGTTGGCCATGCCATCAGGTTGTATGAGTGGGAAAAGGTGACCGGGCAGTTCCAGCCGGTGAGTGTTCTGCCCAATGGCAGCCCCGCCGAATCGCAGAGTCTTGGCGATGGCGCTGGAGCGACGGGACAAGCGATCTCCGAAGACGGCTCGAAGGTCATCTGGACAGGCTCTGAAGGTCTGTATGTGCGTGAGGGGATCGGCACGCCACTGGCTGGGACGGTGCAGCTCGATGCTTCACGGGGCGGTCCGGAACCCGGTGGCGGAGGTGAATTCCGCACGGCGAGTAGTGATGGCTCGAAGGTGTTCTTCACCGACGGCAGTGAGTTGACCAGTGATGCACACACAGGCAACATCGGTTGCCCACGTTGCGGGAGCGATCTCTATGAGTTCGACGTGAACAGTGACCAGCTGCGTGACGTCACGGTCGATCATGTCGATGCCAATGGCGCTGAAGTGCTGGGTACGATGGGCGCAAGCGCGGACGGCTCGTATGTCTATTTCGTTGCCAATGGAGTGCTGTCACCGGGCGCCTCACCGGGGACCTGTAAGCACGGGGGAGCATCGCCGCCTGGGGCTGTGTGCAATCTCTATCTTTGGCATGAAGGCTGGGAAAGGCCAAAGTTCATTGCGACCTTGTCTGGCAACGACAACAGTGAAGACTCGCACCCCGTGTTGGGGTCGGCGTCTGATTGGTCTGCCGAATTCACTCTACGCACAGCGCGGGTGTCGCGTGATGGATTGAATGTCGTGTTCATGTCGCAAGAAAGGCTGAAGACGGCCAATTTCCCGGAAGGTTATGACAATACTGTGAGTAGCGGTGAAAGTTGCGGGCCCGGTGCCACTGGACCGCTGCCGGCGCAGTGCGAGGAGGTCTTCCTGTACGAAGCAACTGCGGGGCGTCTGACTTGTGTGTCGTGCAATCCGACCGGCGCGCCCCCGACCGGACCTTCGGGCATACCCGGCGCCACTAAGTTCCACGGACACAGGGCTGCCTACCAGTCGCGGGTGCTCTCTGAAGGGGGCGGGACTGGCCGCGTGTTCTTCGACAGCGCGGATGGGTTGGTGGCTCGGGACACGAATCGGGCTGAAGATGTGTACGAGTATGAGAATGGGCATGTCTACCTCCTTTCGGACGGGCGTGGGCCTCAGGGCGCGTCGTTTGTGGACGCGAGCATGAATGGTGATGATGCGTTCTTCATCACGCGAGCGGAGCTTGTTGGTCAGGACACTGATCGGCAGATGGACTTGTATGACGCGCGAGCGCCACACGAACCCGGAGAAGCCGTCGGGTTCTCCGTTGCGCCGATCGTGTCTTGTGAAGGTGAAGATTGCCTGGTGTCTGGCTCTGCCGCCCCTAGCTTTGCGGTGCCGTCGAGCTTTGTCTTCATGGGTGGAGGCAATGTCGCTGGCGGTGGGCCGCAGGTGGCTGTGAAGGCCAATGCGAAGAAGAAGCCGACGAAGAAGAAGCCTAGGCGAAGGCGTGTGAGGCACGGAAAGCACAGGGCGAGGGCTCGAGCAGGCGTAAGCCGGAGAGCGAGAGTTGGGGCAGTGAGAATCGTGGAGGGTATGTGATCATGCTGAAATTGGCTCTCTGGCGGAGCATCGTGTGTGTCTCGACCTGTACTGTAGTGTTTGTCACGGTTGTGGGTTCCGCGTCTGGTTCTTTCGGTCTGCAGGCTGGGAGTTTTGAAAATCTGTTCTTGAATGAAGGTAATGTGCCTGCAGTTCAGGCTGGGGCGCATCCGGTGGCGGTGACAACGAGTTTCAAGTTCAATAGGAAGGAAGGGTTGGGAGGTGGAGTGATTCCGGATGAGGACGTAAAGGACATCGAGGTGGAATTACCAGTTGGGCTTGTGGGCAACCCGGGTGCGACGCCGAAGTGTACATATGAAAAGTTCACCAAGTTTTCTGATAGAGAATTGCACGTGAGCTGCCCGAACGACAGTCAGGTTGGGGTGGCGGTGGTCGAACTCGGGATTGGTGGTATTGAGCCGTTTTCGTTTGGAATCTATAATCTTGTGGCGCCGCCGGGTGTCCCGGCCGAGTTTGCTTTGAGCGCGCTCGGGGTTCCCGTCTTGCTAACACCGAGAGTCCGCACAGGCAGCGACTACGGCGTGACAGTGGTGTCGAAGAACACTAACCAGGGCCTGCGGCTTTACGGAGTCAAAACGACCTTCTGGGGCGTCCCGTCTGACCCGAGTCATGATGGGGAACGCGGGAAATGCCTCGGCATTTTGGGCAGACATTTCGCTCTCGGCGAAGAACACCCCTGTCCGGTGGAATCGAACGGCCCCCCGTTCTTGACGCTCCCCACGAACTGCCAGACCAGCCCTTTAGCGACGACGATCTATACCGACTCGTGGCAGCATCCGGTACCCTTTGCCCTGAATCTGGAAGAAGCCTTCAGGCTCGGACGGCCTGAAGTCATCCACGAAGTCGCCTTTAACCATGACGGCGAAGGCCATCCACTCGGGGTCACTGGGTGCGACCATTTGGATTTCAGTCCGACCGTGGGCATCACGCCGAGCACCAGCGCCGCTGGGTCACCAACGGGCTTGTCGGCTGATATCTCCCTGCCCCAGAACGAAACCCACAACGGGCTCGCGGAGGCCGATTTGAAGAAGGCCGTGGTGTCGCTGCCCGCGGAGATGACGGTCTCACCATCGGCCGCTAACGGGCGGGAAGGGTGTAGTGAAGAACAGATCGCGCTACGCTCAATGCTGCCTGCGCACTGCCCTGACGCCTCGAAGGTAGGGACTGTCGAGATCGAAACGCCGCTGCTAGAACACAACCTGGAGGGCTCGGTGTTCCTTGCGCAGCCCAACGCCAATGAGTTCCACAGCCTACTCGCCCTCTATTTGGTCGCGGAAGGCTCCGGCGTGGTCATCAAGCTGGCTGGAGAAGTGCACGCGGATCCGGTGACCGGACAGCTGACGACGACATTCGACAACAATCCACAGCAGCCGTTCAGCCACCTGCGGTTGAAGTTCTTCAACGGGCCCCGCGCGGCGCTGATGACTCCGCGGCGCTGTGGTTCCTACGCGGCGACCGGGGCGCTGACGCCGTGGAGCGGGGAGATGCCAGCGACATTCTTCGCGCCGTTCGCGATCGAAACGGGCTGCGGCGGCGGGTTCTCTCCCTCGATGGTGGCAGGTACCATTGGCAACCAGGCGGGTGGATTCTCGCCGCTCAGCCTCACCCTCACGCGCTCCGATCAGGACCAGGCGTTCAGGCAACTGAGCGTGCGCACCCCTCCGGGTCTGCTCGGGATGCTCTCCAAGGTGAAGGTTTGCGAAGAACCGCTGATCGCCCAGCAGGCGTGCCCGAAGGCGAGCCAGATCGGGCATGTGACGGTCGCTGCCGGCCCAGGCTCGGATCCGGTCTACCTCCCGCAAGCGGGCAAGCCGGAAGACCCCGTGTACCTGACGAGTGGGTATAACGGCGCGCCGTTTGGGCTCCTGACGGTGGTGCACGCCGAAGCAGGTCCCTTCAACTTAGGGACGGTGCCGGTGCGGACGACGCTCAATGTGGATCGGCGCACTTCGCGGATCGTGGCGACGACCGATCCGCTGCCGACGATCCTGCAGGGCATCCCCGTGGACCTGAAGACGATCAACATCCTGATCGACCGGGAAGGCTTCACGTTCAATCCCACTGACTGCGAACCGCTGAAGTTCGAAGGGGCTGTGCTCGGCGATGAAGGTGCGACGGCGAGCGTGTCGAGCCGCTTCCAGGCGGCGAACTGCGCGACGCTGGCGTTCAAGCCGAAATTCTCGGCGTCGACTAAGGCTCATCCATCGCATACCCATGGCGCATCGCTGACCGTGAAGGTCGGTTATCCCAAGGGCGCCCAGGCGAACATCGCTGCGGTGAAGGTCTCGCTACCCAAGCAGCTGCCTTCGCGGTTGACGACATTGCAGAAAGCGTGCCCCGAAGCGACATTTGCGGCGAACCCGGCGACGTGCCCGGCCGAGTCGCTGGTGGGGAGCGCGACCGCCACGACTCCGGTGCTGAATGTGCCGGTCACGGGGCCGGCCTACCTGGTTTCCCACGGCGGCGCGGCCTTCCCGGATCTCATCATGATCCTCCAGGGTCAGGGCGTGACGGTGGAATTGGTGGGCAACACCTTCGTCAACAAGGCGGGGATAACGACGAGCACCTTCGCGTCGGTGCCTGATGTGCCGATCTCGAGCTTCGAAGTGAATCTGCCCCAGGGGCCGCACTCGGCGCTCACCGAAAACCTGCCCAAGCAGAGCAAGGGCAACTTCTGCTCAGCCAAGCTCGCGATGCCAACCACGATCACCGCGCAGAACGGGCTGCAGATCAAGCAGAGCACCAAGATCACGGTCAGCGGCTGTCCCAAGATCAAAGCCAGGAAAGCCAAAGCCCACAGTCACCAGCGGAAATAGCCCAGGGCTTGGACACGGGACGGTAGGGAGAGATTACCCGGAGCATGCGGAGCGGGGTGGGGCGACGTCGCCCCACCCCGCTCATTTATATCACCGGTCTAGCGTGAGTGCGCCCGCGCTGTGAGCGCCCGAGGGTCATGTGCTGCGCGAGGGGAGCGTCTGCGACTGGCTCGCGCCGCGCGGGGGTCGCTCACGCGCGCTGCCCTCGCGGGCTATGAGGCTATCGAGCGGGCGCCGCTGCGGGTGGGCTGCTTCCTTGGTCCGCGCCTTGGTGCTACTACGCATATCTCGGTGCTTGATGGCGAGGCTGCGCGTGCAGCGTCACCTGCAACCAACGGCGAGGGTTCGGGTGTGGTGGTGCCTGGGACGGCATCCATGTCAACAACGTGATGGGGGAGGAGGATCTCAATCCGCAGGGCTTCCATCGGCATCCCGCAGGGCGGCGGATGCCGAGCAGTTGATCGGGGGCTCAGTGTTTCTGATGCTGTTCATGCGCTAACGGGCGCCTTCGAGGATGGCGTGGTCTTCATGAGCCGGGGGAGGTGGGGAGGATGGAGGCATAGCCTCCATCCTCCCCTATTAATTATTAAACTAACTCAGTTGTCTAACGAGTGCGGCTTAGGCGTTGAGGTTTTCTGCTTCAGCTTCGAATCCTAGCAGTTCTCCCTTTTCAGTAGTTCCAGCTTCGGGGCACGTGGAGCCACTTTGGTTGGCGAATATTTTTCCTCCTCCAATTTGGCCCCGGCCTCCACCGTTGATGTTGGCTTTAGCTATTCCGTTATTACCGGAATTTGATAACGTGACTGTTGTTAGTCCTACATTGATGCCTTGTCCTGAGTTAGCAGCTGTTTCCATTCCGGCTGGAATTTGTATTTTGCAGAGTGTACCAATTGCAATCCCACACGGAGTTACGACACCGCCAGCTGCTTCCGTTTTTTGACGTTGTTCCAAAACTAGGTTGCAGGCATTGACCGTTGTCGGTACTTCTGTCCCGAGCACGTTGGTCGTACAGTTGTTGCCCCAACTTTTAACTTGGATTTCGAGGTGAGGTCCTGACGTTGACGGTAATTGTTGCTGTTTGATTTGCCCTTTCTGTTGGATGCGATATATGGCTTTGATTTCCGCCTTTGGGCATTTGACAGGGAATGCACCATTGATCTCGAAATTGCCTTCTTTCAATATATTGATCTTTCCCTGTGTTTGCTTTGGGCTGGCCTTTGATTCGAATTCTGCCATCGCCGACGTGGCCGAGATGGCCAGCACAGCCGCCATAATGGAGAAGAGACTCAGTATCTTGAGTCGTAGCATGTTAGTCCTACACCTTCCTTTCTAATCGATATAGCGGTCACTATTGATCTGAGCTCTAGCGCTAATCCTAGAACTCGGGGGCATTCTAGCAATCCTTATCAGCCTCGTCAAGTCTCAAGAACGGGCGCTTAGCCCAAGTCGTGCAGTAGTGGTCTGGGTGTGACCATGGACTCGCGTTTGGCGGTCGGACGTGGTCGTGGTGTGGGGTGTTGGCGTGAGGGCGGGGCCGGGAGGGTAGTTCCGCGCTTTCGTGGGCGCCGGTTCTGTCCGGGCGTAGCTTTTTGTCGGGGCGTCGGCGGGCTGTCGAGGTGCTTAGCCGCCGGTGGCGGCTGGGAGTGCGTTGAGTTTCGCGAACGCGGCGACGGGTTCCCTTGCCCAGGGCCACGTGTGTTGCAGGTGGAGCTTTCGCTTGGCGTGCGGAGAACGCGAGCCGGCCTGGAAGCGGTAACCGTCATGGTCGGTGAACGAGAACCGCGCGCCGGGATGCGGGTGCTCACGCCATACGATCAGCCTGGCTCCCTCCGGCCAAGAGGACAACTCGACGCTGTCGGTGACCTCGGCGACCTGTCCGTTCTCGCGCTCTGAGCCGTCCTGGTCGAGCGCTGGGACTCAAGCATCCTCGGGGATCTAAAGGAGATCGCTGTGCGACCGCCTCGGTCAGCTCATAGCCGACCGAGAAGCGCAGGTTGGCCTTGTGGCAGTAGTCGGCAACCCCGTGGGTGGCCAGGCCGTGTCCCGCGCGCACCAGGATCTCCAGGTCTTCGATGTGAGAGGCGGGGATATGCTCCAACGCCAGGTCGAGCACCGTCTGATGGTCGGCGGCGGTGTTCGCGCCAGCGTTCCCCGGCCGCAAAGACCGCCCAGAGCCTCGCGCGTCTCATCCGCATAAGCCGCCAGCGGAATGGAACCCGAAGCCGCGCTTATAGTTGCCGGCCGCCTTCTCCTTCTCAGAATGCGCCGTGATCAATGTCGCGTCCACGTCGATCGTCAAGCGCTCCGGCGCGCCATGCAGATCCCAGAGAACCGCTCGCGCGCCCGCGCGTGCGTGAAGCGCAATCCGTCCAACGGCCAGGCTCGGCCGCGACCCGGTCGATCATCCGAAACGCTGTCGAATCCGACGCCACCTGCCCGGACAACGCCTCCTGATCCCGTACCCCACCAAGGGGATAGGTTCTCCCCGCCATCGGCGAGCATCACCGCGAGATCTCGGATTACCCGCCCCGCCAAGACGGTCCTGCCTTTTCTACAGCATTCAGGCAGCGGCTCTGCGGCGTGACGGGTTCACCCAGTGCAGATCTCGGTATTGAGCACTACATTTTCAATAGGACGAGTCTCTGACATGAGTTAGAAACGAGCCTTGCATATGCGAGTAACGGCAGCGTATGGTAAGATCGGAAATGGCTTTTGTTACGGCTACGTCATGAGGAAGAAAGGTGGATCGTGCTCGATGAAGCTAGCGAGTGTTCTGCAATGTCGCTGCGAGCGTACTGGTCCTACATAATTCTGCTGACGATTGCTGCGGCGCTGTTATGGGTAAGTCAGGCTGTCGCATCTTTGCCGGACAATCGTGCCTGGGAGATGGTTTCACCTTTGGCGAAGAATTTCGGGGACATAGCAGGCATCGAACGCGGCGGGGGCCTCCGTAGTGTGGAAGGTGACGACAATGGAGGTGTCGTGCAGGCGTCTCCCGATGGCGAACGGATCACGTATGTCTCCTTGTCGGCATTCGACAATCCTCGGGGGGCGCCAGATGGCAGCCAGTACCTCGCTAGGCGTGACGCAAGGGCTGGATGGGCCTCCGATAACGTAACGACGCCCACCATCAACCAGGGCTACGGATTGGCTCAAGGCACGCCCTTTCGTGCGTTCTCGCCAGATCTGGCGGTAGGAGTTTTGTGGGGCGGCTCGCGCGGCGGCGGTGCAAACCAGTTTCCGGTGGAAAGCCCGCCCCTTGCACCGGGCGCTCCAGCAGGCTATGAAAATTACTATCTTGACCAGCTTAATGGCGTCGGAGAGCTGAGACCTCTGTTGACTAGTACTCCGAGCATGTTGCCGAAAGCTTTCAGCTTGGTATTCATCGGTGCCACGCCCAACCTTAATGGTGTCGCTTTTATGAGTCCAGCTGGCTTGGGAGGGGGCGCGATTAACGGCGAAGGAGGCAATCAGAACATATATGAGTGGCTAGGTGGCAGCTTAGAACCTGTCAATGTCCTGCCCGGCAATAGTGTACCTATTCCAGAAAACGGGCTGGTGCTTGGCTCTGACGGGAATGGGCCAGTGATTTCTGAAGATGGCTCCCGTGTTGTGTGGAGCGGCTTGAACTCGAATCGTCTATTTGTGCGTGAGGGCATCGGCGGCAGAGAAGGGCCGCCACGTACGGTGCAGGCCGATGCACCGTTGGGCGAAGGGACTTTCTTGACGGCCAGCAGCGACGACAGCAAGGTGTTCTTCGCTGATCGCCAAGGCCTGACGAGCGATGCGATGTCCGGTGGTGGGGGATTGGGAGATCTCTATCTATTCGAACCTGCGGTTGCACCGTCAGGGAGGCTGGTTGACGTGGCCGTCGATCACCATGGAGATCCAGGTGGTGCTGAAGTGCAGGGCGTGTTGGGCGCAAGTCAGGACGGCTCATACGTCTACTTTGTGGCTAACGGTGTTCTGGATCTTCACTCTCCAGGAGTCTCGCTCGGCGACTGCAGAGGATTTGGGTCTCTCACGACACAGAGGTGCAATCTCTACCTGTGGCATGCCGGCTGGAGTGAACCGAAGTTCATAGCGCGGCTGTCTGGCAACGACAGCAGCGGTCCCAATGCTCCTGGGGTCGCGCTTGATTGGGACTACAGTTTGGGTGTTCGAACCGCACGTGTGTCGCGCGATGGCAGGTACGTCTTATTCATGTCGGAAGCTAGCCTAACAGGGTTTGACAATACTGTAAGCAACGGTGTCAGTTGCGGAACGAATATCCATACCGGCAATCCACTGCCGGCTAGTTGTCAGGAGGTGTTCCTCTATGAAGCTGGTCAGGATGCCGCAAGTGCTGGTCGCCTGGTATGCATATCTTGCAACCCATTGGGGCGGCCTATTGGACCATCAGATATTCCGCCAGGGACTGACTATGCTTTGGGTCGAGCTACGTACCAGTCACGCGTACTTTCGGAAGGCCTGACCGGGGAACGAGTATTCTTTGACAGCCTTGATGCGCTGGTCCCGCAGGATACGAACAGTGCTGAAGATGTTTATGAGTATGAGGGTGGCCATGTTTATCTTATTTCGGATGGCAAGAGCCCCAACGGCGCCTCGTTCGTGGATGCAAGCGCAAATGGTAATGATGTTTTCTTTGTTACCGGTGGACAGTTGGTGTCCCAAGATACGGATCAGTTAATCGATCTTTATGACGCTCGCGCCCCCCATGCTCATGGAGAAGCGGTCGGCTTTCCTGCCGTGCCATCGCCTGTTTCCTGTGAATGGGAAGGCTGTAGGGCTCGTGGCCCAGCTGTCTCGACGTTTACACTGCCATCCAGTGCGACTTTCTCGGGGCCTGGCAACATTGTGTCACCCGCTCAGGTGTCCACGGTCAAACGCGCTGTAAAGAAGAAGGTCAAGCGGAGGAAGCTAGCAAGAAAGCATCGAGGTAGTAGAAGACGGGTCCGGGCGGAACATGGTCGGCGGTAGAGTCGAGAGCGGGCAGTAATGATGCTAAAAAGAAATTTACCGTGTGTGCTGGCATGTGCCTGTGTGCTCGCCGTGTTCGCCGCGCCGACGTGGGCGTCATTTGGTTTTCAGAATAGCTTTGAAAGTACGATCGTCAATGACGATGGCTCTCCTGCCTTTCAGGCTGGTTCGCATCCCAGTGGAGCAACTACGAGCTTCAAGTTCAACACGCGATCGAGACCCGTTGGTGCCCCGATTCCTGATGAAGATGTGAAGGATGTCGAAGTTGCATTGCCGGCTGGCTTGGTCGGTAACGCCACTGCTATACCGAAGTGCACGCGCGAACAGTTCGGTAAGCAGAATCCGGCTAAGATACTCGTCAAGGGACTTTGTCTCGACGGTAGCCAGGTTGGGGTGGCGACGATTGAAACTTCAATCAGCGGAGATGGCGCCCCCTTCCCATTGGTGGCTCCTATTTATAATCTCGTCCCGGCTCCGGGCGTTCCGGCCGAGTTCGGGATCAACCCGGTGGGCTTGGGAATCGTATTCGCCCCTAGGGTTCGTACGGGATCTGACTTTGGCGTGACGATTGTGTCGAGGAACGATTCTCAGTCAGAGCGGGTGTTTGGCATCAAAACTATTTTCTGGGGTAACCCGTCGGCCCATAGTCATGACGGGGAACGCGGCGACTGCCTAGGGCCGTTCGGTGAAACGTTCGTTGAAAACAAAGAATGCCCGGTCGAAGGGTTGGGCGAGTCGCTGCTGAGGATGCCCACGAACTGCCAGAGTGGCGGGCTTGGGATGGCCCTCTTCGCCGACTCCTGGCAGAATCCGCTTGTCTCGTCGCTGAACCTCGAAGAAGGCTTTGCGCGAAAACTGCCAGAAGTCGTACACGAAGAAGCGTTCAACCACGACTCGAAAGGCAGGCCGGTTGGTGTGAGCGGCTGTGATCGTCTCGATTTCAGCCCGACTGTCAATGCCCAGACGGACACTCCAGCAGGGGGCTCCCCGTCCGGCATATCAGTCGAAGTCTCGCTGCCTCAGAGCGAAAGCCCGGCCGGTCTCGGTGAGGCGGACCTGCGCAAAGCCGTCGCGTCGCTCCCCGCCGCCATGGCTGTCTCGCCCTCCGCGGCCACCGGGCTGCAGGGCTGCACGGTGGAACAGATCGCGCTGAGCTCCGAAGGTCCGGCCAACTGCCCGGATACATCGAAGATCGGCACGGTCGAGATCGGAACGCCGCTTTTGGAAAAGCCGCTCGAGGGCTTTGTCTACGTGGCACAGCCGAACCAGAACAAGTTCAACAGCCTGCTCGCGCTGTACGTCGTCGCCGAAGGCTCGGGCATCGTCATCAAGCTCGCCGGCAAGATCCAGGCCGACGAAAGCACGGGTCAGCTCACGACGATGTTCGAAGAAACCCCACAGGCGCCGTTCGCTCACCTGCACCTGAAGTTATTCGGGGGGCCGCGAGCGCCCCTGGCGACTCCGCGCCGCTGCGGCTCCTATGATGTGACCGGCGCGCTCACCCCCTGGAGCAGCTTACTGCCGGTGACGTTCTCCTATCCGATCGTGGTCAGCAGCAACTGTGGCGGCAGATTCTCGCCATCGTTCGTGGCCGGCACCCTGAGCAATCACGCAGGCGGCTTCTCGCCCTTCACGCTCACGCTAACCCGCTCCGACCAGGATCAGGGCTTCGAGCGGCTGAGCGTGCGCACGCCGCCCGGGCTGCTCGGCATGCTCTCCAAGATCCAGCTCTGCGAAGAACCGCAGATCGCCCAACAGGCTTGTCCCCCGGCCAGCCAGGTCGGCCACGTGACCGTGGCGGCGGGAGCGGGACCCGAGCCGGTCTACCTGCCCGAACCGGGCCGCCCCGAAGACCCGGTATACCTCACGACAGGCTACAACGGCGCGCCCTTCGGACTGCTTACGCTCGTGCATGCCGAAGCAGGGCCGTTCAACCTGGGTATCGTGCCAGTGCGGGCGACGATCAATGTCGATCGTCGCACCTCGCAGATCGTGGCCACGACCAACCCGCTGCCGACGATCGTCAAGGGCATCCCGGTGGATGTGAAGGCGATCAACCTCCTGCTCGACCGCGAGGGGTTCACGTTCAATCCCACCGACTGTGAACCTCTCAAGTTCGAAGGTTTGGTGCAGGGCGACGAAGGTGCCATTGCGCCCGTGTCCAGCCCCTTCCAGGCGGCGGACTGCGCCAGCCTGGGCTTCAAGCCGTCCTTCACCGCTGCAACCGCGGCGAAGTCATCGAAGGCCAAGGGCGCGTCGCTGGAGGTCAAGGTCGCCTACGCCAAAGGCGCCCAAGCTAACATCGCCGCCGTGCGCGTCCAGCTGCCCAAGCAGCTCCCCTCCAGGTTAACTACAATCCAGCAGGCGTGCCCCGAAGCGACGTTCGCAGCGAATCCTGCCACCTGCTCGCCCGGGTCGCTTGTGGGGATCGCGACGGCCACCACCCCCGTGCTCAACATGCCGGTGACCGGCCCCGCGTATCTCGTTTCTCACGGCGGTGCGGCCTTTCCCGACCTCGTCATGATTCTGCAGGGGCAGGGCGTCACCGTCGAACTGATCGGCAACACCAACATCAAAAGCGGCGTGACCACCTCGACGTTCGCCTCGGTACCCGACGTCCCGATCTCGACCTTTGACGTCAAGCTGCCGCAGGGGCCGCACTCGGCGCTGACGAGCAACCTGCCGGCCAAGCGCAACGGCAACTTCTGCTCGAGCAAGCTCGTGATGCCTACCGCCCTCGTCGCGCAGAATGGGCTGCGGATCAAGCAGAGCACCAGGATCAACGTCACCGGCTGCCCCAAGGTCAAGAGAGCCAAGGCGCAGGCGAAGAAGCGCAAATAGGGGAGCGAGGCCGGGCGCTCTCGGCTAGGGAGCGTACCTACCCGGACCTACCCGAAGCGCACCTTGCCGTTCGAGCGCGCCCTTGCCTGGGCGCGCTCGACTAGCTCCAGGCGCTTGATTGCCGCCCGGAAGAGCAGGGTGAGCAGGCGCAGGCGGGCGTTCTCCGAGCGCAGCTCCAGCAGCTCCTGCTTGACGTCGGTGCCGAACTCGACGGTGGCGGCCATCGTGTAGGCGTCGAGCTCCGCGAGCTCCTCCTCGCTGAGCTGCTTGTCGGTCGCCTGCTCTACGAGGTCGGCGTAGAGGCCGCGGGTCTCCTCGATGACCTCGGGGTCCGGCTCCTCCTCCTGCTCGGTGAGGAACTCCACGACGGCTGCTGGGTAGGGGAGGTCGTCCTGGCGCTCCACCAGGCGGAAGGGACGGGTGCCGCGGGCGACGATGTTCAGGCGGCCATCGTCCATGCGCTCGAGCACGCGGTCGATCTCGCAAGCGCAGCCCACCGGCTTGAGCTCCTCCTCGGAGAGCCACACGATGCCGAACTCGCGCTCCGACTCCAGGCACTCCTCGATCATCTTGCGGTAGCGGTCCTCGAAGATGTGCAGCGGCACGCTCTCCGTGGGCAGCGCCACCATGCCGAGCGGGAACATCGGGAAGCCGCTGTGGACCAGGTCGGACATAGGTGCAGTCTAGGGCGTACAGATCGCCGCCGACAGCGGGCTTCACCTCTTCGGAATCGGCTTTTTGGCCGCCACCATCAGGTTGTAGAAGATCGCTGCGGGCAGGCGCGACTCGAGCAGGCGGCGATCGACGCGTTGCAGCGCCAGGTAGCCACGGTAGGCGTACCACTTCCATGCCCACGGCACCTCGTCGGGGTCGGCCGTGGCCTCCAGCGTGCGATTCGTCCAGCCGAACCAGTTCGCCAACAGCTCCTCGCCGATCACGCGCACATCGTTCAGGCCCGCGCCGCGGGCCATTGCCGACAATTCGCTGGGCGCGAAAGCATGCACGTCGACAACGCTCTCCAGAGCCGCGTCGGAGGCGCCTGCAGCGGCGGGGAGCGCCGGTCCTGCGCGCAGCGCGCGGCGCCACAGGGGTGCGAGCGTTGTGGCTGCGCGCTTGGGCACCCGCGCCAGGCGATCGCCATAGCGGGAGGGCTCGCCGGCGAACAGTACCGTGCCGCCGGGGCGCAGCACGCGGGCGAACTCGCGCCACGCCTGCGGGAGGTCGGGGATGTGGTGCAGCACCGCGTGGCCCAGCACGAGGTCGAAGCTTTCATCGGCGAAGGGCAACGCCTCGGCGTCCGCGGGCGCCGTCGTCACCTCCAGGTCCAGGCGCTGGGCGTTGGCGCTCAGCGCGGCGAGCATGCCCGGGGAGATGTCGCTGCATGTCGCCCGCTCGATTACGCCTGCGCGCATCAGGTTCAGCGTGAAGTAGCCCGTGCCGCTGCCGATCTCCAGTGAGCTTGCGAACGGCCCCGGGGTGGCGCCGAGCGCCTTGTGCACCTTCTGCAGTACCTGGTCGCCGCCGAGCTCGCCGAAGTCGATCCCCCACTTGGAGTCATAGTGGTCGGCTGCCACGTCGTGGTAGCGCGTATTGACTTCGCGGATCTCCTCGGCGCTGAGAGGGTGGCGCAGGCCGCCGGAGGCGGCCGAGCCGGGCCCATCTCTATTTTCGGTCAATGCTGGGGGCATGGCGAAGGCACCATATACTCGCGCGCCCGTATCGTGTCTGCGCCCGCTTCCCACTACATCCAGCAGGATCAGCCCGACGGTGTGCCGCCGCTTGAGCTCACCGGTGAGCGCACGCTGCCCGACGTGCCTGAGGAGAACTACTGGTATCGGCGCCACCTCGCCGTGTACGAATGGATCGCCGCTCGCACCGCCGGTCAGCGCGTGATCGACATGGCCTGCGGCGAGGGCTACGGCTCGGACCTGCTCGCTCACAGTGCCGCCAGCGTCGTCGGCGTCGATGCCAACCCCGAGGCCCACGAGCACGCGCGTCTGCGCTACCAGCGGGAGAACCTGCGTTTTGCTCGCGGGCTTGTCGAAAGCTTCTCAGAGCCCTGCGATGCCGTCGTCTTTCTGCAGACGATCGAGCACCTGCAGGACCCCGGCGCGGTGTTGGAGCACTTTCGTGCGCTTGGCAGCGCCGTGTATCTGTCGACCCCGAACGTGCTCACGCTCGCTCCCAAGGGCGCCCCGCGGTCGGACAATCCCTGGCACGTGCACGAGTACCGGGCCAGCGAATTCGCGGCGCTCTGCTGCGCGCACTTCGGCTCCGTCGAGATGTACGGCCTCTTGCACGCACGCAAGCTGCGTGTGCACGAGCTGGCGCTGAAGCTCGGCTGGGATCAGGTCCACCCGCGCCTGGGGCTCACAGCGCGCTTTTATGACTGGTTCACGCCTGCTATCGCCGCAGGCGACTTCGCGCTGCGCTCCGCCGCTGAGGCCGACCTCGAGCAGGCGCTCGACTTCATCGCGGTGTGCCGGGCGTGAGCAAAGACCGTGGCGCCCTCGCCATCGTCCTGCACACGCACATGCCCTACGTCGAGGGTTTCGGTACTTGGCCCTTCGGTGAGGAGTGGCTATGGGAGGCCATCACCACCAGCTACCTGCCGCTGCTCGATCTGCTCGATGCCGGCGCGCCGCTCACGCTCTCGCTCACGCCCGTCCTCTGTGACCAGTTGGAAGGTCAGGGGGTATCCGAGCGCTACACCGCCTTCCTCGATCAGGTCCGCCGTCACACCCACCACGAGGACGCCCGTGGGCTGCGCGCTGGCGGCCACGACGCGCTGGCCGATGAGGTGTTGCGATCGTGGGGGGACTACGAGCGGGCGCTCGTGCGCAGCGCCGAGCTGGGCGGGGATCTCCTGGGTGCGCTTGCGCCCCATGCGCAGTGGACCTCCGCGGCCACGCACGCCGTGCTGCCGCTGCTCGCCACCGATGCCGGCCTGGATGCGCAGGTCAGCGCGGGGATCGTCTCCCATCGTGCTCGCTTTGGCTCCGATTGGCGTGGAGGCTTTTGGCTGCCCGAGTGCGCCCACGCGCCCTGGATCGAGCCCACGCTCAGCGACGCCGGCGTGCACACCACTTGCGTCGAGCTCACCAATGCCTTCGGTCCCGACTCCCCGCGCCACCTGCAGCCGCTCTTGAGTGAGTCCGGCCTCAGGCTCCTACCCCTCGACCGCGCCACCATCTCGCTTGTTTGGAGCGATCAGGGCTACCCCGCTCACGGTGACTACCGCGATTACCACCACCACACCATCCACCACCACAACCCTTGGGCCAACCGTGGCGGCGGCTACGACCATCAGCGTGCGCTCGCGCTCGCCCGTACGCACGCCGCCGACTTCGTCGCGCAAACGCGGGCGCGCGTCGACCGCCTCGGCGCCGGTCTCCCGGGTGGAGGGCTCCTCACCTGTGCACTGGACACCGAGCTGCTCGGTCACTGGTGGTATGAGGGCGTCGCCTGGCTCGCGGCTGTTATTGAGGAGTGCGCCGCGCAGGGACTTGAGCTCGTCCGCCTCGACGGCGCGCTTGAGCGGTTTGAGCCTGCGCCCGCAACGGGTATCTGGCAGGACGCCGAGCAGGTCACGACCTGGGGAGCGCACGGGGATCTCTCGACCTGGTCCGCACCGGCTGTTGCCGACATCGCCTTCGCCACGCGCGCCGCTGAGCTCGCAGCCATTCGCGCCGGTACAGACCTCGGCCCGGCTGCGCTGCGCCAGCTACTTGCGCTCCAGTCCTCCGACTGGGCTTTCATGGTCTCGCGCGAGCTGGCCGTGCCCTATGCCCGGCAGCGCTTCGAGGGACATCATCGGGGGTTCTACGATGCCTTGGCGCAGGGACCCAGCGCCAGCGTCGAGCCGTTGCGTAAGCTCGCCATCAGTCCCAGCGCAATGTCTTCGGCGCAGCGCGCATCCTAATCAGCTTGGCGGGGACGCCGCCGACCACCGCGTTCGCCGGGACTGCCCTCGTCACCACCGCGTTGGTGCCGATGATCGCGTTGTCGCCGACCGTGACGCCGCGCAGGATGCAGGCTCCGTAGCCCATCCACACGTTGCTGCCGACATTGACGTCGCGCTTGTAGATGCCCTGCAGGCGGATGGGACGCTCCACTTCTACCACGCCGTGATCGAAGTCGATCAGCATCACGCGGTCGGCCACGATGCACTCGCGGCCAATCGCGATGTGTTGGTAAGCGGAGATCGTGCACTCCTGGCCCATCACCGTCTTGGCGCCGATGTGCACCTCACCCTCGTGCACGCGGATCTTGCTGCCGTGGCCGATCCAGGCCCAGCGGCCGATGTGGAGCTTTGCGTGGGGGCCGATCTCGAACTTCACGCCGGGGCAGATGAAGCAGATGCCGTCGGTCTGTAGGCGCCCGCGCCAGCGCAGCTTCAGCCACAGCCAGCGCGCGCCCAGCAGCGCGTAGTGGCGGTTGAGCATGTTGTTCTTGCGCATCCAGCGCCACGTGTGTGTCACGGGCGGGCATCCTAGATACTTCGGGTTATGTCCTCCACGCTTGCACGTCGGCTGCTCGCCGGGGATCGCCGCGCGCTTGCTCGCGCCATCTCGTTGGTGGAGGACGACCACCCCGACGGCTGGGCGCTCGTGCGCGAAATCTATCCCCACACCGGCAAGGCCGCCGTCTTCGGCTTCACCGGGCCTCCGGGGGTGGGGAAGTCGACGCTGATCGGCGCGCTCACCAAGGCGCGCCGTGAGGCCGGCCGAAGCGTTGGGGTGCTCTCGATCGATCCCTCCTCGCCCTTCACCCAGGGTGCGCTGTTGGGGGATCGCATCCGCCTCTCCGCGCACTTCCTCGACCCCGGCGTCTTCATCCGCTCGATGGCCAACCGCGGAGCATTGGGCGGGCTGTCGGAGGCCGCGCTGCAGGCTGCGCTGCTGCTCGACGCCTCCGGGCGCGAGGACGTGTACGTGGAGACCGTCGGCGTCGGGCAGGCCGAGATCGACATCATCGACCACGCCGACACGATCGTGCTCGTGTTGATGCCCGGCTCGGGCGATTCCATCCAGGCGCTCAAGGCCGGCGTGATGGAGATTCCCGATGTCATCGTCATCAACAAGGCCGATCATCCGCTCACCGACACGATGGTGCGCGAGATTCGCGGGGTGCTCTCGCTGGCCAATCTCGATCGCAGCGAGGAGGAGGTGCGTTCGCGCTGGCGCGTGCCGATCGTCAAGACCGAGGCTGCGCATGATCGCGGCATCGATGAGCTCGTGCGTCGTCTCGATCAGCACCGCGCGCACATCCTCGCCGCCGGGCAGCTCGCCGAGCGGCGCAGACGCAATCTGCGCAACGAGGTGCTCGCCATCGCCACTGCGCGCATGCGCCGGCGGCTGGAGGACGAGCTCGCCGAGGACGCGCGTTTTCAGGAGCTGCTGGAGGAGGTGGTGCAGCGGCGTCTGGATCCCGCCAGCGCCGCCAGCGAGTTGCTGGAGCGGACTGCTGCTGCTGCTGCTGCGGTTACGCCCCCAGCGCCCTAGCTATAACCATCTGCTGCACCTCGTCGGTGCCCTCGCCGATCGTCAGGATCTTCGCGTCGCGGTAGAAGCGGCAGACCGGATACTCCTCGATGTAGCCATAGCCGCCGTGGATCTGCACCGCCTCCTCGGCGCAGCGCACCGCCAGGCGACCGGTCTTGAGCTTGGCCTGCGCGGCGGTGAGGGTGAAGTTGCGCCCTGCATCCTTCTCGCGCGCCGCCTTGTAGACGAGCAAGCGCGCCGCCTCGATCTCCGTGACCATATCCGCCAGCTTGCACTGGATCGCCTGGAACTTGCTGATCGGCTTGCCGAAGGCCCAGCGCTCCTTGGCGTACTTCAGCGCCTCGTCAAGCGCTCCCTGCGCGAGGCCCACGCCCATTGCCGCCACGCCGATGCGGCCGATGTCGAGGATATGCAGGAACTGCTTGAAGCCAGCTCCGCGCGGGCCGAGCAGGTTCTCCGCGGGAACGCGGCAGTCGCTGAACGTCAGCGGGCGCGTGTCGCTGGCGTTCCAGCCCATCTTGCGATACGGCTCTCCCTGCTCGTAGCCGGGAGTGCCGTTTGCAACCAGCAGGTTGCTGATCTCCGCGGGGTTGGCCTCGCCGGGGCGGGTGGGGTCATCAGTCCTTGCCGTGATGCAGACCACGCCAGAGATGTCCGTGCCGGCGTTGGTGATGAACTGCTTCGCGCCGTTGATCGTCCATTCGCCACCGTCGCCGTCAAGGCTTGCGCGCGTGCGCGTGTTGCCCGCATCGCTGCCCGCCTCCGGCTCGGTCAGGCCGAACGCGCCCAGTCGCTCGCCCGAGCACAGCCGCGGCAGCCACTGGAGCTTCTGCGCCTCGCTGCCGAACAGGTAGATCGGCTGCGTGCCAAGCGAGGTGTGAGCGCAGAGCGTGATCGCCACCGAGCTGTCGATGCGCGTCAGCTCCTCCACCGCCAACGCATACGCCAGCGTGTCGCCCCCGCCGCCACCGTACTGCAGGGGAAAAGGGATGCCCATCAGGCCCAGCTTGCCCAACTTGCCCACGATCTCATACGGAAAGGACTTCGTGCGATCGAGCTCCTCTGCCACCGGCGCCACCTCACCCTCGGCGAATTCCCGCACCGTCCTGCGCAGCAACTCGTGCTCGCTGGAGAGGTCGAAGTTCATGCGCGCTGCGCGCGCGCCAACTCCACCAACAGCCGCACGCCATAGCCGGCGGCGCCTTTGGGGGCATAGGCGCGACCGAGGTCCCACGCCGAGCCGGCTATGTCCAGGTGCGCCCACGGCACCTCCGCAACGAAGTTCGCGAGGAACGCCGCGCCCACGATCGTGCCTGCCTTGCGCGCTTCGGGGGCATTGTCGAGGTCGCCGTAGCGGCCCTTGATCAGCTCGTCGTACTCCTCGTGCAGCGGCAGGCGCCAGAGGATCTCGCCCGTGCGCTCGCCCGCCGCGCTCACCTCGTGCGCCCACTCCTCATCGTTGCTCATGATGCCCGCGTACGTAGAGCCCAGTGCGATGATCACCGCGCCCGTCAGCGTGGCGAGGTCCACGATCCGCTCCGCTCCCTGCGCGACCGCGTGGCAGAGGCAATCGGCCAGCACCAGCCGGCCCTCGGCGTCGGTGTTGTTGACCTCGATCGTCTTGCCATTGGCGGCCGTCACAATGTCCCCCGGCTTGATCGCACGTCCGCTGGGGAGGTTCTCGGTGGCGCCCACCACCGCCACCAGCTTCAGCGGCAGTCGCAGGCGGGCGATTGCCGCGACGGCCTGGATGACCGCCGCGCCCCCAGACATATCGAACTTCATCTCCGACATCTTTGCCCCCGGCTTGATCGAGATGCCGCCGCTGTCGAACGTCACGGCCTTGCCCACCAGGCCCAGCAGCGGGCCCTGGGCGTCTGGATGGGCGTAGCGCATCGTGATCAGCGCCGGCTCCTGCTCGGAGCCCTGGGCGACGGCAGCGAAAGCGCCCATGCCGCGGTCCTTCAAGCCCTGGCTGCCCTCCACTTCGACGGTCAATCCTTCGATCTCCTCGCCGAGCGCCTGGGCGTGCTCGGCCAGGGTCGTGGGCGTGAGGTCGTTGCCAGCGCGATTCTGCAGGTCACGCGCTTCGTTGACCGCCGCGCTCACCGTGGCGGCTTCGGCGACGATGCGCTCCAGCTGGATCGCGTCCTGCGGCTGGGCCGCGCCCCCCGGGTCCGAACTGGCCACGACCAGCTTCTCCAGGTGCTTGGGCGGCTCCTTACTCGCGTCCTCGCCGTCCTGTTTAGGCACCGACTTGTAGCGCTCGAAGCTGTAGTCGGCCAGCGCGGTGCCCTCGACCAATGCCGCGGCCACCTCACCGCCGGTGCCTGTTGGCAGCAGCCAGCAGAGGGTGTGCGTGGAGATCTCCTTCGCCCGCTCCAGCGCCTTCGCCGCGGCCACACGCGCGCGCTCGGGGGTGAAGTCCTCGCGCTTGCCCACGCCCACCGTCAGCCAGCGCTTGCCCTGCGCGTGCGTCACCGCCAGCGCCTTGAACGAACCTCTCGCCTCGCCGCGCTCCAGCAGTTCGGCCACCTCGCCGGGTACGCCTGCGGGCGCCTGCGCGCCGTCAAAGAGCGCCACCGCTACCGTGTCGGCGTCGGTGCTCTGGGGGTCCCCCGTGGTTGCTGTGAGGATCACGACAGGGGCCACCATACCCACATCGCTAGCATTTTCGATCTCTGCGCACCTAACTTCGATCAGGAGAGTCCACACCCCATGCCCAGATCCGTCATTCTCGGAACTGCCCGCACGCCGATCGGCAAGATGGGCGGCGGCCTGTCCACGCTGGATGCCACCGAGCTCGGTGGGCTCGCGATCAAGGCCGCGCTCGAGCGCTCCGGCGTGGAGCCTGAGCAGGTCGAGCACGTCATCATGGGCCAGGTGCTGCAGGCCGGTCAGGGCCAGATCCCCTCGCGCCAGGCGCAGATCAAGGCCGGCGTGCCCAAGGAGGTCTCCAGCGAGACCATCAACAAGGTCTGCGCTTCCGGCATGCGCGCCTGTGTCCTGCTCGACCAGGCCATTCGCGCCGGCGACGTGCAGGTTGGCGTCGGCGGCGGCATGGAGTCGATGTCGCAGGCTCCCTATCTGCTCCCAGGCGCGCGCTTTGGCTTTCGCATGGGCGACGTGGAGGCCCTGGACGCGATGGTCCACGACGGCCTCACCAATCCCTTTTCCGGCAAGCAGATGTTCGTTGAGGCCACCGAAGTCGGAGACGAGCTCGAGATGACCCGCGCCGATCTCGACCGCTGGGCGCTGCGCTCGCACGAACTAGCGCTGCGTGCCACCGACGAGGGCAAGCTTGCGGAGGAGATCGTTGCGGTGACGGTTCCGGGGCGCAAGGGGGATACGGTTGTCGAGGTCGACGAGGCCCCGCGCCGCGATACCTCGCTGGAGGCGCTCGCCAAGCTCCCGGGACTGGTTGGCAAAGAGGGCACGCACACGGCCGGTAATTCTCCGGGCGTCAACGATGCCGGCGGCGCGCTCGTCGTCGCCTCTGATGAGTGGGCCAAGGCCAATGGCCGCGAGGCGCTGGGGGAGATCGTCGCGCACGCGCAGAGCGCCGATGAGTTCGCCTACCTCGCCCGCACGCCCGCCTCCGCCGCCACCAAGGCCCTACAGAAGGCCGGGCTGAAAGCGCAGGACATCGACGTCTGGGAGATCAACGAGGCCTTCGCCTCCGTCACGCTTAACTCCATCCGCATGCTCGGCATCGACGAGGATAAGGTCAACGTCAACGGCGGCGCCGTCGCCCTCGGCCACCCGATCGGCGCTTCCGGCGCGCGCATCCTTGGTGCCATCGTGCACGAGCTGCGCCGTCGTGGCGGTGGCCTCGGCTGCGCCGCCATCTGCTCCGGTGGCGGACAGGGCGACGCGGTGATTATCCGGGTGTGACTGCCGCGGCGTTCTTCGATCTCGACCGCACCCTGATGGTGGGGTCTTCGGGGATATTCTTCGCCCGCGCAGCCTTCGAGACGGGCATGATCACGCGCGGGCGCCTCGCGCGGGATGTGTATGAAAACCTGCGCTTTCGCCTGCGCGGCTCCACCGACGATCGCGCCGACGCCGTACGCAAGCGCGTGGGGGAGATGATCGCCGGGGTGCCCGTGCGTGATATGCAGCGTCTCGCCCCGCGCGTGCTTGCGGGGGTGCTGCCGCGCTTGTATCCGCAGATGCTGGAACGCGCCTATCAGCACCAGGAGCAGGGCCGGCGCGTTTATATCGTCACCGCCGCCCTGCAGGAGATGGCCGACATGCTCGCGCATGTGCTCGCCTTCGACGGTGGCCTCGGATCGCAGCTGGAGGTCGTGGAAGGGCGCTACACCGGCCGCCCCTCCGGTCCCTTCAACTACCGCGAGGGCAAGGTCGTCTCGATGCAGCGACTAGCCGAGCGCGAGGGGCTTGATCTCGCCGCCTCCTATGCCTACTCGGACTCCGAGTCCGATCTGCCGATGCTGCGCGCGGTCGGGCATGCGGTAGTGGTCAACCCCGACCTCGAGCTCAAGCGCATCGCCGCGCAGGAAGGGTGGGAGGCGATTCATCTCGAGCGCCTCGGGCGTCGTCTGAAGGTCGCGGGCGCCGTTGCCGCCGGCACCGCCGTGGCTGCCGCCAGCCGCTTTGTGACTCGCGCAGGATAACCTGCACGGCCGATGTCTTCCGCCGCCGCTCATACCGCCAAGAGCAAGATTCGCGTCGTCGTCGCCAAGCCCGGCCTCGACGGCCACGATCGCGGCGCGAAGATCATCGCGCGCGCCTTGCGTGACGCGGGCATGGAGGTCATCTACACCGGCCTACACCAGACGCCCGAGCAGATCGTGGAGACGGTCATCCAGGAGGACGCCGACGCCGTGGGGCTGTCGATCCTCTCCGGTGCGCACATGACCCTCGTCCCGCGCGTCGTCGCGCTGCTGCGCGAGCAGGGCATTGACGATGTGCTCGTGACCGTCGGCGGCACCATCCCCGCTGAAGACATCCCCGAGCTCAAGCAGCTTGGAGTGGCGGAGGTTTTTACGCCGGGCGCGCCCACACAGGCGATTGTGGACTTCATCCGTGCGTCCGTCGGGCAGAACTGAATAACCGATTGACTCGTCAGTCAACCGCCGAATTGGGTAGCATAGGGACCCCTAGATTCCTCAAGGAGAGTTAGCCGAATGAAGATATGCGTCCTGGTGAAGGAGGTTCCAGACGCCGCCGTCGAGAAGCGCATCGATCCCTCGACGGGGCGCATGGACCGCAACGGGGAGAAGAATCTCAATCCCTACGACACGCACGCCATCGAGGCTGCGATGCAGATCCGCGAGGGCGGTGCCGTCCCCGTGGAGGAGATCGTGGCCGTCACCATGGGCCCCGAGAGCGCCGTACGCGCGCTGCATAAGGCCGTGTCGCTGGGCGCAGATCGCTCCGTGCACCTCTCCGACGGGGCCGTCGCCGGCTCCGATGTGGCTGCCACCGGCTATGCCCTGGCCAAGACGCTGCAGCGCGAGAGCCCCGACCTGGTTTTGCTCGGCCAGCAGTCAGATGACGGCGAGTGCTACACGATCGGCGCCGTCGTCGCCGAGCACCTGGGCATGCCCTCCCTCACGCAGGTGATCAAGATGGACGTCGAGGCCGAGGCTCTGCGCTGCGAGCGCCAGGCCGAGTACGGCTATGACACCGTGCAGGTCAGGCTGCCCGCCGTCATCTCCGTCGGCGACGCCATCAACGAGCCCCGCTATCCCTCGCTGAAGGCGATCATGGGCGCCAAGAAGAAGCCGCTTGACACCCTCGGCATCGGCGATGTGCAGATCGACGCTGCCAAGGTCGGCGGCGATAACTCCGCCGCGCAGTGGGTCGCCGCCAAGGCGCCGCCTGCCAAGGGCGCTGGGGAGATCATCGAGGACGAGGACACCGCCGAGACGGTCGAGAAGATCGTCGCCTGGCTCGACGAGAGGAAGCTGATCTAAATGGCCAACATCCTCATCTACGCGCTGCACTACGAGGGCGCGATCAACAAGAACTCATTGGGCGCCGTCAGCGAGGGCGCCAAGCTCGCCGCGCAGCTCGGCGGCGAGGCGCATGCGATCCTCGTCGGTCAGGGCGTGCCGCAGGAGCTCGCGGCTTCGCTTGGCGCCTACGGCGCCAAGAAGGTGCTCGTCGCCGAGGGTCCCGAAGGGCTCGCGCAGCCCGTCGTGGACGCGATGGGCAAAGCGATCGCCGATGGCGGCTACTCCTACGCCATCTTTGGCGGCGGCCTGCTCGGGTTCGAGATCGGCGCCGGCCTGGCCGCGAGGCTGGGCGCCGGCGTGGCCATGGAGGTCACCGCCGTGCGCGCCGAGAACGGCGAGCTGATCGCCGAGCGCCCGATCCTGGGCGACTCCGCGATCTCCGAGATCAAGTACCGCTCGCCGGTGGGGATCGTGATCGGGCGCCTCAACGCGTTTGAGATAGCCCAGCCACAGGACGGCGCGAGCGCACCCGTGGAGCAGCTCAGCTTCGAGCTCAGTCCGCACGCCTCGCAGGCCACGATGCTCGTGCGCGGCGAACAGCGCGGCGCGGACGTCGACATTGAGGGCGCCGACATCCTCATCGCCGGCGGACGCGGTCTGGGCAAGGCCGAGGGCTTCGAGCTGTGCGAAGCGCTCGCGGGCGCCTTCGGTGGCAATGCCGCCGTCGCCGCCACGCGTGCGGTGGTCGACGCCGGCTGGTACCCCTACGCGGCGCAGATCGGTCAGACCGGCAAGACGGTCGCGCCGAAGCTGTATCTCGCCGCGGGCATCTCGGGGGCGATCCAGCACAAGGTGGGCATGCAGGCCTCGGAGAACATCGTGGCCATCAATAAGGACTCAAACGCCCCCATCTTCGAGTTCTCCGACCTCGGCATCGTGGGTGATCTCAACAAGATCCTGCCTAAGCTGACCGAGGCTGTGAAGGCGAAGAAGGCGAGCTGAGGATGTCGGGTCACAGCGGCTCCAGCAACCCCCCATTGCGGGGGGCAGGTGGAGCGGTCGCACCCGCGGCCTTTCCACCACCTGTAGACCCGCAGAAGGAATTCATCAAGCGCGGCCTCGATGACGAGGACGAGCTGATCGAGGTCGGCGTGGCGATCGTCGGCGGCGGCACCGCCGGCCTCGCCTGCGCCAACCGCCTCCTGCAGCTGTTGGCCGACGACCCCGAGACGATGGAGCGCCTCGGCGAAGTGCCCGTGGCGGTAGTCGAGAAGGCCAAGACTTGCGGCGGGCATAACTTCTCGGGCGCCGTCGTGCGCCCGGGGCCGCTCGAAGAGCTATTTCCCGAGCTCACGCGCGAGGACTGGCGCAAGGAGGGCTTTGCCTTCGGCGAGGTCACCAAGGAGGCCGTCTACCTGACGCCCACCGCCAAGAGGAAGCTGCGCCTGCTGCCGGTGCCGCCCAATTTCCGCAACCACGGCAATGAGATCCTCTCCGTCTCCGCGCTGGCGCGCTATCAGCAGCGCGTCGCCGAGGAGGCCGGCGCCTACATTCTCACCGAGACCTCCGCCACGCAGCTGATCGTGGAGGATGGTCGCGTCGTGGGCGTGCGCAGCGGCGACAAGGGCCGCGGCAAGGACGGCGAGCCGCTGGGCAACTTCGAGCCCGGCACCGACATCAAGGCGCAGGCCACCGTGCTCGCCGAGGGTTGCTGGGGTCACATTACCGGCGCCGCCATCCGCGAGTTCGACCTCGCCAAGGACCGCGAGCCGCAGGTCTGGGAGCTCGGCGTCAAGGAGGTCTGGAAGGTGCCCAAGCCGCTCGATCGCGTGATCCACACGCTCGGGCCGTGGCCGCTGAAGATCTCTGCCAAGTACGGGCAGGTCGGCGGCACCTGGCTGTATCCGATGCAGGACGAGAAGACCGGTGAGCACATGGTCTCGATCGGCTTCGTCATCGATCTGGAGTACGCCGACGCCACCACCTCCGCCCACGACCTGCTGCAGGAGTTCAAGCTGCACCCGCTCGTCAAGGGCATCCTCGAGGGCGGCGAGCGCATCGCCTGGGGCGCCAAGGCGCTGCCCGGCGGCGGCTACTGGTCGATGCCCAAGCTCTCGATGCCCGGCGCGGTGCTGGTCGGCGACGGGGCCGGCATGGTCGACACCGTGTCGCTGAAGGGCGTGCACCACGCCGTGCTCTCGGGCAAGCTCGCGGCCGAGTCAATCTATGCCGCACTCGTGCGCGGCGAGAGCTCTTTCGAGTCCTACGAGCAGGCCGTCGAGGAGTCACGCATCGGCAAGGAGCTGTATCAGGTGCGCAACACGCGTCAGCCCTTCCAGAAGGGCTTCGTCAAGGGCGCGCCGCTGGTGAACCTGATGATGGCCACCAAGGGTCGTTTCCCCAACGGGCGCTGGCCGTGGCATCGCAACGACGCCAAGCCGATGTTCATCGGCAAGACCAAGGACAGCTACCCCAAGCCCGACGGCAAGTACACCTTCGACAAGCTCTCCTCGGTGTTCATCACCGGCAACGCCACGCGCGATGATGCCCCCAACCACATCCGCGTGCAGAAGCACGTGCCGCGCGAGGTCGCCGAAACGTGGCGCTGGATGTGTCCCGCCGGGGTGTACGAGATTCCCGAGGACGGGGAGGGTGGGGACGAATCTGGCGCCGTGGACGTGATCGTCAACTACACCAACTGCGTGCAGTGCGGGGCCATCACCGCCAAGGGCGGACGCTTGACGACGCCCGAGGGAGGCGACGGGCCTCTCTACCAGATCCTCTGAGCGAAACCCCCGCGCTTCACGCGTGTTCCGGGATTGCTGACGATGATGTCTCTGTCTCCAACCGCTTATCACCTCGGGCTGCTGGCAGCTGGTGTACTCGCGCAGGCCCCCGCGCCCGCCCCTGCACCGGCCGTGACAGCGGCCGTCGAACAGTGCACACCTGCGGTCAGTCAGGCCGAACGCTCGGCGACCTTCGTCGCGCAGATGACCGCTGTCGCAGGTACGCAGCACATGGCGATGCGTATCGAGGTGCAGGAACGCACGCCCACCGATACCGCCTTCCATACGATCATCGCTCCGGGTCTCGGCACGTGGCGCTCATCCGAACCCGGGGTGAAGGTATTCAGGTACGTGAAGGAACTCACCAACCTCGCCGCGCCTGCCGCCTTCCGCGTGCAGGTGCACTACCGCTGGCTCGATGACCGGGGCAGGGTCATCAGGCGGGAGCTGCGACGCTCTCCCGCCTGCCTGCAGCCGGTGGACATTCCCGGGCCGGCCGCTAGAATGCCTGGAGCATGAAGACCGCGATTCATCCAGAGTACGTAGAGGCGCATGTGTCCTGCACCTGCGGCAACGAGTTCACCACGCGCGCCACGCGCCCTGAGCTACACGTCGAGGTGTGCTCGAACTGCCATCCCTTCTACACCGGCCGCCAGAAGCTCGTGGACACCGGTGGCCGCGTCGAGCGCTTCCAGCGCCGCATGGCAAAGGGTCGCGCCCGCTCCGCCCAGGCAGGCGCCGGGCAGAGCCAGACACGGTCCGAGTAGGGTCGCGGAGGGGCTGATGGCTTCCCGCCTGGCTGACGGTTCGCCGACGCCAGCGCCAGAGGCAACATCAGAAACATCGTCGGTATCCCCGAACGGAATGCTCCAGGCGCAGCGCGACGCGCCGCTGGGTGGACAGGCCGTTTTGGAGGGCGTAATGATGCGGGGCATCCGCAACTGGGCCGTGGCTGTGCGCAAGCCGGCAGTTGCGACTGAGTCGCTTGGCGAGATCGAGGTCAGCACCTTTCCGCTGCGCTCAGCATTGCGCCGCCATCGCTGGCTGCGCGTGCCGGTGCTGCGTGGGATCGTCGCGCTGGGCGAGTCGCTGGCGATCGGCTTCAAAGCGCTCGGGGTATCCGCCAACGCTCAGCTCGCCGCCGCGAGCGGGGGCGAGGGCGAGGAGGGCGAGGAGCCGATGGAGATCTCCGGCGGCATGTGGGCCGGCACGATCGTCGTCGCGCTGGTGTTCGCGATTGGTCTGTTCTTCCTACTGCCGCTGGGATTGACGAGCCTGGTCAAGGACCAGCTGCACTCCTCGGTGCTGTTCTGGATCGTCGAGGGCACGCTGCGCACCGCGATCTTCCTTGGCTACATGCTCCTGCTCTCGCGCCTGCGCGACCTGCGCCGCGTGTTCGAGTACCACGGCGCCGAGCACAAGACGATCTCCTGCTTCGAGGCCGGCCTCGATCTGACGCCCGAGAATGCGCAGCGCTTCTCGCGGCTGCACCCGCGCTGCGGCACCAGCTTCCTGTTGATCGTGATGATCGTCTCGATCTTCGTGTTCGGTGCGGTGGGCCTGCCGGCGTGGTATCTGCTGGTGGCCTCGCGCATCCTCGGCGTGCCCCTGATCGCCGGCATCTCCTTTGAGATCATCAAGTTCGCGGGGCGCAATCGCCGCCGTCGCTGGGTGCGGGCGATCATGTGGCCCGGCATGCAGTTGCAGCTGTTGACCACGCGCGAGCCGGATCTCGATCAGCTGGCGGTGGCGATCGCCTCGCTTGAGGCGGTACTCGCGCTCGAGGACCCAAACGAGCTCTCCGCCAAGGATCTGGTGGGTGTGGAGGTCGTGGCCTAAAGCCGTAGCGGCGATATTCGCACTGTTGATATGCGCATAGCCGTTATGCGCAAATAGACTGGGATCCATGATCGAGGATCTCATTGAGCAGATCGAGACCCGCTTCGCCGAGCTCGGCGAGCAGATGACCGACCCCGCGGTGATCGGGGACCGGGAGCGCTACGCCGAGGTCGGGCGCGGCTACAGCCAGCTCGAGCCTGCGGCCAAGCTCGCGGGGGAATGGCGCCGCGCACGTGACGACGCCTCGGGCGCCGAAGAGCTGCTTTCCGAGGACGGCGAGGACCCCGAGGTGCGCGAGCTGCTGGCGAGCGCGCGCGAGCGCATCGAGGAGCTCGAGGAGGAGATTCGCGTGGCGATGGTGCAACGCGACCCCAACGACGAGAAGAACGTGATCGTGGAGATCCAGGGCGGGGCCGGCGGCGATGAGGCAGGGCTGTGGGCGGGGGATCTCTATCGCATGCTCGGCAAGTACGCCGAGCGGCTGGGCTTCACGATTGAGGCAATGGACATCGGGGACGGCAAGTACACCTTCGCCATCAAAGGCGGTGGCGCCTATTCGGTGTTCAAGTTCGAGGGCGGCACCCACCGTGTGCAGCGCGTACCCGAGACCGAGTCCCAGGGGCGCATCCACACCTCCACCGCCACCGTCGCCGTGCTGCCCGAGGCTGAGGATGTCGATATCCAGGTCGACCCGGGCGACCTACAGATCGACGTCTACCGCTCCTCGGGGCCGGGCGGGCAGTCGGTCAACACGACCGACTCGGCGGTGCGCATCACGCATAAGCCCTCGGGCATCGTCGTCTCGATGCAGGACGAGAAGTCTCAGTTGCAGAACCGCGAGAAGGCGCTGCGGGTGCTGCGCGCGAGGTTGTACGAGCGCGCGCTCGCCGAGCAGCAGGCCGAGCTGGCCGCCGATCGCCGCTCGCAGGTCGGCACCGGCGACCGCGCCGAGAAGATCCGCACCTACAACTACGGCGAGCGCCGCGTCACCGACCACCGCATCAAGCTCACCGTGCACAACCTCGATCAGGTCCTTGCGGGCGAGCTGGACGAGCTGACAGCGGCCCTGCAGGCAGATGAGAAGCGCCGGCGCCTGGAGACACAGGCGGCGGCGTGAGGGCGGACACTGCAGGCGGCGAGGTGAGAGCTGGTACCGCGGGCGGCAGCGTGAGGACTGGCACTCCGGTGCGCGAGGCGCTGGATGGGGCGATCACCGCGATGGGGGCCGGGGGCTGTGACACTCCCCGGCTCGATGCGGAATTGCTGTTGGCGCACGTGCTCGGCGTCTCGCGCGAGCGGCTGTGGACCGATCGCGAATTGGTCGTGGCGGGGGCGGCTGTCAGGGCCTTTCAGGACGCCGTGCGCCGGCGCTCCGTGCTGCGCGAGCCCGTCGCCTATATCGTCGGCCATCGCGGCTTTCGGCATCTGGAGGTGATGGTCGATCGGCGGGTGCTCGTGCCGCGGCCCGAGACCGAGCTGCTCGTGGAAGTGGGGTTGACGCTCGCGCCTGGCGCGCGTGTCCTGGACCTCGGCACCGGCAGCGGCGCGGTCGCGCTGGCGCTCGCGCATGAGCGCCCGGATCTGCTCGTGAGCGGGAGCGACATCAGCGCCGATGCGCTCGAGGTGGCGCGCGCCAACGGCGAGCGGCTCGGACTGCAGGTGCGCTGGCTGCGCGCAGACCTGCTGGAGGGAGTGCCCGAGGAGTTCGACGCCGTGCTCTGCAATCCGCCCTATGTCGCTGAGTCCGAACGTCCGTCGCTCGCGCCCGAGATCCTGCGCCACGAGCCGCCCGGCGCGCTGTTTGCCGGGGCCGACGGGCTGGACGTCATCCGGCGCCTGGCCGGGCAGCTGCGCGGGCAGGGGCAGGGGCAGGGGCAGGCGTGGGGGCGGGTGCAGTTGGTCGCGCTGGAGGTGGGGGCGGGGCAGGCGCCGGTCGTCGCGGGTCTGCTGCGCGCCGCCGGCTTCGGGGCGCTCCGCGCCGAGCGCGACCTCGCCGGGACCGAGCGCGTCGTCGTGGGGGAGCGGGCGTGACCGGCTCCGCATCCGCGTCCGGCTCCGCATCCGCGTCCGGCGCCGCCCTTGCGCCCGGCGACGCGCAACGCCTGGAAGCCTGCCTCGCCGGCGGCGGCGTCGCCGTGTTCCCGGCCGACACGGTCTACGGCCTCGGCTGCGACCCCGGGAACGCGGCGGCGGTCGAGCGCCTGTACGCGCTCAAGGGGCGCCCGGCCGAGCGCCCGGCGGCGGTGATGTTCTTCGCGCTCGACGCCGCCCTGGCGGCGCTGCCGGAGCTGGGCGAGCGCGAGCGGGGGGCGCTGCGCGCGCTGCTGCCGGGGGCGCTCACGCTGCTCCTGCCCAATCGCGCGCGGCGCTTTGCGCTGGCCTGCGGGCCGGATCCGCACACGCTCGGGCTGAGGGTGCCGCTGCTCGCCGGCGCGCTCGCGCCGCTGCGCGCCGTGCGCATGCCGGTGTTGCAGTCGAGCGCCAACATCTCCGGCGAGCGCGCTGTGCGGCGGCTCGCGCAGGTGCCCGCGGCGCTACGCGACGGCGCCGATCTGGCGCTCGACGGCGGCGAACTGCCCGGCACCGCCTCGACCGTCGTGGACCTGCGCGGTTATGAGGCGCGGGGCGAGTGGCGCGTGGTGCGCGCGGGGCCGGTGGACGAGCGCCGGCTGGAGCGCCTGCTGTAGGCGCATTCGATCCGGGAGTGGCTGTCCGGTGGCTTGACACTCGATAGGCGGACCAGTTTCTTTTAGGGCTTGACAGGATATGCGTCTTGTGCTTATAGTGCTCTTGCCAGCCGGCCTGACGTGGGGTGGCGGGCGTACATAGATCGGGTTTGGGGTTGGGCCTTCACGGTCGATCTTCAAGCGCTTGTGCTGGACCGTTGGAGAGGGATCGGGTCATTTCAATGGAGGGAGATGGTGTTCGCGTGAGTCGGGTTTGGACATACGTGTCAGGAATGGTTGCGGCGCCGGTCGAGGGTCTATGTAGATGCTTCAGCATCGCTGAGGCATCTCTCTCTCTCTCTCTCTCTCTTGGCCGGGTCGGCTAGGTTCTAGGCTCGGTTCGGCGCCGCCGTGGTGGCGCCGTCTCGCCCCCGTAGGGGGGGTTTGGCTGGCGCTGGCTCTGGTTGGGGGAGTGTTCTCGCCGGGGGCGTGGGCGGCGGGGGATGTGAACGAGGCGTCGTGTCCGGCGGTGACGGAAGCGTCGTCGGGGTTTCGGTCGTATCTGCCGGATTGTCGCGCGTATGAGCAGGTCACGCCGGTGGCGAAGAACGGCGCGTCGGTGGACTCGGTCTTTGCCGCGGCGGCGCCGGATATAGCGAGCGACGGCTCGCGTGTCATGTATCTGAGTATCCAGTGCTTCGCCGAAGCCGCCTCCTGCACGGGGGAGCGGCAGGGCGAAGGGGAGCCGTATGCCTCGGCGCGCACGAGTGGCGGATGGGCGACGACGGCGCTTGCTCCTCCGGCGGCGCTTGGTGCAAATACGGCGGAGCTTTACGGCACCGAACCGGGGTTGGCGATGTTCAGCATCGCCAGTCCGCCGGGGGGGCAGGATGACCTGTTCGCGCGTCAGCCCGACGGGTCGCTGCAGGACATCGGGCCGCTCACGTCACCAGCGCTTGGGCCACACGGGCCGGTCGCGGTGGCGGGCGAGCTGATGGCCACCGCCGACCTTACGCACGTCGCCTGGAACACACTAGTCGAATTGAAATGGCCTTTTGACCCTACCATCAGCGGTGGTAACACTGCTTATGAGTACGTGGGCTTGGGCAATTCCCAGCCTGTGTTGGTCGGTGTCAGTGGCGGTCCCGGCAGCACCGACCTGATCAGCAAATGCTCAACACGGGTGGGCCACAGCAGCAGCGTAGGTACTCAGGGTGCGCTGTCGGCGGATGGCAGCACTGTGTTTTTCACAGCTGCGCCCTGTGAATCGGGGGCGGGTGTCAATTCCTCCACTCCGGTGCCTGCCAATACGGTGTATGCGCGGATCGATGCGTCGCGCACGGTGTTGATCTCCGGTCGCTCGCCGGCAGGCTGCACGACGCCGGCCTGTCAGGGCTCCCAGGCCAGGAACGCCTTTTTCGTGGCCGCCTCAGAAGACGGCTCGAAGGCCTTCTTCACCTCGCCCCAGCAACTGACCGATGGCGCCGGTGAGGATCCCGTCGCACAGGACGGCGGGGAAAGCTGCTACATCACGACCGGCGCGAATGGGTGCAATCTGTATCTTTACGATTTCGCCAATCCTGCTGGACACGAGCTGGTCGATGTCTCGGCTGGGGATACGAGTGGCGGTGGGCCGCGGGTGCAGGGTGAGATGGCGGTCTCCCCAGATGGGTCTCATGTCTATTTCGTAGCGCAGGGTGTGCTCGCAGGCGCTCCGAACGGTGTCGGGCAGACTGCTCAGAATGGCGCCGACAATCTGTATATGTATGAGCGCGACGCGGCCCATCCGGCCGGTCAGACGACATTCGTCGCGACGCTGTCCCCGTCAGACTCCCAAGAGTGGCAAGCTGAACAGGGGCTCAGGGCGAATGTGACTCCGGAAGGGCGTTTTCTGGTGTTCACCAGTCACGGGCGGCTCACGACGGATGCGGCGAATGCGAGCGGCGCTGCGCAGGTGTACCGCTACGACGCCCAGACGGGGCAGTTGCTGCGACTTTCGCTCGGCAGCAACGGCTTCAACGAAAACGGCGACGGCGGCGCGGGTGATGCCACGATCGTTTTCGCTCGCAACTTCACCTCTCGTCTTGGTCCGATGCGAACGGATCCGACGATGTCCGACGACGGCTCGTATGTGTTCTTCCAGAGCCCGATCGCGCTGACGCCGAATGCGCTGAACGACGTCGCGATAGATTCGGAAGGCGACCTCGCACAGAATCTGTACGAGTGGCACGATGGCCAGGTGTCGCTGATCTCCGACGGTCACGACCGCAGCCCCGATCGCACATTCTCCTGCCCGTTGGCCTCTGGCGCTGCCTCGTCTTCGGTGTGTCTGTTGGGAGCCGATCGCAGCGGTTCGAATGTGTTCTTCACAACGTCGGATTCGCTGGTGGCACAGGACACCGACACCGAGCTGGATATCTACGATGCGCGTGTTGGTGGCGGTTTTCCAGAAGCGTCGCCTGTGTCGGTGTGTCAGGGCGAAGCGTGTCAGGGTGCGCCGGGTGCGCAGCCGGGGCCTGTGTCGGCCGCCACGGTTGCGTTCGCGGGCTCTGGGAATCTGGTGGCGCCGGTTGTGGTGGCGCATCCCAAGGCGGTGGTCAAGAAGCACATCAGGCGTAGGGGGCGCCGCCGCAGACGGCCAGTCAGACGACGTGCTCACGGAGCGGTAAACACCGTATCGAGGAAGGGGGCACGGCGATGAGCGTGCGCAGGCTGTTTGCAGGATTGGGTGCGCTGGGAGTGGCAGTGGCCTGTCTCCTGGCGCCGGCGGGCTCGGCGGCTGCGGCGACTGCGGCACCGGGTTGGACGCTGAGCTCGTTCGCGATGCCGAGTGACTTCTCCACAGGCGATACTGGCCGCTGCCTGCACGGAGAAGCCTATTCCGGTGGGTGCGATGGCTATCAGGTGACCGCCAGGGATGCGGGCGCGAGGCCCACTGACGGCAGTCCGGTGACGCTTGCGGACACGCTTCCCGCGGGGCTCACCGTACAACACATCTCGTTCTTCTGGTTTGGCTCGGGGGCGCAGGCCGCCGGTCTTGAGTTCAGCAATCTCGGCGAAGAATATTGCAATATGGCGACGGTGGAATGTCGCCTTGCGACCGCCGAACACGGGTTGCCGCCGATCCAGCCTGACGATCGGCTGGAGATGATCGTGTATGTGACCGTGAACGAACCCAGCGCTCCGCGTACCCTTGCGAACTTCGCGAGGGTGTCCGGGGGCGGCACGGCGAGCGTCACGGCCAGCGCACAGAACACGGTCGGCGAGGGCACTCCGGCGTTCGGCCCAGCGGCCGCAGGCATCGAAGCCACGGGGCTGGACGGCAGGCCGGATGTTCAGGCCGGGGATCATCCGTATGAGCTGCAGACCCGCATTGACCTCAACAACAAGATCCTCACGCCCTCCGTGGAAGCCAATGCGGAATCTCGACTGTCGGCTGTCGATGGTGTGAAGGATGTGATCGCGGATCTGCCGCCGGGGTTGGTCGGCAGCGCGTTGGCGGCGCCGCGCTGTACGTTCGCGCAGCTGTCTGGGCCCACGCCCTCCCCGCCGCCATTTGCGGGCGGCTGCCCGGCGGACACGGTTGTGGGCAGCATTGAAACCGAGCCGCTGATCGGCACCGGAGTGTTCGGTCCGGTGTACAACATGGTGCCCGAGCACGGCGTCGCCGCGGAGCTGGGGTACGTCGATCTTCTGCATGGCGCGCATGTGCTGTATGTGAGCGTTGCGCCGACACCGAATGGTTATGTGCTGCGCACGACGAGCCCCGATGTCGCGCAGATCACGATCACGGACATCCGTTTGACATTGTTCGGCAACCCAGCCATGAGGGATGGGACGGGGAACGCGGCGGCGCCGTTCTTCACGAACCCCTCGGCGTGCACGGGGGAACCGGCGGCGGCGACGTTGCACATGGATTCGTGGGTGCATCCAGGGGGCTATAACCCGGATGGGACGCCTGATTTCTCGAGTCCTGGTTGGGTTGGGGCGCAGGCTCCGATCTTCTCCGGGGGTGTGTCGGGGTGCAACCTATTGCAGTTCAACCCCACGTTGAGCGTGCAGCCTGAAACGACCGCGGCTGATAGTCCGACGGGGCTGAATGTGGATCTGAAGGTCGCGCAGTTCGAGGAACCGGAAACGCTCGCGACGCCGCCGGTGCGCAACGCGTCGGTTGCGCTTCCGGCTGGGTTGACGGTGAACCCCGCGGCCGCCAGTGGGTTGGGGGCGTGCAGCGAGGCGCAGATCGGCTGGCTCGGCGGCAGCCTGACTGATTTCACGGCTGGTGCGCCGTCTTGTCCTGAAGATTCGCGGATTGGTTCGGTGGAACTGGAAACGCCGGCGCTGCCTGGTGTGTTGCAGGGTTCGGTTTATCTCGCGGCGCAGGATGAAAACCCGTTCCACGCGCTGCTTGCGGGTTATATCGTGGTCGATGATCCCGCGACGGGTGTGGTCGTGAAGATCCCTGGCCAGCTCAAGCTCGATCCTGGTACGGGGGGGATCACGGGTGTGTTCGATGAAAGCCCGCAGTTCCCGTTCAGCGATCTGCGCTTGCATTTCTTCGGTGGTGCGCGTGGGAAGCTCGCGACTCCGCAGGGTTGCGGGACGTTCACGACGGCGAGTGCGTTGATGCCGTGGTCGGCGCCGGGGTCCGGGCCGGACGCGACACCGTCGAGCAGCTTCCAGATCGAAACAGGTTGTCAGGCCGGTTTCGCGCCCAGCTTCACTGCGGGGAGCACCAACCCGCAGGCCGGGGGCTATGCGCCGTTCACGCTCTCGATCGCCCGTAACGACGGCGAACAGAATCTCGCGGGTGTGTCGGTGACGTTGCCCGAGGGGTCGCTTGGGAAGATCGCGGGTATCCCGTTGTGCCCTGATGCGAATGCGAACGCCGGGAGTTGTCCGCAGGCGAGCGCGGTGGGGAGCGTCACCGCTGGCGCCGGCGTGGGGCCGAACCCTTACGTCGTGTCGGGGAAGGCGTATCTCACCGGCCCGTACAAGGGCGGTCCCTACGGCTTGGTGGAGCAGGTCCCGGCTGTCGCCGGCCCATTCAACCTCGGGACAGTCGTGGTGAGGCAGTCTTTGCGCATCAACTCCCAGACGGCACAGGTGACCGCGGTCTCCGATCCGCTGCCCACGATCCTGCAGGGCATCCCACTGCGGATTCGGCGTGTGGATGTGACGCTGGATCGTCCGGGGTTCACGTTCAACCCGACGAGCTGCACGCCGCTGCAGGTGACGGGGACGCTGACGAGCACCCAGGGTGCGAGCGCGAACGTCGCTTCGCGCTTCCAGGTGGGGGGTTGTCGGGAACTGCCGTTCAGCCCGTCGTTCAAGGTCTCCACGCAGGCTCGGACGAGTAAGCACGATGGTGCGAGCCTGGATGTGAATGTCGCCTCCGGGCCGGGGCAGGCGAACATCGCGAAGGTCGCGGTGACGTTGCCCAGGCAGTTGCCGTCGAGGCTCTCCACGATCCAGCAGGCGTGCACCGAAGCGGCGTTCGTCGCGAACCCGGCGTCGTGTCCGGCGGGCTCGGATATTGGGACGGCGGTCGCGCACACGCCGGTGCTGGCGAACCCGTTGGTGGGTCCGGCGTATCTGGTCTCGCATGGTGGGGCGGCGTTCCCGGATCTGGTGATCGTGTTGCAGGGCGAAGGGATCACTTTGCAGTTGGTGGGGAGCATCGATATCAAGCACGGGGTCACGAGCAGCGCGTTCAACAGTGTGCCCGATGCTCCGATCAGTACGTTTGAGTTGTCGTTGCCGCAGGGGCCGCATTCGGCGCTCGCTGCGACGCTCCCGGCGAAGGCGAAGGGCAGCCTGTGCGGCACGAGCCTTGTGATGCCGACGACGATCACCGGCCAGAACGGCGCCGTTGTAAACCAGCGCACCAAGATCGCCGTCACCGGCTGCGCGAAGGCGAAGAAGAGCAAGCCCAGGAAGCACCGGCAGGCAAGTACGAAGGCGAGGCGCAAGGGGTAGTGGTGGCGGTCGCGACGGTGCCTACCCGCAAGCCACGAGGAACGCGTGGTGGTGAGCGTCATGGTTGGGATGGGCCGCCGCGTGCGCACGTCACGGAGATCCAGCGTGTGCGGATCCTCGCGGCGATGGCCGAAGTCGCGTCTGAACGAGGGGCGGCTGCGGCGAGCGTCGCGCATGTCGTTGCGCGTGCTGGGGTGTCGCGGCGGACGTTCTATGACCTCTTCCAGGATCGCGAGGGCTGCTTCCTGGCCGCATTCAATGAGGCCATCGCGCAAGCCGCGCGCTCGGTGGTCCCCGCATACTCCCGACCGGCGCGTTGGCGGGAGCGGGTCAGGGCGGGGCTGCTCGCGCTGCTCGTCTTTTGCGAAGAGGAGCCGGCGCTCGCGCGACTATGCGTCGTGGAGGCCCTTGCGGCCGGCCCGCGGGCGCTCGCGCGTCGCACGGAGGTCCTTGATGTGCTGCTGCGCGCGATCGATGCAGGACGCACGGAGCGCCCCGCGCGTGTCCCCGAGCCTCCGCCGCTGGCGGCGGAGAGCGCCGCGGGGGCGGTCCTGTCGGTCATTCACCGGCGTCTTGTCGAGGGGGGTGGGGAGCCGCTGATGGCGCTGCTTGGCGAGTTGACAGGGGTAATCGTGTTGCCCTACCTCGGGTCCGCAGCGGCACAGCGGGAGTTGCATAGGCCGGTCCCCCAGATCAAGACCAGGACGCGCAGCTCGTCGGGCGATCCACTCGATGGTCTCGATATGCGCATCACTTACCGCACCGTACGAGTACTGATCGCGCTCGGCGCCAGCCCCCACGCGAGCAACCGCGAGGTCGCCACGGCAGCCGGAATCTCAGACCAAGGACAGGTCTCAAAGCTCCTCACGCGACTCGAGAGTCTTGGCCTCGCCCACAACGACAGCGTCGGCCACAGCAAAGGAGCCCCCAACGCCTGGATCCTCACGCCGCGCGGGCAACAGGTCGAGCAGGCTCTCCGCGTGCAGACCGCCACAGAATCGGCGAAACCCGAAGCCCGGTAGCGCTGGCCGGATCGTTCGCGGGCGGGCGCTCGGCTAAGGGCTTGACACTCGATAAGCGGGCGAGTTTCTTCTAGGGCTTGACAGGACATGCGGGTTGTGCTTATAGTGCTCTTGCCGGCTGTTCTGACTTGGGGTGGCGGGCGTGTACATAGATCGGGTTTGGGGTTGGGCCTTCGCGGTCGATCTTCAAGCGCTTGTGTCGGACCGTTGGAGAGGGATCGGGTCATTTCGATGGAGGGAGATGGTGTTCGCGTGAGTCGGCTTTGGACATACGTGCTGGGAGTGGTTGTGGCTCTGGTTGGGGGTCTACGTAGATGCTTCAGCATCGCTGAGGCATCTCTCTCTCTCTCTCTCTCTCTCTCTTGGCCGGGTCGGCTAGGTTCTAGGCCTGGTTCGGCGCCGCTGTGGTGGCGCCGTCTCGCCCCCGTAGCGGGGGTTTGGTTGGCCCTGGCGTTTGCGGGGGGAGTTTGCTCGCCCGGGGCGTGGGCGGCGGGGGGTGTGAACGAAGCCGTGTGCCCGGCGGCGACTGTGGCGTCGTCGGGGTTCAGGTCGTATCTGCCTGATTGCCGCGCTTATGAGCAGGTCACGCCGGTGCAGAAGAACGGCGCGGTGGTCGACAGTGTGTTCGCCGGGGCGCTGCCGGATGTTGCGGGCGATGGCTCGCGTGTCATGTATCTCAGCATCCAGTGCTTTGCGGGCGCCGCGTCGTGCACCGGCCAGCGGCTGGGCGAAGGCGAGCCGTATGCCTCGACGCGCACCGGCGGCGGGTGGACGACCGCGGCGCTTGCGCCCCCGGCGCAGCTGGGTGGCAATACCACTGAGCTGCTCGGTGCCGATCTCGGTACTGCGTTGTTCAGCGTTGCGACGCCGCCGGGGGGTGAGGATGATTGGTTCGCGCGCAGGCCCGATGGGTCGCTTGGTGAGGTTGGGCCTCTCTCATCGCCTGCGTTGGGGCCGTTGGGACCGCATCAGGCGGGTGCTGGGGTTGTGGCCACCGCCAGCCTTTCGCGCGTCGTTTGGACACGGGGTGGTATGGCGCGCTGGCCGTTTGACTCCACCACCAGCAATGAATCTGTTTATGCATATTCGGGCGTGGGTAATTCGCAGCCGACGTTGGTTGGGGTCAGCGGCGGTCCTGGCAGCACTGACCTGATCAGCGAGTGCGGTACGCTGCTCGGCGGTCAGGGTGCCAACGACACCACGCAGGGGGCGCTGTCTGCCGACGGCAACACCGTGTTTTTCACCGCAGAACAGTGTACCTCGGGGTCGGGCGTCAATTCGTCCACGCCGGTGCCCGCCAATACGGTGTATGCGCGGATCGATGGAGCGCGCACTGTATTGATCTCTGGGCGCTCGCCGGGGAGTTGCACGACGTCGGGCTGTCAGAGCTCGTCTCCCAGAAGCGCTTTTCTCGTGGCTGGCTCGGAAGATGGCTCGAAAGCGTTCTTTCTGTCGCCCCAGCAGCTGGCCGACGATGCCAGCGAGGATCCTGTCGCGGGTGACCATGAGGGCGAATGTACGGCTGCGACTGGCGTGAATGGGTGCAATTTGTATCTCTATGATTTTGCCAATCCTGCTGGGCGTGAGCTGATTGATGTCTCGGCTGGTGACACAAGTGGCGGTGGGCCGCGTGTGCAGGGTGTGGTGGCGGCCGCGCCCGACGGGTCGCACGTCTATTTCGTTGCGCGGGGCGTGCTCGCAAGTAACCAAAACGGAGTTGGGCAGACCGCTCAGAGCGGTGCGAACAACCTGTACGTGTACGAGCGCGACGCGGCCCATTCATCTGGGCAGATGACGTTCATCGCGACGCTGCCGGCATCGGACAGCCGAGAGTGGAGCATATGGCTGGCGAATGTGACCCCAGATGGGCGTTTTCTCGTATTCACGAATCATGGCCAGCTAACGGCGGATGCCGCTAACACGAGCGGCGCTGCGCAGGTGTACCGCTATGACGCGCAGACGGGAAAGCTGCTGCGCCTTTCGCTCGGTAGCAATGGCTTCAACAACAACGGCAACAGCGGCAGGGGCGATGCCACGATCGTTGCCGCCCGCAATTTTGTCGCTCGTCTTGGTCCGATGCGGACGAACCCGACGATGTCCGACGATGGCTCGTATGTGTTCTTCCAGAGTCCGATCGCGCTCGCGCCGAATGCGCTCAACGATGTTGCGACCGACTCCGAAGGTGATCTCGCGCAGAACGTGTATGAGTGGCATGAAGGGCAGGTGTCGTTGATCTCCGACGGACGCGACCGCAGCGGCGACGGCACGTTTTCGTGTCAGGATAACTTCCATTTTTCGTCTGTGTGTCTGTTGGGGAGTGATCGTAGTGGTGCGAATGTGTTCTTCACGACGTCCGATTCGCTGGTGGCGCAGGACAGCGATACGGAGCTCGATATCTACGACGCACGCGTCGATGGTGGCTTTCCATATACGCCGCCGGCATCTCTCTGTCAGGGTGAAGCCTGCCAAGGTGCGCCGGGTGCTCAACTGGGATCTGTGACGGCGGCGACGGTTGCGTTTTCGGGCTCGGGGAATCTTGTAACGCCGGGGCCGGTCGTGGTGGCTCACCGCAAGCCGGCGGTCAAGAAGCATGTCAGGCGTCGTGGTCGTCGCAGGCGGCCGGTCAAACGACGTGCCCACGGAGTGGGACGCACGGTGCTGGCGAAGGGAGGGCGGCGATGAGCGCGCTCGTGAGGTTGTTGGGACAGACAGGGAAAGGGAAAGGGGAGCCGATGCGTGTGCGGGGAGCGGCGATGCGTGGGATGTGTGCGCTGGGATTGGCTGTGGGTTGTTTTCTGGCGCTGGCGGGCTCGGCTGTCGCGGTGGCTCCTGCGCCGGGTTGGACGCTCAACTCGTTCGCGATACCGAGCGACTTCTCTACAGGTGATACCGGCGGCTGCCTCGCGAATCTCGCCGCAACCAACCCGCAGCTTGGCTGCGATGGTTATCAGGTGACCGCCAGGAACGGGGGTAGTGTGTCCACTGATGGCAGTCCTGTGACGCTCGCGGATACGCTTCCTGCGGGGCTCACGGTCCGTCATATTGCGTTGTTCTGGCTGGGTTCGGGGGCGCAGGCCGCCGAACTCGAGTTCCAGGATCTGGGTGAACAGTATTGCAACACGGCGACGGTGGAATGTCGCTTTGCGACTGCTGAACACGGGTTGCCGCCGGTCCGGCCGGATGACAGGTTGGAGATGATCGTGTATGTGACGGTGGATGAACCCAGTGCTCCGCGCGTGCTGACGAACTCTGCGAGCGTGTCCGGTGGGGGTGCGGCGAGCGTCATGGGCAGTGCGCAGAACACGGATGGTGAGGGCGCTCCTGGGTTTGGTCCGGCGGGCGTCGGCATCGAAGCGACGGGGTTGGATGGCAGGCCGGATGTTCAGGCTGGGGATCATGCGTATGAGTTGCAGACCCGTATCGATCTGCACAACAAGATCGCGGCCAACAACGTGGAAGGGCATGCCGGGCAGCCCCGGCCGTCGGCTGTGGATGGTGTGAAGGATATTGTCGCGGATTTGCCGCCGGGGTTGGTGGGTAGTGCGTTGGCGGCGCCGCGGTGCACGTTTGCGCAGCTGTCCGGTCCCTCTCCCAATCCCTTCGCGGGTGGCTGTCCGGCGAACACGGTCGTGGGGAGTATCGAAACGGAGCCCTTGATCGGCACCGGTGTCTTTGGGCCTGTGTACAACATGGTGCCCGAGCACGGCGTCGCGGCCGAGCTCGGGTTCGTCGATCTCCTGCATGGTGCGCATGTGTTGTATGTGAGTGTGGTGCCGACGCCGGCGGGTTATGTGTTGCGAACGACGAGCCCGGATATCGCGGTGATCACGATGACGGATATTCGTGTGACGTTGTTTGGTGATCCGGCGGTGAGGGATGGGACGGGGAACGCGTCGGCGCCGTTTTTCACGAATCCGTCGGCGTGTACGGGGGAACCGGCTGGGGCGGTGTTGCATATGGATTCGTGGCTGCACCCTGGGGGCTATAAGCCCGACGGTACGCCTGATTTTTCGAGCCCTGGGTGGGTGGCTGCGCAGGCTCCGATCTTCTCCGAAGGTCTTTCGGGGTGCAACTTGTTGCAGTTCAACCCCCTGTTGGGTGTGCAGCCTGAAACGACCGTGGCTGATAGTCCGACGGGGCTTGGTGTGGATCTGAAGGTCGCGCAGTTCGAGGAACCGGAAACGCTCGCCACGCCGCCCGTGCGCAACGCGTCGGTTGCGCTTCCGGCTGGGTTGACGGTGAACCCCGCGGCCGCGGGTGGGTTGGGGGCCTGCAGCGAGGCGCAGATCGGCTGGCTCGGGGGGAGCCTGAGCGATTTCACGGCTGGTGCGCCGTCTTGTCCTGAAGATTCGCGGATTGGTTCGGTGGAACTGGAAACGCCGGCGCTGCCTGGTGTGCTGCAGGGTTCGGTTTATCTCGCTGCGCAGGATGAAAACCCGTTCCATACGTTGCTTGCGGGTTATATCGTGGTCGATGATCCCGCGACGGGTGTGGTCGTGAAGATCCCCGGGCAGTTGAAGTTGGATCCTGGTTCGGGGCAGATTACGGGTGTGTTCGATGAAAATCCGCAGTTCCCGTTCAGCGATCTGCGGCTGCATTTCTTCGGTGGTGCGCGTGGGAAGCTCGCGACTCCGCAGGGTTGTGGGACGTTCACGACGGCGAGTGCGTTGATGCCTTGGTCGGCGCCGGGGTCGGGGCCGGACGCGACACCGTCGAGCAGCTTCCAGATCGAAACAGGTTGTCAGGCTGGTTTCGCACCCAGCTTCACTGCGGGGAGCACCAACCCGCAGGCTGGAGGCTATGCGCCGTTCACGCTCTCGATCGCTCGTAACGACGGCGAACAGAATCTCGCGGGTGTATCTGTGACGTTGCCCGAGGGGTCGCTTGGGAAGATCGCGGGTGTCCCGTTGTGCCCCGATGCGAACGCGAACGCTGGGAGTTGTCCGCAAGCGAGCGCGGTGGGGAACGTCACTGCTGGTGCCGGCGTCGGGCCGAGCCCTTACTTCGTGTCGGGGAAGGTGTATCTGACGGGTCCTTATAAGGGTGGTCCGTATGGTTTGGTGGAGGAGGTCCCGGCGGTCGCGGGCCCGTTCAATCTCGGGACAGTCGTGGTGAGGCAGTCTTTGCGCATCGACTCTCACACGACGCAGGTGACGGCGGTGTCTGATCCGTTGCCGACGATCCTGCAGGGCGTTCCCTTGTGGGTTCGGCGTGTGGATGTGACGTTGGATCGTCCGGGGTTCACGTTTAACCCGACGAGCTGCACGGCGATGCAGGTGACCGGGACGCTGACGAGCACGCAGGGCGCGAGCGCGAGCGTCGCTTCGCGCTTCCAGGTCGGGGGTTGCCGGGAACTGCCTTTCTCTCCCTCGTTCAAGGTCTCCACGCAGGCCCGGACGAGTAAGCACGATGGTGCGAGCCTCGACGTGAATGTCGCCTCCGGGCAGGGGCAGGCGAACATCGGCAAGGTCGCGGTGACGCTGCCCAAGCAGTTGCCGTCGCGGCTCTCCACGATCCAGCAGGCGTGCACCGAAGCGGCGTTCGTCGCGAACCCGGCGTCGTGTCCGGTGGGCTCGGATATCGGGACGGCGACCGCGCACACTCCTGTGTTGGCGAACCCGTTGGTGGGCCCGGCGTATCTGGTCTCGCATGGTGGGGCGGCGTTCCCGGATCTGGTCATCATCCTGCAGGGCGAAGGGATCACGCTGCAGCTGGTGGGGAGCATCGATATCAGGCACGGGGTCACGAGCAGCGCGTTCAACAGCGTGCCCGATGCGCCGATCAGCACGTTCGAGCTGTCGTTGCCGCAGGGGCCGCACTCCGCGCTCGCTGCGACGCTCCCAGCGAAGGCGAAGGGCAGCCTGTGCGGCACGAGCCTGGTGATGCCGACGACGATCACCGGCCAGAACGGCGCACAGATCAAGCAGCAGACGAAGATCACCGTCACCGGCTGCGCCAAGCGCGGGAAGCACAAGTCGAAGCACAAGCACAAGCGGAAGCACAAGTGAGTGGTGTGGCTGTGTCTGCGCGGGCGCGTCGCCCCGGCGCCGGTCGTGGTGGGGCGCGGCGTGTTGGCGTTCGGGGTGAGCGCTGGCGGCCCGGGGAGGACGGGCTCCCGCGTGCGCACGTCACTGAGATCCAGCGGATGCGGATCCTTGCGGCGATGGCCGAGGTCGCGGCCGAACGGGGCGCCGGCGCTGCGAGCGTTGCGCATGTGGTGGCGCGGGCGGGGGTCTCGCGCCGGACGTTCTATGACCTGTTCGAGGACAGGGAGGATTGCTTTCTCGCGGCTTTTGATGAGGCGGTGGCGCAGGCGGCGCGGACTGTTCTCCCCGCATATCAAGGGGCGGGGAGTTGGCAGGTGCGGGTTCGTGCTGGGTTGCTCGCGGCGCTCGTGTTCTTTGCGGAGCAGCCTGCGCTTGCCCGGTTGTGTGTGGTGGAGTCGTTGGCGGCTGGTCCGCGGGCGCTGCGGCGACGGGGGGAGATCTTCGATTTGCTCGTGCGCGCTGTCGAGGAGGGACGCGCTGTGCGCTCCGCGCGGGCGCCCGAGCCCCAGCCCTTGGCGGCGGAGGGGGCCGTGGGGGCAGTCGTGTCGATGGTCCACCGGCGCTTGGTGGCGGGGGACCGGGAGCCGCTCACTGGGCTTCTCGGGGAGCTAATGAGCACGATCGTGCTGCCCTACCTAGGTGCACAGGCAGCGCGCAAAGAGCTCCACAAACCAGCCCCTCCACTCCCCAAAAAGCAGCAGAATGCTCACGCTGACCCGCTGGAGGGCTTGGAGATGCGCATCACTTACCGTACCGTCAGGGTGCTGATCGCGATTGGGTCTGCCCCCGGGGCGAGTAACCGCGAGGTCGCGACGGCCGCTGGGATCGCAGACCAGGGACAGGTCTCCAAGCTACTCACCCGCCTGGAGAGCCTCGGCCTCGCGCGCAACGACAGCGCCGGACACGCCAAAGGAGCTCCCAATGCCTGGGCCCTCACACCACACGGCGAACAAGTCGAGCAAGCCATCCACGTGCAGGCTGCCGCTGGGTCTGTCGGGCCGGCGACCGGGTAGCCCTGCTAGCCTCGGCCCGTGGCCGAACTCAGCCCCGACTACTTCAACCGCCCGCTCGCCGAGGTCGATCCGGAGGTCGCTGAGGCCGTGCAGGGCGAGCTCGAGCGCCAGCAGGGAACGCTCGAGATGATCGCCTCGGAGAACTTCGTGCCGCGCGCGGTGCTGGAGGCCGTCGGCTCGGTGCTGACGAACAAGTATGCGGAGGGCTATCCGGGCCGGCGCTACTACGGCGGTTGCGAGCAGGTTGACATCACAGAGCAGCTTGCGATCGACCGCGCGAAGGCGCTGTTCGGGGCCGAGCACGCCAACGTGCAGCCGCACGCCGGGGCGCAGGCGAACGCCGCCGTCTACCACGCGCTGCTGAACCCGGGCGAGAAGATCATGGGCCTCTCGCTGGCCCACGGAGGGCATCTCACGCACGGCATGAAGCTCAACGTGTCGGGGAAACTGTATGAGGTCGTTCCGTATGAGACACACCCCGAGACGGGGTTCGTGGACATGGACGAGGTGGCGCGGCTGGCGCGCGAGCATCGTCCCAAGCTGCTGCTGGCTGGCTGGTCGGCCTACCCGCGTCAGCTCGACTTCCCGCGCTTTCGTGAGATCGCCGATGAGATCGAAGCGCCGCTGATGGTGGACATGGCGCACTTCGCGGGGCTCGTGGCGGCGGGCCTGCACCCCAACCCGGTGCAGTGGGCAGATGTCGTCACAACCACTACCCACAAGACCCTCGGCGGCCCCCGCGCGGGCCTGATCCTGTGCAAGGAGGAGCTCAAGAAGAAGATCGACTCCGCCGTCTTCCCCGGCCAGCAGGGTGGGCCCCTTCAGCACGTCATTGCCGCCAAGGCCGTGGCGCTGAAGATCGCCGCCTCCGAGCTCTTCCGTGAGCGTCAAGAACGCACGCTCGCGGGCGCCAAGGCCGTCGCCGAGCAGCTGCTCACCCCCGACGCGCAGGCGCATGGCCTGCGCGTCCTCACCGGCGGCACCGACGTGCACCTGCTGCTTGTCGATTTGCGCCTGCTCACTCCCGAGCTGAGCGGCCGCCAGGCCGAGGATCGACTGCACGACATCGGCGTCACCGTCAACCGCAACGCCATCCCCTTCGACCCTCGCCCGCCGTTGGAAGCCTCCGGTGTGCGTATCGGCACCCCCGCGCTTGCCACCCGCGGCCTCCAGCGCGAGGATTTCGCCGAGGTTGGCGCGATCATCGCCACCGCTCTCATCGGCGACTACGAGGCTCGCCGCGAGGAGCTTGCCGAACGCGTGCAGGCGATCGTCGAGCGCTATCCGCTGTATGAGGACATGCGGGCGGGGACGCCGGTTTAGGTCGTTGTTGCAGTTCCGCGATTCCTCTCCGCATCTCATCGGCCTTTACTAAATAGCGTGCTAGAGTAAAGGCGATGCCAAAGGTATCCTCCAAGAACCAGGTGACGCTTCCTGTGCAGGCAATGCGAGCCGCGGGCCTGCATGCCGGCGACGAAGTCACGGTGCGCCCCGTTGGCGAGGGCGAGGTGATCGTGGCAACTCGTGGCTCACGAGTCAGGCGCCACGCCGGCATAGCGACGGGGATCTATCGCGAGGGCGAACTCGATCGGCTGCGCGACGAGTGGGAGCGCTGATTCTTGATGCCAGTGTCCTGATCGGACTGCTGGACGCCGCGGATGAGCATCACAAGCGTGCGGTGGACGACACAGAAGTCGCCGATGAGGCTGGGCGTGACGTGCTGACCCCCACCAGCGCCTACAGCGAGGCGTTGGTGGCGTTTGCGCGAGTTGGCCGTCTGGACGACGCTCGCAATGCCCTTGCCGCGATGGGAATCACCGTCACGCCGCTCACCGAGAGGATGGCTGAGCGGGCCGCTGAGCTGCGCGCCCGCCACGAGCGCCTACGTCTACCCGACGCCATGGTGCTCGCCTGTGCACGCGAGCTGAACGGCGAGTTGCTGAGCTACGATCAGCGCCTTGCGCGGCTCGCCGGCGCGCCTTCGAGCTGAGAGCCTCCCGCCACACCCGACCCCTGCGCCTGCGATGCTAGTGCTGTTCGATGGCGCACTTGACCGAGCTTGATGCCCTCGGGGCGTTCGCTGTGGCAGCGGCGGTGACGGCGCTGCTGACGCCTATGACGATGCGCCTCGCGCGGGCGGTCGGCGCCATGGACGTGCCGCGCGAGCGGGGGCTGTCGGACAAGGCGACGCCGCTGCTGGGCGGGCTTGCAATCTTCGCGGGCGCGCTCGTGGCTGGCCTGATCTGGCTGCCTGGCAGCGGCGTAGCGGGCAGGCTGTGGCACGGGGTGCTGCTGGGCGCGGCGTTGATCACGGTGGTGGGCGCGCTCGATGACCGCTTCGACCTGCACCCGGCCGTGAAGTTGGGAGGGCAGGTGGCGGCGGCGCTGGTGGTAGTGCACTACGGCGTGGTCGTGCACTACATAACGTTGCCATTCGTGGGGCGGTTGAGCTTCCCCCATGCCGGCGGCACGGTGACGGTGGTGGGGCTCGTCGCGCTGATGAACGTCGTCAACTTCAGCGACGGCGTGGATGGGCTGGCCGCGGGCGTCTGCACAATCGTGGCGGCGGCGCTGGCCGTGATCGCGTTTGACCTCGGACGCACGGCGCCGGGTGTGCTGGCGGCGCTTACGGCGGGAGCGGCGCTGGGCTTTCTGATCCACAACTTCCCGCCGGCATCGAGCTTCATGGGCGATTGCGGCTCGAACCTGCTGGGCCTATTGATGGGCTGCGTGATGGTCGAGGGCTCGGTCAAGACGCCCGCGGTCGTGAGCTTCGTGCTGCCGCTGATCCTGTTGGCGGTGCCGTTCCTCGACACTACCTTCGTGGTGCTCAAGCGGCTGAAGTACAAGAAGCCCATCTACGAAAGCGACAGCGAGCACTTTCACCATCGCATGGCGCGCATCGGCTTCAGCCGGCGGCGCACGATCGCCTATCTGTATGCCTGGACGCTGATGCTGGCTGGGTTGGCGTTGGCGCTGCGCTTCGTGCCCTACAGCGACCATCACGGCCATCTGTACACCGGCTGGACGCTCGTGATGGCGGCGCTCGGGCTAGTGGCGGTGGTGGCGAGCGTGTACCTGGTGTACGTGCTGGAGATCCTGAAGTTCCACCGCCTGGACGCGCTGGGGCGGATGGTGGTTGCGCGGCGGGGTGAGCAGGGGCTTGGCGAGCGGCAGGTGGATGAGCAGGGCGTAGGCGCAGAAGATGAGCGTGGCCACGCGCAGGCGGCGGCTGGCGCTGACGGCCGCTAGGGGCAGCGCCCAGATCGCATACCAGGGCAAAAGCCACGCCGTTGCCAGCAGCAGGGCGAGCGTGGCCCAGCCGGCCTGGGCGCGCCATTCGGCTCCGCGCCACGTACGCCAGAGCGTGTAGAGGAGCACCGCGAGGAAGCCGCCGAGGAACACGTTGCGCCACCACGTGGGCGTCCCCGTGAGCCCCACCAGGCGCGCCGTCTCCGCCGGGATGCTGTGCACCGCCACGAGCTGCTGCTGCCCGTGCAGCGCGCTGAGGAAGCCCAATGCATGCCCGCCGAAGCCGAGCGCGGCAAGCCCCGCCAGCGCCGCGAGGCTGAACACGGCGGCGCCCAGCGCCCGCAGCCGCGCGCGCCCGTTCGCGGGCGCCAGCACGAGATATGGCAGTACCAGGCCGGCGGAGGCCTTGACTCCCACCGCCCCGGCGAGCGCGGCGCTGGCGAGGTTGTAGCGCGCGGTGGCCGCGCTCGCCGTCAACGCCAGTGCAAGTGACAGCAGCAGCAGCACAAGTGTGTCGTTGTGAGCGCCGCCCACCGCGAGCTCCAGCAGCACCGGATTGAGCCCCACGAACGCGACAGCCCAGCTTGGCGAGTGGCCTAAGCTGGTCGCGGCGCGCCCCACGAGTGCAACCGAGCCAAGGCTCGCGAGCACGGCCACGGCTTTCAGCGCCCACAGTCCGCCCGCCAGCCCCAGTGGCGCGATCGCGTAGGTGGCCAGGGTGAACAGCGGCCCATAGGGAGAGTGCTGGTAGGGCCAGCCGAGGAAGTGATAGACCGGGTCGGATGCGATCTGGATCGGAAAGTGGGTGTAGGGGTCCAGGCCGTGTAGAGCGCCCAGGCGCGCGAAACCGAGGTAGCCGAACACGTCCTGGGAGATCAGGGGCGGCCCCAACAGCAGCATCAGGTGCGCGGCCACGATCGCCAGCGCCAGCGTCCACAGCGGTAGTGCGCGCGCGCTCAGCAGCACCACGAGGTAGCCGCCGGCCATGATCAGCGTCAGCGTCTGGAAGCTCGAGCTGTCGAGGCTCGCGCCCACGTTGCGCAATGGCCCCGCCATCCAGGCGGGCCAGCCGCCGCTGCGCCCCGGCACGTAGATACTGGGGGCCGCGGCGGCGCCGGCGCAGAGCAAGAAGACGCTTACGAGCACGCTCGCGAGCCCGAGGATCCCCAGTACGCACAGGAGGGCACGGGAAGAAACGCCCACGATACGTCCGTCGGCTGTGCAAGTGTTCGATATGCCCAGTACTCTGTCGTTCACCGCTTTGCTCGTCGGGGGGACTTCTTCCGTGGCCACGCGCGCCGATCGCCGCTTCCGCCGGCAGAGCTTGACGCATATGGGATCTCGCCACAGCACAGCCACCTCTTCCGGAGACTCAGCCTCCAGACCACAGCGTGTGCTGATCCTCTCCGCCGACGTGGGCGAGGGTCACGCAGCCGCCGCGCGCGCGCTCGCGCAGCAGCTGGAAGCCTCCGAGCAGGACGTGCAGGTCACGATCATCGACGGCCTCTCCGCGATGGGGCGTCCGGTACGCCAAGTCGTGCAGGACGGCTATCGCGTGCAGTTGCGCTTCATCCCCTGGACCTACACCATCATCTACTGGCTGCTGGAGAAGGTCGTCCCGGTTCGCTGGCTGGCGCGCGCGCTGCTGTGCCTGTTCGGCTCGCGCCCATTGGCGCGGCGCATCGCCGAACACGATCCCGATGTGGTCGTCTCCACCTACCCGGCGGTGACCGTCGTCTTGGCCCGCATGCGCCGCACGCATCAGGTGAAGTGTCCGACGGTCGCCACCATCACCGACCTCACGGGCCTGTTCTTCTGGGCACAGCCGGGCATCGACATGCACCTGGTGATGTACGGAGAGTCGCTGGGATCGGTGGAAAGCATCGCCGGCCCCGACAGCGTGCAGCTGGTGCGCCCGCTGATCTCCGCCGAGTTCCTGCAGCCGCGCTGTCCGCTGGAGGCGCGCCGCGCACTGGGCCTGCCCGAGGAGGGGCGCATGGTCGTGGTGTCCGGCGGCGGCTGGGGCGTGGGCGACATCCAGGGCGCCGTCAAAGAGCTCTGTCGGGTATCGGACATCTCGAGCATCGTCTGCCTGGCGGGGCGCAACGAGCAGCTGGCCGGCAAGCTGCGCGAGGCATTCGCATCCGAGCAGCGTGTGCGCGTGCTGGGCTTTACCGAGGAGATGCCGCGGCTGCTGGCGGCGGCCGACGCGCTGGTGCACTCGACCGGTGGAGTGACGTGCCTGGAGGCCAAGGCCGCGGGCACGCCTGTGGTCTCCTACGGGCTGCCCGTGGGGCACGCGCGCTTGAACACGCGCGCGATGGCGGACCTCGACCTGCTGCGGCTGGCCAACGACACGCGCGAGCTGCGCGAGCACGTACAGGCGTCGATGCTCGAGTCGGCTCCCGCGCACGAGGGCCTCAGCGAGGAGCCCAATGCCGTGGATCTCGTGCTGAAAGCGCCGCGCCGGGTGCGCCCGATCCCGATGTGGCGCCTGCGCATGGTGGCGATCGGCGCACAACTGGCGCTGCTGCTGGGGCTGGGTATGTGGACGGCGTCCACCGACGAGGTCACGGCTCTGGCTTCAGCGGTGCTGCGCGTGCACCCGCTCAAGCACGTCGCGACGAACGACCACAGCGTGGGCGTGATCGTGCGGACGCCAGCGCGCGATGTGACCGCGGTCGCCGGCCAGCTGGCCGGCCGGGGCATCCATGTGTCCTTCGCCGACGCTGGCGCCGTGCCCGCACCCGCGACGGTTCTCGGCGTGGAGAGCGTCGGCGACGAGCTGATGCCCGAGGCGCCCGGCAGCAACCTGCTGCACTGGATGCGCACCCGCGCCGCACTGCGCTCGCAGGCGCGCGCCCTGGGGCTGCACAGGCACTTCTACTTCCTACAGCCCGCCGGCGGCCTGAGTGTGGGTCAGCTGATACTCGCGCGCACGGCCGGCGCCACCCCCGTGGCGGGCCAGGCGCAGTGGAGCGCCACCGGCTCCCTGCCTCACCGCCGGCCGCGCGCCGGGGACGTGCTGGTGGTCAGCGTCGACGGCACCTCCGCCTCGATCGCAGGCGTGGAGCGACTGGTTGCATGGCTCGGCGCCGACGGTCTGGGCGTGGAGTCGCTGGCCGCGCTCGAGCGCTGATCCTCGACGCGCTCGCTCATCAGCGGGGCACCGACCTTGTAGAGGTTGGTCAGCAGCGGCGAGCGCGCGAGCACGGCCGCGCCTGCGACCACCAACGCCAGTGCGGCCACCAGCGGCACACCGCCGTAAGGCGTGGAGGCGAAGCTCTCGCCGAACAGCAGCGGCGCCAGAATCACCGGCACGATCGTCTGCGTGACGAACACCACGGGGGCCACCTGGATCGCCGGACGCGACTGTAGCGCGCTCATCTCGCTGAGGGCTGCGATGGCGGAGGCGCCCGCGGTGGAGAGCCCCCATGCGGCCGCCACCAGCAGGTAACCGTGGGCGAGGTCGTCGGAGGCCAGCTTGGTGGCGACGCCGCTCCAGGCGAAGGCCAGGCCGGCGCCGATCATCGTCACCGACGCCCACGTGCGGCCCAGACGCAGCAGCAGGTAGGGCAGCAGGCTGGCGAGGGCGAGCAGCGAGAGGACCAGCGCCAACGTGCCCCAACCCGCGTGCGTGTCCGTGCGCGGGGGTGCACACAAGCCGGCGCCGATGACGCCCACCACGATCGCGCTGACCGCCAGATGCTCGCGCCGGCCCGCGTGCTCGCCCAGCATCCGCTCGCCCAGCACCATCAGCACCGGCAGCCCCATCGCGAGCGCCGGTTGCACCACCACCAGCGGCGCCAGACTCAGCGCCAGCAGCTGCAACGGCCAGCCCAGCACCGACAGACCTGTACCGCTCAGCCAGCGCGCGCGGCGCACGAGGCCCCATGCAAGGGCCAAGCGCAGGTGCTCCTCCGCCGGCGTCTCGCGTGCGTCCATCGCCTGCAGCGCAAAGCCTAGGCTGTATAGGGTCGCAGACGCTACTGCCGCCAGGATCCCGAGAGAGAGTTCGAGCATGTCAAGTGACGATGATCGCAGTCGCGGGCCCAAGATGGCAGGGGCGATAGGCGGAATGCTCACCGCCAGCTATCTGCTGCCCGCCCTCGCCGGCCAGTGGCCGGCCCTGCGTGGGCCGCTGGGCGTGGAGGATCGAACCGCGAGCGGCGAGGGCTATGCGCTGACCTTTGACGATGGCCCACACCGGGAAGGGACCCCCGCGGTGCTCGAGATTCTCGCCGCGAGCGCGACCACTGCCACCTTTTTCCTCGTGGGCGAGCAGGTGACGCGCAATCCTGGGCTGGCGCAGGAGATCGTCGCCGCCGGGCACACGGTCGGCCTGCACTGCCATCGCCATCGCAACCTGCTGCGGCTGGCGCCGTGGCAGGTGCGTGCGGACATCGATCGGGCGCAGTCGCTGATCGAGGACGCCACCGGCGCGCCCATTCGGCTCTACCGCCCGCCCTACGGGGTACTCAATGCCGCCGCGCTGCGCCTGGCAAGGGCACGGGGCTGGCGCACGCTGCTGTGGAGCCAGTGGGGCCGGGACTGGGAGCAGCGCGCCACACCCGCTTCGATCGCACAGCGCGTGACCGCTGCGGTGACCCCGGGCGCGGTGCTCTTGCTACACGACGCCGACGACTACGGCGCGCAGGGCTCCTGGCGACGCACCGCCGCCGCGCTGCCCAAAGTGCTTGAGACGCTCAGCGAGCGCGGCCTGCGCGCGGTCCTGCCCTGACATCCGATCGCACGGGGATTCGCTGTACAGATTCTGCACCCGCCACGATGGCTAGGATGCCCAGATGGAAGTGGAGACCGAGACGACTGCGGGCGAGTGGGCGGTTCCCCTCGGTGCCGACGCCCTTGCTAGGAGCTCGCGCGCGAAGAGCCGTGCGCTGGCGGCCGTGCAGGCACGCCCGCGCTGGTGGCTCGAGCTGCTGACGATCGTCTGGCTGGCATGGGTGTATGACCTCATCAACAACCTTGCCCCGTTGCGCCACAGCGTTGCCATCGGCCACGCCTTGGGGATCCTGAGCCTGGAGCAGACGCTGCACCTGGACCCCGAACTTGCACTCAACAACTGGGTGGCCTCGCACCACGCGCTCGGGGTGGTGCTATCGGACTACTACGACAACGCCCATTTCACCGTCACCTTGGTACTGCTGGGGTGGCTGTGGTGGAAGCGCGCGGATCTCTACCGGCCGATGCGCACCGCGCTGGTGCTGATGAACGTGCTCGGGCTGATCGTCTTCTGGCTGTACCCGGTGGCCCCGCCGCGGATGCTGGCGGGCTTCAGCGACGTCGTTGCCGACACCAACGCCTTTGCCTCCTTCCACACTGGGGCGCTGTCCCATGCTGCCAACCAATTCGCTGCGATGCCCTCGCTGCACATGGCCTGGGCGGCGTGGTGCGGGTTGGTCGTGTGGCAGCTCTCCGCGAAGCTGTGGGTGCGGTGCCTGGCGGTGATCTACCCCAGCATGACCTGCTTCGCCGTGCTGGCCACGGGCAACCACTTCCTGCTGGACGTGTTCGCCGGATTGGTCACCGCGGCGCTCGCCGTCGCCCTCGTGCGGCCTGTGACAATGGCAGGTAGCGCATGTCACAAAGTTGTTACGAAGTCCCCGATCGAGTAGGGTCACAGCACATGACCACCATCTTCCTGCGTTATCTCGACGTGTGCCTGGTGCTTGCCACGGCACCCTTCGTGCTGGCCGCGGGCTTGCCCGTGGCGGGCTATGTCATCGGCGCAACGGCGTGGCTGGCAACGCGTATTGCTGTTGCTGCGCTGCAGGCGCGTTCGCTGCGCTCGCGTGATCCCAAGGTGAGAGCTGGTCTGCAGGTGGGGACGATGATGGCGCGCGTCTGGATCATCGCTCTGGCAGTTGTCCTCGCTCGTTATGCCGGCAGCAAGGGCGACGGGATCATGGCCGCCGCGCTCGTGCTGGCGGCCTTCACGGTGTACTTCGTGCTCAACATCGTCATGCGCGGCGGCCAGTTGCAGGGGAGGCCGAGCACCTCATGAGCGCCTCAGCGCGCCGCTTCAGCACCAAGCAGAAGCTGCTGGCGATCCTCGCCATCTACATCCTCGGCATGGTCGTGATCGTGATCGCCACCGGCGCGAGCGGCACGCGCAACAGCTCCTTCGAACCGCAGAACGAGTTCAAGCTCGAAAACTGGATCGACCTGGGGGTGTTCTCGATCAACAAGGCAGTCATGTACCTGGTGATCGCAGCCACGCTCACCTGCGCAACGATGATCTACATTGCGCGGCGCATGCAGCAGCGTCCCAACCGCGTGCAGACAGCCGTGGAGACTGTCTACCAGCTCATGAAGGACAACATTGTGGGCGGCAACATGGACGAGAAGATGGCTCGTCGCTGGTTTCCCTTCATCGGCACCCTCTTCCTCTTCATCCTCTTCTCCAACCTGATCGGCTATATCCCGCTGCCCACCAATACCGAGCACACGATCGACGTCCTTGGCGTGCACCTGCCGGCCTTCTCGCTGTACGCGGCCACCGCCAACCTCTCCATCCCGCTCGCGCTCGCGCTGGTGGTGTTCGTCGCCTACACCTTCGAAGGCGTGCGCGCCAAGGGACCCATCGGCTATCTGCGGAGTCTCGTGCCCGCGGGCGTCACCGGCGGGATGGCGGTGTTCATCTTCGGCCTCGAGATCCTCTCCAACCTGATGCGGCTGATGTCGCTCTCCATCCGTCTGTTCGCCAACATCCTCGCCGGTCATCTGATCATCCTGTTCATGGCCGGTGCGCTGGCGGTGCTCCTGGGCATCGCCGCGCTGGGCTGGTTTACCCTGCCCTTCGGCATCCTCCTGTTCGCCTTCGAGGTCGGCCTCGTGGCCGCTCTGCAGGCGTTCATCTTCGCCACTCTTACCGCGATCTACCTCGGCGGCGCCGTCGCCGACCATCACTAATCAAACAAGGAGTAGCAACGTGCATATGGCACTAATCACCCTGCTGGCGGTGGCTGAAGAAACCGCCAAGGCGGGCAAGTCGATCGGCCTCGGCGTGGGCGGCGGCCTTGGCGCCGTGGGGGCCGGCGTGGGCATCGGCATCATCTTCGGCAAGGTCATCGAGGGCATCACGCGTCAGCCCGAGATGCGCGATGAGATCACCGCCATCCAGTGGCTCGGCTTCGCCCTCACCGAGGCCTGCTTCTTCTACGGCCTGGTCGCCGGCCTATTGGCTGCCTTCATCGTCTAAGGCCATCGCGATGCTCGCCTCCAACCTACCGCTGGCATCGAGCGGCAACTTCCTCGTCAAGCCGGGCATCGGCCTGATGGTCTGGACGCTGCTCGTGTTCGGCATCACCATGCTGCTGCTCTCGCGCCTGGCGTTCCCGCGCATATCCGCCGCGCTGGATAAGCGCCAGAAGGCGATCGAAGAATCGATCGACTCCGCCGAGCGCACGCGCGCGGAGGCCGATAAGCTGCTTGCCGAATACCGCCAGCGCCTGCTCCAGGCGCGCGCGCAGGCTGATGAGATCGTGCACAGGGCTCGCCAGATGAGCGAGACGCACGAACGCGAGGCCAAGGAGCAGGGCAAGGAGCTCCTCGCCGAGGCCACGCAGCGCGCGCAGCGCGACATCGAGGCGGCTATGCAGCGGGCGCTACAGGAACTGCGCCGCGAGGTCGCGGATCTCACGATCATGGCCACCGAGAAGGTCACGCGCAAGACGCTCGACAGCGCCGATCAGAAGCGCTTGGTGGAGGAAGCGCTGAGCGAGCTCGACTTCTCGACCATTTCGGGGTCACAGAACTGATGGAGGAGCTGGCACAGGTATATGCCCGTTCGTTCTTCGATGCCGCCAAGGAGCACGGCAAGCTCGATGTGTTGCGCGAGCAGCTTGGGCAGTTTGCCGAGGCTCTGGCAGGCAACCGCGAGTTGCAGGTGTTCTTCTTCTCGCCCTACTTCTCCACGCAGGAGAAGCAGGACGCGCTGCAGCGCCTGCTCGTGGACGCTGAGGAGCTGCTCGTCAACTTCCTCGAGCTGCTGATCGAAAACCACCGCATGCCCGTCATCTTCCGCATCCGCCACGCCTTCGAACACCTGTGGGAGCAGGAGAACCGGCTGTTGCCCGTGGAGATCACCAGCGCGATCGAGCTTGACGAGACCACTACTCACTTCATTGTGCAGCGCATCGGCGAGAGCACCGGTCGCCGTGTGACGCTCACCGCGCGTGTCGATTCCTCCATCATCGGCGGCATCGTCGTGCGTGCGGGCAACGCAATCCTCGACGCCTCAATTCGCAATCGACTGGAGCAGCTGCGCAGGCACGTTGCCCAAGGAGCCTTCTAGGAACCACTCATGCAGATCAATCCTGACGAGATAACCAGCATCCTCAAGCGCCGCATCGAAGGGCTTGGCGCCGGCCAGGCCGAGCTGACCGAGGTCGGCACCGTCCTGTCCGTCGCCGACGGCATCACGCGTCTGCACGGTCTCGAGAACGCCATGTCCCTGGAGATGCTCGAGCTGCCTCATGGCGTCACCGGCCTCGCGCTCAACCTCGAGTCCGACAACGTCGGCGCCGTGCTCTTCGGCGAGTGGGAGCGCATCTCCGAGGGCGACACCGTCAAGCGCACCGGGCACCTGCTGGACATCCCTGTCGGCGAGGCCCTGCTCGGGCGGATAGTCGATCCCCTCGGGCGCCCGCTCGACGGCAAGGGCGACATCGAGACCAGCGAGACGCGACCCGCCGAGTTCAAGGCTCCCGGCGTCGTGCAGCGCCAGCCCGTCACCGAACCGATGCAGATCGGGCTGAAGGCGATCGACGCCATGATCCCCATCGGCCGCGGCCAGCGCGAGCTCATCATCGGCGACCGCCAGACCGGCAAGACAGCCATCGCGCTCGACACCATCATCAACTCCGCGAAAAACAACCTGATCTGCATCTACTGCGCAATTGGCCAGAAGCGCTCGTCTGTCGCGCAAGTCGTCCAGACGCTCGAAGAGTATGGCGCAATGGCCTACACCATCGTCGTCGCCGCGACTGCATCCGAGCCCGCGCCGATGCAGTATCTCGCTCCCTTCGCTGCAACCGCAATGGGCGAGTATTTCCGCGACTCCGGTAAGCACGCCCTCATCATCTACGACGATCTCTCGAAGCACGCCGCCAGCTACCGAGAAATCTCGCTGCTCCTCCGCCGTCCGCCAGGCCGCGAAGCTAATCCGGGCGACGTCTTCTACCTCCACTCGCGTCTGCTCGAGCGCAGCTCCAAGCTCTCCGACCAGCTCGGCGGCGGCTCGCTCACTGCTCTGCCGATCATCGAGACCCAGGCCGGCGACGTCTCGGCCTACATCCCGACCAACGTCATCTCCATCACCGACGGGCAGATCTTCCTCGAAACCGACCTCTTCAACTCGGGCGTCCGTCCCGCCGTCAACGTCGGACTCTCCGTCTCCCGCGTCGGCTTCTCAGCGGCCATCAAGGCGACCAAGCAGGTTGGCGCAACCCTCAAGCTAGACCTCGCGCAGTATCGCGAACTGGCTGCCTTTTCCCAGTTCGGTTCGGACCTCGATCCCGTCACGCAACGTCAGCTCAGCCGCGGCCAGCGGCTTACTGAGCTCCTCAAGCAGCCGCAGTTCCAGCCGCTCACCGCCGAGAAGCAGGTTGCAATCCTCTTCGCCGGCGTCAACGGCCTTCTGGACGATGTCGAAGTCAAGGACCTCCGCGCCTTCGAGGACGGCTTCTATCCCTATCTCGAATCGGCGCAGGCATCTATTCTCACCGACATCGCTACCAAGAAGGCGCTCGACGACGACATCAAGAAGCGTCTCACCGACGCTATCAAGGAATACAAAACGAACTTCCTCGCCGACCGTGCGGAAAAGAACAAGCAGGAGAAAGAGACGGCTGCGGCTAAGTAAATGGCAAACGTACTCGATCTACGCCGACGCATCCGCAGTGTCAAGAACACGCGGCAGATCACCAAGGCCATGAAGATGGTCTCGGCGGCCAAGCTGCGCCGCGCGCAGGAGCGGGCGATGCTGGCCCGGCCCTACGCCCGCATGATCTCCAACGTGCTCGAATCGCTCGTCCGCCGCATGGGCGACTCCGGCGATGTCATGCATCCCCTCCTCGTCGAGCGCGAAGAGAAGAACGTTCTCGTCATCGTCGTCGCCGGCGACAAAGGCTTCGCAGGCGCCTTCAACTCCAACATCGTCAAAGCCGCGCAGAATTTCATCAACATCCGCCGCGAACAAGGCCAGAACGTCGACGTCGAGCCCGTCGGCCGCAAAGCGCGCGACACCTTCCGCAAGCGCTACCCCACCGCCGTCTACGAGAAAAAGGAAGAGCACTACGACAACGATCTCGCCACGCACTTCGAGATCATCCGTCACCGCGCCCAGCCCATCGAAGTCACCGGCGATCATCCCACCATCCTGCTCAAGATCGACATCGACGAGGTCAGCGACATGGCGCACGACATCATCGAGCGCTACACCCGCAGCGAGATCGACTCCGTCTACGTCGTCTACAACGAGTTCAAGTCCGTCATCTCGCAGCGCGTCGTCGTCGAAAAACTGCTCCCCATTCGTAAGCTGGGCTCGCACGAGATCACCGTAGCCGAAGAGATGACCGAGGAGCAGAAGGAGGCTGCGGGCCGCGCCGCCAAGACTGCAGGCATCAGTCTCCATGCTCCGGAGGAATCGGCCTTCGAGGCG
>DASZGB010000018.1:0-14785 GCA_035939185.1 Solirubrobacteraceae bacterium
CGCCAGATGAGATTTCAATTGGTTCGTTTCGAGGGTTTTAGCTACTTCACATTCTTTGATTTCAGGTTCAGTAGCGATTGTGCATCCTTCATATTTGACCTTACCTTTATCTTGGCCTTGCAAAGTCGGACCCTGGCCATCAATCGTTCCTACAGAATGACTTGCAGTGCATGTAATTCTGAATGTTATGTTGAGTACCGTCGCCCTCAGAACTAGATTGCCTTTGCTCTGGCCATTGATGAGTCGTGAGCCTTGTTCGAGCTTCCCGCCATTGACATACCAAAACGGGCCCGCCGCCGAAGCGGCTGCCGCCGAGAACATGCCGACCGCACACACGGCCACCAAGCTCAGCAGGCTTATTCGTAGTCTTAACATTGCTTGTTGTATTCCTTTCGTCTGATCTGTGATTTGGATCTTGTCATTGGAGTGCCTCTCCTGGCCGGTTTCCGGATATGCGCTTCGGTCCAGTAGATGCCTAGCTAATCTACGGCAGCTTGTTAGGCTGAGTCAAGAGTCTCAAACACAAAGGCGTATTTTTCTCGTAGCGCTCCCACGTAAGACCGCATGAACAAGCCATTCCGCGAGCGAAGATCTCGTCTCCGGTGCCGCTGAACCTGCCCTACTGGAGCCTATCTACGCAGAATCGGCCGCCCTGCGGGCTACCGCCAGACCCGCTTTTGGAGCCGGCTCGCTACACCAAGCTGGTGGTCATGCGCTCGACCTCGGCGATCGAGGTCTGCCCCGCACGGACCTTTTCCATGCCGTCATCGTGCAGCCGGCGCATGCCCTGGGACACGGCTGTCGCCGTGATCTCATCGACGGACGCGTGCCCAAGGATCTGCGCCCGGATCTCCTCGGAGACCGTCATCACCTCATACAGCCCCACGCGCCCCCGATACCCCGAGCTGCCACAACGCGAACAACCAACGGCCTCATACGGCTGAATCCCAGCCAACCCGTACTCCTCCAGCACCGCCTCGGGCAGGTTCGCCGGACGCTTGCAGTGCGGGCAGAGCATACGTACCAAGCGCTGGGCGACGACGCAGTCCACCGAAGAGGACACCAGAAACGGCTCGATCCCCATGTCGATCAGTCGGCTCAAGGCACTGGGCGCATCCCGCGTGTGCAGCGTGGAGAGCACGAGGTGGCCCGTCAAAGCGGCCTCCACAGCGATATGCGCCGTCTCGCGATCCCGGATCTCTCCGACCATGATCACATCGGGATCCGCACGCAGCATCGAACGCAGGCCCGTCTCGAACGTGACGCCAGCCTTGGTGGAGACCTGCATCTGCTTCACGCCCGTGATGCGCGACTCGACGGGATCCTCGATCGTGAGGATGCTCTTGGCCCCATCGTTCAAGACGTTGACGGCGGCGTAGAGCGTGGTCGACTTGCCCGATCCCGTCGGCCCCGTGACCAACACCGCCCCGTGCGGACGCCCTATCGCGTGGGAGAAGCGCTCCTTTTCTTCGGGCTGCATACCCAACGACTCAAGGTTCTGTACGACGACGCCCTTGTCGAGGATGCGCATCACGGCTCCCTCACCGTGCACCAACGGCAAAGTGACAACGCGAATATCAATGCGCCGCCCCTCCACCGTCAAAGCGAGGCGCCCGTCCTGGGGCACGCGGCGCTCGGAGATATCGAGGTCGGCCATGATCTTGATGCGCGAGACCATGCCCAGGGCCATCTTGCGGCGGATCGTGGCCGCCGGGAAGAGCACGCCGTCGATGCGGAAGAGCACGCGCATATCCCCCTCTTCGGGGTTCACATGGATATCGGAGGCCCCCTGCTGCACGGCCTGGGCGATGATCGAGTGCACCAGCTTGATGACCGGAGCGTCTTGATCGGCCTCTTCGGCCATTACATCGGCCGCGTCGGCTTCCTGCTCGTCCTCCACGATGTCCTCGATCGAGGCCTGCATGCGGCCCAGGCGCGTCGCGAGCAGCTGCACGTCCTCCGCCGAGGCCGCCGCTGCGCGCACGCGGCGGTTGGTGATCATCGCGATGTCGTCAATCGTGAGGATGTTCGTGGGGTCGGCCATCGCCAGCAGCAGCGCGCCGTCCTCCATAAAGCCGACCGGCACCGCCTGATAGCGCTTGATCGCCTCCGCGTTCAGCAGGTTTACCGCGCCCATGTCGAGCTCGTGCGTGGAGAGATCGACGTAGTCGAGGCCAAAGCGCTCCGCCACCACGCGCGCCAGCTGATCCTGGCGCAGCACACCCTGCTCCACCAGCACCTGCCCCGTGGGCTTGCGCTGCGAGCGCGCCACGTTGACTGCCTCCTCCACCGCCTCACGGTCGGCGAAGCCCAGATCCACGACCACCTCGCCGATCAGGCGCCCCGGGCGAACCGGGCGCATCGGCGCGCCCAGGCCGTTGCCCGGGTGCTCCGTTGCGTCAGGCGGAGCCAGTCCGCCTTCGGGGGGCCGCAGCGCTGCTGAGGGCTCAACCGGGGCCGGGTCATTCAGCTCATCCGCCGGAGGACGCTCCAGCGTCGCCACCGCGCTGCCAGACTCGAGCGGCGCAAGCTCGGATGACTCGGGTTCGGATGACGCGTTCGCCGCGGGAGCCGGAACTGCCGGGACTGCCGGCGTAGGGGACACAATGGGCTCAGGGGAAACCTCCGGTACGGGGACCGGCTCAGGAGTTTGCTCTGCCGCATCGCCTCGTCGGCGCCGAAACCAACTCATCGGCTATAGATCGGCATTCCAGAGCCACGGCTTGATGTCTGTTCTGGCCTCGTCTGGTCTGCCCCCTCCTCGTCTGGTCTGCCCCCTAACGGTTTTCTTACATAAGGCCCTGCTCGAACGCGCTCTTCAGGTGCGAGTCGAGCGCATTCAGCCGATACAGCGCGATCGCCTCGCCCGAGGCAAAGCGCTGGCCCGAGGCTCCCTCCGGGCCGTGGTGGAGCATCACGCAGTGCTCCAGCGCCAAGCGGCGCGCCGGCGTCAGTGCGGGCGGGGCGTGCTGCGCCAGCAGCCGCAGGCCCAGCTCGATGTGCCCCAGCAGCCGCCCTTCCTCACTGCGCTCGATCTCCGCGCCGTAGGTGAACTCGCGCGTCTTGCCGAGGTCGTGCACGATGGCCGCGCTCAGCAGCAGGTCGCGATCCAGGCGCTGGTGCACCGTGCACAGCTCCAGCGCCATCGTGGCCACCGCCACCGTGTGCTCCAGCAGGCCGCCGAGGTAGGCGTGATGGGCGCCCACGTTGCCACGGGCACCGCCAGCCCCACCGCCGACCCCAGCACCGCCCCCAGCTCCCGCTCCAGCCCCGCCGCGCGGGATCGAGCAGGGCGCGCGGCGCAACTCCTCGCGCAGCTTCCCATCGCCCAGCAGCCGCTCCAGCAGCTCCCGCAAGCCTGGTTCATACACCTCGCGCGCGAGGTGCTCGAGGAAGCCCTCAAGCTCCTCCAGGTCGCGGCGCGCGACCGGCAGGAACGCGGCCAGATCCGCCTGCGCTCGCTCCTCTCCCTCCACACGCGCGATTGCGCGCAGCTCGATCTGCGGCTGCTCGCGCCAGCTCTCCACGCGCCCGCGTACACGCACCAGCTCGCCGCGCTCGAAGCGCCCCGCCAGCAGGTCCGCGTCGCGGAAGGCGCGTGCCGCGATCGCTCCCGTGCGGTCGCGCAGCTCAACTGTCAGGTAGGGATCGCCGGCCTTCGTCAACGAGCGCTGCTTGCGCGAGCACGCGAACACGCCATCGACCTCTTCGCCCACGCGCAAAGTGGCAACCGTCTGTGATGAAGAGAGGGGGTCCTGCCTCACGCGGCCCATCCCCCCTCAAAAATAATCGCCTCGTTCACCGCGGGCATCTGTCGCAGATGGGGGCGCTCATTGGTTCATGATGTACGGTGGATCGGATGCAGCCGCTCATCTGGGAGCACCGTCCGACCGGCCTGCGGGCCCCGGCGATGGTCTGCGCCTTCCAGGGTTGGAACGACGCCGGCGATGCCGCCTCCACGGCGGTCTCCTTCATGAGCACCGCGCTCAGCGCGAGCCGCTTCGCGCAGATCGAAGCGGAGGAGTTCTACGACTTCCAAGCCAACCGGCCGCGCATCAGCATCAGCGATGAGGGTGCGCGCGAGATCGAGTGGCCTGGGGTGGAGATCTCCGCTGCCAGCGTTCCCCGTGCGCCGCGCGATCTCGTCTTTGTGCAGGGCATCGAGCCCTCCTTGCGCTGGCGCACCTTCAGCTCGCTGATCGTCGAGCTCGCCGAGGCGCTCGGGGTGCAGATGCTGATCACGCTCGGCGCGCTGCTCGCCGACGTGCCGCACACGCGCCCCGTGGCGATGACCGGCTTCGCCTCCGACTCCGCGCTGCTTGAGCGCATGGGCGCCTCCAGTCCCGGGCGCTACGAAGGGCCCACCGGCATCGTCGGCGTCCTGCACGGCATCGCCAGCGAGGCCAGCCTGCCGGCGATGAGCCTCTGGGCCAGCATCCCTCACTACGTCGCCGCCGCCCCCAGCCCCAAGGCCGCGCTCGCGCTCGTGCGTCGTCTTGAAAACGTCGTCGGCGTTTCCGTCGACGCTTCTGAGCTCGAGGCCGCCGCCTCCAACTACGAGCGCCAGGTCAGCCTCGCCGTCGCCAGTGACCCCGACGTGCAGGCCTTCGTTGAACGCCTCGAGCACGACGCCGAGAGCGAGGAGGAGCCGCTCGGACCCGACGATCTGCCCTCCGGCGAGCTCATCGCCAAGGATTTCCAGCGCTTCCTGCGCCAGCGTGGTGGCGAGGGGCCCAAAGGGCCTTCCTGACATTCGCGGAGGTAAGGAGGGGGAGGGGTCGCGTTGCGTAACGGTGTTACATCTCAGCGACAGGGCAGAGGAAGCTGTAGTCACAGATCGCGCAGGCCGCCGCTGAGGGGGTTGGCTCGAACTCCTGCGCCATGATCCCCTCGCCGACCTCAAGGATGACCTCCTTGACATTCACGTTCCCGCTCGCGCTCCCCCCTTGCTCTGCACCCGCGCGGGGGGACGCCACGGGGACCTTCAGGTCATCGAGCACGTAGTAGTAGGCCTGACTTGGCGTCCGGAGGCCCCAGTCCTCATGCGCCGCCAGTGCATACAGCGAGAGCTGCACGTCCTCGCCGAGCTGCGCCTCATTCTTCGGGCGAGACGTCTTGTAGTCGATCAGCTCGTAGCCGCCATCGGGGAGGCGGTCGATGCGATCCACGCGCCCGCGCACGCGGTGCGAGCCGAGCGTGAACGAGAACGAGCGCTCGAACCACACCGGTTCGCCGTCGTGCTCGCTCAGGCGCTCGAAGTAGCGCGTGAGTGCGGCGCGCGCCTTCTCATACAGCTCGCGCTCCTGCTCAGAGTCACCGAAGCCCCCGCGCCGCCAGGCCGTCCCCAGTAGCTCCATCATCTCCGCCAGTGTGCTCGCGCCAGCGACGTGGTAGCGCTCCAGCACCTGGTGCACCGCGATCCCAAAGCGCTGGTTGAGCGTCTGCTCGGACGGGATCCGCAGTACGCGCGCATACTTGTACCTGAGCGGGCAGCTGCGGTAGGTGTAGATGTCCGAGGCCGAGAGCACCAGACCCTGGCCGATGCGTGGCAGGAACGGTTGCAGCGAGGGCTCCCCGCGCACCGCCAGCGCGCGTGCATGCGCGCGCTTGGCGAGCACGCCGTTCTCGCCCGCCTCACCGTGCTCATCGAGCTCGTCGCCCAGCAGCGCCGCATCGAGCGGGGAGGTCTGGAAGATCTCGCGTTGCAGCGATGTCACCGCGGCCTGCAGGCGCGCGTTGATCTCCGGCAGCGCCTCGGTCACGCTCTGCCCCGCCGGCCGCTCCATCAGCGCCGTCAGCTTGATCAGCTCCAGGTAGCGTGCGATGCCGTGGGAAACATCGAGGTCCGTATCCAGGCGCAGCTCCGAGAGGCCGCCCGCGATGCGCGTGACGTCGCCGAGCACCTCCTCGCGCATTGTGCGCAGCGTGCTCTGCAGGCGCTCGCTCGGACCCGAGGTCTCCTGCTCGCGATCCGTCCGCTCACCGGCTGCCACCACGCGCACGAACAGGTCCGGGCGCCCAGCCTCCAGCGCCGCGCGCGCGCCCCTGTATAGATCGAGGAAGCGCAGGATCCGCTCGCGCGCCTGCGCAGGCATCTGCGGCGACTCGGTCGCCGCCTGCAGCGCCGCGATCATGTCCAGTCGCCGCCGCCGCGCGATCTGGATCACGCGCACCAGATCGCTCTGGCGCATCTCGATCGGCGGCCGAACCAGCGCGCGCGCGACCGCGGTGGCGTCCTGGGGATCGCACGTAAGCCGCAGCCAGGCAAGTACATCGCGCTCCTGCGCGCGCTCGGAGGATGTACCGCCCGCCTGCGCTCCGGGCTGGGAGCCAGCCTCGGGAACGCGGTGCAGCGAGAGGGACACGCCTTCAAGGATATGAGCCGGCGGCTCGCGGCGGGCTACGCTCTGAAGATGGACATCATCGATTGGGGTACCGCGCAGCGGGTGGGGGAGATGCTCGCTGGCACCCCTCCGCGCAGCGGCATCCGCGCGGAGTCGGTGCAGCCGCTCGCCCAGGACTTCGCTCGGCGCGTAAGCGACTACACCGGCCTTGCGCTGCCCGCGGAGCTGCCGGCGCTTGAGGCGGTGGATCGTCCACGCTGGATCGCTGCAAACCTCGCCACGATGCGCCCGTTGCTCGAGCAGATGGCCGGGCGTCTGGAGGGCGGCTCCTCATCGTCCTCCTCCTCCCCGCGCCTCTCATCCAAAGCCCGTCAGGGCTGGGCGCTCGGCTTACCCGAAGCGATGCGTGTGGCCTCCGGCATGGTCCTCGGCGTGCAGGTGGGAGCGCTCACGGGGATGCTCTCCCAGCGCGTGCTCGGGCAGTACGACCTCGCGATCCTCGACCCCAGCGTGACCCCACGGCTGCTGCTGGTGGCGCCCAACCTGGCGCAGGCCGCCCGCAGCCTCGACGTCGACGAGCAGGAGCTCGTGGCGTGGGTGACCATCCACGAGGTCACCCACGCCGTGCAGTTTTCCGGCGCACCGTGGTTGCGCGGGCATCTCGCGGGCCTGCTCAGCGAGCTCATCGAGGGACTTGAGACCAACGTCTCGCTCGGTCAGCTCTTCAAGCTGGCCGATCCCAGCAACACGCGCGAGCTGATCGAGCGCGTACGCCGCGGCGAGGTATTGCGCCTCACCGTCGGCGAGAAGCGCTGGAAGCTCGTGGAGCAGATGCAGGCCACGATGACGCTCGTGGAGGGCCACGCCGAGCATGTCATGGACGAGATCGGCGCCGAGTTGTTGCCCTCGCTGCCGCGCCTGCGCGCCGCGATGACCCGCCGGCGTGCCTCACGCGGCCTGCCCTGGCGCGTGCTCGAGCGCCTGCTTGGCTTGGAGCTCAAGCTGCGCCAGTACGAGGGCGGCCGCCGCTTCTGCGACGCCGTCGTCGCGGCCGGTGGCCCGCCGGCGCTGGCGCGAGCCTGGAGCAGTCCCGAGACGCTGCCCACCACGGCCGAGCTCGACTCGCCGGAGCTGTGGCTCACCCGCATGGCATGAATGTTTGGGACGGCCCGACAGCCGTGCTCGAACGTATGTTCCTGATGTTACAAGCTCCACCTCGATAAAGCCAGATTTCACAGGGAATTTACTTCCTGTTAGGCTAGGGGTGTAACGATCTATCGCACGCCGGGTACAAACAGGTGTTCGATGACCACGTACCCACTCCTCGCGTAGAGGAAAAGGAGATCCACGCCACATGGCTACTGCCAACACAACTTCCCCCAGCACCCGCAAGGCAGCCGCCAAACCGGCTGCTAAGCGCACCGCCGCCCGTGCCAAGAGCACAGCCGCGAGCGCACGCACTACTGCAAGCGCGCGTCCCACTCAGACACGAGCCACGCGCTCGACCCCCAACTACGCCGAGCGGGCCGTCCTGATCCCCGTCGGCGCTGCCCTGATCGCTCGCGAAAAGGTGGTTGAGAGCGTCAACGACACCCTCTCGACCTACTCGAGCCCTGCCAAGGCACAGTCCAAGCTCAACACCCAGCTGAACAAGTTCGAGCGCCGCGGCATCACCGCCCGCCATCGCCTCGAGCGCGAGGTACGCAAGACGCGCACACGCGTCGAGCGCGAACTGCGTCAGCGCCGCCGTGAGGGCGCCGAGCTCGTTGAGAGCCTCCAGGAGCGCGTCTCGAGCCTGGTGTGATCTTCCCCCGCTGCAGGCACCGGAGAGACCTGACAGCGGGACAGTCTGCCGGCCTCATATCCCGCCGGCGGAAGTAGGACCCTCTCCTCCCTCGGCCGGGAGCGGCCCCCAGCCGCTCCCGGCCCTTTTTATGAAGAGCCGGGAGACACCCGGGCTTTTGCGAGAATGCAAGGAAGATGACCAAAGACGAGATCCTCAAGTCCCTGGAGAGCGTGATCGATCCTGAGTTGCGGCGCTCGATTGTCGAGCTCGACATGGTGCGCTCGATCGAGATCGGGACAAACGGGGTGGTCGACGTGACGGTCTCGCTGACGACGCCGGCATGCCCCATTCGCGGGCACTTCCAGACCTCGGTGGCACAGGCAGTCGCGCCGCTCGAGGGCGTGACCCACGTGAACGTCTTCTTCGACGTGCTCAGCGACACCCAGAAGGCGGCCCTACAGCAGAAGCTCGGGCGCGGCACGCTGCCCGACGGAGCGCTGGCGCAGGTCGCCAACGTGATGTGCATCGGCTCGGGCAAGGGCGGCGTGGGCAAGTCCACGCTGACGGCGAACCTCGCGGCGGCGCTTACGGCCGAGGGCAAGAAGGTGGGGATCCTCGACGCCGATGTGTGGGGCTACTCGATCCCGCGCATGTACGGGCTGGGCGCCACGCGCCCGCCGGTCTCGCCTGAGCGCAAGATCCTGCCCCTGGAGGCGCACGGCGTGAAGGTGATGTCGATTGGCTTCTTCCTCGAGGAGGACGCCGCCGTGGTGTGGCGCGGTCCGATGCTGCACAAGGCGCTTTCGCAGTTCCTGCAGGACGTCGCCTGGGGGACGCTTGACTACCTGCTGATCGACCTGCCCCCTGGCACGGGCGACGTCGCCATGACCCTTGCCCAGCTCTTGCCGCAGGCGCAGTTCGTGATCGTCACCACTCCCCAGCCCACGGCGCAGAAGGTGGCCAGGCGCTCGGCGGAGATGGCCAACAAGGTCTCGCTTGAGATCTGTGGAGTGATCGAGAATATGTCGAGCTTCGCCACGCCTGATGGCGAGCGCTACGCGATCTTCGGCGAGGGCGGCGGCCAGGACCTCGCCGACGAACTCGACGTGCCCCTGCTCGGCAAGGTGCCGCTCACGATGCCCCTACGCGAGCACGCCGACAGTGGCACCCCGCTCGTGCTCGAGGACCCCGACGATCCCGCGGCACAGGCCATCCGTCATGCGGCGCGGGGGCTGATCGCAATGGCGCCGATGGCGCTGCCCGTGCTTGCGATCGAGCCGGAGGCCCCCGTTGCACCGACGAGCCCGAAGCCCGTCGGCATGTCGCTTCCGATGGCCTGAGGCGGTCAACGCGCTACTTACTGTTCGCGAAGTACTCAGCGTTGATCTGCGTGTACTTGGCCCACTCCTCGGGCAACTGGTCCTCCGCGAAGCAGGCGTCCACCGGGCAGGCCTCGACACAGGCGTCGCAGTCGATGCACTCCTCCGGGTCGATGTAGAGCATCTCCGCCGCGTCGTAGCCGGGCTCGTCGGGCGTGGGGTGGATGCAGTCGACGGGGCACACCTCGACACACGAGTTGTCCTTGGTGCCGATGCACGGCTCAGCAATCACGTAGGCCATTCGTTTCCTTCTACGGTCGGTTTGAACGCTTCCAGGGGAGAGGCGAATATTAGCGGCGAGCGCGCCGCACCCGGAGGGTGCGTTAGGTTGGCTCCATGCTCCTGTTGACCGGCGCCACCGGCCTCGTGGGCTCAGCCCTGCTGCACCGCCTGCTCGGCGAGGGCACACCGGTGCGTTGCCTCGTGCGCAACCCACGGCGTTTGGGTCCCCAGCGCGTGCGCGTGCAGATCGCGCTGGGCGATCTCACCGATCCGCCTTCGTTTCGCAACGCATTGCGGGGGGTGCAAACGGTCGTGCACCTGGCGGCCTCGATCCGCGATCAGCCGCGCGGGTCAATCGAGGAGCTCAACGGCATCGCCACCTGGCGCATGGTGCACGCCGCGCAGCGCGCGGGCGTGGAGCGCTTCGTGTTCTTCTCGGTGCTCGACGCCTCCACGCACCACCGCGCGCGCTTCTTTCGCGCCAAGGCCTTGGCCGAGCAGGCGGTGCGGGAGTCCGATATGCGCTCGACGGTCTTTGCCCCCTCGATCGTCTACGCCCCCGGCGACCCCTGGCTGACGCTGCTCGAACGCCTGGCGCTGCTTCCAGTGGTGCCCATCTCCGGGCGCGGTCGCGCCGTCTACCAGCCGATCTGGGCCGAGGACGTGGCCGACTGCGTAATGGCCTCGCTGCGCGGTGGCGAGGACGAGCGGAACGAGCGCTTTGAGCTGGCTGGTCCCGAGACGCTCAGCCACACCGACATCGTACGCCTCGTGCTGCGCTCGCTGCAGCGGCGGCGCCCGCTCCTACACCTGCCCACGCCGATCGTCTCGCGCGCTCTGCGCCTGCTGGAGGCCACGATGGGAACCGGCGCCTTCGCCACCTGGGACGAGGCCGAGCTGATGGAGGTCTCGATGATCTCCACGCGCGGCTCCGCCGACGCCGAGCGCTTCGGCGTCACCCCCGAGCCGATGCGGGCGATCCTGGCGCAGGCTTAGGAAGGTCTGTCTTTTCGCTCCCCAGCCTACTTTCCCGCTATTGGATAGGAAAGTAGGCTAGGACAAAACCGGACATCAATGCCTACGGCACTTTAAGGCAAGATCAGGAGGACACCGGCGGGCGCCTAACTGCCCACGGCCGCGCCGCTTCCAGCTGGCTCGCCAGCGACAGCAGCGTGGCCTCGCCCGTGGGACGTCCCACCAGCTGCACCCCCAGCGGCAGGCCGTCCTCGCCGTGGAAGAGCGGCACCGAGATGCCGGGCTGGCCGCTGGCATTGAAGGTGGGAGTGAAAGGTGTGAAGAGGCCTGAGCGGGTAAAGGTGGACATCGGCTCAGGCGCAGCCGTATCCAGCGTCCCCAGCGGCAGCGGACGCTCGGCCAACGCGGGGGTCAAGAGCACGTCGTAGGGTTCCAGGAAAGCGACCAGCTGGCGGGTGAAGGCCTCCAGGCGCACCGTCGCCCCGATGCCCTCTACGGCATTGAGATGCCCGACCATCGAGTAGATGGCCCAGCTCATCGGCTCCATGTCATCGGCGGTGGGCTCCCTTCCGGACACCATCCCCGAGTAGGCGATGGAGAGGGAGATGTGCGTGGAGAAGACGGCCCCGAACAGCTCCTGCACGCCCGGCAGTTGCCACGGCGGGTCGACCTCCTCCACGGTGTGCCCCAAGTCCCGCAGCAGCTCCGCCGCGTCGCTCACTGCCTGGGCGCACAGGGGATCCACGACGGCGTCGGTGATCGGCGGCAGCACGGTACACGCGATCCGCAGCGCCCCCGGCGCGCGTGTGGCGGCCGTCGCAAACGGCTCGGCCGGCGGCGGCGCCCAGGTGGCGTCTCCGGGCTCATAGCCCTCCAGCACGTCGAGGATCGCCGCGGTGTCGGCGACGGTGCGCGTGAGCATGCCGTCGATCCCCAGTAGCGACTCGCCCAGTTCCGGCGCGGCGGAAATGCGCCCACGCTGAGGCTTCAGCCCTACCAGCCCGCAACAGGCCGCAGGAATCCTGATCGAGCCGCCGCCATCGTTGCCGTGCGCGACCGGCACCATGCCACTGGCTACCGCTGCCGCCGAGCCGCCCGAGGAACCACCGGGAGTGCGCTCCAGATCCCAGGGATTGCGCGTGGGGCCAAACAGGCGCGCCTCGCTGGTCGGCAGGATGCCGTACTCGGGCAGTGTCGTTGACCCGACCACGATGAACCCTGCATCCTTGAGGCGGCGCGTGATGTTGTGGTCGTAATCGGCCACGTACTCGGACATCAGCGAGCACCCATAGGTGAGCCGCAGTCCCTGCACGGCTCGGTTGTTCTTGATCGCAATCGGCACCCCCGCAAAGGGCCGCGCATCGCCGGACCCCACCTGTGCGGCGGCGGCCAGCGCACGCTCGCCATCGATCTGTACGAAGGCGTTCAGGCGCGGATTCAGCTCCTCGATGCGCGCCAGCGACAGCTCCACGAGCTCACTCGCGGAGACCTCTCCGGTACGCACCATGCCCGCGAGCTCGGTGGCAGGGCGGAACATCAGATCGCTGTCGGGCACTGGCTCCTCCTCGTCGGTCGAGAAGCGCCATCATATGTCCTGCCCACAACCGTCAAGCAGCGAGCTCAGAAAGCGAATGCCATGACCGAGGTACAGACAGCACCCGCAGCACCAGAGGTCCAGTCGGGCCTGGAAGGCGTAGTCGCCTTCGCCACGGAGATAGCCGAGCCCGATCGGGCAGGTGGCGCGCTGCGCTACCGCGGCGTGGACATCGAGGATTTGGTCGGTGCAGTGCCCTACGAGCAGGTCTGGGGCCTGCTGGTGGACGGCCGCCTGAAACCGGGCCTGCCACCGGCCGAACCGCATGCGCTGACCGTGCGCTCAGGCGATCACCGCGTGGATGTGCAGGCTGCGCTGGCAATGCTGGCGCCGGAGTGGGGCTTTGAGCAGCTGATCGACATCTCCGACGAGCAGGCGCGCGAGCACCTGGCGCGAGCCTCAGTGATGGCGCTCTCCTTTGTGGCGCAGTCCGCGCGCGGCGGGGGTCAGCCGCCGGTGCCCCAGGAGGCAGTGGACAAGGGTACCTCGATCCCCGAGCGCTTCCTGATCCGCTGGCGCGGCGAGGCCGACCCCCGCCACGTGAAGGCGATCGACGCCTACTGGATCTCGGCCGCCGAGCACGGCATGAACGCTTCCACCTTCACCGCACGCATCGTGGCCTCCACCGGCGCCGATGTCGCCGCGGCCATGTCGGCTGCGGTGGGCGCCCTCTCGGGTCCGCTGCACGGCGGCGCGCCCTCGCGCGTGCTGAAGATGCTCGATGAGGTCGAACAGACAGGCGACGCCGAGCGCTGGGTCAAGCAGGCGATGGATCGCGGCGAGCGCCTGATGGGCTTCGGCCACCGTGTCTATCGCGCCGAAGACCCGCGCGCGCGGGTGCTGCGCCGCACCTGCCGCGAACTTGGCTCGCCGCGACTGGAGGCCGCCGAGGCGCTCGAGCAGGCCGCGCTAGCAGAGCTGCACGCGCGCAAGCCCGATCGCGTACTGGCAACCAACGTCGAGTTCTGGTCGGCCGTCGTCCTCGACCACGCCGAAGTTCCGCCGGATCTCTTCACGCCGATGTTCACGTGCGCGCGCGTCGCCGGTTGGTCCGCGCACATTCTTGAGCAGAAGCGCGAAGGGCGCCTGATCCGCCCGACCGCCAAGTACATCGGCGAGCCGCCACGGCCGGTCAGCGCAGTGGGATAGACATCGCCAGTGGGATAGGCGTCGGAAACAATCGACCGTATTTGCTTGGCTGTACCGCCATCGATCTGCAAGGGTCGATTCCTCATATCCAAACGAGGGGCCCGGCCCCTCGACATTCCAGTAAATGAGGAGGACGACCCATGCACACCGGACTGCGCTCGACAGCCATCGCCAGCGCGCTGATCGTTGCGCTCGCGCTCATCGGCTGCGGCGGCTCGAGCTCGACGACGCAGTCATCGTCATCGTCATCGTCGACCACGGCGGCGAGCGCGACGCCGACGTCCTCGACGGCCAGCGCAACCACGACGGCCACGACCAGCAGCAGCACAACTACCACCACAACAAGCTCTGAAAAACTTCCCTCGATCGACATCCAGCTGGCCAGCTCAATCAAGCTCGACCCGATCTCTGCGCACTACACCTGCGATGGGGCCAACGTGCCGCCACCCATCAGCTGGAGCCACGTTCCACCCAATACGGCCGAAATCGACCTGTTTTTGTTCGACCTGTCTCCGGTGCACGGCAAGCTCTTCGCCAGTTGGGCAGTCGCTGGCATCAGCCCCAAGTTACGCGGGCTCTCCGCCGGACAGCTTCCCGCGGGTGCGATCCTTGGACGCAACAGCCACGGCCAGACAGGCTATTCGTTGTGCCCCCCCAAAGGCCCCGCAGTGCGCTACGCCTTCCTGATGTACGCGCTGCCAAAGAAAATCCCCGTTAGCCCTGGTTTCGACGCAGAAAAGCTGCGCGAGAAAGCGCTGCACGTGGCCGCATCGGCGGGTCTGCTGGGCGCCTCCTACAAGCACGCCTAACCGCCTGCGACTTGCACACCTCACGGGCGAGCTGCGATACCCACCTACGACAGGAGCCCGGCTGTTAGCCGGGCTCCTGTAAAGGACCGTCGCAGTCGCCACGGGAGTTACGGAATAAAACCCGAACCCTCCGCAAGGCGCGCTCCCTACATCATGCCGCTCATATCAGGCATGCCGCCGCCGGGGCCGCCGGCGCCTTCCTTCTCGGGCACCTCGGCCACGATCGCCTCGGTGGTGAGGATGTTCTTGGCGATCGAGGCCGCGTTCTGCAGCGCCGAGCGCGTCACCATCGCCGGGTCGATGATGCCCGCGGCAACGAGGTCGACGATCTCGCCGGTCGCCGCGTTCAGGCCCTGGCCCTTCTTGGCCTTGCGAACGTCGTTGACGACGACCGAGCCCTCGAGCCCGGCGTTCTCCGCGATCTGACGGAGCGGCTCCTCGAGCGCGCGCAGCACGATCTTGGCGCCCGTCTTCTCGTCCTCGTCAGCGATGTCATCGATCTTGACCGCCGATGTCGCCTCGAGCAG
>DASZGB010000019.1:0-119658 GCA_035939185.1 Solirubrobacteraceae bacterium
TCCCGATGCTTCGAAGGTCGGGACGCTCGAACTGGAAACCCCGGCGCTGCCAAGTGAAGCGTGCAAGGAAGCGACTGTCCCGTTGCAGGAATGCCCGAACGCCTCAGAACGCGAAAAGACGCCGCTGTCGGGTTCGATCTATGTCGCCAAGCAGGATGAAAACCCGTTCGCGAGCCTGCTCGCCCTGTATTTCGTCGTTGACGATCCACGGACGGGTGTGATCGTGAAGCTTCCGGCGGAAGTGCAGGCCGACCCTGTCACGGGACGGTTGACGACTGTGTTGAAGGACACGGCGCAGTTCCCGTTCAGTGAACTGCGTACCCACTTCTTCGCGGGCGATACGGCGGCGTTGAAGGCCCCGGCGTCGTGTGGGAGCTTCGCGTTGACCTCGGTGTTGACCCCGTGGTCCGCGCCGCAGTCCGGTCCGCCGGCGACACCCTCGGCGTCCTTTGAAGTCGCGCAGGCGCCCGGTGGGTGCGCCGGCCAGGGGTTCGCGCCATCGTTCACCGCCGGCACCGCGAGCTCGCGGGCGGGGGCGTTCAGTTCGTTCGGTGTGACGTTCTCCCGTCAGGATGGCGAACAGACCGTGGGCGGGGTGAGCATCACGATGCCCCCGGGGTTGTTGGGGATCCTCAAAGGCATCACGCTGTGTGGCGAACCGCAGGCCGCGCAGGGCACATGCCCTTCGGGGAGCTTGATCGGGGAAGCTACCGCGGCTGTCGGCGCCGGCAGGAGCCCCTACTGGGTGCACGGTGGCCAGGTGTATTTGACGGGGCCGTATAACGGTGGGCCGTTTGGCCTCTCGATCGTCGTGCCGACGACGGCGGGTCCGTATACGCTGACGGGGAACGCTGGGGTTGGGAAGGAGGTCGTGCGCGCTTCGATCCGCGTGAATCCCGTCACGGCGCAGATCGTCGTGGTCAGCGATCCGTTGCCCTCGATCCTGCAGGGTATCCCGCTGGACATCCGCACCGTGCACGTCGATATCACGCGTGGGGGGTTCATCTTCAACCCCACGAGTTGTGACACGATGGCGGTCGCTGGCATGCTCTCCTCGACGCAGGGTGTGAGCACCAATGTGTCCAGTCGCTTTCAGGCCGCGGGCTGCGCCGGCCTGGCGTTCAAGCCTTCGTTCACGGTCTCAACGCAGGCGAAGACCTCGAAGAAGGCTGGCGCGAGCCTTGATGTGAAGGTCGCTTCGGGGCCTGGGCAGGCGAATATTCGCAGCGTCGCCGTGACGTTGCCCAAGGCATTGCCCTCCAGGCTCTCCACGATCCAGCAGGCGTGCCCGGACAGCGTCTTTAACGCGAACCCCGCTTCGTGTCCCATCGGGTCGGATATCGGGGTCGCGACCGCCGTGACGCCTGTGCTCGCGAGTCCCGTCGCGGGCCCGGCGTACCTGGTGTCTCACGGCGGTGCGGCGTTCCCTGATCTCGTCATCGTGCTGCAGGGCGAAGGCGTCACGCTCGATCTCGACGGCAGCATCAACATCAAGAAGCAGGTCACCTCCAGCGCATTCAACAGCGTGCCCGACGCGCCTATCTCCACGTTTGAGCTCAAGCTTCCCGAGGGGCCGCACTCCGGGCTCGCGGCCATCCTCCCCGCCAAGGCCAAGGGCAACCTCTGCGGCACCCGCCTGGAGATGCCCACCACCATCACCGGACAGAACGGCGTGATCATCAAGCAGAATACGAAGATCCAGGTGACCGGCTGCGGCAAAGCGAAGAAGAAGCCCAAAGCCAAGAAGCGCACCCAGAAGGGGCACGGAAGAAGGAAGAAATGATGTAGCATTACATCACTATGCACCGTACTCAGATCACTCTGACCGATGCCCAGTATGTGCGTCTGCGGGATGAATCCGCCAGAAGCGGTCATTCGCTGGCCGAGCTTGTTCGTCGTGCACTCGACGAGCGCTATGAAGCGGTGTCCCAGCCCGACCGGCTGCGACTGCTCGACAGCGCCTTCGGCGCGTGGGCTCATCGCGACGAGAGCGGCGCCGCCTTCGTAGAGAGGGTTCGCTCGGGCACGGCCCGTAGGCTGCGCTCGACCGGGTGAGCGCGCTGGCAGACACGGTCGATTATTGCGTGGCCGCGTCAGCCCTTGTGAACGGACTGGAACTGTGGACGCTCAATGTTCGTCACTTCCCGATGTTCCAAGGACTTCGCCCGCCCTGGTAAGCCGCCCGACCCCAGGACGAAGTAGGGAGAGCCGGGCTCCTCAGGCGCCTTCCGTGAACGAACCTTGAGTTCCCCACCCATCAAGGCAGCAGCTCAAAGGTCTCGACATGACGGGGGCGGAGATCGACTGGGCGAGATGCGTCGTGTACATCCGCTATCATGATGGCATGATGATGCAGAGGCTGATGATCCAGGCTGAGCCGGAGCTGGTGGAACGCACCAAGCGCCGGGCTGCCGAGCGCGGGGTGTCGGTTGCCCAGGTGGTGCGTGAGGCGATCGAGCACGAGTTGGGGGATGAGCCCGAGCAGCCTCCATTTTCGCTGATCGGAGCCTTTCGCTCCGGCCGCAGCGACCTTTCGCAGCTGGCGAGCGAGGACATTTTCGAGCCCGAGCCTTGGCGCTCGTCCTAGACACCGGCCCCATCCTCGCCGCTCTGGATGCCGGCGACACACATCATGCAGCCTGCGTGAAGCTCTTCCGGTTGCCGCGCGTACGGCGAGTGGTGCCGGCACCGGTGCTCGTTGAGCTCGACCATCTCCTCGCGCGCCAGGTTGGGCCCGATGCCTTTCCTGCGCTGCTCCAGACCATCCATCGAGGCGAGCTGGACGTTCTCCCCCTGAGCGCGCGAGACTATGTGCGCGTCGGGGAAGTGATGCTCACCTACGCCGACCTGCGCGTCGGCTTTGTGGATGCCGCTGTGCTTGCCGTCGTCGAGCGCCTGCGTGAGCCGAAACTGGCCACGCTCGATCATCGCCACTTCTCCGTCATGCGCCCCCGCCATGTGGACGCGCTGGAACTGCTGCCGGCCTGATCGTCCTCTGCACATCGCCTGCGGCGAACAGCTGAGATGCCATGATCCGTTACTTACGTATTTGACCGAGAGGAAGCGTCATGGCGGCTGCTGAGAACGAGGGGCGGGGCGAGGATGAGATCGGGCGCGACCCCGTGAACAAGCTGGGCGCCGAAGTGGCTGCTCAGATGGAGGCGATCGAAAACGACTTCGGCGACGATTACAAGATCGGCGCGGTGGTGACGATCGTTGAAGTCATCACCTCCGAGGGCGCCGGCGTGCGCGTGCGCTCCAACGCGCCGCCCTGGGTCGGGCTTGGCATGCTGCGCATCGCCGAAAAAGCCCTGGAGGGCCAGGAGGGCAGCTGAGCCAAGAGGGCGGCTGAGCCAGGACAGCTGAGCAGCTGAGCCAGGACAGCTGGGCAGCTGAGCCAGGAGGGGAGCTAGAGGATTCTCGGCGGCTCTCCGCGGCTGAGAGGATTCTCACCCCCTCACCGCGACATCGGCGCAGAATCGCGGTTGTGGGGTCGATGGCCGGACGCCGTGTTACACGCCGGTCGCTGCTCGTGACCACCGCCGGCGCGGCGGTCGGGGGAGCGCTGGGCGCGGCGCTGCGGCCCGGAGCTGCCCGCGCGGCGTTGGGAGTGCTGCCGCAGGCGCTACCTGCCGGACCGGGACAACCGCCGATCGTGGCTCGTGCTGCCTGGGCGCAGGGGCGCTGCCCGCCGAGCGTCAGTCCCCAATATGGCGAAGTTGCCTTGGCCTTTGTGCATCACACGGAGAATCCCAACGGGTATGGGCCAGGGGAGGTGCCGGGGATGCTGCGGGCGATCTACGCCTTTCATCGCTACGGCCGAGGCTGGAATGACATCGGCTACAACTTCGTCGTCGATCGCTTCGGACGGATCTTCGAGGCGCGCGCGGGCGGCGTGGAGGAGGCTGTGATCGGGGCGCACGCCGGGGGCTACAACTACTGCTCGACGGGCATCGCCGTGCTAGGTGAATACGGGGCACAGCGGATCTCCGCGGCGGCGCGGCGCTCGCTCGCGCACCTGCTTGCCTGGAAGCTCTCGCTGCACGGCACGCCCGTGCCGGGCCGGGTGACCGTGCGGGTGAATCCGGCGGGCGCGATCTACAGCCGCTTCCCTGCGCGCGCGCACGTATCGCTGCCGCGTATCGCCGGTCATCGCGATGCCGACTCCACGAGTTGCCCCGGCGACGCGCTCTATGGGGAGCTGCCGGGGTTGCGGCAGGCCACCGTGGGCCTTGCGGGTCGGGTGGCCAGGCTGACCCTCGTGCCCCAGCGCGATCAAGCCAGCGGTGCGATCGTGGCGCTCACCGGCAGCCTCAGATGGCTTGAAGGAAACACTGAAGCAGCCGGGATCGCCGGCGCGCCGATCGAGCTTCAGGCGCGCAGTTCCTCTCATCATGGGGAGGTCGTCAGCGAGCAGACGCTCGCGCCAGCGCAGACGGGGCCCGATGGCAGCTTCGCGGTGGCCGTCGCCCAGCAGGCGCCCGGTCCCCCGGGGATGTCGCTGCGCGCGCTCTGCCCGGGTGCCGCCGGCGTGCCGGCTGCGGTATCCGCGCCGTTGGCGCTGACGGGCACTGTCTCCTTCAGTCCCGCGCCCGCGCCAACGAGCCAGCCCACTCCGTGAGCTGCGTGGCCTCCCGCCGTGTCAGCCCCCGCTCGGGGGCGGTGCGCACGAGCAGCGTCGGTCCCGGGCGCTTAGCCGCCCATTCATGGCAGGCTGTGTTGAAGGCATCGTCCAGCCAGGCCAGCGGGCGCTCAGGGCCGGCGTGGGCATCGATCGCGTCGAGCTTCCAGTGGGCGCGCGCTGCCGTGGCGCCGCCAACATCGCGCTCGAAGCTCAGGAAGGGCAGGCCCGCCGGCAGCCCAAGTAGATGGGGCAGGTATTCCTCGGCCTTCTCCTCCCAGCCCGAGCACCACACCAGGTCGAAGACGGAAACGAGGCCGAGCAGGTTCTCGGCGGCGGTGGTGGAAAGGAAGTGGGGGATGCCGTCGATCGCGTGGAAGGCGCCTGAGGGCCGCTCGCCGGCAGCGAAGCCGAATAACGAGATGACACCGTCGATATCGATCAGCAGCAGCGGCCGGGGACTCGCGGGCTCAGTAGAAGGCCGCGGCGACGGCCGGGAAACTCCGCCGCTGACGGGTTCTTTAGCTTGCACTGAGGTATCTACGAGTAATGTGCCCGATTGGCTCCCCGGCAGTAAAGCAAGCGGCGGGGCGTGCCGATGGAGCCCACGATCATGACCCTTGAGCTAGGCATACTCCTCTCGCTGGCCTGCGCCTTTGTGGCGAACCTTGGCTTCTTCTACAAGTACAGAGGCGCCAATGCGGTGGCCAAGGTGGAGGTGCGCCACCCCTGGCAGAGCGCCAAGGCGCTGTTCAGCTCGAAGTGGTTCGCTCTAGGCATGCTTGTGGCCACCGCCTCCTGGACGCTGCACGTAGCGGCGCTCACGCTCGCGCCAATGTCGGTTGTGCAGGTATCCCTCGCCGCCGGCGTCGTCTTCATCGCCGTCATGGCCGACCGGCTGTTCGGTTTTGAGGTCGGGCCGCGCCAGTGGCTCGGGCTGTGGCTCATGACCGCCGGCCTCATCCTGCTAGGGATCACGCTGCCGGCGACCCACGGCGCGCACTCGCAGTTCTCCGAGGTCGCCATGGTCAGCTTCGAGGCCGGCTTCTTCGGTCTCGGCGGCCTGCTCATCATGGGTCCCCGCATGGGTGGCACCGCCGAGCACCACGGCGTGATGCTGGGAGCCGCCTCGGGCATCCTTTTCGGCGTGTCAGACACAGCGATCAAGGCTCTCACCGGCATCACGCACGCGCACGGCCTGCTCGGTCTGTTGCTCAGCCCCTGGCTGGCGGTCGCGGTCCTCGCCTCGATCGTCGCCTTCTATGCCTCCGCGCGCGGCCTGCAGGACGGAGACGCTGTGCCTGTCATCGCCGTCACGGGCGCCACCGCCAATATTGCGGGGATCGCCGGCGGCATTGTCGTGTTCGGCGATCCCATGGCCGGCAGCGCCCTGGGCGTCGTCTGCCAGTCGCTGGCCTTCGTGCTCGTCGTCGCGGCCTCGGCGCTGATGCCTGCGCCCGTGCGCAGCGCTGGCCTGCGCGCGACTGCCTAGCACTGCTAGGATCACTCGCCGAATGCCGACGACATCACAGCTCGTGCGCAAGGGCCGCGTCGCCCCGAAGAAAAAGCTGGCGACGCCTGGCCTGAAGTCGGGCAACGGTCGCAAGAAGAAGGTCGCCGCGCCGCAGCGTCGCGGCGTCTGCACGCGCGTCTATACGACCACCCCCAAGAAGCCCAACTCCGCGCTGCGCAAGGTCGCGCGTGTGCGTATCTCCGGCTCGATGGAAGTCACCGCCTACATCCCCGGCGAGGGGCACAACCTGCAGGAGCACTCCGTCGTGCTCGTTCGCGGTGGTCGCGTCAAGGATCTGCCCGGTGTGCGCTACAAGGTCGTGCGCGGCACGCTCGACGCTGCCGGCGTCAGCGACCGCAAGAAGTCGCGCTCCATGTACGGCGTGAAAAAGAAATAGATGCCTCGTCGCGCAGCTGCTCAGATCCGGCCGCTTGAGGCCGACCCCGTGCATCGTTCCAAGCTCGTTGCGCAGGTCATCAACAAGGTCATGCTCGACGGCAAGAAGTCAACCGCCGAGCGCATCGTCTACGACGCGCTTGCACTGATCGGCGAGCGCAGCGACAAGGATCCCGTCGAGACGCTCGAGAACGCGATCAAGACCCTGACCCCCGCGCTTGAGGTGCGCAGTCGTCGTGTCGGCGGCGCCACCTATCAGGTGCCCGTCGAGGTGCCCGCGCGCCGCGCGCGCACTTTGGCGGTGCGCTGGCTCGTCGAGTTCGCCCGCGCGCGGCGCGAGAAGACGATGGCTCAGCGTCTCGCCAACGAGCTCACCGATGCCCTCTCCCAGCAGGGCGGCGCCTACAAGCGCAAGGACGACATCTACCGCATGGCCCAGGCCAATAAGGCCTTCGCGCACTATCGCTGGTAAAGCCAGTACAGCAAGCCTCCGCGACGCGCGGCCACACGGCCCCCCTGAGGGGGCCTCCTAAACTTGAAAGCCGGGGGGTACGGCTCGGCCCTTCGCTACGTTGGAGGCGATGGCCTCCGCTACCGCCGCCTCCCCCGCCGCCGGCGAGCGCATCGAGCGCCACGTCTGGGTCGTCGCCGGCGTCGTGATCCTCGGCATGATCATGTCGATCCTCGACACCACGATCGTCAACGTCGCGCTACACACGCTCGGGCACGATCTGCACGCTCCCATTTCGCAGATCCAGTGGGTTGTCACGGGCTATCTGCTCGCGCTTGCGGCGGTGATTCCCGTTACCGGCTGGGCCGCGCGGCGCTTCGGGGCCAGGCAGGTCTATCTCAGCTCGCTCGTGCTCTTCACTGTCGGCTCTGCGCTCTGCGCGGTGTCGGGTTCGACCACGACACTCGTGCTCTGCCGCGTGCTGCAGGGCGCCGGCGGCGGCATGATCATGCCCGTCGCGCAGCTCATCATGGCGCAGGTCGCCGGTCCCCAGCGCATGGGTCGCGTGATGGGGGTCGTTTCGATGCCCGCCATGCTCGCGCCCATCCTCGGGCCCGTGGTAGGCGGCCTCATCCTCCAGCACCTGCACTGGTCCTGGATCTTTCTTGTCAACGTGCCCATCGGTGTGCTCGCCTTTTTCCTGGGGTGGCGGCTCGTGCCGCACACCGACTCCGGCGAGGCCGGGCGCCTGGACGTCGCGGGTCTCGCGCTGCTTTCCGCTGGGTCCACGGCGATCGTCTACGGTCTCAGCGCGCTCGGCTCAGGCTCGGGGCTGGGCTCGCTCAAAGTGCTCCTGCCCACGCTTGCCGGGGTGGTTCTCGGCGTCGCCTTCTGCCTGCACGCGCTGCGCGCCGAGCGTCCGCTGCTCGATGTGCGCCTCTACGCCAACCGTGTGTTCGCCGGTGCCTCATTCACCACTTTTGGTGTTGGCGCGGCCTTGTTCGGGGCGATGATTCTCGTCCCGCTCTACTACCAGGAAGTGCGTGGCGAGAGCGTCATCACCACCGGGCTTCTGTGCGGGCCGCAGGGTATCGGCGCGCTCGTCGCGATGCCCATCGCCGGTCGTCTCACCGAGCGTCTGGGGGGCGGTCGCGTCGCCATCGCGGGTGTTTCGCTGCTGGCGCTCAGCACGATTCCCTTCATCTTCGTCGGCACCAGCACCTCGATCGTTCTCATCTCACTCGTGCTCGTCGTGCGCGGCGTCAGCATCGGCATGTCCTTCATGCCCGCCATGACCGCCGCCTTCACCGCCATGCGGCCCGACCAGCTTTCCGACGCGACTCCGCAGATCAACGTGCTGATGCGCCTCGGCGGCGCCATCGGCACCGCGATCCTCGCGGTCGTGCTGCAGCGCGCCGGCGCGGGTGCGCATGTCCACGCCGGGCCCGTCGAGCTTGCCAGTGCCTTTCGCGCTGCCTACTGGGCCGCGCTGGGGATTGCGCTGCTGTCGCTGATTCCCTGTGTGATGCTGCTGCGCGCCGAGCGCCCGCAGCAGGGGGCCGCCGTCGGCCAGGCGGCCGCGGAGGCTGCCGGCGCGTAGGGGCTTGGCCGGGTCCGGGTCTGGCTCGTTTTGGGGGCCTTGGGTGTTGGCTTTTGGGGGTTTGGGCTTGGAGGGCTTGGGCTTGGGGCTTGGGCGGGCTGAGAGGGACTGTCTGTCTGTTTTCTTCCCCAGCGTACTCTCCTACTTAATGGCGGGAAAGTAGATTGGGGTCGAATTGGTGCGTTAGCTGTCGTTCCAATGCTTGCCTGCCCTTACCGCGGTGCTCGGCTTGGCAGCGTTGCAATGCCTTGCCCGCAGCGGCAGCGCGAGCGGGAAACCCTGGTATAGTCGGCGTCGCCTTCGCGGTGGGAGCAGTCGTGCGAACGTTGCCTTCCGCGGAGCTTGACCTCAAGATGAAGACCCTGAGCACATAGCGACGCGAATCGGCTCATAACCGGCAGCGCGCGTGGGCCCGGGGGGCCTCTTTTTTTGCCCTGATTCGCCCTAGAGCACAATCGAGAACACAGCCCATGCCCCGCAAATTCAGCCTCCAGAACACCCGCAACATCGGGATCATGGCGCACATCGACGCCGGCAAGACGACGACGACTGAGCGCATCCTCTATTACACCGGGCGCACCTACAAGATGGGTGAGGTGCACGAGGGCGCCGCCACGATGGACTGGATGGAACAGGAGCAGGAGCGCGGCATCACGATCACCTCCGCCGCGACGACGGCTGAGTGGAAAGACCACCGCATCAATATCATCGACACGCCCGGCCACGTCGACTTCACCGTCGAGGTCGAGCGTTCGCTGCGCGTTTTGGATGGCGCCATCGCGCTATTCGATTCCGTCGCCGGCGTCGAGCCGCAGTCCGAGACCGTCTGGCGCCAGGCCGACAAGTACCACGTCCCGCGCATCGCCTACATCAACAAGATGGATCGCATCGGCGCCGACTTCGACAGCGGCGTGCAGACGATGATCGACCGCTTGGCCGCGCACCCCGTGCCGATTCAGCTGCCCATCGGCGCCGAGGGCGACTTCGAGGGGATCGTCGATCTCGTCGCGATGAAGGCGATCGTCTACAAAGACGAGCTCGGCAAGGACGTCGACGTGGTTGAGATTCCCCCACGCCTCGCCGCTGCCGCGGCCAGCGCGCGCGAGCACCTCCTGGAGGAGGTCTCCCACTACGACGACGGTTTGGTTGAGCTCATCCTTGAAGAAGCCGAGATCCCCGAGGAGCGGTTGAAGGAGGCGATCCGCAAGGCCACTCTGTCAACCAAGCTCACGCCCGTGCTGTGCGGCTCCTCTTTCAAGAACAAGGGCGTGCAGCCGCTGCTCGACGCCGTTATCGACTACCTGCCCTCGCCGCTTGACGTGCCCCCCGTCGTTGGTAGCGAACTTGTCAAGGGCAGCGAGGAGGATCGTGAGGCCACGCGCCACGCCGATGATTCCGAGCCTTTCTCCGCGCTCGCCTTCAAGATCATGGCCGACCCCTACGTGGGCAAGCTCACCTACTTCCGCGTCTACTCCGGCAAGCTCGAGGCCGGCTCGCGCGTGCTCAATGTCGGCACCGGGCGCACCGAGCGCATCGGGCGCATCCTGATGATGCACGCCAACGACCGCGAGGAGGTCTCCGAGGTCTACTCCGGCGACATCGCCGCTGCTGTGGGCATCAAGCAGGTCGTCACCGGCGACACGCTGGCGGCGCCCGATGCGCCCATACGGCTGGAGACGATCGTCTTCCCCGAGCCCGTCATCAAGGTTGCCGTCGAGCCCAAGACGAAGGTCGATCAGGAGAAGATGTCGGTGGCTTTGGGCCGGCTCGCCGAGGAGGATCCCACCTTCCAGGTGCGCACCAACGAAGAAACCGGTCAGACCGAGATCTCCGGCATGGGCGAGTTGCACCTCGAAGTGCTCGTCGACCGCATGAAGCGCGAGTTCGGCGTCGAGGCCAATGTTGGGCGCCCCCAGGTCTCCTACCGCGAGACCGTGCGCGGCACCGCCGAGAAGATCGAAGGCAAGTTCGTGCGTCAGACCGGCGGCTCGGGTCAGTACGGCGTCGTCTACATCAATATCGAGCCCGCCCCCGGCGAGGGCTTTGACTTCATCAACAAGATCAAAGGCGGCGCGATCCCCTCCGAGTTCATCCCCGCCGTGGAGAAGGGCGTCGAGGAGGCGCTCGAGAACGGCGTCAAGGCCGGTTATCCGATGGTCGACATCCGCGTCACTCTCATCGACGGTAAGTACCACGACGTCGACTCTTCGGAGATCGCCTTCAAGGTCGCCGGCTCACTCGCCTTCAAAGAGGCCGCCAAGCGCGCCAAGCCTGTATTGCTCGAGCCCATCTTCGCCGTCGAGGTCGTCGTGCCCGAGGACTTCCTCGGCGATGTCATCGGCGATCTCTCTCGTCGCCGCGGGCGCATCGAGGGCCAGGAGCGACGTGGCAATGCTTTGGCGGTCACCGGCCGCGTGCCTTTGAGTGAGATGTTTGGCTACGCCACCGACCTGCGCTCCAACACGCAGGGCCGTGCGACGTACACGATGCAGTTCGAGGGCTACGAGGAGGTTCCCCCGAACATCGCTGAGAAGATCATCGAGCAGCGCACGGGCGAGCCTGTGCCAGCATGAGAATTCCAAGTTGGATAGATTCCCCGGTTCGCCTCAAAACGGTGGCGGGCTTACAAGTCGATAACAGGAGCTGACAGAAAGTGGCGAAGGAGAAGTTCGAGCGCGACAAGCCGCACGTCAACGTCGGGACCATCGGTCACATCGATCATGGCAAGACGACGCTGACCGCTGCCATCACGACTGTGCTGGCAGAGAAGACGGGCGGCGAGGCCCGCAGCTTCGAGGAGATCGACAACGCGCCCGAGGAGAAGGAGCGCGGGATCACGATCGCCACCTCGCACGTCGAGTACCAGACCGACAAGCGCCACTACGCGCACGTCGACTGCCCCGGCCACGCCGACTACGTCAAGAACATGATCACCGGCGCCGCACAGATGGACGGCGCGATCCTGGTCGTAAGCGCCGCCGATGGCCCCATGCCCCAGACGCGCGAGCACATCCTCTTGGCGCGCCAGGTCGGCGTTCCCTACATCGTCGTCTTTCTCAACAAGGCCGACATGGTCGATGACGAGGAGCTCCTGGAATTGGTCGAGGTCGAGGTGCGCGAGCTCTTAAGCGAGTACGACTTCCCCGGCGATGACATTCCCTTCATCACCGGCTCCGCGCTGAAGGCGCTCGAAGGCGATGAGGCCTACAAGCAGAAGATCTTTGAGCTGGCGGATGCTTTGGACAGCTACATCCCCGAGCCCGTGCGCGAGCTCGATAAGCCGTTCTTGATGCCCGTCGAGGACGTGTTCTCGATCACCGGTCGCGGCACCGTCGCCACCGGGCGCATCGAGCAGGGGATCATCAACACCGGCGACACCGTCGAGATCGTTGGTGTGCACGACACCTCAAGCACTGTCGTCACCGGCGTTGAGATGTTCCGCAAGATTCTCGATGAGGGTCGCGCCGGCGACAACGTCGGCTGTCTGCTGCGCGGCACCAAGCGCGAGGAGATCGAGCGCGGGCAGGTGCTCTGCAAGCCCGGCTCGATCACGCCCCACACCAAGTTCAAGTCCGAGGTCTACGTGCTCAAGAAGGAGGAGGGCGGTCGCCACACTCCCTTCTTCTCGGGCTACCGGCCGCAGTTCTACTTCCGTACAACCGACGTCACCGGCGTGGCCAAGCTGCCCGACGGCGTCGAGATGGTCATGCCCGGAGACAACGTCCAGATGGAGATCGAGCTGATCCAGCCGATCGCCATGGACCAGGGCCTGCGCTTCGCGATCCGAGAGGGTGGTCGCACGGTCGGGTCGGGCGTCGTCTCGGAGATCATCGAGTAGTGCAAAGCGGCCCCTCCGGGGGCCGTAGTTATTGGCAGTCCGATACGACGAATTAAAGCTCCGCCGATGCTGGTGCGGTACGGGGCGGATTCCCAGCTTATGGAGTCCGCCCTTTCTATCGCCTGTTGCGGTGGGGGGCCCCAACACTGAACTGAAACTGAAAAGCACATGGCAGCCACAACCCAGAACAAGATCCGCATTCGCCTCAAGGCCTACGACACGTCCGCAATCGAGTCGGCTGCCAAGGAGATCGTGGAGACCGCCACGCGCACCGGCGCCACCGTGTCCGGGCCCGTGCCGCTGCCCACCGAGAAGAACGTCTACTGCGTCATCCGCTCGCCCTTCAAGGACAAGGACTCGCGCGAGCACTTCGAGATCCGCACGCACAAGCGTTTGATCGACATTCATCAGCCCACCCCCAAGACTGTGGACTCGCTGCAGCGCCTCGACCATTTGCCGGCCGGCGTTGACATCGAGATCCGCCTCGCCACGTGAGATGCCCGCGATCCTCGCCAAGAAGCTCGGAATGACCCAGGTCTTCCAGGAGGACGGCAGCGTCGCGCGAGTCACCGTGCTGCAGGCCGGGCCGTGTCCCGTGACCGCCATTCGCCGCCAGGAGCGCGACGGTTATGACGCCGTGCAGCTGGCCTTCGGCGCGAGTCGGGAGAAGCATTTGACGCGCGCCGAGCTCGGGCATCTGAAGAAGGCCGACGCGCCGCCGATGCGCCACTTGGTGGAGTTCCGGGATGAGGGTACGGGCCTCGAGCTAGGCGCCAGCGTCACCGTCGACTCCTTCGAGGTTGGCACCCGCGTGAAGGTCTCGGGCGTTTCCAAGGGCAAGGGCTTCGCCGGCACCATCAAGCGCCACAAATTTCAGAGTGGCCCCAAGAGCCACGGCTCGCACAACGTGCGTGCGCCGGGATCCATCGGCGCCTCCGCCAGCCCCGCGCGCGTCTTCAAGGGCATCCGCGGCCCCGGGCAGATGGGCAACAAGCGCGTCACCCAGAAGGGCCTTGAGATCGTCAGCGTCGACGCCAAGGAGAACCTGCTGCTCGTGCGCGGCTCCGTGCCCGGGCCGCGTGGCGGCGTCGTGGAGGTGCGCGGCGATGCCTGAGGCTCCCATGCTCAGCCTGGAGGGCGCCCGTGGCGCCCGCGGCGCGAGCAAGAAGGTGAAATTGGATGAGGGCGCGTTTGGAACAAGCTTCCACGGGCCGCTCGTGCACCAGAGCGTGCGCGCCGAGCAGGCCGCTCGCCGGCGCGGCACCGCCGCCACCAAGACGCGCGCCATGGTCCGCGGCGGCAGCGCCAAGCCCTGGCGCCAGAAGGGCACCGGCCGCGCGCGCGCGGGCTCCAGTCGCTCGCCGATCTGGACCGGCGGTGGCGTTGCCTTCGGTCCCCAGCCGCGCAGCTACACCTTCAAGGTCAACCGCAAGGAGAAGCGCACGGCGCTGCGCAGCGCCCTCTCTTTGCACGCCGAGCGGGGGTCCCTCGCCGTGCTCGACGCCGCTGCCTTCAAAGCGCCCAAGACGCGCGCTGCTGCGGACCTGCTCTCGGATTGGGGTCAGCCCAGCCCCACGCTTGTGGTGCTCGCCGCCGAGGAGTCATCCGCCGCGCTCTCCTTCCGCAACATCGACCGCGTCGCCGTGCTCGCACATGAGAGCGTCGGTGTTGTCGATCTAGTGGGTGCTGCTTCGCTGGTGGTCTCGCCCGCTGCGCTCGATGCGCTGACGGCCCGTGCCGGAGGTAGGGCTGAGGCGCCTGCTGCGAGCAAGGGCGATGGCGAGGAGGCCAAGGGCTGATGGATCACTCCCAGGTCATCATCCGTCCCGTCGTCTCGGAGAAGAGCTACGTGCTCAGCGACACCGGCAAGTACACCTTCCGCGTGCACGCCGACGCGCATAAGACGCAGATCCGCCAGGCCGTCGAGGCGATGTTCGACGTGCACGTGGTGGAGGTGCGCACGATCAGCATGAAGTCCAAGCCCAAGACGCGCGGCGTCACGCGCGGACGCACGCGTGCTTGGAAGAAGGCCATCGTGCAGGTGCGCGAGGGCGAGAGCATCCAGATCTTCCGCGGTCTTGAGGGCCTGCAGGGTTAAGGGAAGCCGCCGCAGCCATGCCAATTCGCAAACCCAAGCCCACCTCGCCCGGCCGGCGCTTCGTCTCCTATGCCGACTTCGCCGAGATCACCAAGACCGAGCCCGAGAAGACCCTTGTCGAGGGCCTCAAGAAGAGCGGGGGGCGCAATGCGCATGGGCGTAAGACCGCCCGCCATCGCGGCGGCGGCGCCAAGCGGCTCTATCGCAAGATCGACTTCAAGCGCCGCAAGGACGGCGTGCCCGCGAAGGTCGCCGCGATCGAGTACGACCCCAACCGCTCCGCCTACATCGCGCTCCTGCACTACGTGGATGGCGAGAAGCGCTACATCCTCGCGCCGCAGCGGCTGAGCGTGGGGATGACCGTCAGCTCCGGCGAGGGCGCCGACATCACCGTCGGCAACTGCATGGCGCTCGCCAAGATGCCCGTCGGCACGGTCGTGCACAACGTCGAGCTACAGCCCGGCCGCGGTGGGCAGATGGCGCGTTCCGCCGGCGCCTCCGTGCAGCTGATGGCCAAGGACGGCGAGATGGCCACTTTGAGGCTGCCCTCCGGTGAGATGCGCCTCGTGCGCGCCGAGTGCCGTGCCACCGTCGGCACGCTCGGCAACGCCGATCACCAGAACGTCAAGGTCGGCAAGGCCGGCCGCAAACGCCACATGGGCGTGCGCCCGCAGACGCGCGGCACCGCCATGAACCCCGTCGATCACCCCCACGGCGGCGGCGAGGGCTCGACCACGCCCGGCCGTCATCCCGTCACGCCCTGGGGTGTGCCCACGCTCGGTTACCGCACGCGCAAGAAGAACAAGTCCTCCGATCGCTACATCGTGCGTGGACGTAGGCGCGGGAAGGGCAAACAGCGATGAGTCGCTCCAGCAAGAAGGGGCCGTGGGTGGAAGAGCGCCTGATGACCCGCATCGAGAAGCTGAACGCCGAGAACCGCCGGCAGATGGTCAAGACCTGGTCGCGTGCCTCCACCATCTTCCCCGAGATGGTCGGGCACACCATCGCCGTGCACGACGGCAAGAAACACGTGCCCGTGTTTGTCAGTGAGTCGATGGTCGGGCACAAGCTCGGCGAGTTCGCGCCGACCAGACACTTCCGCGGTCACGCCGGTTCGGGGAAGGTCCGCTAGCGATGAGCCCCGACGAGCAGACCCCGGAGGAGGAGACCGGCGCGCAGGCGCCCGCGGCGAAGAAGCCGGCCGCGAAGAAGCCGGCCGCGAAGAAGCCCGCCGCCAAGAAACCTGCCGCTGCGGCAGAGAAGAAGCCTGCCGCCGCTAAGGCGAGCACCGAGAAGACCGCCGCCGAGAAAAAGCCTGCCGCCGAGAAAAAGCCCGCTGCCAAGAAACCCGCTGCCAAGAAACCTGCGGCGAAGAAACCAGCAGAGACAGCGCCAGTCGCGGAGAAGCCTGCCAAGGAGAAGGCCCCCGCAAAGCCTGAGCCTGTCGCTGAGGAGCCGGCCGAGACGCCTGCGCCCGCTCCGCGGCGCAGATCTCCCGTGGCCCGTCGCGCGGTGGTGCGGGCGCACGCGCGCTACGTGCGCACGTCCGCGCGCAAGGCACGCATGGTCTGTGGGCATATCCGCGGCAAGAGCGTGCAGGAGGCACGCGCTATCCTCGCTTTCACCCCTCGTGACGTGGCACGCGACTGGAGCAAGCTACTCGAGTCCGCGGTGGCCAACGCGGAAAACAACCACGAGCTGCTCGAGGACGACCTGATCGTCCGCGAGGCCTACGCCGATGAGGGACCGACGATCAAGCGCTTCCGGCCGCGCGCCATGGGCAGGGCGACGCCGATTCGCAAGCGCACAAGCCACCTGACGATCGCGCTCACGCCCGAAGAGCAGCGTTAGCGCGCGACCAGGACATCAAGGACAGGATTAGAGAGAAAAGTTATGGGTCAGAAGGTTCATCCAGAGGCCATGCGGGTCGGCTACATCCACGACTGGAAGTCGAACTGGTTCAACGAGCGCCACTTCGCCGAGTACCTGCACGAGGACATCAAGATCCGCGAGCACATCATCGACCGCCTCGCGCACGCCGGCCTCTCGGACATCACGATCCGCAAGGACGCCAACGAGCTCGAGGTCAACATCCACACCGCTCGCCCCGGCATCGTCATCGGCAAGTCCGGCAGCGAGGTGGACGCGCTGCGCCGTGACCTGCACAAGATGACCAAGAAGCAGATTAAGGTCAATATCCACGAGATTAAGCGCCCCGAGCTCGACGCCAAACTGGTCGCGCAGTCGATCGCCGAGCAGCTGCAGAATCGCGTCGCCTTCCGTCGCGCCATGAAGCGCGCGCTGACCAGCGCCATGCGCAGCGGCGCCAAGGGTGTGAAGGTGCAGGTCGCGGGTCGCTTGGGCGGCGCCGAGATGGCGCGCACCGAGAGCTACTCCGACGGCCGCGTGCCGCTGCACACAATGCGCGCCGACATCGACTACGGCTTCTATGAGGCGCGCACCACCTTCGGGCGCATCGGCGTGAAGTGCTGGGTGAACAAGGGCGAGATCATGCCCGAGGGCTACACCGGCGCCGATTTGACCGACATGAGCGCGCCTGCTCCTCCCAGCAGCGAGCGCGACGGTCGCGGCGGGCGCGATGGCCGCGACGGGCGTGGACGTGGGCGTGGCGGAGCGGGTGGAGCCGGGGGTGGAGGCGGCGGTCGTGGCCGTGGGCCCGGCGGGGCGGGCGGCGGTGGCGGCGGACGCGGTCCGGGTGGTCCCGGCGGCGGTGGACGCGGTGGTTTCGGTGGTGGCGGTCGTGGTGGTGGCGGTGGCGGTGGACGCGGTCCGGGTGGTCCCGGCGGTGGCGGTCGTGGTGCCGGTGGCCCTGGCGGCGGCGGTGGGCGTGGTCCTGGAGGGCCCGGTGGTGGTCGTGGTCCTGGTGGCCCGGGCGGTGGACGCGGTCCTGGCGGTCCGGGCGGAGGACGCGGCGGACGCAGCCCCGAGGTGACGCGCTGATGCTCTCTCCCAAGCGAGTCAAGCACCGCAAGCAGCACCGTGGGCGCCGGCGCGGTATGTCGCGCGGACAGGTCAAGGTCCAGTTCGGCGAGTACGGCCTGAAGTCGCTAGAGGAGGGCTGGCTGACCAATCGCCAGATCGAGGCCGCTCGTATCGCGATGACGCGCAAGATCAAGCGTGGCGGCAAGGTGTGGATCAACGTGTTCCCCGACAAGCCCGTGACCAAGAAGCCCGCCGAGACCCGCATGGGCTCGGGCAAGGGTTCGCCCGAGGGCTGGGTCGCCGTGGTCAAGCCGGGGCGCGTCATGTTCGAGCTCGCAGGCGTGCCCGAGCCGTTGGCGCGCGATGCGATCAGGCTGGCAGCGCACAAGCTGCCGGTGAAGTCCAAGTTCGTTCAGCGCGAGGATTAGGGGAGCGATCATGCAGGCCAAGGAGATGCGCGACATGCTCGATGACGAACTAGTGGAGCAGATTGCAACGTTCCGCAAGGAGCTTTTCGGGCTGCGTTTCGCCAACGCCACCGGCGAGCTCGAGGACACCGCGAGCATGGCTCGCAACCGGCGCGACCTTGCGCGGGCGCTGACAGTGGCGCGCGAGCGCGAGATCGCAGCACGCAAGTGACAAGCACGAGACGACTGAGAATCTATGGCTGACGACGCAGACAACGAGACAACCGAGGAGACGACCGCGGCTCCGCAGGAGCAGGCCCCCGAGACGGAGGTCGCTGCCGAGGTGCAGACCCCTGAGGCGCAGGAGGCTGAGGCGGAGGCTCCTGAGGCGCCCGAGGCGGAGGCTGCCGAGGCGGAGGCTCCTGAGGCGCAGAACGTTCCTGCTCCGGTTCCAAGCGAGCCAGTGGAGCAGGTGTCCTCTAAGGAGCGCCGGCGCCGCGAGCGCTCCAAGCACACTGAGGCTAAGCCCTCGCGCACTCCCGAGGAGCGCCACGCCGAACGTCTGGCCGAGCGCAAGGCCAAGGCCGTACGGCGTCGCGCGCGGCGTTTGCAGGAACGCGCGAAGTCCGCCGAGCGCCGCAAGTCTGCCCCTGCGCAGGAGCCCCTGCCGCCGGTGCATGCGCCGCGGGAGGGCGCGCGCAAGGTGCGTCAGGGCATCGTCGTCTCTGACAAGGCGGACAAGACGATCACCGTGCGCATCGACATCGCCCGTCGGCATCGGCGCTACGAGAAGATCGTGCGCAGCTCCAACACGCTGCACGCGCACGACGAGAACAACGAGGCGCACGAGGGCGACGTGGTGCGCGTGATCGAGAGCCGGCCGCTGTCGCGTAGCAAGCGCTGGCGGCTCGTGGATGTACTGGAGCGGGCACGATGATCCAGAACGAGACACGGCTGCGCGTCGCCGATAACACCGGCGCGCGCGAGATTCTCTGCATTCGCGTGAAGGGTGGCTCCAAGCGCCGCTATGCCTTCGTCGGCGACATCATCACAGCCACCGTCAAGCAGGCCAACCCGCAGGGCACGGTCAAGAAGGGCGAGGTCGTGACGGCTGTGGTGGTGCGCACCAAGAAGCCGCTCGGGCGCGACGATGGCACCTATATCGCCTTCGATGACAACGCCGCCGTGATCATCGACGACCAGAACAATCCGCGCGGCACGCGCGTATTCGGGCCGGTTGCGCGCGAACTACGCGATCGCAATTTCATGAAGATCGTCTCGCTGGCGCCGGAGGTCCTGTGATGGCGGCCACGGCCAAGAGCGCTGCCAAGCGCAGTATGCGGGTGCGCTCGGGCGATCAGGTACAGGTGATGTCAGGCAAGGATCGTGGCAAGCGCGGGCGCGTGCTACGCGTGGAGCCCAAGCACGAGCGTGTCTACGTGGAGGGTCTGAACATGCGCAAGCGCCACGTGCGCCCTCAGCAGACGCCCGAAGGCGTGACGCAGGTCACGGCTGCTCAGCTCGGCGGCGTGATCGAGAGCGAGGGGCCGATCCATGTATCTAACGTAATGGTGCTCGACCCCAAAGGCGGCAAGCCCACGCGCGTGGGTATCGAGCGTGAGGACGGCAAGCCCTACCGCGTCGCCAAGCGCTCGGGCACGAGGATCGACTGACGCCCGAGGTCGCACCGACACGAGCACAACACGAGCAGACCGACACGAGCACAACACGAGCAGACCGACATGAGCACAACGACATCCACACCCACACCGCGACTGAAGCAGCGCTACTTGGAGGAGATCCGCCCGGATCTCATCAGCCGCTTCGGCTACTCCACGCCGATGCAGGCGCCGCGTCTCACCAAGATCACACTCAATATGGGCGTCGGCGATGCCAAGCAGGATTCCAAGGCGCTTGGCAATGCGCAGGAGCAGCTGGCCACGATCGCCGGTCAGCGCCCCAGCGTGCGGCGGGCGCGCAAGTCGATCGCCGCCTTCAAGTTGCGCGAGGGCATGCCCGTCGGTGTGGCCGTCACGCTGCGCGCCGAGCGCTCCTACGAGTTTCTCGATCGCCTTACCTCGATCGCCCTTCCCCGCGTGCGCGACTTCCGCGGCCTCACGCCCAAGTCCTTCGACGGGCGCGGCAACTACTCGCTTGGCGTGCGCGAGCAGATCATCTTCCCCGAGATCGACTACGACTCGATCGATCAGGTGCGCGGCCTTGACATCACCATCACCACCACCGCCGCCAGCGATGTCGAGGCGTTCGCGCTGCTGATGGCGTTCGGCATGCCCTTTTCTACCTATGGCCGCCCGCCGGGCTTCGACGAGGCTCTGGGCATTAAGAAAGACGACCAGGAGGCTGCTGCCTGATGGCTAAGACCGCGATGCGCGTCAAGCAGGCGCGCCCACCCAAGTTCAAGACGCGCGCATATACTCGCTGCAACCGCTGCGGGCGTCCGCGCGCGGTGTACAGGAAGTTCGGGCTCTGTCGCATCTGCCTGCGCGAGCTCGCCCACAACGGCCAGATCCCGGGGATGACCAAGTCCTCCTGGTAGGCCTCCGCTTCGAACAGCACTCGACCCTTCACCAAGCCATGTCCATGACCGATCCCATAGCCGACTTTCTCACGCGCATCCGCAATGCGATCCACGCTGCGCACGAGACCGCCGATATCCCTGCCTCCAAGCTCAAGGCCGAGCTGGCGCGGATCCTCGCCGAGCAGGGCTACATCGACTCGTGGTCGCTGGCACCCGCGCCGGACGGCGGTGCGGGGCAGGTCATCCAGATCCGCCTCAAGTACACCGACGACCGCCGCTCGGCCATCAACGGGCTGCGGCGGGTATCGCGGCCGGGCCGGCGCACCTACGTCGATGCTCGCACCATCCCCAAGGTGCAGGGCGGCATGGGCACCTCCATCGTCTCAACCTCCCACGGCGTAATGACCGGCCACGACGCCCGCGCCGCGGGCGTCGGCGGCGAGGTCCTCGCGCAGGTCTGGTAGGCGCGCAAGCGATGTCGAGAATCGGTAGACAGCCCATCCCCGTGCCCGCCGGCGTCAGCGTCGCCATCGAGCCCGAGTCCGTCAGCGTCAAAGGTCCCAAGGGCGAGCTCTCCGAGCGCATCCCGCGCGACATCGACGTCGTGCAGGAGGGCGAGCAGTTGCTCGTCTCGCGGCCCACCGACCGCGGCCAGCATCGCGCGCTGCACGGCCTCACGCGCTCGCTCGTGGCCAACATGGTGCAGGGTGTGACGGCGGGCTATGAGAAGCGGCTTGAGATTCAGGGTGTCGGCTACCGCGCGCAGCTCAAGGGCAAGAACCTGGAGCTTGCCGTGGGGTACTCACATCCCGTCCCCATTCCCGCGCCCGAGGGCATCGAATTCGAAGTGCCCCAGCCCACCAGGATTGTGGTCAAGGGCATCTCCAAGCAGCTTGTCGGCGAGACCGCCGCGATCATCCGCAAGCAGCGCCCGCCAGAGCCTTATAAGGGCAAGGGCATCCGCTACGAGGGCGAGTACGTCGCGCGCAAGGTGGGTAAGCGGGCATGAGCGTTTTCAGCAAGCTGGGGAAGAGGGCATGAGCGTACTTACGAAGGGCGATCGCAGGCTTTCACGGCGCAGGCGTGTGCGCGCGAAGGTCTCGGGCACCGCCGAGCGCCCGCGCGTGTCGGTGTTCCGCTCCAACAAGGGTCTTTCGGCCCAGCTCATCGACGATGTCGCCGGGCGTACGCTTGCGGCTGTCAACTGGTACGAGCCCGAGCTGCGCGGGCTTGGCAAAGCCGAGCGCACCTCGCGTGCCGCCGCCTTGCTGGGCGAGCGCGCAAAGGCCGCTGGCGTGCAGGCCGCCGTCTTCGATCGCGGTGGCTATCGCTATCACGGCCACGTCAAGGGCTTTGCGGAAGCGCTGCGCGAGGCTGGCATCGCGTTCTAAAGCCCGTTCTGTTCTAAAAACCCTTTACCGTTACCGCTACCCTCACCCCTTCCTCTTATGAACTCAGATCGCTCAGTCAGCTCAGCCGGCCTGGATCTCCAGGAGCGCGTCGTGGAGATCAACCGCGTCGCCAAGGTCGTCAAGGGCGGTCGTCGCTTCTCCTTCACCGCGCTTGTGGTCGTCGGCGACGAGCGCGACATCGTCGGCATCGGCTACGGCAAGGCCAACGAGGTGCCGCTTGCAATTCAGAAGGGCGTCGAGCGAGCGAAGAAAGACCTCTTCCGCGTGCCCAAGCACGGCAGCACCATCACGCATCAGACGACCGGTGTCTTCGGCGCCGGCCGCGTGTTCCTCAAGCCTGCCGCTCCAGGTACGGGAGTTATCGCCGGCGGGGGCGTGCGCGCCGTGCTCGAGCTCGCCGGGATTCACGACATCCTCTCCAAGAGTCTTGGCACACAGAACCCAATCAATCTCGTCAAGGCGACGGTCGAGGGGCTGCGCGGTCTGCGTACGCCCTCGGAGGTCGCCGAGCTGCGGGGGCTCTCCATCAACAAGGTGTTAGGGCTCACCGAGCAGCCTACGAATGGGGCTGCCGAGGTGGCCGAGAACGAGGAGACGGCTGACGCGAGCACCGAGGCTGCCGCGAACGCTGAGGCTGCCGCGCCGGTTGAGTCGGAGACAGAGGCACCAGTTGAGGAGCCCGCCGTTTCTGCGGAGATCCCTGTCGAGGAGCCTTCGGCCTGATGCCTTCTCTGACTGTCGTCCAGCGCCGTTCCGCCAACGGCTCCAACAAGCGCCAGCTCGACACGCTGCGTTCGCTGGGCCTGCGCCGCATCGGACATGAGGTGCAGATCGAGGACTGCCCCCAGGCGCGCGGCATGGTGCACGCCGTTCGTCATCTTGTCGAGCTGCGCACGGAGGATCGGAAGTGAGCCCCGCGGAGGACAAGCAGGAGCGCATCGGCCTGCATAGCCTCGCTCCTGCGCCGGGCTCACGCCGTCCGCGCAAGCGTGTCGGTCGTGGCGAAGGCTCGGGCACCGGCAAGACAGCCGGGCGCGGCCAGAAGGGCTACGGCGCCCGCTCTGGCGCCAAGAGCAGGGCGCGCTTCGAGGGCGGGCAGATGCCCATCCACATGCGCATGCGCAAGCTGCGCGGCCCACACATGAAGAAGTCGATGCCCTTCGAGCCTTTCCGCACCCACACACAGGCGGTGAACATCGGCGCGCTCGAGGATCGCTTCGACGCTGGCGCCGAGATCACCCTGGAGCTGATGCAGTCAAAGGGTCTCGGCACGCGCAAGGGCGTGCCTGTGAAGGTGCTCGCCAAGGGCGAATTGAGCAAGAAGTACACCGTCCACGCCCACGCCTTCAGCGCCAGTGCGCGCGAGAAGATCGAGGCGGCCGGCGGTAGCTGCGTGGTGGTCGAAACGACCACCGCTGCACAGGCGGCAGGCTGACCCCTCGCGCTGAGCGTGGGCTGAGGCTAGAATCGTCCATCGATGCTCGCCACCATCCTCAGCGCCTTCCAGGTCGCCGACATCCGCAAGAAGCTCGCCTTCACGGCGCTGATGCTGCTGATCTACCGCTTCGGCTCGCACATCCCCGTGCCCGGGGTCAACCTGCAGGCCGTCAACAACATCCAGAAGCAGTTCGGGGGCTCCAACATCCTTGGCTTCCTCAACCTCTTCAGCGGTGGCGGGCTCTCGCGTATCGCGCTCTTCGCGCTGGGCATCATGCCCTACATCACCGCCTCCATCATCCTGCAGCTGCTGCAGGTCGTGGTGCCTTCGCTTGAGAAGCTCTCCAAGGAAGGCGAGGTAGGGCAGGCGCGCATCACGCAGTACACCCGCTATCTAACGGTTGGCCTCGCCTTCGCGCAGTCCATCGGCTATGTCTTCCTCTTTCACTCCCTGCAGGCCGGCGCCGGGGAATCGGTCATCACCAAGTTCGACGCCCCCCACATCTTCCTGATCGTCATCTGCCTCACCGCCGGCTGCGTGCTGTTGATGTGGATCGGCGAGCTCATCACCCAGCGCGGCATCGGCAACGGCATCTCACTGCTCATCTTCGCCTCCATCGTCGCGCGCCTGCCTTCGGGCATCCAGTCCTGGTGGACCAGCCAGGATCAGGTCTTCAAGGTGATGATGCCCTTCATCGTGCTCGCCGTCGTCGCCGGCATCGTGTTCGTGCAGGAGGGCCAGCGGCGCATTCCCGTGCAGTACGCCAAGCGCGTCATCGGGCGGCGCATGACCGAAGGCGGACAGACCTACCTGCCTCTGCGCGTCAACATGGCCGGCGTCATCCCCGTGATCTTCGCCGCCTCGATCATGGCCTTTCCGCCCACGGTCGGTCAGCTGATCCACACCAAATGGGCGCAGGGCGTCTCAGACTTCTTCACCCCCAACGGTTGGCACTACGTGTTGGGCGAGTCGATCTTCATCCTCGTCTTCGCCTATTTCTACACTGCCGTGACCTTCAACCCCGTCGATCAGGCCGACAACCTCAAGAAGTACGGCGGCTTCATACCGGGCGTACGTCCCGGGCGTCCTACGGCTGAATTCCTCGATCGCATCCTTGCGCGGCTCACTTTCCCTGGAGCTCTCTTCCTCGCCGCGGTCGCTGCGCTACCCACGATCCTGATTGCGCGCACCCATGCCAACTTCTTCTTCGGCGGTACTTCCATCCTGATCGTCATCGGTGTGGCGCTAGAAACGATGAAGCAGCTCGAGGCGCAGCTGATGATGCGAAGTTATGAGGGCTTTTTGAAGTAATCTCGGGCTCTTGTCCGAGCTTAATCTCATCCTGCTTGGCCCGCCGGGGGCGGGCAAGGGAACTCAGGCCGAGCGCCTGCGCGAGGATTTTGGTCTCGCCCACATCTCCACGGGCGACATGCTGCGCGCGCAGGTGAGTGAGGGCAGCGAGTTGGGCAAGCGGGCTCAGCGCTACATGCAGGCCGGTGAGCTTGTGCCCGACGAGGTCATCATCGGCATGATCATGCAGCGCATCGGCGACGCCGATGCCCGCGAAGGATTCCTGCTCGACGGCTTCCCCCGCAACGAGCAGCAGGCCGACGCGCTCGCAGAGGCGCTTGCCACCCAGGAGCGCAGACTGCTGGCGGCGCTGCTCATCGATGTCCCCGACGACGAGGTTGTGCGCCGCCTCGGCGGTCGCCGCGTTTGCGCCAAAAGCGGCCATGTCTACCACCTGGACTTCGACCCGCCCAAGCACGAGGGCATCTGCGACCAGGATGGCTCGCGCCTGATCCAGCGCGACGACGATCAGGAGGAGACGATCCGCAAGCGTCTTGCGGTCTACCACACCCAGACCGCGCCGCTGATCGACTACTACGAGCGCGAGGGGCTGCTGCGCCGCTTCGATGGGCGCCGCCCGCCGAATGAGGTTCACGACCATATCCGGGCGACGCTGGCGACGCTGCGGCTCGAGGACAAGCTCTAGCTACGCACTTGTATCGCCCTTCTATCGTTCAGTCAAGAGGGTGGCGCAGCCGGCCGAAGGCCGGCGAGGTGGGCCCCTCTATCTTTAATCACGTGATCGTCAAGAAGACTCCCGCAGAGATCGAGAAGATGGCCGCCGCCGGCGAGATCCTGGTGGCCACGCTGCGCATGCTCGAGGGCAAGATCCGCCCCGGCGTGCGCACCCAGGAGCTCGATCAGGCAGCCGAGCGCTTCATCCGCGCGCGGGGGGCCACGCCCACCTTCAAGGGCTACCGCGGCTTTCCCGGCTCGATCTGCGCCTCACCCAACGCGATGGTCGTGCACGGCATCCCGGGTCGCTACCGCCTCGATACTGGCGACATCATCTCCATCGACGTCGGCGTCACGCTTGAGGGCTGGGTGGCCGATGCCGCCCGTACCTTTCCCGTCGGCGAGGTCGACGCCGTGACCGAGAACCTCTTGCGTTATACGCGCGAGGCGCTCTACGCCGGGGTTGCGAAGTGTACGATCGGCAATCGCGTCGGCGATGTCTCGCACGCCATCCAGAAGGTGGCCGAGGGGGCCGGATTGTCGGTGGTGCGCTCGCTCGTTGGCCACGGCGTGGGCCGCAATATGCACGAGGACCCGCAGGTGCCCAACTACGGTCGGCCGGGCAAGGGCCCCCGGCTCGAGGAGGGCATGGTGCTGGCGATCGAGCCCATGACCACAGCGGGGCGGCCCGCCGTGCGCATGGCCGGGGATGGCTGGGCGATCTTCTCCCAAGACGACTCTCCCGCGGCGCACTTCGAGTTCACCGTCGCCATCACCGCCGCTGGTCCGCGCATACTCACGCCTTGGCACCTGGCCGAGCAGGAGCGACAGGCGCCTGAGCCCTTGGCGCAGGCTGCTGGCGCACCCGGCAACGCGTGAGCGAAGTTGCTACCATCATCTGTCCTGCTCGCAGCGCGCTCGTACGCGTCTGAAAGCAAACTCCACGACCCGGTAGCGGCGGCCGTCCCGGCCTCCAGAGCCGAGTCGCCGGACCAGCCGAAAGGGATCATGAAGGTCAGACCGTCGGTCAAGCCGATGTGCGAGAAGTGCAAGATCATCCGCCGCCACGGCGCGGTTCTCGTCATCTGCCAGAACAAGCGTCATAAGCAGCGTCAGGGATGAGCGGAGCGAATCCCGTTATGCGAGCCCTGAGGGCGAGCTTCGCGGTCAGAACGCGGGGCTGGATGCCCCGCGGAGGATTCTGCTGATGGCACGCATCGCCGGGGTCAACCTACCCCTCAACAAGCGCTCCGAGATCGGACTCACCTACATCTTCGGCATCGGCCGCTCCACGGCCAATCGCATCCTCCAGGAGGTCAAGGTCAGCCCTGACACCTACGTGCGCGATCTAACCGAGGACGAGGTCTCCAAGCTGCGCGACGCCATCGACCGCTCGCTTACAGTGGAGGGCGATCTGCGCCGCGAACGCTCCCAGGACATCAAGCGCCTGCAGGAGATCGGCTGCTACCGCGGTCTGCGCCACCGCCGCGGCCTGCCCGTCCGCGGCCAGAAGACCAAGACCAACGCGCGCACCCGCAAGGGCCCCAAGCGCATGCAGGTTGCGGGCAAGAAGAAGGCGGGTAAGAAGTGAGCGTCTTGCGGCCTCAAGGCTGGTCCTGCTGATGTCCCCTGCCCCCAAGCGCGCCCGCGGTCGGCGCAAGCCCAAGAAGAACATTCCCATCGGCCAGGCCCACATCAAGACCTCCTTCAACAACACCATCGTCTCGCTCACCGACACCGGTGGCAACGTCATCGCCTGGGAGTCCGCCGGCGGCGCCGGCTTCAAGGGCTCGCGCAAGTCCACCCCCTTCGCCGCGCAGGTCACCGCCGATGCCGCTGCGCGCAAGGGCATCGAGCAGGGGCTACAGAAGGTCGAGGTCTACGTCAAGGGTCCCGGCTCTGGGCGCGAGACCGCCATCCGCTCGCTGCAGGCCGCCGGCCTGGAGGTGACAGGCGTCAAGGACGTCACGCCTCAGGCCCACAACGGCTGCCGTCCCCGCAAGCGCAGGAGGGTCTGATGGCCAGGGATACCAGTCCACAGTGCAAGCAGTGCCGCCGCGAGGGACAGAAGCTGTTCCTCAAGGGCGAGCGCTGCCTCACCGACAAGTGCGGCGTCGAGCGTCGCTCCTATCCGCCCGGCGAGCACGGCCGCGGCCGCCAGAAGCAGAGCGAGTATCGCCTGCAGTTGCGCGAGAAGCAGAAGGCCCGCCGCTACTACGGGGTGCTGGAGAAGCAGTTCCACGGCTACTACGAAAAGGCCTCGCGCCAGCCCGGCATCACCGGCGAGAATCTTCTGGCGCTCTTGGAGTGCCGCTTTGACAACGTGCTCGTGCGGCTTGGTTTTGCCGCTTCGCGGCGCCAGGCCCGCCAGCTCGTTCGCCACGGCCACTGGACGATCAACGGCAAGCGCGTGGACATCCCCAGTTATCAGGTGCGCCCCGGCGACATCATCGCCATCAAGGCCGATACTCCCGCCACGCAGGTGATCAGGGATGCCACCGAGCTCACCGGACAGATTCCCGCGTGGCTACAGGCCGATCACGAGTCGCTCACGGCCAAGGTGCTGCGCAAGCCGGAGCGCCGGGAGGTGGCCGCGCCGGTGCAGGAGCAGCTCATCGTCGAGCTGTACTCGAAGTAGGCAGCAAGCTTTTCACGCCGCCGCCCCTGGGCCGCGGCGCCCCAGGAGCCGGCGCCCGAGGGGCGCCGGGAGGACACCCAACGACGTTAGGACCCCGATGCTCGACTTCCAAATCCCCCGCATCTCAAGCGAGTCCGTGGAGCACAACCGCGGCACCTTCATCATCGAGCCGTTGGATCGAGGCTTCGGCTACACCTTCGGCAACTCCCTGCGCCGCGTCCTGCTCTCCTCTTTGGCCGGCGCCGCCGTCACCAGCGTGCGCATCGAGGGTGTCGCGCACGAGTTCTCCACCATTTCCGGTGTCAAGGAGGACGTCACCGACATCGTCTTGAACCTCAAGGGCGTCGTTTGCCGCATGCACTCCGATGCCACCGAGGTCGAGGCTCCTCTCGTCGTCACCGGGCCCGGTGACATCACCGCCAAGGACATCGATCTGCCCGCCGGTGTAGAGATCCTCAATCCCGACGTGCACATTGCCACGCTCGAGAAGAAGACCAAGCTCGAGCTCTACATGACCATCGGCCGCGGGCGCGGCTACCGTCCCGCCGAGGAGAACAAGTCGCCCGATCAGCCCATCGGCGTGATCCCGATCGACTCGATCTTCTCGCCCGTGCGGCGCGTCGCCTACGCCGTCGAGCAGGCGCGCGTCGGGCAGAAGACCGACTTCGACAAGCTCACTTTGGATATCGAGACCGACGGCTCGATCGAGCCGCAGGCTGCTCTGCGCGAGGCCGCCGAGCTGTTGATCTCCCAGCTGGCCATCTTCACCGACGCCGACCGCATCCAAGAGCTGCGCGCCTCGCCTGGTGGGCAGCTCGACGGGCATGGCTTGGCCGTGGGTGGCGGCGCCGGCGGTACTGCGGGGGCGTTGCAGGGCGAGGAGTACGGCATCCTCATCGAGGAGCTCGAGCTCGGTGTGCGCTCCTACAACTGCCTCAAGCGCGCCGGTATTCAGACCGTCGGCGATCTCATCTCCAAGTCCGAGGGTGAGCTCAACGCCATCCCCAACTTCGGTAAAAAGTCCATCGACGAGGTCATCGAGACCTTGGAAGCGCGGGGGATGAGCCTGCGGCAGGATTGATCTTGCGGCCAGGATTGATCTTGCGGCAGGGTTGATGTTGCTTGGGGGTAAGCTGATCATTCTTGGTCCTTGGTCCCCAGTGTAGATTCCCGCTTATTCACCCAGATGTAGGCTAGGCTCCCAAAACACTTCACTCCCAAACAGCTCATGAGACATCAGAAGACCCGCAACAAGCTCTCGCGCTCGGCCTCGCATCGTAAGGCCCTGCTCATGAACCTCATCAAGGAGGTATTGGAGCACGAGCGCATCACCACCACCGAGGCCAAGGCCAAGGCGGTCAAGCCCGAGCTCGAGAAGCTCATCACGCTCGGCAAGCGCGGGGATCTGCATGCGCGCCGGCAGGCTTTGTCGGCCCTGTCTCAGGACAAGTTCGCTGTCTACCGCCTGTTCGAGGAGGTCGCGCCCCGCTACGCCGATCGTCCCGGGGGCTATACCCGCATCCTGAAGCTCGGCCCGCGTCGCTCCGACGCCACCGAGATGGTCTTCCTCGAGCTGGTCTAGGCGGCTGGTAACCAAGCTGACTCTGGAGTACGACGGGACCCACTTCGCGGGGTGGGCGCGTCAGCCGGGGTTGCGCAGCGTGCAGGAGGTGCTCGAGCAGGCGCTTCAGAGGATCCTGGGGGCCGCGGCGAGCGACGGACAGGCGCTGGCTGTGACGGTTGCCGGGCGCACCGACCGGGGCGTGCATGCGTGGGAACAGGTGGCGAGCTACCAGCACGAGGCGCTTGACCCCGTGCGGCTCAACACACTGCTGCCCGATGACATCGCCGTGCTCACCTCCGAGCCGGCCCCCGATGGGTGGGATGCTCGTGGCAGCGCCAGCAGCAGGACCTACTGCTACCGCATCCTCACGCGCCGCAGCCGCAGCGTGTTCATGCGTGGCACCGCCCTGTGGTGGCCTCGTGCGCTTGACCGCGAGGCTCTCGATGAATGTGCCAAGGCGCTTGTTGGGCGGCACGACTTCACTGCTTTTACGCCCACAGAGACCGACCATGTGCGCTTCCAGCGCAACGTGTTGGGTGCGCAGTGGCGCGGCGACGGCGATCTGCTGGAGTTCTGGATCGAGGCCGACACCTTTATGCGCCACATGAACCGCGTCCTCGTCGGCACCATGCTCGAGGTCGCTTCCGGGCGCAGCACGCTGGAGGAGTTTTTGCGCCTGCTCAGCGGTCGGCCTCGCTGCGAGGCTGGGCCGACCGCTCCGCCGCACGGTCTCGCCCTGACCACAGTTACCTACCGGTAGTCCCCCTATGCTGAGAACCACATGCTCAACGTGTTGCTGACCAACGACGACGGGATCGAGGCCGAGGGCCTACAGGCTATGCGCCGCGCGCTGGGCGAGCTGCCGGACATCCGCCTGGAGGTGATCGCCCCCGACGGCAATCGCTCGGCGATGGCGCGCTCAATCACCACGCGCCGGCCGCTGTGGGTGGCCGAGGTGCCCTTCGCGGACGGGACTGTTGGGTATGCGACAGACGGCACACCCGTGGACTGCGTGCGCCTGGCCAGCCTCGGCGCGATCGACGGCTTCAAAGCGGATGTCGTGGTGTCTGGCATCAACCACGGCGCCAACCTCGGCGATGACATCACTTATTCGGGCACCGTCGCGGCGGCGCTTGAGGGTGTCGTGCTCGGGCTGCCCGCGATTGCCGTCTCCCAGCAGTCGGGTGCGCGTGCGCTGGACTTTCGCTTCGACGGCGGCTTTCAGTTCGAGGTGGCCGCGAGCTTCGTCGCACGTTTGGTGGCCGGCCTGCCCTTGATACCTCTGCGCTCCGGCACGCTGCTCAACGTCAACGTGCCCGCCGGCGAGCCCCTGGGGGTCGAGGTCTGCAAGCTCGGCAAGCGCATCTACCGCGACGAGCTCAAGCTGGAGTGCGAGGAGCAGGGGCCGCCCTCGCGCCGGCGCTACTGGGTCTACGGTTCAGACCCCGGCTTTCACGACCTGCCCGGCACCGATCTGGCTGCTGTGGCCGCCGGCCGGGTGGCCGTGACGCCCATTCATTTCGACCTCACCGATCATCCGGGCCTGGAGGCTTTGGAGTCCTTCGACTTAGACGGGCTGCTGGAGCCCACGACGGCGTGAACGAGCGCATCGCCGAGCTGCGACGTGCGATCGAGCACCACGCCTATCGCTACTACGTGCTCGATGACCCCGAGATCGGGGATGACGCCTACGATGCCCTCTACAACGAGCTGCGCAAGCTGGAGGAAGAGCACCCGGAGCTCATAACGCCGCAGAGCCCCACCCAGCGCGTCGCGCCGCAGCCGGTGAGCAAGCTCGAAAAGGTCGCGCACCTGGAGCCGATGCTTTCGCTCGACAACGTCCGCAGCGAGCAGGAGATGCGCGCCTGGGTCGAGCGCATGCGCAATCACCTCGCGCGCGAGGGGATCGACGCTCCGCGCTTTCAGTTCGTGGTCGAGCCGAAGATCGACGGATTGGCAATCAGCCTCATCTACCGCGATGGCGTGTTCGAGCGGGGGGCCACGCGCGGGGACGGGGAGATTGGGGAGGACATTACGCATAACCTCCGTACAATCGGGGCAATTCCCCTGCATGTAGAGGGGGCGCCGCCGCTGCTGGAGGTACGCGGCGAGATCTATATGTCGCTCAAGGACTTCACCGCGCTCAACGAGCGTCGCGCCGAGGCCGGGCAGAGCACCTTCATGAATCCCCGCAACTCCGCCGCGGGCACCGTGCGCCAGCTCGATCCTGCGCTCGCTAAGGAGCGGCCGCTGTCGATGTGGGCCTATCAGGTGGGCGTCGCCGAGGGCCTGTCCTTCAAAGAGCACGCCGCCGGTCTGCAATGGCTGCAGGAGCACGGCTTCAAGGTCAACCGCGACATCAAGGTGCTCGACAGCGAGGATCAGGTGGTGGCGCAGTGCAAGGAATGGGAGCAGCGCCGCGGCGAGCTCGACTTCGAGATCGACGGCGTCGTCTTGAAGGTCAACGACCTCGCGCTGCAGCGGCGGTTGGGCTCGGTGGGCCGCGACCCGCGTTGGGCCGTCGCCTGGAAGTTCGCGCCCACCACCGCCGTCACCAAGCTTGAGAAGGTGATGTGGAACGTGGGCAAGTTCGGCGACCTGCGCCCCTACGCGATGCTCGCGCCCGTGACCGTCGGCGGCGTCACCATCAAGCTCGCCACCCTGCACAACGAGGAGGACCTGCGCCGCAAGGACATTCGCGCCGGCGAGGATGTCATCGTGCTGCGCGCCGGCGACGTCATCCCGCAGGTGATCTCGCCCGCGCCGCACGTCGTAGAGCATTCCGATCGCCCGCCGCCCACGCGTCCGCCCGCGCGCTGCCCCTTCTGCAACACCAAGACCATCAAGCCGCGCGAAAGCGTCTTCACGACATGCCCCAACCGCGACTGTCCCGAGCGCGCCTGGCAGTTGCTCAAGCACTTCGTCTCGCGCGGCGCCATGGACATCGACGGCCTCGGCGAGAAGCAGGTCGCGCAATTACAGCGCCAGAGCCTCGTGCGCACGGCTGCCGACTACTACAAGCTCACCTACGAGCAGCTGATCGAGCTCGAGGGCTACGCCGAACTCTCCGCGCGCAACCTGCTCGAGGCGATCGAGACTTCCAAGCGCCGGCCCTTCGGTCGGGTGCTCTTCGCGCTTGGCATCGAGGAGGTCGGCGAGGTCACCGGGCGCAACCTCGCACGTCGCTTCCGCGACATCCAGGCGCTGTTGGACGCCACGCCCGAGGAGATCGCCGAGACCCCCGGCGTCGGCGAGAAGATGGCCCAGCTCATCCGCTCCCAGCTCGATGACGAGCGCATGCGCAAGCTCATCGCCGACCTCGACGAGGTCGGCCTGCGCCTGCGCGAGGAGGGGCCCGCCGCGAGCGACGGTCCCCTCGCCGGCAAGGCCGTCGTGCTCACCGGCACGCTGCCCCATTTATCTCGTGAGGAGGCCACCGAACGTATCCAGGCCGCCGGCGGGCGCGTTACCAGTGCCGTCTCCAAGAAGACTGACTACATCGTCGCCGGCGAGAGCGCCGGCACCAAGCTCGTCAAGGCCAAGCGCCTGATGGTCCCCGTGCTCGATGAAGACGCGCTGCGGGAGATGCTGGGTCAGGGCGCGTAGCGCGCGAGCGCGATCGCCATCGTGTCCTGCAGGCGATGAGCTGTCAGTTCTGCGTCGCCGTCGATCAGGAAGCAGAAGGCGAGCGTGTGACCGCTGAGGGACTTACACCAGCCGGCTAGGTTGGAGACACCGTTGAGGGTGCCCGTCTTGGCCTGGCAGCGGCCCGAGGCGGTGGTGCCGCGCATGCGGTGGACGAGGGTGCCGCTGCGCCCCGCGACCGCCAGGTCGGCCCGCAGGATCGAGCCGATCTGGGTGCCCGAGAGGGCAACCAACAGCGAAGTCACGGCAAGAGGGGAAGTGCGGTCGGAGTGAGACAGGCCCGAGCCGTCGTAGACGACGGGAGCGATGCCCAGGCGCTGGTTCATCGTGGTGCGCACGACCTTCGCACCCGCTGGCGTGGTGCCGGCGCCGCCGAAGAGCGCGCCCAGGTCCTTCAGCAGGGTCTCCGCGAAAAAGTTGTCCGAGGCGCGGTCCATGAGCCCCAGCAGCGTCGCCAGCGTGGGGGACTGTACGCGCGCGAGCTCCTGCGTGCCGGCGGTGGGCGTGAGGCCGGTGCTGATGCCCGCGCTGACCGTGATCTGCAGCGCCTGCAGTGCGCGCTGCAGCTGCTGCGCGGCATAGGCTGCGGGGGCGTGGGCGCCATGCGCGTGGCCCACTTCGCCGCGGTTGAAGGCCAAGCCGCTGAGCGTGCCCTCGACTTCTGGATCCTGGGCATAGCCGCTGGTCGGCCCGCCGCGCAGGGAGTCAAGGAAAGACTCATCGCCGATGATCGAGCCTTCCACGCGCTTGATGCCGCGCGCCGCCAGCTGCTGGGCCAGGACGCTCACGGAGGCGCCCTGGCCGCCGTTCGCAGAGGCGCCCTGGCCCCCGTAAATGGAGCGGATGAAGGCGCTCGAGCCGAAGGTTGGGTCCCCGCCGCCGCGCAGGTACAGATCGCCCTGCCACGTGCCTTCGGCGTCAAGCGCGCCCACGCCCAGCACCGTGGTGTTCAGGCGGGCTTCGGGGCCCAACAGCAGCAGCGCCGCTGTCGAGGTGTAGAGCTTCTCCACCGACGCCGGTGGCGAGGCGTGCGTGGCGTTGGCCGCGAACAGCGGGGTGTGGGTGGAGACGTCGTACACGTACGCTCCCGAGCGCGAGCCCGCGATGTGCATCTCGCGGGACAGCAGAGATTGCAGCGCCACGGTCCCTGTGCTCGCATGTGCAGAAGCACAGCCCAGCAACAGAAACAGCAGCGCGAGGAGCTTTAGAAGAAGGTGCCGGGGCACGCAGCCCTAGAATGTTCCTGGGATGGGCAAGGTTGTCAAGCTGGAACCGACCTCGCGCAAGCGGGCGGCAGCGCGATCGGGGGGGACCGGGAGGCTCGTGGGTGCCGAACGCGAGGCCCCCGTGGCGTCGCGGCGGCGCGGCGGAAAGCGCGAGAAGACCGCGCTCGTGTTGGGGGGAGGCGGCTTCACCGGCGGCGTCTACGAGATCGGCGCGCTGCGGGCGCTGGATCTGCTGTGGGTCAATCGCACCGTCAACCAGTTCGACGTCTACGTGGGCACCTCCGCGGGCTCGTTTATCGCCGCGCTGTGCGCCAACGGCGTGACCCCTGAGGAGATGATGCGCGTTGTCACGCACCAGGGCCCGCTGCCCTTCAGGGACATCAACCTCGGCGATCTGTTGCGCCCCAACCTCGGCGAGCTTGCGCGCAAGGGTGCGCTGATGCCGCTGCACGCCGCGAAACTGGGGCGCCAGTTCGTGAGCCAGTTGGGCCAGGTGTCGCTGATGGACCTCTTCGCGGGCCTCGCCGAGGGGCTGCCCTCCGGCCTCTACAACGGCGGGGGCATCGAGAACTACCTACGCCGCGTGCTCAGCGACCCCGATCGCACCAACGACTTCCGCGAGCTAGCTTGCGAGCTGTACCTCACCGCCACCGATCTCGACACCTGCGAGCGCGTTGTCTTCGGCGCCAAGGAGCACCAAGACGTGCCGATCTCCACGGCGGTGCGGGCCTCGGGTGCGCTGCCGATGGTCTACGCCCCGGTGATGGTTAAGGGACGCGAGTTGGTGGACGGCGGTCTGGTCTCCACGACCAACCTTGACCTCGCCGTGGAAGCCGGCGCCAAGCTCGTGGTCGTCGTCAACCCGCTCGTTCCCTTCGTCAACGACTTCAAGGAGCAGGTGCGCACCTTCCGCGGCAGCCGCGCGCGGCGCGTATCGGACATGGGCTTTCCCCAGATCGGCTACCAGGCCTTCAAGATGCTCGCCTACCAGCGCCTACACGAGATGGCCTCGCGTTGGGAGGAGCGCTACCCCGGCGTCGACATCCTCCTGATCGAGCCTGCGCCCACCGACGAGCTCATGTTCCAGACCTCGATGATGAACTTCACCTCCCGCATCGAGATCGCCCGCCACGGCTTCCAGTCGGTCACCTACCACCTCGCCGGGGAGTACGAGCGCTACCAACAGACCTGCGCCCGGCACGGCATCGAGATCTCCGCCACGCGCGTGCGCGATGTCGTCGAGCACTTCGAGACCGAGCAGGAGGACGTCTCCGCCTGGCGGCGGATCCTCGAGAGCACCACCGGCGCGCTGCTGCGCCAGACCGGCGCGGGGGCGGGCTAGCGAGCGCGGCGGGGTATGCGCTAGCGCAACAGGGGTATGCGCGAGCGCAACAGGGTATTCGCTAGCGCAACGGGGGTATTCGCTAGCAGCGGGGTGTTCGCTAGCAGCGGGGTATTCGCTAGTCTTTTCGTTTCCCAGCGTACATTCGTGGTTTTTTGCATGAATGTAGATAGGGATGTGCGAGGTCTCAGTGGACCGCCTATAGGCCAGCGTTACCAAGCGCGCCCAGCAGCCGATCCGAAGCTGCCCGGTCGCGCAGGCCGATGCGGACGTGGCGCGGCTCGCCGAGCGCTGCGCCGGCGGCTACGAGCACTCCGGTGCGGGCCAGCCGTGCCGAAAGCTCGCCACCATCGAGCGTGGGGTGGGCGACCCAGAGGAAGTTGGCCTGGCTGTCGGCGACCTCGAAGTGACGGCGGCGGAGCTCTTCGGTCAGATACACGCGCTCCTCGCAGACGCGTCGCACGCGGCGGGCCATCATCGCCGTCCCGCTGCGCAACTCCTCCAGCGCTCCTGCCTGCGAGACCTCGGAGACACCGAGGTCGGGTTCGAGCTCGGTGAGCAGATCCTCGGAGCCAGGTCCGCCGATGGCGTAGCCGAGCCTTAGCCCCGCGAGGCCGTGCGCCTTTGAGAAGCTGCGAAAGACGATCAGACGTGGATGCTGCTCGAGCAGCGCGAGCGAAGCGTCGGTGGCCTGAGCGTCGGCGAACTCGATCAGGCACTCATCGAGCAGCACACCGACCCCGTCGGGCAAGCCGGCAAGCAGGCGCTTGATCTCGGCGACGGGCAGCAGCTCACCGGTGGGGTCGTTCGGTGAGGCGAGCGCCACGACGCGCGTAGCGTGCTTGGGCACGGCGGCGAGCAACTCATCCACCCCGCCGTTGATGGGTACAGCGCGGCCGTGTGCGCGGCGGGCCATGATCGGGAAGAGGGGGTAGGAGGGCCAGGTAGTGAGGAGCTCCTGGCCGGGCTCGATCAGCGCGCGGGTGGCGGCGCTGAGCAGCTGCGCGGCGCCGTTGCCGACGATCAGGCGCTCGGGCGCGACGCCGTGGCGGTGGGCCAGCTCTTTGCGCAGCGCTGAGCCGAGCATGTGGGGATAGCGGTGCAGGCCCGCGCGGGCGGTGAAGGTGATGGCATTGACGACGTTGGGGTGGGGCAGCTCGGGCCATGTCGTCTGGGAGAGATCGAGTGTGACCACGCGCGTGAGCGCCTTGCGTCGGCGCTCGGCGGCCTGCTCGCGCAGATCGCGGTTGATCTCCTCCTCGGTGAGGGCTTCGAACTGGCGGTAGTAGTCGAGCAAACCCATGGCCGCGCTCCTTGCGCTAAGAGTGCCTATCGAAATGAGGGTGGCGGGCACTCATTTGATCGACACTCTACGGGCCGATGCGGAAGGCGTTCTGGCTGACGGGGCCGTGGATGACCGTCCACCAGAATCCGAAGGCCACGCCGCAGATGACGGCGGTGATGGCGAAGATGCGCCCAAGGGTGCCGCTGCGCTGGTCGTGTCCCGCCGCGCGGCGCACGAGGATCCAGGCGCCGTCGAGGCGGCGCATGATGCTGAGCGCGCCGAACAGCAGCAGGCTTAGCGCGAGCACCGAGCCAAGGATGCCGAGGCTGACGCTGCCGGTGAGGTAGTTGACCTGCGAGCCCACCCACAGGCACGCGATCGGGATCGGGCCCCAGCAGAGCAGGCTGATAAGGACGATCGCCGCCTGCATGATGGCGGCCATCCAGCCATCGATGCGCTGGCGCTTGACGCTGCCGCGCTCGGGCAGCGCACGGAAGCGGACCGGCGCCGTGCCGGGACGCCGCCCCACGAAGAGCCCACCGTTGTCGCTTGGATCGCTGCGCATTTTCAACCCGCTCTGTGTCCTGCTGCCACCTACACGCTAGCGCGTGCGCTGGCATCCCCCGTGAGCGCTGCGGTGCAGAGCACGAGTGCTGCGCTGCAGAGCATATCTAGCGGGTGTAAAGCGAGTCGATGACCGCGGCGTACTTCTCGGCGACCACGTTGCGCTTGACCTTCAGTGTGGGCGTGAGCTCGCCCGTCTCCTGGGAGAGATCGCGCTCGAGAATGGCGAAGCGCTTGACCTGCTCGACCTGCGCGTAGCGGGAGTTGACGTGGTCGACCTCCTTGCCAATCAGCTCCTGAATGGCGGTCTCCTTGCAGAGCAGGGCGATGTCCTCGGGCAGGTCGTGCTCGCGCGCCCAAGGAGCTATCTCCTCCGCGTCGAGGGTGATGAGGATGACGGGATAGGGACGCTTGTCGCCCTGCATCACCGCCTGGGAGATCCAGCGGCACTGGCGCAGGTCGTTCTCGATGTTGGCAGGCGTGAGATTCTTGCCACCGGCGGTGATGATGATGTCCTTCTTGCGGCCCGTGATCGAGAGGTAGCCGTCCGCATCGATCGAGCCCAGGTCGCCGGTATGCAGCCAGCCATCGGTGACCGCGCCGAAGCTGGCGTCGGCGTTGTGGTGATAGCCCTGGAAGATGTTGGCGCCCTTGATGAGGACCTCGCCATCCTCGGCGATCTTCAGCTCCACGCCGGGGAACGGGCGCCCGACCGTGCCGAACTTGTGCTGTTCGATCGTGGAGATCGTGGCGGCGGTGGCGGTCTCAGTCATTCCGTAGCCCTCCAGCACCGGCACGCCTGCAGCCCAGAAGAACTCGAGGATCTCCCTGGCGATTGGCGCAGCGCCGCTGGTGGCCCGGCGCACGTTGCCGCCGAAGACCGCACGCACGTTCTTGAACAGCTTCTCCTCGGCTTCCGCGAAGGGCTTGCGCAACTCCTCGGGGATCTCTTCGCCGCGGGCGAGCATGTCGCGCACCTTGCCGCCCAGCGCGATCGCGGCCTCGGTCTGCGCGCGTTCCTGCGGCGGCTGCGCCTCGATCGCGCCGTGGGCGATCGTGTAGACCTTTTCGAAGACCCTCGGCACGGAGGGCAGGTAGGTGGGCTTGACCTCCATCAGCTCGGCCACGATCTGCTTGGTGTCGCCGCCGAAGTAGGCGATCGTGGTGCCCAGGTCGAAGGCCGCGAGCTGGACCAGGAGGGCATAGGCATGCGCCAGCGGCAGATAGAGGTAGATGACCTCGTCGCCTTCGATCTGGCCGACCTCATCGACCATGTCCATGATCGCGCGGTAGTTGCCGTGCGTAAGCACGCAGCCCTTGGGTGGGCCGGTGGTACCGGAGGTGTAGATAAAGGTGTAGGGGTCGGTGGGACTGATGCTGGCGCGACGGGCATCGAGCTCCTCGGCTGAGCGCCGGCGCCCGCGCTCGCGCACTTCACCCAGGGTGATGGCGGATAGCTCCGTCGCGGCTGCCGGAGGGTCCATGACAATCACCGTGCGCAGGTCGGGCAGCCGATCGCGCACAGCGGCTACCTTTGCCAGCTGCTGCTCGTCCTCGCACACGATCGCGCACGCGCCTGAGTCGGACATCACCCACAGGCACTCCTCGGGGGAGTTCGTCTGGTAGATAGGGACCACCACGGCGCCTGTCTCGGTGAGAGCCATATCCGCGTATGACCACTCCGGGCGGGTGTTGGCGAGGATGCACACGCGCTCGCCCTTCTGGATGCCCAGGTCGATCAGACCGACGGCGATCTCCTGAACAATGTCCCCGAGCTCGGCATAGCTGACGTCGTGCCACTCGCCGTCATGCTTGTAGCGCACCGCGGGGGTATCGGGGTGCTCCAAGGCCGCATGCGGAATGACATCCGCGATCGTGCGCGTGGCGTTCTCAGCGGCAGCGGCCGGCGCGGTGCTTGCCTGCATGACTGACTCTCCTCCGTAAGGCTGTTTTAGGGCTACTGAAACCTTTGCACCCAAAGGATAGGCCCTCTGGGCTTCGGGAGAGGCGAGCGATATCGAGCGATATGTCTGCCTAAGCGGCGGCGTGCCTGCGCTGGCCCTGCGGGGTCGCCTTGATACTGGCCATGAAGAGGTTCTTGTCGATGCGCCCCTTGAAGATCGGCACCCCGGTTTCGAGGCACTTGCGGAGCACATCCTTGCGTCCAAGCCCGGACTCGCGCGCGAGCTCGGTGGGAGTCAGATGATTTGCCACGTTGGTCTTCCTCCGTTTGAGGTATGGCTGTTGTGTCTATCTATACCGCTTCAGGCGGACGAGCTCAACACAAATCCCAGCAAATTGGCGTGCTTTGCATGTATTTGACTGCACTTCACGGGAGCTGAGGTCCTATGATGCGCGCGCTCGCTGGGAAACGGGTAGGAACAATGGTCATCAAGCATCCAAGGAGGCGACTATGCCGCTGACTACCATCCTTGAGGTTGAGAGCCCCGAACACGAGTTCGACGACGAGGATTGGGAGGAGGACGAGGAGTTCGGGACCGACGATGAGGAGCTGGAGCTCGACGAACTTGACGATGGACTGGAGGAGGACGACGACATCTAAGGCGCCCAAGGGGCGTGCGGTCTTTTGCGCTCCATCCGCTCCGGGGCCGCTGGCCCTACGCTTGAGGATGTGCCTGCCCTCACGGCATCGACGTCCATAACCGACAGCCTCAACGCCTTCGTCGAAGCGGCTGGGCAGTTCTTCTCCGATCTGGCCGCGGTCCATTGGCCGGCGCTGGTTTTGGGCCTGGCTTGCTTCGGCCTGAACCTCACGCTGCGCTCACGCGCCTACTTCCACAGCCTACGCGCGGCCTATCCCGCCGTGCCATTTCAGTGGCGGCGCATCTGGGGGGCCTACTTCGCCGCCGTGGGCTTCAATAGCGTTGTGCCCGCGCGCGGGGGGGACATCATCAAGCTCTTCCTCACGCGCAGCTCGATTCCCGGCTCGACCTACCCCACGGTTGCGGCGGCTTTCTTCGTGGAGGCCGTGTTCGATGTGTCGATGGGCGTGCTCGTGCTGATCTTCGCCTTCTCCCAGGGCGTCTTCCCCAAGCCGCCGGACTTCTCGAAGCTGAGCTCCTTCGACATCTCCTACCTTGCCGAGCACTTCCGCCTCACGCTCTTTTTGATCACGCTGCTGGGGGTGCTGGGGCTGAGCGCCTTCGCGCTGCTCTCCGTGCGCGTGAAGGCATTCTGGGCGCGCGTGCGCCAGGGGGTGACGATCCTCAGCGACCGCCGCCGCTACCTGCGCGAAGTGGCCGCCTGGCAGGCCGGAGCGTGGCTGTTTCGCTTCGCCGCCTTCTGGTTCCTGCTCGACGCCTTCCGCGTGGGCGGCTCGCTGCAGAACGTGCTGTTGGCGTTCGCCGCGGGGCAGGTGGCCGGTGCGGTGCCATTCACTCCCGGCGGAGCCGGGGTCCAGCAGGCGCTGCTGGTGAAGATCTTCGCGGGGAGCGCGTCGACCTCGGTCGTCGCGGCCTACTCCGTGGGTCAACAGATCGCGATCGCCGCCTTCACCGCGCTCGTGGGCCTGGGTGCGGTCGTGTTCGTCTTCCGCTTCCGTTCCTTCCGCGAAGTGATCGCGGCCGGGCGCGATTCGCGCGAAGCCGAGCGCGCGGCAGAGCGCGCGGGGGTGCTGTTGGGGGAGGACGCCGCGACTACTGGGGAAGACGCCGCGACTACTGAAGTCCCGCGCGTGCCTCGCGCACGAGTGTGACGGCCTCGGGGAAGACAACGGCCATCACTGCGCGGACCTGCAGCGCCTGCGCCTCCGCATCGCCCTGCAGGTTGATGCGATTGATCGCCGCGACCGTCATATCGACGGCGAGTTTGATCGCATTGTCGGCCCACGCCAGCGCCTGCTGGCCCTGCATCTGTGCGGCGAACTCGGCCAGGCGTCGCTGTAGGTCCTCGGGGTCGCCGAAGAGATCGCCGAAGCCGCCGCTGCTCTCCATGGTCTCATCGTAGCGGCGAGAACTCATAGACTGCCCTCCTCATGGCCGATATGCGCGACAGCGAGAGCCCCGAGCAGAGTCCGGGGCCAGGCGGGGCCGAGACGCGGCCGAATAGGGCCGAGACGCAGCCAGGCGGGGCCGAGACGCGGCCAAGCAAGGCCGAGGTCAAGGCGCAGGTGGCGCTTGAGAAAGAGCGCCGCGCGCGCCTGGGTGTGCCGACCGCGGCCGGCGGCGTGCTGTATCTGCTGAGCGGGATCATCCTGACGGCTACGCTCAAGGGCATTCCCACGGTGGGGGTACTGCAGGGGGTAGCTCCGGCGCTACGCGGGGAAGTCAATCCCGCGGAAAGCCCGCGCGCAGCGGAGGTGCGCTTCCAGAGCCATCACTCCTTCGGGCTCGTGGCGGGCAGTGTGCTGGTGGCGCTCGCCTACGCCGCGATTGTGCTGGTATTGCTATTCGTGCTGCAGTCCGTGCGTTTTCGCCGCCCGCAGACGACCAACACGGCGCGCTGGCTGATCCTCGTGGGGGGCAGCGCGGTGGCGGCCTTCAGCGTCATCACCCAGATCCTGCTGGCGATCAAGACGCACGAATTCGCCACCGGTCACGACTTCTCCGCTCATGCTGTAGACGCGGTGACCCACAACGGCATCTACACCACCCTGGCCTACCTCACGCCGCTGGCCGGCATCGCGCTCGCGGCGGGGATGATCATCACGGTGCTCAACGGTTCGCGCACGGGCCTGCTGCCCCGCTGGGTGGCGATGGTGGGTGGCGTATCGGCGGTGCTGCTGCTGTTGCCCACAGCGATCCTCGATCTCGTCCCTGCTTTCTGGATGGTGGCGATGGGCATTCTGATGATGGAACGCTGGCCCAACGGTGACCCTCCGGCGTGGGCCAGCGGCGAAGCGATCCCGTGGCCCTCGCAGATGGAACTGCGCGAAGCGAAGGGTGGCTCGGCCGCGAAGGGCGACGTGACGCCTGAACCCGCACTGCCGGTGAAGAGCTCAAGCCGCAAGCGTCGCAAGCGCAGCGCGAGCCGCTAGTAGGCTCTTGCGGATGGCTAGTGTGCCCGAATCGAGGAGCGGAGAGGAGCTCGACCGCGAACTCGCGGAGCTGCTCGAGGTAGAGCGCTTTGAGCCCCCAGATGAGTTTCGCGAGCATGCGCTCCTGAACGACTCCGCGGTCTATGAGGAGGCTGCACGCGATCCGCAGGCGTGGTGGGCCAAGCAGGCAGGCGAGCTCGATTGGTTTCAGCCTTGGGACACCGTGCTCGATGACAGCGATGCGCCCTTCTACAGGTGGTTTACGGGCGGCAAGCTGAACGCGTCCTACAACTGCCTGGACCGCCACGTGCTCGCGGGCCGCGGCGAGCGCGTGGCCTTTCACTGGCGCGGCGAGGAGGGGCAGGAGCGCGACATCACCTACGCACAGCTGCTCGCGGAAGTGAAGCGCTTCGCGAGCGCGCTCAAGGAATTGGGGGTAGAGCAGGGGGACGTGGTTGGGATCTACCTGCCGATGATCCCCGAGGTCGTGGTGGCGATGCTGGCGTGCGCGCGCATCGGCGCGCCCCACAACGTCGTCTTCGGCGGCTTCTCCGCGGAGGCCGTGCGCGAGCGCATGGAGTTCTCGCAGGCGAGGGTGTTGATTACGGTTGACGGCGCCGCGCGTAAGGGCAAGACTGCGCCTGTCAAGGAGCGAGTCGATGAGGTCATGGACGACCTCGCAACGCTCGAGCAGATCGTGGTCGTGCGCAGCAAGGGCGTGCCCTGCGCGATGCGCGCGGGCCGTGACGTCTACTACGAGGAGATCTGCGCTGCCGCCGATCCGGAGTGCGAGGCGCAGGCTGTGGATGCGGAGCACCCGCTTTACATCCTCTACACCTCGGGCTCCACGGCCAAGCCCAAGGGCATCCTGCACACCACCGGCGGCTATATGACGGGCGTGAGCGCGACGCACCGCTACGTCTTTGACCTCAAGTCCGAGAGTGACGTGTACTGGTGCGCGGCCGACGTCGGCTGGGTCACCGGCCACTCCTACATCGTCTACGGCCCATTGGCCAACGGCGCGACCTCGGTGATGTGGGAGGGCGCGCCCGACTACCCCCACAAGGGCATCTGGTGGGAGCTCGTGGAGCGCTACGGCGTCAGCATCCTCTACTGCGCGCCGACGGCGATTCGGGCGTGCATCAAGTGGGGCGCGCAGTGGCCCAACGAACGCGACCTCTCTTCGCTGCGGCTGCTTGGCAGCGTGGGCGAGCCGATCAACCCCAAGGCCTGGCTTTGGTATCACAAGGTCATCGGCGCGGAACGCTGCCCGATCGTTGACACGTGGTGGCAGACGGAGACCGGCGCGATCATGATTACGCCGCTGCCGGGCATCACCGCGACCAAGCCCGGCTCGGCCACACAGCCCTTCCCGGGCGTCGAGGCCAAGGTGCTGGCGGAGTCAAGCGGCGAGCCGCTGCAGGAGGGGCAGGGCCTGTTGGTGCTCACCCGCCCGTGGCCCTCGATGCTGCGCACCCTCTACAAGGAGCCCGAGCGCTATACGAGCACCTACTTCGAGCGCTTCGGTTCTGCGACCTACCTGGTCGGCGACGCCGCGCGCCGCGATAAGGACGGCTATTTTTGGGTCATTGGCCGCATTGACGACGTCGTCAACGTCTCCGGGCATAGGCTTTCCACGGCCGAGGTGGAGTCGGCGATCGTGGCTCACCCCGACGTCGCCGAGGCCGCCGTGATCGGGCAGCACGACGAGGACTCGGGGCAGGCGATCGTCGCCTTCGTGACCCTGCAGGGAGACCTGCAGGGCGATGAGCACACGGTCGAGGGCATCCGCGCGACCGTCGCCGAGCGCATCGGCAAGTTCGCGCGCCCCAAGCGCATGATCTGGACCGACGACCTACCCAAGACTCGCTCGGGCAAGATCATGCGCCGCCTGCTGCGCGACATCGCCGAGGGTCGTGCTTTGGGCGACGTCACCACCCTGCGCGACCCCGCCGTCATGAGCCAGCTGCAGGAGCGCGTCAAGGAGATGCAGGCGCAGGAGGATTGAGGCGCTAGACCTTGCGGTATTCAGGTATCCATGATCCGTCGTCTTCGCGGACGAAGTCCTGGAAGAGCCCGGGGGCCTCGGCCTGCATGATCTGGGCGATACCGTCGAACACAAGCCGTAGCTCCTCCTCGGCGCCCTCGGCTGTGCGCATCTCGATGACATGGCGCAGGGTGCGGGCGTTGGCGGTCCAGATAATGTCGGTGGAGAGGCCAATGGGCGCCAGGCGGCGCAACGCGGAGGTGATCTCTTTCTTGACGTGGAAGGGCACGCCCTCCTCGTCGATGCCCAGCGTCTTGGCGGCGCTGAGTTGGAACTCCTCGAGTTGCTCGACGATGGAGAGCACCTGCTCGCGCACGGGCTCCAGCGCTGGAGGCATGCGGAAGCCGATGTCGGCTAGGCGCACATAGCGCAGGCTCTCCTGACTGAAAGCCGAGCCCGCCCGGTGCCTGACAAGCTCGTGGGTAAATACGCGGGAGACGTTGCGCAAGGCGAAAGAGTAGTTGGCGTGCTCCAGCACGCTGCCATGCGCAGAGCGCAGGATGTTGGCGAAGTATTCGCGCTGGTCCGTGCGCACCTTGCTGACGTTGGGATTGAGGCCGGGCTCCCAGCTGCGATAGCAGGCGCGACCGCCGAACTCGACCAGCAGCTCGCCCCCATTGACCGCCACTTGGGCGTCACTGCCTGTCTGGGCGTCACTGCCTGTCTGGGTGTCACTGCCTGTCTCGGTGCCAGTGCCCGTTTGAGTGTCACTGCCAGGCCCAGCGTCCCCTTGCCTGGCCTCGCCCAGGCGGCGCTCCAGCCACGACTCGCCGCCCACATCGCGCAGGTAGCCGCGCATTCCCTCCACGTCGATCGAGGGGCGGGCGATGAGGTAGACGGTGGGGTTGGTGGGGTGCACGGGGCGGACGATGCTACCGGCCGCGTCGGGCGGCACTATAAGCTTGCCCCACGATGGTCATCGCAACCTCCGAGCCCACCGATCCCGAGCTGGAGCGGGCCGCCTGGGACCTCGACGCGTTGGTCGATGGCGCCGGCGATGCGGGCGTGGAGCGCCAGCTGCAGGAGGCGCTCACGCGCGCGCAGTCCTTCGCCGAGAGCTACGCAGGTAAGCTCGATGAGCTCGATGGCGCGGGCCTCGCGCAGGCGATGCACGAGCTCGGCGCGATCCACGATCTGATCGGACGTGCGGGCACTTATGCGGCGCTGCGCTTCTCGACTGACACGGCCGATCCGGCCCGGGGTGCGCTGCTACAGCGCGTGCAGGAGCAAGGAACGTCCATCGAAACGAAGCTGCTTTTTTTTGAGTTGACGTGGGCCGCGCTTGCCGATGATCGCGCGCAGGAGCTCGTGCAGGGGCCGGAACTCGATTTCGCGCGCCATCACCTGCGCAATGTGCGGCGCTACCGGGACCATCTGCTGAGCGAGCCCGAGGAGAAGATCCTTGCGGAGAAGTCCGTCACGGGCAGCGGCGCGTGGGCACGGCTGTTCGAGGAGCTGACCTCGGCGATCGAGGTGGAGCTGCCGGCTGACAGGCCGCCTGACGGGGTTCACGGCACGGGTGGCGAGGATGAGGGCGCCGGTGAGCCCCAGCGCGTCGCCCTCGACGTAGCGTTGAGCCGTCTGGCGCTGCCCGACCGCGAGCTGCGGCGCACCACCGCCGAAGCGGTCACGGCGGCTTTGGCGCCAGGCCTGCGTACGCGCGGCTACGTGCTCAACACGCTGCTCGCGGACAAGGCGACGGACGATCGTCTGCGCCGCTATCCGAGCTGGCTGGCAGCGCGCAACCTCGCCAACGAGGCCAGCGACGAGTCCGTACGGGCGCTGATCGAGGCGGTGCGCGGGCGCTATGAGCTGCCGCAGCGCTGGTATCGGCTGAAGGCCAAGCTCTTAGGTGTCGAGCGGCTGGCCGACTACGATCGCATGGCGGCGGTCACGCAGGACGAAGTCACCTTCAGCTACGCGCAGGCGTGTGAGCTCGTGCGCGATTGCTACGGCTCCTTCTCCCCCGAGCTCGGCGAGCTCGTGCAGCGCTTCTACGACGAGCGTTGGATCGACGCGCCCGTGCGCCCGGGCAAGCGCGGGGGAGCCTTCTGCGCCTCGGCCACGCCCGACGTGCACCCCTATGTGATGCTCAATTACACTTCGCGCCGCCGCGATGTGCTGACGCTCGCGCACGAGCTGGGGCACGGCGTGCACTTCGCGCTCGCCGCGCAGCAGGGCATCTTTCACCAGGGCACGCCGCTCACACTCGCCGAGACAGCTTCGGTGTTCGGCGAGACCATCGTCTTCGGCAGGTTGCTGGAGGAGGACTCCTCGCCGCAGTCGCGCCTTGCGCTCTTAGCCGAGAACCTAGAGGGGGCGATCGCCACCGTCTTTCGCCAGGTGGCGATGAACCGCTTCGAGGATCTCGCCCATACCGCGCGGCGGGAGACGGGCGAGCTGTCGGTCGATCGCATCGGCGAGCTGTGGGCCGAGAGCCAAAGCGAGATGCTCGGCGACTCCGTCGAGATAACCGAGGGCTACCGCACTTGGTGGAGCTACATCCCCCACTTCATCAACACTCCCGGTTACGTCTATGCCTACGCCTACGGCCAGCTCCTGGCTCTGTCCGTCTACCAGCGCTATGAGCAGCGCGGCGCGGAGTTCGTGCCCCAGTATCTGGAGCTGCTGGCCGCTGGCGGCTCGCGCTCGCCCGAGGAGCTCGGGCGGATCGTGGACGTCGATCTCGCCGACCCCGGCTTCTGGGACGCCGGTCTGGATCTGGTGGAGCGCCAGTTGCAGGAGGCCGAGACCGCCGCACAGGCCGTCCTCGGCGCCTGACTCAGAACAGCCCCAGCCCGCTTCCCGCCCCATGCACGAGGTCGAAGAGCGGCTGGGGGACGAGGCCGAAGAAGAGGGTCGCGGCGCCGGCGAGGACGGCTACGAAGAGGACCTCGGGCTGGGGGCTCTTGACTGGCGTCGACGGCGAATCCTCCTCCAGCTCCGGTGAGCCGCCGGCAAGAGCGGGAAGAGGGGCTGGGGTGGGGGTGCCAGAGGCCGGGACAGGGGCTTCCCCCATCCACATCGCGGCGATCACGGGGAGGTAGTAGCCGAGGGAGATCATCGAGCCGATCACGATCACTACGCCCAGCCAGGTGTAGCCGCCTGAGACCGCGGCGTCGATGAGATAGAACTTGCCGATGAAGCCCGCTGTCGCGGGGATTCCGGCCAGCGAGAGCATCGAGAGGGTCAGGGGCCAGGCCAGCCAGGGGTTTGTATGGCCCAGGCCGGCCACTGACTGCACCTTGTCGCCGTGGCCAGCCTGACGCTCGCGCGCGACGATCACCGCGAAGGCTGCCATGTTCATGAACAGGTAGACGGCCAGGTAGAAGACCGTCGCGCGCACGCCCAGTTGCGTGGCAACGACCACGCCCGCCAGCAGGTAGCCGGCCTGGGCTACCGAAGAGTAGGCCAGCATGCGCTTCAGCGAGGACTGGCCCAGGGCGCCCACGTTGCCCACTACGATCGTGATCGCCGCGAGGGTGGCGACCGCCGGACCCCAGCTGTGCTGCGCTTCGATCAGGGCCACGTCGAAGAAGCGCAGGAACACGCCCAGCGCCGCGATCTTGGTGGCCACGGCCATGAAAGCCGTCACCGGGGTTGGGGCGCCCTCGTACACATCCGGCGTCCACTGGTGGAAGGGGGCGACCGAGGACTTGAACGCCAGGCCCACCAGGCACAGGGCGATGCCCGTGAGCAGCAGGACGTCGCTGGCCAGGCCCTTGCTGGAAATCGCCGCGGCGATCGTGGTGAAGTCCGTCGCACCCGTCGCGCCGTAGATCAGGGCCAGGCCATAGAGCAGGGTGGCGCTGCCGACAGAGCCGATGATGAGGTACTTCAGGCCCGACTCCAGCGAGTGCTCGCGACGCATCTCGGTCGCGCAGAGGACGTATAGGGGGATCGACAGGAGCTCCAGGCCGATGAACAGTGCCACTGTGTTCTGCGCCGCCGCCAGCAGCGACATGCCGCCGATCGACGTCAGCAGCAGCGCGTGGAACTCGCCGTGCGCGGCTTCGCGGGCCGCCAGCGAGCGCCATGCCAGCAGCACCGTCGCCGCGCCGCCGATCGCCAAGAGCATCGTCAGCAGCAGTGAGAGATCGTCGATGCGCAATGCGCCCGCGAGGATCGACTTCTCTTCGCCCCACTGCCAGATCGTCAGGCCCAGTGTTGCGGCCAGCGCGCCGAGGCTGAGGGCTGGCACCAGATGTGCGCGTACCCATGCGGAGCCAAGCAGGCCGACGAGGAGCACCACGACGGCGCCGCCGAGCAGGGCCATCAGGGGGGAGAGGCCCGCGAAGTCAACGTGGGGGCCCTTGAGGGTGGCGCTGGCAAGGACGGCGCTCATGGCCGCGCTCCCGCCGCTTCGCCATTGCCCGTGCCGGTCACCGGACCCGCCTGGAACTGCGACATCGCCTGCGCGAAAGTCGGCTTGCGCGACGCCGTCCGCACCGGGGTAGCCGCTGCCTGTGCGGGCGCCACCGCCGCCTTCACCGAGTCTTCGCCACGGCGCAATGCCAGCTGGGGGTAGACCGCGAAGAACAGGATCACGCTCACCACCGGCACCAGCACCACGCGGTCGAGCAGTCCGATGTCGCGAGCTTCCACGCCTTTGCCCACGCGGTTGTGCAGCGCGCGGATGAACAGGCGCAGCGCGTATACGCTCGCCATCACCACGCCCGCGAAGGCGATGATCGCGATCGCCAGCTTTGCCTGGAACACGCCCAGCAGGATCAGGAACTCGCCCACGAAGTTCGCCGAGCCCGGCATCGCCAGTGTCGCCAACGCCACGATCAGGAACAGCGCTGCCAGCACCGGCGCGCGGAACGCAATGCCGCCCATCTCACGTATGTCTTCCGAGCCGCCCGCACGGCGCGCCAGCAGCGCCACGATGAACAGCAGCGGCGCGACGACCAGGCCGTGGTTGACCATCTGCAGGAGGGCGCCTTGTGCGCCTTGGGGGTTCAGGGAGAAGATGCCCAGCGTGATGAAGCCCATCTGGGCTACCGAGCTGAAGCCCGCGATCAGGCGCGCGTCGGTCTGGGTGAAGGCCACCATCGAGCCATACAGGATTGACGCCAGCGCGATCAGCAGCATCAGCGTCTGGAAGTGTGCTGCCGCCTGTGGGTACAGCGGCAGCGCGATGCGCAGGAAGCCGTACGCGCCGACCTTCGAAAGTACGCCCGAGAAGACCATCAGCACCTCGATCGGCATCGTGCGGTACCCGTCCGGCATCCAGCCATGCAGGGGGAAGGCCGGCATCTTCACCAGGAAGGCCGCTGCGAAGAACAGGAAGATCCATTCCTGGGAGCCCGTGCTGAGGGGGAGCGTCTGTAGGTTCGACAGCACGAACGTCAGCGGGGCTCCGTTCTGTTCTGAGGCCAGCACGCCCGTCGCGATCGCCGCCGACAGCATCAGCAGCGAGCCCACGAGGGTGTAGATCACGAGCTTCAGCGTGGCGCGCACGCGCTCGGGGCGCTCGCCTCGGCCCCACATGCCGATCATGAAGTAAAACGGAATCAGCATCAGGTCGAAGAACGCCACGAACAGCGCCAGGTCCTGCGCCAGGAACGCGCCCAGCACTGCGGACTCCGCCAGCATGAAATGGAAGTAGAAGAGCTGCGGACGGTTCCATTGACGCAGGTTGGCCGCCAAGGTGGCCATCGCGAACAGCAGGGTGGCGAGCCCGATCAGCATCACGTTCAGGCCGTCGATGCCCAGCTTGTAGTGGATGCCCAGTTCGGAGATCCACACCACGTCTGTCACGTGCGTCAGGCCGCTCGTGCCGGGGGAGTAGTCGGCGATGTAGCCGATCGCCAGTCCCAGCGCTGCCACCGTGCCCAGCAGCGCCAGTGCGCCCGGCGCCCTTGCGGCGGATGCGTTCGCCGGTCCGCCCGTGGCTGAGTCTGCGTGCTCGCCCGCAGCGGTTATGACGCTTGTGGGTCGGGCGCTCGCCGAGCGCCCCGTCGCGGTCGCGATCAGCGCCCCGAGGACGCCGCAGGCGGCGGGTAGCCATATCAGGATCGAAAGTGGCATCAGCTCGGGGGCGAGGTTGGGGGTTGTTGGGTCGACGGGGGCATAGTCAGGACTGGAGCAGGAAGTAGAAGCCAACCGCTGCCGCGCCCAGCACCAGCGCCGCTGCGTAGTAGCGCACCAGACCGCTCTGCACCGCGCGCACCGCCGCGCTGCCCGCGCGCACCACGCTCACGGTTCCGTCGATCAGGCCGCCCTCGATCACCGCGCGCTCGAACGTGCCGCTGGCGAAGCGCCCGGCGGTGGCCAGCGGACGCACTATCAAGGCGTCGATCAGCTCATCGAACCACCACTTATGCGCCAGCAGTTCGTACACCCCATGCCACCTTGCCTGTAGCTGCGCGGCGGTACCCCGACGCGCGACCCACACCCTCCAAGCCAAAGCGATCCCGGCCAAACCCAACACCGTTCCGAGCAGCAAACCGAAAGCCAAGAGGCCGTTCTTTGTGTGCGTTTCATACACCGCCGAGCCCGCGAAGCTCGGGCGCAGGAAGTCATCGATCACGAAATCCACATTGGGGATCTGCAATAGGCCGAGGCCGACCGAGCCCACCGCCAGCACGCTCATTGCCACTTTCATCGGCAGCGCTCTCTCGGCGATTGCGTGCGTTGGGCCGGGGAAGCCCACGTCGGTGTCCTCCAGCTCGCCGGTGGCAGGGTTCGTGGGGTGCTCCGCGTGGTGGATGTGGCCGGCTTCCAGCTCTTTTGCCTCGGGGACCGGCTCGCCGTAGAAGGCCCTGAAGATCATCCGGAATGTGTAAATCGCCGTCAGGAACGCGCCGATGTAACCCATCACATACAGCGCCCAGTGCCAGCCGCCGAGCTCGCCCGTCACCAGCAAGATCTCGTCCTTGCTGAAGAAGCCCGAGAACGGGGGGATGCCCGACAGCGCCAGGCCGCCGATCAGGAAGCAGCCAAAAGTGAACGGCATTGCTTTGCGGAAGCCTCCCATGCGCTCTAAAGACTGCTCGCCGGCCATCGCGCCGATGATCGAGCCTGCGGCCATGAACAGCAGCGCCTTGAAGAACGCATGCGTCATCAGGTGAAACATGCCCGCCGCGTACGCGCCCACGGATACGCCCATGATCATGTAGCCGATCTGTGACATCGTTGAGTACGCGATCACGCGCTTGATGTCCGTCTGCGCCAGGCCGATCGTGCCGGCGATGAACAGCGTTGTCGCGCCGATCACCGCGCCTACGTCCTGGGCTGCCGGCGCCAGTTCGAACAGGGTGTGCATGCGTGCGATCAGGTACACGCCTGCGGTGACCATCGTCGCCGCGTGGATCAGCGCGCTGACGGGGGTTGGGCCCTCCATCGCGTCCGGCAGCCACGTGTGCAGTGGGATCTGCGCGGACTTCGCGAAGGCGCCAACGAGCAGCAGGATGCAGCCCGCCACCAGGTCGCCTTCGTTGTGTGTGAAAACGCTGCCTGCGCTGTGGAACGTCTTCAGAAAGTCCAGCGTGTGCGTGTGCTTGAAGATGAAATACGTCCCCAGTACGAGGCCCGCGTCGCCCACCACGTTGATCACGAATGCCTTGATGCCTGCCTGCGTGGCGGTCGTGCGCCTGTACCAGAACGAGATCAATAGGTACGAGGCCGCGCCCACGAACGCCCAGCCTACGATCAGCAGCACGAAGTTCCCCGCCAGCACCAGCAGCAGCATCGAGAACACGAAGAAGTTGAGGTAGGCGAAATAGCGATTGAAGCCGCGGTCTTCGGCCATGTAGGAGATCGAATAAAGGTGAATCAGGGTGGACACTCCGCTGACGATCAAGATCATGAATACCGACAGCGGGTCCACCAGGATCGACATCTGCGCGTCCACGCCCACCGTGTTCGCGTAATTCCACAGTGAAGAGGTCACTTGGCGCTGCGCCGGTGCGAGGCTCTGGATCTGCGCGAGCGCGCCCACCGCTGCGAGGAATGCCAGGAAGATCGCGCCCGTGCCAATCCAGCCTGCGCTACGACCGGGCAGGATGCGGTAACCAAAGGCGATCGTCAGCGTGCCCAGCAGCGGGAACAGCAGCACCAGCCAGCCGTAGGCAGTCGCGCTCACGCCGCTTGCCTTGCTCGATGTCGCGTCATCCCTGGAGCTCTCTCAGCTCATCCACATCGATCGGCAGTTGCCTGCGGTAGATCGCCACGATCATGCCCAGTCCGATGCATACCTCGCACGCCGCCACCGTCATCACGATCAGCGCCAAGATCTGACCATCGCCGTCGCCCCACATGCGTGAGAAGGCGATCAGCGCCAGGTTCGCGCCGTTCAGCATCAGCTCCAGGCACAGCAGCAGCACCAGCGGGTTGCGCCGCGTCATTACTCCCACCGCGCCCAACGTGAACACGATCGCCGAGACGGCCAGGTACCAGGCGATGCTCACCGGCGTTGTCCTCCGACTCCCTCGGCGATCGTGCCCGTGTCCGCCGGGCGCAGCAGGTCCAACGGCAGCCGGCGGTCGCGCTCGTCCTCCTCGCCCAGGCCGCCGCGCCGGCGCGCCAGCACAACTGCTCCCACCGCCGCGATCAGCAGCAGGAACGAGGCCACCTCGAACGCCAGCAGGAAGCGCGTCAGCAGCAACTGGCCGATGTATGCCGGCGTGCCGAACGTGCGTGCGCCCGGGGTATAGCCTGCGCCCTTGCCATTGATCGCCTCAAGGCCCGTGCCCAGTAGGGCGATGAACAGCTCCACCAGCAGCGCGCCGCCGAGGATTGCAGCGCCAAGGCGCAGGCTCGGGTTTGCGACTCCCCCCAGCCCGCGCAGGCGGGCGCCCAAGGACTGCGCCTCCTCGCCCACGTACGCCACCACGAACACGTACAGCACCATCACCGCACCCGCATAGACCACCACCTGCACCGCGGCGACGAACTCTGCGCGCAGCAGCAGGAACAGGATCGCCAGCGAGATCAGATGCGCCACCAGCGCCAGCACGCTGTAGAACGCATCGCGCAGGCTGACCACGCCGATCGCGCCCGCGATCGCGCCGATGGCGGCGATGAAGAACAAGACCGCGCTCATCCGGCCTACTCGTCCTTTCTCCTCAGCGGGGTCCGCTCCAGCGGTTCCGCCAGCAGCATCTCCTTGGTGAAGATCAAATCCGTGCGGCTGTAGTCCGAGAGCTCGTAGTCGTGGCCCATCGTGATCGCGTCGAACGGGCACGCCACCTCGCAGTAGCCGCAGAAGATGCAGCGCGAGAGGTTGATCTCGTATACGGCTGCGTAGCGCTCGCCCGCCGAGACGCGGTTCTCCGGGGTGTTCTCGGCTGCGACGACGCGGATGCAGTCCGCGGGGCAGGCCGCCGCGCACAGCGAGCAGCCCACGCACTTCTCGAGGTTCGTATCCTCGAAGCGATGCAGCTTGTGGCGGCCGCGGAAACGCGGGTACACCGGCACCTTCTCCTCCGGGTACTGATAGGTGTTCGTGCCCTCCGCGATGCGTGCGAACGTCGTCTTCAGGCCACGCAGCGTCTCGCCGAACGTGCGGTACGCGCCGGCCGCCGCGCCTTCCTTCGGGCCGCGCTGCACCGCGATCACGTCATCGCCGGGGGTCCACGTCATTGCGTCGCCACCACTACGATCGCCGTTATCAGCGCGTTCAGCGTGGCCAGCGGCAGCAGCACCTTCCAGCCGAAGCTCATCAGCTGGTCGTAGCGCAGGCGCGGCAGCGTCGCGCGCACCCAGATGAACAGGAAGGTGACGAACGCCATCTTGCCCAGCACCACGAACGGGTCCACCCAGCCGGGCGGGTGCAGTCCGAACGGCAACAGCCATCCGCCGAGGAACACCGTCGTGACGATGCCGCTCACCACCAGCACATTCAGGTACTCCGCGAAGTAGTAGCTCGCGAAGCGGCCGCCGCCGAACTCCGTGTTGTAGCCGCCGACCAGCTCCGCGTCCGCCTCCGTCAGGTCAAACGGTGCGCGATTCGTCTCCGCGAAGCTCGCCACCAGGAAGATCAGGAAGCCCGCGAACTGCGGCACGATGTACCACATGCCGCTCTGCGCGTGCACGATGCCCGTCAGCGACAGCGTCCCCGCGGTGAAGATCACACCCACCAACGCCAAGCCCTGGGAGACCTCATAGGAGATCAGCTGCGCTGCTCCCCGCATCGCGCCGAGGAAGGAGTACTTCGAGCCCGAGGCCCAGCCGCCCAGCATGATTCCGTAGAATGCGATCGCTCCCAGCGCGAACAGGTACAGCGGGCCGATCGACACATCGATGCCATACAGGCCCACCCGGGTGCCGAAGATGTCCTGCACGTCCCCAAACGGGATCAGCGCGAACGCCGCCACCGCCGTCAGGATCGAGATCAGCGGGGCCACCGCGAAGATCAAGCCCACCGACGTCGATGGCCGCGACTGCTCCTTGCTCAGCAGCTTGAGGATGTCCGCCAGCGGCTGAAGTGCGCCGTAAGGCCCCACGCGGTTGGGGCCGTAGCGGCCCTGCATGCGGCCCATGATCTTGCGCTCCGCCATCAGCACCACCGGCACCAGCTGCAGCGCCACCGCGAAGATCACGATCGCCTTCAGGATCTGGATCCACCACGGCTCGAAGTAGCCGACCAGGGCGATCGTCATGACGCCACCGCCGCGGCGATATCGCTCAGCACCCGCGCCTCCGCGCGCGTCTTGCCCGGGTGACCGACCGCCGGGCGCAGGCGCTGGACGCGGCCGTCGGGGTGCACGATCGTGCCGCGCTTCTCGGCGTATGCCTCGGCGGGGAACACCACGTTCGCGTGCTCGCGGATGCCCTCCGTCAGGAACAGCGCATGGGCCACCACCGTGCTCGCCCGCTCGAGCGCCGCATGCCACTGTGGCTGATCGCGCTCCAGCGGGTCCACTCCCAGCAGGTACAGCGCGCTCAATTCACCTGCCCTCAACGCGTCGGCCATGCCCGCGGCATCGAGGCCCTCCTCGGCGATGTCCTCCAGGCCCGGACCCGCGTTGGGCAGCACGCCCGCTTCGCGCAATCCGCGCCCGTTGGTCTCGGCTGGGACTTCCAGCAGGCCCGCGTTCTCCCTGTCCGTGAGCGACAGCGTCGCGGCCAGCTCCAGCAGGGCGCGGGCGGCCCGCTCGCCCTCGGGGCCTGCCGTCACGCGCTCATGCCACAGCACCACGATCTCCTCGCCCGCGGCTTTGAGCGTTTTGGTCAGCTCGCCTGCCGCGGGCTCATGCAGGAGATCAGCGGCGCTCGCGCGCACCAGCTTCATGCCGTGGCGGCGCACGCCCTTGCGCAGGCGCAGGTCGAGGATCGCTGCGTCCGCGATCGGTTCGCAGTCGAGCAGCAGCACCGCGTGCGCGAACTCCAGGTCGCTCACCTTTGCCTGTAGCGACGGGTCGCCCAGCGCGCGCTGGAGGTCCGGAGGCAGCTTGCCGCCGGCCGTGCGCGAGTCCATGTGCGGTGAGCCCAGGGCCTCGCGCATCATGCCCGCCAGCAGGGCGCCCTCCTCGTTTGTCGTCCCCCCGCCGGCCAGTGCGCCCGTACGCGCGCCTGCGCGCTTCAGCGCCGTCGCGGCCTCGCTCAGCGCGCGCTCCCAGGTGACGGGGCGCAGCTCGCCGCCGTCGCGCAGCAGCGGCTCCAGCACGCGCTCGGCGCCGCCCAGGCGCGGGTAGGCGAAGCGGCCGCGGTCGCACAGCCAGCCGTCGTCCACCTCGGGGTGCTGGCGCGCCAGCACGCGCAGCACGCGCTCATCGCGCACCGTCAGGGTGACGTTGCACTGGGCTGGGCACAGCGTGCACACCGTGCCCGCGTCCTCCACGTCCCACGGGCGCGCGCGGAAGCGGTAGGGGCGCGAGGTCAGCGCGCCCACCGGGCACAACTCGATGATGTTGCCGCTGAATGGCGCCTCGTAGGGGCGTCCGTCGAACGTGGCCACGTAGCTGTGCGCGCCGCGCTCCTGCAGCACCAGCTGGTAGTCCTCGCTGATCTCCTGCGAGAAGCGCACGCAGCGGTAGCAGAGGATGCAGCGCTCGCGGTCGATCGCAATCGTGGGGCTCAGCTCCAGCGGCTTGACGAAGTGGCGCTTGGGCTCGATGAAGCGCGAGCTGCCCCTGCCCCAGCCGAAGGTGATGTCCTGCAAAGGGCACTCCCCGCCCTTATCGCACACCGGGCAGTCCAACGGGTGGTTGATCAGCAGGAACTCGACGACCGAGTTCTGCGCCTCCTTCACGCGCTCGCTCTGCGTGTGCACGACCATGCCGTCCTTCACCGGCGTCGAGCAGCCCGTCTGTAGCTTCGGGATGCCCTCGATTTCCACCAGGCACATGCGGCAGGCGCCCACGGGCTGGCCCAGCTTCGGCTCGTAGCAGAACACCGGGATCTCCACGTCGCCGTGCTTCGCCGCGTCCACCAGCATCGCGTTCTCCGGCGCCTGCACCTCCAGGCCATCGATCGTGAAGGTGATTGTGCGCGGTGCGGGTCTAGGCATGGACCGGCTCCAGGCGACGGCTCTCGATATGACTTTCAAACTCATCGCGGAACTTCGCGATCATCGAGCCGATCGGCATCGCCATCGCGTCGCCCAGCACGCACAGGCAGTTGCCGATGATGTGCTCCTGCACGCTCGCCATGATCTCGATGTCCATCGGCGTCGCCTCGCCGCGCTCGATCCGTTCGAGCAGCTTCACCGTCCAGTTCGTGCCCTCACGGCAGGGGGTGCACTTGCCGCAGCTCTCATGGCTGTAGAACTTTGCGACCTTCAGGGCGACGTCGAGGATCGGCGTCGACTCGTCCACGACGATGATCGCGCCCGAGCCCAGCATCGAGCGCGCCTTCGCCAGCGAGTCGAAGTCGTAGGGGATATCCAGGTCGTCTCCGGTGAGCACAGGGGAGGAGGAGCCGCCGGGGAACCAGCACTTCACCTTGCGCCCTTCCGGCGGGCCGCCCGCGAGACCGTAGATGATCTCGCGTGAGGAAATGCCCAGCTCGATCTCGTAGTTGCCCGGGCGCTGCACGTGGCCCGAGACGCTCACCAGCTTCGTGCCCGTCGAGGTCTCCACGCCCAGCTTCGCGTACTGCTCGCCGCCCATGCGGATGATCGCCGGCACCGTCGCCAGCGTCTCCACGTTGTTGATCAGCGTCGGTCCCTGGTACAGGCCCTGGTTGGCTGGGAACGGCGGCTTCAGGCGCGGGTTCCCGCGCTTGCCCTCCAGCGAGTCAAGCAGGCCCGTCTCCTCGCCGCAGATATACGCGCCCGCGCCGCGGTGCACGACCAGCGACAGCGAGTGCCCCGAGCCGAGGATGTCCTCGCCGATATAGCCTTGTGCGCGGGCTTCGGCCAATGCCGCGTCGAGGATGTCGGCCTGCTGTACATACTCGCCGCGGATGTAGATGAACGAGCGCGTCGCGCCCGCCGCGTAGGCGGCGATCACGAGCCCCTCGATCAGCATGTGCGGGGACTTCTGCATCAGTTCGCGGTCCTTGAACGTGCCCGGCTCCGACTCATCCGCGTTACACACCAGGTACTTCTCCATCGCGCCCTTCGGCAGGAACGAGACCTTCTTGCCCATCTGAAAGCCCGCCCCGCCGCGCCCGCGCAGGCCCGAGGCTTCGAGCTCGTGCAGCACTGCCTCCGGCGGCAGCGCCAAGGCCTTGCGCAGCGACTCATAGCCGCCGCGGGCTTCATACACAGGCAGCGTGTTCAGCCCCGGCTCATCGATGCGCTCGAACAAAAGTTTCATGCGTTGGCCTGCGGATCGGCGACTGGCCTGCGCGCGAGCTGCTTCGCGGGCAGGACGGGGCGTCCAGCGCGGACGTCATCGAGCAGCTGCGGCACGTCCGCAGTCGTGAGCGGACCTACGTACACGCCCTCCACCGAGGCCATCGGCGCGATGTCGCACGCGCCCAGGCACTCGAACGAGCGCACGTTGAATTCAGGGTCTTCGCCGGCTGCCGCGTGGATCGTCTCGTATAGCTCGTCCGCGCCGCACAGCGAGCAGGAGATGTTCGTGCACACATAGATGCTGTGGCGGCCCACCGGCGTGGTCTCCAGCATGTCGTAGAAGCTCGCCACCGACTCCAGGTACGCCGGGGTCACATCCATCACCGCGGCCACCTGCTCGATCGCCTCCGGCGAGCACCAGCCGTGTACGCGCTGTGCCGCCTCCAGCGCGGGCAGGGCGGCTGAGCGGCGCTCCGGGTACAGGGCCATGTGGGCCTCGATCTCTGCGCGCAGCTCCGCCGGGACAGCGCTCATCTGTCGATGCCCCCCAAGATCGGATCGAGCATCGCCAGCGTCGCGATCAGATCGGCGATGTAGGAGCCCTCCGCCATGCTCGAGAACGCCTGCAGGTTCACGAACGAGGGGTCGCGCATGTGCACCCTCGCCGGCTTTGCCGAGCCGTCGGAGCGCACGAAGCAGCCGAGCTCTCCGCGCGGGCTCTCGATCGGGTAGTAGATCTCGCCCGGCGGCACGCGGAAGCCCTCCGTGACCAGCTTGAAATGGTGGATCAACGCCTCCATCGACGTCGCCAGCTCGTGGCGCGGCGGCAGCGCGACCTTGCGGTTCGCGGTGATGTACGGCCCCTCCGGCAGGCCCTCCAGCGCCTGCTCGATGATCTTCACCGACTCGTAGATCTCGGCCAGGCGCACCGCGAAGCGGTCGTAGTTGTCGCCCACGGTGCCCACCGGGATCTTGAAGTCGAAGTCGCCGTAGGAGCAGTAGGGGGCCGCCTTGCGCAGGTCCCAGGGGTTGCCCGCCGCGCGCAGCAGCGGGCCGGTCACGCCGAACGACAGCAGCTTCTGCGCGTCCAGCGGGCACGTGCCGCGCAGGCGCTGCAGCACGATCTCGTTCCTATTCAAGAGGTCGCCGTACTGATCGGCGCGCTTGGGCATCAGCTTCGTGAACTCGCGCAGCTTACGTGCAAAGCCCTGCGGGATGTCCTCGATCACGCCCCCCACCTGGAAGTAGCGCGTGTGCATGCGCTGGCCCGAGGACATCTCGAACAGGTCCAGGATCAGCTCGCGCTCGCGGAAGCAGTACCAGAACATCGAGATCGCGCCGAGGTCCAGCGCGCTCGTGCCCAGCCACACCAGGTGGCTCATGATGCGGTTCAGCTCCATGTGGATCACGCGCAGGTACTGCGCGCGCGGGGGCACCTGCTCCTCCAGCAGCGTCTCCACCGCGCCGCAGAAGGACATCGCGTTGAAGTAGTACGCGAGGTAGTCCATGCGCTCCACCACGGGGATCACCTTCCAGTAGGACTTGTCCTCCGCGGTCTTTTCGATGCCCGTATGCACGTAGCCGACGATCGGCTTGATGTCACGCACGACCTCGCCCTGCAGGGTCACCAGCAGGCGCAGCACGCCGTGCGTCGCCGGGTGGTGCGGGCCCATATTCAGCGTCAGCAGCTCTTCGTTGGCCTCAGTGGCGGTCGCGCTCATCGCGCCGGCTCGTTGTAGGTGAATATCACCGGCTCGCCCCCGATCGGGAAGTCGCGGCGCTGGGGGTGGCCCTCGTAGTCCTCGGGCATCAGGATGCGGCGCAGGTCGGGGTGGCCTTTGAAGTTGACGCCGAACAGGTCGTACACCTCGCGCTCCTGGTGGTTGGCCGTCGGCCATGCCGGCGTCACCGAGTCCAGTGCGGGTGCGTCGCTATGCACGCGCAGCTTCACCGTGATGCGGTCCACGCGCTCCATGTCCAGCAGCTCATACAGCACACCCAGCCGCGGCTCCTGCGGGTAGTAGTCCACGCCGTGCAGGCTGGCCATGAAGGTGTAGCCCTTGCCGCGCAGGTGCTCCAGTGTCGCGCGGATGTGCGCGGGATCGATCTCCAGCGTCGCGCGTTCGCGGAAGAACAGCGTGTCGCGCACTGCCTCCTCGCCCAGGCCCTCCGCCTCGCGCAGCTCTGCGGCGATCAGCTCCAGCCCGGTGGCATCAGGCACCGGGGAGGACCTCCTCCGTGCCGACCGCTTCGTAGCGCTCGCGCCAGCCGAGCTCCGGGTCATCCTGCACCATGCTGCGCAGCTTGAGGATCCCGTGCATCAATGCCTCCGGGCGCGGCGGGCAGCCCGGCACGTGCACGTCGATCGGCATGAACTTGTCCGCGGGCACCAGCGCGTAGTTGTTGAACACGCCCATCGAGCTGCAGCACGCGCCCATCGAGATCGCCCACTTCGGCTCGAGCATCTGGTCGTAGATGCGCCTTACGATCGGCGCCATCTTGATCGACACCCTGCCCGAGAGGATCAGCAGGTCCGCCTGGCGCGGCGAGGCGCGGAAGGCCTCAAAGCCAAAGCGCGCCACGTCCACGCGCGCCGCCACGATCGACATCATCTCGATCGCGCAGCACGCCAGGCCGAAGGTCGCGGGGAAGAAGGAGTTCGACCGCGCCCACGCCACCGCCCGGTCGAGGGTTGTCGTGAGGACGCGTTCTTCCACGTGGCGCTCAAGGTCCCCGCCCTCCAGGTGCGCTGGGACAGTCGGGCCTTGCACCGCGGCCCCGCGCAAGAGCTGGCTGGCCTTGAGCTGAGTCACGCGCAGTGTCTGCGGATCGACCGGCTCTCTCTTTATCTCCACTCCAACGCCCCCCGTCGCCATACGTAGACGAAGGCCACCACCAGCAGCACGATGAATGTGATCGTCTCCGCCAGTGCATAGCTGCCATACGCGCGCAGCTCCACCGCGATCGGGTACAGGAAGATGACCTCGATGTCAAACAGGATGAACAGCATCGCGATCAGGTAGAAGCTGATGCCGAAGCGCAGCCCGCGCTTGACCTCCGAGGGCAGGCCGCACTCGTACGGGTCCTGCTTGTGCGCAACCGCACGGCGTGGGCCGATGACGGAGTTCAGTACCGCGAAGGCTCCGCCAACGGCTCCGCCCAGCACCAGGAAGACGATCGCCGGGAGGTAGGAGCGCAGCACTGAACGCTGTTATATCACCGCTTGTGGCAGACTGTTACATAGTGACGAATGGCTCTAGGACGGGGTGGTGAGCGGGGCTGTCGTCGCTGGTGCGCTCGTGCTCGCGGCATTGAATGCGATCCCCGCTGCGCTGGGGGGTTGGCGCTGGTATCGGGGCGAACCCAGTCGGGGCTTCTGGCTGATGCTGCGCGTCGCGCAGGCTGGAGCGCTGCTGTTCGCCGTTGCCGTCGGCGTGCTCGCGGCCGTCGGCCGGAATCCGAGCGAGGACCTCTTCTACCTCTACGCGCTGCTGCCTTTGGCTGTCAGCTTCGTCGCCGAGCAGCTGCGGGTCCTCTCCGCGCAGAGCATCCTCGATCGGGGCGGTTTGGAGAGCGCCCAGGCGGTGGGGGAGCTGGGGGAGTCCGAGCAGCACGCGGTCGTCGCGGCGATCCTGCGGCGGGAGATGGGTGTGATGGCGCTTTCCGCGCTAGTTGTCGTCTTCTTGGCGCTGCGCGCGGCCGGCACCGCGCACGGCTTCGCATGAGCCGCGACCTATATATTCCGCCGCGCATGAGCCGCCGTCCCAAGATCGCTGCTGCGCTTGCTCTCGTGCTCGGCTCCTTTGTCGTCGCGGGCGCCTGCGGCTCGCAGGGGGTGCAGGTTGCCAAGACCGATCCCTACTACCGCGGCGCGGTGCTCTTCCGCGACCACTGCTCGGGCTGCCACACGCTCTCGAGCGTCGGCGCGCAGGGCTCCGCGACCAGCATCAAGGACCGCCTGCGCACCAATGGACCCAACTTCAACGTGCGCAAGGAGAACGTCGAACAGGTTCTCTACGCGATTCGCAACGGCGGCTTCTCCGGGGCGATCATGCCTGAGAACATCGTCGTCGGCAACGACGCCAAGGAAATCGCCGCGTTCCTCGCCAAGTACTCGGGCGTCAAGTCCGAAAAGGTGCCCACCATCGAAACCACGCAGTAGCGCGCCGGCGGGGCGCCCCGGCCGCTGCCAGGATGTAGGCGTGCTCGACATCAAGCGCATACGCGAGGAGCCGGATGTCGTCAAGGCTGCGCTCGCGCGGCGGGATCCGGGGTTGGGGCCGGCCGTCGATGCGATTCTGGAGCTGGATCGGCAGTGGCGGGCGGCCACCAGCCGGGCCGAGGAGCTGCGCGCTGCGCAGAAGGCTCGCTCCGAGGAGATCGCACGCGCCAAGCGCGCGGGGGAGGACGCCACGGAGGCGCTCGCGGCGATGAAGGAGCTCTCCGCACAGGTCAAGGAGTTGAGCGAGCAGGCGCGGGTCGCGCAGGAGGAGCTTCAGGGCGCGCTCGCGCCGCTGCCGAATCTGCCGGATCCCAGCGCGGCGCCCGGGCCTGAGGATGAGCTCGTGCGTGAGGTGGGGGAGGTCCGGGTGGGCGTCGCTCCGGGCGCCGAGGGCGGAGTCGCGCAGGGTGGCTTCCAACCCCGCGATCACCTCGAGCTCGCCGGGCCGCTCATCGACATGGACCACGCCGCCTCGTTGTCGGGCGCGCGCTTCGCCTACCTCAAGGGCGAGCTCGTGCTGCTCGAGCTTGCGCTCGTGCGCTGGGTGCTCGAGAAGCTCCGGGGTCACGGCTTCGAACCGGTGATTCCGCCCGTGCTCGTGCGCGAACGCGCGCTGTATGGCACCGGCTTCCTGCCCGACACCGAGCAGCAGATCTATCGTCTGCCCGAGGACGAGCTGTATTTGGTTGGCACCTCCGAGGTGGCGCTGGCCTCGCTGCACGACGAAGAGATCATCGAGGCCGAGCGGTTGCCGCTGCGCTACGCCGGCTTCTCGCCCTGCTTTCGCCGCGAGGCCGGCGCGGCGGGCAAGGACACCCGCGGTATTTTTCGCGTACATCAGTTCGACAAGGTCGAGATGTTCAGCTTCGTCGCGCCCGAGGAATCGGGGGCGGAGCACGAGCGGATCCTTGGGATCGAGGAGGAGATCCTCGGCGAGCTCGGGCTGCCCTACCGCGTCGTCAACATTGCTGTGGGGGACCTCGGCAACTCCGCCGCCAAGAAGTACGACTGCGAGGTGTGGCTGCCCAGTCAGGGGCGCTATCGCGAGCTCACGTCGTGCTCGGATACCACCGATTACCAGGCGCGGCGCCTGAATATTCGGGTGCGGCGCGAGCGGGGGACCGAGATGCTGCACACGCTCAATGGGACCGCCGTGGCGGTCGGGCGGACGTTGATCGCGCTTTTGGAGAACGGGCAGCGGGCGGACGGGAGCGTTGGGCTGCCCGCGTGCCTTGGGGTTTATGGGGCGCCGGAGGAGCTGGCGCCCGCCGCGGCCTGACGCGCCCGCTGCTTGTCCTCGTCTGCACGCCTCGTTTCTTGTTGGGGGTTGCAATTGGGTGATGATTCTGTGTATAGTGGACTGGTCATGGCGGCCCTGGGTGGGTTGCTACGGGAAATAGGTTTGGTTTGGGTCGGTCTTCTGGATCGGTTTCAAGCTTGCAGGGGATGGTTTGGGAGAGGTGCCGGGCCACTTGTTTATGAGGGAGTTGTGTTTCGCGTGAGGTCGTTTGCGACGGGCGTGGTAGGGAGTGTTGTGGCCCCGGTTGGGGGTCCTTCTAGATGCTTCAGCATCGCTGAGGCATCTCTCTCTCTCTCTCTCTCTCTTGGCCGGGGCCCGGTTCTCTAGGGGCTAGTTCCGGCCGGGTCTCGGGCCCTACCCTTCGTGGGAGGGACGTTTGATGCCGGGGCGTACCCTGCTGGTAGCCGGGGAGGGTGTTCGGCATCCGCAGGTCGCTGAGATTCAGCGCTCCAGGTTGCTTGCCGCCGCGATCCGCGCGGTCGAGGAGCTCGGCTATACGCAGGCCACGGTCGCGCATATCACGCGTCGCGCCAGGGTCTCGCGGCGCACTTTCTATGAACTGTTCGCCAACCGCGAGGAATGCCTGATCGCGGCCCTAGAGAGCGTCGTCGATGGGATCCGCGGGGAGGTCGCCGCGGCGGGTTTGGAGGGGCTTTCGTGGCGTGAGCGTCTGCGGGGTGGGCTGTGGGCGATTCTCTCGTTCTTCGACCATGAGCCCGTATTGGCGCGGGTGTGTGTCGTGCAGGCGCTGCGGGGGTCCCAGAGCGTGTTAGAGCGTCGTGAGGAGATCCTCGCCGGGCTCGCCGCCGTTATCGATGAGGGTCGTGGTGAGGGTGCGCGTGGCGTTGCGTGTCCGCCCTCCACGGCGGAGGGTTTGGTCGGTGCCGGGTTCGCGCTCGTCTACTCTCGTTTGTTGCGGGGGGAGCGCGAGCCGCTCACAGGTCTCATCGGGGATCTCATGGGGATGATCGTGCTGCCGTATATGGGGCCGGCGGCGGCGCGCCGCGAGCAGTCGCGGCCCGTGCCCGGCCTACCGGGCAGCGCGCCTGCCCGGAGAGGCGCGTCGAAGAGCGCCAACGCACAAGGGCAGGCACAGGCGCACGCACAGGGTGACCCGCTCGCGGGGATCCCGATGCGTCTTACCTACCGCACCGTCAGGGTCCTTGAAGTGATCGCGGCGCACCCGGGGGTCTCAAACCGGGGTGTCGGCGAGCAGGCGGGGGTCTCCGACCAGGGCCAGATATCGAAGCTCCTCGCGCGCCTAGAGCGTCTGGGGCTTGCCAGCAACACCGGCGAGGGACACCTGAAGGGTGAGCCCAACGCATGGACCCTCACGCCGACGGGGCGCAGGGTCGCACAGACCATTCGTATTCATACCCATGAGGAGGCAGCGTGATAAGCGTCAGACCCAGGTGTTCCCTTTCCATCCTCCGGCCGCTCTCGGCCGTGGTGGCGCTGCTTGGCCTGACGCTGCTCGGCGCGGTCGCGGCTCGCGCGCAAGCGCTGTGTCCCAACGAACAGCTCCGCCTTGAAAATCACTCCACGGCGCTCCCGGACTGCCGCGCGTATGAGCTGGTCACACCACCTTTCAAGTACGGGCAGATTGCCACTCCCACGAGCGCAACAGGCATCAGCACCGATGGCGCGAGCGTGCTTTTCGACAGCATCGGCGGCTTCGCCGAAGCAGGCAACGACGCCGGGACCGCGGGATCCGGCTATGTCGCTCATCGCGGCGCCAACGGCTGGTCCTCGGTGTCGCTCGATCCTCCGGCGGCGCAGTTCGAACAGGCTGGCGCGGAAGCGAACGATCCCCCGGATCTCAGCACGGACATGGGTGAGGCGCTGTTCATCAGGGCTCCGGAAGCTTCGTCAAAGCCGATCGATTTCCGCTTCGGTCTCTTCCGGTCCGACGGGTCTCTGATGGAAGTCGGGCCCGCGGTTCCACCGTCGGCGGTGGCGGGTTGGACTGCGGCCCATGCGCCCGCCGAGGGCATGCCGCATATCGGCTATCGCGGTGCGTCTGCCGACCTTGCTCATATCTTCTTCATGTCGGTCCCCAAGGCGGGATCGACCTTCTGGCTTTGGCCTGGCGACGGCACCGTGCCCCCGCCCGGTGGCGGCCAGGAAAAACATGGGTCTCTCTACGAGTACAGCGGCACCGACAACCGTGAACCTGAACTTGTCGCCGTCAGGAATGAAGGGCGTCTTCACGGCAGCCCGCACTTGAACGAAGGCGCCGAACTGATCAGTCAATGCGGCGCCGGCCTAGGCAATCCTAAGCTTGATATAGGAGGATTCCACTCTTACGACAGTTACAATGCTGTGTCGGCTGATGGTGAAACGGTGTTCTTCACGCCATTCCAGGGCGGCTGTGAAGGCGAAGGGCCCCATGGTGAAGTGATCAGTTCCGTTCCTGGTCCGCCGGTTGGGGAACTGTATGTTCGCCTTGCTCGTGAAAAGACGCTCGATGTCTCGGAGCCTCCGCTGACGGGCGCCGGTGTCGTCCCTGGCCGCTCATGCAGTGGCGTATGCCAGGAAGATGAGGAAGAAACGGGTGGCCGGCATCGCTCGGAAGCTGTCTTTCAGGGCGCCTCGCGCAATGGCTCCAAGGTCTTCTTCCTCACCCAGCAGCCTTTGGTGAATGCGGATGAAGATAGTGCACTTGACCTCTATATGGCTGAAATCGAAGGCCGGGGCGCCTCGGCCAGGGTCTCCCGGCTCATTCAGGTATCTCACGATCCCCACCCCGGCGAGCCCGCCGAAGTCCAGGGCGTCGCGCGTGTTGCCGAGGACGGCTCCCGTGTCTACTTCGTGGCCCGGGGCGTTCTGGCCGGGCGCAATGCGGCTGGGGGGGAACCGGTCAAGGAAGCCGATAACCTCTATGTCTATGACACCAGGACGGCCGTCACTGCCTTCGTGGCGACTCTCTCCGGTGAAGACTCCGAAGATTGGCACAAGCACGACGGCCGCCCGGTTGAGGCGACTCCCGATGGGCGCTATCTGCTGTTCGGCAGCGTCAACGACCTGACCCCTGATGCCTACGGAGCGGGGGGTCAGCTCTACCGCTACGACGCTCAGGCCGAACGGCTCATCCGCGTATCGATCGGCCAGGACGGCTTCAACGACAACGGCAACGCCGGCGCCTACGCGTTAATGGCCTTGCAGGACTTTTCCACCTACTCTTATGCTCAGCCGCAGGGTGTCTCGATCTCCGACGATGGCTCGAAGGTGTTCTTCGGGAGTTGGGGTGGGTTGACGCCCCAGGCGCTCAACGGTGTCTGCGCGCTCGAAGCCAATGGCGTATGCCGGACGGATGCCAACAATGTCTATGAGTGGGAGCAGCCGGGCAGCGGCAGCTGTCCACCCGGGCAGCAGGCGGGCTGTGTCTACCTGCTCTCCGATGGTCTTGACACGCACGCCGTGCTCGGTGGCTCGACCGTCACGCTGCTCGGCGCCAACCCGTCCGGTTCGGATGTGTTCATCACCACCGCCGATCCGCTGGTACCCGCTGATGGCGATGGGCAGATGGACATCTACGACGTGCGCGCGGCGGGTGGCTTTCCCACGCCCGCCCAGCCCTTCCCCTGCTCAGGCGAAGTCTGTCAGGGGGCGCCGAGCGTGGCGCCGTCGTTCGGCGCGCCGGGGAGCACGGCGCTCTCGGGTTCGGGGAACCTGGCTGCACCCCGGTCCGTGGTGGCCGTGCCGAAGCGCAAGGCCGCCGTGAGGTGCGCCAAGGGCAGGCGACGGGTGCACGGCAGGTGCGTTAAAGCGAGCAGCAGGAAGAAGCTCACATCCAGAAAAGCTGGCAACAACCGGAGGGTGGCACGATGAGGCTCAACAGAGCACTGATACTGGGAGCGCTGCTTATGTCCGGGGGGTCGGGCGCCGTTGTCTGCACCGCGTCCGCGTCGGGGCCGAGTCCCGCGTGGTCGGTGCATTCGGTTGCGTTGCCGTCGAGCTTCAACGCGGCCGATAACGAACTCGAAGGCCCCGGTGGTACCACCTCGAACGATCAGTACACGATCTCTTTGACCAATGTCGGTGGCAGGGCTTCGAGCGGTCCGGTCACGGTGACCGATACGTTGCCTGCAGGTTTGACGACCGCTTCGACGCCGCGGCGTATTGGCGAAGAACCGGTCGTCACGGAATGGAGTTGCACGCCGGGTGCCGGACAAACCACAGTCACCTGCACGACCGAAAACTCGGTACCGGCGTTGACTCCGGCCAACTCGATCGCCGTGCCTGTGACCGTCTCCCCTAGCGCGCAGGGTACGCTGATGAACCGTATCGAAGTCTCCGGTGGGGAAGCGCCCGTGCCCACCGGTGCGGTGACGCCGACTCCGATCGCCGCCTCCCGGCCGCCGTTTGGCCCGGTTAAGTTTGAAGCCCTCGCTCTCGATTCCGCCGGTGCTGTTGACACGACGGCCGCGGCTCATCCCAACGCCTTTACGACGTCCTTCGCTCTCACGAGCATCAACAGGTTCGGGACGGGCACGCCGGCCTTTAGTGCGTTTCCGGTGGAAGCGGTCAAGCAGATCGTCAGCGATCTTCCGCCGGGGTTGATCGGCGATGCGCTTGCCGCTCCCACCTGCTCGCTCACGGACGTCACCAACCTCCAGGGACGCGCTTGCGCTCCCGCTACGCGTGTAGGCACGCTTTCCCTGATCGAAGAACCCGGATCACAGGAATCGGGTGCCACCTCGAACCTTACGGTTTTCAATATCGCCCCGGAGCGTGGCTACCCGGCGGAGTTCGCCGTCTACGATCCCAAGCTCCAGCGTGCCGTGTTGCTTTATGCGAGTGTGGTGGGTAGTGGCGCGGATGCGCATGTGCGTGTCATCAGTGGGCCGCAGGATTCTTTTGTGACGGTTGAGGGTGTTTCGGTGACGTTCTTTGGTAATCCCGCTGCGGTCGATCGGAGTGGGATTTCGCCGGTTGCGTTTTTTACCAGTCCGTCTGATTGTGCGGCGTCGGGGTTCACGAGCGTGTTGTATGTGGATTCGTGGGAACACCCGGGGCGCATGGGGGCGGATGGTCAGCCGGACTTGTCGGATCCGAATTGGAGGGGCGCGTCGTCGGTGTCGCCGGGGGTGAGGGGGTGTGAGGCGTTGCAGTTTCATCCGACGTTGTCGTTCGCGCCTGAAGGTGGGCAAGGGGTGGCGGATGCGCCGGCGGGTTATGAAGCGGTGGTGCGGGTCCCGCAGAACGAAGACCCGAACGGGTTGGCTACGCCGCCGTTGAAGAGCGCGGTGGTCACGCTGCCGGCGGGTGTCGCGGTGTCTCCGGGGGCCGCGGATGGTCTGGTGGGGTGTCCGGAAACGGGCGCGGAAGGTCTTGAACCACAGAGCTCTGATGCGGGGCACTGTCCGTTGGCTTCGAAGGTCGCCAGCGCTGAAGTCGTGACGCCGCTGTTGCGGGAACCGTTGGCGGGGAGTGTGTTCGTCGCGCAGCCCGCGTGTGGTGGCGCGGGTCAGCCCGTGTGCAGTGAAGAAGCCGCGGAAACGGGTGGGGTGTTCGCGCTGTACTTGGAAGTCGGCAGCGTGAACTCCGGGGTGCACTTGAAGTTGAAGGGGTCCGTCGAAGTCGGCGGTAGCGGGGTGCATAGCCGGGAAACGGGGCTCGCGCCGGGTCAGGTGCGCACGACGTTCGCCGATGCGCCGCAGCAGCCCTTCAGCGAACTGAAGCTGCAATTCAAGGGTGGGCCCCGGGCGCCGCTTGCGAACCCGCAGGGTTGTGGGGTGTTTCAGGCGTCCAGTGAACTGGAACCGTGGTCGCATCTGCCTGCGCCCGGTGAAGCGATGGGGACACCCGATGCGACAGGGCCCGCACAGGCGTTCGCGATCTCGGGTTGTGGGGGTGGGTTCGCACCGGGCTTCACGGCGGGCACGTCGAATCCGCTGGCGGGCGGCTATAGCCCGTTCTCGGTGACGTTCTCGCGTCAGGATCGCGAACAGAATCTTGTGGGGGTCACTTTGCGGATGCCCCCGGGTCTGTTGGGCAGGATCGCCGGTATACCGCTGTGCCCCGAAGCGCAGGCGCAGGCGGGTGCTTGTTCGTCGGCGTCACGCATCGGTTCGGCGACCGCCGGCGTTGGTTCGGGGTCGCATCCGCTGTGGCAGTCCGGGCAGGTTTATCTCACCGGCCCGTATAAGGGTGCGCCGTTTGGCCTGTCGATCGTGGTACCGGCGGATGCCGGGCCGTTTCATCTCGGGAACATCGTTGTCAGGGCGGCGATCGCGGTTGATCCGCACACCGCGCAGATCACTGTGACGAGCGACCCGTTCCCGCAGAGCGTCGATGGGGTGCCGCTGCGGATCAAGACGGTCAACACCCTGATCGACCGGGAAGCGTTCACGTTCAACCCGACCAACTGCGAACCGCTCAGCGTCTCGGGGACGTTGATGAGCACGCAGGGTGCGAGCGCGGGTGTCGCAAGCCATTTCCAGGCGGCGAACTGCGCTGCGCTGGCGTTCAGACCATCGTTTAAGGTTGCAACGCAGGCCCATACGAGCAAGAAGAACGGTGCGAGCCTGGACGTGAAGGTCGGCTACCCCTCAGGCGGCGGGCAGGCGAACATCGGGAAAGTCGCGGTGACGCTGCCCAAGCAGCTGCCCTCGCGGTTGACGACGATTCAGCAGGCGTGCCCGGAAGCGACCTTCAATGCCAACCCCGCGTCCTGTCCGGCCGGGTCGGTGATCGGGACCGCGACCGCCAGCACGCCGGTCCTTGCGAACCCCGTGAGCGGCCCCGCGTACCTGGTGTCTCACGGTGGCGCCGCGTTCCCCGACCTCGTGCTGATCCTGCAGGGCGAAGGCGTCAAGCTGGAACTCATCGGAAGCATCGACATCAAGAAGCAGGTCACCAGCAGCTCGTTCAACAGCGTCCCCGACGCGCCGATCAGCTCCTTCGAGCTCACGCTGCCCGAGGGGCCCCACTCCGGGCTCGCTACCGTCCTGCCCGCCAAGGCCAAGGGCAACCTCTGCGGCACCAGCCTGGAGATGCCCACCACCATCACCGGGCAGAACGGCGCCCAGATCAAGCAGAACACCAAGATCGCCGTCACCGGCTGCCTCAAGGCCAAGAAGAAGACGAAGAAGAGCAAGAAGCACCGCAAGACCAAGAAGAAATAGACAGTCAGCGGCCTACGGCGCCGATCGCGCGGTCATGCAGGCCGCGCGATCGCGCGCGGCAACGCGGGCCCGCACGGCGGAGCGGAGCCCTCTCCAGACCGCTTGTCGGGTGGTGCCCGTCGCACTTCTGTGCTACGATCGTGCACATGGCACATGAGGTCTCGGTACGCGATCTGCGCAACAGCACCGCCGCCGTCGTTGCCGCCGTGCGCGCGGGTGAGCGCCTGACGCTCACCGTCAATCGTGACCCCGTCGCCGACATCGTGCCCCACGCCGAGCAGCGCGACCCCTGGGTGTCCTCGCAGGTGCTTCGGGAGATCGTTCGTGACGTGCCGGCCGATGCCGGGCTGCTGGCCGCTCTCGCCGATGTGCGCGGAGCGCTCCTAGAGGACGCGTGAGGCGCGCAATAGCGGACACCTCCGTCTTCGTCGCACAGGAGACCGGGCGCGTGTTGGGTGAGCTGCCCGAGCAGATCGCGGTCTCCGTTGTCACCGCCGCCGAGCTCGAGCTCGGTGTGCTGCGCGCCAAGGACACCGACATACGCGCCACGCGTCTCGCCACGCTCGCGCGTGTGCGGGCCGCCTATCCGCTGCTGCCGATCGACGCTGAGGTCGCCTCCTGCTTTGCCCGCATCGCCGCTCACGAGCTCGAGGCCGGGCGCAAGTTGCGCCGGCACGACGCCTGGATCGCCGCGACCGCCCTGCGCCATGGCGTTGGCGTCGTCACCCAGGACGAGGACTTCTCGGCGTTCTCCACGATCGCCGTCGTCAGGGCCTGAGGTCCCCGCGCGCCGAGGGGCTGCCCTCGCGTACCCGTGGCTTGGTGTGGTGTGTGTTATGATGGCATCATGTCAGAACATGGGTTGACCCGCATCAGCGTGGCCGACGCCAAGCGGCGCTTCGCCGACGTCCTTGGCACCGTGCGCTATCAGGGCGAGCGTTACGTGGTGGAGCGCAACGGTACGCCGATGGCGGCGCTGGTTCCCCTCAGCGACCTTTCCGAGTCCTCCGTGGAGGATGAGCGCCCCGGTTTCCTGGCGCTCGTCGGGGCGTTCGCGGACGCTCCCGAGTACGCCGAGTCACTCGCCGAGGTCGTTCGCGCGCGTGGCGCGCAGCGCTCGCGGCCCGCTCCGCGACTCTGACCGGGGGTCTCACGTGATCGTCCTCGACACCGACGTCATCAGCGATCTCATGCGCCCACGGCCCTCCGCCCAGTTGCTGGAGCGGCTTGCGCAGATCGACGCGTCCGCGCAGGCCACGACAGCCATCACCATCGGCGAGCTGGCCTACGGTGCCCGGCACGCCGATCGCCCCGAGCTCTATGAACGCGCCGTGGGTCTGCTGTCTGGCACTCGCGTGCTCCCCTTCGACCGCGACGCCGCCGAGCGCTATGGGAGCATTCGCAATGAGCTCGAGCGCGACGGCAGGCGGCTCCCCGATCCGGACCTGCGCATCGCCGCCACCGCGCTCGTACACCAGGCCGTTCTCATCACCGGCAACATCCGCCACTTCCAGCGCATCCCCGGGCTCGGATGCGAGGACTGGCTGCGTCACTGAAGGGCGCAGAGCGCAGCGGCCCCTACCAGATGGCTGCTGCGCCGTAGATGGCGAGCGCGGGGTCGCGTGTGATGATCGGGATCTGCTCGCTGAGCGCCTGTGCGGCGAGCAGGCGATCGAATGGGTCGCGGTGGGGGCGGCCGGCCACCGTGGGGTACGGGAGGTCCTGCAGGCGCGCGACGTGGCCCCATCCGATTCCCAGCACGCCGAAGCCGTCTGCGCGCGCCTGCTCGGGCCAGTCGGGGTCTATGTCCAGCTTGCCGATTGAGCGCTTGATCGCGATCTCAACGAGCGTGCCTGCGCCCACGAGGGGGTTCTCCGCGGTCTCGATCGCGCTGTACGCCGCTTCGGAGAGCTGCTCCTCCGCGCCCAGCCACCACAGCAGCGCGTGCGCGTCGAGCAGCAGGCGCATCAGTCGAGGATGCCCAGCGCCTGCGCCATGTCCGGTGGCCACTCGTCGAAGTCCTCGTGCACCCTCACCCGTCCGCGCATCCGGCCAGGTTGGCGTCTTGCGCCGCTCTCCTCGGCGATGATCGGGACCACGCGCGCCACCGGCTTTTGCCCGCGGCGCAGCACCACCTCCTCGCCGTCCTCCGCCAGGTGCACGAGCTTGGAGAGCTGGGTCTTGGCTTCGCCGATGCTGTAGCTCGACATGCCATCAAGCATAGCGCTAGTTGGCCAACTTGGCCAGGGTAGCTTTGGCCTGGCGTACACGAGCGCGGCTTGGTGTCGGTCGCTTGCTGTTGGCAGGGGCTTTGGTGTCTGTTGCGCACGGCGTTTCCTTTAGGGGTTGCTTTTAAGCCTGGGTTGTGTGTATGATGTGCTGGCCCTGATGGTTCGGTTTGGGTCCAGGGTGGAAATAGGTTTGGTTTGGGTTGGTCTTCTGGATCGGTTTCAAGCTTGCAGAGGGTTGTGGGAGAGGGTTCTGGGCCAGTGGATGAGGGAGATGTGGTTCGCGTGGAGTCGGTTTCGACGGGCGTGGTAGGGATGGTTGTGACCCCGGTTGGGGGGTCCTTCTAGATGCTTCAGCATCGCTGAGGCATCTCTCTCTCTCTCTCTCTCTCTTGGCCGGGGTTCGGTTCTCTAGGGGCTAGCTCTGGCTGGGTCTCGGGTCCTGCCCTGTGGGGGAGGGCTCTTTGATGGCCGCTCGTGTCTTGATTGCGGGTGGGGAGGGGGTTGCGCATCCGCGTGTTGTTGAGATTCAGCGTTCGCGGATGTTGGCGGCGGCTGCGTATGCGGTGGAGGAACTTGGTTATGCGCGGGCGACGGTTGCGCATATAACGCGTCGTGCGAAGGTTTCGCGGCGCACGTTCTATGAATTGTTCTCCAACCGGGAGGAATGTCTGATCGCGGCGTTGGAGGATGTCGTTGGGCGTATCCGGGGGGAGTTGGATGCGGCGGGTCTTGAGGGGTTGGGGTGGCGTGAGCGGATTCGGGGTGGCCTGTGGGTGATCCTTTCGTTTTTTGATCGTGAGCCTGTGCTCGCGCGGTTCTGTGTGGTGCAGGCGTTGCGTGGTTCCCAAGCGGTGTTGGAGCGTCGTGAAGAGATCCTCGCGGAGCTTGCGCGTGTGGTTGATGGGGGGCGTTTGGAGGGTGCGCGGGGGGAGGAGTGCCCGCCGTTGACGGCTGAGGGTTTGGTTGGCGCGGGGTTCGCCGTGGTCTATGCGCGGTTGTTGCGCCGGGATCGCGAGTCGTTGACGGGGTTGATGGGCGATTTGATGGGGATGATCGTGTTGCCGTATCTGGGGCCCGCGGCGGTTCGGCGTGAGCAGGCGGTGCCAACCCCTGAGTCTGTGAAGCCCCGGGCGCAGCGCGAGCCCCCGGATGGGGAGGGCGAGGGGGATGTGTTGGCCGGTCTCCCGATGCGTCTTACGTATCGCACGATGCGCGTGCTGGAAGCGATCGCGGATGACCCCGGGGTGTCAAACCGGGGGGTCGGTTTGCGTGCGGAGATCGCCGACCAGGGGCAGATCTCGAAGCTCCTCTCGCGTCTTGAGCGTTTGGGGCTTGCCCGTAACAAGGGGCAGGGGCACCAGAAGGGTGAGCCCAACGCCTGGACCCTCACCACGATGGGGCGCAGGGTCGCGCAAACCATTCGTACTCATACCCACGAGGAGGCAGCGTGATGATCGATCGTACTCGTAACCGTCTGACTTATGCGAACGTCACCGCGACGCTCGCCCTGGTGTTCGCGATGAGCGGGGGTGCTTATGCCGCGAACAAGTTCCTCATCACCTCCACCAAGCAGATCAGCCCCAAGGTACTCAAGGCGCTCAAAAGCGCGCCCGGCAAGAACGGCGCGCCGGGCACCGCCGGTGCTGCGGGTGTGCAGGGGCCGACCGGTCCCGCCGGGGCGAAGGGCGAAGCGGGCGCGCCGGGCGCGCGGGGTGAAACAGGGCCTGCGGGGCCGAAGGGCGAAGCTGGTGCGTCTGGCAAAGAAGGCTCGCCGTGGACCGCCGGTGGGACGCTGCCCAAGGGCAAGAGCGAGACCGGGGCGTGGAGCGTGCAGACGCACGGGGCGACCGTCGGGGTGACGTCGATCTCGTTCCCAATCCAGCTGGAAAACGGGTTGAGCGCGGCGCAGGTGTTCTTCGTCACGCCTGAAAAGGTAGGTACGGTTGAACAGTGCCCGGGTAGCGTGGGTAGCCCGGAAGCCGCCGCGGGTGCCCTGTGCGTGTATGCACGCTTTCTTGGGGGGTTGACTCCGTTTGAAGCGGGCGTGGTCGAGGATCCGACGCAGGGATTGGGCACCCCTGGCGCCGCGAAGACCGGGGCGAATCTGCTGCTTGTTCCCGAAGCGGGGTCCGAAGCGGAGACCGGTTACGGGACGTGGGCGGTGACGGCGCCGTGAGGAGCCATCGTGTCCACCTGGCTTTCACGGTGTGCGCAGCCGTGGCCGCGCTTGCGCTGAGCGTGGGCTCGGGTGCGTTTGGCGCGCAGGCGCACTATTACGCGCGGGCGTTCGGTGCTGCGGGGTCGGCCGCGGGCAAGCTTTCGCTTGCCCCGGCCAGTATCCAAGCGGCGGGTAGTGGTGTCGCCGTCAGCGTGCAGTCCCACGACGTCTATGTCGCGGATACGGGCAATCGCCGTGTCGATGAGTTCGAAGCGGGTGGGACGTTTGTGCGGGCGTTCGGGTGGGGTGTGCTGGACGGCGAAGCGAAGCTCGAGACGTGCACCCAGATATCGGGGTGCCGGGCCGGCCTGTCGGGGACGGGTCCGGGCGAGTTCCAGACGCCCGTGTTCGTGGCGGTCGACAACGATCCCACCAGCGCCTCCTACGGCGACGTGTACGTGGGAGATACAGGTGATGTTCTGGTCACGAAGTTCACTGCTGCGGGTGTGCTGGTCGGGTCGTGGGGAAACAACGGTGCGGGCGCCAGCGCGAACGGGCAGTTGAACGGTTCGCCCAGCGAATTCTTCCATCAATCTCAATCAGAACTAACTCTTGAGGGTGTGGCGGTGGACGGCTCGGCGAATCTGACGGTGGTCATCAACGGCAGCTCGCGGATGTTCGAGTTCGCGGGAAGCGGGAGCTTCACCCGGAGCTGCAAAGCAGCACCCTTCGTGGCCGGTACCGGTCTTCAAGGCATCGCCGTGGATCGCTTCGGAGACGTGTACGTCGTGGGGGGCGGTGCAGTCGAGAAGGTTGAAGCCGACTGCAACGCGCTTGGTTACGTGGCCGTACCGACCCCCGGGAGCGAAGGAGCGTTTGGATTGGCGGTCGACTCGGAATCGAGCGATCTGTATGTCGATGAGAGCGGCACGCTGATCGAAGATATCCCGCTTGCCGGGTGCGTGCCGGGTGAAAGGGGTTGTGTGGCGAGCCAGCTGTTCGGGGAAGGCGCGCTCGAAGGGGCGGCGGGACTGGCGGTCGACCCGGAATCCGGGGTGGTATATGCGGCGAACACGCTCGCGGGGAAGATCGCGGTGTTCGGCGTGGCCATTGCGGCGACGCCCGCTCCGCCGAGTGAAGCGAAGGCGCGGAGCGCGGTATTGAATGGGACGGTCAACCCGGAGGGCGCTGAACTGTCGCGCTGTCGCTTCGAATACGGCGAAGGCGAAAGCTACGACCACAGCGTCCCTTGCGAAGAGAGCCCCGCCGCGATCGGCACAGGTAACTCGCCCGTCGCAGTACAGGCGAAGGTGACGGGCCTGGTGGGCGGCACGAGCTATGAGTTCCGGTTGCGCGCCACGAACGCCAACGGCGATGTGCGCAGCGAGGGCGAGCCGCTGGTCACCTTGGCGGTCGCGAGGGTCCTGGAAGCCTCGAGCGGCGAAATCAGGGAAGAAGTCGGTGGTGGTGGTGTGTCGGCGCTATTGAGCGCCAAGGTCAACCCGGAGGGCGTAGCGGGCACCACGTGTGAGATCCAGTACGGCATATCTACAGGCTATGGCAGCACTGCTTCGTGCGAACCGGCCGCGTTCTCGGGCAATGCCGCCACCGCGGTCTCCGTCCGGTTGAAGGGGTTGAGCAGGGCGAGCACCTACCACTGGCGCGTCCTCGTCGCGGACGAAAACGGCGTCGTTGAAGGCCCGGATCAGACGTTCGTGTACCTGCCCGAAACGCCCGTGCAGCGTGGTTGCGGTAACGAAACCGTGCGTGGTGAAAGCGATATGAACCCGAGCACGGGGCGGGCGTTCTCGTTGGCGTTGCCTGATTGTCGTGCGTTTGAGATGGTGACGCCGCCGTTCAAGGACGGCGCGCTCGTCAACCACGGGGGGTTTGCGGTCCCCTGGCCGTCAATTTCGGGAGATGGGTCGCGGGTGATGCTGAAGAGCATCCAGTGCTTCGATGCGCCGGCCTCCTGCGGGGCGATACGGCAGACCGAAGGTGAGTCGTTCGCGTTCGAACGCACCTCGACTGGCTGGGTCACTGAACCGCTGGCTCCCTCGGCGGCGAGCTTCGCGGGCAGCACGAGGCTGGCTCACAATGCGGATACGGGTCTTGTGCTCTACGCGCTGCCCGCGGTCGCACCCGCTCTGGAGCAGTTCTACGTGCGCCAGCGCGACAGTACGCTGCAGGCCATCGGACCGCTCGCCGAAGCCCCCGGTCCTCTAGGCGGTTACGGTCCTCTGGCCATCGTGGAAGTCGGGAACAGGCTGTTGCTCGCCACGAGTGACTTCTCGCACATCATCTACGAGTCTTCTGGCCATGACCTGTGGCCGTCATTCGACGAAGCCCACGGCAGCGGCGTGTCGGTGTATGAGTATACGGGCCTCGGTCAGCCCAAGCCGGTATTGGTGGGTGTGACGGGTGGGGCCGGCAGCACCAGCCTGATCAGCCGCTGCGGGACGGAAGCCGGTGCCTCGTCTCAAAGTTATGGGGCGCTGTCGGCTGATGGTCGCACGGTGTACTTCACCGCGAGGGCGTGTTCGACGGGGACGGGTGCCAATGCGGGTGTCGCGGTGCCGGCAGCCGCGCTGTATGCGCGGATCGACGCGTCGCGCACGGTCGCGATCTCGGGCTCCGCGCCTGAACCGCGGTGTGACTCGGTCTGCCAGCACCAGCCGCCGGGGGACGCGGCCTTCGCGGGGGCCTCGGCGGATGGGTCACGGGTGTTTTTCACCGACACGCGCCAGTTGATGAACGGTGCGAGCGAGGACAGTCACACCGGCGACCGAGCAGGCGAAGGCTGTACGTTCACGGCGTCTACGGCGAGTGGGTGCAACCTGTATGAGGTCGAATGCCCGAACCACTGCGAAGACGAAGCCGAAAAGCGCCTGATCGACGTCTCCGCGCCCGCAGATAGTCGTGAAGCGCCGCGGGTGCAGGGCGTGGTGGCGCTCAGCTCCGATGGTTCCCATGTTTACTTTGTCGCCAGGGGTGTTTTGACAGAAGGAGTCAACTCGGAAGGCAGGGAACCGTTGGAAGGCGCTGAGAATCTCTATGTGTACGAGCGTGACGGCGAACATCCTGGCGGGCAGCTGCGATTCGTAACCATGCTGTCCAGCGCAGACAAAGAAGAGATCGTCAATCAGCTCCAGTTCGCGAATGTCACTCCGGATGGGCGTTTCCTGGTGTTCACGAGCCATCGCGGCCTCACCTCCGATGCGACTCATGCCGAAGGCTCCGCCCAGGTTTACCGCTACGACGCGCAGAGCGAGCGGCTGCTGCGTGTCTCGATCGGCGAGCGGGGCTTCAACAACAATGGCAACGATACGGCGGGCGATGCGCGCATCGCCCCCGCCCAGGAGGGGCGCGAACACAATCCGAGTCGTGCCGATCCGACGATGTCCGACGACGGGTCTTATGTGTTCTTCCAGAGCCCGGCCGGCCTGACGCCTGGCGCGTTGAATGATCGTCCGGTGACTGGCAATCCGCACGTGCTGGCTGAAAACGTGTATGAGTGGGAGGCACAGGGTAGGGGTGGCTGTGAACAGACAGAAGGCTGTGTCTCTCTTATCTCAGATGGCCGTGATGTGACCGAAGGCTCGAGGCTGCCCAGCGCGGTGCGCCTGGTGGGTGTCGATGCGACGGGTGAGAACGTGTTCTTCGAGACGGCGGACCAGCTCGTGCCGGGCGATACGGATACGCAGACGGATGTCTATGACGCGCGGGTGAACGGTGGTTTTCCGGCACCCGTGCCCTCGCCGCCGTGCGAAGCGGGCGAGACGCCGTCGGGCGGAGTGTGCCGCCAGGTTGGGAGTACGCCGAGCGTGTTCGCGGCGCCAGGCAGCCTGGTGTCCTCAGGGCCTGGGAACACCGTGACGGAAACGGGAGCCACGGCGGGTAAGCCTTCCAGGCATGGTCTCACTCGTACGGCGGAGCTGAGGCGTGCGTTGGCTGTGTGTCGCGGGCGCTACCGCGCTAGGAGTGCTTACGGGAGGCGTCTGGTATGTGAAAGACGAGCCCGCGAGCGGTACGGCCCGGCCGGTGGGAGGAGCAAGGGTGGCCGTGGTCCGGGTAGGGGTCCTAAAGCGAGGAGGGGATGATGCGTTTCAGGGCAGTCGCTACGACGTTTGTGTTGACAGGGGCTCTGGCCGTGGCGGCGATCGCCCCGCCTGTGTCGTTTGCCGCTGCGCCGGCGGCTACGTGGGGTGTCCTCTCGGCGGCGTACCCGGGCGATTTCTCCGCCGAGGACAACACGCGGTGCCTTGCCGCTGGTGCGCCGCCCGCGTCTGGACAGTGCGATACGTTTGTGGTAACCGCGAGGAATGTCGGTGGCAGGCCGACAGGTGAAAAGGCGGTGACGTTGAGCGACACGGTGCCCGCGGGGTTGCGTGTGTACAACGTCTCGATCTTCTGGGACGCGCCGGCGTTCGGCAACCAGGATCTCGTCTCCACGAAGCACGCGTCGTGCAGCGAAGCGCCGGCGGGCGCAGGGACGCTCGTAAGGTGCTCGATCCCGATCTCGTTCTTTGCTTCCCAGCCGGAACCGAATCGGCATGTCCTGCCAGATGGGTCATTTAAGATGTTTGTGTCGGTCACGGTCGATGAACCGATGATTCCGGGTGTGCTGGTCAACCGGGCGAGCGTGTCCGGCGGGGGTATCGCGGGTGAAGTCGGCGTGAGCGTCCGGAGCACGCTGGGTGAGGGTGTGGCGGGGTTTGGGCCAGGTGTGTTCAGTGCGCCGCTCACGGCGGCGGACGGGCTCGCGGAGAGCCAGGCGGGCGCGCATCCCTACGAGCTGTCGATGGCGTTCGACCTGAACAGCGCGATCCGCGAAAGTCCTCAGGGCCCTTTGTCGTCTTCCGGCGTGGAAGCCACCTCGGTGCAGGACCCGCGCGATATCGTCGTGGATCTGCCAGTGGGTGTGGCGGGCAGCGGGGTGTCCGCGGCGCGGTGCACGCTCGCGCGGCTCGCCTCCCAGGGCAGGAGTGGCGTAGACGGCCGTTCAGGTTGTCCCGCGAACACGGTTGTGGGGCATATCCGCACCTCCCCCGAATCGACCGTGGAAGTGAACGGTGCGATCTATAACCTGATTCCCGAGCGTGGGTATGCCGCGGAGCTCGGTTTTATCGACTCGGTCCAGGGCACGCATGTGTTGTATGTGTCGCTTGTGCCGACCCCGGCGGGTTATGTGTTGCGTACGACGAGCCGTGAAATACCGCAGGTGACGCTCACGGAAATCGTCGCTGGTGTGTTTGGTGATCCCACCGCGCGTGTGCGTGCCCAGGAAGGCATGGAAGCGGGCGGGGCGTACGTGTATGGGACGCGGCCTGCCGATGTTCCGACGTTCACCAACCCGGCTTACTGCAGTGGTGAACCGTTGGTGACGACGGTGCATATGGATTCGTGGCAGAACCCGGGGCCGTACAACCCTGATGGCACCCCGAACTTCAGTGATCCTCGCTGGGTGATGAGCTCGTTTGAATCGGGGCCGCCGGTGACGGGTTGTGAGGCGCTTGCGGGGTTGTTCAACCCCTCGTTCACGGCACGGGCGGAGTCGGGGATGGCGGATAGCCCGACGGGCTTTGATGTGGGTTTGCGGGTGCCGCAGAGCGAAGGCGTGGAAAGTCTTGGTACGCCGCCGTTGCGGAACACGGTCGTGACGTTGCCCGAAGGGATGACGGTCAACCCGTCTTCGGCGAATGGGTTGGCGACGTGTTCTGAGGCGCAGATCGGCTGGCAGGGCAGCACGCCCGCGGGGTCGGCGGGTGAATTGGAGGATTTCAACGCCGCGCCACCCGCGTGTCCGGGGGCGTCACGGGTGGGGACGCTCGAACTGGAAGCCCCGGCGTTGCCCAGTGAAGCGTGCAAGGAAGCGACGGTTCCGTTGCAGGAATGCCCGAACGCGGGTGAACGGGAAAAGACACCATTGCTGGGGTCGATCTATGTCGCCAGCCAGGGGGAAAACCCGTTCGGGAGCCTGTTGGCGTTGTATCTGGTGGTTGATGATCCGCGGACGGGTGTGCTCGTGAAGATCCCTGCCGAAGTGCAGGCCGACCCCGAGACGGGCCGGTTGACGACGGTGCTCCGGGACACCGCGCAGTTCCCGTTCAGCGAACTGCGTACCCACTTCTTCGGGGGGAACACCGCGGCGTTGAAGACACCCCCCGGGTGCGGGACCTATACGGTCGGCGCGACGCTAACGCCGTGGTCGGCGCCGCAGTCCGGCCCGCCCGCGACACCGTCGGGGTCTTTTGAAGTCGTGCAGGGCGCGGGCGGTAGCGGCTGTGGTGCTCTGGGTTTCGCACCGGGGTTTGTAGCTGGTACGGCGAGTCCGCAGGCTGGTGCGTTCAGTCCGTTCGGCGTGACGTTCTCCCGCCAGGACGGCGAACAGACGGTGGGTGGGGTGAGCGTGACGATGCCGCCGGGGTTGTTGGGGGTCCTGAAGGGCATCACGCCGTGTGGAGAACCGCAGGCCGCGCAGGGCACGTGTGGTCCCGGGAGCTTGATCGGGGAAGCCACCACGGCCGTCGGCGCCGGCCCAGCTCCGTACTGGGTGCACGGCGGGCAGGTGTATCTGACGGGGGCGTATAACGGTGGTCCGTTTGGCCTGTCGATCGTGGTCCCGACGACGGCTGGTCCGTATACGCTGGCGGGGAATGTGGGTGTGGGGCGTGAGGTGGTGCGCGCCTCGATCCGCGTCGATCCCCACACCGCGCAGATCACCGTCCTCAGCGACCCCTTGCCGAGCATCCTTGAGGGCATCCCGCTGGACATCCGGACCGTGCACGTGGACGTCACGCGTGGGGGGTTCATCTTCAACCCCACCAGCTGTGATCCGATGAGCGTGACTGGGACGCTCTCCTCGACGCAGGGTGCGAGCGCGAACGTCTTAAGCCGCTTCCAGGCCGCGGGCTGCGCGGGTCTGGCGTTCAAGCCCACCTTCAAGGTCTCAACCCAGGCGAAGACCTCAAAGAAGGCCGGGGCGAGCCTGACGGTCACGGTCGGCTACCCCCAGGGCCCCCAGGCGAACATCCACAGCGTCGCGGTCACGCTGCCCAAGCAGCTGCCCTCAAGGCTCTCCACGATCCAGCAGGCGTGCACCGAAACCGCGTTCAACCAGAACCCCGCCATGTGCCCCGTGGGGTCGAACATCGGGGTCGCGACCGCGAGCACCCCGGTCCTCGCCAACCCCGTCACCGGACCCGCGTACTTGGTCTCTCACGGTGGCGCGGCGTTCCCCGATGTCGTGCTCGTCCTCCAGGGCGAAGGCGTCACGCTGGATCTCGTCGGCAGCGTAGACATCAAGCATGGCATCACCAGCAGCGCGTTCAACAGCGTCCCCGACGCGCCCGTCTCAAGCTTCCAGCTCCAGCTCCCCGAGGGACCCCACTCCGCGCTCACCGCCGTCCTGCCTGCCAAGGCGAAGGGCAGCCTCTGCGGCACGAGCCTCGTCATGCCGACCACGATCACCGGCCAGAACGGCGCGGTCATCAAGCAGAACACCAAGATCGCCGTCACCGGCTGCACCAAGGCAAAGAAGGTCAAGGCGAGGAAACACACCCGCAGGGCGCACGGCAGGAAAGCCAAGAGGAAGGGCTGAGGAACGACGCGTGCGCCGGTCAACCTGACGGGCTAGCCGAGAGGGTTCTGCCAGCGCACTTCCGCGAAGCGCGCGAAGTCGCTGTCGGTGCTGCACACCGTCAGGCCATGCTCCAGCGCCAGTGCCGCCATGTGCGCGTCGGGGATGAGATCGCCGCGCACGTCTTCGCCCAGCAGCGTCGACAACATGGTCCGATGGCGATCCGTCGGCGCGGGGATCCATGCGTTCGGCTGCTTCAGCCACTGTTCCACACGCGCCCACGCGGCGCGCGTGGAGGTCGGGGGGTCGAGGATGCGCGGGTTGGTCACGATGCGTACGAAGCCCAGCAGCGAGGGCCACGGCAGGCCCACCTTCGCGGGGCGCGCGAAGGCGTTCTCCAGCCACGCGCGGCATGCCTCGTGCTGTGGAAAGGACTCGATCGAGGCGTAGATCAGGATGTTTGCGTCGAGCAGGATCACCTGTGCTCGTCGCCCTCGGCGATCGACAGCACTTCGGCGATATTGTCGATGTTGGGCAGCAGGCACTCGCCGGCCTGCAGCGGCTCGAAGCTGGGCCGGGGGCTCTGTGCCGGTGTCCGCTCCACATTCAGCAGTCCCACGCGCAGCAGCTCATTGACCTCCTCCTTCAGGGAGTGCCCGTGCTCCCGGCGGCGGCGCTCCACCGCGACCGCCACATCGTCGTCGAGCGTCAACGTCGTTCGCATTGCATCAAAGCATATCAAGCGTGATGCTTTGATGTCTAGTTGGGTCTCCTCGGGCAGGCAGCGGCGCGTCACGCGGCCCACACGGCGCAGCGAAGCGGAGCCTTTAAGACTTCTCAGTGCGCGCTGCCCAGCAGCTGGATGTGGTCGGCCTCCGCCGCGCCCGGGAAGGGGCGCGTCAGGCCGAAGCGGTTCAGCGTCGCCTCCGGCACGCCCTCGATCCCGGGGGTGTCTGAGGCTTCTCCGCGCGTGTGCGGGTCGTTCGCGAAGCCGCCCACCTCGACCGAGTGCTGGGGGGTGCGGTAGCCGCTGATGCCAATCAGGTGCAGGTGCAGTGCTTTGCCCAGCGTGTTCAGGCGCGCCGCGATTTGGGGCTCCACGCCGACGCTGTAGTTCGTGCCCGCCGCTGGGAAGAAGCCGTATTCGCCTTCCGTCGTCAGGTTGAGCGGCCCCACTGGGCCCGTGTAGGCCAGGCCGTTGCCTGAGGCGGCCAGCTCGCGTGCCTGGATCGTTGCCAGTTCGTGTTCCAGGGACTGCTGGTGGGAGCGCAGCGCGTTCAGCTCGCTGCTCTTCTGGTTGCGCGCGTGGATGAACTGCAGCTGGCGGTTCACCATCGCCAGGTGCAGCTGCGCCACCTCGTCGCGCTGTACCAGCACTGCGCTTGTGGCGCGCTGTTGGCGCGCCTCCAGTTCGCTCAGGTGGGCGGCCTGCACCGTTACCGCTTCGTGCTCGGCGGCCACCCGTGCGGTTGCGTGGGCATTCTCCGTGGAGATTGCGCGCAGGTTGTCGAAGCGCTCGATCAGGTCCGCGAAGCCGTGGGCCTCCAGCACGACCGTTGCGATGCTCGGGGGCGGCGCCTCGTAGGAGGCCACCACCTGCGCGATCAGCACCTGCTTGTCGTGTGCCAACTGTACCTGCAACGCTGCCATCTGGGTGCGCGCCTGTTGCAGTTCGCTTTTCAGTTTCGCCAGCTGGCTGCGCTCGCGCGCCAGGCTCGATTCAAGCGCGCTCAGGCGCGTCTGCAATTCGTTGATGTTGCCTTGGAAGCCTGCGATCTGGTGGTTGTCGGCACTAATGCCCTGGTGCAGTTCGCTCGCCTTTGACTGCGCTTCCGCGATACGGCCTTCGAGGCTCGAGCTCGCGCCCGCCCTGCCGACTGCGAACGCACCCGCCAGGATCGCGATCGTGGCGGCCAGGAGCGCGCCGGCCAGCAGCGCGCGCGGATGGGGACGTTGAAAAGGGCTCATCTTGCAGCGGATTCGCACTCGGCGAACGTGCAAAGCTAGCCGTGAGCGAGTGGCACACCAACTGCTGCAGCCGCACTTGCAGCCATCTCGTCGACTGCCTCGCGCGCCTTCACCGGTCCCAGGAACGGGGCCAGTGCGACATACACCGCCTGTGGCAGCAGCTCGCGCAGCTCCGCTACCTGGTTGTTCTGCGCCGCGTGGTAAAGCAGCTCATGGATCGCCCCCGCGATCGCGTCCGAGCACGTGCGCGGCAGGCGCTCCGCGCGCGGGCCGCGGTGGTAGCCCTCCTCCAGGAACAGGCTAAGTGTGCGCATTGTGTCGATCACTCGGTCCAGCGCCGCGCGGCCCGCGGCGTAAGGCTCGATCAGCATCAGGTGCGCCAGGTCGGGCAGGCTCGCGATGTAGCCCAGCAGTGCATCGAGCCCGTTCCACACCTGCTGGGGCCAGCCGCGGCCCGTGAAGAACGCCGCCGAGGCGCTCGTCAAGCCCTTCTCCAGCGCCATCGTCTGGGCCGCCAGGAAGACCTCCTGCTTGTTTTGGAAATGGCTGTAGAAGACTCCGCGCGAGGTGCCCGCCGCGGTCACGATGTCTGCGATTGTCGTTGCCGTATAGCCCTTTTCGCGCATCACGCGCGCCGTCGCCTGCACGATGCGGTTGTGGTGCTCGCTCGCCACCACATTCGCCGGCAGGCGGTTGCGCCCGCGCGGCAGGCCGGCTGCAGAGGCTGGGCTGGGCCGTGGCACGGCCTTGGGGCTAAGGGATGCGCCCAGCTCGGCCCATGCCGCGCTCGAGCGCCGCGCATATCCCGAGGGCACCGCGTAGGAGGCCGCCCACGTCTCCAGATCGTTGCCCAGCTGTCCCTGCTCGGGGCCTTCGTGCGTGTAGCGGCGCGTGGCGATCACGCTGCGCATGCCTCCCAGCAGCGCCTTCGGTGGGATATCCAGTGTGGGGATGCCCTGCGGTGGGCCTTCCAGCAGCACCTCGAAGGCCCGCTCCAAGCGTTCTGCGAACTGCTCGCGCGCGGCGCGGATCCGCGGCTCCCCGGCGCGCGCCTGTGTCAGCAGCAGGCGCCAGTGCATTGCCGCCTCGCTCTTTGATGGGTCCAGTACGACGGCCAGCATCACGCCTGGCTTCTGCTCCCACGGCACGCCCTGTACGGCTTCCAGCAGTTGCTTGCCGAGCACCGGCGCGAGCTCCGAGAAGGTCGCCAGGAAGCACTCCTGCTTGTCGGCGAAGTGCTCGTAGAACGTGCTCCTTGAGACGCCCGCGTAGGCGATTGCCTGCGCCACTGTCGCGTCCGTATAGCCGCGCCGTGCCACCGCCTTGGCCATGCCCTTCAGCAGGCGCTCACGCTGCTGGGCAGGCGCGGTCTTGGTGGTCTGGAGCTTGCTTGCCATCTGTAACGCCACTGTACATGAACGGCCTTGTCTTCGCGGTCTTGACTATAAGAAATTTCTTCAATTCGAGGTCTTCTGACGGCGAAAAGGCCTATAAAATGGGGGAAAGTGGCGGATTCGGGGATTGTCACGTAATCTATGGCCATGATCCCTCTTGACAATCTCACCTGTGATCTGCTTTATTACCGATTGTGTACAACCTGGATCGGCACGGAGGCCGGTCCTGCAAGCTGGGAGCGCTACCGCCCCTCAACTCTCCGGGTAGCGCCTCAGGAGACCGGACGCCGATCCCCTCCGCGTCCCTGGTCTCTCGAGACCGGAGCCGTGGCCCGTTCCCCCCGGGCCACGGCTCCTTCTATGCCCGCCGGCGCAGTTCTCCGTCTATGGCTGCCGACGCAATTCTGCGGCTAGACACTTAGAGTATGCTTGCTATTGCAAAGATCAAGCGGCTAACTGGGTAGCCGGGATGGGGAACATGGGAGAGGAGCTTCAGCGGGCACGGGTGCAGCGGGCGTTAGCCGAGGAGATGGCCGCCCGCGATGATCCCCACGCCGTCTCCGTTGCCGATGTCATTGCGCGCGCCGGCATCTCGCGCCGCGCCTTCCATGAGCTCTATGCCGATCGCGAGAGCTGCTTCCTGGCCGCCTTCGAAGCGGGATTGCAGCTTGCCGGGGAGGAGATGTATGCCGCCTATGCCCGTCAGGCTCGCTGGCAGGACGGCGTGCGGGCGGCGCTCGCGCAGCTGCTGGGCCTGCTCGAGCGCGAGCCAGCGATGGCGCGGCTGTGCGTCGTCTACGCGCTCGGCGGCGGTAAGCGGGTGTTGCAACGACGCCTAGAGGCGATCGAGTTGCTACGCGAATTCATCGATCGCGGGCGCCTGGAGAGCTATGGCAGGACTGAGCCGCCCGAGGTTGCCGCGGAGGGGGTCGTCGGCGCTGTGCTGGCTGTGCTCCACACGCGCCTGGTGGCTTCGCCGGGAGATCGCCCCCAGCAATTGATGGAGCTTCTCGGGCCGTTGATGAATCTCGTCCTACTGCCCTACATGGGCGCCGCCAAGGCCGGCCGCGAGCTGAGCAGACTCGCGCCCGCGCCGGCTGCCGGGCTGGCGGGAGAAGACGGGCATGGCCGGCGGGCGTATGCCACTGAGCTTGCGCTCGGCGAGGTCGGCATGCGCGTGACCTACCGCACGGCGCGCGTGCTGCGGGCGATCGGCGAGCGTCCCGGAGCCAGCAATCGCGAGGTCGCCGAGCAGGCCGGAATCGTCGACCAGGGGCAGATCTCGCGGCTGCTCAGCCGCCTCGAGAGTCTTGGGCTGGTCGTCAATCAGGGCGTTGGTCTGGGTGGCAGCTCCACGCGCGGTACCGCCAACGCCTGGCTGCTCACCGCGCGTGGCGAACAGTTGCAGCGCGGTGTGCAGCCGCAGGCGCGGCCCGCCTCGCGGCCTGCGCGGCGGTAGGGGGACCGGCTTTGCGCCCTGCGCGGCGGTAGGGGAAATTAGGCCCGTGCCGTGACCTGGCGGCTGAGCCGCGTCAGCTCGCGCACGAGTCGCGCGACGGAGCGCTCAAGCTGCTCGATCGTGGCGCTGTCCACGCGCGTTACGCCGACCTCGCGGTTGATCCATGCGTTGATCTCGCGGTGGCTGCGCTTGTCGCGGCGTTGAAGTTCCGCAACCAGGCGGCTGCGCTCCGCGCGCAGGTGGGCACGCCGTTCGAAGGCGGCCATCGGCGCCGGCTCGGAGGCCGTCGTGGCCCGCTCGGGCGGCGCCAGCGCGGGGCTAGGGCCGAAAAGGGTCATCTGCGGCGCCACCTCGGCGCTGAGCGGGACGAAGTCAAGCGCCTCCGAGCGCTCGGTCTGACGGCGTGGGGTGCGTTCCTGCAGCAGTCCCTCCTCGTCCTGTGGGCGGCGCAGCGCGTGGCGCAACTCGCTCTCGACCTCCGAGGCGTGGCGGCGCAAGAGCGGGTCGGCGGGTAGGTACAGCCAACTGGGCTCCGGCGCCCGCCCGCGGATGGTGCGCACGAAGCGACCCACGATCTGGCGGAAGATGAGGGGCGTCTTGGCGGCGGTCGCGTAGACGCCCACGCGCAGGCGTGGGATGTCCACGCCCTCGCTGACCATGTTCACAGCCACGATCCAGGGCTCGCGCGAGGCCGTGAAGGCGGCCAGCTTGTCCGCCGCGCGTGCCTCGGTGTGCAGGACGATCACCGGCGGGCGTCCGGTCGCCTCGTGCAGCAACTTCGCGATCTTGCGGGCGTGGGCGGCATCGGCGGCCACCACCAGGCCCGCGGCGTCGCGGTGGCCCTCCGTGCGCAGGGCCTTCAGTCGCTCGTCGGCCTCGCGCAGGATTCGCGGCAGGCCGTCGGGCAGCTCCGTGGAGATCGCCGTGCGGTAGCGCCGGCCGGCCTCGCGCGCGCTCAGGACAGTCTCGAACGAGCTCTCGATCACGTCATCGCCGCTGCGCCATGAAAGCGCTCCGTCGAAGGTCACGAACGCCACTGGGCGGCAGATGCCGTCGGCCACCGCCTGCGCGTAGGTGTAGGAGATATCGGGCTCCGCCAGGCCGTCCCTGTCGTAGCGCACCCCCGGGATCGGCGTCGCGTCCGAGCGGAACGGGGTGCCTGAGAGCAGCAGCCAGCGTGGCGCGGCGGCGAATGCCTGCTGAAAGCCTGCGCCCCATGCTAGGTCTTCGCCGAGGTGGTGCGCCTCGTCGGCCACCACCAACGTGTTTGCTCGCGCTCCCGTCTTCCACGCGGGCGGGTCCGCGGCGACGCGCGCGTACGTCACCGCCACTCCGTGGAAGCCGCGCGGAGGCCGTGGCTGCTCAGCGTCCGGGACGAGCTGCACGCCGAGCGCCGCCGCGGCTTTTGCCCACTGGCGCGTCAGCGGGGTTGTCGGGCACAACACCGCCACGCTGCCGATGGCGCCTGCGTCGAGCAGGCGGCGCGCGAGCTCCAGCGCCGGGCGTGTCTTGCCCGCTCCGGGCGCCGCGGAGACCAGGAACGGACCGCCCTCCCAGCCCTCCAGCTCAGTCAGCATGCGCCGCTGCCAGGCGCGCAGGGATGTCGGGGTGGACGTCGTGGCCAAAGGGCCAGGCATCCTGCGGCATGGTGCGGACGGATTGGAGTGGCGGTGAAGGTGAGCGGGGTGGTGCGGGGGTTATTGGGAGGGTGCGGGGGTGATGGCGGGGTGCGGGGGGTGATGGCGGGGTGCTTGGGGTGATGGCGGGGTGCGGGGGGTGATGGCGGGGTGCTTGGGGTTGGTGCGTGGGTGATGGGGGTGAGATGGGGTGAGGGCTGTCTTGTAAAGGGTCGGGCGGGTGGTCGACTGTTTTTTCTCCCCAGCGTACTCTCCCGTCAAATGGTGGGAAAGTAGACTGGGAATGAATTTCTATGGAGACAGTCGCGACTCGCCGAGCCTCCTGGCGCGGGTCCTATCCGATCGAGATGGGGATCGAGCTTGCGATGCCGTGCGTGGGGGTGAGGGTGAGGCGGTAGCGCCCGGAGGGGAGTGCACCGCGGCCGCTGAGGTGTGCGTTGTTGGCGCCCGCGTGCGCCTTGAAGGAGTTGGAGCCTGGGAACGTCGCCCAGCGCCAGTGTCCGTGGATGCGCACCCTGCGGGCCAGGGTGACGCGCACCGTGGCGGAGGTGCTGATGACGAACCTGAAAGCGACCTTGGAGAGCTGCGGACGATGGCGGTTGAGAGCGACGATCGCGCCCAGCGTCAACGATAGGCCGAGGATCCGCAGCTGCGGTGTGGCGACGGACTTGGGTGGTGGGGGCGGCGGCGTGGCCGTGCTGGAGCCGCCACCGGGGCTGGCCGTGCCTCCCTGCCCGCCTGGGGCGGGACCGCCGCCGGAGCCTGCGCCGCCTTCGCCGGCGCCTGCGCCAGCGCCGCTGCCGGGGCCTCCGAGCTCGCCCGGCACCGGCTGGAAGGCGGTGAGCCCGAGCATCGTTCCGACTCCCGTGGGACCGTCATAGCCGGAGGCTGCATTGCAGATCGTATGGCCTTCGCCGCAGTCGAGCGCCGGCGTGGAGGAAGCGCTGCAGCTTGGGTTGTAGACGCCATTGCACGCGCCATTGCCCCCGGAGATGATGTCGTGCAGGCCCGTCGCGCCGGCATTGGCGTAGAGCGTCGCCGCCGGATAGGGGACGCCGTGGGCTCCGCCGGCGAGCGCAAAGGCCGAGGCGACGATCGGAGAGGCGACGCTGGTGCCGCCGATGGTGATCCATTCCAGCACCGTGTGGTTGGTCGCTTCTTCTTTGGTGCCCAACCCTTCGGGGACCGAGTCATAGGCGTGGACACCCGTTGCCGGGTCGGCGTCCGCGGAGATGTCGGCGACAGCTCGCTGCGCACCGCAGCCCACCGCCGACCACCCAGCGGCGTGAGGCTGCCAGGGGGGCGCGGCGAAGTTCCTGCTGCAGCCGCCACCGCCCGCGCCGTGTTCGTTGTTCCAGACGATCTCGCCAAGCCATGCTCCGCTGGGCTTGCTGACGGACAGGCTGGTGCCGCCGACGGCGACCACGCGCGGCGAGGAGGCCGGGTAGCTGGGGCCTTCGAACCAGCCCGAGCTTGCTTCGAAGCGGCTGTTGTATTCACCCCAATTGAGATACCCCGAGTCCCCGGAGGAGGCCGTGATCACGATGCCGGGGTGGTTGAAGGCCGCGCTGTCAAGCGGTGGCTCTTCGCCTCCCCACGAGTTGGAGATCTCGCCCGTCGGCGCGCCCGGCGGAGAGGCCGCCTGCAGCAAGGTGGCGGCGGCGTTCTCGGCGGCGTCCAGATTGATGAACGTATCCGAGGTTGCCTCCACCAGCACGATGTGGCAGTTCTCACAGAGCGAGTGCGCGACCTGGATATCGGTGGAGATCTCGATCGACCATTCCCCGTTGGCCGGCGGCAGCGGTGCGCTCAGGCCCTGCTGATTGACCTTCGTGAAGCAGCCATTTGCGTGCGTGCATGCGGGCAGGCCGTAGTGCTGGTCGAAGACTTCCAGGTCGGCTTCGGCGTTGGGGTCATCGTAGGCGTCGACGATCGCGATCGTCTGCGCTTCGGCGCTTTCGGATGGGAGTCCGTAGGCGGTGTGCAGTTGCGCCGGCGAGAGGCCCGCCGCTCCGGGGGAGGAGCCCGCGGGCGCGGCCGCGCCGCTGGACGCGGGGGAGGGCACGGCCGCGCGCGCCCCCAAGGGGCGGGCGCCCGACGTGGGTGCAGGGGCGGAGCCTGCGGGGGCGGAGCCTGCGGGGGCGGAGCCTGCATTCGCGGAGCCTGCGCTCGGCACCAGTCGCAGGGCCAGGCAGGCGGCGTGTCCGGGCAGGGGCGCCGCGCAGGCTGCCTTGACGGTGGCGCCGGCGGCGCTCCCGGGGATCAGCCAGGGCGCGGCGATCGCGAGCGCGGCGATCGCAGTCAGTCGTGTGGTGCTGTGGCGTCTGGGCATCGAAGCCGTATCGGCGGGGAGCGGCTGGGAGCGTACATTCGAGCGCCAAGTTCGACGCTCATTCGAGCGCACGCTGCTTCAGTCACCAGAGTGTCACAGCTGGATCACGGCTGGGTCACTTCTGCGCCAGGGGCGCGGCGCAGGATGGCAAGGCAAGGCGAGGCCGCGGAGCGGCATGAAGCCGGCAGGACCGACCGCGCCGCGAGACCCCGCATACCCCAGTCAACCAAGGAGGACTGTGATGCGCAGTCGACTCACGACGCTTGCCAGCGTACTGGCGAGCGTCGGTGCCCTAATGGCGGTGGCTACGGCCCAGGCCGCCCCGCCGCTGCCGACAATCCCGCCGCTGCCGACCACGATTTCCCCGACAGCATCCACGACAACGCCGATCAAGCATGTGGTGGTGATCTTCCAAGAGAACGTTTCTTTCGATCACTACTTTGGGACTTATCCCAACGCGACCAACCCCTCCGGCGAGCCGACGTTTCACGGCTCGCCTGAGACGCCCAGCGTGAACGGCCTGAATGAAGCGCTGCTCACGAGCAACCCCAACTCGTTCAATCCCTTCCGTCTGGATCGTTCGCAAGCACTGATCTGCGATCAGAATCACGACTACACCGCCGAGCAGCAGGCGTTCGACGCTGGGTTGATGGACCAGTTTCCGCAGTTCACCGGCGCCTGCGCCGACAAGTCATTGCCGATGGGCTACTACGACGGCAACACCGTCACCGGGCTGTGGAACTACGCACAGAACTTCGCGATGAGCGACAACTCGTTCAATACGACGTTCGGTCCCTCCACGCCGGGGGCGCTGAACCTCGTAGCGGGCCAGACGCACGGAGTGCAACCGGCGACGCTGCCCGAAGTGACCGAAAACGGAACGGTCTTCGGCGATGCCGACCCGACGTTCGATGACTGCTCCAAGGGCACCACGATCGCGATGGCGGCCAGCAACAACAACGTCGGCGAGATGCTCAACGCCAAGCACATAACGTGGGGTTGGTTCCAGGGTGGTTTCGCGCCGAGCGCCACACAGGAAGGCAAGGCTGTGTGTGGCTCAAGCCACAAGAACATTGGCGGTGCCACGGTGGCCGACTACAGCGCCCACCACGAGCCCTTCCAGTACTACGCGGCTACGGCCAACCCTCACCACCTGCCACCGAGCAGCCCCAGCATGATCGGTCAGCAGGACCAGGCCAACCACCAGTACGACCTCTCGCAGTTCTATGTGGCGCTGGCCCACCACGAGTTGCCTGCGGTCTCTTTCCTGAAGGCAGCGAAGTATCAGGACGGCCACGCGGGCTACAGCGACCCGCTGGACGAGCAGGCGTTCGTGGTGCACGCCATCAACTCGCTTGCCTCCTCGCCGGAGTGGGGCAGCACGGCGGTCGTGATCGCCTACGACGACAGCGACGGCTTCTACGACCACGCGATGCCGCCGATCGTCAACTCCTCGCAGGCGCCGGCCGACGCGCTGAACGGCCCCGGCAAATGCGGCAACGGCACACCCGCGAACGGCTATCAGGATCGCTGCGGCTACGGCCCAAGGCTGCCGCTATTGGTGGTCTCGCCGTGGGCCAAGCGCAACTACGTCGACAACACGCTGACCGACCAGAGCTCGATCCTGCGCTTCGTGGAGGACAACTGGTCACTGGGCCGGATCGGCGACGGCTCCTTTGACGCCAAGGCGGGGACGCTGCTGAAAATGTTCAGCTTCCGCCATCACCGGGAGGATGGGCAGCGCAGGCTGTTGCTCGATGAAAGCACCGGCGAGCCGCTGGGTCCGATCTACCCGATCTATCCGATCGCGCACGGCGCGCGTAAACGGCACAAGCACTGACGTCGAGGTGAAGAGCTGACGTCGAGGTGAAGTGAGCGTGTGGGCAAGCTCGCAAGGGCTCGCCCCACGCTTGCTCTACGCTGCCAAGCCGTGCCGCGTCCGTTCGGCTTCCTGCTGTCTCCAGACCCTCCGCCCAAGCGTGTGGGGGTGGCGAGCGCGGTGGCGCTGGTGGCACTGTGCACCCTGATTGTGTATCCGCTGAAGCACGCCGCGCCGGTGGTGTCGCTGGGCGTCGTCTATCTGCTGGCGGTGCTCGTGGTCTCGGCCACGTGGGGAGCGTGGCTCGGCGTAGCCACCGCGGTGGGCAGCGCGCTGGCGTTCAACTACTTCCACCTGCCGCCGGTGGGCGAGCTGACGGTGCGCGACTCGAGCAACTGGGTGGCGCTCGTGGCCTTCGTGGTGGCGGCGGCGCTGGCGAGCTCCGTGGCGGAGGTGACGCGGGCGCGCACGCGCGAGGCCCAGGAGCGCCGTCAGGAGGCCGATCTGGCGGCGGAGATGGCGCGCCTGCTGCTGCGCGGGGGCAGCCTGGAAGAGACGCTGCCGACGGCGGCGGCGAGGTTGGCGCAGGCGCTTGAGCTGTCCTCGGCGGCGATCGAGCTAGAGGCGGTCGAGGGCGATGAGCGCCGCGTGGCCTTCGCGCTGCGCGAGGGCTCCAGTCGCCTGGGCACACTGGTCGTCGGAGCAGGCACGCCGGAGCGCGACCTGCGCCGGCTACAGGAGCGCGTAGTGCCCGCGCTCGAGGCGCTGCTCAGCGCTGCGCTCGAGCGCGAAGGGTTGCAGGGCGAGGTGGTGGAGACGGCGGCGCTGCGCCGCGCCGACGTGGTTAAGACGGCGCTCCTGCGAGCGGTCTCGCACGACCTGCGCTCGCCGCTCACGGCGATCGCCACAGCGGGTGAGGCGCTGGCGCTGGAGGGTCTCGCGCCGCAGGAGCGCGAGGAGCTGGCGGGCGTGATCCTGGGGGAGACCAAGCGCCTGGCGCGGCTCGTAGACAACCTGCTCGACCTTTCGCGCCTGGAGGCGGGGGCGGCCGAGCCGCGGCGCGAGTGGACCTCGATCGAGGAGGTCATCCGGGCGGCGCTCGACGAGCTGGGGGGCAGGGACGGCGAGTGGGCGCTGTCGCTGGACCGCGAGCTGCCGCTGGTGCTAGCTGACCCCACGCAGCTCGAGCGGGCGATCGTCAACGTGCTCGAGAACGCGCGGCGCCACAACGGGGGGCACCCGGTGTCCGTGCGCGCGCGCGCCGTGCGCGGTATCGGCGGCGATGGCGCGGGTGTGGGCAAGCTGATCGTGCGCGTCGTGGATCGCGGCCCGGGTATCCCTCCTGCTCAGCTAGAGCGTGTGTTCGAGCCCTTCTACCGGGCGGGCACGGTCAGCGGCGGGCATCGCGGCTCGGGTCTGGGCCTGGCGATCGCACGTGGCTTCACGCAGGCCAATGGGGGAGAGCTGCATGTGGAGTCCCTACCGGGGCAGGGGGCCACGTTCGTCTTCGAGCTGCCACTGCCCGCGGCGGAGCCCGATGAGCGCTGAGACCCCGCGCATACTGGTGCTCGACGACGAGAGCCAGATACTGCGGGCGCTCAAGGTGGTGCTACGCGAGGCGGGCTTCGAGGTAGTGGCGGCGGAAACGGCGCAGGAGGCGCTTGACCGCGCGGCGGTGCGTCCTCCGCAAGCGGCGATCATCGACCTCGTGCTGCCCGACGGTGACGGCATCGAGGTGACGCGGCAGCTGCGGGAATGGAGCGAGATGCCGATCCTGGTGCTCTCCGCTGTAGGGGAGGAGGAGCAGAAGGTCAGGGCGCTCGAGGCGGGGGCGGATGACTACATCACCAAGCCTTTCGGCGCCCGCGAGCTGGTGGCGAGGCTGCACGCCGCGCTACGCCGCGCCGGGCGCTCGGAGGATGAACCAGTCGTGCGCGTAGAAGGCCTCGAGATCGACCTGGCGGCGCGCGCTGTCAGGCGCGAAGGGGAGCTGATTCACTTAACTCCGATCGAGTTCGACCTGCTGCGCATGCTGGTGCGAAATCGCGGGCGCCTGTTGACACACCGGGCGCTCCTAAACGAGGTGTGGGGACCGGAGTACGTGGACGACATCCAGCCGCTGCGCACGCACATCGCACGGCTGCGCGGCAAGATCGAGCCGCAGGGCCAACCGCGGTACATCGTCACCGATCCCGGCGTCGGGTACAGGTTCTCTTCGTAACGAAATCGTTATACGCCTTGCTCTGATTGTCATGCGGCCGTGATGCGCGGGCGCGCATAGTGTTGGCATGGATCTGCTCGCAGTTGCTTTGGGAATCGTAATGTTCGCCCTCCTGTTGTGGATGGTCGAGGGAATCGATCGAGTATGAGTAAGTTTTTGCCCTTGGGCGCATTTGTGGCGCATATGTCCGCGGCCGATTTCTTCGGGTTGGTGGTGTCGGTGCTGGTGATCGGCTACCTGTTTTACGCGCTGGTCCGCGGAGAGAAGCTGTGACATTCAGCGGCTGGCTGACGATCGTGCTATTCGCGGTGATCCTGACCGCGCTGGCGCTGCCCCTGGGTCGCTACCTGGCCAATGTTTATACGGGCGAGCGTGTTTTCCTGACGCCTTTGTTCGCCTGGCCTGAGCGCTTCCTGTACAGCGTGCTGCGGGTGGACCCATCCCGCGAGCAGGACTGGAAGTCCTACGCGAAGAGCCTTTTGATCTTCTCGCTGGCGGGATGGCTGCTGCTGTATCTGATACTGCGCACACAGGATGCGTTCTACGTGCCGCACGCGCTGAACCCGCTGGGTTATGAGTCCGCGCCGTGGAACGTGACGTTCAACACGGTCTCGTCGTTCATGACGAACACCAACTGGCAGTACTACAGCGGCGAGACAACGATGAGCTATCTCAGCCAGATGATCGGGCTGACGGTGCAGAACTGGCTGTCCGCCGGCGTGGGGATCGTGGTTGCCGTGGCTTTGATCCGTGGGATCGTGGGTAGGAGCGGCTCCTCGATCGGCAACTTCTGGCAGGACCTCGTGCGCACGATCCTGTACGTGCTGGCGCCTTTGTCGGTACTCGCCGCGATCGTGCTCGTCTCCCAAGGTGTGATCCAGAACTTCTCGACCTACCTCACGGCTCACACGCTCACCGGGTTGACGCAGTCGATCGCGATGGGGCCCGTCGCCTCGCAGGAGGCGATCAAGCTGCTGGGCACCAACGGCGGCGGCTTTCTCAACACCAATTCGGCGCACCCCTTCGAGAACCCCACGGCGTTCACCAATTTCTTCGAGCTGCTGCTGGTGCTGATCATCCCCGCGGCGCTCGTGTTCGCATACGGGCGCATGACCGGCAACCGCCGCCAGGGCTATGCGATCTACGCGACGATGATGGTGATGTTCCTCGGCGCCGTCGCCGTGGCCTACATCGCCGAGGCGCACGGCTCGCCCGCGCAGCACGCCGCGGGGCTGCATACGCACGTCATTGCAGGCTCCGGCGGTGGCAACATGGAAGGCAAGGAGCAGCGCTTCGGGATCGCCGGCTCAGCGCTGTTCGACGTCGTCACCACCGTCACCTCCTGCGGCGCCGTCAACAGCGCGATCGAGTCCTACACCGGCATCGGCGGGGCGGTGCCGTTCGCCAACCTCTCCGCCAGTGAGGTGATCTTCGGGGGGGTGGGCACGGGCCTCTACTCGATCCTGCTGTACGTGCTTTTGGCGGTGTTCATCGGTGGGCTGATGGTGGGGCGCACGCCCGAGTGGCTCGGCAAGAAGCTCGAGGCGCGCGAGATCAAGCTGGCTGGGCTGGGCATTCTCGTGACGCCGCTGATGGCGCTGCTGTGCACGTCGTTGGCCACCGCCAGCAAGTCCGGGCGCGCATCGATATCCGAAGCGGCGCTCTCCAAGTCCGGTGGCAACACACCACAGGGCTTCTCGGAGACTTTCTATGCCTACCTGTCGCAGGCGAACAACAACGGCTCGGCTTTCGCGGGCTACACCGGCTTCATCCAGCCGGGCGCGGGCAATGTGGGCTCCCACGGCGTCACCTTCGCCGACCTGCTCGGCGGCTTCGACATGCTGTTCGCGCGCTATGCGCCGATCCTGTTCGCCTTGGCCGTGGCCGGCGCGCTGGCTGGCAAGCGCGTCACGCCCGCCGGCCTGGGCACGATGCGCACCGACAACCCCACCTTCGTGGTGCTGCTAATCGGCGTGATCGTGCTCGTCGGCGCGCTGACCTTCTTCCCCGCCCTGCTACTCGGCCCGATCGTGCAGGGCCTGACGGGACACCTCTACTGATATGCGCCGCGACATCGTCACATCCGTAATCGGCATCGTCGTGTTCACAGTCCTGCTCGGGCTGGTCTATCCGCTGTTCATCTGGGGCGCGAGCCAGGTGGCATTCCCCGGCAACGCCAACGGGCAGAAGGTCTATGTGAATGGTCGGCTGGTTGGCTCGAAGCTGATCGGCCAGAACTGGGGGACGCCGGTGCTTGAAAAGAACGGCAAGCCCAAGGAAGTAAAGGGCGTGATCGTCACCGAAGCGGACCCGCGCTACTTCCAGACACGCCCCTCGGCCACCGAAGGCGGCGCCTACAACGCAGCCGCCAGCGGTTTCTCCAACCACGGTCCCAACAGCGTGAAGACCAAGGAAGCGGACGAAGAAAACATCAAGGCATATCTCGAACTGAACGGGTCTTATGACACGGGCCTCACGGTCGCGCAGATACCTGTGGACGCGGTGAACACCTCAGGCTCGAACCTCGATCCTGAAATCTCACAGGCCAACGCGTGGATCCAGGCCCACCGCGTTGCGGCTGTGCGTCACCTCTCACTCGTAACCGTTGATGACCTGATCGCCAAATACACATCCGAACGGGGCCTGGGCTTTTCCGGTGAGCCCGGTGTCAACGTGCTCGAGCTCAACCTTGCGCTGGGAGGGGCACGCTGATGGCTACCGAGGCCAACGAGCGCCAGGCGGTTTCACTGTTCCAGCGTGACATCGTCGTGCGTGCGCTGATCGACAGCTTCAAGAAGCTCGACCCGCGCGTGCAGATTCACAACCCCGTGATGTTCGTGGTCGAGATCGGCTCGCTCATCACCACGATCACGTGGCTGATCCAGGCGTTCGGCGGCAAGCCGACCCTCGGCTTCGCCGACGGTGCCCGTGGCGGCAGTGAGCCGGCCTGGTACACGTTCCTGATCGCCTTCTGGCTGTGGCTGACCGTTGTGTTCGCCAACATGGCCGAGGCCTTCGCCGAGGGTCGCGGGCGCGCGCAGGCCGACACCTTGCGCTCGATGCGTAAGGAGACGGTGGCGCAGATGCTCGATGGGAGCACCAAGGCCGCCTCGGAGCTCGTGCGCGGCGACATGGTGATCGTGACCGCGGGCGAGCTGATCCCCGGCGATGGCACGGTGACCAAGGGCATCGCAACGGTCGATGAGTCGGCGATCACGGGCGAGTCCGCGCCCGTGATCCGTGAGAGCGGCGGCGATCGCAGCGCGGTGACGGGCGGCACGCGCGTCACCTCCGATGAGATCGTGGTGGAAATCACGCAGGAGCCCGGCCACTCCTTCCTGGATCGGATGATCGCGCTGGTCGAGGGGGCCGAACGCCGCAAGACGCCGAACGAGATTGCGCTCAACATCCTGCTGGCGGCGCTGACATTGATCTTCATGATCGTGGTCGCGACGCTGCGCCCGTTCGGCCTGTTCGCCGGCACCGCGATCAGCGAGACGACCCTGATCGCGCTGTTGGTGGCGCTGATCCCGACGACGATCGGAGCGCTGCTGAGCGCGATCGGCATCGCCGGCATGGACCGCATGGTGCGCCGCAACGTGCTGGCATTGAGCGGCCGCGCTGTGGAGGCCTCGGGCGACGTGGACGTGCTGTTGCTCGATAAGACCGGCACGATCACGATCGGCAACCGCTTGGCCAGTGAGTTCATCCCGATGCCCGGCGTCTCAGAGGCGGAGCTGGCGGAGGCGGCCCAGCTCTCCTCGCTGGCGGACGAGACCCCGGAGGGGCGCTCGATCGTGGTGCTGGCCAAGCAGTACGGCATCCGCGAGCACGACCTGATGGGCATGGACGCGCACTTCGTGCCCTTCACGGCGCAGACGCGGATGAGCGGCGTGGACTTCCAGGGTCAGCAGCTGCGCAAGGGCGCCGGCGATGCGATCGTCGGCTTCATCGAGGGCGAGGGCGGCCAGGCGCCGCCGGAGCTGCGCGGTCAGCTCGATCGCATCGGCCGCGAGGGCGGCACGCCGCTGGCGGTGGCGCGCGACAGCCAGGTTTTAGGTGTGGTCTATCTCAAGGACACGATCAAGGAGGGCATGAAGGTCCGCTTCGACCATCTGCGCGCGATGGGGATCAAGACCGTGATGGTCACCGGCGACAATCGCCTCACGGCGGCCAAGATCGCGGAGGAGTCGGGGGTGGATGACTTCCTCGCCGAAGCCACGCCCGAGGCGAAGCTCGCTCTGATCAAGGAACAGCAGCAGGGTGGGCGTCTCGTGGCGATGACCGGCGATGGCACCAACGACGCCCCCGCGCTGGCGCAGGCTGATGTGGGGGTGGCGATGAACACCGGCACTCAGGCCGCGCGCGAGGCGGGCAACATGGTCGACCTCGACAGCAATCCTACGAAGCTGATCGAGATCGTGGAGGTCGGCAAGCAGCTGTTGATCACGCGCGGCGCGCTGACGACGTTCTCGATCGCCAACGACGTGGCCAAGTACTTCGCGATCCTGCCCGCCGTGTTCATCGCGACATATGCTGCGGGGATTGGGGCCCACCCACCCGGGCAGGGACCGCTGCACGTGCTCAACATCATGAACCTGGGCACGCCGCGCTCGGCGATCGTCTCGGCGATCATCTTCAACGCGATCATCATTCCGCTGCTGATCCCGCTGTCGCTGCGCGGGGTGCGCTATCGGCCGATCGGCGCAAGCGCGCTGCTGCGCCGCAACCTGTTGATCTACGGCCTCGGCGGGATCATCGCGCCGTTCATCGGCATCAAGCTGATCGACCTGATCGTCCACAACGTGCTGGGGGCTTGAGCTCCATGTCGGGGGCCTGAGCTCCATGCTGGGGGCCTGAGCTCCGCCGCGAGCGTGGGTGCAGGACAATGCTCATATGGCATCCTCACGTGGTCGCCTCAAGGTGTTCATCGGGATGGCCGCGGGCGTCGGCAAGACGTATCGGATGCTGCAGGAGGGTCAGGCCGAGGCCGAGGCGGGGCGCGACGTCGTGATCGGCTATCTGGAGCCGCACGGAAGGGTCGAGACTGAGAGTCTCGCCGCCGGTCTGGAGATGATCCCGCGCCGGCGCGTGCACTACCGTGACACGCCGCTGGAGGAGATGGACCTGCCGGCGATCCTCGCCCGCGCACCGGAGCTGTGCCTGATCGACGAGCTCGCGCACACTAACGCGCCGGGCGTCGAGCACGAGAAGCGCTACGAGGACGTGCGCGATGTGCTCGACGCCGGCATCGACGTGTATTCCACGGTCAACGTGCAGCACCTCGAGAGCCTCAACGACCAGGTGACGCAGCTGACGGGCACGCGCGTGCGCGAGACAATTCCCGATGCCGTGCTCTCCGAGGCGGATGAGGTGGTGCTTGTCGATCTCACTCCCGAGGCGCTGATCGCGAGGCTGCGGGCGGGCAAGATCTATCCCGCCGAGCGCGTGCCGGCGGCGCTGAACAACTTCTTCAAAATCGAGAATCTCGCGGCGCTGCGGGAGACCTCGCTGCGCCAGGTGGCCGAAGGCGTGGAGGTCAAGCGCCTGGCGCCAACGCTCGCGCCGCTGCGCAGCCGCCGCGATGAGCGGCTACTGCAGACGGCGGCGCCGCAGGCGATCTCCGAGCGGCTGCTGGCGCTGGTGACGCTCTCGCCGCGCGCCCAGCGGGTGGTGCGCCGCGCCTGGCGCTCCGCCCAGCGCCTCGGTGCGGAACTGGATCTGCTGACGGTGCGCCAGCCGGGTGGCGCGGGCGGGCATTCCAGTCCCGCGGAACGTGAGCAGCTGGAGGCGCTGCGGCGCCTCGCCTCGATCCTCGGTGCGCAGCTGCTGGTGGAGGAGGGCGACGACGTGGCCGAGGTGGCGATCCGCGTGGCGCGCGAGCGCGGCAGCACGTACGTACTGATGGGCGCTCCGCAGCCGCGCAATGCCTGGCGGCGGCTGATGCAGCCAGCGCTGCCCTTCCGTTTGCTGCGCGGCCTGCCGGGCGTTGACCTGCGCATCGTCGCCGACCGCACCCTGCGCGACGAGGCGCCGGCGCCGGCGCCGGCATCGGAGGAGCCGCTGCTGTGATTCTCACTTTGGTGGCGCTGGTCGTGGGCCTGGCGCTGGGCACGCTGGTGGCCCTGGAGATCGAGCGTCGCCGCCGCGGGCGCGCGCTCAGCCGCCGCGCGCCCGTGAATCGCATCGCCTTCCCCTTCACGGGCGAAGGGCTCTCGGAGCCGGCGCTGGTGGCCGCGCTGCGCCTGGCGCGCGCGGAGGGGGCGACGCTGATGCCGGTATACCTAGCGCTCGTGCCGCTGCGCCTCTCCGCGGAGGTGCCGCTACCCGCGGAGGCCGCGCAGGCGACGGCGTTGCTTGAAGCGATCGAGCAGCGGGCGCTGCGCGCGCACGTGCCGGTGGACTCGCGTATCGAGCGTGGTCGCACGGTGCGTCACGCGCTGCGCGAGCTGATGGCGCACGAGCGTTTCGAGCGGATGGTGGTGGCTGCCGGCGCCAACGGAAGGGGTGCGGGCTTCAGCGCCGAAGATGTAGCTTGGCTGGTTGAGCATGCTCCCGGTGAGCTGATTGCACTGCGACCAGCGCAACCATCGAGCCCCTAGACTGTCCAACGGATATGACCGTAAGCGCTCCTGCCCATCGCCGTCTGCCCGGCGGCCACGCTGGTCTTCGTGCGTTCGTAGCGCTGCTGTTGTGCGGCGTACTGGCCGTGGCCGGCCTCGTCGGCCAAGCCGATGCGCGCCATCCGCGCGCCGCCAGCGCATCGGCTCACGGCACCTCGCTAAGGGCTCATGGGGCGAGCGCCCTTCTAGCGGGCATCGGCGACGAGCAGGCGCAGATGTTCAGCGACCCCAACTGGCAGCGCCTACATACGAAGATCGCGCGCTACATCGCTCCTTACGACGCTGCTGTGCGCCCTTACTCGCGCTCGCTAGCGGCGGCCTGGATCCGTGCCGCCGAAGCGCAACACCAGCGGGTGCTGGTGGCCTTCTACCACTCGGAGTACAAGCCCTATTCGCTGCGCATGCCGAGCGTGGCCACCTACCAGCGCGACGTGCAGCGCTTCATCAAGATGTTCCCGCACGTGCACGACTACCAGACCTACAACGAGGCCAACCGCGGCGAAATCCGCGGCGCACTCGTCAGTCCCAGCGCAGCGTTGGATGCGCAGTACTACCGCGCGCTGCGGAGCGTCTGCCACGGATGTACGGTCGTGGGGCTGGATGTGCTGGACGCGCAGAACATCGGGCCGACGCTCGAATACATCGCCGAATTCAAGCACGAGGTCGCGCGTCTGCACACGACGATGCCGAGCGTGTGGGGGCTGCACAACTACTCCGACACCAACCGCCGCTCCAGCAGCCGCACGCGCGCGGTGCTCGCGGCTGTGCCCGGGACGGTGTGGCTGACGGAGACCGGCGGCATCGTCAAGTTCGGCGGCGCCTTCCCCAACGTCCGCGGCTCGGGGCTGCGCCGCGCCGCCAGCGCCATCTCCTATATGTTCAGCCTCGCCGGCTCGAACTCGCGTATCACGCGGCTGTACATCTACGACTGGTCTGGCGGCAGCGCCTTTACTCGCTTCGACGCTGGGCTCACCGATGTGCGTCACGTGCCGCGTCCGGGTTATGTCGTCGTCTGCCGCAAATTGCGTGCCTTGGGCTGCGGTGACGTGAAGATCTCCAGCCGGTAGGGGAGTCCTGGGTGGACCAGCGCGGCTGCCGCTACGGGTTCGCAGTCCTGCTTGGCCCGCAGCCTGGTGGGTATGTCCGTAGAATATGTGCTACAGTCCTCTCATGGCGAGTGAAGTGTCGGTGCGCGAACTGCGTAATCACATGGCCGACGTGCTGCGTCGCGTCGAGGCGGGCGAGCGCCTGCGGGTCACCGTCGATCGCCGGCCGGTGGCCGAGCTTGCGCCGTTGCCGGCGCGCACGACGTGGGTGCCCAGGCAGCGCGCGATGGACAGCCTCGTGCAGGCCGACGCGGGCCTGACCCGCGAGCTTGCCGATGCTCTTCCCGAAACTATCGACGATCTTTGAGGGGCCTGCTCGACACCTCGGTGTTCATCGCCCGCGAGCAGGGGCGGGAGCTACGGGCCGAGCGGCTGCCCAAGGAGGTCGCGGTCTCCGTCGTCACCCTTGCAGAGCTGGAGTTGGGCGTGCAGATGGCTGACTCCGAGGCGATTCGCGCCGAGCGGATGGCGACCTTCGGGTCGGCGCGCGCGACCTATGCGGCGCTGCCCATCGATGAGAGCGTCGCGTCAGCCTTCGCTGAGCTTGTCGCCACAGCCCGCCGCAACGGGCGTCGTCCCAAGGTCCAGGACACGTGGATCGCCGCCACCGCACGTGTGCACGAGGCGGCGGTCTACACGCAGGATGAGGACTTCGACGGGCTTGCAGACCTGGTCGTGGTTAAGGTCTGATGCTTGCCTTGGCAAGGGGCTATCGCGCGTAAGTGCGAGCGGATGCTGCGCGTGATCTCACGGCAGAAACGCTCGTGATCGCTGAGCAAGCGGCCAAGACAATCCATCCCGCCACCATTGCGATCGGCGCCAGGGTCTTCAAGGGGTAGTCTCCGAAACCCTTATGCAGCGCCGTGTGATCGCCCGCGCCGACGATGCTGAGCAGGCCGCGGTGGTCTATACCCACGATGGTCGGAGCGACGGCGGCGAACAGCGCCCAGCCCACGAGCAAGGCCAGGGCGGCGAGCACGGAGGCGCGTGTCATGTTCAGGCGGGGGGTGGCTAGCGCTGCCAGCACGATCGCGCCGCCCGCGGCCAGGAAGAACGGCCAGATGCCCGCCCAGCCGCGGCCCAGGCCGATCGCGGTGGCGATCGTGGGCTGGAAGGAGCCCTCGCGCAGGAGGCGCGCCCAGACGACCGTCTCGGTCTCGTAGCCCACGAGGGGGTGGGTGATCGTGGCCACGATTGTCGTCGTGATCGACACCGCGGCGAGGGCGATCGTGGGGGCCGGCCAGCGTCTGTATGCGACGCCCAGGGGGACGGCGAGGAAGGGGAGCATCGTCGTCAGGAAGCGGGGACCCATGAAGCCGCCCCCGAAGGGGAGGTAGTAGCCGGAGTTGTAGCCGACATAGCAGAGGCAAATGCCGCCGATCGTCAGCGCCTCAGCGCGCTTGCCGCGGCGGTAGAGGACGACTGTGCCCAGTGCTCCCAGCGCCAGGACGGGGGAGAGGGTCAGCAGGCCGCGGCTGTCGAACAGGAGCGTGGCCAGGACTTTGAGGCTGGGGGTATTGATGCCGAAGAAGCCCTGCTGCTGGCGGGGGATGCTGGAGTAGGCCAGGTGCGTCCAGGAGTGAAAGGCGTAGTGGTTGTAGAGGAGCAGGGGGATGATGCCGATGAGGCCGCCGAGGATGTACGCGCCGGCGCGGGTTGCGATGCCCAGGGGGGTCAGGGTGTCGCGGCGCGATAGGAGGTACAGACCAAGCACTGCTGCCACGAAGAACAGGGGGTACTCGGAGGCCACGGCGTAGCCCATCGCCAGGCCCGCGGCGGCCAGCAGCAGTGGGTTGGGGGGGCCGTCGCGCTCCTTCAGCATCAAGCTGAAGGCGAGGAAGCCGAGGAAGGCGGAGAACACGTGCGAGAACAGCAGCGTGGAGAGGGGCAGGACGAGCGTGCCGAGGCCCAAGGTGACGGCGGCGGCCACGCCGTAGCCAGGCTCGAAGCGGTCGGCCACACGCCACACGAGCAGGAGCAGCAGCAGACCCGGAAGCACGTTTGCCCACAGACCGATCATCCAGATCAGCTCGTCGTCGCCGCGCTGCGCCTGCATGCTGCGCGCCAGCTGATCGGCGTTGAAGGCGTTCAGCGTGTCGTAGAAGGGGAGTGAGAAGAGGGCGAGGCCGGGGGCTCTAGCTGAGTAGAAGTGGCCCTTGTAGAAGGCCTTGTCGCCTGTGTTTTCCTGGTATTGATCGATCGTCGTGTGGCCCTGGTTCAGCGCGCGAATCAGGTCGTAGTGGGAGGTCTGGTTCCACGAGAAGCTCTGGATGATCGTGGTGTAGGCCACGCCCACGAGCAGGATCGCCGCGAGGGCCAGGCGGCGCTTGGTGATAGCGCCATTCGCTCGGGCGCTGGACGCTGGGGCTGCGGCGGCCGCGGGAGCTGTGGGGGAGGCGCCGGGGGTGCCCATCATCCGTTCAGGTGCAGCGCCGCCGGCCCCGGGCCGATCTCGTAGATCACGACGTTGCCGAGCTGACGGCGGGTGACGCCCAGGCCCGTCACCGGCTTGGCTGCGGCGGCCACCGGGTCGGGGGGCTCGGGGATCTCGCTGTGCAGGGCTGGAAGGGCGGGCAGGTGCAGGTGCAGGACCACGGTTCTTACGCCGTAGTAGCGCAGCTTCTCCACGCTCGCCCTGTCGGGGAAGCTGTTCATGCCGCCGCGCAGGTCCGTCAGCGCGGGGATGTCGAACGTCGAGTTGCCATTGAGGATCTTGGGGAAGCCTTCGGTCGAGAAGTACTGCCACACGCGGTCGGCCGCGCCGTCGGTGGGCAGGCCCATGATGGGAGCCGGCAGTCCGATCTCGGCCCTCGCCGGCTGGGGTACGACGTGGGTCGCCATGTGGCCGGCGCCCTCGCCCAGCAGGCCTGCCAGTAGGACGCCGCCCACGAGTACGGGCAGGCCCTCGCGCCAGAATGAGGAGACCAGCGCGCCGCGCGCGCGCGCGAACGCGATCAACCACTGCGCGCCTGCGCCTGCCAACAGCGCCAGGAAGAGGGTGGCCAGCGTGAACACGCGGCCCGGCACGCGCACCCCGTTCCAGCCGGGGGCGTAGTCGAACAGCAGTCGGTATGGATAGCCTGCGCCCGTCAGGCCCAGGCCCAACGCGAGCACCCCGCAGATAATCGCTCCTGTCGCCAGGCCCCAGCGTAAGCGCCGCGTGTACAAGCCTGTGCCCAGGCCGATCAGCGCCAGCACGAAGATCGTCAATCCAGCGAACAGCACGCTCTCGTTCTTGGAGCTCAGGTGCTTGCGCATGCCCGCCGTGGCCGAGCCCCACACGCGGTTCTCGCTGGAGGCCGACAGGAACGCCGCCGGCCCCGCCGAGTAGCGCTCCACTTCACGGATCGTGCGCTTCGCCGTCGGATACTCATTCGCCACCCTCAGGTACGGGCGCGCCTCGTACGCTGTCACCGTGCCTACCACGGCCATGCCGGCGAGGGTCACCGCGATCAGCCTGCGCGGCAGCGCCGGGCGCCCGGCCCGCCACCAGTGCAGCGCCGCCAGCAGCGCGAGCGCCAGCAGCAGGTAGGAGAACTGTAGGCCGAGCGTGAAGCCGAGGCTTATCTGCCACGCCGCTACCAGCCAGCCTGCGGCGATGAGGCCCTTTCCGGCGCGCGTGGGGGGCGCCGCCGAGCGTGTGGCGGGCGCTCCAGAGCCCGTAGAGGGTGCCGCGCTCTCCGCGGCCCACGCGCGCCGGTAGCCGCGCAGCAGCAGGAACAGCGCCAGCGGGATGCCGCCGCTTGAGATCACGTGCAGGTGGCCGGCCTCCGTCACGCGGTAAGGGGCGTAGGCGAACGCGATGCCGGCTGCCGCGGCGCCCAGTTTGCTCACGCCGAGCTCGCGCGCCAGCAGGTAGGCGCCGAGGAAGCTCAGCGACCACGCGAATAGGTAAAGCACGTTGTAGCGGACCAGTGCCGCCACTGTGCCCGAGCCGAAGAACGCCGTCGGGCCATAGCCCAGCAGCGAGTCCGAGAAGGCCAGGCTCAGTGGGTGGGGGTAGAAGGCGTTCGCATCGAACAGGTGGCCGGGGCTGTGCAGCAGCGCGTGGCCCACCCACGCGATCTGCCAGGCGGTGCGCACCGGGTCGCCGAGGTCGGGGGAGATGCGGCTGCCCATGTGCAGCGACAGCGGCCATGTGGTCAGGACCGCCAGGAGGATCCCCGCCGCGCTCGCCCACAACAGCTCGCGTCTGCCCAGCGTCGGGGAGGCGGGCCATGAGGAGGGTTGCTGAGCGGCAGGGGCAGGCACCGGCCTGTGCAGGAGCGCAGTCGCCATCGAAGCGGGCAGCATATGCGAGGGAAGCCGGCGTCAGCGCCAAACGGCATGCGCCGTGCCGGCGCAACGGACCAGTGAAGGTCAGACGTTCCGAAATGGCGATTTAGGGCACACTGTGCCCATGCGCGTGCTCGTGATCGGCGCAGGTGGCGTGGGCGCGGCGTTCGCCGCCATCGCCCAGCAGCGCCCCGCGTTCGAGCGCGTCGTCCTCGCTGATCTCTCGCCCGCGCGGGCGCATGCGGTCGTAGCCAAGTTGGGCGAGGCCGATCGCTTCGCTGGCATGCAGATCGACGCGAGCGATCGCTCCTCGCTCGTGCAGGCGATCGAGCGCGTCAAGCCGGATGTGGTCCTGAACGCCACCGACCCGCGCTTTGACCAGCCGATCTTCGACGCCGCCTTCGACACCCGCACCACCTACATGGACATGGCCATGACGCTTTCAAAGCCTCATCCCACGCGACCCTACGAGCTGCCGGGGACGATGCTGGGGGAGTACCAGCTGGCGCGCCATGCGCAGTGGCTCAAGGAGGGCGTGCTTGCGCTTGTGGGCATGGGGGTTGAGCCGGGGCTCTCCGACGTGTTCGCGCGCTACGCCGCCGATGAGCTCTTCTCCGAGATCGCCGAAGCCGGCGTGCGCGATGGTTCGGATCTCGTCGTTGAGGGCTATGACTTCGCGCCCACCTTTTCCATCTGGACCACGATCGAGGAGTGCCTGAACCCGCCGCTCATTTGGGAGCGTGCGAAGGGCTTCTATACCACGCCGCCCTTCTCCGAGCCCGAGGTCTTCCAGTTCCCCGAGGGCATTGGCGCGATCGAGTGCGTCAACGTCGAGCACGAGGAGGTCGTGCTGATCCCGCGCTGGGTCGACTGCGAGCGGGTGACCTTCAAGTACGGCCTCGGCGAGGAGTTCATCGCCGTGCTGCGCACGCTACACAAGCTCGGCCTGGACTCCACCGAGCCGCTAGAGGTGCGTGGCTGCAAGGTCGCGCCGCGGGATGTCGTTGCCGCAGCGCTGCCCGATCCCGCCACGCTCGGCGAGCGCATGACCGGGCGCACCTGCGCCGGCACCTGGGTTACCGGCACCGGCAAGGACGGGCAGCCGCGCTCCACCTACCTCTACCACTTAGTTGACAACGAGCCCACGATGCGCGACTACGGCTCGCAGGCCGTTGTCTGGCAGACCGCCATCAATCCCATCGTCGCGATGGAGTTGCTGGGCGAGGGCGCCTGGCAGGGCACCGGTGTGCTCGGGCCCGAGGCCTTTCCGCCCACGCCGTTCCTGGAGCGGTTGGCCGAGCTCGGCTCGCCGCACGGGCAGCGCGACGATCCAGCCCGAGCCTGAGCCTTAGGCGTGGAGTACTCCAGCCGGGAGAAGGGCCTCGAACGACTCGTGCGTTTGGAAGTAGCTGGAATGGGTGCGCTTGATCGTCGCCAGCGAGTCCGCGCTCAGCAGGACGACCTCCACGTCGGAGCGAGTACGGGCATCCTGCTCGGCCTGCTCGTATGCGGCGAGTGCGGCGTCGTAGTCCGTGCCGTAGGGCCGAACGTCAGCGTGGGCCGATGGAATGTCATAGACGACGAGGAAGTGCTTGATGTCGGCTGGGCTCATGATGTGGTCGCCTCCCTCCCGGGCAAGGTTCCTCTGATCTTCGCATACCGCTCGTTGAGCGCCGTCCCCAGCTCCGCTGGGATCTCCTCGCCTCTATCCAAGAATGCAAAGGCGTCGGAGACAACGACGTAATACGCGTGGATGTCGGCCGCGCCGACGCCGAACTTGAGCCCCACCCCGATCCGCCGGCCGTCCTCCTCGACCTGGTTTGCCCAGGCGTCCTGTAGGACGGTGCGCAACTGCACCTCGACCGGGTAGCCGCCACGACGCACGATCAGATGCAGTGCTCGGTAGCCCGAGGGCTTGGGCTGCGCGATGTAGTCCCTGACCCGTATGATCGTCCACGTCTTGCGCAGGCGGCGGCTCACGGCGTAGACGTGCGACAGACTTGGCAGCAGGGCGCGGACACCGCCAATGTCCTGCATCTGCGTGACCTGCATCTTGGGCTCGCGCCTCAGCTTGTCGATCATGGTGGTCCATCGCTTCAACCGCTGGGCCACCTCGATCTGGCCGCCGATGCGGCCGTCCTCCTTGTCCACGTGGTAGCGGAGGTTCGCGGCGACATTGGACAGCGGGCGAGCGTGGAGCGTCCGCCACCACGTCACCGCCTGAAATGCCATGACGATCTCAGTAGGGCCAAGCTCTTCGGTGGCTCGGTCGGCGCCAAGGCGGGCCGCCGCCTCCCCGAGGCGCAGAAGGACTCTGCCGGCCCGATTGACCTGGCCCTTGGAGAACCGACTGCACTCGGCTGGCTTCGACTGCTTGACGGGACTCGGGCTCACCGACCGCAGCCTAGGGCCTGCGTGTGACGGGCAAGCTCCATTTGGAATCACGATACGCGGCCCATACGCCGGAGCCCGAAGGGCGGAGGCCCTCAAAAACTCTTTAAATAGGAGCCGCGCGCGGCCTCCCGATCCGCGCGCGGGCTCCGTGCCTCCACGGCCGGCCGCCCCCAGCTCAGAACTCCACGCGGTCGGGCACGGGGCCGGTCGGCGGCGGCTGCTCCAGCAGCCCCGGACGTGCGGTTTCCGTCTTGCGCGCGAAGTACTCCTTGAAGAAGGGGCGTGAGACGAGCATCACGACGGCGCCGAGGACCATGCCGCCGATGCCCATCCACAGCGGCAGCGTGATGCCGAGTATCGGCTTGGAGGCGACGTTTTCGGAGTGGCTGTAGTAGACCGCTGCCTTGATCCCGATGCCGAACAGCATCAGCCCGCCAAGCAGCGGGCCGAGGCCCAGCAGCAGGAAGTTGCGCGCGCTCTGCATCAGCTCGTGGCGGTAGTACCAGCCGCAGGCGACGCCGGTGAAGCCGTAGTAGAAGCAGATCGGGAAGCCGATTGCGGTGAGCGAGTCTTCCAGCACGCTTTCCGAGCGCAGCAGCAGGACGACCGTGATGATAATCGCGAGCAGGCCGAAGCCGAGCGTCGAGACGGTCGGTGTGAGGTAGCGCTTGTGGATGCGCGAAAGCAGTGCCGTGACCGCCTTCCAGTGCGCCATCGACAGGGTCGTGCGGGCGGTCGGCAGGATCGTCGTCTGCGTCGAGGCCGACGCCGAGGTGAGCACCGCGATGATCAGCAGCTTGTTCAGGCCGCTCCCCAGCACGCCGCCGCCGAGCGCATTGAGGATGTCCGACTGGTTTTCCTTGGCTGTCAGGAAGCCCGTGCCGTGGAAGGACTGGGCGGCGGCGGTGACGATCACGTAGATCAGCACCAGCAGGACCGTCGAGACGACCGCGGCCTTGCCCGGACCCTCCGCGGGGTCCTTGGACTCCTCGTTGACGGCCACGCCCGAGTCCCAGCCCCAGTAGATGAAGACCGCCAGCAGCAGTGCGACGACGAGGTTGCCGAAGCTCATCGCGAAGGGGTTGATCCACGACAGCGACGGCTTGATCGAGCCAGCCGGGGGATGACTGCCGTAGACCTTCACGAACGCCACCACCGCGAACAGCCCGAGGATGAAGATCTCGGCGCTGAGCAGGAACTGCTGGATGCGCGCCGAGAGCTCGATGCCGCGGTAGCAGATCCAGGTCATCAGTGCGATCCACAGGACCGCGCCAGTGATGATCGCCGCCTGGGATCCGCCGAGTTCGGTGAAGCCGAAGAGCTTGAAGGTGTAGATCGATGCGATGTCCGCCAGCGAGGCCATCACGATCAGGTCGGCGAGGAAGATCGCCCAGCCGTTCAGCCAGCCCGTCGACGGTCCGAACGTGCGGGTAACCCACGCGAACGTCGTGCCCGCGTCGGGGTCGGCGCGGTTGAAGTACTTGTAGGCTGATGCCACCAGCAGCATCGGGATGAACGCCACGAGCATCACCGCCGGCGCGTGCACCCCTACTCCCTTGGCGGCGACGATGAACCCGAGCGTCGCCGCCAGAGAGTAGGCCGGTGCCGTGGAGGCGACCCCGATCACGATGTTCGAGACGTAGCCGATGGCGTTTTGCTTCAGACCCTTGTCCATCACGCCCTGAGGGGGTACTGGTCCTTCTGCGGAGACGCTGACTGAGGCCATTTGGGGGACTCCTCCGATTGACGGGTCGTGGCAAACGTTACGTCCTGCGCCGACGGGGGCCAAGTGGCGCGATCCCCAAAATCTTCCTCTCTCTTTGTACGTCTTGTATAAGAGCCTATGCTGTTGTTGAACGTGTATCGTCTTGATAGAGATAGTCCGTCCGGATAGCGTTGTTCTCGATGTCTAGCGACCTGCAGGAGTTGGCCAAGCGGCACTTGTGGATGCACTTCACGCGCATGGGCTCCTTCGCCGAGCACGAGGTGCCCATCATCGTGCGCGGTGAGGGCTGCTACGTGTATGACCAGCACGGCAAGCGCTACCTCGACGGGCTCTCCGCGCTCTACTGCGTCAACATCGGTCACGGGCGCAGCGAGCTCGGGGAGGCCGCCGCGCGGCAGGCCTCCGAGCTTGGCTTCTACACCAACTGGAGCTACGCGCACCCGCCCTCGATCGAACTCGCCGCGCGCATCGCCGCGCTCGCGCCTGGGGACCTCAACCGCGTGTTCTTCGTCTCCGGCGGCTCGGAGGCGGTGGAGAGCGCTTGGAAGCTCGCGAAGGCCTACCACGCGGCTACCGGCGAGCCGCGCAAGCACAAGCTGATCTCGCGCTACCTCGCCTATCACGGCACCTCCATGGGGGCGCTCACCGCCACCGGCCTGCCGCCGCTACGCGAGCCCTTCGAGCCGCTCACGCCCGGGGGCCGGCACGCGCCCAACACCAACTCCTATCGCTGGCAGGAAGACCGCGATCCGCTGTGGGCTGCCGACGCGATCGAGGAAGCCATCCTGTTCGAGGGGCCGCACACGGTCGCCGCCGTGATGCTCGAGCCCGTGCAGAATGGCGGCGGCTGCTTCGTACCGCAGGAGGGCTACTTCCAGCGCGTGCGCGAGATCTGCGACCGCCACGGCGTGCTGCTCATCTCTGATGAGGTCATCTGCGCTTGGGGCCGCCTCGGGCGCATGTTCGGCTGCGAGCGCTTCGGCTATCAGCCCGACATGGTGACGACCGCCAAGGGGATCACCTCCGCGTATGCGCCGATGGGGGCGCTCATCACCAGCGATCGCCTGATCGAGCCATTCCTGCATGGCAGCGCCATCTTCAACCACGGCTTCACCTTCGGCGGGCACCCGCTGGCCTGCGCCACGGCCATGGCCAACATCGACGTGCTCGAACGCGAGCAGCTCTGCCAGCACGTGCGCGAGTGCGAGGGCGAGTTCCGGGCGATGCTCGAGAGCTTGCGCGACCTGCCGATCGTCGGCGACGTGCGCGGCGCTGGCTACTTCTACGCGATCGAGCTCGTCAAGGACAGGGACACCAAGGAGACCTTCAGCCCCGCGGAAGCCGAGGTGCTGCTGCGCGGTTTTCTGTCCGGCGAGCTCTACCGCCGCGGTTTGATCTGCCGCACCGATGACCGCGGCGACCCGATCGTGCAGCTATCCCCGCCGCTGATCGCCGACCGCGAACAGTTCGAGGAGATCGAGGCGATCCTGCGCCCGACGTTGACCGAGGCGTGGGAGCGGATCGTGGACAAGTAAATGTCGATCCGTGCCAACGGTGATGGGTAATATTTTTTTGAATAAAAATATAAAAATAAAAACTTTTTCTGAACTGACATGGATCTGACCGTCGAGAGCCTGCTGGCCGAGCTGGGGCTGGATCTCGCCAGCGGCCACGAGGCTGCCAATGCGCGCGTGCGCTGGGTCCACTCCACTGAGCTCATCGACCCCACCCCCTGGTTGACCGGTGGGGAGATGCTGCTCACCACCGGCCTACAGCTGGACAAGCCCAAGGTGCAGCGCGAGTTCATCGAGCGCCTCAAGGATCGCGGCATCGCCGCCGTCGGCTTCGGCACCGGTTTCGCGCACGAGCGCATTCCGCCGGCGCTGCTCACCGCCGCGCGCAAGCTGCAATTCCCGGTCTTCGAGGTTCCCTACGAGCTGCCTTTCATCGCTGTTACCGAGCGCGCCTTCACACACCTTGCGGGCCAGCAGTTCGAGACGCTGCGCCGCTCGATGGCCATCCAGGAGCGCCTCGAGCGCCTCGTGCTCGAGCAGCGCGGCCTGACCGAGGTCGTGCGTGCCGCCGCCGGCGCGATCGGCGGGGTCGTGGGCGTGCTCGATGCGCACGGCGAGGAGCTCGCCTGGCACGCGCACGTGCGGCCGCTCAGCGAATCCGAGCGCCAGGCGATCGCGCGCGAGGTGCGCCATGCGGGCGCTGGCGCCGCCGCCGGTGTGAGCGTCAGCCGGCGAGTTGCGCCCACGGGTGGCGGCGGCAACGGCGCGGCGGCAGCCGCGGGCGGCGCCGGCAACGGTCTCGGCGCCGGTGGCCTGGGTGGAGGGCCGCACCCGATCGAACCACGCCTGCCGCGCTGGCCCGGCTCGGTGCTGGCGTTGCCCGTCGTCGCGCGTGATCGCGCCGTGCCGCACGCCTGGCTGATCGGCGCCTCCGTCAAGGGCGAGCTCGGCGACTTCGAGCGCCTGATCCTGCGCCAGGCCGTTACCGTCGTCGCGCTCGAGCTGATGCACATGCGCATCGAACGCGACACCGAGCGGCGCCTCGCCGGCGACGTTCTCGCCGAGGCGCTCACCGGGCGCCTGCATCCCGAGGAGCTGCAGGCGCGCCTGAAGCCTTTCGGCGTCGGCGAGCAGGCCGCCGTGCTCGCCTTCGCTCTGCGCGATCCCGACGCCGCCGCGCCCGTGCTCGAGCGCGCGCTCGCGCGCGCCGATGCGCACGGGCTCGTCGCCACGCGCATGGGGCTGCTCTGTGCCGTCATCGACGCCCCGCCGGGTCTCGATCCGATCGAGATCGCCCGCCGTGCGCGCGCCGAGTTGCAGAGCAACACCGGCGAGGTGCGCGCCTCCGCCAGCCGCGCCGCGCCCACGCACAGCCTGCGCTTGAGCTTTCACGAGGCGCGCTGCGCGCTGGAGGCCGTGCGCCTGCAGAACGGCAACGCGCCCGAGGTCGCCTCGCATCGCGATCTCGGCGCCTTCCAGCTGCTTTTGTCGTTGCAGGACGACGACGCGCTGATCTCCTATTGCCGCGGCGTACTCGGGCCAATCGAAGCCGGCGAGGGCGACTACGGCGATGAGCTACTGCGCTCGCTGGACGTCTTCATCGAACACAACGGGCACTGGGAGAAAGCTGCCACCGCCCTGTACTGCCACCGGCATACGCTGCGGTATCGCATTCGCCGGGTCGAGCAGTTGACCGGCCGCGACTTCTCCAAAGCGCGCGACCGCATCGAGTTCTGGTTGGCCCTGCGCGGGCGGGAGCTGTCGCGGTGAGGATCGGCGTTCCCACGGAGATCAAGCCGGACGAGTACCGCGTGGCGATCACGCCCGCCGGCGTGCGCGAGCTCAGCACGCGTGGGCACGAGGTGCTGATCCAGGCCGGCGCCGGGGAGGGGAGCGCGCTCTCCGATGCCGCCTTGCGCAGTCAGGGGGCGCACATCGTGGAGGACGCGGCCCGCGTCTTCGCCGAGGCCGAGCTGATCCTCAAGGTCAAGGAGCCCCAGCCGCAGGAGGTCGCGATGCTGCGTCCTGAGCACACGCTCTTCACCTATCTGCACCTCGCGGCCGCGCCTTCACTCGCCGAGGGGCTGCGGACGTGTGGGGCTACCTGTATTGCCTATGAGACAGTCGAGGACTCAGGGGGGCGGCTGCCGCTGCTCGCGCCGATGAGCGAGGTCGCCGGCAAGATCGCCACGCAGGCAGGTGCCTTCATGCTCGAGAAGCCCCTGGGGGGTCGCGGCATTCTCCTCGGCGGCGTCCCTGGCGTCGCCGCCGCGACCGTGCTTGTCATCGGCGGCGGCGTTGTGGGGATGAATGCCGCCTTCATCGCCATCGGCATGCAGGCCGACGTCTTCGTTTTCGACCGCAATGTCGATCGCCTGCGCGAGCTCGAAGTGGCCTTCGGGGGGCGGGCCTCGACCGTGTATTCCTCCACGCTCGCCGTCGAAGAGATGCTGCCGCAGGCCGATCTCGTCATCGGCGCCGTCTTGATCCACGGCGCGCGTGCGCCCTGGGTGATTCGCCGTGAGCAGCTCGCGCTGATGAAGCGCCACGCCGTGATCGTGGATGTCTCGATCGACCAGGGTGGCTGCTTTGAGACCTCCCGACCCACCACGCACTCCGATCCCACCTTCGAGGTCGATGGCATCACGCACTACTGCGTCACCAATATGCCCGGGGCGGTGCCCATCACCTCGACCTATGCCCTGACCAATGCCACGCTTCCCTATGTGCTCGAGCTCGCCGAGCACGGCGTGGAGCAGGCGATCGTCAACTCGTCCGCGCTGCGTATGGGCGTCAACGTGCGTGGCGGCGAGATCGTGCACCCTGCTGTGGCCCAGGCGCTCGGGCTGCGGGTTGGCGCCGAAGCGATAGGAGAAACTCATTCATGACTGAGACACTGCGCAACTTCATCGACGGCGCGCCCGTCGCGTGGGAGGGCGAGGACGAGGCGATTCTCAACCCCGCCAGCGGCGAGGAGCTCGCGCGCGCGCCGCTTTCCAGTTCCGAGGAGGTCGATCGGGCCGTGCGCGCCGCGCAGCGCGCGTTTGCTGGCTGGTCGGCGACTACGCCCGCCGAGCGCTCGGGCGCGCTGCTCGCGCTCGCCGGGCTGATCGAGGAGCACGCCGATGCGATCGCACGCCTGGAGGCGCTCAATGCTGGCAAGCCGTTGGCGGCGGTAAGCAATGACGAGTTGCCCGTCATGGCCGATAACCTGCGCTTCTTCGCCGGCGCTGCGCGCTGCCTGGAGGGTCGCGCCGCTGGCGAGTACATGGAGGGGCACACCTCGTTTGTGCGGCGTGAGGCGGTTGGCGTCGTCGGGCAGATCACGCCCTGGAACTACCCCCTGATGATGGCCATCTGGAAGATCGGGCCTGCGCTTGCCGCCGGCTGCACCGTTGTGCTCAAGCCCGCCGAGACCACACCGATGAGCACCGTGCGCTTCGCCGAACTCGCCGCCGACATCCTGCCCGCCGGGGTTTTGAATGTCGTCATGGGGCACGGGCAGCCGACGGGCGAGGCGCTTATCTCGCATCCCCTTGTGGACATGGTCTCGCTCACCGGGTCTGTCGAGACCGGCAAGCACATCGCGCGCGTCGCCGCGGATTCGCTCAAGCGCGTGCACCTGGAGCTGGGGGGCAAGGCGCCCGTGATCGTCTTCGACGACGTCAGCATGGATGCTGCGATGGAGACGATCGCGGGCACTGCCTACTACAACGCCGGGCAGGACTGCACGGCGGCGACGCGGGTGCTCGCGGCTGAGGGGGTGTACGACGATGTTGTCTCCGGGCTCTCCGCGCAGGCGTCGGGGTTGGTGATCGGGGACACGCTCGATCCTGCCACCACCCTTGGTCCGCTCAATTCCGCGCGCCAGCGCGCGCGCGTCGAGGGGTTTCTCGAGCGCCAGCCGGCGCATGCCGAGCTCGTCACCGGGGGCCGGGAGCCGCAGCGGGCTGGGTTCTATCTGGAGCCGACGGTCGTGGCTGGGTTGGAGCAGGAGGATGAGATGATCCAGCGCGAGATCTTCGGGCCCGTGGTGACGGTGCAGCGCTTCTCCGATGAGGCGCAGGCGATCGCGTGGGCCAACGCCACGCGCTACGGGCTCGCGTCTTCGGTGTGGACGCGCGATGTCGGGCGCGCGCTGCGGGTCGCGCGGGCGCTGCGCTTCGGCTGCGTCTGGATCAACGACCACATCCCGCTCGTCTCCGAGATGCCGCACGGGGGGTTCAAGGAGTCGGGGTACGGGAAGGATCTGAGCGTGTACTCGCTCGAGGACTACACCGTCGTCAAGCACGTCATGGCCTCGCTGGAGTGAGCGTTTCGTCCGGTCGCGCGCGTTCGACTTACGTCGTCCGGTAGTGCATTATACTACCGGTATGAGTAAGAGATTGCAGGTGGTCGTCAAAGAGGATGACCTTCAGCGTTACGAACGCAGCGCGCAGGCCTCCGGGCAGACGCTCTCGGAGTGGGTGCGCCAGGCGATGAGAGTGGCCGAGCGCGAACGGTCCAGCGGGGATGTCGAGGCCAAGCTCGCCGTGATTCGCAAGGCGGCCACGTACAACAGTGGGGGTAAGGAAGTCGACATCGACACGATGCTCGCCGAGATCGAGATGGGCTACCGACAGGATCTCCCCGGTCTCGACTGCTGACGTGATCTTCATCGACTCCAATGTCGTCATGTACATCGTGGGGAAGGACCATCCGCACAAGGTGGACTCCCTACGCCTCATCGAGCGATTCGCAGGCGAACGCCGGCGCCTGGTGACCGGCAGCGAGGTCTTTCAAGAGCTCCTGCACCGCTACATCGCAACCGATCGTCGCGGAGAAATCGAGAAGGCGTTTCACACGCTCCGCCGCATCGTCGACAACGTCTTCTCCTTCCGCGAGGAGGACATCTTCGCCGCCAAGGACCTGACCCACGCGTATCCCGGCTTGTCCTCGCGCGACGCTCTGCACGCCGCCGTCATGCGCCGCACGCACGTGCGCGAGATCCTCTCCTTCGACCGGGGGTTCGATCTGCTGCCCGACATCGTGCGGATCCCGGGCGCGGGGGGCTGAGCAGCCGATCCAGGCTGACGCCGACGCAGCCCGGCAACATAGGGGTTGACTTCCATCGACGTTTCTGTCTAAGATGGTTGATGTCAGGTGCCCGGTAGTGGTCGCCTGAAGTCATAGGTCTGGTTTTGGGGTCCGCTCTCGGGTTTGGACTTCAGCGCTGACGAGGGATTGATGGGAGAGGGACTTGATCGTCTTGGGAAGAGATGAGCGATGAGCGTTATTGCTTACACCGCGCGTAGCGCGGCCAGTGATCCTACGGCCCGTTTTTGGGGTCTTCCTAGATGCTTCAGCATCGCTGAGGCATCTCTCTCTCTCTCTCTCTCTCTTGGCGGGGTTTTCGGCCGGTTCGCCGGCTGCTGAGCTTCGTCGCCGTGGTCTAGCCGCGGTTCGCCTTGGCCCTGGGGGCCGGGTTGGTCTCTCGCGCGTGTTGGGTGGGTCGCTGTTTGTGCGTTCTTTGTCATCTTGGCGAGGGGCGTGCCCCTCCGTATTCGAGGAGGGGATGGTTCGATGAGTTTTCGTGGGTTGGGCGTTGCGGTGGTGGCGTTGGTGGGTTCGCTGTTCGTGTTCGGATTGCCGGTGGCGTCGGCGGATTCGTGTCCGAACGCGGTGTTTCGCACGGGCTCGTCGGCGGGTCTGCCGGATTGCCGGGCGTATGAGATGGTCACGCCGCCGTTCAAGTCAGGGGGCGAACCTTTTGTCGAAACCGGCAATGGGTCGGATGGCGTGCTGGTCAGGTCGCTTGCAGCGTTCGGCGAAGCGCTCGCTGACGGCGGTTTTGAAGGTACGACATACATCGCCACGCGCTCCGCGTCGGGCTGGATGTCGCAGCCGATCACTCCGCCGCGCGGCCGGACTCCTCAGGATGTCAGCCAGGACTTGAGCAGGACGCTGTGGGTGATGTTCCCCGCCAGTCCGGCGTACAGGTTCGACCAGCGTTTCTATATCCGTCAAGCGGACGGCTCACTGGTCGAAGTGGGGCCTGTGCTGCCGCCGGCCGCGATGGCCGTGTGGCAGCCTGGCGATTACCAACCAGAAGCGGCGTTCACATACAAAGGGGGGTCGGCGGATCTGTCGCATGTATTGTTCAGCGTCCAGTCGGCCAGCGATGGTGTCAGCTACCTGTGGCCGGGCCTCGGGGGTGAAATTTCACAAGGAGGAGGAGAAGACGGAGAATCTCTGTATGAGTATGTTGGGAGCGGTAACTCCTCGCCGCGGCAGGTGGGGGTCGATAACAGCG